>JADJLL010000005.1 GCA_016710095.1 Candidatus Eiseniibacteriota bacterium | reverse complement strand
GTTCCTCCCCGCCAGCACACCAGCACCTCGAGCGAGGAAACAGCAGGTCGCGTGGGAAGCGCTCCCTCCTTCCGGCGCGCGGCTCGCAGCGCCTCCGCGAGGGCGGGGTCCGGACGCGTCCGGGAAGCTCCCGCGCATCGCGGAGGATCCGCGGACGCCGAGCGTGCCCGCGGCGATGTCGTCGCAGAGGCGCTCCGCCTGGCTTTCCATGGCCCGTCGCAGGTTGATCAGGTTCACGGGCGAGATGGCGCAGAGCGCGCCCACCCCTCGCTCGGCCACGAGTATCCGTCCTGCGGCGTAGTTGCGTTCGTCCGCATCGTCGATCGTGAAGACCCAGTAGGGCACGACGAATCGGCGGCGCACGAGCCACGGAAGTGCTTGTAGTTGAACCCCGACGCGAACCCCTGCGGGATGCCCGCGGGCGACCGGCCTCCTCGGCGGACCCCACGAGGAACTGCAGCTTCCGCGCGCGGAGGGCGGGATAACGGGCTTCCATGGCGCCCTGAAGACGAGCGAGCCTTCACGCAACTCCCTCGCGGAACTCCGCGGTGAAGGGGATGTACTTGAACCTGCCCGTGGACCCGGCGGTCATCGCGAAGAACAGGGGCCGGCTCGGACAGAGACGCTGCCAGTCCCCTTCGTAGACCGCGTCGAGGTCCTCGCGCATTTCGGCGTGGGTGCGAACCGGGACGGCTTCCTGAACGCGCGGATCAGTTCGCGGTCGTCCGGGATCCTGCCGATGCGCTCGAAGCCGCATCGACGACCGATGCCGGTGTGGGCAGCCCGCGTCACGATGCGGCGCAGCCGGGCGGCCTGGGCGAGCAGCGGCCGGTCGCAGGCGGCGAGGAACCCGCGATAGCGGCTCGCGAACAGGAGGCTCGCGATCATTCCCGGCCCCCGGCGGCGGCCGGTGACGACGCCGCGGGCCACGACGTGCCGTCGGGCAGTCGCGCACCGTCGGGAACCACGGCGCCCATCGCGATCACGCACGACTTGCCGATCCGCACGCCGTTGCCGATCCGCGCCCCAACCCAAATGATGGTGTCGGCGCCGATGAACGCATCCTCCCCGATGATCGCGCGCGCGCCGATCGCCACGCGGAACTCGACGATGGTGCGCGAGCCGACGCGACAACCCGCGCCCAGCACGCAGTAGGCGCCGATCAGCACGTCGTCGCCGATCCGGATCCTTCCGACGATGAGCGTGTGCAGCTTGGGTTGGTAGGAAGTCGCCAGGTGCGCGTATTCGCCGACCAGGCTGTCGCGGCCGATCTCGATCAGGTGCGGCTCGCGCACGCTGGTCCGCGTCGTCACCCGCGCGTTCGCCGCGAGCTTCGCTCCGAACGCGCGCAGCGCGGTTCGCTGGAACAGCGGGCTGAGGAAGAAGAGGGGCTGGAACACTCCGAGGTAGACGGCGGGCGCCCACCCCTTGATCGCCCAGCGGATGCTGCCGCGGTCCGAGAACGGCCCGAACGTCCCCTCCTCGATCGGTGGCATCAAGCCATGCGCCGCCGCCATGCCCAGCAGCGCGCGGACCACGGAGCGAGCAGCGCCCACACCACGACACCCGCCACGGCCCAACCACGGGGACCAACGCCAGGGGCAACGCCGCCCACACCGCGAAGTAGACCCAGCCCACCCACCACAGCAGGTCGAGCGCCGTCATAGTTCTGACTCCACCGCGGCCGCGTCGCCGGAGAGAAACACGTCCACGATGCGGCGCGCGACGCCCGGCCTCGTCGACGTTCAGGCCGTGCTTTTCGGCGAACGGCGTCGGCCACCGCCGCGGTTCGCGGCGTGCGCACCATGCCCGGATGCAGCAGGTGGACGCGGACGCCCGCGCCCGCGTACTCCCGGTGCGTCGCGACGGCAAGACCGGAGAGGAATGCCTTCGTCGCACCGTAGAGCGCGGCGCCGGGCAGGCCGATGCGGGCGGCCTGCGAGCCGATCCAGACCAGCACCCCGGCGCGTTGCCGACGAAAGCGGCCCAACAGGGCGGACGAAAGACGCAGCGTCTGCGCGCAGTTGGTCTGGATCGTGGTCTCGATCGTCTCGTCGCTCAGTGCGTGAAGCTTCCGCGGGCCTTCGCTGAAGCGCGGGTTCACTCCCACGGCGAGGATGGCGCCCTCGATCACCTGCGGGTGCGCGGCCAATCGGGCGAGCAGTTCATCGACCGCGCGGATCACCCTGATCGCAGACGAGCGTGTGCAGGCGCTCCCGGTGCTGGCGGAGAGCGCGTCGCGTGCGCGCTGCAACTTCTCCGCACCGCGCCCTGTGATGAGCACGGTGGCGTCCGTCCGCTCGAGCAATGCCCGCGCGCACTCGTAACCGATGCCCTCGCTCGCCCCGGTGACGAGGATCATGGCGTGCCCCAGCGGATCAGGTGGATCGCACCGGCGAAACCGGCCCCTGCCGCCGCGAGGCAGAGCCAGCTGCCGGGGACCAGCCTTCCGGCCGCCGCCGCTTCCGCCAGCGCGATGGGCACGGACGCGGACGTGGTGTTCGCGTAACGCGGAAAGTTGATCCACGACTTCTCTTCGGGAATGCCGAGGTCGTCGAGGACCTGCCGCAGGAGGAAGAGGTTGGGCTGGTGCATGCAGAAGAACCCGATGTCGCCGATCGGCACGCGCGTCTCGGCCGCAAGGCGATCCACCAGATGCCGAAAACCCTTCCGCGCGGCTTCCGCGACCCGGTGCCCGTCCGGCATGGTGATCGAGCCGCGATGGTCCGCCAGCCTTCGATCGTCAACGGCTCGCGCGACCCGCCTGCGGGAATGAACACCGCCTCCGCCCCCGCTGCCGTCGCTCACCAGGATCGAGTGATGCACTCCTTCGTCTCCCTCGCCGGGCGTGAGGACGACCGCTCCCGCGCCGTCGCCGTACAGGAACACCGTGCGCAGATCCTCGAAGTTCAGCTGGCGCGACCGGATGTCGGCGCCGATCACCAGCGCCGGTCCCCCGCCCGTCGCCACGCTGCGCGCGCCGAAGTCCAGCGCCTGCAGGAAGCCGGAACACGCGCCGATGATGTCGATCGCGGCGCAGTCTTCGAGGCCGAGGTTGCGCTGGACGAGGCAGCTCGTCGCGGGCGTGGGGTAGTCCCCCGAAACGGTGGCGAGGATGACGCGGCGAATCGCGGATGCGGGGAGCCCGCTCGATGCGATCGCGCGCGCGCCCGCTTCGGTGGCGAGATCGCTCGTGGCCTGATCGCTCGCGGCGAAATGCCGCGTTTCGACTCCGACGTTGCGGGCTCACGAAGTACGGCTTGATGCGCAGGCCGTGCCGGGCGATCAACCTCGTTGGTGACCGGCGGCCCCGGAACGTAGAAACCGGTCCCGGCGATGACGGCTCTCACAGCGCACCGTCGCCGGCAGCGAAGCGCCCGGCCTCGCCACGCTCGGAATTGTTGGCGGCCGTGTGCCGCGCCGGCGAGGCCGGCGGAAGCGGCGTCTCGTCCAACTGCGCGAGGAACCGGTCGATCTCCGCCGGCAACTCGTACGGGTCGATGACTGCGTCGAGCATGTCCGCCTCGAGCAGGTCCTCGAAGCCCGGGCCCTGCAGTGCAGCCGATTCGAGCCACTGCCGGTGCAACCGCGGACTCTGGCGCAACAACTGGTCGATGATGCCGTGTTGCATCATCCCGATGGCACTGCCGCGCATCGCCAGCGTCCGTCGTCCGCCGAAGTCCTGGGGACGCTGAGCATCGAGCTGCCCCCGAAGCAGCGCCCCACCACCACACCCATGGACCCGTGTGGATACTCGATGAGTTTCTCGCCCACCTCGAGCAGCCTGCGGATGTTGCCCGCATCGCTCTGCTCGAACCGCGGATCCACGCCGGAGAGTCGAGAAAGCTGACGATCGACACGCATGGCGCGGAAGAGTCGAGTCCCGCCGCATACTTTTCCAGCGCACGAACCGTGATCAGGTTGTTCGTCTGCCGCAGCGGGTTGATGAAGACGCCGATCGGCCCGCCCCGTCGCGCCCAGGAACAGACGCACGCCCGGGCACCAACCCGGAATGAGTTCCTGCGGTGCACCATCCAGGAACAGGCCCAGGACTGCCGCGGTCGGGGATCGGCATCGAGCGTCGCTGGCCGGGTGAGAAACTGCGGCGCGAGGAATCCCTTCCACCGCTCGAACGCGTCCTCCAGCGAAGGCACCAGCTCGTGCACGAGGTCATTGCGATCGTGGAGCGTCTCCGCCGCGGCCTGGCGCTCGAAGTCGACCTTCCCGCCGAAGAAGAGCGCGATCACCTCGGGGCCCGTCAGGTTGATGTGCGTGTGGCCGGTCACCGCCATGCGGTAGTGCCCGAGTCCGTAGAACAGCGTGGCCAGGCCCAGGCACTTGCCCACCGCGCAAGTCACCACGAGATGCTCCCGGGCGTAGGCGAGCAGTTCGGGCAGGAGCTGGAAGGCGTCGGAGAACAGCGCGCGGCCATGCGTCAGGCTGACTCCGGCGGAGTTGACCACGTAGAGCAGCGGAGGTCCCTCGCCCGGCTCGAGCCAGAGTTCGCGCAGGAACGCCGAGAAGCGGTGCGAGTTCGCGTAGTTGAAGCAACCCGCGTTGACCCGGAAGTCGCTCCAGACGACGGCGACCGTACTGGCCCCGGCATTCGCCGAGCGCCATGACGAGCCCGTCACAGGCACTGCGATCGAAGGTCTCCGGCACGACCGAGGACTCGACGAACACGCATCGAGCGCGCCCCAAGCGACGCGAACGCCGTCCCCAGGAAGTGGTGCTGCCCTGCCTCGACCACGATCCAGCGGTAGTCCGGGTTCATGTGAAGCGATCCA
This sequence comes from Candidatus Eiseniibacteriota bacterium, assembly GCA_016710095.1. Classification (GTDB taxonomy): domain Bacteria; phylum Eisenbacteria; class RBG-16-71-46; order RBG-16-71-46; family RBG-16-71-46; genus CAIXRL01. The sequence continues at coordinate 174,559 of JADJLL010000005.1, read as the reverse complement.
CGAGCGCCCGTGCCGGCGCGATCCACGGATGGGACGACAAGGGGCAGACTCGGGGATCGGCCCATGGACGGTAAGCACGACATCGTCGGTTCCGTGAGCCCTAGTCCCGTGGCCAACTGGCGCCAAAGGGGTATTCCCCTTCACTTCCGCCCGCAATCAGGTCTCGAGAGAGGGACCTCTCATGCGTGCGGCCCGAACGTATCGCCGTCGGACCTCCACGGCACAACGGGAGTTCCTCCGGCGAGAGCCGACCCTGCCGCACGAAAACCGCATTTCATGCGACGCCCCGGCTCGAGCGTTCCGAGCCGGGGCGTTGATTTTGAAAGAACTGCGGCGCCTCAGGCGCTGCTCGGCGCTACCGCGCCGAGGCAGGAGCCCCGAACATCCCGCGCATGCCGCCCAGCGCCGGAGCGCCGTCGGCTTCGCGCCCGGCTTCGAGCGCGCGCTTGATGCGGGCGCGCGTCTCCACCAGGTGCGCACGCGCGTGTTGTCGCCGATGCGCGCTTCGCGCTGCTTTGGGCCGCGGCACCGGCGTCACCGGGTTCACCTCGCCCGGCTGGCCGCGCTCGACGCGCGACATGTACGAGCCGCCGAGGTACTTCACCGCCAAGGCCGGCCGCGGTGCCGTACTGGCCGAGCAGCGTGTCCATCGAACGGCGCAGCGCCGTCAGGTCGCCGCTGTCGCCCACCATGCGCTGCTCGAAGTTCGCATTGCGCCACAGCGACGGCGACGTAGGCCGTGCGCTCCTTCGCGAACGTCAGCGGGTCGCCGCCGAGGTCGTAGATGTTCGAGCGCGGATCCGGCGCGTCGGCCGGATACGTGTCGTCGTCCGTCGAGTACTCGTGCCCGGGCAGCAGCGACTCGTCGGCCACCTGGTGCCGCGACGCGTAGTCTTCCTCGACCGTCGCGGCGCCCGTCGGCGTGTAGCCGTAGCGGATCGCCCACAGGTCGTACATGCGCCGGTGGTCCAGTACTCGCCCTGGTGCGCGCGCGAGTGGTCGATGTTCGGCGTCAGGTACTCCATGACCGAGCCGTACAGACCGTTCGCGCCGGTCCACGCCGTGTCGTGCAGCTTGTCGACGGGCGTCGAGCTGAGCGGAAGTTGTGGCGCAGGCCCAGCGTGTGACCGACCTCGCATCACCGCCCAGATCACCGCGGGCTTCAGGTACTCAGTCGGGCACCGGCGCGCCCGGGGCAGCGTCTGGTCCATGAGCATCGCCAGGTGCTGCATCGCGCCGCCGTCCGCGAGCGCGTCCCCGGCCATGCAGAGCATCTCCGGCGTCGCGTTCTCGGCAGCGCTGCGAAAGCGCGTCCTGCGGCAGCATGGACTGGCCGAGCGCCTCGGGCCCGAGGTAGCGGCGGTAGGTGTTCGCGTAGTTCTGGAACATCGACGCTTCGAACAGGATGTCCGCGTCGAGGATCTCGCCCGTGCGCGGGTCCACGCGCGACGGTCCGATGGCGCCGAACGACGGCTCGTGCGAGGTGATCCAGCGGATCGTGCTGAGCGCACATCTTCGGGGTCCCAACCCGTGCTCTCCGCGGGCGCGTCCATCGCGACGATCGCGTTGCGGAAGCCAGCGGCTTCGAACGCCTTCTGCCACTTCTCGACGCCTTCCTTCACCCACGGCCGGAACTTATCGGGCACCGTCCAGTCGATGTAGTACACGATCGGCTTCACCACTTCGCTCACCGCGGCGGTCGGGTCCTTCTTCTCGAGCCGCCAGCGGTTGATCTTGCGCACCCAGAAGTTCTCCTTGTCCTCGCGGCCGAAATCCTTGCGCGCGTCGAGGAAGTAGCCGACGCGGTTGTCCGCCAGCGCGCCGCCATCGGCTTCTCGGGCAGGCGCGTGAACGAGCAGTGCACGGTGATCGGGGATGTAGCGGTTGTCCGGGACGGTCTCGATCGACAGGCGCGAACGGTCGTTCGGCGTGTACGTGAGCAGCGCCTCGATCTCCGTGTTGTCCGGGAACTTCTTCACCTTGGCAAGCGCCGAGCGCTCCTTGTCGAAGCGCGCCGACACCCCGCCGAAAGCGCCGCGCATCTGCTCGGCCAGGTCGGTGACGTCGCTCACGAGCAGGCCGCCCAAGTCGATGAGCACGGCCTTGGTCGAATCGTGCTCGCTCTCGATCTTGAACGACTGCACGACCGAGTTGCCGATCGACAGGTCGCGCGCGTTGTCGATCGGCGTGCCCGCCTTGGCGCTGAAGCGCATGTTCACGTCCACGAGCAGCACGCGGTCGCCGTGGCGCTCGAACTGCAGCATGCGGTCGTCAGGCGGCAGGCCGCCGAGCAGGTAGTTGCTGCCGATGCCGCGCGAGTAGCTGACGATGTAGAGGAACGGCTTCTCGAGCTGGTCCTTGTTGATCTGCAGGTAGAGGTTGTCGCGCTTCTTCCACATCGTGAAGAAGCCCTTCTTCTCTTCGGCGTCCTTCACCGTCTTCCACTCGGCGAAGGGCTTGTCGGGCGCGGGCGGCTCCGCCGCTGCTGCTGCGGCGGCGCCCGCGGTATTTCGGCGGCGCGGCGTGAAGTGGTCGCGGCCACGAGCATGGCGGTCAGCGCGAGTGCGCCCATGCGGGTCCACGGGAAACGGTGCGTCATCGGGTGCTCCTGCGTCGGAACGACGCGTTGGGGACGGCCGGCGCCACGCGGAAATGCCCGGCGCCGTGTTGGGATTGGACGCGGACGTTAGGGCGCGCGTCACGAGCGCGCGACGGAGCGTTTACCGGCGCGGGGTTTCGCGGAACCGGCGAGGGCGCATGGCGAGTCGACGCGGGCTTCGGTGCGTTTACGGTTCAACGCCGCGCGAGCGCGACCTGGTGCCCGGATCGCCCAGCACGACGAAGCCGCCCAGTACCGCGGCGCCGACCACTCGGGGATCGCGCGCATCTCGCGCTGCGCCTGCTGCAGCGCCGCGCCGACCGCTCCGCCGCGCGAGCGCCACGTAGAAGCGGCGCATGAACTCCGCGGTCGCGCGGTCGTCCACGTTCCACTGCGTCGCGACCACCGTCGGCACGTCAAGCCGCCCAGCCACGCAGGGCGCGATGCCCGCGAGCGAGAGGTTGTCGAGCCCGGTGGTGCCGAGCGAGCGGCACGAGGCGAGCACGCAGAGTTGCGCCTGCAGTCTCAGGCGGCTGATGGACGACACGGGCAGGTACGCGCCGGACTGGCCCGGATCGCCGAGCAGCAGGCGCGACTGCCACGGACGCTTCAGGTCCACGTTCGTGTGCGCGGCGAGGTGCACGATCGCGCCGCTGCCGAGCGTCTCGCGCGCGATCTGCAGCGCCGTGCGGCGCGGATCCACGAGCGCGAGCGCGCCGAGGTGGTCGCGGCCGAGCGCGCGCGCACTTCGTCGCCCGCGCCGTCGAGCCGGCGGCCGCGGTCGTCGGACGTGCGCGCGGTGATCGCGACGAGCGAACGCGAAGGGGTGGCCCGCGCGCTCCGTACGCGCGAGCGCGAAATCTGCGAGCAGCTTCGCCGAGGGCACGATCGAAAGCTCGCGCTCGATCGCGGCGGCGCGTTCGTGCCCGGCACGATCAGCGCGCCGATCGGATAGCTGCCGAACCGCCCGCCCGCGAGCAGCACGCGCGAAGCGCCGCGCAGCAGGTCGGCGCCCGGACCGAACAGGTCCGCGCCGAGCGCGGCCGCGACCTGGCGCACGGCGGGGTCGTCGGGGCCCGAAGTCGTCACGAGTTCGGTGAAGCGTGCGAGCCGCTTGTCGAGCACGGCCTCCGCGGGAAGGATCCACGCGCGCACTTCGCGGCGCGTCACCGCGATCACGAGCGTCGAGTCCTCGTTCGGCGTCACGTCCACGAAGACCTCGCCCTGCCGCAGCGTGCCGCTGCGCCACGCGGCGAAGTCGAAGGGCTTGCGGCGCGCCTCGGCGTCGGCGGCGGGGCCGAGCAGGCGCTCGCTCACCGCGAGCGTGTGGAAACGCTGCAGCTCGCCGAACGCCTCGATCACGCGACGGTCCCGGCGCGGTCGGCGGCGCGGATCGAGCAGCGCGTTCGCGTACGCGAAACCGATGTCGCGGCCGTAGTCCTCGTTGTCGAGCAGCAGGTCCTCGCGCGAACGCGCGCTGCGCGCGCGCTCCCACGCGGCGATCGCTCGCCGGAAGCCCACGAGCGCGCTGTCCACCTGGCCGAGCCCGCGCTGCGATTCGGCGGCGAGCGAGAGCGCCCAGTCGTACTCGGCGCCGCCGGGCGTCGTGGCCGTCGGGCGCGTGACCGCCGCGGCCTCGCGGAACGCGGCGAGCGCTTCGCGGTGCCGGCCGAGCGCGAGCAGCGCGTGCCCACGGTAGAAGCGCACGCGCCAGAACGACGACGCGGGCATGCGCTTCGAGAGGCGCGCGACGAGATCGTCGGCGTAGCGCACGGCGTCGGCGTCACGACCCGCCGAGTGCAGGTTGTAGACGAGGTTCTGCGAGGCGAACGCGGCGTTCACGGGAATCAGCGTGTCCGCGAGCGCCACCGCGCGCCGCATGAGCGGCTCGGCCTCGGCCGTGCGTCCCAGCTGGATGCGCGCCCGCGCGGCGGACATCAGTGCGCTCGACAGCGGCTCGCGATCGCCGAGCGGCTCCGCCAGCGCGATGGTCGCGGTCATGAGCGAGTCCACGCGGTCCCACGCGCCGCGCGCGGATTCGTAGCTCGCGAGGATCCGGCGCGCCTGCAGCTCGACCGGCAGCAGCGACGCGCGGCGCGAAGCCTCGATCGCCGCGTGCGCGAAATCGGGCGCGAGATCGGGATCGCCGATCGCCATCTCCATGTCGGCTTCGTTCAGGCACAGGTAGGCGAGCTCGAACGGGTTGTCGAGCTTCTTCGCGAGCGCGATGCCGCGCGCGTAGCTCGCGCGCGCCTCGTGAAGCTTGCCGACCTGGTACTGCGCCGCCGCGAGCCCCGCGACCGCGCGCAGCTGGTCACCTTCGTCCTTGGCGCGCTCGCCCGAACCGAGGGCGCTCTCGAACCACGGCAGCGCCTCGCGACTGCGGCCCTGCGAGACCAGCGCGTAGCCGTGACGCGTGTGGAAGTAGGCCTCGTCGCGCGGCTGGTTGCGGCGCTTCGCGATCGCGGCGGCACGCGCGCAGAGCTGCTTCGCGACGTCGAGGCCGCCGGTCTTCTCGAGCGCGACCACGCGCACGCGCAGCGAGCGGAGCATCGTCGCCGTGTCGCGCGCGGCCTCGGCGAGACGGAACGCGCGCGTCGAGAGCTCGAGCGACGCCGGGTACTCGAACAACATCATGTGCGCGCGCGCGCGCCGCGTGAGCGCGATGCGCAGCAGGCCGGGGTCGCTCGCCACGCCTCGCCCCGCGAGCACCGAGTCCATGAGCGTCGCGATCGCCGCGTACTGCCCCGCCAGGTAGAGCGTGTTGTCGCGATCCACGAGCGCGGCATGCGTCTTCCAGGGATCGGCGGGAGCCGATGGCGCGGAAGCGGCGGGAGCCGCGAACGGCAGGATCGCGAGGGCGAAGAGCACGAGTACGGAGCGGCGGAACATGGGCGGCAGTCTGGTCGCGCGGGCCGGAGTGTGGCGAGGGCTCATAAAGCGAAACTCAGCGTCGCGAGAGCGTGACGTGCGTGCCGGGATCGCCCAGCACGACGAACCCCGCCCAGTAGCGCGGCGCGGACCACTCGGGGATCGCGCGCATCTCGCGCTGCGCCTGCTGCACCGCCGCGCCGACCGCGCGGCCGCCGGCGAGCGCCGCATAGAAGCGGCGCATGAACTCGGCCGTCGCGCGGTCGTCCACGTCCCACTGCGTCGCGATCACGGTCGGCACGCCCGCCATGAGCCACGCGGGCGCGAGCCCGCCGAGCGCCGAGTTGTCGATCCCGCCCGTGCCGAGCGAACGGCAGGACGCGAGCACGCAGAGCCGGGCCGTCAGCTTGAGGCGGCTGATGGCCGAGACGGCGAGCCACGAGTCGCGTCCGCCCGGAGCGCCGAGCAGCAGGCGTGACTGCCACGGCTTGCGCTCGTCCACGCTCGCGTGCGCGGCGACGTGCATGATCGCGCCGGAGGCGAGCGTTTCGCGTGCGAGCTTCGTCGCGCCGCCCGGCGGATCCACGAGTGCGATCGCGCCGCGGTAGTCGCGGCCCAGCGCACGCACTTCCTCGCCCGCGGCGACCAGCTTGCGGCCGCGGTCGTCCTCGGTGCGCGCGACGGCCACGAGCGAGCGCTGCGACGCGGGCAGGGCGCCCGTCCGGGCGCGCGCGATCGCGAGCAGCTTGGCGGACGGCACGGCCGACAGCTCGCGCTCCAGCGCGAGCGGACCGCTCATGCCCGGCACGATGAGCGAACCCAGCGGCTCGCCGGACCAGCGGCCGGCGGCGATCAGCACGCGCTTCGCGCCGCGCAGCAGGTCGGCGCCGGGCCCGAGCAGGTCCGCGCCGAGCGCGGTCGCGACCTGGCGCACCGTGGCGTCGTCCGCGCCGGAGCTCCCGAGCATCTCGGAGAAGCGCCCGAGGCGCTTCTCGATCGCGTCGCGCGAGCCGATCGTCCACGCGCGCACGTCGCGCCGCGACACCGCCACGACGAGCGTCGAGTCTTCGCCCGGCGTGATGTCCACGAACACTTCGCCCGGCCGCAGCGTGCCCGTGCGCCACGCCGCGAGATCGAACGTCGCGCGCCGCGCGGCCGCGCCCGCGGCCGGACCGAGCAGGCGCTCGCTCACCGACAGCGCGTGGAAGCGCTGCACTTCGGTGAACGCCTCGATGACACGGCGATCCGTGCGCACCGCGCGGCGCGGATCGAGCAGCGCGAAGGCGAGAGCGAGGCCGATGTCGCTGCCGTAGTCCTCGCTGTCGAGCAGCAGGTCCTCACGCGTGCGCGTGCTGCGCTCGCGCTCCCACGCGGCGATCGAGCGGCGGTACGACGCGATCGACGCGTCGATCTGGCCGAGCTGGCGCTGCGCCTCGCCCACGAGCGCGATCGCCCAGTCGTGCTCGAGTCCGCCCCTCGGAACCTCGGCCGTCGGCTTCGTCCGCTCGACCGCCTCGCGGAACGCGACGAGCGCCTCGCGTCCACGGCCGAGCTCGAGCAGCGCGAGCCCGCGGTACAGGCGCACGCGCCAGTAGCCCTCGGCGGGCATGCGACGCGACAGCTTCTCGGACAGTTCGTCGGCGTAGCGCACGGCGTCTTCGTCCTTGCCGGCCAGGTGCAGGACATAGACGAGCAGGTGCGAGTTGAACGAGGCCTGCATCGGCAGCAGCGAATCCACGAGCGCCGTCGCGCGCCGCAGCAGCGGTTCGGCCTCGGCCGCGCGGCCGAGTTCGATCTTCGCGCGCGCACCGGAGAGCAGGAGCGACGTCAGCGCGTCGCGATCGGCGACCGGTTCCGCGCGCGGGATCGCGACGGTCATGATCGAGTCCACGCGATCCCATGCTCCGCGCGCGATGTCGAACTGCACGAGCGTGTGCGTCGCGCCGAGTTCGCGGGCGAGATCGCCCGCGCGCCGCGCCGCCTCGAGCGAGGTCTGGGCGAACCGGGCGCCCTGCTCGGGGTCGCCGATCGAGTTCTCCATGTTCGCTCGGTTGAAGGAGAGGTACGCGAGCTGGGTGTCGTCGCCGCGCTTGGTCGCGAGCGCGAGAGCGCGGTCGTAGTGCTCGCGCGCCGGCTCGAGCTCGCGAAGCTGGTACTCCGTGTCCGCGAGCCCCGACAGCGCGCGCATGGCGTTCCCTTCGTGCCCGGCCTTCTCGGCGAGCCGGGCCGCGCGCAGGAAATGCGGTTGCGCTTCCGCCGGCCGGTTCTGGGCCACGCCGGCGTAGCCCAGCCGCAGTTCGAAGTAGGTCTCGTCCGCGACCGCGCCGACACGGCGCGCGAGCGCCACGCCGAGACGTGAGGTTTCGACCGCGCGCTCGAGCCGGCTCGTGCGCTCGTACGCGATCGCCTGGATGCGCATCGCGGCGATGCGCGTGAGCGTGTCGCGCGCGGGCACCGCGAGCGCCAGCGAACGGCCCGCGAACGCGAGCCCGTCGTCGAAGCCCGTCACCAGCAGCGCCACACGGGCGCGCCGGGCGAGCGCGAGGCGTTCGAGCCCCGCGTCCTTCGACGCGCGGCCGGCGGCGATCATCGAGTCGAGCAGCGCGATGCACGCCGGGAACTTGTTCGCGAAGTAGAGCGTGTCCTCGCGCGCGACGAGCGTGGCGTAGGTCTTCCATGGGTCGGCGTGCGCCGCAGGCGCCGCGTGCGCCGGAACGGCGGCGGACGCGAGCAGCGGGAGCGCGAGAACGAAGGACGCGAGTCGGCGGAGCATGGTGCTGACTCTATCGGCCGGACGGGCCGCGCCCCAACTCCCGAATGTAGTCGGCGCCTTCCCGCCGGAACCCCATGCGTTCGAGGTACTCCGCGTGCCGCGGCGCGCCCGGGTCGGACACGAGCCGCGCGATGCCGCGCTCGCGGAACCAGCCGGCGTTCTCGTCGAACAGGAACTTGCCGACGCCGAAGTCGCGGTAGCCGGGAATGACGAAGTCGAGCTTCACGCGCGCGTCGGCGCCCTGCGGGCCCTCGGGCTCGAGGATCACGAGACCCGCGGGCACCATGTTGCGGAGCACGAGCAGGTGGTGGTGCGCCGGATCGGGCTCGTAGGCGTAACCCGGAATGAAGCTCGCGATCTCGTCGCGGTGGAACTCGACGAAGCCGCGCAGGTACTCGCTGTCGTGCGCGACCGCGAGCAGCTTGAAGTAGTCGCGCTGCCGCCACATCTGGTTCAGGTAGTACAGGTCCACGAGCACGATCGTGCCGTTGAGCACCGCGACCGGCCACGCGTGGATCAGCAGGCCGTAGGTCGCCATGAGTCCGGCGCCGACGAGATTGATGAGCCGCAGCCGGAGCAGCGACTTCATCATGAGCGACGCCGCCACGAGTACCGAGGCGACGTAGCCGAGCACCTGGAGGAAGAGGTGCGAGTCCATGGAGACCTTTCGACAGGGGTGATTCCGCGCGCGAACGCAGCGCGAGCGAGGGCCGGACACTGTAGCGAAACCTCGCGGGGGCCTCGTTCCGAGCCGGTCAAACCTGACCCGAAACTCGTGGCCTCACACGCGCATCCTATGCGAGGTTCCCGCCGCCCAGAAGCGCGCGTTCGGCGCGCCGTCGCCCCCCCTGCCTCCCCGGAGACTCCCCGATGAAGCGTCTGCTGCTGCTGGTCCTGCCGCTCCTGTTCGCCGGATTCACCCACGCTCCCGCCGAGGCCGCCGTGAAGAGCGAACCCGTCGAATACCGCCAGGGCGACACGGCGCTGTCCGGCTGGCTCGTCTACGACTCCGCCGCCAAGGGCAAGCACGCGGGCGTGATGCTGATCCACGACTGGATGGGCGCGACCGCGCACCAGAAGGAGCAGGCCGAGAAGCTCGCGGCGCTCGGTTACGTCGTGCTCGTCGCGGACGTGTACGGCAAGGGCGTGCGTCCCACCGATGCGGCCGCCGCGGGCGCCGAGGCGGGCAAGTACTACAAGGATCGCACGCTGCTCCGCGCGCGCGTGAACGCCGGTCTCGACTTCCTGGCGAGCCGCCCGCAGGTGGACGCGACGCGCCTCGCGGTGACGGGTTACTGCTTCGGCGGGCTCGCGGCGCTCGAGCTGGCGCGCTCCGGCGCGGCGGTGCGCGGCGTCGTGACGTTCCACGGCTCGCTGTCGTCGGCCGGCCCGGACGATGCGAAGAACATCCAGGGCAAGGTGCTCGTGCTGCACGGCGCCGACGATCCGTACGTGAAGCAGGCGGACGTCACGACGTTCATGGACGAGATGCGCGCCGCGGGCAAGGACTGGCAGGTCGTGCAGTACAGCGGCGCGGTGCACAGCTTCACCGACGATCGCGCGGGCTCCGACAACTCGAAGGGCGCCGCGTACAACGCGTCGGCCGACAAGCGCTCGTGGGAAGCCATGCGTGACTTCCTCGCCGAAACGCTCGCGAAGTGAGGGCGCTCTCCATGAGAACGCTCGCCGCTTTCGCCTCCGCGCTGCTGCTCGTCCCCGCCCTCGCGTTCGCGCAGGCGGGTGACGAGCACGCTGGCCACGAAGGACACGATCACGGCGCGATGGCGCCGCAGGCGCCGGCCGCTGCCGCTCCGGCGGCCCCCGCCGCAACCGCGCGCGACCCGAAGCTGCCGGCCGACGAAGCCGGCGCGAAGGGCGTGCTCGAGTCGTCGCCGCGTCACGGCGAGTTCGAGGACATCGCCGTGCCGGGCAGCGACGTGCCGCTGCGCGCGTGGGTCGTGTATCCCGAGCGGCGCGACAAGGCGCCGGTCGTGATCGTCATTCACGAGATCTTCGGGCTCACCGACTGGATTCGCGGCGTCACCGACCAGCTCGCGAAGGAAGGGTTCATCGCCGTCGCGCCCGACCTGTTGTCCGGGCTCGGCCCGAACGGCGGCGGCACGGAGTCGCTCCCCGGCCGCGACGAAGCCGTGAAGCTCGTGCGCGGCTTGAAGCCCGACACGACGCAGGCGCGACTCGCGCTCGTGCGGCGTTGGGCGAGCACGCTGCCCGCGGCGAACGGACGCTGCGCATCGGTCGGCTTCTGCTGGGGCGGCACGACCAGCTTCGGCTTCGCGATTTCGCAGCCCACGCTCGACGGCGCGGTCGTGTACTACGGCGGCTCGCCCGACAGCGCGTCGCTGCAGCGGCTGACGCCGCCCGTGCTCGGGCTGTACGGCGAAGACGACGCGCGCGTCGTGGCCACCGTCGAGCCGGCGAAGCGCGTGCTCGCCGCGCGCAAGCAGCCGTTCGAGACGCACCTCTACGCGGGCGCCGGCCACGGCTTCCTGCGCCAGCAGGCCGATCGCGAGGGCGCCAACCGCGCCGCGTCGCAGCAGGCGTGGCAGCGGACGATCGAGTTCCTTCGCGAGAAGACCAAGGACAAGCGCCGCTGACGGGCGGCGGGTTCGGGCCGGGACTGGCGCGAATCCCCCGGGATGTTGGAGGCTCACACGGCCGGACCGCCCGCGACGGGCGGCCGGCCGTCGTCCTTCCCTCTTCCGGAGATCTCGAGCTCATGTGTTCGCGAGTGACCTGCCCCAAGTGCAAGCGCCCCACCTGGACCGGCTGCGGCATGCACATCGAAGAAGCCCTCGCCGGCGTGCCCGTGGACCAGCGCTGCGACTGCCGTGAGAAGGCGAAGGCCGAGAAGGCCGCCAAGGGCGGCAGCGATGGCGGCTGGCTCTCCAAGCTGATGGGGCGCTGACGCCGGTCATGGCGGAGAGGGGCCCGGACGGCCTCGAAATCCGGAGAACATTCGCGGGGGAAGGCGGCCGATAACCGGCGCGTTCCCCCGCCTCCTTTCCACTCCGGAGTCGTCATGGCCGACCGTTCCGATTCGCCGCGTTCGTTGGCGCCGTTCCTCGCGCTCGCACTCCTGCCCATCGGGCTCGGCGCCGGATGGCTCGTCGGCAAGATCCCGGGCGAGGCGCCGCCACCGAAGCCCGTGCAGGTCGGCGTGCAGCACACGGCGGAATCCGTGCGCGCCGCGGCCACGCTTCCGCCCGCGGATGCGGGCGTCGGCTCGAACGACGGCGCGAGCGCTCCGGAATCGCAGGCCGCCGCGGTGTCGTCGCCGTGGATGTCCTACGACGCGGCCGTCGCCGAGTCGAACCGCACGGGCAAGCCCATCCTGCTCGACTTCAACGCCGAGTGGTGCCCGCCCTGCCAGGCGCTCAAGCGCGAGGTGTTCGACAACGGCTCGTACGGGCCCGACATCCAGCTCGCGGTGATCCCCGTGTCGGTCGTGGATCGCAAGCGCGAGGACGGCACGAACCCCGCGGACATCGAGAGCCTCCAGAACCGCTTCGGCGTGGAGGCGTTCCCGACGCTGGTCGTGTTCCATCCGGGCACCGGGCGCAAGGTCGTCGCGCGCGCCCGATCTCGGCCGACCGCCGAGCCGCCACGAGCCCAGCGTGGATCCCGCGAGGCGGCGAAGTACGCCCGGTGCGCGGTTAACAACGACGTCGACACCGAGGGGCCGGTGCCGGCGCGCGTGCGCCCCCACCCCCCCCCCCCCCCCCCCCCCCCCCCCCCCCCCCCCGCCCCCCCCCCCCCCCCCCCCCCCCCCCCCCCCCCCCCCCCCCCCCCCCCCCCCCCCCCCCCCCCCCCCCCCCCCCCCCCCCCCCCCCCCCCCCCCCCCCCCCCCCCCCCCCCCCCCCCCCCCCCCCCCCCCCCCCCCCCCCCCCCCGGCCCCCCCCCCCCCCCCCCCCCCCCCCCCCCCCCCGCCCCCCCCCCCCCCCCCCCCCCCCCCCCCCCCCCCCCCCGGCCCCCCCCCCCGCGTCTCTCCCCCCGCCCGTTCCCCCCCCCCCCCCCCCCCCCCCCCCCCTCCACACTTCCCCCCCCCCCCCCCCCCCCCCCCCCCCCCCCCCCCCGCCCGCCCCCCGCCCGCCGCCGCCGGGGGGCCCCCCCCCCCCCCCCCCCCCCCCCCCCCCCCGCCCCCCCCCCCCCCCCGCCCGCCCCCCCCTCCCCCCGGGGGCGTGCGAGTGCGCGGAAATCCCGCGCGCACGCCCCCGGAGCGCGCCACACCCCAAGGACGAGGTGCCGCATGACCACCGCTCTTCCGCTGAACCAGCGCCCCGCGTGGGTCGCGCTGTCCGAGCATTTCGAGGACGCGTGCCTCACCGAACTGCGCGAGCTGTTCGCCTCCGACCCGGGCCGCGCCGAGCGCCTGACCGTGTCGGCCGCCGGCTGGTTCCTCGACTACTCCAAGCATCGCATCACCGACGACACCGTGCGGCTGCTCGTCGAGCTCGCGCATGAATGCGGGCTGCGCGACCGGATCGACGCGATGTTCCGCGGCGACAAGATCAACGTCACCGAGAACCGCGCGGTGCTGCACCGCGCTGCGCGCGCCGCGTGACCGCAAGATCGTCGTGGACGGCGTCGACGTCGTGCCGGGCGTGCACGAAGTGCTCGACCGCATGGCCGCGTTCTGCGACCGCGTGCGCGGCGGACAGTGGACCGGGCACACGGGCAAGCGCATCCGCAACGTGGTGAACATCGGCATCGGCGGCAGCGACCTCGGGCCGGTCATGGCGTACCAGGCGCTGCGCCACTACGCCGACCGCGCGCTCACGCTGCGGTTCGTGTCGAACGTGGACGGCACGGACTTCGCCGAAGCCGTGCGCGACCTCGACGCGAGCGAGACGCTGTTCGTCGTGTCGAGCAAGACGTTCACGACGCTCGAGACCATGACCAACGCGCGCAGCGCGCGCGCATGGCTCGTCGCGGCGCTCGGCGACGACGCGGCCGTGGCGAAGCACTTCGTGGCCGTGTCCACGAACGCGACGGAAGTGTCGAAGTTCGGCATCGACACCGCGAACATGTTCGGCTTCTGGGACTGGGTCGGCGGGCGCTACTCGATGGACTCGGCGATCGGGCTGTCCACGATGCTCGCGATCGGACCGCAGAACTTCCGCGACCTGCTCGCCGGCTTCCACGCGATGGACGAGCACTACCGCACGGCGCCGTTCGAGAAGAACATGCCCGTGCTCATGGGCCTGCTCACGGTCTGGTACACGAACTTCTTCGCGGCCGAGACCTGCGCGGTGCTGCCGTACGACCAGTACCTCGCGCGCTTCCCCGCGTACCTGCAGCAGCTGACGATGGAGTCGAACGGCAAGTACGTGACGCTCGACGGCGGCACGGTGGACTGGGAGACGAGCCCGGTGTTCTGGGGCGAGCCCGGCACGAACGGCCAGCACTCGTTCTACCAGCTGCTGCACCAGGGCACGGAGCTGATCCCGTGCGACTTCATCGCGTTCCACCAGAGCCTGAACCCGCTCGGCGCGCACCACGACATCCTCATGGCGAACTTCTTCGCCCAGACGGAGGCGCTGGCGTTCGGCAAGAGCGCGGACGCCGTCCGGGCCGAAGGAACTCCGGAATGGCTGGTCCCGCACCGCGTATTCGAGGGGAACAGGCCCACGAGCACCTTGCTCGCGGACCGGCTCACCCCCGCGACGCTCGGCGCGCTCGTGGCGCTGTACGAACACAGCGTCCACACGCAGGGCGTGCTCTGGAACGTCGGCACGTTCGACCAGTGGGGCGTCGAGCTGGGCAAGGTGCTCGCGCAGAAGATTGTTTCGGAGTTGCAGGCCTCCGGCCTGCCCGAGCTGTCGCATGATTCCTCGACCAACGCGTTGATCCTTCGCCACCGCGCGCGGCGCGGCTGATCCACACACGGGAGGCTTCACGATGAAACCGTTCGTTCGTCGTCTGCTCGCCGCTTCGCTGCTCGCGCTGTCGCTCGCGGCCGTCGCTCAGGCCGCCGTGCTCTCGGGCGTCACGATGCCCGACCAGTTGAACGCCGGCGGCACCACGCTCGTGCTCAACGGGCTCGGCATGCGCAAGGTCACGATCATCAAGGTGTACGTCGGCGGGCTGTACCTGCCGGCCAAGAGCCACGACTCGGCGGCGATCATGGCCGCCGACGCGCCGCGCGCCATTCGCATGGAGTTCGTGCGCGACGTGGACAAGGGCCGTCTCACCGGCGGCTTCCGCGAGGGCTTCGAGAAGAACGCCGGCACGAAGGTCGCGTCGCAGAAGGCGAACTTCGAGAAGTTCCTGGCGCTCGTCGGCGACCAGAAGAAGGGCGCCGTGATGACGTTCACGTACGTGCCCGGCACGGGCACGGTGATCAACATCGGCGGCAAGGACGTCGCGACGTTCGAGGGCAAGGAGTTCGCCGACGCGCTGTTCTCGCTCTGGCTCGGCCCCGTGCCGCCGTCGGGCGAACTGCGCAAGGGGATGCTCGGCCTGTAGGCAGGTCGCAGGCCTCACTCGAAGGGCCCCGGAGCGGCGCATCGCTCCGGGGCCCTTCGCATGCCGCGTGCGGTCGTCAGCGGTACATCGACTTCACGCGGCCCCACGTGGACTTGCGCGCCGGGACGATCTGTCCGGCCTGGTAGCCCTGGCACGACACGATGCTCCAGCCCGCCGGCAGGTCGCGGAACACGAGATTGGCGTTGATGGTGGCGGTCCGGTTCGATCCGTAGTCCAGCGAGTGGTCCCCGACCCCGTTCGCGATCGCGTGCACGTCGAACGACAGCTCGAACGTGCCGCCGGGCGCGCGCGTCACCGCGACTTCGAGTGAATCGTGGTACGTGCCGTTTCCGGTGTGGTAGGTCGAGTCGGTTTGCGCGTCTCCGCCGGTGAATACGACCCGTGCATCGCCGGACGGCATGGAGAGGTTCCCGTACGGCCCCGAGTACTCGTAGTAGCCCGCGCACGTGGCGTGGTAGTCGAGCCGCGCGGTGAACGTCGCGGGCGCCGCGCCGTCGGGACCGAGCACGGTGTACGTGTCGTGCGCACGGACGCGGCCATGGGCGAACGCGCCGCCGGCCATGTAGGTGACCTGCATGTCCGCCCGGGCGTGAAAGTCACCCGTGCGAAGATCGAAGCTCGCCTCCTGTGACTTGCGCACGATGTAACCGAGGATGACGAACTCCGCGCCGATGTAGGTGTCGGCGCCCGTGTTCGTCACCTGGCTCGACACGGTGTTGGTGGCGTCGTCGATCCACGTGATCGTATCGGGCGTGCACTCGGCGCGAGCCGCCGAGGCGAACGCGAGAGACAGGACGATCGCGGCGAGCGCGAGGATCAGGCTGGGGCGGCGCATGGCTCCTCCGAGTGGAGCCGACCTCCGGGGGCGAGGCGGCGGGTGCGCGAGCGGGCACGGGAAGCCTACGCCCCGCGGAGCCTCGCGGACCACGAGAAAGACGAACGGCCCCGGGATCTCGTCCCGGGGCCGTCTCGAGTTTCGTGTCGCCCGACTACACCGTCGCGTAGTCCTCGACCGGAGGACAGGCGCAGATCAGGTTGCGGTCGCCGAACGCGTTGTCCACGCGGCCGACGGACGGCCAGAACTTGCGCTCGCGCACCCACGGAAGCGGGAACGCCGCGGTCTCGCGCGTGTAGGCGCGGGTCCACGTGTCGCCCGCCACGACTTCGAGCGTGTGCGGCGCGCTCTTGAGCGGGTTGTCGGTCTTCGGGTACTTGCCCGACGCGATGGCGTCGATCTCGCCGCGAATGGACACGAGCGCGTCCACGAAGCGGTCGAGCTCGCCCTTCGACTCGGACTCCGTCGGCTCGATCATCATCGTGCCCGCGACGGGGAACGACACGGTCGGCGCGTGGAAGCCGTAGTCCATGAGGCGCTTCGCGATGTCCTCGACTTCGACGCCGCTGTCCGCCTTGAGGCCGCGCGGATCCACGATGCACTCGTGCGCGATCGTTCCGTTCTTGCCCTTGTAGAGCACCGGGTACGACGGCTCGAGACGCTTCGCGACGTAGTTCGCGTTGAGGATCGCGTACTTGGTCGACAGCGTGAGCCCCGTCCCGCCCATCATCATGATGTACATGGCCGAGATGGGCAGCACGCTCGCGCTTCCCCACGGCGCCGCGGAGATCGCGCCGATGGCGTTCTCGCCGCCGGTCTTCACGACCGCGTGGCCGGGAAGGAACGGCGCGAGATGCTTGGCGACGCCGATCGGGCCGACGCCGGGACCGCCGCCGCCGTGCGGGATCGCGAAGGTCTTGTGCAGGTTCAGGTGGCAGACGTCGGCGCCGATGTCGCCGGGGCGGCACAGGCCGACCATGGCGTTCATGTTGGCGCCGTCGAGATACACCTGACCGCCGTACTGATGAATGGTCTTCGTGATGTCGGTGATCGCCTCTTCGAACACGCCGTGCGTGGACGGATAGGTGACCATCAGCGCGGCGAGCTTGCTCGCATGCTGCTCGGCGCGCGCCTTGAGGTCGGCGACGTCGATGTTGCCGTTCGGGTCCGTCTTCACGACGACGACTTCGAAGCCGGCCATGACCGCGCTCGCCGGGTTCGTGCCGTGCGCCGACTGCGGAATCAGGCAGATGTTGCGGTGGCCTTCGTTCCGCGACTCGTGATACGCGCGGATGACGAGCAGGCCCGCGTATTCGCCCTGCGAGCCCGCGTTCGGCTGCAGCGAGACCGCGTGGAAGCCGGTGATCTCGGCGAGCGAACCTTCGAGCTGATCGAACAGCGCGCGGAATCCCTTCGCCTGCTCGACCGGCGCGAACGGATGCAGCCCGCCGATCTCCGGCCACGTCACGGGCAGCATCTCGGACGCGGCGTTGAGCTTCATCGTGCAGCTGCCGAGCGGGATCATCGAGTGCGTGAGCGACAGGTCGCGCGACTCGAGCTTGCGCATGTAGCGCATCATGTCCGTCTCGGAGCGGTACGAGTGGAACACCGGGTGCGTGAGGTATTCGCTCGTGCGCGCGAAGCCGGCCGCGAACGCCGGCGCCGCGGGCACGTCGGCCGCGCCCGCACCGAACGCGTTCAGCAGGTCGGCGAGGTCGGCGTCGGTGACGGTTTCACCGAACGACACGCCGATCGTGCCGTCGGCGAAATAGCGAAGGTTGAGCTTGTGCGACTCGGCCGCCTTGCGGATCTCGGCGGCGGCCTTCGACGGCTTCACGTGCACGGTGTCGAAGAAGTCGTTCGCGAGCACGGTGTGTCCGGCCTTGCGCACGCCGGCGGCGAACGTCGCGGCCGCGAGGTGCGTGCGCGTCGCGATGCGCTTGAGCCCTTCGGGCCCGTGCCACACCGCGTAGAAGCCCGCCATGACGGCGAGGAGCACCTGCGCCGTGCAGATGTTGCTCGTCGCCTTCTCGCGGCGGATGTGCTGCTCGCGCGTGCCGAGCGCCATGCGCAGCGCGGGCTTGCCGTTCGCGTCCTTGGACAGGCCGATGATGCGGCCCGGCATCTGGCGCTTGAACTCGTCCTTCGTGGCGAAGAACGCCGCGTGCGGACCGCCGTAGCCGAACGGCACGCCGAAGCGCTGCGAGCTGCCGACGGCCACGTCCGCGCCCCACTCGGCGGGCGATTGCAGCAGCGTGAGCGCGAGCAGGTCGGTCGCGGCGACCACGAGGGCGCCGGCGGCGTGCACCTGCGCGGCGAGCGCGCGGTAGTCGGTGATCGCGCCGTACGTGTTCGGGTACTGCACGAGCACGCCGCACACGTCGGGCCCAAGCGTGAACGCCGACGCGCTCTGCACCTTGACCGTGATGCCGCGGGCGCGGCCGCGCGCCTTCACGACGTCGATCGTCTGCGGATGCACGTCGTCCGCGACCAGGAACACGTCGCGCTTGGAGACGCTCGCGTGCGCGAGTTGCATGGCTTCGGCCGCCGCGGTGGCTTCGTCGAGCAGCGACGCGCTCGCGACCGGCAGGCCGGTCAGGTCCACGATCGTCGTCTGGTAGTTGAGCAGCGCTTCGAGACGGCCCTGCGCGATCTCGGCCTGGTACGGCGTGTACGCCGTGTACCAGCCCGGATTCTCGAGGATGTTGCGCTGCACGACGGCCGGCGTGTGCGTGGTCGAGTAGCCGGTGCCGATGAAGCTGCGCCAGATTTCGTTGGGCGAGACCATGCGGCGGAACGCGGCGAGCGCGTCCTGCTCGGACATCGGCGCGGGCAGGTTCAGCGCGCGGTTGAGCCGGATGTTGGCGGGCACGGTCGCGTCGATGAGCGCGTCGAGCGAGGCGTAGCCGAGCGCGGCGAGCATCGCCTTCGTGTCGGCCTCGGACGGACCGATGTGGCGCGGAACGAACGAGTCGGGAGTGGGCAGCGAAGTCACGGTGGAACTCCTGTCATGGGCGACAGGCGCGCGCGAGGCCCCGTGGATTCACGACGGGTGCGCGGCACGCGTGGTGCGCCCCTTGGTGGTGGTGGTTCGGGTACCGAAGTACGCGGGGAAAACTATCAGGCAAGACGGCTTCCCGCGAGGAAATGGGCCCGACGGACCAGCAAGGATTGACCGGGACGGAACGGGACGAGCCGCCGGACGGTGGTGGCCTGCGCGCCTGCCGGCCCGGCGGCGCCGCCGCTCACGCCCCGCGCACGAAGTGCGGCAGCTCGAAGGGGATCTCGAGCGACAGTTCGACGAAGCCCGCATAGACGCCGTCGCGATACCAGGGCGACTGGAAGATGAGCTTCTTCACGCCCTGCTTCTCGATCGTGTAGACGTTCTTCTTCCCGCTCGCGAGCATCTCCGCGAGCTGCGCCTTCACGCGCTCGGGGTGGCAGTCGAGCACGTTCGTGCCGATCAGCGCGAGCCCGCCGTCGGCGGCGTTCGTGACCGCACTGCGGTCATTCATCTGAAGAATGATGCCTCCGGCATCACAGACCGTGATGGCGGCGGGAAACTCCTTGGTCCATTCCGTGTCGGTCATGGCGCTCCTCCTGCGGCGCATGATGCCCCGCGCCCACGCGCCACGGGAAGGTCGCCGAAAGACGAAACGGCCCCGGAGCGTCCTGCTCCGGGGCCGTTCGTTTGCTGCAAGCGTTGGACTAGAAGTCCTCGCCGCCGTAGCCACCGCCGCCGCCCGCGCCACCCGCCGGAGCCTTCTTCTTGTCCGGGATCTCGGTGATCAGGGCTTCCGTCGTCAGCAGCAGGCTCGCGACCGAAGCCGCGTTCTGCAGAGCCGAGCGGGTGACCTTCGTCGGGTCGATGACGCCCGCCTCGAACATGTCCACGTACTCTTCCGTGTCCACGTTGAAGCCGACCGACTTCTTTTCCTTCTTGATGTGCTCGACGACGACCGAACCTTCGAGGCCGGCGTTCTCGCACAGCGTGCGGATCGGCTGCTCCATCGCGCGCATGATGATCTTCACGCCGATGCGCTGGTCACCCTCGAGCTCGGCCGCGAGCGTCTCGAGCGCCTTCTGGCAGCGGATGTACGCCGTGCCGCCGCCGGGGACGATGCCCTCTTCGACGGCCGCGCGCGTGGCGTGCAGCGCGTCCTCGACGCGAGCCTTCTTCTCCTTCATCTCGGTCTCGGTCGCGGCGCCGACGTTGATCACCGCCACACCGCCGGCCAGCTTCGCCAGGCGCTCCTGCAGCTTCTCGCGGTCGTAGTCCGACGTCGTCTCGTCGATTTCCTTCTTGATCTGCGCGATGCGGCCCTGGATGTCCGCCTTCTTGCCGCCGCCTTCGACGATCGTGGTGTTTTCCTTGTCCACGACGATGCGCTTGGCCTTGCCCAGGTCCTCGACGCGCGTGCTCTCGAGCTTGATGCCGAGGTCTTCCGTGATGACCTTGCCGCCGGTCAGGACCGCGATGTCTTCCATCATGGCCTTGCGACGGTCACCGAAGCCGGGCGCCTTCACCGCGCACACGTTGAGCGTGCCGCGGAGCTTGTTCACGACGAGCGTCGCGAGCGCCTCGCCCTCGACGTCCTCGGAGACGATCACGAGCGGCTTGCCGCGCTGCGCGACCTTCTCGAGCACCGGGAGCAGGTCCTTCATGTTCGACAGCTTCTTCTCGTAGAGGAGGATGAAGGCGTCTTCGAGGACCGCTTCCATCGTGTCCTTCTCGGTCACGAAGTAGGGCGAGATGTAGCCCTTGTCGAACTGCATGCCTTCGACCACGTCCAGCGTGGTCTCGACCGAGCGCGCTTCCTCGACCGTGATCGTGCCGTCCTTGCCGACCTTCGCCATCGCCTCGGCGATCATCTTGCCGATGACCGTGTCCGAGTTCGCGGAGATGGTGGCGACCTGCTCGATCTCCTTGTTGTCCTTCACCGGCTTGCTGATCTTCTTGAGCTCGTCGACGACCGTCGAGACGGCCTTGTCGATGCCGCGCTTGATGTTCATCGGCGAGGAGCCGGCCGTGACGCTCTTGAGACCTTCCTTGAAGATGATCTCGGCGAGCACGGTCGCCGTCGTCGTGCCGTCACCGGCGACGTCCGACGTCTTCGACGCGACTTCGCGCACCATCTGCGCGCCCATGTTCTCGTACGGGTTCTCGAGCTCGATTTCCTTGGCGACGGAGACGCCGTCCTTGGTCACCGTGGGCGAGCCCCACTTCTTGTCGAGCACGACGTTGCGACCGCGGGGTCCGAGCGTGACCTTGACCGCCTTCGCGAGCGTCTCGACGCCGCGCAGGATTTCCTGACGGGCCTGCTCGCTGAAGAGCAACTGCTTCGCAGCCATGTGGCCTCCTGGTTCTTCGAGAATTCAGGCGTCCGTCGCGTGAACCGCGCCGGTCCGCCGTGTGTGTGTGGTCGGGATTACTTGGCGAGGATGCCGAGGACGTCGTCCTCGCGCAGGATGACGTACTCGGTGCCGTCGATCTTCACGTCGGTGCCGCTGTACTTGCCGATCAGCACGCGGTCGCCCTGCTTGACCTCGAGCTCGATGCGCTTGCCGTCTTCGTTGCGGCGGCCGGGTCCGACGGCGACGACTTCGCCCTCCTGCGGCTTCTCCTTCGCGGTGTCGGGGATGATGATCCCGCCGCGAATGGTCTCCTGCTCCTCGACGCGGCGAACCAGGATCCGGTCGGCCAGAGGCTTGACGTTCATCGTGAACCTCCCTCTTGGTGTGACGGTCTCGCCGGCCTCGCGCGTCGTCGGGAATGACGGGCGCAGTGGCGCGGCGGCTTGGAAAAAAGTCGGTGGCCCGGGCGACGGCCTGCGGTGGGTACACCTCGCGGCGTCACGGGCCCGCGGAACATAAGGCACACGGGTGGTGCGGCCAAGTTCGCCCTCTGACAAGAGCTTCAAGGCGCATTTGCACAACGCCTTAAGCCGAAATTTCGGCCCTGCTGCGAGGCCATGAATTCGCTGCAATTGTCATTCTGGCACAGTGACATTGTTGGCGGGGCGATTCTTCGCGCGGCGCGGGGGCACGGGGACGCGCGATCGGGCTCGAATCAGGCCTTCGCGGGGCGGCTCGCGCGGGCGCGCGCGCATGCGCGCGGGCGACCGCGATCGTCCGGCGTCACTCCTTGGGAGTGGCGGACTCGAAGAGCGCGGAGTGCGTCTGGCCGTCGAGGAAGCCGACGCTCATGGTGCCGGAGAGCGTGAGCTTCTGCCCCCGGCGCGGCTCGCGGACGCGCGTGAACACGACGAGCGTGTCCTTGCCCTGGTGCAGGTAGAACGCGAAGCCGCCGCCGACGGGGAACACCTCGCCGACCTTGCCGTTCACCTCGACGGTCTGCCCGTTGAACTTGTCGGGGTTGCGCGAGATGTCGTGCAGGCCGACCGGCTTCTCGCCGCGCGGCCACATCGCCAGCGTCAGGAGCACGAGCAGGCCGCCCGCGGTCATGAGCTGGATGCGGCGGTCCGTGCGCAGCGCGTGCGGGAACTGCATCCACCACGGCATGGGCACGGCCTGTACGTCGAACGCTTCGGGCTTCACCACGTCGTGCGGACGGGACTCGAACTCGGCCGCGGCGGCCGCGGCGAGGTTCGCCTGCTCGCGCGCGCGGGCGCGCTCTTCGGCGTCGTCCATCGGGAAGTCGCGGCGCGACGGAAGCGGAATCGGCGCGCGGGCCGCGGGCCGCGACGCCTGGCGCATCGCGGGCACGCTGTTCGCGCCCGGCTCCCAGATCATGCCGGGGCCGGTGTGGAAATCGGAGGAAGCCGCGTCGGCGTCCACGGCGCCGAAGCGCTTGGGCGCATCGGCCGCGGGCGGCGATGCGGGCGGAGGCGTCAACGAGCCCGGACGACGC
The DNA here is from genome assembly GCA_016710095.1 of Candidatus Eiseniibacteriota bacterium. Lineage (GTDB taxonomy): Bacteria > Eisenbacteria > RBG-16-71-46 > RBG-16-71-46 > RBG-16-71-46 > CAIXRL01. The sequence continues at coordinate 152,103 of JADJLL010000005.1, read as the reverse complement.
AGCGTCGGTCCGGCCGGCGGAGGCGCGGCGGAATCCGTGGGAGCGGGCGCGCCTTCGGGGCGCATGAGCTGCGGCCGCAGGAGCGTCGGCCGCGTCATCTCGGCGCTCTCGCGCTCCTTGCGCGCGATCTCGGCTTCGAGGCCCTCGTCCGGACCGCACAGCCAGTCCGCGCGGCCGTCGTTCGCCGGTGGCGGCGGCAACGGATCGCGTCGAGGCTCGAGCGGTTCGGGAAATGCGGCCATGGCCGAGGTCTCCGGGCGAAGGGAAAGGAACTGGGCCCGTTATCGGCCGGACTCTCGCCGGGACTTGAGGTCGCGTTCTCCGGCCCGGCACGCGGCGCCGAAACCGCTGTCCGCCTGTGGGATGACCACCGGGCGCCGGGCCGATTCGCGCTTGCGCGCGCGGGCGCCATTGCCGAACCTGCGCCCACCCCGCGCGACACCCACCCGCCTCCGGACGAGAGTGCCATGAGTCACTTCGACGAGCAGTCCCTGCGGTTCCTGCGCGGCCTCGCGCGCAACAACAAGAAGCCCTGGTTCGAAGCGCATCGCGACGAGTACGAGCAGCACGTGAAGATCCCGATGGCCGAGTTCGTGTCCGAGATGGACATGCGCTTCGCGAAGTTCGCGCCCGAGATCGAAGGCGACCCCAAGCGCTCGGTGTTCCGCATCCATCGCGACGTGCGCTTCTCGAGCGACAAGTCGCCGTACAAGACGCACGCCGCGTGCTGGTTCTTCCACTCGGGTGGCTCGTCGAAGGTCGGGCGCGAAGCGCACGGCGGCGGCGCGGGCTTCTACTTTCACCTGCAGCCCGGCGCCTCGATGACCGGCGGCGGCATCTGGATGCCTCCGCGCCCGGCGTTGCTGCGCCTGCGCGCGGCGATCGCGAAGGACCCGCGCGGATTCGCGAAGGCCGCGGCCTCGCCCGCGATCAAGAAGGCGTTCGGCGCGCTCAGCACCGAGAGCGCGCTCAAACGCGTGCCGCGCGGCTTCGACGCGGAGCACCCGGCGGCCGAGTGGCTGAAGCTGCAGTCGTTCACGGTCGGCGCGCCGCTGACGGACGCCGAGGTCACGTCGAAGGCGCTCACGCGCACGATCGAGAAGCGCTTCGCCGCGATGGTGCCGCTCGTGCGCTGGCTCAACTCGGTGATCGGGCTGGAGCCGGCGAAGGCCCGCTGATCGCGGTCCGGCGTCAGCCGAGCCGGAACTGCTCCAGCTTGCGGTACAAGGTGCGCAGGCCGACGCCGAGCATGGCGGCGGCGCGCACCTTGTTGCCGCCGGTGTGACGCAGCGTCGCCTCGAACAACTCGCGCTCCGCTTCGGCGAGCGTCATGCCGACCGCGATCTGCAGGCCGTCCGCCGGCTCGTCGGCCGCGGGACGCAGCGTGTCGGGCAGCGCGCTCACGTCGAGCGGGCCGCGGCCCTTGGACGACACGACCATCGCCTCGAGCGTGCGCACGAGCTCGCTCACGTTGCCCGGCCACGCGTGCCGCCGCAGGCGCTCGAGCGCGCCGCGCGTGATGCGGCGCGGGCGGCGATGGTGTTCGCGCGCGACCTGGCGCAGCAGGTGCTCGACGAGCAACGGGATGTCCTCGCGCCGCTCGCGCAGCGGCGGCAGCACGAAGCGGACGACGTTGAGCCGGTAGTAGAGGTCCTCGCGGAAACGCCCCGCGCGCACTTCGTCGCCCAGCTCGAGCGTCGTGGCGGCGAGCATGCGCACGTCGACGCGCGACGCGGGCGCGCCGCCCGCGCGGTCGAGCACGCGGTCGTGCAGCACGCGGAAGAGCCGCAGCTGCGCGCGATCCGTGAGGTGCTCGACGTTGTCCACGAACAGCGTGCCGCCGTCGGCCATCTCGATGCGGCCCGCGCGCGCGGGCCGGTCGCCGTCGGCGGGCTCGCCGAACAGCTCGGCTTCGAGGGTTTCGGGTGGCGTCGCGGCGGCGTCGAGCCACACGAAGCGCTCCTCGCGGCGTGGACTCGCATGATGGATCGCGCGCGCGACCACGCTGCGGCCGGTGCCCTGCTCGCCCACGAGCAGCACGCTCGAGCGCGTCGGCGCGATCTGCCGCACCTGTTCGCGGACGCGCTCGATGGCGCGCGAGCCGCCGACGAGCGCGTCCACGCTGCGGCGCCGGTCGAGTTCGCCCGCCATGCGCTCGACGCGCTCGGCCAGCTCCTGGTGCTCGAGTCCGCGCTCGAGCGTCGCGAGCAGGCGCTCGAGGTGGATCGGATGCGACCGCACGTCCCACGCGCCGCGGCGCACGGCCTCGACCGCGAGCTCGACGTCCGGCGCGTCGGCGAACAGCACGGCGCACGTGCCGGGACGCCGCGCGCGCGCCTGCGCGAGCACCGCGAGCCCCTCGATGCGCGGCGCACGCAACGCGCAGAGCAGCGCGTCCACGCGGCGCTTGTCGAGCACGTTGCCGGCGGCTTCGCCGTCGTGGGTGACGATCGCCTCGAAGTCGTGCGCCTTCAGGAACGCGGCGAGCGAGCGCACGGCCTCGCCTTCGCGTTCGACGACGAGGACGCAGGGGCGAGTGCGGGCCATGTTCCGCGCGGGGCGCCGGCGGCGGTCAGGACTGGGTGAGCACGGCGAGCGCGTCGTCGATGCTCGGAACGTCCTCGAGCGAGCCGGTGTTTTCGCTCACCTCGCGCCACGCGATGCGTCCCTGCTTGTCGACGAGGAACGACGCGCGGCCGCTGAACCCGGCTTCGGGAATGAGCACGCCGTACGCGGCGCTCGCTTCGCGCTTCCAGTCGGACAGCAGCGGGAACGTGACGCCGAGCGAACGGGCGAACGCGGCGTTCGCGTAGTGGCTGTCCACGCTGATGCCGAGCACGATCGTGTCCGCGGCTTCGAACTTCGGCAGCGCCTTCTCGAGCTCGGGCAGCTGGTGCGAGCACACGGAGGAGAAGGCGAGCGGGTAGAACACGAGCAGCACGTTCTTGTCGCCGCGCCACTCGGAGAGCGTGTGGGGCGCGCCGCCGGGGCCCTTGAGCGAGAAGTCGGGGGCCACCTGGCCGACATCGGGAATGGCGGGCAACGACATGTCGAAGATCCTCGAGCTCCTGGGCGCGAGCATCGCGCTCTCGTTTCTGGGCGGGCCATCATGGCCCGACGGGGCGCGCGAGGCAACAAGGCGGCGCGCGCCGCTGCTTTCAGCGCCTCGGGCGTGACGTGAGGCGCATGACGTCCTGGCTCGCGGCGGCGAGTTCGGCGAGCGAGCGCACGTTCTTGTCGCGCTCCCACAGCGGCACGAGCGCGAGCAGCACGCCCGCCGTCATGGTGGCGTCGCCGAGCGCGCGATGCGCCTCGCCCATGGGGACCTTGAGCTTCTGCGCGACGGCGCCGAGCCCGTTGCTTCCCACGCCCCACAGCCCGCGCGCGAGCCCGAGCGTGTCCACGATCGGGTTCATGAGCGGCGGCGCGCCGGCTTCCCGGAAGAGATGGACGAGAAACGGAAGATCGAAGGGCGCGTTGTGGAACGCGATCGGGTGGTCGCCGATCTGCTCGCGCAGCGCGAGGCCCGCTTCGGCGTAGCGCGGCGCGTTCGCGACCATCGCGTCGGTGATGCGGTGGATCTTCGTCGCGTCCGGCGGGATCGGGCGGCCGGGGTACACCAGGCTCGACCACGAGTCGCCCGCGGCGCCGTTCGCGACCGTCACGCGCGCGACCTCGACGAGCCGATCGCCCTTCGCGGGATCGAAGCCCGTGGTTTCGGTGTCCACCACCATCACGGTGAGGCCGTCGAGAAGTCCCATGCGCGTCAGTTCGCCTTCGGCTGCGCGGCGACGAAGTCTTCCCACTTCTCGCCGCGGTCCATGTGGCCGTCCCCGATGTAGTGGAGCATGAGCAGGAACTTGTCCGCCGGCACGTAGCCCGGGAGATTCGCGAGCCGCTCGCCGTCGGGCGTGAGGAAGATCGTCGTGGGATAGCCCGTCACCCGGAACTGCGACGCGAGCGAGCGCGCGCTCATCGAGCGCTCGCCGAGATGCACGAGCTCGCCGCTCTCGGCGTTCAGCTTCACGGCCACGAACTTCGACGCGAGGTACTCGGACACGTCGCGGCGCGCGTACACGTCGGCTTCCATCCGGCGGCACCAGCCGCACCAGTCGGTGTACACGTCCACGACCACGTAACGTTTGCCGCTCTTCGCGCGCGCCAGTCCGTCGTCCCACGACCGCCAGTCCACCGCGAGCGCGGGGACGGCGAACGCGAGCAGCGTCGCGAACGACGCGACGGCGAGAACGAACGTGCGGAGCGGATGCCGGATGCGCATGGGTGCCTCGTGGGGTCGGCGTGACCGGGGAGCGTGCCGTTCCTGCGATGCGGCGGCGCGGGTGATCGTCGCGCGCCATTTCGAGTCACGGCGCGGGAAGCCTATCACGACCCCGGCGGGATTCACCCTCCGTGGGTGGTATGGCGCAGCGTTTCGGCCGGCCGCGCGGGATCGAACCACACGCCCGCCAGCTTCGGATGGCCGAACTGCCCCGGGTTCACCACCACGGTGCGGCCGATCGTGTCGCGCCAATGGCCCGTCACGCGGGGCGACTCGTGAATGTGCCCGCTCAGCACGAGCGGCGGCTGATGGCGCTCGACGAACGCGCGGATCGCGCGCGATCCCACGTGGTGCCGCGTCATGGTGACGTCGCAGCGCGTGTCGCGCGCGGGCGAATGGAAGACGTACAGCGTCTTCGCGGGATCGGAGCACTCGGCGAGATCGGCGAGCGCGCCCGCGATCGTCGGCGTGCGCTGCTCGGGATCGAACGCGAACTCGAAGCTGCGCCCTTCTTCGCTGCGATAGCCCGCGAGCCGCAGCGGCGATTCGGGCTCGCCGTCCTCCCAGCGCTCCCAGTCCTTCATGCCGAACGGCGTGATGGGCACGAACGACAGGCCCGCGACGAGCACGCCGTCCACGAGCACGACGCGATCGTGCAGCGAACGCCACCATTCACCGTCGTGCCGCTCGAACACGTCGACGTTCGCGCCCCAGTCGTCGTTGCCGGGCATGAGCAGCAGCTCGGTCTCGGGCGCGGCTTCGCGAAGGCGGCGCGCGAACTCCACGAGGAAGCCCTCGAGGAACAGCCGCTGGCGACGGACGCCGCCGTCGCCCCCTTCGTGCGGGCCCAGATCGCCGCCGATCACGAGCGCGCGCGGGCGGCGCTCGACGGCCAGCGCCAGCGCCTGCTCATAGAAGTCGGACTGGCCGTGCAAATCCGATGTGAAGAACCACTCGCTCAAGACGACCTCACGCGAAGAAAAACACGCGTTCAGGCTAGCCGAGGGGCCCGCCGGGGCCAAGCGAGCGAGAAAGCGCTTGCCCGCCGGGCGCGTGGTTTCCGATACTTTTCGCCCCCGTGCCCGCCCCATCCGCGCGGCGCGACCGATGTTCGCGACTCGACTCTTCCCGAAGAGAGTTCCATGTCCTTGAAGCCCATCGTCCGGTTCTTCGCGCTCCTCGCCTTCGTGTCGTTCGCGCTGACCTCCGTCGCGCACGCGGCCGCTCCGGCCTCGCCCCGCAACCTGCTCGGCAATCCCGGCTTCGAGCGCGGCCTCCCCGCGCACGACTGGATGCCCGCGGTGTGGGACACGTCGCTCGCGGAGATCCCGACGGTGTTCTTCGGACGCGACTCGCTCTTCGCGCACGGCGGCCAGTACGCCGTGAACATCGCCAACACGAGCACGATCTTCCCGATGGCGCACAACTGGAGCCAGACGATCCTCGTGAGCCGCGACATGTGGGGCAAGGTCGCGCGCTTCTCCGTCTACACGAAGAGCAACGGCCTGCAGGGCCGCGCCTACGTGATGGTGCAGGCGTACCGCGACACGGCGTCGAAGATGGCGCGCATCTGGGGCGTGGATCGCGACGAGTCGCGGCGCCGGCTCAACATCAAGCGCGTGGACGATCCGTCCATCGACCTCGGCTGGAAGCGCCTGGCGTTCACCGACGCGCAGACGGACTGGGTGAAGCGCGAAGTGGCCGTGTACGTGCCGGTCGGCGTGAACGTGCTGTTCGTGCGCTGCGGTCTCTTCGGCACGGGCCAGGTCCTGTTCGACGACGCGAGCCTCACGATGGAAGCCGCGCCCGCCGTGACGGCCGCGCCCAAGGGCAACCTCTTCGCCGATCCCGGCTTCGAGAGTGGCGGTCTCGCGTGGGAGTGGGTGTGCCCGCCGTTCGAAGGCGCGCGCGTCGAGCTCGACTCGACCGTGGCGCACACGGGCCGCTATTCGATCCGCGTGGACAACATGAACGACGGCGTCGCCTCGACGCGCTCCGGCGTCACGCAGTCGCTGCCCGCGCGCAACCTGGCCGGCAAGCGCGTGCGCCTGTCGGGCTGGTTCAAGGCGGACAGCCTCGTCGGCACGGCGTACCTCGAAGTGTTCGCGCACTCGGCGATGGGGCCGAAGCGTTCGCCGGTCTACGACATGCTCGGCAACACGTTCGACTGGACGCGCCTGCAGATCGAGTACGACGTCCCCGCGGGCTCGCTGACCGTGTGGCCGTGGCTCTACATTCCGGCGCCGTTCCGCGGCACGGTCTGGATCGACGACGCCGAGTTCGAAGTGATCGGCCCGGCTCAGGCGCCGAAGCCCCCGGGCGCCCCGGCACGAAAGTAGTCCGCGCCAAATCGAGGTCTTGACGCTCGGCGAAGCCCGGTCACACAATGCCCGGGCAGCTGGGCAGAGAGACCTCCTTGGCAGGGAGCTCTTCGACCCGATCCGAGGTTCCGTACGCTGCACGGGGCCTGTTCGAAGCCGCAAACACGCGATTTTCACGAGCGAGGTGGGTCGCGTCGCGCGCAGAGAACCCAGCGGAAAGGGAGCTGCAGGGGCACTCGGGACACCAGCCCTGCGTGTGACCCCCTCGAGTGCACGGAAGGGGCCCCCCCTCTTCTGTATTCGAACGATGGTGAACCGCGCTCGCGGGAGCGCAGCGGCTCAGTACCAACGCCGCGCGCGCAGGTACCACCACGTCGCCAGTGCCGTCACGCCGAGCACGCCCAGCGCGAACAGCTCGCCGTGCTTCCAGCCGAACTCGGCCAACTGGAAGTTCATGCCGAAGTAGCCCGTGACCACGGTGAGCGGCATGAAGATCGTGGCGATGACCGTGAGCCGCTTCATGACTTCGTTCATGCGGTTCGACACGATGGACACGTGCAGCTCGAGCAGGCCCGCGATCTCGTCGCGGAAGCTGTCGAGCAGGTCCGAGACGCGCGCGAGCCGGTCGTACACGTCTCGCAGGTACGGGCGCATGTCGGCCGGGATCGACCGGAACTCGTCGCGCGTGAGCGCGAGGATCGTGTCGCGCTGCGGACCCACGATGCGGCGCATCGCGGCGATGCCGCGCTTGAGATGGATGATGCGCTCGTACATGTCCTGGCCGTCGCTCTGGAACACTTCTTCCTCGAGTGCGTCCACGTGCTCCGCGATGTGGTCCATGATCGGCAGGTAGTGATCGACGAGCACGTCGAGCACGTAATGCAGCAGGTGCGCGGGGCTCTTGCCGAGCAACTCGGGGCGCTGCGCGAGCGCGGCGGCCGCCGCCGTCACCGATCGCGTGTCGCCGTCGTGATAGGTCACGAGCGAGCGCGCCCCCACCACGATGTCGATCTCACGCGTGCTCGGGCGCTCCTCGCCCCTCTCCCATCGCGCCGAGTGGACGACGAGATAGAGGTAGTCGCCGTAGTCGTCCACCTTGGGCCGGTTGACCTGCGCGACCATGTCGTCGAGCACGAGCGGGTGCACGCCGAGCGGGCGCAGCAGGCGTTTCACCGCCGCTTCGTCCTCGCCTTCGAAGTCGAGCCAGACGTTGTCCGTGCCGGTCGCGAGCGTGGCGCACGCGGCGTCCGGCTCCGTGCGCTGCGCCTGCGTGGGCGTCGCGGTCCATGCGTGGATCATGCGTGTCTCCGGTGGGCCGGCGCTTCGAGCGCGAGCCGGCAGGTGGTGGCGTGGATGCGCACCGTGTCTTCGGTGCGGCGAGCGTAGCCGCCGCCGAGCGTGACGACCACCGGAATGCCGCGCGCGGAACAGCCGTCGATCACGCGGCGGTCGCGCTGCTCGAGTCCTTCGAACGTCAGCGCGAGCCCGCCGAGCTGGTCGTCGTGGTACGGATCGGCGCCCGCCTGGTAGAGCACGAGGTCCGGCGCGTGCGCCCAGACCGCGGGCAGCGCGGCGTCGAGCGCTTCGAGGTAGGCCGCGTCGTGCGTGCCGTCGTCGAGTCCGACGTCGAGATCGCCGCGCTCCTTCGGCATCGGGTAGTTGCGCTCCTGATGCAGCGACAGCGTGAACACTTCGGGCACACCGGAGAAGATCGACGCGGTGCCGTTGCCCTGATGCACGTCGAGGTCGACGACCGCGATCCGTCGCGCGAGGCCCTCGTGGCGCATCGCCTGCGCGGCGACCGCGAGGTCGTTGATGTAGCAGAAGCCTTCCGCGTGCCCGGCGTACGCGTGATGCAGGCCGCCGCCCACGTGCGCGGCGGCGCCGGTCGCGAGCGCGTGACGCGCGGCGAGCGTCGTGCCGGACGCCGAGAGCGCGAACGCGGCGATCACGCCGGCGTCCACCGGCAGCTCCGAGCGCAGCGTGCGCCACGATTCGACGGCGCCCTCGAGGTCGTCGAGGTACTCGGCGTCGTGCGCGTGCGCGAGCAGCGCGCGCGGCGGCGGCTCGGGCGCCAGCGCGGCGCCGGCCGCCAGCGCGCCCTCGCGCACGAGCGCTTCATGAATCGCGGCGTACTTGGACGTGGGAAAGACGTGCGGGCCGATGTCGCAGGCGTAGCCCGGGGACCACACGAGCCGGTGCGGAGAGGTCATGCCGCGATGGTGCCATCGGGGCCCGCGCCGGGGCAAAGCCCGTGCGGAACGACCGGCCGCATCCTTTATAGTGCCGCGCGCATGCCTCCCACCTACCCCGACCAGTCGGCCGCCTTCGCGGCGCTCGAGCGCCGCCTCGCCGCCCGGCGCTGGAACGCACTCGATGCGCGCTCGCGCGTCGTGTTCGCGGCGCTCGCGGCGCTGCTGTCGGGGTTCTTCTACTGGCAGGCGCGCGTTCCTCTCGACGGCTGGGTGCGCGCGCACGGCGCCGTGGGCGGCGCGAAGTGGCTCGCGATCGCGATGGCCGTGTGGGCGATCGCCGCGGGCGCGATCGCGGCGTGGCGCCAGGACGCGCTCGCCGCGCGCGTGCCGGGCTCGGAATGGCTCGCGCTGCCGGTGGACCCCGCGCGCGTCATGCGACACCTGCTCGGCGAGTCGCGGCTGCCCGCGCTCGCGGCGATCCCGCTCGCGCTCGCCACGCTCGCCGCCGGCGCCGGGCTCGTGCCCGCGTGGTGGCTGGCGCTGCTCGCCGCCGGATTCGCGGTCGCGTGGATCGAATGCACGCGTCTCGCCGCCGCCGCCGCGCGCGCGCTCGCGGTGCGGCGCAGCCGTCACGCGTCGCTTCCGCCCGCGGTGCGGCTGCTCGCGAGCGCGCGGCGCACGACGACCGAGCGCCGCCGCCCCGCGCCGCGCTGGCTCGCCGAAGGCGGATGGCGCGCGCTGCAGCATCTCGACCTGCGCCTCACGCGCACGCCCGGGCCCGCGCAGGCGCGCATGGGCACGGCGCTCGCGCTGCTCGGCGTGAGCCTCGCCGCGTGGTTCGCGAACGCCGAGCCGCTGCAGCGTCGCGCGATCGCGTTCGCCGCCTTCCTGCCCGCGGCGACCGCGCTCGGCGCGTGGGCGATCACGCGCGCGTGCGGCGATCCGGCCGCCGCGATGCGCCCGCTGCCGCTGACGCTCAAGGACACGTATCGCGCGCGCTTCACGACGATCGCGGTGGTGCTCGGGTTCGCGATCGTGGCGAACGTCGCGATCGCGTCGGGACTCTCGCCCGCGCTGCGCGTGGGTACCGCGCTCACGTGGGCCGCATGCGGACTCGCGGTCGCGGCGCTCGGGCTGCAGTACGGACTCACGCTGCATCCGCGCGCCCTGGCGGCGGAGAACCTCTACTTCGGCTGGCTCGGCGTGACGCTCATGGCGAGCTGGATGATTCCCCTGCTCGGCTGGGCGGTGCTCGTCGCCGGGCTCGTGCACTCCGGCGTGCGGCTGCGGCGCTGGTGGACTTCGGAGGCGGTGTGATGCTCGAGATCTCCGGACTCGAACGGCGCTACGGCGCGCGCGTCGCGCTCGCGGGAGTTTCGTTCGACGTGCAGCCGGGCGAGATCGTCGGACTGCTCGGCGCGAACGGCGCGGGCAAGAGCACGCTGCTGCGCACCGCCGCCGGACTGCAACCGCCGGACGCCGGACGTGTGCGCGTCGCCGGGCACGACGTCTGGGAGTCGCCGCTCGAATCGCGCCGCGCGCTCGGCTACGCGGCCGAAGAGCCCGCGTTCCACGAAGAGCTGTCCGCCGCCGAGTACCTGTCGTTCGTGTCGTCCGTGCGCGCGCTGGAGCCCGTGTCCGCGGAGGCGCGCATGCGCGCCCTCGCCGGCGCGCTCGAGCTGGGCGCCCGGCTCGACGATCCCGTGCGCGGCTACTCGCACGGCATGCGCAAGAAGTTGTCGTTCATCGCCGCGGTGCTGCACCGCCCGCAGGTGCTGCTGTGTGACGAAGCGCTCGAGGGATTCGACGCGCCATCGGCGCTCGCCGCGAAGGCGGAACTGCGCACACGCGCGCGCGAAGGGTGCGCGGTGCTGTTCTCGAGCCACGTCACCGAGACGGTCGAACGGTTGTGCGACCGCGTCGTGATGCTGCGCCACGGCCGCGTCGCACGTGAGCTGTCGCGCGCCGACTGGGGCGCGGGCACCGAAGAACACAGCCCGCTCGAGCGCGCGTTTCTCGACATGGTCACCGAAGGAGCCGCCGAATGAAGCGCCGTCTTTCCGCGTTGCTGCTCGCGTCGCTGTTCGCCGCCGGCGCGGCGCTCGCCTACCTGCCGCCTTCCCCCGTGCAGAACCTGCTGTATCGCGGCAAGGATCCGGCCGACCTGCGCGCGCAGCTCGCCGCGCATCGCGACTCCGTCGCGGCCACCGATTCGCTCGACGCGGCGGAAGCCTGGTACTGGCTCGGCGTGAGCCACGAGCGTTCGGGTGAACGCGACGCGGCGATCGAGGCGTACCGGCGCGCGCACGCCGTGCGCGCGAATCCCGAGGACGCGCTCGGGCTCGCCGACCTGCTGCTCCTGCGCGGCACGCGCGCCGACGGCGCCGAAGCGACGCGCCTGCTCGAGCCCTTGCGCGAACGGTTCGCGTCCGACCGCACGCCGCGTGGCGCGAGCATCCGCCTGCGCGCCGCCTGGGCCGCCGCGGTCGCGGGCGACCGCGACGCCGGCTGCCGCGCGGTGCTCGACCGCCCGGCCGACCTGCTGAACCCGAAGACGCCCGTGCCGCAGCAGTCGCTGTGGACGGCGCGCTTCGCTCCGCTGCTGTTCGAGCGCGGCCACGCGGCCGAAGGCGCGGCGCTGCTGTCGCGCTCGCTCGCGTCCTCGCGCGGACGCGACACGGCGCTCGTGCGCCTCGCGCGAGCGCGCGGCGTCGCGATCGCGCCCGTCGCGACGATCGCGCGGCGAGCGGATTCCGCGCTCGCGGTCTCCGCGGCCGGCGCTCCGCTGCGCGCGCTCACCGTGCGCACCACCGACGGCGCGCGGCTCGGCGTGTGGCTGCTGCACACGAAGCCGGGCGCGCCGCTCGCGCTCGTCGTCGTTTCACCGGAGGCGGAATCCTTCGCCGACGCCGACAGCCTGATCGCCCAGCTGTACCGCGGCGGCGTCGCGGTCGCGATCGTGGACCCGCGCGGATCACGCTCCTCGGCTTCCGCCGCGGCGCCGTACCCGCACGCGTGGCTCGCGAAGGACGACGCGTTCCAGAAGCGCCTCGCGCTCGACCTGTCGGCGGCGATCGCGCCCGCCGCCACGGCGATGCGCACGAATCCGGCACGCGTGTGCGTGATCGTGGAGGGCCCGCTCGCGATGGCCGCCGCGCTCGCGGCGCGCGACGACGCGCGCGTGCGCGAAGTCGTGCTCGTGGGCGCCGCGCCTTCGGGCGCCGAGCGCGGCTGGCTCGTCGCGGCGCTCACGGCGTCACGAGCGCCGGTGTTCTTCCAGCAGGGCCCCGAGGACGTCTACGGCAACGAAGTGGTCGACCGCATCGCGTCGTTGCTCCCCGCGCGCCAGGTGCGCGTCGCCGACTCGCAGTGGACGGGGCGCGGCTACGCGCTGTTCCGCGCCGGCGCGAAGGCCGGCGAGCGGCTCACGAGCTGGCTGGCGGACGAGTGGACTTCGCGGCCCGCCACTCCACGAGCACGACCGCGCTGAGGATCAGCGCCGCGCCGAACCACCAGCGCGATGCGAACCGTTCGGCGCCGATCGTGAGCGCGAAGACGAGCGCGAACACCGGCTCCAGCGCGAAGAGCAGCGCGATGCGTCCGGCGCTGAGCGCGCTCTGCGCCCACACCTGGAACAGCGGCGCGAGCGTGCTGCCCGCGATCGCGAGGTAGGCGAAGCGGCCCCACGCGGCGCCGTCGAACGCGCGCAGCGTCTGCATCGCGTCGCCCGAGAACGGCATCAGCACGCCCGCGACGACGACCGACTGCCCGAACGTGAGCGCGAGCGGATCGGCGGTCGGCGCGAACTTGGCGAGCGCGACGATCTGCAGCGAGTAGATCGCCGCGCCCACGAGCGTGAGCATCTCGCCGCGTCCGAGCTGCAGTCCGTCACGCAACGACAGCAGCGCGGAGCCGGCGAACGCGAGCGCGAGCCCCGCGACGAGCACGCGGTTCGGACGCTGGCCGATGAGCGGCCAGGCGAAGACCGCCGCCATGAGCGTGCCGGCACACGTGAGGAACGCCGAGCTGCCGGCCGACGCGGTGCGCAGCCCTTCGGCCTGGAACCAGTAGCCGCCGAGCATGAGGAAGCCGGTGAACAACCCCGCGAACAGGTCGCGCATCGGCGGGAAGCGGCGGCGCAGGAGAATGAGCAGCCCGAACAGGATCGCGGCGACGCTGAAGCGCAGGCACACGAGCGTCGAGGGGTTCACGGTCGACACCGTGTCGCGGATCGCCACGAACGTCCCGCCCCACAGCAGCGTGGCGACGACCATGGCGGCGACCGCCAGACCTTCGTTGCGGGGAGCCGTCACTCTCCGGCGCGCCGCCGGGGCTTGCCGCGGGTCTGGCTGAGCACGAACGAGAGGCTCTCGAACTCCATCGTCATGTCGACGTTGCGGAGCGTGATGCCCTCGGGCACGCGCAGCTTGCGCGGCGCGAAGTTGAGGATGCCGCGAACGCCGGCGGCGACGAGCATGTCGGCGACTTCCTGTGCGGCGCGGACGGGCGTGGCGATGACGCCCATCTCGGCGCCTTCGCACTCGGGAAGCTTCGCGATGTCCTGCACGACGACGTCGCCGAGCGTCTTGCCGATGCGCTCGGGACTCGAGTCGAACACCGCGACGACGTCGAAGCCCTGGTCGCGGAAGCCGCGGTACGCGAGCAGCGCCGCGCCGATGTGGCCGGCGCCGACGAGCGCGACGCGCCAGCGGCGATCGAGGCCGAGGATGGCGCGGATTTCCGTGCGCAGGTGCTCGACGTTGTAGCCGAGCCCGCGACGGCCGAACGACCCGAAGTACGACAGGTCCTTGCGCACCTGTGCCGAGGTGATGTCCTCGCGCTCGGCCAGCAGGTGCGACGAGATCATGCGCTGCCCCTCCGCGTGAACTTCCTCGAGCACGCGGTAGTAGTGCGACAGGCGGCGGATGGTGGATTCGGAGAAGCGCTTCATCGGGTCGGTCATTCGGATCGAGGGCGACGCCTCCCGCGTGCGGCGGGCAGGTGAACGTTTTCACAAGCGGGAACGAAAAACGGCCGCGGCGCCCGAAGGCACCACGGCCGTTCGAAAACTACTCTTCGGTCGTTTCGGGGGCTTCGGCTTCGGGCGCGTCGGGTGCGTCGGCCGAACCGTTGTCCTCGTCTTCCGAAACCACGCGCGTCACACCGGACACGGCGTCGGGCAGCAGCTCGCCACCCTCTCCCGCTTCCGCCAGGTTCACCAGGCGCACGCCCTGCGTGTTGCGGCCGAGCACCGAGATGCCCTTGACCGGCGTGCGGATCATCTGGCCCTGACGGGTGATGATCATGAGCTCGTCGTCGTCCACGACTTCCTTCACCGCGACCACGTTGCCGTTCCGCTCGGTGGTCTTGATCGTGATGATGCCCTTGCCGCCGCGGTGCGAGACGCGGTACTCGGAGATCTCGCTGCGCTTGCCGTAGCCGTTCTCGGTCACGGCGAGCAGCGTGGCCGAGCGCATCACGCCGACCATGCTCACGACCTCGTCCTCGTCGTCGTCGAGCGTCACGGCCTTCACGCCGTACGCCGTGCGGCCCATCGCGCGGACTTCGTCCTCGTGGAAGCGGATCGCGAGGCCCTTCTTCTTGGCGAGGATGATGTCCTGCGTGCCGTCGGTGACGATCGTCTCGATGAGCGAGTCGTCGTCCTCGAGCAGCACCGCGTTGATGCCGGCCTTGCGCACGTTGCCGTACGCCGACAGCACCGTCTTCTTGATGAGGCCCTTGCGGGTCGCGCAGACGAGGAAGTGCTGATCGTCGAACGCCTTCACCGGCACGACGCTCTGCACGCGCTCTTCGCGGCCCATGCCTTCGAGGTAGTTCACGAGCGGACGGCCCTTCGCGGCGCGGCCGGCCTGTTCGATCTCGTGGACCTTGAGCCAGTAGCAGCGGCCCTTGTCCGTGAGGATCAGCAGGTAGGCGTGCGTGTTCGCGATGAACAGGTGCTCGATGTAGTCCTCGTCCTTCACGCCCGTGCCCTTGATGCCCTTGCCGCCACGACGCTGCGCACGGTACGCGGAGATCTCCTGGCGCTTGATGTAGCCGCCGTGGGAGATCGTGATCACCATGTCCTTCTGCTCGATGGTGTCTTCGTAGTTGATGTCGCCTTCGTCCGCGACGATGTGCGTGCGGCGTTCGTCGCCGTACTTGTCGCGGAGGTGGCGCACTTCGTCCTGGATGATCGCGAGCATCTTCTTGTCGCTCGCGAGGATCGAACGCAGCTTCTCGATGAGCTGGATGACCTCGAGGTATTCCTTCTCGATCTTGTCGCGCTCGAGCCCGGTGAGGCGCGCGAGGCGCATTTCGAGGATCGCGCTCGCCTGGATCTCGGAGAGCTTGAAGGTGCTCATGAGGCCTTCGCGCGCGGTCTCCGTGTCCTTCGACCGCCGGATCAGCGCGATCACCTCGTCGAGGTGGTCGAGCGCGATCTTGAGGCCTTCGAGGATGTGGGCGCGACGCTCGGCTTCGGCGAGGTCGAACTCGGTCCGGCGCTTCACGACGACGCGCCGGTGCCGGATGTACTGATCGATGATGCCGCGCAGCGTGAGGATCTGCGGACGGTTGTCCACGAGCGCGAGCATGATCGCGCCGATCGACGTCTGCAGCGGCGTGTGCACGAACAGGTTGTTCAGGACGACCTTCGGGTTCGCGTCCTTCTTGAGCTCGATCACGATGCGCATGCCGTCGCGGTCGGACTCGTCACGGAGGTCGCTGATGCCCGCGACCTTTCCGTCGCGCACCATCTGCGCGATCTTCTCGAGGAGCGATCCCTTGTTCACCTGGAACGGGATCTCGGTGGCCACGAGGCTCATGCGGCCGCCCTTGCCCTCTTCGACCTGCACCTTCGCGCGGATCTTCATGATGCCGCGGCCGGTGCGATAGCAGTCGGCGATGCCCTGCAGGCCGTAGATGATGCCGCCCGTCGGGAAGTCCGGACCCTTCACGATCTTCACGAGCTCTTCGTCCGGGAGCTCGGTCTTGTCGATCACGGCGATGATCGCGTCGCAGATCTCACGCAGGTTGTGCGGCGGCACTTCGGTCGCCATGCCGACGGCGATGCCGGAGCAACCGTTCACGAGCAGGTTCGGCACGACCGACGGCAGCACCGTCGGCTCCTCGCGCGTCTCGTCGTAGTTGGCGCGGAAGTCGACCGTGTTCTTCTCGAGATCGGCCAGCATTTCCATGGAGAGCGCGGTCAGTCGCGCTTCCGTGTAACGCATGGCGGCCGGCGCGTCGCCGTCGATCGAGCCGAAGTTGCCCTGGCCGTCGACGAGCGGATAGCGCATCACCCAGTCCTGCGCCATGCGCACGAGCGTGGGGTACACGACGCCTTCGCCGTGCGGGTGGTAGTTACCCGAGGTGTCGCCGGCGATCTTCGCGCACTTACGGTAGCCGCGGCCGGGCGCCAGGTTGAGGTCGTTCATCGCGACCAGGATGCGTCGCTGCGACGGCTTGAGGCCGTCGCGGACGTCCGGCAGCGCGCGCGAGACGATGACCGACATCGAGTAGTTGATGTAGCTGGTCTTCATCTCGGCTTCGATGTTCACATCGACGATCTTCGTGCGATCGTTCAGAGCCATGTCCTGTCACCTTCCTTGATCGAGACGGGCGCGTTGCGGGCCCACGTCCTGCGGGCCATCGCCCGTCCTGCGAGAAGTCAGTTGGGCTTCACCAGGGACCAGCGCCACTCGAGCGCGCCCCAGGCGTAGCGATCCACACGATCGAACGCCGCGCTGCGATCGGCGAAGACGCGCGTGTAGCCCGCGGCGACTCCGAGATCCTGCGAGCGCGACACGGTCCGGCGAATGTGCGCCGAGCCGCCGAAACCCACTCCACTGAACGCGGCCTGCGTCGCGCCGCGGATGTCGTCTTCGACGCGCCAGTAGCCCCACGAGCCCGACACGCCGGCCTTCCACTTGCGGCCGGCATAGAGATCGCCGTCGGCGCGCCACGCGCCGCCGTACACCCAGCGGTGCGTCTGCGCGACGATGCCGCGCGAGGAACCGTCGTTGGCGTCGAGCATCTCGACGCCCTCGGTGCCGATGTCGTCGGCGAAGATCTCGACGCCGAACGTCATGCGATCGGTCACACGCCACTGCGGCGTGGCGCGGAGCGAAGCCCCTCCCCCGTTCGGATTGCCCGTCGTGGCGAACGAGGCGCCGGCGTCGAGCGTGAGGTCGGTGGGCATCCAGCGAACGGCGCCCGCGGGCGCCGCGGCGAACAGGGCCGCGAACGCGGCCGACAGCACGGTGGTGCGAATGGTCTTGTGCATCAGATGTCCAGGTTCTTCACCGCCAGGGCGTTCTCTTCGATGAACTGCCGGCGCGGCTCGACCTGTTCACCCATGAGAATGGTGAAGATGCGATCGGCTTCGACGGTGTCTTCGGAGTTCACGCGCACCAGCGTGCGGGTTTCGGGGTTCATCGTGGTGCGCCAGAGCTGGTCGGGGTTCATTTCGCCGAGACCCTTGTAGCGCTGGACCATCACGTTCTTCTTGCCGATCCGGGCGATCGCTTCTTCGCGTTCCTTGTCGTCGAAGCAGTAGATCTCGTCCTTGCCGGCCTTCACGAGGAAAAGCGGCGGCTGCGCGATGTACACGTGACCCGCGTCCACGAGCGGCTTCAGCTCGCGGAACAGGAACGTGAGCAGCAGCGTGCGGATGTGCGCGCCGTCCACGTCGGCGTCAGCCATGAGGATGATGCGGTGGTAGCGCAGCTTGGTGATGTCGAACTCGTCCTTCACGCCGGCGCCGAGGGCCGTGATGATGCTGCGGATTTCCTCGTTCGCGAGCACCTTGTCGATGCGCGCCTTCTCGACGTTCAGGATCTTGCCGCGGATCGGGAGGATCGCCTGGAAGCGGCGGTCACGTCCCTGCTTCGCGGAGCCACCGGCCGAGTCGCCCTCGACGATGTACAGCTCGCACTCTTCCGGATTGTCCCACGCGCAATCCGCGAGCTTTCCGGGGAGCGAGCCGCCGTCGAGGATCGTCTTGCGGCGTGCGAGGTCGCGCGCCTTGCGCGCGGCTTCGCGGGCACGAGCGGCCGCGATCATCTTCTCGACGATCTTGCGCGCGACCGACGGGTTCTCCTCGAAGTACTCGCGGAGCCCCTCGCCCACGACGCTCTCGACCGCGCCCTTGATCTCGCTGTTGCCGAGCTTGGTCTTGGTCTGGCCCTCGAACTGCGGGTTCTGCATCTTGATCGAGACGACGGCTGTGAGGCCTTCACGGACGTCTTCGCCCGTGATGTCGCTCTTCACGTTCTTCGTGAGGCCTTCGCGCGTCGCGTAGTTCATCAGCGTGCGCGTGAGCGCGGCGCGGAAGCCGCCGACGTGCGTGCCGCCCTCGATCGTGTTGATGTTGTTCACGAACGACAGCAGCGTTTCGGCGTAGCTGTCGTTGTACTGGAACGCCACCTCGACCGAGACGTTGCCGCCGTCACGCGAGAAGAACACGGGCTTGTTGTGCAGCGTCTCCTTGTTCGTGTTCAGGTACTTCACGAACTCGACGATGCCGCCCTTGTAGAAATACTCGTTCGACTTGTCCGTGCGCTCGTCGCGCAGGTGGATCGTCAGCCCGCTGTTGAGGAACGCGAGCTCGCGCAGGCGCGCGGCGATCGTGTCGTAGTGGTAGGTCGTCTCCTCGAAGATGGTTCCGTCCGGCTTGAAGCGCACGGTCGTGCCGGAACCCTTCTCCTTCTTGTCGGCGGCGCGCGAGGTCATCGGGCCGGTGGGCACGCCGATCTTGTAGCTCTGCGTGTACACCTTGCCTTCGCGCAGGACCTCGACCGAGCACCACTCCGACAGCGCGTTCACGCACGAGACACCGACGCCGTGCAGACCGCCGGAGACCTTGTACGAGTTGCTGTCGAACTTGCCGCCGGCGTGCAGCGTGGTCATGACGACTTCGAGCGCGGGCTTCTTGGTGGTCGCGTGGATGTCCACGGGAATACCGCGGCCGTTGTCCCTGACGCTGATGCTGCCGTCCTGTTCGACCGTCACGTGGACCGTGTCGCAGTGCCCGGCGAGGGCCTCGTCGACGGCGTTGTCCACGACTTCCCAGATCAGGTGGTGCAGGCCTCGGACGCTGATGTCACCGATGTACATGGCCGGGCGTTTGCGAACCGCCTCGAGCCCTTCGAGCACGGTGATGCTCGTTGCGTCGTAATGGTGACCTTTGGGTTCGTCCGTCAAAGTCGCCTCTCCTTCGATCGTGCTCATCGCTGGTTCCCTCCACGCGCCGCCACGAACCGCAGTTCCCGCACGATTTCCGCGCCGAGTTCCTTGTTCGCTCGCCGCACGAGCTCACGCTTGAGGAAGCTGAGTTCGTGCATCCAGGCCGATCCCTCGACCTCCACTGTCAACGTGCCCTCGCGAAAACTCGTGGCCCGCGTGCGCTTCGCGATGCGCTCGCCGGCGAGGGCCGGCCATTCGGCCACCACACGCCAACCGGCCGCGGCATCCCGCAGCCCCAGGTCCTTCATGAGGCGCGGGAGAATGCCGGCCAGTGTGTCCATGCTCATCCCGCGGCGTCCGGAAGACGCAGCGGCATGATCAGGCAAAGCATGTCCTCGTCGGTCTGGGCGAGCGCGCCCACGGGCTCGATCACGCCGGCCGACAGAGCCGTCTTGAGACGGAACGTCACCTGTTCCGTCGGGATGCTGCGCAGGATCTGGAGCAGGTACTTCGCGTTGTACCCGATCTCCATGTTCTCGCCCTTGTACTCCGCCTCGACCGACTGTTCGCCGGCGCCGAAGTCGGCGGTGGCCGACGACACCGAGAACTTGCCGTCGCGGAGCGAGAACCGGATCTGCTGCGTGTTGCTGTCCGCGTGCGAAGCGACGATGTCCACCGCCTCGATCACGTCGGTGCGCGCCATGATCAGCTCGCGCGGATTGTCCTTGGGAATCACCTGCTCGTAGTTCGGGTACTGACCCTCGATCAGGCGTCCGTACACCTGCACCTGGTACTCGCCCACCTGCGTGGCGAAACCGATGTGATTGCGGGCGTCGGCGATGCGCATCTCGACCGGGCTCGTGGCCTCGTTCGCGAACTTGGCGACCGAGTTCAGCACGCGGCTCGGGACGATGATGCCGTCCTTCGAGAGCTCGCCGAAGGCGCCCTTGCGCGACGTGCGCGCGAGGCGATGGCCGTCGGTTGCGACGAAGGCGATGAACTTGTCGTTGCCGTGCACGTACACGCCGTTCAGCTGCGGGCGGGCGGGCTCGGTGGACGCGGCGTACGCGGAACGATCGATCATGCGGGCGAGCACTTCGCCCTCGAGCGTGACGCGCATCTCGCCCTTGAGGTCCGGAACGCGCGGGAATTCGTCTGCCGGCTGCGCGGGGAATCGCGACCAGCCCTTGCCGTCGGCGTACCGGACTTCGCACTGGCTGCCGGTCATGGACAGCGTCAGCGCGCCCTTCGGCATCTTGCGAACGACGTCGTTGAAATGGCGGGCGAGCACGCAGCACTTGCCGGGGGTCCGGACGGTGCACGGAACGAGCACGGAGGTGCCTTCGTCGAGATCCGTTCCGGTGACGCGGAGGCCCTTGCTGTCGGCCTCCAACAGCACGCAGCTCAGCAGCGGCTGGGTGCTTTTCTGCTGAACCGATCCCAGGGCGCGGCCAACCGCAAACGCGAGGTCGCCCTGCTGGATGGTGAGGTCCATACGGTCACTCCCTGACAGGTAGGAACTTCATGTCTCGCCGCAGCTTCCAGCGCCGCGGAGGGACGCTTCCGGGGGGCTGGTCGGCGGGCCGCCGCATCATAGGCAGCGCCCTCGGAGGAGGCAAGCGTTTTCACGTCTCCCCAACCGCTTCTAAGTTCTTTAATTTCAATAATTAAAAGACTTAGAAACAGTAGGCGCTGTGGTCTTGGGGGAGAACCCTGTTCGCGAGCTTGGAACCTGATGCCGGCGAAAGGGTTGCGCCGTGCGGATGGGCTGGGGAGAAGTCTCGTGTTTTCCACGACGAGTGCACGTCGCGAGGAATCCTTCGAATCTCTCCCCAACCATCCACAGGTTATACACAGCTATCCCGAGGCCAGCGTGGAAATCAATCCGTCGATCTTCTCGCGGAAAGCATCCTCGCTGTTGATGCGTTCACCGATCTTCTCGCACGCGTAGAGCACCGTCGTGTGATCGCGTCCGCCGAACACGCGGCCGATCTCGGCGAGGCTCAGGTCGGTGAGCTGGCGCATCAGGTACATCGCCACCTGCCGCGGAAGCGCCACGATCTGAGTGCGGCGCTTGCCGACGATGGCGTCGCCCTTGATGTTGAACTTCTCCCCCACGGCCGCGAGGATCCGATCCGGCGTGAGGTGATCGGGCTCGGCGTTGACGTACTGCGCCAGAACGTCCTCTGCGAGCTCCAGGGTGATCTCCTGGTGCGTCAGCGACGCCACCGCGAGCAATCGGACCAGGCAGCCCTCGAGGTCGCGTACGTTGCCCCTGATGCGATCCGCGAGCAGCAGCAGGACGTCGTCCTGAAGATGCAGCCCCGCACCCTCCTGCTCGCAGCGGTTCCGCAGGATGGCGATGCGCGTTTCGAGATCCGGGTGCTTCATGTCCGCGATCAGGCCCTGGTTGAAGCGTGAAATCAGGCGATCTTCGAGGCCCTGGATGTCCTTCGGCGCCTTGTCCGCGGTCACCACGATCTGCTTGTGGGCGTCACGCAGCGCGTTGAACGTGTAGAAGAACTCTTCCTGGGTGCTTTCCTTGCCGGCCAGGAACTGCACGTCGTCGATCAGCAACAGGTCCACGTTTCGGTACTTGTTGCGGAACGCCAGCGTCTGGCCGTGCTGGATCGCGAAGATCATCTCGTTCGTGAAGCGCTCGGCCGGCACGTAGTGCACGCGCGCGTCCGGCCGCGCCCGCTTCAGCGCGTGACCGACCGCGTGGAGCATGTGCGTCTTGCCCAGCCCCGACCCGCCGAAGATGAAGAGCGGGTTGTAGACCAGGCCGGGCTTCTCGGAAACCGCGCGACAGGCGGCATGAGTGAAGCGGTTGCTGCCACCGACGACGAAGGAATCGAACGTGAGCCGGGGGTTCAGCTGGCTCTCGAGCCAGAGCTTGCCGCTCGGCTGGCGGTTCGGTTCGGCGGGCGCGGCCGTCGTCGCCCTCACTTCCGGCGCCGAGGGCTGCGCGGGAGCGGGCTGGGACGGAAGCGCGATCGGTTCGCGGGGCGTGAAGCGAATCTCGGGGGTGGTGCCGAATGCTTCGCGAAGAGCGTGGCGAAGCGTGTTGAGGTGGTGTTCGTGGATCCAATCCACGAAGAAGGCATTGGGAACTTCGAGATCGACCAGCTGGGGGCTCAGCTCACGCGCCACGATGGGACGGAACCAGGTGTCGAACGCCTGGTGGCTGGTGAGTTGGGCCTTCACAGACAGGAGGACTTGCTCCCAGAGACGCGTCTGCTCCTCCGGTTGCACTGGCAGGACGGCCATTTCTACGGTCCTTGCAGAATGGTTCGCACATTTATCCACAAAGCTTGAAGCGGGGAGAGACTCGCTCAATCGCGGCTGCAGGCTTTGCGGGGGGGCATCTTGTGGAAATCCGTCACCTGACTTATCCACACAGAAACGACAGTTTGTAAATCACTGGAATCAAACAAGATGGGTGGCGTTTTCGCCGCTTTCCTCCACAAGTTTTCCACAGTTTTCCGCGCAGGATTCTCGACGGAGCGGGTTCGGCCGGACCACGCCTCCGGGAAAGCGCGCGCTAAGCACTTATGCACCATGTAGTTGTAATTTTCGCTCGAGTCTTCCGGGGTGGGCGGCGAGAGCCGCGCCAGAGGAAGGGCCGACAGGCTATCACCGCCGATTGCGGGCGTACAGAGCCGGAAAAAGCTGCCTGCAACGCATTGCGATCAATGGCGTTACAAACCGGCCTCCACAGTTGTCCACAATCCCGGGAAAGCCGCGCTCGAGATCAGAACGGGAAGTTGGCTCCCACTGTGAGCTTGAGGTCGTCCCGGATCTCATCGCTCACGCCCACCTGCAGGGCGGCGAGCAGTCGGAAGTCGGGCATCGGCGTGTATTCGAGACCGAACCGCACGGGCACCGCGACGTCGTTCTTGTTGCCCACCGCGAGGTCGCTGCGAGAGAAGAGCAGCGCCGCGCCGGCGAACGGCGTGAGGGTGGCCCGCTCGTCGAGCCGAACGGTGCGGCTCATCACGAGCGTCGGCCCCACCGACAGCACGGTGAAGTCGTCGGCGCTGTTCACGCCGATCGCTCCGCCGATCGAGACGTCGAGCGGGGAAGAGGCGCCCATGCGAACGACCTGGGCCTTCACGTCGCCACCGAGCTGGATCGAGGTGCGGTTCACGTCGCTCACGCTGACGCGCGAGAGCCCGCCCTGGAACCCGAAGTCCACGCCGGGGTGGAAGCTCATGCGGAGTTGCCCGAGGAGTTCGGACTCGCTCGTCGTGAACGAGAGGAACGCGCCGCCGAGGCGGGTGTCGAGCGGAATGGGCGGCGCCGGAGACAGCTGCCCGAAGATCTGGGCGCCGGCAGGCGCGGCCGCGAGGGCCAGCGCGAACGCGGCCACTGCGAAGAGCGAATGCTTCACGATGATTCTCCCTGAATCCTGCGTATCGTCCGTGATGACGCGGGGAGCTGCAGGCGCACCGTGCCCATTCGGCGCTCCGCGGTCAAGCGCGACCTTGCCCGCACGGCCTTCGGCGTGATACCTGCGCAGCATGAAACTCCTCTCCGACTTCGATGGTGTGTGGACGCATCCGCGCGAGGAATCGCGGACGCAGGGCGATCTCGTGGACGCGCAGCTCGTGGAGTGGTCGCCGCCCGAACTGCAGGCCGAGGCGAAGGCGTGGATCGCCGACGCGCGCCGGCGCGTGCTCGCGCAGCCGGACCTCTACGGATGGGCCCCCGGCGGCAGGCTTTCGTGCTTCGCGGACGAAGACCCGTTCGCCGAGCACAGCGCGCTGCTCCACTACATCCACCTGCACGCCGGCATCGATCGGATCGCGACGGCGCTCCACGAGGCCGTGCTCGAGCCCGGTCACGAGTCGCTCGAGGCGTTCGGTGGCGCCGCGCACGCCGAAGCCGTGGCGCGTGTCGAGAAGTCGCGCGGCCCCGGCGTGCTCGCCACGGCGGCCGACGCCGGCCGGCGCATGCTGTCCGGCGGCATCGAGATCGTCGTCGTGTCGAACTCCGGCCGCGAGAAGCTCGACCGCTGGTTCGCGCACGCGCAGCTGCCGCACGTCGTGCACCCGGAGAGCGTTCCGGGCTCGCTGCGCCTGCGCGGCGGCGCCCGCAAGTTCGTGCTCGATCCCGCGCACAGCGCCATCGAGTCGTTCGGATCGCTTTCCGTGGAGACGGCGCGGCCGTACTACGACGGCATCCTTCGCGAGGAAATGCCCGACGCGGTCGTCGGCGACGTGTTCTCGCTCGACCTGTCGCTGCCGCTCGTGCTCAAGCGCACGGATCCGGCGTGGCGGAACGTGCGGCTCTTCTGGCTCGTGCACGACTACACGCCGGCGCGCGTGCGGGAACAGCTCGCGGCCCATGCGCCCGAGGTGGAGCCGATCTCCGACGGGCTGACGGGCGTCGCGCGCGAACTGATCGGCTGACGCCGCGGTTCAGCGCACGAAGAACGCGGACATCCAGGCGGCGCGGTGCTCGAAGCCGAGCCGCCGGTACAGCGCGAGCGCGGGCAGGTTCACGTCGTTCACGAACAGGCAGCAGTGCTGCGAGCGGTCGAACAGCCGCAGGCAAAGCTCCGCGAGCGCGCGCGTCGCGAGTCCCTGCCCGCGCAGCGCGGGCGGCGTGTAGACGCCCGAGATCTGCGCGGCGTCCGCGGTCAGGGCGCTGATGCTCGAGCGGAAACACATCCCGCGCGCGTCGCGCCACACCCAGGTGTGACCGTCGCGGCAGTCTTCCTCGGCGCGCCGGGCGTAAGCGATCGCGTCGACCTCGCGCGGATCCTCGAGCAGTTCCTCCGCGCGCAGCGCCGCCCCCGTCTCGTAGACGAGCGCGTAGTCCTCGCGCCGCGCGTGGCGCAGTTCCGGAAGGCGCAGGAAGTCGGGCAGGCGGCCGGGGGAGAGCGACAGGTACGACTGCTCGCGCACGAGGCGCGGCTCGCACTCCGGGCCGGGGAACCGCATGAGCAGCGCGCGCACCATCGCGGCGGGCCCGATCACCTGGAACCGGCTGGGCAGCGAAGCGGTGCGTTCGGCCGCCATCGCGCCGAGCGCGAGCGCGGCTTCGGTGTCGTCGCCCGCGGGAAGCACCGCGCCCGAATGGCCGCCCAGATAGAGCAGCGCCGTGATGCGCCCCTGACGCCGCGCGGCCCAGTACTCGTCCTTCGGGCGCGCGAGCGCGTCGCGCAGGACGAGCGCCATGAGATAGACGTTCGTGACCGGATCAGCGTCGAGAAACGTCAGCACGTCGGGCACGTCGGCGGGGCCGAGACGTTCGATGGCCGGAGCCGGATGCGTGGTGGAAAGAGTCATCGAAGGGACTCGCACATGCGCGCACTCTAGCCCCGACGCGCATCGGGTTGCCAGTTTCGCCGCGTCAACATTGACGATTTCGCGCGCTCGCGCCTAGCATCCGCGCCCGGAGGCGACCATGAGCGAGATGGTGATGGTGATCGAGGACGAGAAGGAAATCCGCGATCTCCTGCAGTACAACCTCGAGCGCGCCGGCTGGAAGGTGGCGACGTTCGACGACGGCGAGAAGGGACTCGAGCAGATCTTCGCGTCGCGTCCGGACGCCGTGATCCTCGATCTCATGCTGCCCGGCAAGAACGGACTCGAGATCCTGCGCGAAGTGCGCGGCGAACCCGCGACCTCCGATCTTCCCGTGCTCGTGCTCACCGCGCGCGGCGCCGAGATGGACAAGCTGCTCGGCTTCGAACACGGCGCGGACGACTACCTCACGAAGCCTTTCAGCCCGCGCGAAGTCGTGGCGCGCGTGCGCGCGCTGCTGCGGCGCGCGAAGCCGCAGGCCGGTTCGGCCGCGATCGAACGCGGTGACCTGCGCATCGACTTCGACGCGCGCGAAGTCTCGATCGCGGGCCGCAAGATCGCGTTCACGCCTCGCGAGTTCGATCTCCTCGCGTTCCTCGCGCGGCACCCGGGGCGCGTCGTTTCGCGCGACGAACTCCTGCGCAAGGTTTGGGGCTACGACTATCTCGGCGAGACGCGCACCGTGGACGTGCACGTGCGCCGGCTGCGCATGAAGCTCGGCGCGGAGACGGCGTACATCGAGACGGTGACCGGCGCCGGCTACAAGTTCGCGACGCCCGCTGCGCGTCCGTGAGCGCGCCGCGATGATCCGCTCGTTGCGCGCGCGGCTGTTCGTCGCGACGGCGCTCGTGCTGCTCCTGGCGATGGCCGGGCTGCTGTTCTCGCTCTCCCGCGTCGAGCGGGCCTGGCTGAGCGACCGCAACGCGGACGCGCTCGAGCGCCACGCGCGCGAAGTCGCGCTCGTGCTCGACGGAACGATGCCCGCATCCGCCCTGTCCGAGCGGCTCGCCGCGGCGGACAGCGCGTCCGGCTGTCGCGTCACGCTCGTCGCGCGCGACGGCCGCGTCGTCGCGGACTCCCGCGCGCTCGCCGACTCGCTCGAGAACCACGGCGACCGCCCGGAAGTGGTCGCCGCGCTCGCCGGCCGCGCTGGTCGCGACATTCGGCACAGCCACTCGCTCGGCGTGGACCTCCAGTACGTCGCGGTGCCCGCGCGTGCCGGCTCGGAGTGGGCGGTCGTCCGCGTCGCCGAGCCGCTCGAACTCGTGCGCGCCCTCGACGCGTCGCTGCTGCGCGTGTCGGCGCTCGCGATCGTCGGTGTGCTGCTCGCGTCCTTCGTGCTCGCGTTCTGGGTGAGCAACCACTTCGCCTCGCGCGTGAAGGCGCTCGAAAGCGTGTCCGTGCGCATCGGCGCGGGCGAAGATGCGGCGCGCGCGCTCGAACTGCCGGCCGACGAGCTCGGACGGCTCGGCGCGGCGCTCAATCGCATGTCCGCCGAGCTGCGTGCGCGGCTGCACGCGCTCGAGCACGAGCGCGACGAGCGCGAACACATCCTCGCGCACATGACGGACGGCGTCGCGCTGCTCGACGCCGGCAACCGGCTCGTGCACGCGAACGCCAGCTTCGCCGAGCTGCTCGGCGCGGTGGCGCAGGTTCCGTCCGGCACGCCGTTCTCGGAGGTCGCGCGGTCCGCCGAGCTCGACGAGCTGCTGGCGCGCGCGCGTGCGTCGCACGTCGCCGTGGAGGCGGACCTTCGGCTGTGGTCGCCGCGGCAGCGGTTCGTCCGCGCCGTCGCCACGCGCCTCGATCCCGAGCGCGGCGAAGTGCTGCTCGTGCTGCACGACCTCACCGAGGTCGAGCGCGTGAACCGCATCCGCCAGGATTTCGTCGCGAACGTTTCGCACGAGCTGCGCACGCCGCTCACTTCCCTGCGCGGCTACGCCGAGACGCTGCTCGACGGCGGGCTCGAGGACGAGGCGCGCCGCGAAGGATTCGTGCGCGTGATCCGCGACCAGGCGGAGCGTCTGCAGGCGCTTCTGGACGACCTCCTTTCGCTCGCCGAACTCGAACGCCCCGAGGCGTCGCTGCGCCGCGAGCGCTTCGACCTGCGCGAGCTGCTCGCGCGCCAGGTCGCGGTGTTCCAGGCCGCGGCCGAGCGTGGCGGCCTGAAGCTGGTGTTGGAAGGGGAGGGGCCGGTGGAAGCGACGGCCGATCGCTCCCGTCTCGAACAGGTGATCGCGAACCTGCTCGACAACGCGATCAAGTACACCGAGCGCGGCTCCGTCACCGTGCGCGCCGGCACGGACGCATCGCGCGTCTGGTGCGAAGTCGCGGACACCGGTCCCGGCATTCCCGCCGAGGACCAGCCGCGCGTGTTCGAGCGCTTCTACCGTGTGGACAAGGCGCGCTCACGCGACAAGGGCGGCACGGGTCTCGGGCTCTCGATCGTGAAGCACATCGTCGGCCTGCATGGCGGCGAGGTGTCGCTTCGCAGCGAGCCCGGCGCCGGCAGCGCGTTCCGGATCGAGCTTCCGCGGGCCTGATCGGCTCCGTCCTCACCCGCTCGATACCGGCGACTTGCCGGTTTTACGCGGCGTTCATGGGCCGTTAACACCCCTTCCGGCAGAGTGCGTTCACCGATACGGGCCATCGGTCTCCACTCCTGCAACGCATCACTCCTGCCGAGGTGCTTCATGTCCGCCAGCCACGCCGAAGGCGCTGCCGCGCCGCGCCGCGGCCGCCCGCCGCTCGCCTCCCGCGAGCAAGTGCTCGAACAGATCCGCCAGTTCGCCCGTGACGGCCAGCTCTTCCGGGTGCACGTCTCCCATCCCGCGCTCTACGCGCGCGCGCGCCGTCATCACGGCACGTGGGCGGCGGCCCTCGCCGCGGCGGGCGTGCCCTACGAAACGATCGTCGCCGAAGCGCGGCGCCGGTCGCTCGACGGCCGCCGCAAGAAGGACCAGCCGCTCGACTGAAGCCGCACTCCACTCGTTTCGGAGGGTCGTGATGCCGAAGCCGCGAAAGACCGCGTGGACCGCCGCGCTCTTGCTCGCCGTGTCGTTCGCAACGCCCGTGTTCGCGCAGGACGAAGCCGCGCCCGCGTCGGCCGACACGGCCGTCGTGACGCACGAGCAGCTGCTGCGCGTGCTCGAGGGTTACACCGAGCAGATCCAGTCGCTCACCAACGATCTCGACAAGCTCAAGAAGATCAAGTTCTCCGGCTACGTGCAGGCGCGACTGGAGTCGGGTGAGGCGAACAGCGACACGGTGAAGGTTTCGGGCAGCCCGTACACGGCGACGACCGCGAACCTGAACCGCTTCTACATCCGCCGCGCGCGGCTCAAGCTCACGTACGACACGGGCGCGCTCAGCCAGGCGGTCGTCTACTTCGACGGCGGTACGGATCGCACCGTTCGCCTGCTCGAGGCGTACGTCACGCTTCTCGATCCGTGGACGCCGCTGCACGATCACCAGCTGACGATCGGACAGCAGAACGTGCCGTTCGGCTACGAAGTCGAGCGCAGCTCGAGCGTGCGCGAACTGCCCGAACGCTCGCGCGCCGAGAACGTGCTGTTCAGCGGCGAGCGCGATCGCGGCGTGAAGCTCGTGTCGCAGTGGACGCCGGCGATCCAGACGACCGTCGGCCTCTTCAACGGCGGCGGCGTGAACCACGTCGACTTCCCGAACTCCGATCCGACGCTGGCGAAGGACTTCGTGAGCCGGCTGCGCTGGTCGCAGGGCACGTTCGACGTCGCGGCGTCCTACTACTTCGGACGCAACACGGTCCCGCTCACGGGCGCGGACGCGACGGCGAAGAAGTCGCGCGTGGGGTTCGACGCGCAGGCTTTCTATTCGCTGCCGACGCTCGGCGGCGGCACGGTGCGCGGCGAGTGGTACATGGCGCACGAAGCCAACGCGGACTCCGCGAAGGCGCTGATCGTCGCGCCGACGAGCGGCAATCCCGTGCGGCTGCTCAAGGCCGGCGCGAATCCGGACCATCTCTCCACGGACGCGTCGGGCGGCTACCTGATGTGGGTGCAGAACGTCGGCGACCGCGCGCAGGGCGTGGTGCGCTTCGACGCCTGGGACCCGAACGTCGACACGGATCACGACCAGTACTCGCGCTGGAGCATCGGCGCGAACTGGTTCTGGGACGGCTTCACGCGCGTCACGGCGACCTACGACGCCGTGCGCACTGAAACGAAGACCGGACCGCGCTGGACCGACCCGAAAGACAACCTCTGGACGCTGCAGGTCCAGCACAAGTTCTAGGAGGCAACGATGAAGTTCGTTCGCACCGCTCTGCTGGTCGCGTTCGCCGCGCTCGCCTGTGCCGCCGTCGCGACGGCCGGTCGCGGCATCACGGTGAAAGGCTCGGACACGATGGTGATCCTCGGCCAGCGCTGGGCCGAGCAGTACATGAACAAGAACGCCGGACAGATCGTGCAGGTCACCGGCGGCGGCTCGGGCACCGGCATCGCCGCGCTCATCAACGGCACGACCGACATCTGCCAGTCGTCCCGCCCCATGAAGCAGGACGAGAAGCTCAAGCTGCGCGACCGCTACCAGACGATGGGCGTCGAGATTCCCGTCGCGAAGGACGGCCTCAGCGTGTTCCTGAACGAAGCGAACCCGGTGAAGGAACTCACGATCGACCAGCTCAAGCAGATCTACACCGGCGCCGTGACGAACTGGAAGCAGGTCGGCGGCAAGGACGCGACGATCATCCTGTACGGCCGCGAGAACAGCTCGGGCACGTACGGGTTCTTCAAGGACAACGTGCTCCTGG
Organism: Candidatus Eiseniibacteriota bacterium; assembly: GCA_016710095.1. Taxonomy (GTDB): domain Bacteria; phylum Eisenbacteria; class RBG-16-71-46; order RBG-16-71-46; family RBG-16-71-46; genus CAIXRL01. The sequence continues at coordinate 122,017 of JADJLL010000005.1, read as the reverse complement.
GCCGCGACTTCGCCGCGAGCTGCCAGACGCTTCCCGGCACGGCCGCCGTGGTGAACGCGGTCGCCCGCGACCCGAACGGCATCGGCTACGGCGGCGCCGCGTACGCCAAGGGTGTGCGCGACTGCGCGGTGCGCAAGGACGCGAAGTCGGCGGCGATCATGCCGACCGCCGCGACCGTGCACGACGGTTCGTACCCGCTCACGCGCTACCTCTACTTCTACCTGCGCAAGCCCGCGCAGGGCGACGTGAAGAAGTTCATCGACTGGGTGCTGTCTCCGGCCGGCCAGAAGCTCGCGGTCGAAGTCGGCTACTACCCGCTGAAGTAGGACGCATGATCCCGAGCGCCGGACCTCTCCAGCCGGGCGTGAACGTCGCCCGGCGCCGCCGCCTGCAGCGCCTGCGCGAGGCTTTCATCGCGTGGGTGCTGCGCGCGTGCGCGTTCAGCGCCGTCGCCGGCCTCCTGCTCATCATGGTGTTCGTGTTCCGCGAGGCGCTCCCGATCTTCACGAGCGCCGAGACGCAGCGGGAAGCGAACTTCCTCGGCTTCTTCACCGTCCCGAACTGGCAGCCGGTGAGCGACGTTCCCAAGTACGGGCTCGTGCCGCTGCTCGTGGGCACGTTCAAGATCGTGTTCGTCGCGATGGCGTTCGCGGTGCCGGTCGCCGTGCTCGCGGCGCTGTTCGCCTCCGAGTTCGCCTCGCCCCGCCTTCGCGAAATCCTCAAGCCGGCGATCGAACTGCTCGCCGGCATTCCGTCCGTCGTGCTCGGCTTCTTCGGGCTCATGGTGCTCGCGTCGTGGCTGCAGTCGGTCACCGGCGCGCCCGTGCGGCTCAACGCGTTCAACGCCGGCATCGCGCTCAGCCTCGGCATCCTCCCGACCACGTTCTCGGTGTGCGAGGACGCGCTGCGCGCCGTCCCGAAGAGCTATCGCGAGGCGTCCCTCGCGCTCGGCGCCTCGCGCTGGCAGACCGCGTGGCGCGTGACGCTGCCCGCGGCCTCCGCCGGCGTCGCGGCCGCGATCCTGCTCGGGCTCGCGCGCGCGACGGGGGAGACGATGATCGTGCTCATGGCCTCGGGCAACGCCGCGCTCGGCACGGCGAACGTCTTCGACTCCGCGCGCACGCTGTCCGCGACGATCGCCGCCGAGCTCGCCGAGGTCGTCGTCGGCAGCCCGCACTACTCCGTGCTCTTCTTCCTCGGCGCCCTGCTCTTCCTGATCACGTTCGTCGTCAACGTCGCCGCCGGCCTGCTCGTGGACCGGTTGCGCCGCCGCCTGGCGGGCGCATGAGCGCGACGATCCTCGGGCAGAAGGTCGCGGCGCTGCCGCGCAAGCAGCCGCGGGACTTCGCGGGCGGCGCGTTCACCGCGCTGTCCGGCGCCGCCGCGGCGCTCATCGTGCTCATGACCGCGGTGATCATCGGCGACGTCGTGCTGCACGGCTGGCAGACCGTGACGTGGGAGTTCCTCTCGGGCGTGCCGCGCGAAGGCATGACGAAGGGCGGCATCTGGCCCGCCATCTACGGCAGCGTGCTGCTCGTCGTGCTCATGACGGTCGCGCTCGTGCCCTTCGGCGTGGGCGCCGCGATCTACCTGAACGAGTACGCGAACCCCGACGCGCCCTTCACGCGCATCGTCCGCTTCGCCGTGCACAACCTCGCCGGCGTGCCGAGCATCGTGTTCGGCCTCTTCGGGCTCGGGTTCTTCGTGCAGTTCGTGGGCGTGCAGATGGACCGCGCGCTCGGGCTCGACGTGACCTGGGGACAGCCGGCACTCATCTGGGCGTCGCTCACGCTCGCGCTGCTCAACCTGCCCGTCGTGATCGTGACCACCGAAGAAGCGCTGCGCGCCGTTCCGCGCGAAATGCGCGAGGCGTCGCTCGCGCTCGGCGCGACGCGCTGGCAGACGATCCGGAACGTGCTCCTGCCGCAGGCCATGCCCGGCATCCTCACCGGCGCGATCCTCTCGGTGTCGCGCGGCGCGGGCGAAGTCGCGCCGATCCTCTTCACCGGCGCCGCGTACTTCCTGCCGTACCTGCCGACGTCGCCGACCGACCAGTTCATGGAGCTGGGCTATCACGTCTTCGTGCTCGCGACGCAGTCGCCGGACGTGGACGCGACGAAGCCGCTGCTCTACGGCACGGTGCTCGTGCTCTTGTTGCTGACGCTCCTGCTCAACCTGACCGCGATGCTCCTGCGCGCACGGCTGCGCGCGAACCTCGCCGGGAGGTCCTGAAAGTGGTCACCGACGTTCCCACCATCCGCACGCGAGTCGCCGAGGTCCCGCCACAGGATCCCGCGGCGCCCGCGGTTCCGCCGACCCCGGCGCACCTCATCGCCGAGGACTTCCACCTCTTCTACGGAACGAACGAAGCGCTGAAGGGCGTGTCGCTCGAGATCCCGGCCCGCACGGTCACCGCGATCATCGGCCCCTCGGGCTGCGGCAAGAGCACGCTGCTGCGCTCGTTCAACCGCATGAACGACCTGATTCCGAACGTGCGGATGACGGGCCGGCTGCGGCTCACCGATCTCGACGTGCTGGCGCGCAGCACCGACGTCGTGGATCTCCGCCGCCGCGTCGGCATGGTGTTCCAGCGTCCGAATCCGTTCCCGAAGTCCATCTTCGAGAACGTCGTGTTCGGGCTGCGCCTGCTGGGCGTGAAGGACCGCGGCGAGCTCGAGGTGCGCGCGGAGGACAGCCTGCGGCGCGCCGCGCTGTGGGACGAGGTGAAGGATCGCCTCGACCACTCGGCGATGGCGCTGTCCGGTGGCCAGCAGCAGCGGCTCTGCATCGCGCGCTCGATGGCGATCGAGCCCGAAGTGCTGCTCATGGACGAGCCGGCCTCCGCCCTCGATCCGACGGCCACGGCACGAGTGGAAGAACTGATCCTCGACCTGAAAAGCCGCTATACCATCGTCGTCGTCACGCATAACATGCAGCAGGCCGCGCGGGTTTCCGATCGCACGGCGTTCATGCTGCAGGGCGAGCTGATCGAATACGGCGACACGCGCCAGCTCTTCACGAGCCCGCACAAGCGGCTGACCGAGGACTACATCACCGGCCGTTTCGGCTGATCCGGAGAGGCATGAGCCGTCATTTCGAAGAACGCGTGAAGGACCTCAACGACCAGCTCCTGCTCATGAGCGGCCGCGTCGAAGCCATCATCCGCAAGGCGGTCGAATCGCTGCAGCGCCGCGACGGCGCGCTCGCGGAGGAAGTGTTCCGCGACGACCGCGTGATCGACCGCATGGAAATGGACATCGAAGAGCGCTGCATCGAGCTGCTCGCGCTGCAGCAGCCGCTCGCGCGCGACCTGCGGCTGATCACGTCCGCGCTCAAGATCTCGAACGACCTCGAGCGCGTGGGCGATCACGCCGTGAACATCGCGGGCTGCGCGAAGACGCTGCTCGCGCTCGAGCCGATGCGATCCGTCGCCGACCTGCCCGAGCTGGCGGAGAAGGCGATCGGCATGCTGCGCGAGTCGCTCGACGCGTTCGTCCGCCGCGACGCCGACGCCGCGCGCGCGCTCGTGCGCCGCGACGACGAGGTCGACGCGCTCAACCGCCGGCTGTTCGCGGACCTGCTCGGCCGCATGGTGGGCGATCCGGCCGCGATCCAGGCGTCCATGGCGCTCGTGCTGGTGGGCCGGAACCTCGAGCGCATCGGCGACCTCGCGACGAACGTCGCCGAAGAAGTCGTGTTCATCGCCGAGGCCCGCGTGATCAAGCACCACGCCGAGGACCCGGCGGTGAAGGACGAGTTCGGCCGGACCTGACCGTCAGCGCTTCGGGCGCGACGGCATCATCATTCCGGCGGACTTGCGTGCCTTGCGCAGCACGCGCGGCAGCGCGCCCGACAGCCACAACGCCCAGGCGAGCACCCACGCCGCAGCCGCGCCCGCGAGGGCGTGCGAGCGCGTCGGGTCGACCTCGCCGCCGGCGAGGCGCGAGAGCAGCGCGGCGCCGAGCAGCGCGAGGCTCGCCCAGCCGAGCACCTTCGGTTCGTCCGTGCCGGGGTGGCCGCCGTGCGTCACGGTGACGCGCGTGCCGATCGCCATGGTGAGCAGGCCGAAGCCGCCGACGAACGTGACGTGCCACGCGGCGATCTCGTGCGCGGGGAATGCGGCCGCCGCGGTGATGCCGAGCACGATCATCCAGCCGGACAGCCACAGCGCCATCGTGAGCGGGTCGCGCCTGCCGGGCCGGCTCCAGCTCTTCCACGACAGTTGCGTGCTCGCGATCGCCGCGGCCGCACGCATCCACGCGGCGAGCGTGTGGCGGTCGGACGTGTCGGCGAGGAACGCGCCCGCGATCAGCGCCGCGAGCGCGAGCACGAACACGCGGCGCGGTCCGCGCTGGCCCGCACGCGCGATCCCGACGATGCGCAGCGGGTCCTTGACCATGGCGAACGTCGGCACGAGCAGTCCGCCGAGGCCGAGCACCACCGCGAGCAGCATGCCGCGCGAGACGAGCCGTACGCCGAAGCGCGGCTGCGGCTCGGCGAGCCAGCCGAACGCGGCCGACGCCTGGTGGAGTCCTCCGGCGATGCCGAGCAGCAGGCCGACGCCCGCGAGCAGGAACTCCTCGGGCGGCGCGGCGCCGTCGAAGCGCACGCGGCGCAGGATCGCCGTCGCGGTGACGAGCAGCGCGAACGTGAAGCACAGCTTCGCCGGGCCCTCGATGCCCACCGCATGCAGCGCGAGGAAAGCGAGCGCGGCGGCCGTCGTGGCGCCGAGTTCGAGCGGCGTGCACTTGTCCCCGTGCGTGAACGACGGCATCGCGGTCAGCAGGAAGCCCGTCACGAAGCACAGCTCGAAGCCCTGCATCATGAGCGAGGCGTGCAGCATGCCGGGCCACGGTGCGCCGAACGCCTGCGTGATCCAGAGCGCCGTGCCGGCGATGCCGGCGAGCGCGCCGATCGGGAACAGCACGCGGTAGGGCTCGATGCCGCCGGGCGCCGCGGGCGGCTTCGGGCGGACGGAGGCGAGCGTCGGCGCGTCGATGGGCGCGATGCGGAGCGGATGGATCGGCGGGGGCGTCGGTTCCATGGGCGTCACTCCAGCGTCTTGTGGAAGCGTTGAGTCGCGAACGTGAAGAACGCGACGGCGAACGCGGCCAGTGCGAGCGCCTGCGGCCAGATCTCGGCGATGCCCGCGCCCTTGAGCAGGATGGCGCGGACGAGCTGCAGGTAGTACGTGAGCGGAAGCAGCGCGCCGAAGGCCTGCGCGAGCGGCGGCATCGCCTCGCGCGGGAACATGAAGCCCGACAGCAGCACGTTCGGCAGCATGATGAAGATCGCCGACTGCGTGACCGCCGTCTGCGTGCGCCCGAGCGTCGAGATCCAGAGCCCGAGCCCGAGGTTGGCGGTGATGAACAGGAACGTCACCGCGTACAGCGCGAGCAGCGGCCCGCGCATGGGCACGTCGAAGATGAAGTGCCCCGCGACCAGGATCGTCGTCATCTGCACGTAGCCGACCACGACGTACGGCGCGATCTTGCCGAGCATGATCTCGCTGCGAGCGAGCGGCGTGACGATCAGCTGTTCCAGCGTGCCCGTCTCGCGTTCGCGCGCCAGGCTCATGGACGTGAGCATGATGAGGATGTTGCTGAGGATCATGCCGATGATGCCGGGCACGACGAACACCGCGCTCTGCAGCGCCGGGTTGTAGAGCGGGCGCACGCGCACGTCGATGGGCAGGCCGGTCGAGAGGTTCGAGCCCGTGCGCTGCTGCACGATCTCGACGTTGAGCTGCTGGCCGACCATCTGCGCCGCGCCGATCGCGCTCGCCGACGACGAGGGGTCGCTCGCGTCCACGAGCACCTGCACGCGCGTGGGCCGCCCGCGCTTGAGGTCGCGCGCGTAGCTCTCCGGGATCACGAACGCGGCGCGTGCGCGGCCGGCGTCGACGGCGTGCACGGCGTCCTCGTACGACTCCGCCTGTTCGCGCAGCACGAAGTTGCCGGTCGCCGTCAGCCGTTGCACGAGCGCGCGGCTCTCCTGCGTGCGGCTCTGGTCGAACGCGACCGTCGGCAGGTTGCGCACGTCGGTGCGGATGGCGTACCCGAAGATGAGCATCTGCATGAGCGGCACGAGCAGCACGAGGCGCAGCGTCGCGGGGTCGCGCCGCATCTGCACGAACTCCTTGCGCACCATGGCGTGCAGGCGCTCGCGGTTCACGATTCCTTCTCCTGCAGCTGGACGAAGATGTCCTCGAGCGTCAGGTGTTCGCCGAACTGCGCCTTCACCTCGGCCGGCGTCCCCAGCGCCATGCGCTTGCCGCGCGACAGGAACACGAGCCGGTCGAAGCGCTCGGCCTCGTCCATGTAGTGCGTCGTCACGATCATGGTCACGCCGTCGGCGGCGCGCTCGCGGATGATCGTCCAGAAGAGCCGCCGCGCGGCCGGGTCCACGCCGGCCGTGGGTTCGTCGAGGAACACGACTTCGGGCGCGTGCATCATCGCGCACGCGAGCGCGAGCCGCTGGCGCTGCCCGCCGGACAGCACGCCCGCGAGCCGCCCGCCGATCTCCTCGAGCCGCATCTCCTTCTTCGCCCACGCGACGCGACCGGCTTTCTTGGCTCCCAGTTCGTACACGCCCGCGTAGAACTCGAGGTTCTCGTCCACCGTGAGGTCGCGATAGAGCCCGAAGGACTGCGACATGTAGCCGATGCGCGCCTTCACGAGCTCGGGGTTCTTCGCGATGTCGGCGCCCGCGATGCTCGCTTCGCCGCCGCTCGGCTCCATGAGCCCGCACAGCATGCGGATGGTCGTCGTCTTGCCCGAGCCGTTCGGCCCGAGGATGCCGAAGATCTCGCCGCGCTCGATGTCGAACGACACGGCGTCCACGGCCGCGAAGTCGCCGAAGCGCTTCACGAGCCCGTTCACCCGTACGACGACGTCGCGCGCCACGGCGGACTCGTTCATCGCTTCGTCGGGAAGCGCGCTTCGGCCGGAAGGCCGGGCTTGAGCGTGCCCTGCGTCGGATCGAGCGCGACCTTCACGCCGAAGACGAGGTTCGCCTGTTCTTCCTCGGTGAGCGCCGCGCGCGGCGTGAACTCGGCGCGCGTGTTGATCTGCACGACCTTGCCGCGGAACGGCTTCTTCGCGCCGATCGGCGTGACGTCGACGGGATCGCCGAGGCGGATCGAGGCGAGCAGCGGCGCGCCGACGTACACGCGCATCCACAACCGTTCGGGATCGCCGAGCGTCACGACGGGCACGTTCGGCGGAGCGAGCTCGCCGTCCTCGAAGTTGCGCAGCAGCACGACGCCGTCCGACGGCGCGACGAGCACGAGCTCGCCCGCCCGGCTGCGCGCGCCCGCGAGCTGCGTCCGCGAGACGGCGGTCGGCCTGCGCGGCGGCGAGCTGCGCGCGGGCGACGAGCACTTCGGAGGGGCGCGCGCCGGCGGCGATGTCGCGCGCCTGCGACTCCGCGCGCTGCGACTGCGCGAGCTGCGTCGCGAGCTCTGCGGCGATCTCGCCGCGCGTCAGCACCGCGAGCGTGTCGCCCGCGTGCACCGTGTCCCCTTCGGCGACCGCCATGCGCAGGATGCGTCCGCCGACGAGAGAGGCCACGTCCACTTCGTCGAGTTCGATCGTTCCGCTGCCGCGCACCTTGGGCGCGCCGGAGCAGGAAAGCAGTCCGGCCATCGCGATCGCCGCGATGGCCGGAAGGAGAAGCCGGTTCGAGGTCGTCATGCCTTCAGAGTCGCACATCCGGCAGGAGATGGTCGATACGTCCGACCGTCGCTGCGCGGAGATCCTCCGTGCGGCCGATGCCGGCCTGCTTGAGCGAACCGGGAATGTCGCCGCCGGCGTACGCGTCGCCGCGCACGACTTCGAGGCGGCCTTCCACGCGGACGACGTATGCGGCGTCGGGAACGGGGGTGATCGCTTCGTCGCGGGTGACCACGGCGAGCGTCGCTCCCATGAGTCCTGCACGCGCGGCCTGTTCCGGATCGAGCGGGAACGCGAACGGCCGGCGCAGGCGCGAGTAGCGTTCGCGCGCGAGCTCGGCGTCGTGTCCGTAGGCGAGCGGATCGAGGCTCAGCGTGTTGATGACCTGTTCGGGGATGGGTCGCACGCCGTCGCCGGGGTCCGAAGCGGTGGCGAGCACGGGCACCCGGAGGCGTCCGGCGTCACGGGATTCCCCCACGGGGGTGACCGGCGCGGCGCCGGGCGCCGTGGGTTCCCCGAAGGGATTCCGAAGGAGTTCCCACGCGCTGAGCATCGCGTCGTGGTCGATACGGCCGGTGCGTCCGCGGCTCTTGGCGCGCGCCCACGCGCGATACGTCGCTTCGTGGGCCGTGTCGTCGATGGCGTGCGCGATGCGAGCGGCGACTTCCTCACTCGGCACCTTGCGGCTGTTCTCGATATTGAAGAGGAACGACGGTGCGAGGCCGCCGGTTGCTTCGCTCAAACGCTTGAGCGACCAGCCGAGCGCCAGGCGCCGCGTCCGGATTCGATTCGCGACCGGATCTTCGGTCGCCGGGCGGGCCTTGACGGCGGTGCTGATGGAGTCGTTCATGACTGAAAAGCTACGCCATTCTCCGCGCAGGCTCCACAACTCCCGTGTGGGCCGATGGTAGCGGTCCAAAAGGTGCGGTCGGGCGCCTTCGGGCCCACGGCCGTCCTCCCGCCGGAGCGGGCCCCGGCCCGCGTTCTCCGTTCGCGGGTGCCCGGACGCGCGCTTGTTCGCTCCCGAACGCCCGCATAGTCTGCGTGCGATTCACTTCACCGCACGATCTTCTTCTTCCGGAGGTTCCATGCTTCGTCGCATGTTCTTCGCCGCCGCGATGCTCGCGCTCGCGAGCTCGGCCGCGGTCGCGGCGGCGCCCGCGCGTCCTGCGTCGGCGCCGGCGATCTCGCCCGAGCGCTTCCGAGTCGAGCGCGACTCGCTGCCGAACGGCCTGCAGATCCTGCTGCACGAGGATCACAGCGTGCCCGCCGTCTGCTTCTTCCAGTGGTTCCGCGTGGGCTCGCGCAACGAACGCCAGGGCATCACCGGCCTGTCGCACTTCTTCGAGCACATGATGTTCAACGGCTCGGCGAACGTTCCGCCGAAGCAGTACGACGTGCAGCTCGAGTCGCAGGGCGCGTACTCGAACGCGTTCACGAGCTACGACCAGACGGCGTACTACGAGGAAGGCGGCAGCGCGGCGCTCGAGACGATGATGCGCCTCGACGCCGACCGCATGCGTTCGTTGTCGCTGCTGCCCGACCTGCTCAAGAGCGAAGTCGAAGTCGTGCGGGAAGAGCGCCGCTTCCGCACCGACAACTCGGTGCCGGGCATGCTCGACGAAGCGCTCTACAGCACGGCGTTCGTCGCGTCGCCGTACCACTGGCCCGTCGTCGGCTGGATGAAGGACCTCGAGCGCATCACGCGCGACGAGATGGTCGAGTACTTCCGCACGTACTACGCGCCGAACAACTGCACGATCGTGGTGTCGGGCGACTTCGATCCCGCGTGGGTGAAGGGCAAGCTGCGCGAGTACTTCGGCGACATCCCGCGCCAGACGCCGCCGCCGAAGCCCGTCAACGCCGAGCCCGAGCAGCGCGGTGAGCGCCGCGCCGAAGTGCACTACCCGTCCGAGACCGTGACGTTCGCGGTGGGCTACAAGGCGCTGCCGGTGAGCGATCCGGACCACTACGCGCTCGAGATCCTCTCCGCCGTGCTCGGCGGAGGCGAGTCCTCGCGCCTGCACCGCGCGCTCGTGTACGAGCAGCAGATCGCGCTGTCGGCCGACGCGGGCTACCGCGGCCAGCTCGAGCCGGGCCTGTTCGAGTTCTGGGTCGAGATGAAGCCGGGCGAGACCGCCGCGAACGGCGAGAAGGCGCTCTACGCCGAGCTCGACCGCATCGCGAAGGACGGCCCGACCGAGCGCGAGCTGCAGAAGGCGCGCAACCAGGTCGAAGCGCGCTTCGTGTACACGCTCGAGACCAACCGCGGCGCCGCGCGGATGCTGGGCTCGTTCGACCAGTATCACGGCGACTACCGCGCGCTGTACGGCGCGATCGACAGGTACCGCGCGGTCACCGTCGCGGACGTGCAGCGTCTCGCGAAGAAGATCTTCGACCCGCGCCAGCGCACCGTCGCGACGCTCGTACCGGTGCAGGAAACGGAGGAGGGGCGATGAGCGCCGTCATCCGCAGGTTCGCCGCCCTCTGCGTCACGGCCGTCGCCGTGACGATCGCCTTCGTTCCCGCCGCGCACGCGAAGACCGCCGCGGTCGTGCGCGCGAAGCTCCCGAACGGTCTCTCCGTGATCGTGCAGCCCTCGCCGCGTCTTCCCGTCGTGAGCTTCCGCCTCGTGTCGCGCGCCGGTTCGGTGTACGACCCGGCCGGCAAGGAAGGTCTCGCGCGCATGACCGCCGAGCTGCTCACGCAGGGCGCCGGCTCCCGCACCGCGCAGCAGGTCGCCGAGGACATTGAGTTCGTCGGCGGCTCGCTCGAGGCGTCGTCGCGCGCCGAGCAGTTCACGGTTTCGTGCGACGTGCTCAAGAAGGATCTCTCGACCGGACTCGGCCTCTTCCACGACGTCGTGGTGAAGCCGGCGTTCGCGGCCGAGGAGTTCGCCCGCAAGCAGGAGGAGGCGCTCGGTACGATCGCGTCCAACCGCGGCGAGCCGTCGGTGATCGCCGAGCAGGCGTTCTCCGCGTACCTGTGGGGCGAGAGTCCGCTCGCGCACCCGTCGATCGGCACCGAGAAGAGCGTGAAGGGGCTCACGCGCGACGACGTGGTGAGCTTCCACCGCCGCTTCGTGGCGCCCGATCGCACGATCCTCGTGGTCGCGGGCGACGTGGACCCGGCCGCGATCCTCGCGCAGCTGCGCAAGGCGTTCGCGGACTGGAAGCCGTCGGGCGAGCCGATGCGCGATCCGTACGGCGCCCCCGCGCCCGTCGCGGCGCGCGGCATCCGGATCATCGACAAGCCGGAGGCGACGCAGGCGCAGATCCGCATGGGCTGTATCGCGGTGCCGCGCAGCCACCCCGACTACGACGCCATCCAGGTCGCGAACACGATCCTCGGCGACGGCTTCACGTCGCGGCTCGTGAACGCGATCCGCGTCGAGAAGGGCCTCACGTACAGCATCTCGAGCGGCTTCACGCAGCACCGCGGCGCCGGCGCCTTCCGCGTGAACACGTTCACGCGCAACGCCAAGCTCCGCGAATGCGTCGACGCGACGCTCGCCGAGATCGCGAAGCTTGCGAACGAGGGGCCGACGCAGGCGGAGCTCGACAAGGCGCGCAACTACCTCGTCGGGCAGTACCCGCTCGAGCTGCAGGCGGCTTCGGACCTCACGGGCCAGATCGCGACGGTCGAGTTCTACGGTCTTCCGCAGGACTGGATCGCGAAGTACAACGACCGCGTGCGCGCCGTGACGATGGACGACGTGAAGCGCGTGCTCGGGACGTACTTCTGCAGCGACAAGCTGCGCATCGTCGTCGTCACGCAGGGCGACGTCGCGAAGAAGGCGCTCGACGGACTCGGCCCTCTCGAGGTCCGGCCGATCGACTGATCGCGGAACGTTTCCGCCGCCACGAACGCGCGTCCGGTTTCCGCCGGGCGCGCGTTCGCCGTTTCGCGCGAGTGCCGCGCGCGGGGCGCGTGCTAACGTGCCGCCCTCATGGCGGACGCACCCACCGAGAAGCGCGGGCCCTTCGCGGGACTGCATCGCAACGTCGTGGCGCTCGGCTTCACGTCGCTGCTCACCGACGTGTCGTCGGAAATGCTCGTGCCCATCCTGCCGCTCTTCGTGACGGCGACGCTGCACGCGTCCGTCGCGAGCCTCGGCGTGATCGAAGGCATCGCGGAGTGCGTCGCGTCCACGCTGCGCCTCGTGTCGGGCCGGCTCGCCGACCGCGCCTCGCGCCGCAAGCCGTTCGTCCTGCTCGGCTACGGACTGTCGGGACTCGCGAAGCCCGCGATGGCGCTCGCGCAGTCGTGGTCGGGCGTGCTCGGGCTGCGCTTCGCCGACCGCGTCGGCAAGGCGATGCGCTCGCCGCCGCGCGACGCGCTGATCGCCGACTCGACGGCGGACGCCGACCTCGGGCGTGCGTTCGGCATGCACCGCGCGATGGACACGATGGGCGCCGCGATCGGCCCGCTCGTCGGCTGGTACCTGCTGTCGCGCTGGCACGGCGACGGCGCCGAGGGCTACCGCCGCATCTTCCTCGTGTCGGGCATTCCCGCGTTGCTCGCGCTGCTCGTGATCGTGTTCTTCGTCCGTGCGCCGAAGGACGCTCGCCCGCGCACCGCGGCGCTCCCGCGCTGGACCGTGCCCGGCGGCGCATTCCGCCGCTTCCTGTGCGTGGACGTCGCGTTCCAGCTCGGCAACAGCAGCATGGCGTTCGCGCTGCTGCGCACGCAGGACGTGGGCTGGAGCGCGGGCCAGGTGTCGCTCGTCTACCTCGCGTACAACGTGCTCTACGCGTCGCTCGCGTATCCGTTCGGCGGACTCTCCGACCGCATCGGGCGCCGCCCGCTGCTGCTCGCGGGCTACCTGCTCTACGCGGTCGCGTACGGACTCTTCGCGACCATCGGCACCCGCACGGGCGCCGTCGCGGGCTTCCTCGTGCTCGCCGTGCACTCGGCGCTCATCGAGGGCCAGGCGAAGGCGCTGATCGCCGACCTCGTGCCGCGCGAGTCGCGCGCTTCGGCGTACGGCGTGAGCGCGTCGCTCGGCGGACTCGCGCTGTTGCCCGCGAGCATCGTCGCCGGCGCGCTGTGGGACCGCGCGGGCGCGGCCTCGCCGTTCCTGTTCGGCGCCGCGCTGTCGCTCGTCGCGGCCGGGCTGCTCGCGGTGCTGTTGCCGCCCGATCGCCCGGGGAGGAGCGCGCATGCGTGAGCGTGGCGAGTTCGAACGCATCCGCGACATCGTCGCGGCGTTGCCCGGCGGCGAGGGCGTGATCGTCGGCCCCGGCGACGACGCCGCGGTGTTGCGGCCGGGCGACGGCCGCGATCTCGTGGTGACGACCGACACGTTCGTCGAAGGCCGCCACTTCCGCCGCGACCTGCTCGATGCCGGTGCGATCGGCCGGCGGCTCGCGGCCGCGAACGTGAGCGACCTCGCCGCGATGGCCGCGACGCCGCGCTGGGCGCTCGTCTCGTGCGTCGCGCCGCGCGACGCCGATCCGTCCTGGCTGCGGGACGTCGAGCTCGCGTGCGCGGGATCGCTGTCCGCCGCGGGCGCGCCGGTCGTGGGCGGCAACCTCGCCTCGGGCGACGGCCCGATCGCGTTCACGGTCACCCTGATCGGCGACGTCGCGCGCGGCGCCCACTGGACGCGCGCGGGCGCGCGGCCCGGCGACGTGCTCGCGCTCACGGGCTTCGCGGGACACGCGGGCGCCGCGCTCGCCTCCGCGCTCGCCGCGCAGCCGCCGTCGTTCGGGGCCGTGCCGGAAGCGCTCGCGGAGCGCTACGCCTCGCCGCCGTCGCGCATCGCGCTCGCGTCGGCGCTGGCGGCATGCGGCGGAGTGCGTGCCGCGCTCGACGTGAGCGACGGGCTCGCCGGCGACCTTGCGCACCTGTGCGAGGCGAGCGGCGTGGGCGCCGTGGTGCGCGATGCGTCGTTCGCGGGCGATCGCGCGCTCGAAGGCGCCGCGCGCGCGTTGGGCGTGGACGAAGCGTCGCTGCGCTTCGGTCCGAGCGACGACTACGAGCTGCTGCTCGCGATCGCACCCGAGGCGTGGACCGGGTGCGAGCGCGCCGCGCGCGACGTGGGCGTCACGCTGCTCGCGATCGGATCGTGCACGGCGGAGCGTGAAGCGCTGCTCGAGCGTGCGGACGGCACGCGAGCGCCGATACGGGGCGCGGGCTGGAACCACTTCGCCTGAGCTGCGGAATCTCGCCGCGCCCCGTTCGGCATCACCGGTAAAGCGTTTTGATCCGCCCCCACGTGGTGGGCGTGACGGGCGTGAGGCAGTTGTCCGAGCCGCCGAAGTTCGGGGTCGGGTTCTCGTACCAGCGCGAGGCGCCGTACTGCCCGCTCTGCCCGCAGAACTCCATCGAGTGCCCGGCCGCGACCGTGCCCACCGAGGTGCCCGACGTCCACACGAGCGCGCTCGAGGCGGTGCCCTCGTTCTCCTGGCCGGCCGCGCCCCACGCGACGTAGTCGACCATCTGCGACGCGAGCGTGAGCGCGGGCGTCTGCGTGTTGGGCACGTAGAGCGCGACCGAGCCCGCCGCGTCCGGCAGGCCCGCGGGGAGATTGAAGAACAGGTCGGTCGTCGTGTTCGTGCCCGACTGGCCGATGTGCAGCACCACGCGCCCGCCCGCCGGAACGGCGATGTTCGTGCTCGCTCCGATCGCGAGCGTCTGCACGGTCGCGCCCGAGATCTTCAGGCGGTACTTGCCGAGGTCGCTCGTCGAGCCGAGGTTCGTGATCTCGACGAGGTCCGCGTTGCCCGCGGCGTTGTACTGGACTTCCGTGATGCGGAAGTCCGCGAGTGAGGCGCTCGCGCCGGAGGCGACGAGGTTGAGCGTGGCGACCATGCTCAGTCCGTGGAAGCCGCAGTAGTACTCGAGCGCGCCGGTGCGATCGGACTTCCACGTGAACGTCTGCGCGGAGCCGAACGAGCCGCTGCTGAAGATGCCGTCCGCGACGGCGTTCGCGCCGCTCAGCACCGAGTGCGTGCCGCCGACCCAGACCCAGACGACGTGGTCGCCCTGGTTGAGCGTCACGTTCGAGGGCGTGAACGAGAAGCCGGACAGGTCGACGCGGATCTGCCGCGCGCTCGCGACCGAGGCGGCGCACAGCACGGCGGTGAACAGGGCGAGCGTGAGTCGGCGAAGACGGCGGGGCATGGGGCGACTCCGGGAAGGCATGAGGACGTGCGCGCGGCGGGCGCTCGTGAGGAGGGGGGCCGTCATGATGCACAAACGTGGCCGAACACGGAACGGAAATCGCCATCCCCCGGGCGGGAGGATGGCGATCGTGGTTCGCGCGACTGAACGGCGCGTCCGGCGCCGGGCGCGGCGCCGGTTTCCTACTTGTAGAGCACCTTGATGCGGCCCCAGGTCGTGGGCGTCACCGGCGTGAGGCAGTTGTCCGAGCCGCCGAAGTTCGGCGTCGGGTTCTCGTACCAGCGCGCGGCGCCGTACTGCCCGCTCTGTCCGCAGAACTCGATCGAGCTGCCGGAAGCGACGAGCGGCACCGCGTTGGAGCTCGACCACAGGTTGGCGCTCACCGCGGTGGCCTCGTTCTCCTGGCCGCCCGAGCCCCACGAGACGTAGTCGATGAGCATGCTCGACAGCGTCAGCGAGGTGTTCACGTTGTTCGGCACGTAGAGCGCGACCGAGCCCGCCGCGTCGGGCAGGCCGGGGATGCCGGAGAAGTAGAGGTTGTTCGCGTCGTTGATGCCGGACGCACCCACATGAATGATGAACTTCGCGCCCGCGGAAACCGGCAGCGTCTTCGACGAACCGTTGCGGAGGATGTTGCCGGTCGAGAGCCCGGCGCCCGAGACCTTCAGGCGGTACATGCCGAGGTCGCCCGTCGCGCCGAGGTTCGTGATCTCGATGAGGTCGGCGTTGCCCGCGATGTTGTACTGCACCTCGGTGATGCGGAAGTCCGAGAGCCCCTGCGCGCCCGAGGAGACGATGTCGAGCCCGCCGACCATGCTCGGCCAGTGCGGGATGCAGTAGTACTCGATCAGCCCGGTCGTGTTCGACTTCCACGTGTACGTCGCGCTCGTGAGGCTCGCGTCGCCCGAGTTGAACTTCGCCGAGCCCGGCGTCGGCGTGACCGGCACGTTCGCCGTGTCACCCTGCGTGACGGTGTGCGCCGTGTTGTTCCAGATCCAAACGGCGTGGTCGCCCTGGTTCATGGACGCGTAGCGCGGCGTGAAGTCGAAGTTCGTGACGTTGATCCGGATCTGCTTCGCGGTGACCGACGGCGCGGCCAGCGCCAGCAGCGCGAGCGCGGCGGCGGCCATGCGGAACGAGCGGGACGACATGAGTGGGGCTCCTCGTGGCGGACGGGCTCCGCCGTGGCGAATCTAGTCGGCCCGGCGAACCCGGCGCGGAGCTGCCGGGGATGCGACGAGCTTGCGCGCGCCCGCCGGCGTGGGCTTTGCAGCCACGGGCGTGCGCTTGCGCGTTTCGATGCGGGAGGATGGAACGGGCGCGGCCGTGCGGCGCGGTCGACCGGGCTTGCTCGCCTTCGGGCGGGCGGGGGCCGGCGCACTCGCGCGCTTCACCTTGACGGTGGCGGCGGCGATGACGCGATCGGCCTCGAGCGGCAGCATGTCGCGGAAGCGCGACTCGAGTCCGAGCAGGAACTTCTTGCGGGGCAGGCCGCCGGCGTAGCCGACGAGCTTGCCGTCCGCGCCCAGCACGCGATGGCAGGGCACGAAGATCATCACGGGGTTCTGGTTGGCGGCGAGGCCCACGGCGCGCGCGGCCTTCGGCTCACCGATCTCCTTGGCGATGTCGCCGTAGCTGCGCGTTTCGCCGTACGGGATCCGCAGCAGCGCGTTCCACACCTTGAGCTGGAACTCCGAGCCCGCCAGATCGAACGGCGGGTTCAGGTGGCGCGCCGCGCCGGAGAACCACTGCTCGAGCTGGTCGGCGAGCGGGCGCAGCCCTCGCACGGAGTGCTCCCAGACGGCGCCGGGGCATTCGGGCGCGTGCGCCGCGATCGTGCGCTTGAGGCTGCGCTTGTCCATGTACTCGACGTAGCGCAGGCCGCGCTCGGTGGCCGCGACGAACAGCAGGCCCAGGGGCGACGGGGCCGAGATCACGTGATAGGAGATGCGCATGGCCGCAGTCTAGGGGCAGGGCCAGAACGGCCGCAAGCACGCACGGCGCTTGAGGCTGGAGCGACGCCTCAGGAGCGCCGGGCCGGGCGCGGGAGCAGCGCGCCGGTGCGCCGCACGTACGCGCCCCACTGGTCGCCGAAGCGCTCGGCCATCAGCGCCTCCTCCGCGCGGATGCGCGCGAGCTGTGCCACGAGCATCACGACCGGCAGCAGCAGCGCGAGGGCGCTCCCGAAGGCGATCGCGTTGCCGAAGTCGGCGAGCAGCGCCCCGAGGTAGCCCGGGTGGCGGACGATCGCATAGAGCCCGCGCGTCTCGAGCGCGTGTTCGCGCTGCACCGACACGAGCGGCGAGAAGCGCGGCCCCAGCTGGAGCATCGCGGACACGCGCACGGTGAGCCCGATCGCGACCAGCGCCACGCCGCACCACGACACGGTGTTCGCGTGCGGCAGCGTGAACAGCGCGCGGCTCGCGCCGAAGGCGGCGGCCATGGGCGTGAGCAGCGGGATCACGAACAGCACGGCCATCGCGAACGGATCGGGACGCTTCACGGCCATGTCCTGCGCGCGCGAGGGCCGGCGCACGGAGAGCAGCATGCCCGTGAGCGCGAAGAGCGCGAGCAGCGTGAGCGCGCGCGGGTCACGCACGAGTCGCTCGAAGCCGCCCAGCCCGGCGGCGAGCAGCGCCGCCTCGAGGGCGGTCCAGACGAGCGAGAAGAGCACCGAAAGCACGGGAGAACGGCGGGGGGCGTCGGCCATGGGCGCGGAATCTAGCCGCGCGCCCGTGCGTGCGCCAGCGTTTCGGCGCGTGACGCTTGCGGGCGTGCGCGCGCGGGGACTAGCCTCCGCCGCGCGCCACGCGATTGCCGCCACTTCTTTCCGGAGAGCCCGAACTCATGGACGCACTCGGCCAGTTCCATCCGCAGATCGTGCACACGCCCATCGCGCTGCTCATCTTCAGCGCGTTCTTCGCCATCGTCGGCCGCCTGTTCGATCGCGAGTGGGTGCGCAAGGCGTCGGTCCTGCTGCTCGTGTTCGGCTTCCTTGGCTCGTTCGCCGCGATGCGTTCGGGCTTCGCGGCGCACGAAGTGCCCGAGGACCAGCAGGGCGTGAGCGAAGAGGCGATCGACGAGCATCGCGATCTGGGCCAGCGCACGTTCTACCTGGCGGGCGGCGCGCTCGCGGCGCTCGTGGTGGCGTCGCGCCTCGCCGGGCCGGCGGCCGCGGCGGTGTCCGCGCTCGCGCTCGTGCTGCAGATCGGCGCCGCGGTGATGGTCGGCGTGGCCGGGCACGAAGGCGGCGAGCTCGTGTACGAGCACGGCGCGAACGTGCGCGTGGACGGCCAGCTCGTGCGCTCGGCGAACGCCAACCCCGAACGCGAGATGTCCGGCGTCGCCGCCCCCGACACGGTGGCGGCGGGCGAGCCTTCCGAATCTGGCGAGCACGAGGAGCACGAACACGGCGGCAAGTGACGCGCCGGCCGAACGCCCCGACGAGTCGCCGATCGGGGCTCTCGGCGGCGGCTTGGTGCGGGCGTCAGCGGCGCGGCGCGAACACCAGCTCGCGCTTCTCCCAGTCCACCGTCACGCGGCGGTCACGGAAGAACGCGGGTCCGAGGATCGCGTCGCGGCGGATGCCATGGCGCCAGAACTCCTGCACGTCCACGACGCCGCCCCAGCCCGGGACCTTGTCGCCGACGATCGAGCCCAACGCGAGCGTCGGCACCGTCACGCGCGACCACGGACGGCCCTGCAGCACGGCGCCGATGCTGCGCACCGCGTTCGCGAGCTTGCCCGGCTTCACGCCGAACTCCTCGAACACTTCGGACGCCGCGCCGATGCCCGCTTCCGGCAGGCCCGTGCCCACCTGGATCGCCATCCGGCGGCCGCCGTTGAGCGAGCCGTACACGACCATCTCGCCCTCGCCCCACATCTCGAACGGGACGCGGACCGCGCCGGTGGGCGGCGCCGGGGTCGCCCGCGCGACCTCGAGGCGGTTCGCGTTGAAGTCGAGCGTGAGCCCCATGCGGCGCAGCACCGGCAGGCCGATGACGCCCGCGATCGGCACTCCTTGCGGGTTCACGTTGAGGCTGTACTTGCGCAGCGACGTGATCGCCGCGGGCAGGTTGCGCACGGTGATGCCGCCCAGCGTCACGCTCGTGACGAGGCCGTTGCGCGCGCTCACGCGGCCGCCGAGCCACACGAGGCTGCGCTCGCCTTCGAGCTGCGTGACGCGGCAGAGCCGCGCCGCGGACGGATCGACGAGCACTTCGCTCGCGCCGAGGTCCACGGCCATGAGCACGACCTGGCCGTTGAGCTTCGCCTTCACGAGCGGCACCGGCCACGGGCGGTCGAAGTTCACGAGCCCGCCGCCTTCGCCGAACTCGACCGTGGTCGCGGGCGCCTCGGCGAGCGCTTCGAGCTGCGGCACGCGTCCGCTCTCTTCCTCGAGCTTCGGCGCGAGCGCGAGCGCGGCCTTCCAGTCCTCGCGACGGATCGCGAGGGCGTAGCGGTCGCGCGCGACGCCTTCGAAGTCGCCGGCGAGCACGAGCAGCGACTCCGCCTGCGCGTCGCGGCCGCGGTACGACGCGAGCTTGCCGAGCCCCGCGAGCGCCGTGGCGTTGCCGGGCTGCAGCGCGAGCACGCGCCAGAACGTCTTCTCGGCGTCGGCCGGCTTGCACATCCGCAGCTGCGCGGCGCCGAGCGTCGCGAGCCGCGCCGCGTCGTCACCATGACCCACGGTGTCGCGCGCCGCGTCCTTCAGCGCCTGTTGCGCCTCGCGGTACGTCGGGTCGGGCTGCATCCATTCGGCGCGCGCGGCGCCGGCGGCGCCGAGCGTCAGGGCGCCGGCCAGCGCGATTGCGGCGAGCCGCATGCCATGTCGAGTCGTCATGACGCGAGGAACCTCCGTGTGGTGCGAAGCAGGACTTCGGCGCCGATGCGGAGCACGTCCTCGTCGACGTCGAACTTGGGATGATGATGTTCGTGGATCAGGCCGCGCGATTCGTTGCGCGAGCCGATGGCGAGAAACGCGCCGGGCACGCGCGCGAGGAACGCGGCGAAGTCCTCGCCGCCCATCGTGCGCACGTCGGTGCGCACGCGCTCCGTTCCCACGACTTCGACCGCCGCCGCGCGCGCGAGCGCGCACATCGCGGCATCGTTCACGGTCGGCTGGTTGCCGCGCTCGAAGTGCACGTGCGCTTCGCACCCGAGCGCCTGGGCGACGCCCTGCACGACGCGCTCGAACATGCCCGGGATCTTCGCCCACAGCGCGTCGTCGAAAACACGGATCGTGCCGTTCATCCACGCGGTCTCGGGAATGATGTTGAACGCGCTGCCCGCGCGCAGCTGCGTCACGCTCACGACCAGTTCCTGGAACGGATCGGTGTTGCGCGAGGCGAGCGTCTGCAGCGCGGTGACCATGTGCGCGAGGCACACGATCGGGTCGATGCCGGCCTGCGGCATCGCGCCGTGCGCGCCGACGCCCTTCACCGTCACCGTGAACTCGTCCACCGCGGCCATCCACGGGCCTTCGGTCACGCCGACGATGCCGAGCGGCAGGTCCTGCCACACGTGCAGGCCGAACGCGGCGTCGGGCTTCGGCGCATCGAGCACGCCGGCCTTGATCATCGCCTCGGCGCCGCCCTTCGCGCCGCCGGTTTCCTCGGACGGCTGGAACACGAGCAGCACGTCGCCCGCCATGTTCGCCGCGTCGGCGACGAGGGCGCGCGCGACCGCGAGCAGGATGCTCACGTGGCAGTCGTGCCCGCACGCGTGCATGACGCCGTCGATCTGCGAGCGATACGGCGTGTCGTTTTCTTCCTGGATCGGCAGCGCGTCCATGTCGGCGCGGAGCAGCACGGTCTTGCCGGGCTTGCCGCCCTTCACCAGCGCGGTGACACCGGTCACGCCCACGCCCGTCTTCGGATCGAGCCCCAGCGCGCGCAGGCGCTCGGCGACGATGCCGGACGTGCGGACTTCGCGGAAGCCGAGCTCGGGATGCCGGTGGAGGTCGCGCCGGACCGCGACGAGTTCGTCGGCGTGCGCGCCCGTGAAGTTCGGGGTGGCGATGGACATGCGATGGGCCCTCGAGCGTGTGCGCGGATCGAGCGGAGAGGATGGAGCGCGCGTGGCTGCCGCGCGGCGCCGCATCTTACCGGCCCGCGCCGTTCCGTGCGCAAGCGAAAGGCCCGGCGCTCGGGATGCGAGCGCCGGGCCTTCGCCGATGATGCGTTCGGTTACTTCTGCAGCGTGCGGCGGTGCTCGATTTCCTTCCTGAGCACGTCCTTGTTCAGGACCACGAACTCGACCCGGCGGTTCTTCGCGAGGTTCGCGGCGCCCTTGTTCGGCGCGATCGGCTTCGATTCGCCGTAGCCCTTCGCCGTCATCTGCGCGGCCTGGATGTCCGGGAACTTCTGCAGCAGGTACGCGCGCACGGCGTTCGCGCGCGATTCGGAGAGCGACTGGTTCGCCGCCGTCGCGCCGCGCGAGTCGGTGTGGCCGCCGACTTCGATCTGCAGCTGGGGCCACTTGCGCAGGATCGCGCCCACGTCGTCGAGGATGCCGAACGACTCGGGCAGGATGTCCGACTTGCCCGTTTCGAAGTTCACGCCCTGGAGCCGGATCATGCCGGTGTCGAGCAGTTCGGTTTCACGCTCGGTCACCACGATCGGGCAGCCGTCCGCGTCCACCTTGGCGCCGGACGCGGTGTTCGGGCACTTGTCCAGACCGTCGAACACGCCGTCGCCGTCGGAGTCGATCGGGCAGCCGCTCGCGTCCACCTTCGCGCCCGCGGGGCTGTTCGGGCACTTGTCGAGACCGTCGAGCACGCCGTCGCGATCGGAATCGTTCGGGCAGCCCTTCGCGTCCACGGTCGCGCCCTTCGGCGTGTCCGGGCACTGGTCGAGGCCGTCGTACACGCCGTCACCGTCGGTGTCCTTCGGGCAGCCGCTCGCGTCCACGGTCGCGCCCTTCGGCGTGCCGGGGCACTTGTCGAGACCGTCCCAGACGCCGTCGCCGTCCGAGTCGCTCGGGCAGCCGTTTGCGTCCACCGTCGCGCCCGCGGGCGTCGCCGGGCACTTGTCCTTCTTGTCCGGCACGCCGTCGGCGTCGGCATCCTTCGGAGCGCCGCCGAGCGAGAACGTCAGCCCCGCCCAATACTGCTGGTCGGCCTTGTTCGCCTCGCCCCAGTGCGTGCGCTGCACGTTGAGCACGTTGCGCGCTTCGAGGCGGAAGGACGTCTTGTCGTTGATCGGCGCCATCCATCCGAGCGCCTGCTCGAACGTGCCGAAGTGCGAGTCGTCGTCCATGCTGCTCGCCGAGCGGCGCGTCCAGCCGCCGCCCGCGGCGGCGTACGGCGAGCCGAGCCGCGTCGTGATCGGCGAGAACCAGAGGCTGCCCGAGGCGTTGAGGTACGTGACGTCTTCCTCGGCGCCCGCGCCTCGGCCCCTGTCGGCGACCACGCGCCCGCCAGTTCGTAGCCCCAGCGTTCGCTCATGACGTGTCCGAGGCGCAGCCCGAGCATGGGCGCGTCGGCGAGCGAGTCGTGCGGGAAGAACAGATTGTCGGAGAACTGCCCGAAGCCCACGAGGCCGGTGACGTTCCAGTAGCGGTCGGCGTTCGCGGCCAGGGCGCTGCCGGCGAGCAGCAGGCTCAGCGCGGCGGTGAAGAAGAAGAGTCGGGATCGGTTCGGCATGGAGCGACCTCCTGTCGATTCGAGGGGACGAACGTTCGCAGGTTGCGCGCGGGATGCTCGGGGGGAGTGATCGCGGCGAAAGCTACGCTGCACCACCCCGGCGGGCAACCGTTCCGCCGGGCGGCCCCTCTCGACCGTTCGTCGGCCCACCGCGACCGTACGCCGCATGTGCGTGGCGGAGCGGCCGCCCGGGCCGCACCTTGTGCCGGCCGGACAGACCGTCCGGCGCCGGACCTCATTCCCCGGGAGGCACGCATGATCGCGCTGCGGATCCAGGACGCGCGCAAACGATTCGGAACGGTCGAAGCCCTGCGCGGGCTTTCGTTCGACCTGCGCGCGGGCGAGATGCTCGGGCTGCTCGGCCCGAACGGCGCCGGCAAGACGACGCTCGTGCGCGCGCTCGCCGGCCGCGTCCGCCTCGACGGTGGACGGGTGTCGCTGTTCGACCGCGAACTCTCGCCCGACTCCGCCCGCCCCGAGCTGGGCGTGGTGCCGCAGGAGCTGGCGCTCTATCCGCTGCTCACCGCGGGCGAAAACCTGAACGTGTTCGGAGCGCTGAATGGCCTCTCCGGCGACAAGCTCCGCGCGCGCGTCGCGTGGGCGCTCGAGTGGACCGGGCTCGGCGATCGCGCGAAGGAAAGCGTGAAGCACTTTTCCGGCGGCATGAAGCGCCGGCTCAATCTCGCGTGCGGCGTGCTGCACGAGCCGCGCGTCGTGCTGCTCGACGAGCCCACCGTCGGCGTGGACCCGCAGAGCCGCGAGAAGCTCTACGACATGCTGGCGGCGCTGCGCTCGGCGGGCGCCGCCATTCTCGTGACGACGCACTACCTCGAGGAAGCCGAGGCGCGCTGCGAGCGCATCGTGGTCATGGATCACGGCCGCGCCGTGGCGCAGGGCTCGCTCGCCGAGCTGGTCGCGGTGGCGGGGCTGCCCGCGCGCCGGCTGACGCTGCATCTCGAGCGGGCGATCGCGACGGCGCCGGAGGGCTTCGCGCTCGACGGCGGCGGCACGGCGCTCACCGCGAGCGTCACCGACGTCGCGGCCGAACTTCCCGAACTGCTCGCGCGCGTGCGCGGCGCGGGCCACGCGGTGCGCGACCTCGACGTGCGCGCCGCCAGCCTCCAGGCGGCGTTCCTCGCGCTGACCGGAAAGGAGCTGCGCGAATGATCCCGGTGCTCTTCCGTCTCGCGTGGACCAACCTGCGCCGCGATCGCGTCGCGCAGGTGATGACCTTCGTGCTGCCGATCGGCTTCTTCTCGATCTTCGCGCTCGTGTTCGGCGGCTCGAGCGGCAACGGCTCCACTCCGCGCGTGCACGTGCTCGTCGTGGACGAGTCGCGCACGGAAACGAGCGCGGGGCTCGTGCAGGCGCTGTCCGAGGAGGACGGCCTGCTCGTGCAGGCGAAGGCGCGGCCCGAAGGCGCGGGTGCGCGCGATTCCGCGGTGGCGCTCACGCGCGAACGCGCCGAGTCGCTCGTGCGCGCGGGCGACGCGCCCGTGGCGCTCGTGTTGCCCGCCGGCATCGACACGTCGCTGCTGCGCTACGACGGGCGCGGCGAGAAGGCGCTCGTGCTCACCGACGCGGCGGACCCGATCGCCGCGCGCATGGTGAGCGGCCTGCTGCAGCGCGCGACGCTGCGGCTGTCGCGCCGCGCGGCCGCCGAGTACGGCGGCGCGCCCGACACGGGCACGGTCGACGAGATGCTTCCCGCGCGCGTCGAGACGCGCACGGTCGTCGGCGAAAAGCGCACGAGCCCGATGATCGCGTTCTACGCGGCGGGCATCGCCGTCATGTTCCTCATGTTCTCGGCGAGCGCCGCCGGCGGCGCGCTGATCGAGGAGACCGAGTCGGGCACGCTCGAGCGCGTGCTCAGCTCGCGCGTCGGCATGACGCGGCTGCTCGCGGCGAAGTGGCTGTACATCACGTCGCTCGGCGTGCTGCAGATCACGGTGATGTTCACGTGGGGCATGCTCGTCTTCAAGCTTCCGCTGCTCTCGCACCTGCCCGGCTTCGCGATCATGACGATCGCGACGGCGGCGTGCGTCGCGGCGTTCGGTCTCGTGCTCGGCACGTTCGCGCGCACGCGGCAGCAGCTGCAGGGCATCGCGAACCTCGTGATCCTGAGCCTCTCGGCGGTCGGCGGCAGCATGTTCCCGCGCTTCCTCATGAGCGAGACGCTGCTCAAGGTGTCGCTCGTCGGCTTCAACGCGTGGGCGCTCGACGGCTACCGCAAGGTGTTCTGGTTCGAGCTGCCGGTGTCCGCGCTCTGGCCGCAGCTGCTCGCGCTCGCGCTCTTCACGATCGCGTTCCTGCTGCTCGCGCGCCGGCTGGCGCGGCGCTGGGAGGTCGCGTGACGGCGAGCGGACGCGTGCGGGAGCGCGCGCTCAGGCGGTGAGCAGGATCGGGCGGCCCTTCGTGACCACGAGCGTGTGCTCGAAGTGCGCCGCCCACGCGCCGTCGGCGGCCAGGATCGTCCAGCCGTCGTTCGACTCGTAGGACTCGCCGCTGCCGAGCGACAGGATGGGCTCGACCGTCAGCACGAGTCCGTCCTCGAGCACGTCCTGCGCCTCGGGGTCGGCCCAGTTCGGCATCATCGGGTCTTCGTGGATCGTGCGGCCGATGCCGTGGCCCTGCAGCGCGCGCACGGGCGACAGTCCGTGGCGGCCCGCCTCGCGCTCGATCACGCGGCCGACCTCGAACGCGCGCTTGCCCGGGCGCACGTCCTCGAGCGCGCGGGTGAGCACCGCTTCGGTCGCCGCGAGCAGCTTGGCCGCGCGCGCCGACACGCGCCCGACGGGCAGCGTGACCGCGGCGTCGGCCATGTAGCCGTTCTTCTCGATCGTCACGTCGAGCGTGACGAGGTCGCCCTCGCGCAGCACGCGCTTCGCCGACGGAATGCCGTGCACGATCTCGTCGTTCACGCAGATGCACGTCTCGCCCGGGAAGTCGTAGACGAGCCGGGGCGCCGAGCGCGCGCCACGATCGCGCAATGCCCGGGCCGCGATCGCGTCGAGCTGCGCCGTGCTGATGCCGGGTTCCACCGCGACGCTCATGGCGTCCAGCGTCTCGCGGACCACGCGGCCCGCGGCCTTCATCCCGGCGAGATCGTCTTCGGTTTCGATCTTCATCACCAAACCTCCGAACCGGCAGACTGCCCGCGCCGTGTTCCCCTCGCAAGTCCGCGCGAATCCTTTTCGGGTGGACCGGCTCCCAGTGTGTGTTCGACCGCACGTGGTGGTTTCGTTTCCCCGGACTGGAGGCAGCGCATGAAGGCGAACGTGGGTGGTGTGGACCGTATCTTCCGTCTCGTCGTGGGGCTCGCGTTGATCGGCGCCGGCATCTATTACAAGGCCTGGTGGGGCGCGATCGGCATCGTGCCGCTGTTCACCGCCGCGGTGAACTGGTGCCCGATCTACCTGCCGCTCGGCATCAGCACGTGCGCGACGAAGGACGCGAAGGCGAAGTAGCCGCGCCACCGCTGGCGCCGCTGGCGCCGAGCGTGCCGCCGGAAACACGAAGGGCCGGAGTCCGTGTGGACTCCGGCCCTTCTTCGTTGCGTGGGGCGGCGCTTACTTCGGCGTCGCCGAGGAGTCGGCCGGCGTGCTCTCGCTCTGGCGGAGCAGGCGGCGGCGTTCGACTTCCTTCTTCAGCACTTCCTTGTTGAGCACGACGAACTCGACGCGGCGGTTCTTCGCCATGTTGAGCGGGTTCGTGTTCGGCGCGACCGGACGCGTCGGCCCGTAGCCCTTCGTCGAGAACTGCGTCGGCGAGAGCGCCGGGAACTTGCGCAGGATGTAGGCGCGGACGGAATCGGCGCGCGCCTCGGACAGCGCCTTGTTGCGGGCGACACCGCCACGCGAGTCGGTGTGGCCACCGATCTCGATGCGCAGCTGGGGCCACTTGAGCATCACGGCGCCGGCGGCGTCGAGCGTCGCGTACGACTCCGGCATGATCTCCGCCTTGCCGGTTTCGAAGTTGACGTCGTTGAGGCGGATGAGGCCGGTGTCGAGCAGCTCGGTCTCGCGCTCCATGACCTCGATCGGGCAGCCCTTCGCGTCCACCTTGAGGCCGGCGGGCGTTTCGGCGCACTCGTCGAGACCGTCGAACACGCCGTCGGCGTCGGCGTCGGTCGGGCAACCCTTCGCGTCGACCTTGGCGCCGGCGGGAGTGTTCGGGCACGCATCGAGACCGTCGAGGACGCCGTCGTTGTCGGAGTCGCTCGGGCAGCCCTTCGCGTCCACCGTCGCGCCCTTGGGCGTGTCGGCGCACGTGTCGATTCCGTCGAACACGCCGTCACCGTCCGCGTCGGACGGGCAGCCGTTCGCGTCCACCGTCGCGCCCTTGGGCGTGCCGGGGCACTTGTCGAGACCGTCGAGCACGCCGTCGCCGTCCGAGTCGCTCGGGCAGCCGGTGGCGTTGACCGTCGCGCCCTTCGGCGTCGCCGGGCACTTGTCCTTGCGATCGGGCACGCCGTCGCCGTCGGTGTCACGCGGCGTCGCGCCGAGCGCGAACGTGAGGCCCGCGCCGAGCACCATGTTGTGGAAGTGGTTCTGGCCCGAGAGATTCTCGAGCGGCTTGAACGACACGTCGCGCGCTTCGAAGCGCAGGCCGACGGCGTCCGTCATCCACAGCTTCACGCCGCCGCCGAACTCGAACGTGTTCGTGCTGCGCTTCTCGCCCGTGGCGGGCTTGAGCTGCGTGTAGCCGGCGCCGGCGAACACGTACGGGTTGCCCCAACGGCCGCGCGCGGGCGAGAGCACGAGGTTGCCGGACGCGTGCGTCCAGTCGTAGTCGTTGCCGCCGACCACGAGGTCTTCGACGGTCGGCGTCATGCCGGCCGCGGCCTCGATGCCGATCCACGACTTCGACTCCCAGCTCAGGCGGCCGCCGACGTACAGGTCGTCGGTGAGCGGCGCGTTGCTGCCCGGGTAGCGCAGCTTGGGATCGAACATCGTGAAGCCGCCGAAGGGCGTCAGCTGGAAATGGGAACCGATGGGCTCGGCCACGGCAGCGCCCGCCGCCAGTAGGGCAGCCAGGACGTGCAGGGCGAACCAAAGACGGGCGCGCATGGAAAATCTCCTCGAGGGAAGCCGCGAAAGTCCCGGTCGCTTGGGACTCGAAACGCCGTGTCGGGCGTAGGTCGGTGGAAAGTAAGCCACCACTGCCGCGGGGTTCAACCCGCGCGCTCGCCGGGACCCTTCGTGGTCGAGGCCCGATCGTGCGGGGCCGCCGGGGTGAACCGGCCGAGTTCGCGCAGTTCGAGGCACTCCGTGCGCAGCTCCTCGATCGCGGCGTCGAGCCCCTCCGGGTCCTGTGCCGCAGCGACTTCGAGGAGAAACGCGTACTCGAACGGCGTGTGCCGGACCGGCCGGCTCTCGATCCTCGTGAGGTCGAGCCCGCGCTCGGCGAACGGCCGCAAGGACCGCCAGAGTGCGCCGGGGCGGTTCGGCGTTCTCAGGAAGAGAGCGGTTTTTGCGGCCACCGGCGCCCCCGCCACCGTGGAGCCCGAGGCCGCCGCCGTCTCGCGGGCCTCGATGAGGAAGAAC
Organism: Candidatus Eiseniibacteriota bacterium; assembly: GCA_016710095.1. Classification (GTDB taxonomy): domain Bacteria; phylum Eisenbacteria; class RBG-16-71-46; order RBG-16-71-46; family RBG-16-71-46; genus CAIXRL01. The sequence continues at coordinate 94,025 of JADJLL010000005.1, read as the reverse complement.
CGCGTCAGGTTGTTCGGGTGGTCTTCGAGCGCCCGCGCGAGCACCACTCCTTCGTAGAGTTCCGCCGTGCGCTCGGCGGCGAGCGCCGCCTGCGCGGGATCCCCCGCCCGCGTCACCTGCCGCACCGCACCCGCGGTGTCGAACACCGGCACGGCCTCGATACCCGGGTTCGCCCGGAAGAACCGCTCGCACTGCTGGAGCGCGACCGGGTGCGACAGCACCCGCCGGATGTCCTCGAGCCGCGCGCCGGGCACGCCGACGAGGGCGTGCGACACCGGCACGATCGTCTCCGCCGTGATGCGAACATTTCGCGTCGTGAGCTGGTCCCAGCAGGCGATCACCGCCCCTGCGAGCGTGTTCTCGACCGGCGCTGCGCCACAGCGGGCCTCGCCGCGCTCGACCGCGTCGAACAGCGCCTCGAACGTGTCGCAGGGCGAGAGTGTCTCGCCGGGCTGCGCGAATCGCCGCGCCGCCTCTTCGCTGAACGCGCCGGCAACCCCCTGGTACGCGACCGGGCTCACGCCTGCACCCGGCGGCCGCGCAGGAGATCGGTTGGGTTCGGTCGGGTGCGGACATGATTCCTCCGGATCGGCTCACCGGAGGAGAAACGCGAAGGCCCGCCCCCCGGTGACGGAGAGCGGGCCAGAGTGCGTTTTCTGCGGTTACTGCGTAACCAACGCGCTCACGGGCCACCCTCCCGCGATCGGTAAATCGCGTGACGGTGGAGGCCGTGAAGTTCGTGCGAGCGAAGGAGCGCGTCATCACGGGGAGAATGATACGTGTCGCATGCGCGGCCGCTCAACGTGAATCTCGATCGAGCCACGAAAAATGTCGCGAAGATGCCTGCGAAGTGCGCGCAATCGCCCGCACTGGCGGCTCGGGAACGCCGCGGGCTAGCATGCTTCACCGATGTCTTTCATTTCCGGGTCATCCGCCCCTGCTTCCGCCGCGAGCGGCGCGCCGCCGTCAGCGCCCCGCCGCATCCGCCGTCGCGTGCTGTTCGCGATCGCGATCGTCCTCGCATTGCTCGCCATCGCGTTCGCGCGTTTCGCGGTCGAGGTGCGCGCACTGCAGTCGCGTCACGCGACCGGGCCCGCGTGGTCGTATCCGGCGCGCATCTGGTCCGCGCCCGTGCCGCTGCTCGCGGGCCGCGCGCTGCCGGCGGAGTACCTGCGCGACCAGCTCGTCGCGCGCGGCTACCGGCAGGTGGGCTCGCCGCGCGTTCCCGGAGAATGGACGTCCTTCCCCGGCGGCGCGGAGATCGTGCTGCGCGGCTTCGAAGGCCCCGATCCCGGCGGACGCAACGGACCCGAGCGCGTGCGGCTGCGCTTCGGCAACGGCCGCCTCGTCTCGGTGAAGCGTGAAGCGTTCGGGAGCGCGCCGCCGCCGGATGCGAAGCGCGCTCCCCGGCTCGAGCCCGTGCTGCTCGCGGTGTTGCCGGACTCGAACCGCGTGTATCGCGAGTGGGTGCCGCTCGCGCGCATGCCGCGCGCGCTGCAGCAGGCGGTCGTCGCGTCCGAGGACCGGCGCTTCCGCTCGCACATGGGACTCGACCTCAAGGGCAACGCGCGCGCGATCGCCGCCAACGTCCGCGCCGGCGGCGTGCGCCAGGGCGCGAGCACGATCACGCAGCAGCTCGCGCGCGGGCTGTGGCTCGGCACGCAGCGCACGATGACGCGCAAGCTCGCCGAGCTGTGCTACGCGTTCGGGCTCGAACTCGTGCTGTCGAAGGACGAGATCCTCGAGATGTACCTGAACAGCGTGTACTTCGGCCGCGACGATCACGGCGGCATCGCGGGCGCCGCGGAGGCGTCGCGCCGTTTCTTCGGCGTGCCGGTGGATTCGTTGTCGCTCGACCAGGCGGCGCTGCTCGTCGGCGTGATTCCCGCGCCGAACCTCTACTCGCCGCTGCGCCGCCCCGACAACGCGCTGCGCCGCCGGTTCGCGGTGCTGCACGACATGTACGAGACGGGCGCGATCGACAGCGTCGCGATGAACGCGGCCGCGAACGCGCCGCTCACGCTGCACCCGGTCCCGCCGCCGCGCGAGCGCTTCCCCTCGTTCATGAGCGCGGTGCGCCAGGAGCTCGGCCGCCAGCTGCCCAAGGGCGCGCTCGAAGGCTGGGGGCTTTCGGTGTTCACGACGTGCGACCTCGTGTGGCAGCAGAACGCCGAAGTCGAGCTCGCACGCGGTCTCGACGCGCAGGAGGCGTGGCGCGGCCGCGGCTTCGGTCCGCTGCAGGGCGCGTTCGTGCTGCTCGATCCGCCGAGCGGCGAAGTGCGCGCGATCGTCGGCGGGCGCGATCCCGGCCACGGCGACTTCAATCGCGCGACGCAGGCCGTGCGCCAGCCCGGCTCGGCGATCAAGCCGATCGTGTACGCGACCGCGCTCGATCCGCGTCGCGGCGGCAAGCGCTTCACGCCCGGCTCGACCGTGCCCGACCTGCGGCGCGAGTTCGCCACGCCCGAGGGGCCGTGGCAGCCGCGCAACGACGAAGGCGACTACCACGAGACCGTCACGCTCTCGAAGGCGCTCTGCAAGTCGCTCAACCTCGCGACCGCGAACCTCGTCGACCAGATCGGTCCCGCGAACGTCGCGCGCTACGTCGAGCGCTTCGGCCTCGGCAAGCCCGAAGCCGTCGCGAGCATCGGCCTCGGCACGCACGAGGTGACGCCGCTCGCGCTCGTCGACGCGTACACGGTGTTCGTGAACGGCGGCTGGCGTCGCGAGCCGACGACCGTCCGCGCGATCGCCGACTCGCGCGGCCTCGAGATGCGCCGCCCCGAGCGTCGTCCGATCGCGGTGCTGCCCGAGGCGGTCGCGGCGCTCGCGCGCGGCATGCTCGAGAACGTCGTCACCTTCGGCATCTCGTATCCGCTGCGCGCGAGCTACGGCTTCACGCGGCCGTGCGGCGGCAAGACGGGCACGACGAACGACTATCACGACGCGTGGTTCGTCGGCTTCACGCCCGACGTCGCCGCGGGCGTGTGGGTCGGCTACGACCAGCCGCAGAGCCTGTCGCGGCCGGCGGCCAAGGTGGCGCTGCCCGTGTGGGCCGGTGTCATGTCGCGCCTGCTCGAGGGCTTCCCCGCGAGCGAGTTCCCGTCACGCAACGACGAGGTGCTCGTGTGGGTGGATCCGTTCACGGGCCTGCTCGCGCGCGGCGATTGCCCGGCGCCGCTGCGCGTGCCGTTCCTCAAGACGGAGGCGCCGACGCAGATGTGCGCGCGCGATCACGCGGCCGACTGGGAAGCGATCCGTGCGCAGGCGCTGTCCGACAGTCTCTCGCGCGCGGCGTCGGACTCGCTCGCCGCGCCGGTGGACTCGACCGAGTCCGGCAAGGACCGCGACGCGATCTGAAGCGCGCGCCGGAAAAGCAGAACGCGCGGCGTGCCGTGGTGGCGCGCCGCGCGTCGCGTTTTCGGTGAAACGGTCAGACCGCGCTGCCGCAGTGCATGCACTTCTTCGCGGCCACGGGAACCGAGCTGCAGCAGTCGCCGCACGTCTTCGTCGGCGCGGCGGGCGCCGCGGGTGCGGGCTTCAGCAGCGACTTCGTGATCATGTAGACCACGGCCGCGATGATGACGAAGTCCACCGTGCGGCCGGCGAACGCGCCGATGCCGATCGCCTTGTCGATCGTGCCGTCGGGGTTGGTCGTCAGGGCGATCTTCGCCGCGCGCCAGTCACCGTTCGGCATCGCGAGGCTGATGAGCGGCATGAGCAGGTCGCTCACGACCGAGTCCACGATCTTGCCGACCGCGCCGCCGATGATCACGCCGATGGCGAGCGCGAGCGCGTTCGTCTGCTTCAGGAAATCGATGAATCCCTTCATGTGGGACACCTCCGTCGAGGGGTGGGGGGTGGGTTGCAGGGGGGTCAGAAAGTGGTCTGCAGCTGCAGGAAGCCCTTGTCGTGGTGGAACGAGACTTCGTAAGGCTCGTGGTCGAGCTCGATGCACTCGATTCCCTGCACGCTCACGCGGCCGAACTTCGCACGAAGCCCGAGGTAGGCGCGAGATTCCTTTCGCGATCCCCAGGTGAACCCCGGGGCGGCGCCGTGCACCGCGATCGTGACGCGGTCGTACATCAGTCCGGCGCGGGCGTTCCAGTCCGTGAGGAACTGGCGGGAGATTTCCGTGGTCAGCACGCGGTCGAGCGCGCGCAGCCGGCCGTCTCCTCCGGGCGGCGCCCACGATTGCGCCCGGTCCTTGTACATCCAGCGCAGCTCGGCGCGCGTGTCCGCGCCGAACTGGCGGCGGACCGCCAGCTCGCCATTCCACATGCGCCGGAACAGGCGCGCATTGCCCGGCTCGCGTCGCGTCGGGCGGGTCGTGAGCACCCGTTCTCCGTCGAGGCGCGTCTCTAGTGTCCAGTCGGAGAATTGACGTTCCCCGACCACGAGGAACTTCGATCCCCAGAGCGTGAACGCGCCGTCCATGGTGCTGTCCGGATCGTCGATCACCTTGCGGGAAGGGGTTTGCCACGTGCCTGCCAGCTCGAGCCGGTGCTTCTTTCCTCGCGAGATCACGCGCGCGGAGGGCTCGAAGGGATGGCGCCGGTACGGCTCGTTGTGTTCCTTCACGCGAGCCTGCCGGAACTCCCAGAACGTGTTGAACATGTCCTCGATGGTGAGTGCGGTCTCCACCTGGAGTGGGGACGACCCGTCGCCGTGGCTCCACAGAAAGGCGAAGTCCTGTTGGCTCTTGTCGTAGTTCGGGCGGAAGCGAACGCCCACGTTCCCCACGCGAGTGAGGAAGCGAAAGTCGAGCGAGAGCCACTGGTAGTGGGCGTAGTCGGTCTCCACCTGCAGCAGCTCGAGGTCGAGGTGGGAGCGCTGGCCCATGGGGGAGCGCACCTTGGTCTCGTACTCGGTGTTCCAGAGCCCGGAGGTGAGGCAGCCCTGCGACGTGCGGAAGCCGTTCGTCGTCAACTCCCATTCGTCGCGCCAGGCGACTGGCTGTCGCGCGAGGTAGTGGTCGAGCGCGCTCTCGTCGTCCTCTTCCATGCGGGAGAGGTCGAACGTGGCGAACTCCTCGATGCTCGCGTGCGCGCGCGACGCCCCGAGGGAAGGCGCCAACAGGAGCAGCGCGAACAGCGCCGCGGCCGCTCTCCTCACGCCTGCGCCTCGCGCGCCGTCACCGCCGCGACGAACGCACGCGCGCGGGACTCGATCTCGTCGAACCGCCCCGCCGAGGCGAGCGCCGGGTCGGCGAGCGATGCGCCCAGCCCGATGCCGACGCAGCCGGCGTCGAGGAACGCGGCGATGTTGCCGAGGTGCGTGCCGCCCGCCGCGAGCATGGGAATGCGCGGAAGCGGGTCGCGGATCACGCGGATGTAGTCGGGGCCGCCCGCGATGCCGACCGGGTAGACCTTCACCACGTGCGCGCCCGCCGCGTGCGCGGCCAGGATCTCGGTCGTGGTGTAGGCGCCCGGGCAGTACATCGTGCCGGATTCGCGCGCGACGCCCGCGACCTCGGCCGACAGGTTGGGTGCGATCAGGAACTGCGCCCCGGCGTCGAGGGCGGCGTGCGCTTCGGCCGCCGTGAGCACGGTGCCGGCGCCCACGACCGCCCCACATCCGGCGAGCGAGCGCATCACCGAGGGCGCGTCGGGCACCGTGAACGTGACCTCGACGAGGCGGATGCCGCCACGCACGACCGCGTGGGCGGCGGCTTCGGCGGTCTCGGGTGACGCGGCGCGAATGACCGCGACCAGACGGGTCCGGTGGAGTTCCTGAAGGGCGGAGGGGGCCATGGGGCGCGGACAGTACGCGCGCGCCGAGCGGCGTGCCCAAGTCGAACTGCCGGTGGGGCGCGTCGCATGACCGAAGCATCGAGCCTCGCCCGGAGCCTTCGTCGCGACGCCTCCTCGTGGCCGCTGCGAGTGCGCTCTCCCTCGAAAACACCCGCGATCGCCCTCATGGATTTCCGGCGAGCCCCGAGACTTCCAGATCCATCCTCCCATGCGCGGATTTCCATCCATCCCTCCACCGAAGACCCTCGGGAAGGGCCGGTTCGTATGGGCAAGCTTTGTCAGGAGTACAGCATCAGTGACGCGAGCCTGAAGGTTCGCCGTGACTTCATCCGGCTCACCGATGCCGACGTCAAGGCGCTCAAGGGCGTCGCGGGTTGGGCGCGGAACGTCGCGCCGACGATCGCGAAGGAGTTCTACGACTTCCAGTTTTCCTTCGGGGCCTCTCGCGTGTTCTTCGAGGACCAGGCGAAGCGTCTCGGGGTGGGGCTCGACACGCTGCGCAGCAAGCTGGAGGGCGCGCAGGCCGGTTACTACCGGAGCATCTTCGAGGAAGCGGAGCGCGGCGGTGATTTCGGCCCGGCGTACTTCGAGTCCCGCCTGCACATCGGCCAGCTCCACAACATGATCAACCTGCCCATGAAGTGGTACGTGGGCAGCTACGCGCTGTACCTGGACCTCACGCGCAAGCACCTCGCGCGCGCGTACCCGCTGCAGCCCGGCCGCCGCGCCCGCGTCGAGCGCGCGCTGTTCGCGGTCATGAACTACGACATGCAGGCCGTGTGCGACGCCTTCTTCTTCGACTACCTGAAGACGATCGGGCTCGACCTCACGCAGGTGCGCACGCACAACAGCGGGCACGATCTTTCCGACCACTACGGCGAGCTGAAGGACGTCGTCCGCCGCGCGCTGCAGGAGACGGTCGCCGCGGGCGGGCTGCTCGGCGGCTCGAGCGGCGAGCTCACCTCCGCCGCGGACCATCTCTCGAACGTGACGCAGCGCCAGGCCGCGGCGCTCGAGGAGACGTCGGCCTCGCTCAAGGAGCTGATGCGCACCGTGCAGCAGAACTCCGAGCAGGCGCAGCAGGCGAGCAAGCTCGCCGTCGGCACCGCGGGGCTCACGAACGAGACCACGGTCATCAAGGTGATGAGCGACATCAAGGAGAGCTCGTCCAAGATCGCCAACATCATTTCGATGATCAACGAGATCTCGTTCCAGACGAACCTGCTGGCGCTCAATGCCGCGGTCGAAGCCGCACGCGCCGGTGAACAAGGTCGCGGGTTCGCCGTGGTCGCGAGCGAGGTGCGCGGCCTGTCGCAGCGTTCCGCCGAGGCGGCGCGCGAGATCAAGAAGCTGATCGAGGAGACCGTGACGCTCGTGGACGGCGGCTTCGAGTTCGTGCGCCGCGTGTCCGACATCATCGCCGAGGTGGCGAAGGTCTCCGAGCAGCAGAACGACGGCGTGCGCCAGGTGAGCGTCGCGATCCAGGACATCGACCAGGCCACGCAGACGTCCGCGGCGCAGGCCGAGGAGCTTTCGGCCACGGCGCGTGCGCTCAAGGACACGTCGGACCGCCTGCAGGAGGCGGTCGGCAGCTTCAAGATCGAACCGGCCGAGTCGTCGTACGGCCCGCCGGCGCATCAACACCGCACGACGATCGTCGGTCCCCGGCCGGCGAAGCGTGCCCCGGCCCGCGCGTCGTCGTCCGGCTCGTCTTCGCCCGCCGCTCCGGCGCCCGTGGCGCAGGCGCACGACGAAGGTTTCGAGGAGTTCTGATCGTTTCGCGGGTGTTCCCCCCGGCGGTGTGGGCTGTGCTTCGGCGCTCCCGCACCTGTCCGGGTGGGAAACCTCCGCGCCGGTGAGAACCGCCGCTCGACGGCGGTGCGCGCGTGCGTAGAATGCGCGCATGAACCCCTCCCGTTCGAAGTCCGGCCCCGGCCGTGTACTCGCTCTCGCCGCCGGCATCCCGATCGCGCTCGTCGCGATCGCGTGGATCGCCCTCACCGTTCTCTTCCCGCCCGCGAAGGTGAAGGCGCTGGTCGAAGACCAGCTGCACCGCTCGCTCGCGCGTGACGTGCGCTTCGAGGGCGCGTCGCTCGGCCTCTGGCCGCCGGTGCGCCTCACCGTGCGCAAGCCGCAGCTCGCCGAGCCCGGCGGGTTCGACGCCGGCGTCGCGTTCGGCGCGCAGGCCGTGTATCTCGATCTCGACGTCGCGGCGCTGCTGTCGCGCAAGGTGCGCGTGCGCCGCTTCACGATCGACCAGCCCGCCGTGCACCTGCTGCTGCGCGCGGACGGCACGTCGAACTTCGACTCGCTCGGCGCCGCGCCCACCGCGGACCAGCCCGCACAGCAGCCGATGGATCTCGACGTGCGCGAGTTCGCGATCCGCGGTGGCCAGGTGCTCGTGGACGACATGCGCGCCAACCGCCGCGTCGCGCTCGCGCTCATGACGACGACGAGCCTTTCCGCCGAACAGGGCGGCAAGCGTGTCGCGACCGCCGGACACACCGAGATCTCCGAGGTCGCGTTCGGCCCGCTGACGGCGACGAAAGCCTCCGACCTGCAGCAGGGACTCGCGAAGCTCGTGTGGAAGATCGACCACCGCGGCAAGTTCGACGCGGACAGCAAACGTCTCGCGCTCGAGCAGCTCGCACTTTCGCTCGGCAAGACGCAGCTCGCGCTCACCGGCATCGTGGACGATCCGGGCCCGCACGCGCGCTTCGACCTGCGCGCGAAGGGCGACGGTCTCGATTTCGGCGAGGTGCTTTCGTGGGTCGCGGTCGCGGACGCGCAGGCGGTGAAGGGGCTCTCGGGCGGCGGCCGCATGGCGTTCGACGTCGCCGCCCGCGGCTTGGCCCCCGCGCCCGGCGCCGCGCCGGTCCTGCCCGCGTTGCGCGGCTGGGTCGAGGTGAAGGACGCGTCGTTCCGCTACGCCGGCGCGCCGGCCGACGTGAAACAGCTCGCGCTGCGCGTCGAGCTCGCGCCCGACACGGTGTCGCTCACCGCGCTTTCCGCAGTCGTCGCGGGCCAGCCGCTGCGCGCCACCGCTCGCGCGCGCCGGCTCGCCGATCCGCTCGTGGACTTCACGCTGAACGGCAATCTCGACCTCGACGCGCTCGGGCCGCTCCTCGCGCAGAGCGGCGCGAAGCTCTCGGGCCGCGTGCTCGTGGACGTGCGCGGCAGCGGCCGCGCGAAGGACCCGGGCGCGATGGCGCTCGACGGCCGCGCGGAACTCAAGAACGTGCGCGCCGAATCGAAGGACCTGCCGAAGCCCGTCGAGCAGGTGAACGGCGTCGTGCTGCTGTCGCCGCAGCGCGCCGCGGTGCAGCACCTCACCGCGAAGGCCGGGCAGTCGTCGTACACGATCGACGCGATGGTCACGCGCCCGCTCGCGCTCATGGCCAAGCCGGACTCGGTGCCGCCCGCGGGCGTCACGTTCGACTTCCGTTCGCCGATGCTCGACCTCGCCGATCTCCTGCCCACCACGCCCGGCGCGCCGTTCCTGCCGAACGCGAAGGGCACGGGCACGGTCGCGATCGACCGTCTCAAGCAGGGCAAGCTCGACGTGCGCGCCGTGCGCGCGAACGTCGTCCTCGCGCCCGCCGCGCTCGAGGCGCCCGAGTACTCGCTGCAGGGTTACGGCGGCACGGTGCGCGGCACCGCGAAGTTCGACCTGCGCGACACCGCGCGCCCGGTGTACGCGCTCACTTCGACGATCGAGCACGTGCAGGCGGACGACATCCTGTCGGCGTGGTCCCCGGCGAAGGGCCTGCTCAAGGGCACGCTCGACACGAAGATCAACTTCTCGGGCGCCGGCATGCAGCCCGCCGACCTCAAGAAGACGCTCACGCTCGTCGGCCTCGCGGCGCTCACCGAGGGCCAGCTCGGGCCCGGGCCGACGCTCGAGGCGATCGCGTCGTTCGTGAAGATCCCGGCGTTCCGCGAAGTGAAGTTCAAGCAGCTGCAGCTGCCGATGCGCATCGAGCAGGGCCGGCTGATCTCGGATCCCGTGCAGCTCTCGGGTTCGACCGGCGACTGGAAGCTCGCGGGCGCGGTCGGCTTCGACGGCTCGCTCGACTACGCGGTCAGCGTGACGCTCACCCCGGAAGTCGCGGCCGCGATCCAGGCGAAGTCGGCCGTGGCCGCGGGTGCGCTCGCCGACGACCAGGGCCGCATCCTGCTCGACCTGCGCGTGACCGGCTCGGCCAAGTCGCCGAAGATCGCGTGGGACACGCGTGCGATGCGCGACCGCCTCGCGGGTCGCGCTTCGGCCGCGCTCACCGAGCAGCGCACCAAGCTCGAGGCCGACGCGAAGGCGGCGGCGCAGAAGGCGCTCGCCGAGCGGTTGGGCTTCGCGGCCGACAGCGCGAAGAAGGCGGCGTCGCTTCGCGAACAGGCGCAGGCGGCTCGCGACAGCATCCGCAAGGCGGCCGGTGGCGCGCTGCGCGGGCTGTTCGGGAAGCCCAAGCCGGCGCCGGCGCCCACGCCGGTGACGGACACGACGCAGCACTGATCCGCCCGAAAACGATTCCGCCGCGGGAGCGCTTGCGCGACCGCGGCGGTGCTGTCTTGCGAGATGTGCTCGGTGTACCGCCCTCGGCCTGCCTGCCTCGGACGATGTCGAGCGTCGGGTACGAGCCCCGGACGCGCGCCCTCGTTTTTCACGCCCATGCGTGAAGGCTGCGCATCCAGTGGTAATACACAGCAACGCGCGTGCCGTTGGCATTTTTCTTTTGGGGCGCCCCGCCGAGTGGGCGCGAATCGCTCCAAGGCTCTCGTATTTCGCGGGATGACATGCGCCTGACGAGCACGTGTTCGGCCCAGCGAAACCCGGGCACGTGACACGCTGTCTCCCCGCGGGTAACAACCTGTCACTCCTGTCACGACGTTGGCCGCCGCAGGGGCCCGGGAGGGCCGCCGATCAGGAGCGCGCTTCGACCTCGTCGCTTACGGCATGGTCGAGATCTTCCAGCCAGGCGCGCAGCGTTTCGGCCGACGCGAGCGTCGAGCGGATCGCGTGCTCCGCCCCCGGAGCAGGCAGCCACTGGCCGCGGGCCGCCCCTTCGAGGCGCGCGAACAGGTCGGCGGCGCGGCGGCGCGAACGCTCGTCGCGGCCGTGCGCACGCAGGTGGGCGGACGACCAGACGCCGAGCCATTCGAGCTTCGCGGGTTCGTCGCCCGGGCGGTCGCGCAGCCCGAAGCCGTCGAACAGCTCGCGATCCACGGTCTCGAGCAGCTTTCCCGCGAGCGGGGTCGGCAGCAGGGACGGCGGCAGGCTCACCGCCCAGAGCTGCGAAGGCGTGATGCCGCGCACCGGACCGGCCGGCGACAGCGCGTCGAACAGGCAGCCGGCGTCGTCGTCCCAGAACGTGTCGCAGTAGCGGCGCTGCAGGTCGTGCGCCCACGCCAGGTAGAACGCGGCGTTCTCGCGCCGCCCGAGCAGCTTGCCGAGCTGCGCCATGGCGACCAGCGCGTGATACCAGAGCGCGTTGAGGCCGGCGCGTGCGCGCGCGGACTCGCCCTCGCCCGCCCACAGCAGCCCTTCGCGATCGCAGCGCACGCCGTGGCGCGAGCCCATGCGCAGGTGCTGCAGCACGCCTTCGAGGGCGGGCCACGCGACGTCGCGCGCGAACTCGTCCTGCGCCGGGTTGGGCGTCGAGCGCCGCACGAGCAGGTCCACCAGGTGCACGAGCCAGAGCGACGGTTCGGGATCGCCGTAGCGCGGCGTGCCGTCGACGGGATCGAACGACTCGGGCGCGAGGCCCTCGTCGAGGTATTCGAGATAGCCGCGCGCGATGTCGCGCGCCGGCTCGAACGCACGCACGCTCACGAGCGACGTGGCCGAGCGCAGGACGTCGGCGCCGCGCTCGATCGGGTCGGGCCAGCCGCACACGAGCGTCGTGCGGCCCTGCCGGCGCGTGAGCGCGTCGAGCAGGTGCGACGTGAGCATCGGCACGAGCGCGTCGGCTTCGTCGATGAGCGGCTCGCTGCGGCGCGCGGCGCGTTCGCCGTCGCCCCCGTGCGCCATCGCCGCCTGCCGCGCGGTGAGGTCCGCGCCGGTGAGCGTGCGGCGGCGCCAGGCGCTGCGGCGGTCGTGCGCGCCACGCTCGAGCGCGGCGATGCAGTCCGCGAGCGACTGCGCGGGCGGCGTGCCGAGCCGCTGCTCGGCGGCCAGCGACCGGAACAGCGATTCCTCGGACGACAGCACGACGTGCGCGGAAGCGCCGGGCGCGGCGAGATGGAACTGCACCCAGCCGGGCAGGAACGACTCGTCGAGCGGCGCGCCGATCGCGCGCGCGTCACCCCACTCGATCGCGTCGTCGAGCGGGAACTCGACGCCGTGCGTCCAGTTGCGCGCGGGCAGGAACGCGCCGTTGTGCCACAGCGTCACGCCGGGCAGGCCGGGCAGCGTCTCGAAGCGCACGCGGCCGGGAATGCCGCCCGCGGTGCCCTTGAACTCGGTGGTCTCGCGCATCAGCGCCAGCGGCGCGCGCGCGGTCAGCAGCGGCGCCACGCTCAGGCGCGCCTGCGGTCCGTCGGCGAGGCGCCACGACACGAGCAGCGCGTTGTGGCCGTCCACGAGCCGCAGCGATTTCTCGATCACCACGCCGCCGTCGAAGCGCCAGCGCCAGCGCGGCCACGGCGCGGCGTCGAAGCGCTCGAGCTGGGCGTACGCACCTTCGCGCGGCGCGCGGCCGGGCGCGTACACGGACGACAGTTCGTGCGTCACGCCGTCGAGCAGCAGCTTCTCTTCGAAGCGCTGCACGAGCGCGGTGCGCTCACCGTGCGGAGCGGCCGCCGCGAGCAGCACGTGCGAGCGCCGTGTGGGCGCGCCGCTGCGTGTACCCGCCGCATAACCGCCGAGGCCGTCGGAGAGCAACCATTCCGTGGCGGAGGCGGTGGCGAAGTCCATGGGGACATCCTGTCCGTCGAACATGCGGCGCGGAAGATAGCACGTCGGGGCCGCCGTCCGGCACGCCGGAAGCGCGGTCAGTTCGAAGGGGCGCGGTGCAGCACCGTGGAAGGCGCCACGAGCCGGAAGCCGGGGCCGTCCTTCTTCGTGAGCTGCGCGTCGAGGAACGCGAGCGCCGCCGGGGTCGCGCGCATCATCACGAGCGCGTCGCCGTGGTTCGTCGCGCGCTCCAGGACCGCGTCCCACGCCGCGGCCAGCGCCTTCCCGCGCCCGGCCTTCGTCTCGGCGTCGAGCGAGAAGTCGGGCACGTCGTAGGCGACGCCCTCGCTCGCCGCCATCGCGCGGCAGACCGAGCGCGGCGCGGGCGACAGGTGCAGGAAGCCGACGCCTTCCTTCTTCAGCGCGCGATACAGCGCGCGCACGAACGGCTCGTCCTGCGTGGCCATCGAGCCCATGAAGTTGGCGACCGCGATCGCGCCGCCGGTCTCGCGCAGGTAGCCGCGAGTCATGTTCTCGATCTTGGCTCCGCTCATGCTCACGAGCAGCGTGCCCGGGCCGGGGTTCGTGGTCGGGTAGCGCTCCGGCTCCATCGGCACGAGCAGCACGATCTCGTGCCGGCCGCCCTTCGCGACGCGCAGCAGCTTCTCGTGCCGCGCCTCCGCGGCGGAGAGCGCCACGGCGAAGGGCTGTTCGCGATCGAGGATCGCGCGGTCCACGGCTTCGTCGTCCCCGAAGCCGAACAGCACGAGCGCGATCGCGGGCACTTCCGCCTCGACCGGCTCCTCGGCGTCGTCGTCCTTCTTGCCCTTGCCGCGCGGCCCGTCGGATTCCTTCGCGGGCAGCCCGGCGCGTTCGATCACGACCTCGTGCGTCGGGAAGCCGGGCAGGCCGACCACGAGCGTCACGGCGAGTCCGTCGCGATCGAGCACCCGTTCGCGTCCCGAGAGCACGACGGCGCCACCGCGCTCGATCTCGCGCGTGATGGCCGCGTTCGCCTTCATGGGTGAGCCACTGCGCGACAGGAGAACAGTCCAGCGCAACGCGGCGGTGCCGCTTCCGGGCGCTTCCTTCGTCTCGGACGGGGCCACTCCCGCGTCCCGGAGCCCCTCGTGCACGCGCTTGCCGATCAAACGCACCACGTGCGCCCGGTCTCCCAGGTGCAGATGGCGGTAAAGGAGCACGCGTCCGAGGTCCGAAGACAGGAACGCGAACAGCTCGCCCCCTGCGAACACGAGCAGGGCGAGAATCGCGAGCCCGCCGAGAATGAGCGGCGTGCGGCCAGTGGCTGCTGCGGAGCGTCGTTTGGGCATGGTGGGAGTGGGGTGCGCGCACACTAGGCAGCGCGCCCGAGGGCGTCAACGAAGGACTCCGCGAGCGCACGTGTCCCGATGAACGGGGACCTTTTGCACTTCACTGACACGGGCCACAACACCGAATGACACGCTCCCTCGCACGTTTTTACACGCTTTCTTCGTAGCCGGCGGAACGGGGATCGTTCCGCATCACCTTTCCGGGAGGTCGGTCATGAAGCAGCTGCGCCTTGTTGCTCTTGTTCTCGCCGCTTCGCTCGCGTGCGCTGCCATTGCCTTCGCCTGTGGCGCCGGCAAGTCGGCCAATGCTTCCGCTTCCGCCGCCGGCGCGTCGTGCTGTGCGGGTGGTGCGAACGCATCGGCCGCCAACACCAAGGGAGCCGCCGGCAAGTGCACGCCGGAGATGCAGGCCTCCTGCACGCCCGAGATGAAGGCCGCCTGCAGCGCTTCCGGCGCTTCCGCCGGCGCTTGCGGCATGCACGGCACGTCGGCCTCCGCGGCCATGGAGTGCGCGGTGTGCGCCGAGGGCGCCTCGTGCGACGAAGACGTGAACGCGGCGGGTGCGCACCGCCAGGTCGTCGCGCTCAAGAACGGCGCGATGCTCGTGTACACGGCGGACGGTCCGGAAGGCGTCCGCGCCCTGCAGGCGTCGGTCGCGCGTCACAACGCCACGCTGATGGCGGTGCTCGCGGGCCAGCGCGCCGGCAAGCTCTGCTCGCACTGCAAGCCGCTCCGCGGCGCGATGGCGAGCGGCAAGCTCGTGCGCGAAGTGGTCAACGTGCAGCGCGGCGCCCAGATCGTCATCACGTCCACCGACCGTGCGACGGTGCAGCGCATTCACGACATGACGGGCGCCCAGGTGGCGGCCCGGGTGCACGACTGATCGTCACCCCGGGGTTCGCCGCGATTCGGGCCGGTCTTCGCTTCGGCGGGGCCGGCCCATCGCTTCTTCGCCGACCCTCGCGTGCCGTGCCCCGTGGCGGACCAATCCGGTAACTTCCCCGCGCCATGCCCTTCTTCTCGTTTCCTCGCCTCCGCATTTCCCGCCAGCGCAAGCTCGCGCTGCTCGTGGGCGCGGTCGCGGTGCCCGCGCTGGCGCTCGCCGGGTTCGCGGTGCTGCTCACGCTGCGCGTGGCGCGCGAGGTCGAGGCCGAGGCGGCGCGCTACAACGCCTACCTCTCCGAGAAGGTGACCGAGGCGTTCGAGGTCGAGCTGGTCACGCAGCTGCGCGACGCGATCCTGCCGGCCGAGGGCGTGGCGCGCGACGGCGGCCCCGAAGCGTGCCATCCTGCGCGCGCTGGCGACCCGCTCGCGCCGGTTCGAGGCGCCGCACTACGTGCCCGTCGATGCCATGGACAACCTGTCCATGATCATGGTCGAGTCGCAGGTGCTGCTCTTCGGCGACGACCCGACCGGCCGGCGCGAGCATCCGTTCGCCGCCGTCGTGCTGCGCGGCCCGACCGGCGACGTCACCGGCGCCGGCGGCTGGTGGTTCAATCCGCGCGCGTTCCTCGCGACCGGCCTCGACTCGGTCGTGCGCGACCGGCTCAACACGAATCCGCGCATGTACGGCGGGCTCGAGGCGACGCGCAACCTGTGCGTGCAGGTGTTCGACTCGGAAGGCCACGAGGTCGCGCGCGTGCGCGATCCCGGTTTCACGAACACCGCGCGCTCGGCCGACATGACCGGCCCGTTCGAGGGCTTCCACGTGAGCGTCACCGCCACGTCGCGCGCGCCGGTCTCGATCGCGCAGCGCTTCGTGATGGTCGAGGTCGTGTTCATCTTCGTGCTCACCGGCGTCATGCTCGGCGCCGTGTTCGTCGGACTGCGCTACATCCTGCGGCAGATCGAGCTCGTGCAGGAGAAGTCGAGCTTCGTCTCGAACGTCACGCACGAGCTGAAGACGCCGATCGCGGTGGTGAAGCTGGCCGTCGAGACGCTCGAGATGAAGCGATTCCGCGGTCCCGAGGAAGAGGGCAAGTACCTGCGCACGATCATGCGCGAGGCCGACCGGCTCGCCCAGCTCGTGGACAACATCCTCGACTTCTCGCGCCTCGAGGCCGGCAAGAAGATGCTGCGCATGGGCCCGGTCGGCGTGTCCGACGTGGTCGCCAGCACGCTCGAGAGCTTCCGGCTGCGGCTCGAGGACGCCGGGTTCCTGCTCGACGTGGACGTGCCCGAGGACCTGCCGCTCGTCCGCGCGGACGGCATCGCCCTCCAGCACTGCCTGCTCAACCTGCTGGACAACGCCGTGAAGTACTCGCGGGAGCGGAAGGAAATCCGGGTTTTCGCACGCGCCCGGGACGGGTTCGTGGGGATTTCGGTGGCCGATCGCGGTATCGGAATCGAGGCGGAACACCAGACCCGCATCTTCGACAAGTTCGTGCGGGTCGAGACGGGCCTCGTGCACACCGTGAAGGGCGCCGGGCTGGGCCTTTCGCTTGTAGATCAGATCATTCGTGCCCATTATGGGCGCGTCGAAGTGGCCAGTACGCCCGGGGAGGGCAGCATCTTCACGCTGCTCGTGCCCGTGTGGGCGGATGGAACCGGCACCCCGCGCCCGAAATCCTGACGCGGGACCAGGGGGCGAGTCGCCCCGGGAGAGTCGCACCGATGACGACCAAGAGAATCCTGATCGTGGAGGACGAAGAAGGCCTCCTCGATGGCCTCGCCCACAACTTCCGGTTCGAGGGTTACGACGTCCTCACCGCGAAGAACGGGCAGGAAGGCCTGAAGCTGGCGCTCAAGCAGAAGCCCGACGCGGTCCTGCTCGACATCATGCTTCCCGAGAAGGACGGCTTCACCGTCCTCAAGGAACTGCGTCAGCGTCACCGGGACATCCCGGTGCTCGTGATGACGGCGCGCAACTTCGAAGCCGACGTGCTCAAGGGCTTCGACCTGGGCGCGGACGACTACGTCACGAAGCCGTTCAGCATCAAGGAGCTCATGGCGCGCGTGAAGCGCCTCGTCGAGCGCGGGCCCATGAACACGGGCGCCCCGGCCACGACCACGTACACGTTCGGCGACGTCGAAGTGCGCTTCGAGCCGCGCGAAGTGTGGAAGACCGGCAAGCAGACGGCGCTCTCGTTCAAGGAGTTCGAGCTGCTCAAGTACCTCATCGAGCACCGTGGCCGCACCGTGAGCCGCGAGGAACTGCTCGAGGAGATCTGGGGCGTCGACGAGGACCTCGGCGTCACGACGCGCACCGTGGACACGCACGTCTCGAACCTGCGCAGCAAGCTGGGCGAAGGCTTCGAGAAGCCGTTCATCGTCGCGGTGCACAAGGTGGGCTACAAGTTCGTCGAGCCGTGAGCAGCGGCCTGAACGACACCGGCATGCGCACCCCGCGGGCGATTTCGCTCGCGGGGTTGTCGTTGTTCGGCGCGGCGCTCGTTCCGCTGCTGTCGCTCTCCGGCTGCGGCGTGAACGACGTGCGCGTCACGGTGGTGAACGCCTCGGGCGGCACGCTCGACTCGCTCGTGATCTCGGGCGACGAAGTATCGAAGCGCGTGCGCTCCCTGGCGCCCGGCGAGTCCGCGCGCGTGAGCCTGGACGTGAACGGCGAGGACGCGGTCGGATTGCGCGGCCGCCGCAACGGCGTCCGGCTCGTGCCGCAAATGGCCGTGTACGTCGAGGCCGGCGGCACGCTGCGGCTCGAGGTGGATTCGAGCGGCGTCACGCACGCGGAGCCGCGCGCGGCCTACTGAGGCGCGGCGGCGTTCGCTCGCCCGCGCGCGGCGATCATACGTCTGCTTCGTCCGTCGGATCGGGCTCGACCGGGCCGTTCGCCTCGCGTACGGCTTCGGGGTCGCGGTGCGCGACGGCGCGCGCGAGCCGCGCGAACTCGTCGAGGTTCAGCGTCTCGCCGCGGCGGCGCAGGTCGATGCCGGCCGCCGATCCGATCGCCGAGACGAACTCGCCGTCGCGGTCGAGCGCGTTCGCGAGCGTGCTCGTGAGCTGCTTGCGGCGCTGCTGGAACGACGCGCGGATGATGCGGAACAGCAGCCGCTCCGGCGCGTCCACCGGCGGCTTCTCGCGCATGAACACGCGCACGAGCATCGAATCCACTTCGGGGCGCGGCCAGAACGACGCGGCCTTGAGCGTCATCAGCGGCTCGAGCAGCGCGTGATAGCGCGCGAACAGCGTGAGCGCGCCGTACTCCGGGCTGCCCGCGGCGGCCGCCAGGCGCTGCGCGTACTCCTTCTGCACGAGCAGCACGGCGCTGCGCACGACCGCGCGCTGCTCGAACAGCCGCTCGAGGATCGGGGTCGTGATGTTGTACGGAATGTTGCCCACGACGGCGAGCTGGTTCACCTCGTACTTCTCGGCGACGGGCGCGAGCTCGAACTCGAGGAAGTCGCCCTGCACGATCTCGACGCGCGGGTGCTCGGCGAACTCCTCGCGCAGGTAGTCCGCGAGCCCCATGTCCTTCTCGACCGCGACGAGCCTGCGCGCGCGCGCCGCGAGGCGCGACGTGATCGCGCCGGCGCCGGGGCCGATCTCGACCACGACGTCGTCCGCGTGCAGGTGGCACAGGTCGGCGATGCGCTCGCAGATCTCGGGCTGGATGAGGAAGTTCTGGCCGAAGCGCTTGCGCGGCGACAGGCCGCGCTCGGCGAGCACGTCCTTCACGCGGCGCGCTTCGCCGACTTCGCGATCGGCGCGGTCGCGGATGTACGAGGAGACGTGGGACGGGCGGGCGCCGAGCGAGGGCTTGCGGGGAGTCATGGGCGGCATCCTACGGGGACGGCCGCGCGCGGCAAAGCTCAGGCGCTGCGGCGGTGGACGGCGCGGTCGAGCGCCTCGCGCGCCATTTCGCGCGCGAAGCCGTCGTCCGAGCGCACGACCAGCTCGCAGAGCGCGTCGCGCCCTTCCGATCCGATGATCGCGAGCGCGTACGCGGCGTGGTGCCGCACCCACCAGGAGCGGTCGGAGACCCGTTCGGCGAGCGCATCCACGGCCGGCGCGGCGCGGAGCCGCCCGAGCGCGTGCGCCGCCTGCGCGCGCACCGGCCACGCGGGGTCGGCGAGCGCGAGCATGAGCGCGGGGATCGACTCACCCATGCCGAGCCGTCCGAGCGCGCGGGCCGCGGCCACGCGCAGTTCGAGCGCGTCGCTGCGCAGTCGCGCCTCGACGCCGACGCGCGCGGAGCGGCAGCGCGAAAGGCCGAGCGCGTCCAGCACGGCGCGTTCGAATCGCAGGTCCACGATGCCGCGTTCGAGCGCGGTCACGAGCAATGCGCGGCCGCGCGGGCCGAACGAGCGCAGCAGGCCGGACAGCGCCTGCACGGGGCGCGTCGAGAGCGTGTCGGCGTGCACGAGCAGCCAGCCGAGCGAGGCGAGATCGCGCTGCATCGAGAGCGCGCGAGCCGCGGCGAGGCGGACGGTTTCGGGGCCGCGCACCATGGCGCGGCGAAGCACCGGCGTGAGCGCGAGATGGGGATCAGCGCGAGGCGGCGTGCGGCGAGTTCGCGGCGCAGTTCGTCGTCGTCGCGCAGCGCGCGGCATTCGGCGAGCACGTGACGGCTGCGTTCGAGCGAGCGCGCGAGTTCGCGGCGTTCGCGCGGCCGCAGCGTGGCGGCGATCGCTTCGATCGCGTCCCAGAAGTTCTCGGACTCGGCGTCGCGCGCGGCCTGGCGCAGCGCGGCGCCGGGTACCTTGCCGGCGAGGGACCCCGACAGCATGCGGAAGAGGTCGCTCGAGTGATGCCGGTTGCGGTTGCGGTGGTCGCGCTTCGTGGCGCGCGCGAGCAGGAAACCGAGCATGACGGCGCCGGAGACGGTGGCGATGCCGAGCAGTGGGGCGAACTGCGGGCCGATGAGGGAGGTCGACATGACCTCTCCATTGTCGGCGGCGGGGCGCGATCCTTGAGGGCGGCCTGCGCGTAAATGCCGGTCAGTCCGTGGGACTAGGCCGGATCACCCGGGAGGAAAGCGTGCGGACCGCCCGGTCCGGGGCCCACGGGCATGCGGAATAGTTCACGAGCGTTGCGCCCGGTGATCTCGACCGCCTGCTGGGGCGTCCAGCCGCGCAGCTCGCAGAGGCGCTTCACGACCCGCGGCAGCAGCGACGGCTCGTTGCGCTTGAGCGAGCGCGGCTCGGGTTCGAGGTACGGCGCGTCGGTCTCGAGCACGAGCATGTGCTCGGGCGCGGCGGCGATCGCTTCCTCGAGCGCTTCGTGCCCGTAGGTGAGCACGCCGCCGACGCCGAGCTTGAATCCGAGCGCTTCGGCGCGACGCATCGCGTCCATGTTCTCGTCGAAGCAGTGCAGCACGCCGCCGGCTTCGACCGGCGTGCGTTCGAGCGTGCCGAGCACGTCCTCGAGCGCGCTGCGCTGGTGGATCACGACGGGCAGCCCGACTTCGTTCGCGAGCGCGATCTGCGTGTGGAACCAGCGCTCCTGGTCCTCGCGCGAGGCGTAGTCGCGGAAGAAGTCCATGCCGATCTCGCCGATCGCGACGACGCGGGGATGGCGCGCGTGATCGCGCAGCACGCTCAGCGCGTCCATGGGCACCTTGCCGGACTCGCTCGGATGCACGCCGACCGCGAGGAACAGGTCGGGATGCTCGGCCGCGAGCGCGAACGCGCGCTCCCAGATGCCGGGCGCGTAGGCGATCTCGACGAACGCGCGCACGCCGACGTGATGGGCGCGGTCGAAGACGAACTGCCGGTCCTTGTCGAAGCGCTTGTCGCAAAGGTGGCAGTGCGTGTCGATCAGCATGATGCGGGCCTCCGCTCGCCGGCGGCGCGGCCCCCCCCCCGCACCGCGCGGGTCACGCCCGGCCACCCTTCAGGTCGATGCGCGGGAACAGGATCTGCGATGCGCCGAGCGTGCGCGCCTCGGACGTGCCGAAACGCGGCAGCGCGGCCTCGCCGTGCTGCGTCGCGGGCGAGCCCTCGTGGCCGAGCATGTTCCACAGCGCTTCCATCTTCGCGGGCATCGCGGGCCAGCCCCAGATCGCGGCCAGTCGCAACACCTCGAGCAGCGCCGACAGCGTCGTCGCCAGCTCCGTGCGGCGCGCTTCGTCCTTGCCGGACTTCCACGGCTCGGCGCGATCGGTGAACTCGTTCGCGCGCTCGATCATGTCCCACAGCGAGTCGAGCGCCTCGTTCAGGCGCATCGAGCTCCACGCCGCGGGCACTTCGGTCGCGGCCTTGTCCGCCGCCGCGATCACCGCGGCGAGCGCCTCGCCCGCCGCCGGGTCCGCGAACGACTTCGGATCCCACTCGACCGGCGTCTTGCCCTCGAAATACTTGTTCACGAGCGTCGTGCTGCGGCTCGCGAGATTGCCGAGCTTGTTCGCGAGGTGCGTGTTGCAGTGCTCCACGAACTGCTCGATCGTGAACTCGCCGTCGCGCCCCGTCGGGAACGAGTCGAGCAGGTAGAAGCGCAGCGCGTCCGCGCCGAACGTCTTCGCCATCTGCACCGGGTCCACGATGTTGCCGAGCGACTTGGAGAGCCGTTCACCCTTGGCGTAGATGAAGCCGTGGATGTAGACCTGCCGCGGCAGCGGCACGCCGGCCGCGAGCAGCAGCGCCGGCCACAGCACGCAGTGGAAGCGGCTGATGTCCTTGCCGATCAGGTGGAACGCGTTCGTGTAGTACGCGTCGCGCGTGCCCGCCCACGCGGCGCCGGGCTTGCCCTGGCCGTCGAGGTGCTGGAACTCGTCCTGGCGCGCCGCGCCGGGGCCCCCGACTTCCTTCTCCTTCGCGAGCCACCAGAGCGAGTAGCGGCGCTCGGGCCAGCCGAGCGCGCTCAGGTAGTTCAGCAGCGCGTCGGCCCACACGTAGACGGTGTGCCCCTCGGAGTTCGGGATCTCCTCCGGCAGCGCCACGCCCCACGGCACGTTCGGACGCGTCACCGAGACGTCCTGCAGTCCGCCCTTGATGACGTTGACCACCTCGTTGCGGCGGTAGTCGGGCTGGATGAAGTCCGGGTGCGCCTCGATGTGCTTGAGCAGCGCCTCGTCGTACTCGGAGAGCCGGAAGAAGAAGTTCGTCTCCTTCACTTCCTTCGGCTTCACCTTGTGCTCGGGGCAGCGCCCTTCCTCGTCGAGGTCCTTCTCCGTCTTGAAGCCCTCGCAGCCTTCGCAGTACAGGCCTTCGTAGGACTCCTCGTACAGCACGGGCTCACCCGTCTTGGGGGAGAGCGCGTCGTGCAGGCGCCGGAAGAGTTCCTGGACCGCCAGCTCGTGGCGCTTGTCCGTCGTGCGGAAGAACTGGTCGTAATTCACGTCCAGCACGTCCCACGCCTTCACGAACGTCTTCGAGATCTCGTCCACGTACGCCTGCGGGTCCTTGCCCACCGCCGCGGCCGAGCGGGCGATCTTCTGCCCGTGCTCGTCGGTGCCGGTGAGGAAGTACGTCGCATGGCCCTGCTGGCGATGCCAGCGGGCGACGGCGTCGGCGAGCACCTTTTCGTAGGCATGGCCGAGGTGCGGCTGGCCGTTCACGTAGTCGATGGCGGTGGTGATGTAGAAGCGCGACACACGGGTCTCCGGAGTTGGAAATGCGGCGCGGAGTATAGCCGAAATGCCCCGCGAGGCACGGCGGCCGCCGCACGCCGAGGACCCTCGCCCGGAAACCACCCTGTGATACTTCCGCGCCCGGTTCGTAAGATGGGACGACATGGCCATGGACGAAGCGGTTCTGCGAAACACCTGGGCGCTGGACCCGGCCCGGGAAGCGGACTGGGACGCGTTGTACGCGGACCAGCTGCCGCGCATCTACAACTTCTTCCGCTGGCGCGTCGGCGACGGCGCCGTGGCCGAGGACCTCACCTCCCGCACGTTCGAGAAGGCCTGGCAGGCGCGCCACCGCTACCGGCGCGACCTCGCCGGATTCGGCACCTGGCTCGTGGTGATCGCGCGCAACGTGGCGACCGACCACTGGCGGACTCGCCGGAACCACGCCCCGCTCGAAGCGGCCGAGAGCGTTCCGGGCGGCGCGACGCCGGAGGAACTGGCGGAGAAGCGCTCGGACTTCGAACAACTGTCACGGCTTCTCGCCACGATCGGCGAGCGCGAACGCGAGCTGGTCGCGCTCAAGTACGGCGCGGGACTCACCAACCGCGCGATCGCGAAAACCACCGGGCTGAGCGAATCGAACGTCGGCACGCTGCTGCACCGCACGATCCAGACGCTGCGGGCGGGCTGGCAGGAAAGGACCTGAACATGGACGACAAGTTTCTCCACGACCAGCGCCGCGATCCCGATCCGGCGTTCGCACGCGACCTGCGCGACCGCCTGCGCCGCATCGAGGAAGCCGAAGAGCTCGGACGCAGCCGTTTCGACTGGCGGCCGGTGTTCGCGACCGCGGCCGCCGCGGCCTTCGTGATCGCCACCTTCACCGTGCCCGCCGTGCGCGCCACCGCGCAGGCGGCGCTGGACCTGTTCCGCGTGCAGGAGTTCGCGGTCGTGCAGGTCGACCCCGCGCGTCTCGAGCAGCTGTCGCACGCGAACGTGGACCTCTCCTCGCTCGCCGGCGGCAACGTCGAGATGCTGCAGGAGCCGCTTCCCTCGCAGCGCTTCGCCACGCTCGACGCGGCCGGCGCGATGCTCGGCGAGACGCTCGAGCGCGCGTACACGCTGCCGGGCGGGATCGAGCCCGACTCGGTCTACGTGAGCGGCGAATCCCGCATGCGCGTCACGATCGACACGAAGCCGGTGCGCGCGCTGCTCGACGCGATGGCCGTGCGCGACGTGAGGGTGCCCGACGGACTCGACGGCGAGAAGCTCACCGTGCACGTGCCGACGATGGTCGCGCAGAAGTTCCACCGCGGCGAGCGCACGCACGTGATGTTCCTCCAGGGCAGGAGCCCGCTGGTCGAGCTGCCGCCCGGGCTCGAGATGGAGCAGCTCGGCGAAGTCGGCCTGCGCCTGCTCGGCATGAACTCGTCCGAAGCGCATCGCCTGTCGCGCAGCATCGACTGGCGCACGACGCTCGTCGTTCCGGTGATCGCCGGCGCCACCGAGTACCAGCAGGTGCGCGTGCAGGGCGAGCCGGGTCTCTACGTGCGGCGCGAAGGCGGCGCGAAGGACGACGAGTCCCCGAACGCGAACGTCGTCGTGTGGACGAAGAAGGGCCGCGTGCACGCGATCATGTCCAACCGTCTCGAGCGGATGGACCTGCTGACCATGGCCGAGTCGGTGCGCTAGTCTGCCGCTCATGACGACCTTCGAGCCGGGCCTCGCCGTCGAGACGCGGCACCTGCGCAAGCGGTTCGGCGAGAAGCTCGCCGTCGCGGATCTCTCCCTGGCCGTCCGCCGGGGAGAGGTCTTCGGCTTCCTGGGGCCGAACGGCGCCGGCAAGACGACGTCGCTCAAGATGCTGCTCGGGCTCGTCGAGCCCACGTCCGGCTCGGGCGCGCTGCTCGGCGCGCCGATCGGCGACCGCGCGACGCGCGCGAAGGTCGGTTTCCTGCCGGAGCACTTCCGGTTTCCCGAGTGGCTGTCCGCGCGCGAGCTGCTGCGCTTCCACGGCCGGCTGCTCGAGCTTCCCGAGGCCGTGACGCGCGATCGCGCCGAGCGCCTGCTCGGCGAGGTGGACCTGCTCGACGCGGCGCATCGTCCGATGCGCGGCTACAGCAAGGGCATGCTGCAGCGCGCCGGACTCGCGCTCGCGCTGCTCGGCGAGCCCGAACTCGTGTTCCTCGACGAGCCGACGTCCGGGCTCGACCCGCTCGGCCGGCTGCTCGTGCGCGACCTCATGCGCGCGATGCGCGACCGCGGCGTGACGGTGTTCCTCAACTCGCACCTGCTCGGCGAGGTCGAGGCGACGTGCGACCGCGTCGCGTTCGTGAAGGCCGGACAGGTCGTGCACGAGCATGCGATCGCCGCCGCCGCCGGGGATCCGGTGTCGGTCCTGCTGCGCGCGGGCGGACTCGACGGCGAGACCGTCGAAGGGCTCGCCCGTTTCGGCCGCGACCTGCGCCGCGACGGCGACGAGGTGCATCTGGCGGTGGACTCCGAGGACGCGTTGCCCGAGATCGCCCGCTGGGTGGTCTCGCGCGGCGCCACGCTGCGCCATCTTTCCGCGGACCGCGTCTCGCTCGAGGACAAGTTCCTCGAGGTCATGGGCTCGGACCAGCGTCCGGGCTAGACCATGCGACTGCTCGCCGTCACCCGCCTGACGATCGAAGAAGCCGGCCGCCGCCGCGTGCTCCACGCCACGCTGCTCTGCGGCGCGGCGTTCCTCGTGCTCTACGCGATCGGCTTCCACTACATCGTGCGCGGGATCGAGCACGAGCAGGGACCGATGGCCGCCGTGCAGCACATGTTCGTGCGCAACCTGTTCACGATCGTCGGGCTGTACGCGGTCAACTTCCTCATGGTGATGAGCGCGGTGCTCCTGCCCGTGGACACGCTGTCGGGCGAGATCGCGTCGGGCGTGCTCCAGACCGTCGTCGCGCGCCCGGTGCACCGCACCGAGATCGTGCTCGGCAAGTGGCTCGCGTACGTGCTCGTGATCTGGGGCTACCTGCTGCTGCTCGCGGGCGGCGTGCTCACGATCGCGTACTTCACCGCGCACGCGTTGCCGCCGCGCGCGGGGCTCGGCCTCATGTACATGGCGATCGAGGCGGTCGTGCTCGTGTCGCTGTCGATCGCGGGCGGCGCGCGGCTGGGTACGGTCACGAACGGCGTGCTCGCGTTCGGGCTCTACGGGCTCGCGTTCCTCGGCGGCTGGGTCGAGCAGATCGGCTCGATGGCCAACAACGAGGCGACGCGCAACATCGGCACGATCGCCAGCCTGCTCATGCCGTCCGAATCCATGTGGCAGCTCGCGTCGCACCAGATGCAGCCGGAGTTCCTGGCGCAGATGCGCATCTCGCCGTTTTCGATCGCGTCGGTGCCGAGCCAGGCGATGGTGCTCTGGGCGGTGTTGTGGTCGGCCGCCGTGCTGGCGAGCGGCGTGATCGGGTTCCGCAAGCGCGCGCTGTAGCGCGCGTCCTAGTTCCCGGAAGCGCCGTCGGGCGCCGGGCCGGACGGGCCGGCCGGACGCGTGTCGCCGCCGCCGGTCGCACCGCCGCCACCGCTGCCACCACCACCGGGACGCCGGCGAGGGCCGCGCCGCCGCGGACGATTGTCGCCGCCGGGGCGAGGTCCGCCCGCGCTGGTCGCGCCGCCGGGGGCCGCTGCTACTGCCGCCACCGCCGCCGCCACTCGGGCGCGTGCCGCCACGCGCGCCGCCGCCGGGCGGCCGTGCGCCGTCGCCACCGGAGCGTGGAGGCGCGCTTTCGCCCGCGTCGCTCGACGCCTTCGGCCGCGCGCCGCACGAGCAGTCGCCGCACTTGTGATAAGGCCCGGGCGGCAGGTCGCTCATCGCGATCTCGTGCTCGGCACCCTCGTCGTCGCGCACCCAGACCTTCTCGCCCAGCGTTTCGGTGCGCGTGACCGTGACCACGCCCTTGCCGGTCGTGATCTTCACGCCCACGGGCGGCAGGCGGTCGGCGCTGTCGCGATACTGCGCGAGCTCGTACGACAGGCAGCACATGAGCCGCCCGCACGCGCCGGAGATCTTGGTCGGGTTGAGCGACAAGTTCTGCTCGCGCGCCATCTTGAGCGTGACCGGATGGAAGCCCTTCATCCAGGTCGAGCAGCAGAACGCGCGCCCGCACGGGCCGCAGCCGTCGAGCCGCTTCGCCTGGTCGCGCACGCCGATCTGGCGCAGCTCGATCCGCGTCTGGAACTTGGCGGCGAGGTCCTTCACGAGTTCGCGGAAGTCCACGCGGTGCTCGGCCGTGAAGAAGAACGTGATGCGGTTCCGCCGGAATGCGACTTCGATCTCGGAGAGCTGCATCGCGAGTTCGCGGACTTCGATCCGCCGCTGGCAGTACTCGAACGCTTCGTCTTCGAGCGTGAGGTTGCGGTCGTCCTGGTCGAGGTCTTCCTCGGACGCCTTGCGCAGGATCTCGTGCGTCACGGTGCCCGGGCGCTTGAGCTCGATGAGCATCGCGTTCTTGAGCGCGACCTTGCCCAGCGTTTCTCCGTGCTCGCCTTCCACGACCACTCGGTCGCCGAGCAGCAGCTCGAGCGAGCGCGAGTTCAGGAAGAACTCCTTCCGGGTGCCGCGAAGGGCGACCTGGATGATCTGGGACATGACCGACCTCTATGCGCGCGGGGATGGGCCGCGCGAACGCCGGCGGGGCCGGCGGGAAAACTCGAATGAGCGGCGTCGAAAGAGGCGCCGGACTTCGGGGTGCCGCGTATGGATTTCAGGCCCGCGGAGGCGGGCTCGGACGCGCGGCAGGATAGCAGGTGGTTTCGCCGCGGTCGCCGGTGAACCTCGCGCCGCTCAGGGGCGGCGGTCGAGCGCCTGGCGAAGCGCCGCGATCAGCTCGGACGGCGCCCATGGCTTGGCCAGGAATCCCGCCGCGCCCTCGAGCGCCCGGCCGGATTCCTCGGCGTGACCGCTGGTCATGAGGATCGCGGCCCGGGGAGCGAGCGAGTGCAGGAGGGGCAGCGCCTGCGCGCCACTCATGCCGGGCATCGTCTGGTCGAGCACGATCGCCTTCAGTTCCGCCGCGTGGCGCTGCGCGAGTTCGAGCGCGGCCTCGGCGCCGGCGGCCTCGAGCGTGCGGTAGCCGTGCTCGCGGAGCGCCCGGCAGGCGAGCTGCCGGAGCACGGGCTCGTCGTCCACGACCATCACCAGTTCGCCACTCGAGCGCGGCGCTTCCCCGGCGGGCAGCGGCGCGGCGTGCGGCGCGGTGTCGGCCGGCGCGGCGGGCAGCCAGATCTCGAACGTCGTGCCCTTGCCCTCCTGCGACTCGACCTCGACCCAGCCGCCGTGCTTGCTCACGATGCCGTACACCATCGCCAGCCCGAGTCCGGTGCCCAGCCCGACCGGCTTGGTCGTGAAGAACGGTTCGAAGACCCGCGGCAGCACTTCCGGCGGGATGCCCTGGCCGTCGTCCTTCACGCGCAGCCGCGCCCAGCGCCCGGGCTTCGCGTCCGCGTGGCGGGCGTCCTGTTCGCCGATCGTGCCCGCCTCGGTCGTCAGCGTGAGCGTGCCGCCGTCGGGCATCGCGTCGCGCGCGTTCACGCAGAGATTCATGATCACCTGCTGGATCTGCGTCACGTCGATGAGCGCGACCGGCACGCCGTTGCCGAGCTCGGTGACGACGTGGATGTTCGCCGGCAGCACGCGCCGCAACAGGCGCACGGACTCGAGCACGGTTTCGTCGAGCGAAGCCGGCGCGGCCTGGCTGTGCAGGCGGCGGCTGAACGCGAGCAGGCCGCGCGTCAGCTCGGCGCAGCGCTCCGCGGCGACGCGGGCGGTGCGCGCGTGCTCGATGCGCTCGTCGCCGGAGCCGAGCGCGTGCTCGAGCAGGTCGAGGTGCCCGATCACGCCGGTGAGCTGGTTGTTGAAGTCGTGCGCGATGCCGCCCGCGAGCGTGCCCACGGTTTCCATCTTCTGCGCCTGCCGGAGCTGCGCCTCGGTCTCGTGGTGCGCGGTCACGTCGGCCATCGTGCCGTAGAGCTTCACGGTCCGGCCTTCGGCGTCGCGCTCGAAGAAGCCGCGGTCGTGGATCCAGATCCACTCGCGCTCGTTGCGGCGGTAGCGGTACTCGACGTCGAGCGGGGCCGATTCCGCGCCGCAGCGCTCGAACTCGGCGATGACGCGGTCGCGATCGTCGGGGTGCACGCGCGCCTTCCAGTGGTCGAGCGCGTCGAGCGTGCGCTCGTCCTCGGCGCTGAAGCCGAGCACGAGTTGCTGGTTGCCGGTCCGCCTCACGATTCCGGTCATGAAATCCCACTCGTACACGACCTGTCCGGTGGCTTCGACGACCTTCTGGAAGCGCGATTCCCAGGCGCGAATCTCTCCCGTGAGCGCCATGATCTCGTCGCGCCCCTGCACGATCGTGAGCACGGCGTCGAACTCCTCGCCGCCCTGCAGGAAGATCGGCGTTGCGTACGCCGAGTGCGTCGCGGTCACGCCGTTGCGATGCACGGCGATGAACTCGGGCAGCGAAGCCGGCCGGCCCGTGCGCAACGCCACCGAGGTCGCCAGCTCCTCGAGCGGAAGCGGCGAACCGTCCATGCGGAAGAACTGCTCGCCCGCGAGATGGTCGCGGATGGGTTCGCCCACGTACATGCGGTTCAGCGACGTCTCGCCCCAGCGCGCGCTCACGAACAGCACGTTGCCGGTCGCGCGGTCCGTGATGAACACGGCCGCGGGCAGCGCCTGCAGCGCGGTCTCGAGCCGCGAGCGCGAGGCTTCGAGTTCGCGGTGCGCCCGCTGGATCTCGTCGGCCATGCGGTCCAGCGCCGCGCCCACGCGATCGAGTTCGCTCTCGCCCCGCAATCCCGATCGTGCGCTCGCGTCGCCCGCGGCGATCGCGTTCGCCGTGCGCTCGAGCCGCTCGGCCGGCGCGCGCAGCCAGCGGTCGAGCAGCAGCGCCATCGCGGCGACGAACAGCAGTCCCACCGCGAGGGGAGGCAGCGCCTCTTCGGCGGCTTCCCACTGCGCCTCGGCGAGCCGGTCCGTGGCGTCGAGCACGAGCACGAGGCGCTGTCCCGCGCGCGGCCCGCTCGCGATCCGCGTGACCGCCGCGACCCTCGGCCGCGGCAGGGAGGGACTCACCGGCGTGGTGTCGTCCACCGCGAGCACGGCGCGCACGAACTCCGGTGGCAGGTGCGCGTCGAGGGATTCGCCGGGCCGCATGCCGTCCACGGCGGTGGTGACGACGCCGTGCTCGTCCACGAGCGCGAGGCAGTCGAGGCGGAACAGGCCTTCGTGCACGCGATCGCCCGAGTAGCGAAGCACGCCGGCGGGGTCCTCGGCGGGCCGGCGGAGGATCATCGCCGTGCGCGTCACGAGGCGTTCGGCGCGATCCTGCGCCGCCGCGATCGTCCCGTGCGTGTGCCGCGCGGACGCGATGAAGAAGGAGACGGCGGTGAGCAGCACGCCGCCTGCGAGGAGAATCACGGGAATGCGGACGCGAATCGCGCGGACGTCCGTCCAGCCCACGGTCAGTAGTCCCAGCGCGCGGTCTGGTGCGCCGGCCAGGCGCCCTCGCCCAGCCTCGCGCCGCCCACGCGCGCGAGCGCGGAGAAGAGCGTGAGGTCGGCGGTGATGTTGCCGTCGATCGAGCGCAGCGCTTCCTCGAGCACCATGAGGCGGCGGCGGATTTCCGCGGCGTCCGTCTTCGCGGCTTCGGCGCGGATCTCGGCTTCGCGCTCCGCGAACACGAGCGGACGGCTGCCGTCGCCGTAGCGCGCGGCGAGCAGGTCGCGCAGCCACAGCTCGTGGAACTCGAGCGTCCGGCGCAGCGCCTCGCGGCCCGCGCGCCCGAACTTGGTCGCGTCCTGCGCGGCCTTCCAGAGGCCGGCCTGATTGCGTGCGCGCACCGGCTCGAGCATCGCGAGCGCCGTGCGCGCCTGTCCCGCGGCGTCCTCGCGCGAGAGCGCCACCGCGCGCGCGAGCGAACCGCTCGCCAGCGCGGCGAGCGTGCGCGCGAGCGGACCCGACGCCTTGCCGTACTGCTCGAGCACCTGTTCGACGGCGCGCTCGGGCAGCGGCGCGAACTTCACGGTCTGGCAGCGCGAGCGGATCGTGGCGGGCACGCGCGAGATGCGCGACGACGTGAGCACCCACAGGGTGCTGGCGCCCGGCTCCTCGATCGACTTGAGCAGCGCGGAGTACTGGTCTTCCCGCATGCGGTCGCAGTCGCGGATGATCACGACGCGGCGCGACGCCTCGTACGGGCGGAACGCCAGCTCGCGCTGGAGTTCGCGCGTGAGCGAGAGCCGCACCGATGCGGCCTGGTCGTACTGGAAGACGAAGAGCGGATCGTCGCGCATGCCCTGCAGCGTTTCGGAGATCGTCTCTTCGAGCTTCGCTTCGACGCCCGAGACCGGGAACAGGAACTTGAGGTCGGGGTGCTGCAGCGATCCCGACTTGCGGCATGCCGGGCATTCACCGCAGGCGTCGTCGAGCATCGGCAGGTTTTCCGCCGCCGGCGCTTCCGGCGCCGCCGGAGCGTCCATCCCGAACAGTCCCAGTCCGCCGTCGTCCGCGTTCGTCGCCGCGGGCGGGGCCGCTCCCGGCACGCGATCGCACAGCGCCGCGCGTGCGAAGGCGAGCGCCGCGGTGCCTTTGCCGACTCCCGCCGGACCGGTGAACAGGTACGCGTTGCCGTAGCGGGCCCGCGAGACGATGCCGCGCAGGAACGCGGTGACGTCCGGCTGACCGAGCAACCCGGCGAGGGAGACGATGGGCAACGGGGCACTCCAGGGTCACGAAGGGTGGGGGGGGCGGCGCGCCGGAAACTACCAGAGGGACGGGCGGTGGCGCGATGGTTCGCGACGAGGTTCGCCGTGCGCGGTGCGCGAGTGCGTTCGCGGCTGCGGCGCCGACCTCGCTGCCACGATGTCAGCCCGGGCATGACGCCCCGCGGCTCGCTTGCGAAGGGCTGGACACGCGTCAGCGAGTCGTCCCGGGAAGCGGTCGCAACTCGTGTGATTTCGCGATGCCCGCCGGGAGAAGCGCGCTCGCGGCCGTGTCGGGTGGTGGCCCGCGCCATGCTGCTCTCGAACGGGTGAGCGCGAACGTTTCGCGCGCAGCGCCCCTTCAAGGAGAACCCCATGAAATCCTTCCGCGTCGCCCTGGCCGCTCTGGCCGTCGCCCTCTCGTGGGCGGTCGCGATCGCGGCGCCGATGCTTCCCGGCCTCACCGGCTGGGAACGCGGTTCGGCCTACGATCGTTCCTACGACGTGAATTACGAAGTCGTCGCCCCCTCGACCGTGCTGAAGGTCGAGACGTTCACCCCGCGCGAGGGCATGGCGCCCGGAGTGCGCGCGTATGTGGTCACCGGTCCGGAGTCGCTGTGGGTGCATCTCGGACCCGTTCTTTTCCTCGAGGCCCAGGACATGAAGGTCGCCGTCGGCGACCAGGTCGTCATCACCGGCGCGCACGTGTCGGTGAACGGCGAACGCCTGCTGATCGCTTCGCACGTGGAGAAGGACGGTCTCACGATGCACCTGCGCGACGACATGGGCCGTCCGGTGTGGAACAACTGGCGTCCGCGCCAGCCCGCCTGATCACCGTTCGCGCGCAACACGAAGCCCCGGGCCGAGAGGTCCGGGGCTTTGATTTGGTTGCAGGCGACGGCTGCGCCGCCGCAGGCGCCTTCTGCGCCTTCGGCGCCTAGTCCAGTTTCGCCAGCGCCACGTGCAGCATCGCGCTCACTTCGTCCGCGACGGCCTGCAGCTCCGGGTGCGCGATCACCTGCGCCATGATCTTCGGCTCCATGGCCGCGACGACACGGTGATCGCCTTCGTCCCAGACGACGACGTTGCACGGCAGGAACACGCCGACGTGCGGGTTCGCCGCGAGCGCGCGGTGCGCGAACTTCGGCTGGCACGCGCCGAGGATCTTGTACGGGCGGATCTGCACGCCGAGCTTCTTCTCGAGCGTCGCCTGCATGTCGATCTCGGTGACGATGCCGAAGCCCTGCTCGGCGAGCAGCTCGGTGACGCGCGCGAGCGTGTCCTCGTACGAGCGCTTCGTCGTGGTCTCGAACGCGTATCCGTCGATCGCCTTCATGCGTTCCTCCCGGCCGCGCTTCAGCGCAGCCAGTTCTCCGGGTTCAGCGGCGCCGAGCCCTTCCGCACTTCGAAGTGCAGGATGGGGCCCTTGAGCGAGCCGCCGTCGCCCACGCGTCCGATCACCGCGCCGGGCTGCACTTCCTGGCCGTTGCCCACGAGCACGGCGTCGAGATGGCCGTACAGCGTGAAGTAGCCGTCGCCGTGGTTGAGCACGATCATGCCGCCCATGCCCTCGTAGTCGTCGTTCGAGAAGTCCACGCGGCCCTTGCCGACCGAACGCACCGACGTGCCGATGGGCGCGGCGATGTCGATGCCGTCGTTGTGGATCTGCGTGCCGAACCGCGGATGCGTCTCGATCCCGAAGCGTCCGACGATCTCGCCGCGCACGGGCCAGTCGAGCTGGCCCTGCCCCTTCGCGAAGTCGCCGCTGTACGGCTGCGGATTGCGTCCTTCGCCGCGCAGGCGGTCGGCTTCCTCGCGGCGCTTGCGTTCGAGGCTCGCGAGCAGCGACTGGATGCGGCGCGCGGTGCGTTCGAGCTCGGCGGCGGCGGCCTCGTACTGCTGGCGCTGCGTCTGGATGCTCGCGACGGTCTTCGCCTTCTGCGTGCGCAGCGAGGCGAGCTGCGTGGACTCCTTGGTCGTCTTCTGCGCGGTCGTCACGACCTGCCCGATGTTGTCTTCGAGCTGGGCCTTGTTCGCCTCGACCTCTTCCTTCCGCATGCGCACGCCGTCGAGCAGCACGCGGTCCTGCTCCGCGACCATGTTGAGGAAGTCCCAGCGCGTCATGAGCTGCGCGAACGACTTGGTCGACAGCAGGTACTCCATCTCGCGGGCGGGCCCGAACACGTACATCATGCGCAGGCGGCGCCGGAGCAGGTCGCGCTGGTTCTCGAGCTCGCGGATGCTGCGGTCGAGATTCGCGCGCGTGACTTCGAGCTGCGCGCCGAGCGACTTCTGGCGCTGCTGCAGCGCGAGCAGCCGGCGGCGCGAGGCCGTGAGCTGCTTCTCGGTGCGGCGCAGGTCGCCGAGCGCGCGCGTCTCGCGCGGCTTGAGCGCGGCGGCGGCCTTGCGCTTCTCGTTCGCCTGGCGCCGGATGTCGTCGAGCTCGCGCTTCTTCGCGGCCTCGAGACTGTCCTGCGCGCGCACGGGAGCCACGGCCGCGAGCGGCGCGAGCGAGAGGGCGGCGGCGAGCGCCGCCGTGAAGAGATGCGCGAACCGCCGGTTCATGCGCCGACCGTGCGGAGGATGCGGCCGAGCGCCGCGACCGAAGCGAGCCACGCGAGCACGAGCGCGCCGCCGACGAACGACAGCGTCCATTCGATCGGCAGGAACGTGACGCCGTCGAGCCGCTGTGCGAGCGCCTGCTGCAGCCCGAACACGAGCGCCAGCGCGACCAGCACGGCGGCGAGCGTTTCGAGCAGGGCTTCGAACACGAACGGCGTCGCGACGAAGCCGTCGCTCGCGCCGAGCTTGATCATGACCTCGACCTGCTGGCGCCGCGCGAGCACCGCGAGGCGCAGCGTGTTGTGCAGGACGAACACCATCGCGAGCGCGACGAGCAGGCCCACGGCGATCGCGGTGCGGCGGGCGCCGGCGTTCAGCGCGTCGAGGCGCTGCACCCATTCGCCGCCGAAGCGCACGGCTTCGACCTCGGGGAACTGTTCGAGCTGCTTCGCGCACTCGGACATGGCCGCGAAGTTCTGCAGCGCGGGCTTGAGGCGCACGCGCAGCGACGCCGGCAGCGGGTTCGTGCCGACGGCCTTGAGGATCTCGGGGTCGCCGACCTGCGTGTTGAACTCCTCCCACGCCTGCGCGCGGCTCACGTAGGTGCTCGTGCCGTACAGCTCGCCGATCTTGGCCTGCAGCGACTGCACCTGCGTCTCGCCGGCTTCGTCGTTGAGGTAGACGATCATTTCGCGGCGGTCGCCGATCCAGTGCAGCGCCTGGCTCGCGTTCCAGCTCACGAGCAGGAACACGGCGGCCAGCGCGAGCGCCGCGGCGAGCGAGAACACGGTCGTCAGTGCGAGCCCGCGGTGCGCCTGGAACGAGCGCCATGCTTCACGCCAGAAGAAGAGGTGCATGGTCAGGCGCCTCCCGTGTACGGCGCCGGAGGCGCCTGCGCCGCGTGCGGCGCCTCAAAGGATTGCGGCGCGGGCACCGGCATGAACGCATGCTCCGGCGTCCCGCCTTCGCGCAGCCGGCCGTCTTCGAGCACGATGCGGCGGCCGCCGAACGCTTCGGCGACCTCGGGGCGCGTCGTGCCGAGCAGCACCGCTGCGCCTTCCTGATGGATGCGGCCGAGCAGCGCGAGCACTTCGGACGCGCTGCGCGGTTCGAGCGCGCCGGTGGGTTCGTCCGCGAGCAGGATCGCCGGGCGGTTCACGATCGCGCGCGCGATCGCGCAGCGCTGGCGCTCGCCGAACGACAGCTCGCCCGGCAGCGCGGCCTGCTTGCCGTGCAGCCCGACTTCCTCGAGCGCGCGCAGCGTGCGCGGGATCACGTCGCTGTCCGAGAAGTGCCCCGCGATGCGCACCGCGAGCGCGACGTTCTCGAACACGCTGCGGTCGCCGAGCAGGCGGAAGTCCTCGTAGATCACGCCGATCGTGCGGCGCAGCAACGCGCGGTGGGCGCGCGACAGTCGTCCGCCGCGCAGCGTGCCGATGGCGATCGTGCCCGACGTGGGCTGCGTTTCGTGCGTGATCAGCCGCAGCAGCGTCGTCTTGCCCGCGGCGCTGTGGCCGAGCACGCACACACGCTCGCCCTCGTTCATGCGCCACGACACGTCGTCGAGCGCGAGGCGTTCTCCGTAACGCTTGCTGACGTGCTCGAACTGGATCATCGAGCCTCCCTGTCGGCCCCGTCCGTGGGGCTGAAAATCACGCGGGGCCGTGAGGCCCCGCGTCTGGCCGGGCGAAGCCCGGCCTAGTAAGCGCGATACTCGATCTGCGCCTTCGCGCGGAGCGTCTTCACGAACGCTTCGTACTTCTCGGACGACTGCGCCTGCGCCACGGCTTCGGGCAGGTCGTCGCGGATCTCGTCGACCGTGTAGTCGCGTTCCGGCTTGCGGTCGGTGACCTTGAAGATGTTGAAGCCGGCCTGGTTCGGCAGCACTTCCGAGACCTGGCCGATCTCGAGCGAGTCCACGCCCGCGCGGATGTTCGGCGGCAGGCTCGGCAGCGGCATGAAGTTCACGTCGCCGTCCTCGCCCGTCGGGCCTTCGTACTTGCTGTAGCGGCGCACGAGGATGCCGAAGTTCGTGCCCTTCGCCGCTTCGGCGCGCACGCGGACCGCGAGGTCGTGCGCGCGGTCGGCGTCGGCCTTGCTCGGCGTGACGCGGATCAGGATGTGGCGAGCGTGCACCTCGACGACCGGCTTGCCGTCTTCGCCGAGCGAGTCGCGGCGCGCGACGGTCTTGAGCGTGTCGCGCTCGAGCGTCTGCAGGATGTGCCAGCCGTAGGGCGAGCGGATCGGCTGGCTGATCTCGTTGTTCTTGAGCGAGAACGCCGCGTTCTCGACGGACGGCTCGAGACGGCCTCGGCCGAAGAAGCCGAGATCGCCACCCGCGTCCTTCGAGCCCGGATCCTCGGACTCCTCGGCCGCGACCTTGGCGAACCGCTCACCGCCGACGAGGCGCTTGCGCACGGCCTGCGCCTTGGCGAAGCCGGCGGCGACCGCGGTGGACTCGGGCTGCGGCGGGATCTGGATCACCGACAGGCGCACTTCGGCGGGCACGCGCGGGAACTTGTCCTTGTGCGCGTTGAAGTACGCCTCGGCCTCGGCCGGCGTGACGGGCTTCCGCGGGAACATCTTCTGGCGGAACTTCTCCATCGCGATCTGCTTCGTGAGGTCGACGCGGAAACGCTCGCGCAGCTGCGCCTCGGTGAGGCCCTCGCGCTTGAGCGCTTCGTTGAACGGAGCGTCACCGCCGAGCCGCTCCTTCTGGTCGGCGATCGCCACGTCGAGCTGGCGGTTGATCTCGGCTTCCGTCGCCGTGACGCCCTGGCGCTTGGCCTCGGCCTGCACGAGACGGTCGTCGATCATCGCGTCGAGCACGCGGCGGCGGAGCGAGTCGACTTCCTGGCGCGACGGCTGGACGCCCGCGCGCTGCACGAACATGTAGACCTGCTCCTCGACGTCGGAAGCGAGGATGGCTTCGTCGTTGACCATCGCGGCGATCGCGTCGAGCGCGTCGCCTTCCGCCGCGGCGGGCGCGGAGGTCTGCGCCGGAGCCGCCGGGCGCGCCGGAGGATTGGCGGCGGGACGGCCGGCCGGCTTCGCGGGGGCGGCGGCGTGTGCGGCGAGGGCGACGGCTGCG
This sequence comes from Candidatus Eiseniibacteriota bacterium, assembly GCA_016710095.1. GTDB lineage: Bacteria > Eisenbacteria > RBG-16-71-46 > RBG-16-71-46 > RBG-16-71-46 > CAIXRL01. The sequence goes on along the minus strand of JADJLL010000005.1, from coordinate 57,190 downwards.
AGCAGCACCGCGAGCGCGGTGACGCGACGGACGAACTTCAAGACGGAACCTCCGAGAAAGCGCGGCGCCGGGAGGCACTCCGGACCGCGTGATGAAGCGACGTTCGTGCGCGCGCCCCAGGGCGCGTGACCACCGGCGTCGCGAATGAGCGGAGCGGCGCGCAGTATAGCCACGGAGTCGCACGGCCTGCACGCGAATATGCCCCTTCCGGCGGGGGTATTCCTGTTGCGGCGCATGCCTTTTCGCTTCGTGGACAACGCTGGGCCGAGCGCGGCCCGCGTTCGTCGCGGTGGCCCTGACGCGACGCGGGTGCGGGCCGCATGCTGGGCGTGTTGGCAGGAGGCGCCGTCGGCGCCTCTGGCGCCTGCGGCGCCCGCGGCGCCGTTGGCGCCGACCCTCCGGCCCATCTGCCTTTGTGCGAAAGTCCCACACGTGAATCCCGTCGTGCCTCGCAGGCGCCTGCTCGCGGTGGCGGCCGTTCTTCTCGCCGTCGCCATCGCGCTGCCGCGCTTCCTGACCCACACGCCCTACCAGCGGCTCGGCGCGTCGCTGTCGTCGGGTGTGGTCGAGGCGCGTGATTGGCCCGCCCGCGATGGGCCGGCTCGAGGTCGGGGACGAACTCGTCGCGCTCGACGGCCAGTCGTTCACCGATCCGGCGCTGCGCGACTCGCTCAAGGCGCGCGGCTGGCCGCGCGAGGCGCTGCAGCTCACGGTCGCACGCCGCGGCGAGGAGCGCACGCTCGACATTCCGCCGGTGCGGCTGACCGCGTGGGAGCGCCTGCGCATCTACGCGTACCCGATCGCCGCCGTCGTCGCCGCGCCGATCGTCGCGTTCCTGCTCGTGTGGCGCCGGCCCGACCTCGCGACCGCATGGGTGTTCCTGTGGTTCGCGGCGCTGCAGGGGCTTTCGGTCGTCTGGGGGCTCTACCAGTTCCCGCAGGACGTGCCGGGCCCGACGCTGCGCTGGGCGCTGCACGTGCACGAGTGGCTCGCGTGGCTCTATCCCGCGAGTTTCGTGCACTTCATGTCGGTGTTCCCGCGCGCGCTGGAGCAGCGGCCGCCGCCGCGAGAGCGTCTGGTTCTGGCTCACGCTCGCCGCGTACGCCGCGCCCGCGATCCTGTGGGCGGTCTTCGGCCGCGGCGGCCGTCCGCCCGCCGATCCCGTTCTACAACGCCTATCAGGCCGTCGCGCTCACGGTCGGCATCTTCTCGCTGCTCGAGCGCTACAGCCGCAGCGGCCCCGACTGGAATCCGCCCGCGCACCAGCGCGCGCTCGCCGTGTTCGCGTCGTTCTCGCTGCTCACGAGCGCCGCGCTCACGCTGCTCGCGTCGAGCCCGCGCTTCATGCCGCTGCTGCCGGACTCCACCGCGCGCTTCGTGATCACGAGCATCGCGATCGCCATGCTGAGCGCGCCGTTCGTGTTCGCGTACCTGATCGCCGGCGATCCGCTGTTCGATCCGCGGCGGCTGATCGTGAACGGCCTGCCGTACGCGCTTCTGTCGGGCGTGCTCGCGGCGATCTACCTCGCCGTCGTGCTCGGCGGCCAGCGCACGTTCGCGAGCATCACCGGCGAGCAGGCGCTCGTGTTCAACGTGGTCGCGGCGCTCGTGCTCGCGTTCGCGTTCGCGCCGTTGCGAGAACGCGTGCAGCTCGCGATCGACCGCGTGTACGGGCGCGACCCCGTGGCGCTGCAGCGCGCGCTCGACCAGGCCGGTCGCGACCTGCTCGGTGCGTTCGACGAGAAGGAAGTGCGCGCGGCCGTGCAGCGCGGGCTCCAGCTCGGACTGCGCCGGCCGCTCGCGGTGAACTGGACGGCGGACGCGTCGCCCGAGATCGCGGCGGACGAAACGCTCGCCGACGGCGATCGCGCGGCGATCGGCGGCCTGTTGCGCCAGGCCGGCATTCGCATGGAGAACCTGCGGCTCGCCGAAGGGCGCGCGGCCGCCGAGCGCAGCGCCGTCGAGCTGCGCGAGGCCGCGACGCGCGCCGAGCTGCGCGCGCTGCAGGCGCAGGTGCAGCCGCACTTCCTCTTCAACGCGCTCAACGCGCTCGCGTACCTGATCGAGACCGACGCCGGCGCGGCGCAGCGCTTCACCGAGCGCCTCGCGGACATGCTGCGCTACACGGTCGAGGCCGGGAAGCGTCCCGCCGCGCTGCTGTCGGACGAGATCGCGTTCGTCGAGGATTACCTCGGGGTGGCGCGCGAGCGCTACGAGCAGAAGCTGCACTTTTCCTACGAGGGCGAACCGTCGCTGCTCTCGTCCACGGTGCCGCCGCTGCTGCTGCAGCCGCTCGTGGAGAACTCGCTCAAGCACGGGCTCAAGCCGGACGCGGACGCGATGCGCATGACGTTGCGCGCGCGGATGCACGAAGGCTGGCTCGAGCTGGAGTTCGCGGACGACGGTTGCCCCAACGGCACGAACGCGCCGGGGCTGAGCGTGGGGTTGGACAATCTGGAGCAGCGCGTGCGGAGATTCGCGGGACCCGAGGCCGTACTCGAGTCCGGTCCCGCCGCGCGCGAGGGAAGCGACACGGGCGGCGCAGGCTTCGAGGTGCGCATGCGCTGGCCCGTTCACTCAGGAGGCATCCGGTGAGCAAAGAGGACCGACTTCGCGTCGTGATCGCGGACGACGAGCCGCGCGCGCGTCAGTTCATGGAGAAGCTGCTGAACGAGCACGAGGACGTCGAAGTCGCGGGCGTGGCCAAGGGCGGCGGTGAGGCGCTCGCGCTGATCGCGCGGCACAAGCCCGACGCCGTGTTCCTCGACATCCACATGCCGGACCTGTCGGGCCTCGAGGTCGCGCGCCACCTGAAGGGCGACGACGCGCCGATCGTGGTGTTCGTGACGGCGTACGACCAGCACGCCGTCGAGGCGTTCGAGCTGGCGGCGCTCGACTACGTGCTCAAGCCGATCCGCCGCGAGCGGCTCGGCGAGACCGTGAAGCGCGTGCGCGCCGAAGCGGCCGCGGGCGCGAAGCGCTCGGGCAACGCCGGCGCGGTGCGCGAGGCGCTCGCCAACGAGACGCTGCAGCAGAACGCGCAGCCGCTGCACCGCCTGCCGGTGCGTCACCGCCGCGAGGTGAAGCTGCTCGACCTCGCCGAGGTGCCGCTCGTGTTCTCGCGTGACCGCCTCGTGCTCGCGCGCAGCGAAGGCAAGGAGTTCCTCGTGGACTACACGCTGCAGGAGCTCGAGTCCCGCCTGCCCGAGGGCATGTTCGTGCGCGTGCATCGCGGCGCGCTCGTGAACCTCGCCGCGATCGAGAGCTACGGCGCCGAGGACGGCGTGCTCGTGCTGCGCCTCAAGGACGGCACGCGCGTCGAAGCGAGCGAACGGCGAGCGGCGGAAGTGCGGCGGAAGCTGCGGTAGCGGGGCCCTCGACGGAACTGGTCGCGCGACCAGTTCCGTGCGAGGCCGGGCCCTGCGCTACTTGTTCACTTCCCCCGTCGCGCCCTTCGGGGCGCCGACGAGCGTCACGCGCCACGTGCGGTTCGCGGGCGGCGCCCACGAGCCCTCGGACTTCACGCTCACGCGCACCTTCTTGTCCGCGCCGGTCGTGGCCGTGAACGTCCAGCGCTTGAACTCGCCCTTCGTGTAGCCGTAGCCGTCGCCCGCGTCTTCGTACAACACGCCCGCGGCGTGACCGGCGGCATCGGGCGCGACGAGCAGCTCGATCTCGTCGAGCGGACGCTCGTCGGAGTACTGCATGACCGGCCCCAGCGGCACGATCGCGCCCGCGCGCACGTGCAGCGTCGGCAACAACTCGCTCTCGCCGCCGGGCACGACGACTGCGCGCGGCCAGCGGCCGCGGCCCCCGCCGTTCACGAGGCTCGGCGTGTCGGGCATCGGCTCCGCCCACGCCATGCGTGCCGCCAGGTCGGCGCCGATCAGGAACTCGTGCTCGACGCCGCGCAGTTCGGTGCGCGTGAGATCGGCGAAGAACGCCGGGCGCACGATCGGCGCGCCCGTGCGGGAGGCTTCCTCGAAGCACGTGTACAGGTACGGCAGCAGCCGGTAGCGCGTCTCGAGCGCGCGGCGCGCGAGCGCCTCGACCTGCGGGCCGAAGCTCCACGGCTCCTTGCGCACGTTGCCCGTCTCGGTGTGCGCGCGGGCGAACGGCAGCAGCGCGCCGAGCCCGAGCCAGCGCAGGTAGTCGTCGCCCGTGCACGGGCCGGCGTAGCCGCCGATGTCCGGGCCCGAGAACGGCTGGCCGCTGAGTCCCAGGTTGAGCGCCATCGCGAGCGTCATGTGCAGGTGTTCGTCGTTCGCGCGGTTGTCGCCGGTCCACGCCGCCGCGAAGCGCTGGCCGCCGAGCGCGTTCGCGCGCGACAGCACGAACGGGCGCTTCTCCGGCCGCGCGGCGCGCAGTCCTTCGAAAGTCGCGCGCGCCATCTGCTGGCCGTACAGGTTGTGGTAGCGCGCGTGGAAGCCCGGCCCGCCGAGTTCGGCGTCGGCCTCGTGCTTCGCGGTGATCGGCGCCGTCTTGCCCTCGACGTCGAACACGGCCGGCTCGTTCATGTCGTTCCAGATGCCGTCGGCGCCGGCGCGCTCGGCGAAGCGCGCGGTGAGCTGCCCCCACCACTCGCGCGTCGCGCGGCGCGTGAAGTCGGGGAACACGCACAGGCCCGGCCACACGCGGCCGGTGAACGGCGAGCCGTCGGCCATCTTCACCCAATGCCCACCCGACGTGCCCTGCTCGTAGACCATGTCGCCGGGCTCCTGCTTGATGCCCGGGTCGAGGATCCACACGGAGCGGAAGCCGCGCGAGTGCAGCGTGTCCGCGAGCGCCTTCGGGTTCGCGAAGCCGCGCGGGTCGAACGTGAACGGCTTGCGCCGGTCCATGTAGTCGATGTCCATCCACAGCACGTCGCACGGCAGCGCGCGGGCGCGGAACTCGCGCGCGATGCGCTCGACCTCCGCCGCGGGCGCGTACGAGTAGCGGCACTGCTGGAAGCCGAGCGCCCAGCGCGGCGGCAACGGCATGTGGCCCGTCAGGTCGGCGAGCGCGGCGAGCACTTCGAGCGGCGACGTCCTCTCGATCACGATCACCGGGAAGGGCGTGCCCTGCGCGCGGAACTCGATGCCGCGCGTGAGGTCGATCGTGATGCGCTCGGGCGTGTCGGCCAGCACGCCGAAGCTGTGCCGTCGGCGCGCACGCCGAGCACCCACGGGTGCGACTGGTAGAGCGACGGGCTCGTCGAGCTGTACGCGTACGCGTCGGTGTTCCAGCAGGTCACCTGCCGGCCGTTGCGCACGAGCGGGCCGCCGACCTCGCCGGTGCCGTGCAGCGTGGTGCCGCGCGGCACGTCGAGCCGCACGACGAGCCCGCCGCCCTGCAGCAGGAATCGCGGAGCGATCGGGCCGCCCTGCGTGATCGGCTTGCCCGCGCGCGGCTCGGCGAGCATCACGCTCACCGGCGCCGAATCCCGCGAGGGCGCGTCGGCCCACCAACGCACGACCCCTTCGCCGAGTGATTCGGCCAAGGGGTCGGCGTGTGCCGCGGTGGCGCCGAAGAGTGCCAGCGCCGCCTGCAGCGAACGAAGAAGCACGCGCATGCGTTTCAGCGCACGCCCGCGGGACGCGCGAGCGGCCACGCGATCCTCGCGAGGTTCTCGGGAACGGGCGTCGGCTTGAAGACGGTCTTGAGCGAATCGAGATACAGCTCGAAGTGGCGGTTGCGCGTCATCTCCCACGCGTTCGCCGCGACGCTCTGGATCACGTCCGGCGCGAGCTGCTCGAACTCGCGCGGACCCTGGACCTTGTCCTGCAGCTGCAGCAGCCGCCAGCCGCCGCTCACGGGCTCGGGGCCCGCCCAGTCGCCGGGCGCCATGCGCAGGAGCCGGCCCTGCAGCGTCATCAGTTCGGGATCGTTCGACGGGAACGTCACCGTGACGTCCTGCGCCTGCAGCGACGGATCGGCCATCGTCACCGCCTGCGCGAGCGTGCCGCTGTGCCCGCCGTGCATCGCGATCTGCGCGGCCATTCCGGAGTCCGGCACCACGACGAACTGGATGTGCGCGCGATCGATCTGTTCGTAGTTCGCCTTCATCACGTCCCAGGCTTCGCGCACCTGCTCGAACGACGGCTTCGCGACGTTCTGCATCGCGAGCGTGTACTCGCCCTGCGCGAGGTACTCCTCGAGCTGCGCCTTGATCCGGAGCGCGACGTACGGCTCTTCGTTCAGGTGCCGGCGGCGCGCCTCCTGCAGCACGATGCGCGTGCGCATCTGGCCGCGCATCCACGCTTCGATCGCGGGCAGCACGCTCGCGGCCGGCTTGTTCGATTCGGGGTTCTGCAGCTCGTCGAGCACGTCGCCGAACGTGAGCGTCCCGCCGGTCCACTTCGCGACGACCTGCGCGCGCTCGGCCGCGTTCGGCGTCCACTCCGTCTCACCGGCGACGCGGAACTGGGTGAGGTAACGGAACACCAGCTGCGGCGCGCCCATCGTGAGTTCGCCGCGATACGCCTTCTCGATCGAGACGAGCGCCGCGCTCATCGCCATCATCCGCTTGCGCTGGCGCAGGCGCTCCATGAGCGCGGGCTGCAGCGACTCGAACGGCGCGACCTCGGACTTCTGGCGCGACTTCACGAGCACGAAGAAGAAGCCCTGCGGCGTTTCGTACGGACCGCCCGGCGTGTTCAGCGGAAGCGAGAGCAGCGCCTGATCGATCGGCGAGACGAGCGAGCCCGGCGTGACGAGTCCGAGGTTGCCGTTGTTCGGAAGGGCGCCCGGCACGGTGAAGCGCGCGGAGGCGTCGGCGAACGGCATGCCTGCGTCGAGCGCGGCCTTCGTGGCGTTCGCGCTGGCGGCATCCACCGTGTAGATCAGCTGTGCGTCGGCCTTCTGTCCCATCCAGCGCCACAGCTCCTGCGCTTCGGCGACGCTGACCGCGACCGTGGGCGGCGAGAGCTTCTCGGAGATCGCCTGCGCGAGCGTGCGCTCGGTGATCTGGCGCTCCATGCCGCGGTAGACGGCGGTCGTGTCGACGCCGCGCGCCTTCGCGGCCTGCACGAGCAGCTCGCCCTTCATGAGGTCTTCGAGCGCGGCGGCGCGCGCCTGCTCGGGGGCGGCCGGGTACTGCATTTCGTTGCCCTGGACCCGGCGCTCGAACTCGGCGGTCGTGATGAGGCGGTTGCCGATCTTGGCGACGGGACGGTCGCCGGCCGTGCAGCTGGTGAGCGCGAGGGCGAAGAGAAGCGCCACGGACGCGGCGCGCGGGATGTTGCGATTCACGGAGCCATCCTTTTCGGCGATTGCGGTGCGGCGTGGAGTGCGAACGGGTCCAAGTTAAGGGCGCGGCCCGAGCGGAGACAAGCCGCCCGGCCGGCGCTCACGCCCGCCCGGAGTTCAGCGGCGCGGGGCGCCCGCCAGCGCGGCCTCGAGCGCGTCGGCCGCGGTCGCCGCCCCGTGCTCGGCCCGCACGACGGCCGCGACCTCTTTCGCCCGGGCCGAGGCGGCCGCGTCGGCGAGCAGCGCGCCCAGTTCGCGCGTCACGACCGGCTCGCGCCAGTCGTCGCGCCGGACCACGCGCGCCACGCCCAGGCGCGCGCAGCGCCGGGCGTTGTCCGGCTGGTCGTGGCTGAACGGCATCATGAGCATGGGGCGGCCCGAGGCGAGCGCCTGCCCCGTCGTGCCCACGCCGCCGCAGTGCACGATGGCCGACGCGCGCGGGAACAGCTCCGAGTGCGGCGCGTACGTCACCGCGATCAGGCGCGTGCCGTCGTTCAGGTCCGGGCGTTCGGCCGGGCCGTCGCCGCCCGTGAGCAGCACCGCGCGCACGCCGAGCGAGCGCGACACGCGCGCCGCGACGTCCCAGAACTCGCGCGCGTCGAACACGCCCGTCGAGCCGAGCGTGAACACGACCGGCGGCTCGCCCGCGTCGAGGAACGCGCGCAGCGTGTCGCTCATGCCGGCGCCCGCGCCGTCGCGGTCCCACACGCAGAAGCCCGTCACGGTCGTGGGCCGCGGCCAGTCCGGCTGCGGCTCGGCGAGCACGCGCGAGAACATCGCGATCGTCGGCACGCCGTGCGACAGCCCGAGCATCGGGTGCGCGGCCGCGCTCGGCAGGCCCATGTCGCGCCGCATGCGTGCGATCGGCGCGAACCACGGCGCGCTCGCCGCGCGCATGATCGCGTACAGCGCGCGCCACGTGCCGGGACCCCAGCGCAGCGCCTGTTCGTGCAGCGGCATGCCCGGCATGACGGGCGGATCGGCGCACGAGTACATCGTCATCGGCTGCAGCACCGAGTGCACGCGCGGCACGCCGAGCTTTTCGGCGACGAGCGGCGCGGTGAGCGTGAGCACGTGGCTCACGACGAGATCGGCGCCGGCGCACGCGGCCATCAGGTCGTCGCGGCTCTCGGCCAGCTTCGCGAGCACGACGTTTTCGAGGATCCAGCGGCTGCCGTGGTGCAGGTCCATCGCCTTGCGCATGACCTCGGCCGGATCGCCGTACTCGGCCATGTCGGGCCGCACGGGCGCGAAGCCGAGCCCCGCGCCCTCGACGCGCGCGCGGTAGTACGGATGCGTCGCGAGCACGGGCGAGTGCCCGTGCGCCGCGAGTTCACGCGCGACTGCCATGTAGGGATGCAGGTCGCCGAGCGACCCGAGTGTGGCGAAGACGATGCGGGCCATGGTCAGTCCGCCCGCACGCGTTCCCAGGTGAGCCCGAAGCGCGCGAGGTACTTGCGGAGGCGGTCCGCGTCGTTCGTGCTCGCGCGCCGCCGCCGCGACTGCGAGAAGAGCGTGCGCCCGGCCTCGGAAAGGCTCGGGCTCGTGCGGCAGACGTCGAGCACGTCCTCGAGCTGCACACGGTCGAAACGGTCGAGGTCGTCGGCGCCCGCGCCGAGCAGCGCCGTCACGCGGCCTTCGGGCGCAGCGCCGCCCGCGCTCCACGCCGCGCGCAGCCGTTCGATTTCCTCGTCCACGCCACGCTCGTCGATGCGTCCGCCCTCGGCGAGGGTCGCCATGCGCGTGACCGCGGCGTTCAGTTCGCGGAAGTTCGCGGGCCAGTGCGCCTCGTGCGACGACGCGAACCGCACGAAGCGCTCCGCGGCCTCGCGGTTGAACGACACGCGCCGGCCCTGCGCGCTCGCGAAGCGGTCGAGTTCGTAGCGCAGGTTCGGCTCGAGGTCCTCGCGCCGCTGCGCGAGCGGGGGCAGGCGGAACGTCCAAAGGTCGATCCGTGAGAGCAGGTCCTCGCGGAAGCGGCCGTCGCGGACCGCCGCGGCGAGGTCGCGGTTCGTTCCGGCGACGAGCTGGAAGTCGCTCGACTCCTCGCGGTCCGCGCCCACGGGCAGGAAGCGCTTCTCCTCGAGCGCGTGGAGAAGCATCGCCTGCTCGTCGAGCCCCAGTTCGCCGATCTCGTCGAGGAACAGCATGCCGCCGTCCGCGCTCTTGAGCAGTCCCGGGCGGTCGTGGGTCGCGCCCGTGAACGCGCCGCGCCGATGGCCGAACAGCGCGGACATCGCGGCGTCGCCGCGCAACGTGGCGCAGTTCAGCTCGACGAACGCGCCCTTCACCAGGCGCCGCGCCGCCTTCAGCTCGTGAATGCGCCGCGCGAGCCGCGACTTGCCGGTGCCGGTCGCGCCCGTGAGCAGGATCGGCGCGGCGCTCGAAAGCGCGACGCGCTCGATGCGCGCGATGAGCGCGTTGAACTCCGCGTTGCGCGTCTCGATGCCCGACTTGAGGAACGACAGCGCGTCCTCGGATTCGCGCGCGTGCCGCTTCGCGAGGCGGTCGTACTTCGACAGGTCGAGATCGATGACCTGCCAGGAACCGGGATCACCGCGATGGCCGTGCGGCGGGTTCGCCTGCAGCAGCCGCGCCGGCATCCGGCGGGACTCCGTCAGCAGGAACAGGCAGATCTGCATGACGTGCGAGCCGGTCGTGATGTGGACGAGGTAGTCCTCGGCTTCGGTGTCGAACGGGTAACGGTCGGCGAAGTCGCTCAGCCCCTCGAAGACGGACTCGAAGTCCCACGCCGAGGGAAACGCGAGTTCGTGCAGCCGCACCTCGGTCTCGGGCGACACGCTCCGGATGTCCTCGGCCACCGTCTTCGCGAGGCGGGCGATCTTCGGGTCGAAGACCAGCTCGAAGCGCGAGACGAGAAGGTCCTCGTGGCGGAACAGGTCCACGCTCGGGCGCCACCGGTCCCAGCGCGCTTCCGCGGGGGCCGAATCGAGGGTCTGGCCGAGCAGGCCGAGGACGACGAGGCTTCGAGGGCGTATCCATTGGGATTGGACACGATAAGTCCGGATAAGAACTCCGGCCAAGCCCGAACTTCACTCGCGCCCCCTCGCGGGGCCCAAGGCGTTGCGAACAGGCGTGCTGTCCCGTGCCCATTCCGGTTCGGCTCGCGCGGTACGCATTGTGATGTGACGGGTGATCAAGCCGGCGGCTTCGGGGGAACCGTCGGCGAGGCGTTGTAGTGTGGCGGGGCACATGCGCGTTCGGGCTCTCCGAGGGGCGGATCATGTCCGGTGGCCCGAACGCGCCTCTGCGCTCCGCCTTTCCTTCATCCGGTCAGGAACCCATGGCGCTCATCGAAATCGACGGCTCGCAGGGAGAAGGCGGCGGACAGGTGCTGCGCACCGCGCTCGCGCTGTCGCTCGCGACCGGCAAACCGTTCCGCATGGAGCGCATCCGTGCGGGCCGTGCGAAGCCGGGCCTCATGCGCCAGCACCTCACGTGCGTGCGCGCGGCGAAGTCGATCGGCGGCGCGCGCACGCGTGGCGACGAGCTCGGCGGCACCGAGATCTCGTTCACGCCGGCGCGGCTCACGCCCGGCGACTATCGCTTCTCCGTCGGCACGGCGGGCAGCACGCTGCTCGTGCTGCAGGCGGTGCTTCCCGCGCTCATGATCGCGGACGGTCCGTCGCGCGTGGAGCTCGAAGGCGGTACGCACAATCACGCGGCCCCGTCGTGGGAGTTCTTCGCGCACGCACTCGCGCCGCGCCTCCTGAGCACGGGGCCGTCGTTCGTGCCGGCGCTGCAGCGTTGCGGGTTCTATCCCGCGGGTGGCGGCAAGCTCGCGATCGAGGTGCGTCCGGGCCGTGCGACCGAGCCGTTCGCGCTGCTCGAACGGGGCGCGGTGCGGCGCGTGCACGCGCTCGTCCGGATCGCGAACCTGCCGCCGCACATCGCGGTCACCGAGCGCGACGTGCTGATCGAGCGCCTCGGGCTGGCCGCGGGTGACGCGCGCATCGAGACGTGCGACGCGCACGGCCCGGGCAACGCGGCGATGGTGTTCGTCGAAAGCGACTCGGGGACGGAAGTGTTCACGGGATTCGGCCAGGTCGGCCTGCCGGCGGCGCGGCTCGCGGAGGATCTCGCGAACGACGTGCGCGCGTTCCTCGACGCGGACGTGCCGGTCGGGCCGCACCTCGCCGACCAGCTGCTCGTGCCGCTCGCGCTGGCCGGCGGCGGCCGCTTCCGCACGGGCGCCGTCACGCTGCACGCGCGCACGGCAGCGGACGTCGTGAAGCGGTTCCTCAAGACGCGCATCACGTTCACGCAGGAAGAAGGCGGGCGCACGCTCGTCGAGATCGCGGACCGCTCGAGCGGTTCGCCGGAGGAGTGATGGACGGTCTTTCGGCGCCCGGCATGGGCGCCCCGTGGAAGCAGTGGGGACACGATCACGACACGAACGCGATCGACCAGATGGTGCACGCGTGCCGGTTGCCGGTCGCGGTGCGCGGCGCGCTCATGCCCGACGCGCACGTCGGCTACGGCCTGCCGATCGGCGGCGTGCTCGCCACGCGCGACGCGGTGATCCCGTACGCGGTCGGCGTGGACATCGCCTGTCGCGTGAAGATGACCGTGCTCGACCTGCCGCTGAAGAAGCTCGAGCGCGGCGCCGACAAGCTGCGCCGAGCGATCGAGACCGAGACGCGCTTCGGTATCGGCGCGCACTTCACCGAGCGCCGCGAGCACCCGGTCATGGACCGCGACTGGAGCGTGACGCACGTCACCGATCGCATGAAGGACAAGGCGTGGTCGCAGCTCGGCACGAGCGGCAGCGGGAACCACTTCGTCGAGTTCGGCGTCTTCACGGTCGATCGCGACGATCTCGGCGTGCCGCGCGGGAAGCACCTCGCGCTGCTGTCGCATTCGGGCAGCCGCCGCACGGGCTCGGAAATCTGCGACCACTACAGCCGCGTCGCGCTCGAGAAGCATCCGGAGCTGCCGTCGGAGGTGAAGCATCTCGCGTGGCTGTCGCTGAAGTCCGGCGAGGGCCAGGAGTACTGGCGCGCGATGGAGCTGATGGGCGAGTACGCGGCGGCGAACCACGCGTGCATCCATCGTCACATCGCGGAGCATCTCGGGGCCGAGGTGCTGCTCGATCTCGAGAACCACCACAACTTCGCGTGGAAGGAAGTGCACGACGGCGAAGAGCTGATCGTGCATCGCAAGGGCGCGACCCCCGCGGGCGCTGGCGTGCTCGGCATCATCCCCGGCTCGATGGCCACGCCGACGTACGTCGTGCGCGGGCTCGGTGACGCGTCGTCACTGAACTCCGCGGCGCACGGCGCGGGCCGGCGCATGAGCCGCAAGGCCGCGATCAGGAAGTACGACTGGAAGTTCGTGAATCCCGTGCTGAAGGAGCGCGGGGTCGAGCTGATCTCGGCGGGCCTCGACGAAGTCCCGATGGTCTACAAGGACATCGACGAGGTCATGCGCGCGCAGTCCGATCTCGTCGAGCCGCTCGCGACGTTCCAGCCGAAGCTCGTGAAGATGGCGCCGGCGGGAGAGCGTCCGGAGGACTGACGGCGGGGTTCAGCGCGTCGCGATCACCACGGCGAGCGGCACGGACAGCGTGACGCCGCCGGGTGTCGCGTCGAGCTCCGAAGCGAGCGCGGCGAGCGTTTCGTCCGCGCGCTCGCCCGCCACGTCACGCCAGCCGTCCACGAAGCCGAGCGCCATGAAATGGTGCGCGAGCACCGCCGCGCCGTTCGCGAACCGCCACGGTGTGGCGCGCTCGTGCACGGCGGTCGGCGCGAAGCCGTGGTGCGCGAGCGTGGCGCGCAGGCCCGCGACCGTGGCGCGGTGTGCGACGTGTGCGCGCAGCCGATCGAGCGCCGCGCCGTCGCCCGCGCGCGCGAGCACGCGCTCGAACGCCGCGTAGAGTTCGGAAAAGTGCCCGACGAGGTTGGTCGAGAGCGCGAGCGCGCCGCCCGGCGCGAGCACGCGCCGGCACTCGTCGAATGCGGCGCCGGGATCGGAGAAGTTGTTCACGCCGAGGTTCGACACCACGAGCTCGAACGCGCCGTCGCGGAACGGCAGGCCCGCGCCGTCACCGCGCACGAGCGCCGCGTTCGGCACGGGCCAGGTGACGCGCTTGGCGTTCGCGCGCCGCAGGCCGGCGTCCCACGGGTCCGCGCCGACCGCGAAGGCGCTCGGCCCGAGGCGCTCGGCCAGTTCGAACAGCGGGAAGCCCGCGCCGCATCCCAGGTCGAGCGCGCGCACCGCGGTCAGCGGCACGTGTTCGAGCAGCAGCTGCCCTGCGAGCGCCGACCAGAGCGGCGCTTCGTCGTAAAGCGCGACGTGATCGTCGCGGCCGGCGTCGAAGCGCGTGCTCACGAGGCTCTCCTTGCGATCGAGTCCGGGTCCGCCCACAGTCCCGCGCGTTCGGCGCGCGCGTGCCGCTTCGGCGTTGCGGAACTCGTCCATGTAGCGGAACGGGTACTTCGTGTACGCGAAGCCGTAGCCCTCGCGCACGATCTCGAGGTTCACGAACGTGCCGTCTTCGAGGCGCAGGTACGCGAGCGTGCGGCCGTAGCGGTCGCGGCGCGTGCGGTCGTACTCGAGCCGCACGAGCTTGCCCTCGACCATCTGCTTCGTGAACGCCGACGCTTGCCGCCCGAAGTACTGCACGGGGCGGCGCGGGTCCTTCGTCTCGGGCGTGTCCACGCCGATCAGCCGCACCTTCTCGCCGCCGTCGAGCTCGACGGTGTCGCCGTCGACGACGCGCGTGCAGGTGCGCAGTCCTTCCGGCGCGCGCTCCTGCGCCGTGTCCGTGCTCTCCGCCGCGGGCGACACGGCGCGGGAGGGCGTGCGACGGGCCGTGCGGTCGTCCGAGCAACCGCCCAGCGCCGCGCCGAGCAGCGCCAGCGCGAGCACGGCGGCCCGGGCGCGCTTCACTTGCCGGCCTTCACCGCGGCCTCCGCCGCGAGGTTCAGCGCCGACAGCATCTCGCGCGTGCGGTGCAGCAGCACGAGGTCCTCGCCGCGGATGCGCAGGCCGAACTCGCGGCCGCTGAAGAACTCGGCCTGGAAGTTCAGCGCGCCCACGACGGTCGTGATCTCGACCGGCTTGAGCGGGCGGCGCAGCGTGACCTCGGAGACGTTGTGGAACACCTTGAGGCTGTCCACGAGCCCGCCCTGTTTGCCGCCGCGGCCGAGCACGCGCAGCCGGCGCAGCTCGACGAGCGCGATCGCGGGCGCGGGCAGCTGCCCGAAGCGGTCCATGAGTTCGAGCGTGAAGTCGTCCACCGCGCCCTCGTCGCGCGTTTCGGCGAGACGGCGGTAGAGCGCGAGCTTCTCGTGCTCGTCCGGCACGTAGTCGTCCGGCAGGTACGCGCTCCAGTCCGTGAGCAGGCGCGGCTCGGGGTTCAGCGCTTCGACCTCGCCCTTCAGTTCGCCGACGGCCTGCTCGAGCAGCTTCACGTACAGATCGAAGCCGAGGCCCATGATGTGACCGTGCTGCTCGGGCCCGAGCAGGTTGCCCGCGCCGCGGATCTCCATGTCCTTGAGCGCCACCTTGAAGCCCACGCCGAGCTCGTCGAACTCCTCGATCACGCGCAGGCGCTTCTCGGCGTCCTCGGTGAGCACGCGGCGGCTCGGCACCATGAGGTACGCGTACGCGCGGTGGCTCGAACGGCCGACGCGGCCGCGCAGCTGGTAGAGCTGCGCGAGGCCGAGCGTGTCGGCGCGGTCCACGATGAGCGTGTTCACGGTCGGGATGTCGAGCCCCGACTCGATGATCATGGTCGCGACCATCACGTCGAGGCGGCCCTCGGTGAAGTCGAGCATCACGCGCTCGAGCTCGTGGTCGCTCATCTGGCCGTGGCCGACGCCCACCGATACCTGCGGCACCAGCTGCTGCAGCATGGTCGCCGTGTTGTAGATCGTCTCGACGCGGTTGTGCACGAAGAACACCTGCCCGCCGCGGTCGATCTCGCGCAGGATCGCGTCGGTGACCACCTCGGGGTCGAACTCGAGCACTTCGGTGTGCACCGGCAGTCGGTTCTGCGGCGGCGTCTCGATCACGCTCATGTCGCGCGCGCCGGCGAGCGACAGGTTGAGCGTGCGCGGAATCGGCGTCGCGGTCATCGCGAGCACGTCCACGGTGCGCGTGAGCTGGCGGATCTTCTCCTTCTGCGCCACGCCGAAGCGGTGCTCCTCGTCGATCACGACGAGCCCGAGGTCGGGGAACTTCACGTCCTTGCTCAACAGGCGGTGCGTGCCGATCAGCACGTCCACGTCGCGGCGCTCGAGGCGCGCGAGCACGTCTTTCACTTCCTTCGCGGTGCGGAAGCGCGACAGCACCTCGACCTTCACCGGGAAGTCGGCGAAGCGCTCGCGGAACGTGAGCCCGTGCTGCGTCGCGAGAATGGTCGTGGGCACGAGCACCGCGACCTGCTTGCCGTCCTGCACCGCCTTGAACGCGGCGCGGATCGCGACTTCCGTCTTGCCGTAGCCCACGTCGCCGCAGATCAGGCGGTCCATGGGTGAGGCCGTCTCCATGTCGGCGCGCACGTCCTCGATCGCCTTGAGCTGGTCCGGCGTCTCGTCGTACGGGAACGACGCCTCGAGTTCGCGCTGCCACACGGTGTCGGGCTTGAACGCGTGACCGGGGAGCGCGTGGCGCGCGGCGTACGCGCGCAGCAGCTCCTCCGCCATCTCCTGGATCGCCTTCTTCGCGCGCGACTTGGTCTTCTGCCACTGCGCCGAGCCGAGCCGGTGCAGGCCGGGCTTCGCGCCGTCGCCCGCCGCGTAGCGCGACACGAGCGACAGCTGGTGCACGGGCACGTAGAGCGTGTCCTTGTCCGCGTACGACAGCTCGAGGCAGTCGGTCTCCTGCCCGCCGAGCGTCAGGCGCTTCATGCCCTTGTAGACGCCGACGCCGTGATCCTCGTGCACGACGTAGTCGCCGGGCTTGAGCTGCGACAGCTCCGCGACGGACATCCCGCCCGTTCGCCTGAGCCGGCGCCTGCGGCGCCGATAGCGCGCGAAAATCTCGTGGTCGGTGAGCACGGCGAGCCCGGCGCTCGGCATCGTGAAGCCCGCCGATACGAGACCCACGCCGAGTGTGCCGTGCTCGTTGCCGAGCATCTCCCAGAGCCGGTCGCGCTGGCCCTGGTTGTCGCACAGCAGCACGGACGTGATGCCCTTCGCCCCCAGCTCGGTGAGGTGGTCCTTGAGCTTGTCCATCGAACGCTGCAGCGGCTCGGCGGGCGAGCACGGCACGAACAGCGTCTTCGCCCAGCGCGCGGTGCCGCCGGCCTCGACGATCGTCGCCATCCAGTCGGCGCCGGGGCGTTCGTCGAGCAGCGCGGTCCACGCGCTCGCGCTCAGGTAGAGCTGCTCGGGCGTCGAGAGCAGCGGGTAGTGCGTGCGCGCGTCCTCGAAGCCGCGCGCGATCCCTTCGGCGAGATCCTCCGCGCGTCCGGCGAGCGCGCCCGGATCGTCCGTCACGACGAGCGCGTCGGCGGGCAGGTAGTCGAGCAGCGAGCCGAGGTTCGCGTCGTAGAGGCCCGCGAAGCGCTCCATGCCTTCGTGGAAGAGGTTCGCGCCGCCCTTGGCGGCTTCGTCGCCCGCGTCGCGCAGGCGCTGCGCGATCGCCGCGCCCTCTTCGGGCTCGACGACGATCTCGTAGCGCGGGAGCACGCGCGCGTCCTGCAGCTTTTCGAGCGAGCGCTGCGTGCCGGCGTCGAAGCGGCGCAGGCTCGACACCGTGTCGCCGTCGAACTCGACGCGCAGCGGGTCGGTTTCGCCGACCGGATAGATGTCGAGGATGCCGCCGCGCCGCGCGAACGTGCCGACGGACTCGACCTCGGGCAGGCGCTCGTAGCCGAGGAACACGAGGCGCTCGAGCAGCGCGTGGGTGTCGACTTCGGAGCCGACGTGCAGGTGGAGCACCGCGCGTCCGAGCCGTTCGGGCCGTGGCAGCTTCTGCAGCACGCCGCGCACGGTCGCGACCACGACGCCGGTCTCGCCCGCCGCGAGGCGCGCGAGCGTGCCGAGGCGTTCCGCCACGATCACGGGGTGCGGCGACGACGAGTCGTACGGAAGGTTGTCGGGCTCGGGGAACGCCATCGTGGCGCCGCGCCCGCGGAACCACTCGAGATCGTCGCGTGCCGCCTCGAACGCCTCGCCGTGCGGCACCACGTAGAGCACGGTGCGGCCGGTGCGGCGCTGCAGCCACGACGCGAGGAACGCGCGCGAGGCGCCGGTCAGGCCGCGGACGGCCACGCGCGGGCGCAGGCCCGCCGCGTCGGCGCGGTCCCAGCCGTCGCGGAGCGTCCCGAGCAGGTCCTGCAGCTCCGGCGCGCGATCGGCCAGCTCCGCCAGGCGGACGGCCAGCTCGTTCTCGAGGAAGACCTCGGTCGTACTCACCGTGATTTACGGCTCCTTCAAACACGAAAAGCCGCCACGGATGCTCCGGGCGGTGCGCGGCCGATGAATGCCCGCGAGGTGCGGGCGGGACCGCAAGCTATCAGCGCGCGCTCGGGCGGCACAACTCACGGCCGCAATGCGCGCTCAAGCACCGCGGCGAGCGGCCCGATACCGGGAACGCATCGTGACGCGCCGCCCCCCAAGCAGCGCACGGCACTCACCGACCCCTCGGTGGAGCAGTCACCTCTCATGAGCGAACCGCTTCGGGCGCAGGATCCGCAGGACGCGGAGCCGGCGGAATCCTCGATGGCTTCGACGCCTCCGGCGTCGCACGAGTCTTCGGGGCCGCGGGCATTTCCGACCGAGGACGAGCTCCTCGCCGAAATCGCCGGCGCGATCGAGCCCACCATCATCGACGACATCTCGGTCGAAGAGTTGCGCCAGCGCGCCCTCGAAGCCGCCGAAGCCGAGAACGCCGTCGCCGCGGTCATGCAGCGCGAGGAGGAGAAGGCGGTCACGCGCGCGAAGCAGGAGACGCGCAAGCACCGCGCTTCGCCCGTGCGCACGCTCATGGCGGCCGCGCTCGTGCTGTTCAACGTCTATCTGTGGATGGGCAGCCCGCAGTGGCTCGAGTACCGCACGCCCGCGACGCCGCCCGTTTCGTACTACGAGTCGAGCTACAAGATCGCCGTCTACATGCAGCGCCAGCGCGTCGAGGAGTTCCGCCGCGAACGCGGGCGGCTGCCGCAGGTCGCGAAGCAGGCCGGCGCGCCGGTGAAGGGCGTGAAGTACACGCCGCTCACGAAGGACGTGTACGAGCTGCGCGCGGGCACCATCGTGAAGCACGTGCGCTACGTGTCCACGGACTCGATCGCCGTCTTCCTGGGCCGCACGTTCATCCAGATGGGCCTGATCGCGGGAGGTGCGCGATGAGCCGCCGCTCGCAGAAGGGCTTCACGATGATCGAGCTGCTGATCGTGATCTCGATCCTGTCGATCCTCGTGCGCGTGAGCCTGCCCGCCTACAAGGGCATCCAGCGCGACGCCGTCGCCACGCAGGCGCTCGGCGACTTCAACACCGTGCGTGCCGCTGCCGTGGCGCAGTACGAAGCGACCGGCGCGTACGCGGTGGACGGGCCCACCGGCGTGGTGCCCGGGGGCATGGCGCCGTTCCTGCCGCGCAACTACTCCTTCACGAAGGAGCAGTACTCGCTCGACTGGGAGAACTTCGCCGTCAGCGACTCGACGATGGGCGCGGGGCTCTCGGGCAACGTGCTCGCGCTCACGATCACCGCGAGCGATTCGCTCGTCGGCCGCCAGATCCTGCACATGGTCGGCAGCAACTGCGCGCACTGGTCGCTCGAGAACTCGCACACGTTCGTGGTGCTCTCGACGCTCGAGGCGCCGCACTAGTCTTCGCGCGTCACTCCGGGTGCTCGGGGCGGGACTGCGGCGGCTGCGACGGCTGCGGTGCTGCCGCCGTCGCCGGCATGCGCGCGAAGCCGAACTTGAGCGGACGCCGGCCGGCCTTCGCGCTCGTGAGCGTCACGTGCAGCGAGTCGCCGCGCACGGCCCAGTGCATGAACGGGAACTGCTCGTCGCGCGAGTCCTCGAAGTGCGCTTCGCGCTCGCCGAGCCGCACGAGCCGGAAGACGGACGACGAGTCCGGCGTTTCCCAGCCCTTCACGTCGCGGTCGAAGTGCTTGACGTACACGCGCACGCCGGCCGAGTCCTGGCGCATGACCTCGAACTCGTAGAAGCGCACCCGCCCGTCCCGCACCGAGCGGAACCAGCCGAGCCGGCTCTCACCGATCGCCGCGCCCCAGTGTTCTTCGGACTCGGCGCGGACGCCGCTGGCGTCCACTTGTTGCGCGCGCCACGTGCCCTCGATCCAGTCGAGATCGGCGAGCGTGTACGGGCGCGACGTGCCGGCGGCGCCTGCGGCGCCGGAGGCTGCCATCGCGAGAACCGCGGCGCACGCGAGTGCTTGCAGCGCGTTCATGACTTCCCCTTTCCGGTTTCGCCGGTCGCCGGCCGCCCGAGCAGGCTCTCGAGCGCCAGCAGGAGCAGCGCGATGCCGACGAACAGCGGCCAGAGCTCGCGGCCGTAGCGCGCCTCGCGCACGCGGTTCGCGAGCGACTCGCCCGCGCGCAGCACCGTGGCGCGCCCCGCGGGGAACGCCGCGAGCAGCGTGCGCTCGTCCGCGGAGGCGAGGTCGGATTCCGCGGGATCGGGATTCACGGCGAAGCTGCCGCGCAGCTGGCGGCCCTGCCACACGCGGTAGAGCCCGGGCGCTTCGAGCGGCGCGGTCGTGAGGCGCGAGCCGCCCGCGGCGCCGGTGAGCGTGGAGGACACTTCGCGGCCGTCCTCGCCCACGACGCGCCAGTCGCCGGTGCTCGCGGGCGCGCGCCACACGTCGCCCGGTGCGAGCGACGCGGCGGCGGTGCCGCGCGCGAGCACGCGCGCGCACTGGTGCACGAGCGGCAGGAACGCGCCGCTCGTCGCGAAGTCCGAGCTTGCGGGATCGAGCGGTGTCGCGAACACGAGCGCACGTGGCGATTCGACGAGCGCTGCGTGCGCGCCGTCGAAGCTGGCGATCACGCGCGCACCGGCGGCGGGGCGCAGCGTGCGCGCGCGCACGAAGCGCGCGGCCGACAGCGCTTCGCCGGGACGCGCGGGGAAGCCTTCGAGCGCGGGATGGCCCGCGGCGTCGAGGCGCAGGCGCCACTCCGCGCCCGCGGGCGCGGCTTCGAGCGCTCCGAGCGTGCCGGCCTGCACTTCCTTCAGCAGCGTTTCGTTCCACCACGCGGCGTCCGCGCGCGTGCCGGGCACGAGCAGCAGC
Organism: Candidatus Eiseniibacteriota bacterium; assembly: GCA_016710095.1. Lineage (GTDB taxonomy): Bacteria > Eisenbacteria > RBG-16-71-46 > RBG-16-71-46 > RBG-16-71-46 > CAIXRL01. The sequence continues at coordinate 36,731 of JADJLL010000005.1, read as the reverse complement.
GCGCCGCCGCCGCGCCAGGCGTCGAGCACGGCCTGCAGTTCCGCGGGCCCGAGGCGTTCGACGTCGCCGATCACGATCGCGTCCGCGCCGTCGGCCTGCGCCGCGAGCGTCGCGCCGTCCACGACGCGGACGTCGAGCCCGGACAGTTCGCCGCCCGCCTCGAGCGCGAAGCGCAGCGCGGACGGATCGCCGTCCTCGCGCAGCAGCACGTGCAGCGCGCCGGCGCGGCCCGACGCGAACACGCGGCGGTTGTCGAGCGCGAGCGCGTCGTCGGGCAGCAGCGCTTCTCCGCCGGCATCGGGTGTGCGCGAGAGCGGCAGCAGTGTGCCGGACTCGCCGCTCGCTCCGAGCGAGACGAAGCCCGAGCCGAGGCGCTCGGCCGGCGCGCCGTCGGACGTGACCTCGCGCGCCTCGACCGCGAAGTCCGCGGGCGTCACGCCGAACGCGCGCGCGCGCACGTCGAGCGCCGCGCCGCCTTCGGCCGGCGTCAGGCGGGCGTCGGTGAGCGCGGCGTTCGCGCGGCTGCGCGGGCTGAGCGGCACGAGGTACGTGCGCACGTTGCTCCACGGGCCTTCGGCGACGCGCACCTCCGGTGCGCCTCCGGCGCCCCCGCCCCGCGCGAAGCCCGTCCGCTGGAAGTCGGAGATCCAGAACAGTTCGCGGTTGAGCGCGCGGGCTTCGCTCAACGCGCGCGCGGCCAGTTCGAGCGCGGCGCGGTGATCGGTGACGTGCGCGGTGGGCGCGATGGCCGTGGCCGCGGCGCGCAGCCGTCCCGCGTCGCCGAGCGGCTTCTCGGACACGGGGCGCGGCGCGCGGTCGTACGGCACGAGCAGCAGCTCGTCGCCGGGGCCGAGCGTCGCGAGCAGGTCCTCCACGGCGCGTCGCGCGGAGGCGGCGAGCGTGCGGCCGTCGGGGCCGGGCGCGCTCATGCTGCCACTCACGTCGACGAGCGCGACGAGGCTGCTCGACGCGCTGCCACCGGTGCCGCCCTTCACCGCGGGCCGCGCCATGGCGATCGCGAGCGCCGCGATCGCGAGCGTGCGCAGGGCCAGCAGCAGCCACTGCTTGAGCTTCAGCCGGCGGATCTCGCTCTGGTGGACTTCGGTGAGGAACTCGAGCGAGGAGAACTGCACCTCACGCGGGCGGCGCTTGGTGAACAGGTGAATGAGGATGGGGATCGCGGCGGCGCCCAGCCCGAACAGCACGAGCGGATTGAGGAAGTTCATCGCGGCACCTCGATCCACGCCGCGTGCGCCTCATCCCAGCGCTCGATGCGCGTCACGGGGTGGATCTCCCAGCCCGTCGCGCGCGGCGCGGCGTTCTCGAGCGACCAGCTCGTCGGCGCGTGGTCGTACTGGTAGTCGTAGAGCAGCCAGCCGCTCACGCGCACGCGCGCGGGGCCCTGCTCCCAAGGCGTCTGGCCGCCGCGATTGGGGCGGAAGAGCGCGAGCAGGCGGTCGTAGTTCCAGTTCGACGCGGCGCCGCCACGGCGAAACGGCGGCGTGACCTCGGCCGTGACGTAGACGGTGTCGCGCCCTCCGGACGCGCGCGGCGAGGCGACGAGTTCGAGATGCGCGTCGCCGTCGCCGGCCATCATCATGCGCTGGTTCCAGCCCTCGAAGCTCACGGCGGTGCGTTCGCGAACGCCGCGGTGCTCGAGCGCGATGCCGTGCGGCAGCGCCTGGAAGTCGGCGAGCGTGTAGGGCGTGTACGAGGCGGGCACGGCGAGGCGCTTCTTCATCCGGCGCAGGTGGCGCGACTCGGGCGCGCTGCCCGGCGCTTCGCCGAGGATGCCGAGCGCCACCCAGAGCACGAGCGCGCCGGCGAGGAACGTGAGCACGGACAGCACGCGCATCTTCACAGCAGGCTCGCGCGCTTCTCGAGGTAGGCCAGCAGCGCGCGGTCGAACGGCGTGCGCGTGTCGAGCGGCACGTAGTCCACGCGCTGCTCGCGGCACGAGCGGCGGTACTTCTCCTGCCACGCCGCGAGCCGCTCGCGATAGCGCGCGCCGATCTCCCACGGCTCGGTCGTGATGCGCTCGCCCGACTCCATGTCCACGAACGTGGACGTGTCGTGGTACGGGAACTCGACTTCGTCCGGATCGAGCAGGTGGAACACGATCACTTCGTGGTGCCGGTGCCGGAAGTGCTGCAGCCCCGACAGCACTTCGTCGGGCGAGTCCATGAGATCGGAGAGCAGCACGATCAGCCCGCGGCGCTTCACGCGTTCGGCGAGTTCGTGCAGCACGGGCCCGAGCTTCGTGCGGCCCTGCGGCTGGCCGCTCGCGAGCGTCGCGAGCAGCACGTCGAGGTGCGAGCGCACCGAACGCGCGGGCACGAACTGCACGGGCCCCTCGGCGAAGAGCAGCGTGCCGACCGCGTCCTGCTGGCGCAGCATGAGGTACGACAGCGCCGCGGCGAGGGACTTCGCGTACTCGAGCTTGCTCATGGACGCGCGCGTCGAGCGGAAGCCCATGCTGCCCGACAGGTCGAGCAGCAGGTGGCAGCGCAGGTTGGTTTCTTCGGTGTACTGCTTGACCAGGTAGCGGTCGCTCTTCGCGAGCACCTTCCAGTCGAGGTTCTTGAGCGGGTCGCCCGGCATGTACGGCCGGTGCTCGGCGAACTCGACGCTGAAGCCGTGGAACGGCGAGCGGTGCATGCCCGAGATGAAGCCTTCGACCACGAGCCGCGCGCGCACGTCGAGATGGCCGAGACGCGCGACGACTTCCGGGTCGAGGTAGTGCCGGTTCTCGGCGCCGCCGCCGCGAGCCACGCCGCGATCGGGCTGCGCGCCGCTTCTCGCGGCGGGCCCGGCGGGCCCGGAGGTTCCGAAGGCGCTCACGCGTTCTTCCGCGAGCCGGCGGAGCCGCCGGAGCGGCCCTTCCACAGCGCGTACACCGGGAAGCCGAGCAGCGCGATGAGCACGCCGAGTCCCGCGCGCGGCACGAGCGCGAGCGCGGAGGCGAGCGGGCCCGTGACGCCGTCGAACTCCAGCGGCGTGCTGGAGGTGAAGTCGGCGTAGATGATCGCGACCGTCGTCACGATGAACAGGATCGGCGTCACCGGGAAGCCCGGCGTGCGGTACGACGGCGCCGCGAGCTCGCCGCGCTTCTCGCGGGCGCGCTGCACGAAGATCGCCGCGGTCGTGAGCCCGTAGAACATCCACGACGTCGTCACGAACCAGCCCGACACGTCGTCGAAGCCGCCGGCCACCTTGAGCCACACGATCGAAAGAAGCGCCTGCACCCAGAGCGCGAGCGACGGCGTCTCGCGCTTCGGGTCGAGCGCGGCCATCGGCTTCCAGAGCAGTCCGTCGGCCGCCATCGCCTGCGTGACGCGCGGGCCGGTGAGGATCGAGCCGTTCGTGGTGCCGAACGTGGACACGGCGACGAGCACGGCGAGCGCGCGCGCGCCCCAGTCGCCGAGCAGGCGGTGGATGGTCTCGGAGCCCACGGCCTCGTACGAGCGCACGCCCTCGGCGCCGAGCACGTGGAAGTACGCGAAGTTCGTGAGCACGTACACGCCGATCACGGCCCACGTGCCCCACACGATCGCGATCGGCATCGTGCGCTGCGGGTTCACGACCTCGCCCGCGACGTACGTGCTGTCCGTCCAGCCGTCGTACGCGAAGAGGATGCTCACCATGGCGACGAAGAACGCGGTCATGAGCGGCTTGGTGGTCGCTTCGGCGACGGCGCCTTCGGCGAGCGCCGAGGCCGGATGCGTCGCTGGAATCGTGAACGCCGCCACGCACAGTCCGAGGATGCCGATCACCTTGAGCGTCGTGAGCAGGCTCTGCGTGCGCGTGCCCTCCTTCACGCCGAGCCAGTTCACGAACGTGAGGAAGAGAATGGCCGCGGCGCCGACGGCGAACTGCGTGTCGTCCTTCCAGCCCATGACCTGGCAGAAGTAGAGCGCGAACACGCTCGTGATGGACGCGACGACCGTCGGCTTGATCACCCAGAGGTTCGCCCAGCCGAACACGAACGCGAACGCGTCGCCGAAGCTCTCGCGCAGGAACACGTAGAGCCCGCCGGTCTTCGGATGAGTGACCGCGAGTTCCGCGAGCACGAGCGAGCCGCAGATGGACAGCAGGCCGCCGACGATCCACGCGGTCAGCACGAGCGGGAACGTCGTCAGTTCGGACGCGACCGAGTGCGGCGAGCGGAAGATGCCCGAGCCGATGATGTTGCCGACCGTGATCGCCGTCGCGGCGTACAGGCCGATCTGCCGCTTCAAGTGCGCCGGCTGCGAATCCGCCATGCGGTTCTCCTCGAGGTCGGACGTGAGGGGCGGTGCGTCAGTCGGTCGGGACGTTCTTCAGCAGGTCCGCGATGATGCGGTCGGGCTTCACGCCTTCGGCTTCGGCGGTGAAGTTCGTGACGACGCGGTGGCGCAGCACCGCCGCGGCGACGGCCTGCACGTCCTTCGATGCCGGGCGCGAAGCGGCCACGCATGACGGCGCGCGTCTTGGCGCCGAGCACGAGGAACTGCGAGGCGCGCGGTCCGGCGCCCCAGCTGACCCACTGGCGCACGAAGTCCGGCGCGCCTTCGCCGCCGCGCGTCGCGCGCACGAGGCGCACGGCGTAGCGCACGACGTGGTCGGTCACCGGCACGCGGCGCACGAGCTGCTGCAGCGCGAGGATGTCGTCGCCGCCGAGCACGCGCTCGAGCTTCGGCACCTGCGCGCTCGTCGTGCTCATCACGATCTGCTCTTCCTCGGTCTGCGACGGATAGCCGACCTGCACGTTGAACATGAAGCGGTCGAGCTGCGCCTCGGGCAGCGGGTACGTGCCCTCGAGTTCGATCGGGTTCTGCGTCGCGAGCACGAAGAACGGAAGCGGCAGCGAGAACGTCTGGCCGCCGGCGGTGACTTCCTTCTCCTGCATCGCCTGCAGCAGCGCGGCCTGCGTCTTGGGCGGCGTGCGGTTGATTTCGTCGGCGAGCACGACGTTCGCGAACACCGGTCCGCGAATGAAGCGCATGGCGCGCCGTCCGGTCGTGGCGTCTTCCTCGAGGATGTCCGTGCCGGTGATGTCGGACGGCATGAGGTCGGGCGTGAACTGGATGCGCTTGAACTCGAGGTCGAGCACGCGCGCGAGGCTCGAGATGAGCAGCGTCTTCGCGAGGCCCGGGACGCCGACCAGCAGCACGTGGCCACCGGCGAACAGCGCGGTGAGCAGCTGCTCGATCACTTCGTCCTGGCCGACGATGGCTTTGCTCAGCTCGGCGAGGATGCGCTCGCGCGCGGAGGCCAGCTGGCGGATGGCCTGCAGATCGGATTCGTTGCTGCTCAAGCGAACCTCGTGCGGTGCGGGAGTCGATTGCGGCGCCGGTTGCCGATGCGAACGGGGCGCGAAGGTAGCACCCTCGTTTTGCGAGCGGCAAAGCCGGAAGGGTGGCCGCGCCGGGAAGTCCGACGGACGCGGCCGCGCCGGTTTGGCGGGCCTTTTCGCCCGGCCGCACGGCGGCGGGCCGGCCGCCTTCGCGGTTCCGGCTACCGCCGGACCAGGTGCACGACGCGCAGGCGCGAGCGCTCGTCGGTCTTTTCCTGCCACACGGCGTAGGCCGTCCGCGCTTTCACGCCGGCGATCGCCGCCGCGCGCACGTTCACGCCGAGGAACAGCCACGGCGTCCATGCGCCGTCCATGTCGAGTGCGCGCACCGCGAGCAGGCGCCGCGTGGAGTCGGATTGCGCGCGGGCGATCACGCCCGCGAGCGTCGTCGCGCCCATCGCGGCGAGCATCGGGCGTTGCGGCTCGCGCAGGCTGTCGCCGAGCGAACGCCGCGCACCGGACGCGCCCGCGGGCGCGCGCCACGGCGCGACGTACACGCCGGGCGACGTGGCGGCGTTCTCGGCGCCCGTGAACCACGCGACGTGCCCGCCGCCGCCGCGGTTGAGCGTGATCGCCGGGCCCATGGACGGGCACGCGGGCAGCAGCCAGCCGTCGGGCGAGACGAGCGTGTCGAGCGGGAACGTCGCCCCGCCGTCGCTCGAGAGCGCGAGGCGCGGGTCGCGCAGGTTCGCGCGCGCGCCGCGGTAGGCCACGGCGACGTGCCCGAGCGAGTCGGCGCGCAGCGCGAGCCGGCAGCACGAGCACACGTCGGTCGCGACGCGCGTGTTCGGCCGCCACGTGCGACCGCCGTCGTCGCTCGACGACGACCAGATCTCGCCGTGCGCGGGCTCGGCCTCGCCGGCGGAGGCGCGGCCGTCGATCCATGCGCCGACGAGCGAGCCCGCGGGCGTCACGTCGAGCGCGAGGAAGCCGTGGTAGGTCGAGCGCGGGTTCGCGTGGTCGTCGTTGAGGAACGCCTCGGGCGAGAACGTGCGCCCGCCGTCGTCGCTGCTGCGCGAGACGAGGTCGTCGGCGTACTGGCCGCTGTCGCGCGCGGACGCCCACGCGACCGTCACGTGGCCCGCGGGCCCGAGCACGACGAGCGGCCGGCTCTCGGTGTACGACGACACCTTGCCCGCGCGCGTGTCGAGCTTCTGCGCCGCCGAAAAGTGCCGGCCGCTGTCGGTCGAGATCGCGAACCACACGTCGGCGCCCACGGAGTCGCGCGTCACCCAGGTGATCGCGACGCGGCCGTCGGCCGCCGCGGCGATCGAGGGATCGGAACCGTCCACGCTCACGAGCGCGTCGGGCGTGATCTCGTGGACGAGCGCCCATTCGGGCGCGTGGCGGTCGGGGGCGCAGGAGGAGAGCAGCGAGAGCAGGACGAGCAGCAGGAGGACGGAAGACGCACGAAGAGCGTTCATGCGCGCATGTTCCGCTCGTGCGCGCGGGCGTTCAAGCGCGATTCAGCGGCCGAGCTTCACGACGCGCGTGGTGATCGCGGGCCGGAGCCGTCCGCGCCCCGCCAGCGCACGAAGTACAGCGCGGGCGGCGCGTCGCGGCCGTCGCGATCGCGGCCGTCCCAGCGCGTTTCGGCGCCGCTCGCGCGCCACTCGCGCACGACGCGGCCGTTCACGTCGAGCACGCGCACGCTGCCCGCGCCCGGTAGCGCGAGCGCGATCGCACCGCGGAACGGGCTCGGCCAGGCGCGCACGTGGGCGGCGCCCGCGCCGCCCGTCGCATCCCCGACCGGCGCGGGCGGGCGGGAGCGGTTCACGCGCCCGATCACGGTGAAGCCGAAGCGCGCGTACTCGGGCGGCAGCGGCACCCACGCGTCCACGCACGTCGCGCAGGTGTCGGAGTCGGCGCGATACAGCCAGCCGCGCAGCGTGAACGTGCGGCCGTTCCGCGCGACGACTTCGGCGCCGGGCGTGAAGTACGGCAACTGGTAGTCGCCGCGCGCGGCGAACGTGCCGCCCACGCGCGGCCACACGCGCACGGTGTCGGCGAACGAGTCCGGCAGCGTCACGGTCGCGTACGTCGCCCAGCGCGTCGCGGCGAGCAGCCCGCGGAAGCGGTCGAGCGTGCCGGGGCCGCTCTCGCCGATCGACAGCGTGCCCGAGCCCGCGAGCACGACGGAGTCGGCGCGCACTTCGTCGTGCCAGATGCCGTACTCCGGCCCGACCGACGCGAGCGCGCGGCCGACGTTGAGCCGTCCCCACGCCGTGCGCTCGTCCCAGCCGGGCAGGTACACGTCGTCGGCGCTTTCGCGCAGCACGTGCTGGAAGTCGTTCTCGATCAGTTCGGGGCGCGCGGCGGCGAGCAGTCCGACCGCGCCCGCCGCGATCGGCGCGGCGAACGACGTGCCGGAAGCGGCGACGAGTCCGTCGTACACCGCGCCCGCGGCGCTCGGGTACGTCATGAACGTCGTCCAGATGTTCACGCCCGGCGCGACGAAGTCGAGCCCGGGGCCGTACGACGAGAACGTCGCACGGTCGTCGAACTGCGTGCTCGCGCCGACTTGAATACCGAGTCCGTCGGCGGCGTACGCGGCCGGGTACATCGGGCGGCGCGGGTTGTCGCGCGCGCCTTCGTTTCCCGCGGCGACGACCACGACGCAACCGCGCAGCAGCGCGTACGTCATGCACAGGCGTTCGAGGCGGCTGCCTTCGTAGCCCGCGAACGACAGGTTCATCGCGCGCGCGCCCACGTCCGCGGCCCACAGCATGGCGCGCGAGACCTCGAACGAGCTCGACTCGCCCGAGTGTCCTTCGGCGATCTTGATCGGGACGATCCGGCAGCCCGCGACGAGTGCGCCGTCGCCGCCGCACACGCCGGCCACGCCGCCGCTCGCGAAGCGCGCGCCGTCGTTCGTCCGCGCCGCCATCGCGCCGGCGACCGGCGTGCCGTGGCCGTTGGAGTCCGCCCACGCATCGGCGCCTTCGAAGGTGACCGAGACCATGTCCACGAGCCGCGGCGAGCCGTCGGGCATGAGCCCGGCGAGTTCGGGCTGCGCGGGATCGATGCCCGTGTCGGCGACCGCGAGCTTGAGCGCGTTGTCGCCCGTCGTGACGCGCCACGCTTCGACCACGTGAATGTCGGCGCGCGGCACGCCGCCGTAGAAGCCGCCGCCCACGCCGCCGACGTTCCACAGTCCCCACTGCCGCGAATCGCGCAGCAGCGGATCGTTGGGCAGCGAGTCGAGCGCGGCGAGCGCACCGGGCCGTGCGCCGGCCCCGTGCAGCTCGGTCATCTGCAGCGCGCGTGAGGCGAGTGGCTCGATCCAGTCCACGCCACCGCCGTCGGCGAGCGCGGTCCGTGCGGCCGCGGCCGTCGCCGAGTCCGGCGCTTCGAGCAGCACGATGCGGTCGGGCGCGAAGCCGCGCAGCGCCGGGTGCGCGAGCACGGCCTCGTCGAGCCGCGTGGTGCGCGCGCGCATGCGGCCGTCGCGCAGCGGCGCGCGCACGCGCAGGCCGAGCGCGGCCGCCTGCTGGGCGGCGTCGGGCTTCCACGCGAACTGCGCCTTGTCGGAGGCTTCCGCGAGCTGGGCGACGAGGAAGCGCGCGGCGTCGCCCGCCGCGGCGGTGCGTGCGGCGACGAGCGAGAGCGTGAGCGCCAGGGTGAGCGAGAGCAGCGTGCGCATGGAAGTCCGAGTGCGGGGGCGCGGCGGGTGGAGGTGCGTCGCGAACGGGCGCGAGGCTACCGCGCGGCCGGGGGCGCGCACCATGCTCACGTCGTGCGCGAAGCGTGAACGCCGGTGACGGCCGGGGCGGCAGCGGCCCGCGTCATCGCGGCGGCGCGGATTCGAACGTCGTGCGCGCGGCGCTCGAGAGGCGGACCTCGTCGAGCAGCCCGTCGAGCGGGTCGCCCTTGAAGCGCTGGCCGATCGTGTCCACGCGCAGGTCGCCGCCGAAGTCCGTCAGCCGGTGTGAATCGAGCGTGTTGCCGAACATCAGCGGCACGGGGCCCGTGCGCATCGTGTACGGCATCGCGACCTGCGAGTCGAGACGGCCTTCGACGTACAGCGTCGCGACTTCGCCGTCGATCGTCGCCGCGACGTGCAACCAGCGCTCGAGCGGCAGTTCGCCCACCGACACGATCGTCTGCGTCTGCGTGGACTGGCCGGAGCGGTAGGCGAACACGAGGTGCAGGGGCGACGCGCCGCTCAGGAGGTCGGCGTACGGGTTGCCGAGCGTGGCCGAGTCGAGCGCGCGCCCACTCACGCCGAACGCCCAGAGCTGCTCGTTCACGAGCGGCGACCAGCGCGCGGCGATCGTCTGCAGCGTGCCGTCGCTCACGGCGTTCACGTACACCCACGCCTCGATCGTGAAGCGGTGCTCGAGATCGAGCACGGGGTTGTACGGCACCACCACGAACGCCTGCGCGGCCGCCGGGAACTCGCGGCCGTTGCGGAAGCGCCCGAACGCGGCGCGCGTGTCCGGTCCCGCGACGCCCGCGAGGCGGAACGGTCCGGAGTCCGCGGCCTGCAGGCCGAGCGTTTCGTCGAAGCGCCACAGCCCCACGGTCACCGAGTCGGCGACGGGCGCGACGGCGGGTACGCGCGGCGGCTTCGGCTTCTTCTTCTCTTTCGCGAGCGCCGGCCCGGCGACGGCGGCGAGCAGCAGCAGCGCGAGCGCGGCGGTGGCGAGGCGATGCGTCACGGGCGGGCGCGTCACGGCTTCAGCCCTCGCGCGCGCAGCTTCGCGTCCACGGCCGCCTGCGCGGCGCCGTCCTTCGTGGCGGCGAACACGTCGTGCATGCGGTACAGCGTGCGTGCGTCGTCGGTGTACTCGATCAGCGGACGCCACCACCGCGCGGCGCCGGCCGGATCGTTGTCCACGGCCGCGATCCAGCCACGGGTCAGCGCGACGCGCGGATCGCCGCCGACGAGCGGCTCGGCGCGATCGAGCATCGTGCGCGCGGCTCCGGGGCTTCCGGACTGCGCGAGATTGTCCGCCGTCAGCAGGTACAACTCGGGATCCTCGCCGGCCCATGGCAACGCTTCGTCGAGCAGCTGCTGGGCGGCTTCCCAGTGCTCGAGCCGGCGTTCGTACAGAGCGACATACACCCGGGCACGCCAATCGGTTCGATCGACGAGCAGTTTCGCGCGGGCGCGATGGAGTTCCCGGATGCCGGAATCGATGAACCACTCCGGTTCCGGCCCGAAGCCGGGGAGGATTTCGTAGAGCACCGCCGGGTGATCCTTCACCGCGCGCACGACGCGCAGTCCGGGCACGCGCGAGGTCGTGTCGAGCAGGAACGACACGGCGGGGCGCATCTCGGCCTCGGGCCACGAGAAGTACAGCCAGCGCACGCCCTGTTCGCGCGCCACGGACGCGATCTGCGACAGCGAGTCGGCGAACGGGAACGGCACCGGCGTCAGGCCGGCGTAGAACGCGAAGTGCGGCTTGCGCGCGATGACCTTGTCGCCCGGGCGGAACTCGCCGCGCGTCTCGAGCGCCAGCGTGCGCGCCTCGACCGGCAGCAGCGCGAGCGTGCGGCGCTGCAGCGCGGCGGACTCACGCACGGCGAGCGCGAGCGGCAACGCGATCAGCAGCGCCTTGAGCCACACACGGCGGCCACGACCCGCGTCGAGCGCGAGCGCCAGCAGCGGCGAGGAGAACGCGAGCGCCGCGAACGTCGCCCACACGGGCAGCAGCGGGAGCGAGTAGCGCTCGGAATGGAACGCGGGCACGAGCGCGAGGAACGTGAGCGCGGCCGCGGCGAGCACGGGCCAGAAGCGCTTGAGCGCACCGTCGCGCCAGGCGAGTGCGACGCCCGCGAGCGCGGCCGCGGCGAGCGGCAAGCCCGCGACCTTTTCGGCGTCGAGCCGGAAGTGCTCGACGACGTTGAGCGCCATGCGCGCGAAGACGGCGCCGGGATCGCGCGCGAGCACGGACCACGGCGTCGGGAACTGCGGCTGCATCTCGCGCTGGTACGTGTCCCACGCGATGCCGCGCGAGCGCGCGAACACTTCGTACGCGATGTTGTGGTGCAGCTGGAACGTCGTGCGCGCGCCGCTCGCGAACGAGTACGCCATCCACGGCAGCACGAGTCCGGCGAAGCCGGCGGCGAACGCGAGCGCGACCTCGCGCCGGCGTTCGCGCGGCGTGTCGGTGCCGCCCGCGAGCACGGCGAGCAGTCCCGCGGGCAGCAGCGCGACGGCGCTGTAGCGCGTGAGGAAGGCGAGCGCGGCGACCGCGCCCGCCGTCACGGCGCGACGCGGCGTGAGCGTGCGTCCGAGCAGCAGCAGCAACGCGAGCGACTGCAGCGCGAGCGCGACCGCGTCGGTCGTGACCGAGTAGCCCCAGCGCAGGAACTGGCCGTTCACCACGAGCAGCAGCAGCCCGGCGCAAGCGGTCGCGGCGTTGGCGCGCACGGTCCACAGCCGTTGCCACGCCCACAGCGTGACGATCATGCCCGCGAGCGAGAGCGCCTGAGCCGCCACGTAGAGGTCGCGGAAGATCGCGCCGGCGAGCGCGAGCGCGATCTCGTAGACGGGGCCGATCACGCCGTAGCGCGAGGGGTCGAGCTTGCCGTGCTGGATCAGGCGCGCGCCTTCGGCGTACGCGCCGTAGAAGTCGGTCTCGGTGAAGACGTCGCCCACGGGGTGCGCGCGCATCTGGATCGCGAGGACGGCGACCGCGTACGCGGCGATCGTGACGAGGCCGGCGAGCGTGAACGCTCGCGCCTGCGCGGGGTCGGGCGTCGACGAGGCGTGGACCAGCAGCGGCGACGGGCGCTTCGCTGCGGTCTTCGCGCGGGACTCGGGAGTGTTCGAGGGTCGGGACATGGCGCGCGATACTACTGAAAACGGACACGGCGGCGAGGAAGTGGTTCCTCGCCGCCGTCCCTTTTGGGGTCAGCTGGGCAGATGACGTCCGAGTCGGCGCGCCCGTGGGGACAAGCGCGCCGTGGGGGTCGGGCTACTTCTCGCGACGCTTGCGGGCCGCGGCGCCGAGGCGATGAGGCCCATCGAGGCCAGCGCCATCGTTCCCGGCTCGGGCACCGGACGAACGACCATGTCGGGAGCCGGAGTCGGTTCGATCACCTGACCGACGCCCTGGGTCTCGGCGTGGCGGTCTGGTCTTCCGTCTGGTCCTGCGGGCCACCGGGGTAGTGACTCTCGGCCATCGCGACCGTGGCGAACGCGGCGATCATCGTCAGAGCAAGAAGCAGTTTCTTCATTTTTTGTTCTCCTCCTCGTGGGGGGCAGGAGCAAGGGGTGTGGTTTCACAGGTATGCTCTGCAAGTCGGAGGCCAATCGCCGCGCCGCGCCTTCAACCTGTTCTCTACCAAGCCACCAGCGGTTTCTGGCCCTTGTTGTCGTCCGTCGTGTGGCACCCGTGAGCCCGAAAGAAGTGTCGTTTGCCCCGACACCGCAGCCCCCTCACCCAACATCCGACCGTCGGGAGACCGCACGCATGCCGCTGCTGAAGCCTCGATCGTCCGGACTCTGCGATCGCTGCGCGCACGTGAAGCACGTGCTCACACCGCGCAGCGAATTCCTGCTGTGCGAGCGGTCGAAACTCGATCCGGCCTATCCGCGCTATCCCCGCCTGCCCGTGCTTTCGTGTCCGGGATTCGAGCCTGCCGGAAATGAAGAAGCCCCGGCCGGGGAGGATCCCGACCAGGGCTCGAAGGGGTGACGGATTTCCTTACGGCAGCAGGACCAATCTCGACACCTTGGTCAGGCCGCCGGCGGTGAAGCGGACGAAGTACAGGCCCGCAGCCGTCTTACGGCCGTCGGCGAGGCCGGCATCCCAGCGCACGGAGTGCTGCCCGGCGCTCATCCGGCCACTGGCGAGCGTCGCGAGCCGCCGTCCGCCGAGGTCGTAGACCGCGAGGTCGACGGCCAGCTCGGTCGGCAGCTCGAACGCCATCTCGGTCACGCCGCGCGCCGGGTTCGGGCGCGGCGGCATGAAGCGCAGCGCGCCGCCGCCCACTTCGACACCTGCCGCGCTCACCCGCGCCTGCAGGCTGACCGTGAGATTCGAGAGCGCCGTCGCACCGGGCAGCGCCTCGTCCGCGGTGCCGAACGTGAGCGTCGCCGTGTAGGTGGACTCGGCGGTCGCGCCCACGGCGTCGAACCGCACCGGCCAGGTTTGTCCCGTGCCCGAGAGCAGCGCGGGAGTGAAGCCGCCGGGGATCGAGAACCGTCCCGCGCCGCCGGTGATGTTCGCCGATGCCACGGAGAGCCTCGCCTGGAGCGCGCCCCAGCCCTTGTTGTGCACGCGGACCTCGCCGTCGGGGAAGCCGACCGCCGGGTACTGGCCGAGGTCGAGCGACTGCGCGGTGAGCACGGCCGCCGAGTCGAGCGAGGGCGCCGCATGCGCGAGCACGCGGCCGGAGAGCGCGACGCTCTTCGCGAGCGTGTCGGGATCGTTCGAGTTCACGGTGAGCGTGCCGGCCTTCACGCCGGTCGTGCTCGTGACGAGCGAGATCGAGTGCGCGTTGCCCGCGACGCCGGAGGCCGCCTTGAAGTTGCCGGCCGGCGCGCCGAATCCCGCGGGCGCGGTCAGCGTGTAGCGCAGCGTGTCGGCCGGCGTGGGGCCGGAGTTCGCGACGGTCAGCGGCAGCGCGTGCGTCGCGCCGACGATCGCGTCGCCGAGCGCGAACGCGTGCGGCGCGCTCGTCTTGGCGGGCAGCTGGAGCTCGAGCACGACGGGAATGTGGTCGGCGGCGTTGCGGAGCGCCGTCGCCACCGACAGCGGCACGGCGGTGTTGAAGCCGCCTCCGTCGATGTTGTCGTTGTAGTGCTGCCCGTCGTTGCCGAACGCCTTGTACCCGGTGGGGATCAGGTCGAGGCCCGCGCCGTCACGCAGCGACGTCGACTGCAGGATCATGTCGAAGCGATCGTCCATGCCGCCGCCGGAGAAGTTCGGTCCGCAGCCGCTCAGGCAGGGGCACTGCGTGTGCACGGTGCGGTACGCGAACTGGTTCCACGTGCCGGGCATGCTGTAGAGGTCGAGGCAGCGCCCGTCGTTGTCGGCCTGTGATTCGGTGAGCCGCTGGTAGCCGCTCTCCCAGTCGCCGTAGAAGTTCGTGTCGCCGCCGAGCAGGAAGTTCGTGCCGACGACGGTCGTGACCTGGTTGTTGAGCGTGGTGCGCAGGTTCGAGCACTCCATGTGGCGCGTCGCCGTGTCCGCGGTTCCCGCCTTGAAGTGGATCGAGTAGAGCCGGAACCAGCCCGGGTTCTTGAGGTAGCCGACCGGCTTCACGAGTCCGACGAGCGCAGGGCGCGGCCCGCCGGTCGCCACGCTCGTGATGTTCTGCACGTTCACCTTGGCCGGCTTCCAGAAGATCGCGCCGCCCTCGGTGCCGAGCGCGAGCCACGTGCCCGTCCATTCGCCCGGCTGCACGACGTTGAGCACGTTCACGAGGAACGAGTCCTTGCCCGCGGCGGAGTTGAGCTCCTGCGCGATCACGACGTCGGGATTCATGGCCGCCATCACGGTGCGGAAGTGCGGCTGCCGGCCGACGCAGGTGGTCTGGTCGTACGCGAGCAGGTTCCAGGTCGTGACCTTGAGCGCGAAGGCCGGCGCCGCGGCGAGCGCGAGGAACAGCGCGGCGAGCGCGAGTGCGACCGGGAAGGAACGGGGCGAACCGGGGGCCATGCCGACTCCTGTGCGAGGTGCGGTCGAGCCGGGCGGAAGCGTGCGCTCTGGGCCCGGCGGCGAACTCCACTGATGGCTTTTCCGCTGCAATGGTAGCCCGCGCTCGCGCGCGAAAGCCACCCTCGACACGCTTGGGATGCGGCCGACGGCCGGTCGGCATCGCGGCGTTTCGTTCGGGGTATCGGAGCGCGACGGCCGGGCCCGCGGGGCCCTCGCGTGTAAATGCCGGGAAATGCGGTCTGCCCTCAACCCGGGGCCGGTCCGTTCCGATACTGGCGGCGTGACACTCCGCGCGCGCGCACCCGTGGCGAACTCCGTTCGCTTCTCCGACCTGCTCTCCGCGCTGTCCTTCTCGCTCGACCTGACCGAGGGGCAGCCGATGGGGCACGCGCTGCGCACGAACCTGATCGCCATGGAGCTCGGCCAGCGGCTCGGCCTGTCGCTCCACCAGCAGCGCGACCTGTACTACGCGGCGCTGCTCAAGGACATCGGGTGTTCCTCCAACGCGGCGCTCGTGTTCGGGCTCTTCGGCGGCGACGATCGCCAGGCCAAGGGCGCACGCATGCTGGTGGACTGGTCGAACTACTTCCGCGCGGCGTTCTACGCGATGGCGCACGCCGCGCCGGGCGCGTCGCTGTTCGAGCGCACGCGCCGCATCGCGGAGCTCGCACGCCGCGGACCGCGCGTCGCGTCGGAACTCGTCGAGGTGCGCTGCGAGCGCGGCGCGGAGATCGTGCTGCAGCTCGACCTCGGGCCCGCCGCCGCGGACGCCGTGCGCCAGCTCGACGAACACTGGGACGGCCGCGGGCATCCGCGCGGCCTGCGCGGTGAGGAGATCTCGATCCTCGCGCGCGTGCTCACGCTCGCGCAGACGCTCGAGGTGTTCGCGATGCGCGGCGGAGTCGAGCATGCGCTGGCGCTCGTGCGCCAGCGCGCAGGACGCTGGTTCGATCCGCTCGTCGCGTCCGCCTGCTCGGGTGTCGAACGCGACATCGCGCACTGGTGCACGCTCGACACGCACGACCTGCTCAAGCTCGTGGTGGAGCGCGAGCCCGGCGGCGCGGCGCTGCTCGCCGGCCCCGGCGCGACCGATCGCGTCGCGCGCATCTTCGCCGAAGTCGTGGACGCGAAGTCGCCGTTCACCGGCGCGCATTCGCAGCGCGTGACCGAAGTCGCGGTCTCGATCGCGCACGAACGCGGCTGGAGCGAACCGGACATCGCGGAGCTGCGCCGCGCGGCGCTGCTGCACGATCTCGGCAAGCTCTCCGTGCCGAACTCGATCCTCGACAAGCCCGGCCCGCTCACGCCGTCCGAATGGGAAGTGATGCGCATGCACTCGTACTTCACCGAGCGCATCCTCGAGCACATCAGCGGCTTCGAGTGGCTCGCCTTCGCGTCGGCCGCGCATCACGAGCGGCTCGACGGCAGCGGCTATTGCCGCGGGCTGCGCGGCGACCAGATCCCGGAGCTTTCGCGGCTGCTCGCGGTGGCGGACATCTACGACGCGCTCAGCACGCGGCGGCCCTACCGCCCGGCGCTCGCGCCCGAGGACGCCATCACGATCATGGAGCAGGATCGCGGCACGGGCCTGTGCCCGGAGTCGCTCGACGCGCTCCGCGGAGCGATCGAAGCCGACGTGCCGCCGGTGGAAGAGCCCGGCGACGACGAGGCGCGCGCGGCGTAGTACGCGAGGCTTCCCGCCCGGTCAGGGCAGGAAGAAGAACGCGACGCCGATCACGAGGTAGACCGCGATGAGCATCGCGCCCTCGAGCCAGTTCGATTCCCCGTCGGCCGACACCATGTTCGTCACCAGCGTGGCCGCGATCACGGCGAGCACTTCGAGCGGCGAGAAGTGCAGGTCCATCGGCGAGCCGGGCATGAGGTACGACGCGAACACGAGCACCGGCGCGACGAACAGCGCGATCTGGATGCTCGAGCCGATGGCGATGTTGAGCGACAGGTCCATCTTGTTCTTCATCGCCACGATCACGGCGGTCGAGTGCTCGGCCGCGTTGCCGACCACGGCCACGACGATCACGCCGACGAACACCTCGGTGAGCCCGAGCTGGTGCGACGCCTCGGCCACCGCGCCGACCAGCATCTCGCTCATCCAGGCGATGAGCGCGGTCGCGACGAGCAGCGTGGCCACGGCGCGCACGGGGCTGCCGTGCTCGTGTCCGTGCTCTTCCTCCGCGGCGCCCGTGTACAGGTGCTTGTGCGTCTTGAGCGTGAACAGCAGGCTCAAGAGGTAGGTCACGAAGAGCACGACGGAGATCTGCAGCGACAGGTTGTGCTCGATCTCGATCTCGCGCGCGAGCGGCAGCGTGCCCTGCGCGACCGAGCCCGTCGCGAGCATGTGGAACGCCGCGGGCACGACCATCGCGATCGCCGCGAGGAAGAGCAGCGTCGAGGATGCGGCCGCCGCGGACTTGTCGAACGTCTGGCGCTCGCGCTTGAACCCGCCCGCCACCATGGACACGCCGAGCACGAGCAGCGTGTTTCCGATGATCGAGCCGGTGAGCGACGCCTTCACGACGTCGTGGTAGCCCTTCTGCAGCGCGACGAGCGCGATGATCAGCTCCGCGGCGTTGCCGAACGTCGCGTTGAGCAGGCCGCCGATGCCGGCGCCGAGCCGCGCGGCGAGCTGTTCCGTGGCTTCGCCCATGAGCCCGGCGAGCGGAATGATCGCGAGCGCGCTGCACACGAAGATCGTGAGCGCTCCGGCGTGGAAGTGCTCCGCGAGCGGCGTGATGGCGACGAAGACGAGCATCGCCTTGAGGATCAACGAAGGGTCGAAGCCTTTGCGGCGAGTGGGGGTCGCGTTCATGAGCGCGCACGCTGCCAGAGCGCGCCCGGTTCGCGCAAGGCCGCGATGCGGCGACGGCGACGACGGCGGCGGCGCCGGGGCCGCGCGAATGCGTGCGCGGCCGGGCGCGTGCGTGCGTTAGTCTGCGGCGCGTCGTGTCGCGCCGTGTCGCGCCGTTTCGTGCACTGGGCGGAGTTCGGGAGGAGCCGGGTGATCAAGTACCTGGGTTCGAAGCGGCTGCTGGTGCCGTGGATCGTGGAGACGGTGGGGCGCTGCGAAGGCGCGCACCGGGTGCTCGATCTGTTCTCGGGGACCGCCCGCGTCGGCCGCGCGCTCAAGGCCGCGGGCCACCGCGTGCACGCGAACGACCACAACGCCTACGCGCACACGCTCGGCGCGTGCTACGTGGGAGCCGACGCGCGCGTGTGGCGCGAGCGTGCTGAACGCCTGATCGCCGAGCTCGACGGGCTGCCCGGTGAGCCGGGCTGGTTCACCGAGACGTACTGCGAGCGCTCGCGCTACCTGCAGCCCGCCAACGGCGCGCGCGTGGACGCGATCCGGAATCGCATCGCGGAGCTGTCGCTCGAGCCCGAACTCGAGGCGATCGCGCTCACGTCGCTCATGGAGGCCGCCGACCGCGTGGACTCCACGGTCGGGCTGCAGATGGCCTACCTCAAGCAGTGGGCCGCACGCTCGCACCAGCCGCTGCGCCTGCGCGTGCCGGAGATCCTCGAGGGCCCGGGCGCGTCGTCGTGTCTCGACGCGGCCGAGGCGGCGGAGCGCGTCGAAGCCGACCTCGTGTACCTCGATCCGCCCTACAACCAGCACAGCTACCTCGGGAACTACCACGTGTGGGAGTCGCTCGTGCGCTGGGACCGGCCCGAGGTGTACGGCGTCGCGATGAAGCGCACCGACGTGCGCGAGCGCGGCAGCGACTTCAATCGCCGCGGCCGCATCCTTCCGGCGCTGGTCACCGTGCTCGACCGCATCCGGGCGCGCTGGCTCGTGGTGTCGTTCAGCGACGAGGGCTACGTCACGCTCGTCGAGCTGCGCGAGCTGCTCGCCCGCCACGGCGAGGTGCGCGAGGCGTCGGTCGAGCACCCGCGCCACATCGGGCACAAGATCGGCGTGTACGACCTCACCGGCCGGCGCGTCGGGGAGCCGGGGCACGCGCGCAACCGCGAGCATCTCTTCGTGGTCGAAACGGGCCGGATCGGGGGCAAATCCCCCAGCCGCGCCCCGAAACGCACACGAAAGCTCGCCGTCATGCCCTGACCCGGAAAATTTCACCGCCCCCCCTTCAGTTCGCCCCCGGGGTGCCGACACTCCACGTCGAGGACGAGTGTCACGAGCGTGGTGCCCGTGATGTGGCTCCTCGGAGTGAGTGCGGTGGACCAGGTATTGGGGATTGCGAAAGCCCTGATCATCGCCGCGTTCCAGAAGGAACCGCCCGTCAAGCCGGTCGTGATCAATTCGCGTGGCGACGTCATCCTGCAGCGGGATGAGTTCGAGCATCTGCCGCCGGAAAGCGCGAAGTCGATCGTGTACGGCCCAACGGGCAGCAGCGAGGCGCGTTCGCACCAGAGTTGAGGCGCGCCACAGGCGAGACTTGCGGCAGGAGCCCACGAGGCCCCTGCCGAGGGGTGTTTGCATGGATGCGATCACGGGCTTGAGCCAGGCGATGAGCGCGCTCTCGCTCGCCGGTCTTTCCGGCGCGCGGGAAGTGCGACCGATCGCCCCTGTCCGGACTCCACGCTCCGGCGACATCACGCTCCAGCCCGACACGTACGAGCCCGCGACCGCGGAGCAGCCCCTGCCGAACGTCACCTATGGCGCTCGCCGCCGGGCCTACGGCGGCTGACGCGACAGGAGCGAACGGGCGACAGAAAAGCGGGCGGGGTCGTCATGACCCCGCCCGCTTCGCATTCACCGGTGCGTCGTGCGATCAGCTGCAGCCCATGCTCGTGCCGCAGTTCACGCACTTGTAGCAGGTGCCGTTGCGGATGGTGATGTGCCCGCAGCTCGTGCACGCGGGCGCGTCGCCGAGCAGGCGCTTGGCCTGCAGGACCGCCGCGTTGCCGCCCAGCTCGTCGCTGTTTTCGGCCAACACCTTCTGCATCCGCGGGGTCGCCTGGAGCTTCACCTCGCCGCCGTTGCTCGTGGCGCGCGGGAGCCGGTGTTCCCGGCCGACCGGCACGTCCGTCGCGTGCGGCTTCGGAGCGAGCTGGCCCGTGGGCGCCTCTTCGATCACGTGCGCGAGATCGGTGCGGTCGAGGTACTCGAGGCCGAGCACGCGGAACACGTAGTCGATCACGGACGTCGACACCTTGATGTTGTCGTGTCCGTCCACGCGACCGTGCGGCTCGAAGCGCGTGAAGCAGAACTGGTCCACGAGGTCCTCGAGCGGCACGCCGTACTGCAGGCCCATGGACACGGAAATGGCGAAGCAGTTCATCATGCTGCGGAACGCCGCGCCTTCCTTGTGCATGTCGATGAAGATCTCGCCGAGCGTGCCGTCTTCGTACTCGCCCGTGCGGAGGAACACCTTGTGGCCGGCGATGCGCGCTTCCTGCGTGAAGCCGTGACGACGGCGCGGCAGGCGGCGGCGCAGCAGCGGCGCCGGCGCGCTGGCGGCGGGCGCTTCCGCCGCGGGCGCGTCGTCCTTCTTCTTCGTGCTCGTCAGCGGCTGGCTCATCTTGCAGCCGTCGCGGTAGAGCGCCACGGCCTTCAGGCCGAGCTTCCAGCCCTGCGTGTAGATGTTCTCGACTTCCTCGACCGTCGCGTCGTTCGGCAGGTTGACGGTCTTGCTGATGGCGCCCGAGAGGAACGGCTGCACCGCCGCCATCATGCGGACGTGACCCATCGGCTGGATGTAGCGCGTGCCCACCGAGCCGCAGCGGTTCGCGCAGTCGAACACCGCGAGGTGCTCGGCGCGCAGGCCCGGTGCGCCTTCGACCGTCTGGGTGCCGCACACGTAGAGGTTCGCTTCCTCGATCTGCGAATCCGTGAAGCCGAGGAAGTGGAGCGCGTGGAAGCCCGGCTTCTCGCGCTCGACCATGCCCACGCCGAGACGCGTGAGGAGGTCGTCGCCGAGGATGCCGCGGCCGAACGCCTGGCGGATGTCGAGGACGTTCGGAAGCACCTTCCCGATGCTCAGGAGATCGAGGTCGCCGAAGCCCTTGTTGTGCAGGCTCGAGTCGTTGATGTGCGGCGCGCCTTCGAGCGTGCCGTAACCGACGGCGTAGCCGACGATGCGGTCCGTCGCGGCCTCGTCGTAGCCGAGACGGCGCAGCGCGAGCGGCACCGACTGGTTGACGATCTTGAAGTAGCCGCCGCCGGCGAGCTTCTTGAACTTCACGAGCGCGAAGTCGGGCTCGACGCCCGTCGTGTCGCAGTCCATGAGCAGGCCGATCGTGCCGGTCGGCGCGAGCACCGTCGCCTGCGCGTTGCGATAGCCGTGGAGGCTGCCGTACGCGACCGCGCGGTCCCAGCACTCGATCGCGGCCTTGCGCATGTCGCGCGGCGCGAGCGCCGGATCGATGGCGCGGGCGGCCTCACGGTGCAGGCGCATGACGCCCATCATGCTCTCGGCGTTCGCCGTGTAACCCTTGAACGCGCCCTTGCTGGCGGCCATCTCGGCCGACAGCGCGTACGCCTCGCCCGTCATCATGGCGGTGAGGGTCGCCGCGTAGGTGCGCGCCGCGTCGCTGTCGTAGGGCAGGCCCTCGACCATGAGCAGCGTGCCGAGGTTGGCGAAGCCCAGTCCGAGCGGACGGTAGTCCTCGGAGTTGCGCGCGATCTTCTCGGTCGGATACGACGCGAAGCTCACGAGCATTTCCTGCGCGAGGAAGAACACGCGGTTCGCGTGGCGGTAGCCTTCGATGTCGAAGCCGCCGTCGTCACCGCGGAACTTCATGAGGTTGATCGACGCGAGGTTGCACGACGTGTCGTCGAGGAACACGAACTCCGAGCACGGGTTCGTCGCGTTGATGCGGTCCGTCGCCTTGCACGTGTGCCACTTCTGGATCGTGTCGTCGTACTGGATGCCGGGGTCGGCGCACGACCACGCGGCTTCCGCGACCTGGCGCCACAGCTTGCGCGCCGGCATGGTCTGGTAGACCTCGCCGGTCGTGCGGAACTTCGTGGACCAGTTGCCGTCGGACTCGAACGCGTTCATGAACGCGTCCGGCACGCGGATCGAGTTGTTCGAGTTCTGGCCCGAGACGGTCGCGTAGGCCTCGCCGTTGAAGTCCGACGAGTAGCCGGCGTCGATGAGCGCCGCGACCTTCTTCTCTTCGCGCATCTTCCAGTGCACGAAGTCGACGATTTCCGGGTGGTCCATGTCGAGCACGACCATCTTGGCCGCGCGTCGCGTGGTGCCGCCCGACTTGGTCGCGCCGGCGCCGCGGTCGAGCACTTCGAGGAAGCTCATGAGGCCGGACGACGTGCCGCCGCCCGAAAGCTTCTCCATGCGGCCGCGCAGCTTGCTGAAGTTCGTGCCCGTGCCCGAGCCGAACTTGAACACGCGCGCCTCGTTCTTCACGAGGTCGAAGATGGACATGAGGTCGTCGTTGACCGACTGGATGAAGCACGCCGACACCTGCGGATAGGTGTACGAGTCCGTGGTCATCTTGATCTCGTCGGTCGCGAGATCCGTGTAGTAGCTGCCGCCCGAGCCGGTCGAGATGCCGTACTCGTGGAACAGCCCGAAGTTGAACCACACCGGCGAATTGAAGGCGCCGATCTGGTGCACGAGCATGTACGCGAGCTCGGCCTCGAACGCCTCGGCGTCGTCGGGGCTCGCGAAGTAGCCGCCCTGCTGTTCACCGGCGATGCGCGCCACGCGCGCGAGCCGGTGCACCACCTGGCGCACGCTCGTCTCGTGACCGGGCGCAGTGGGCAGGCCGGCCTTGCGGAAATACTTGCTCACCACGATGTCGGTGGCGAGCTGCGACCACGACGCGGGCACTTCGACGTCGTTCATCTCGAACACGACGGAGCCGTCGGGGTTCGCGATCACGGTGCGTCGCTTGTCCCACTTCACCTCGTCGAGCGGATTCACGCCCGCCTTGGTGAAGTGCCGGGGCACGCGAATGCCGGCCTGCGTGGCCTGGGCGCGCTCGGCGGTTGCGGAGGGGTTCAGGTTCTCCTGGACGGTGGAGTTCTGCATGGGGTGGACCCTCCTGGTCCTTACTGCGGTTGCGGACCTGCATCCTTGTGACGACTGGTCCGACCGGAAGGGCGCCCGGGGCGGGGGGCCGCGCGTAACGCCATTCGGGTCGGACGTGACTCGGAGCAGTGTTTCCGTGAATCGGTTTTGCCTGCTGGGGATGGATGGCCGCGAGGCTTTCTGAGGGAGACGCCGCGCCCGCGGTGGGTTGGTTTATAGCACCGCCGGTGCTCACCGATTCAAGAGCGGAAATTCCCGCTCGGACCGCGCGAATTTTTCCTGTGGACACGTTGCGCACGCGCGGGCGTTGAGTGTTTCTTTCGTGCAAGAAATTGTCGCGTCACTGCAGGGGAAACTTCCCCCGAAAATATTTTCCGGCGTCGTCGAATTCTTCCGGACCACCGGCGAGAAAAAAAGTGCCCGCCGCCTCTTGACGAAACGCTCTCCGCTCTGGCGCGTTCCGGTGTTCATGCCTCACTCTCATTCGTCTTCCGACCGTTCTCCTCGTCCCCACCGCTTCGGAGCGAGCCCGCATGTCGAAGTCCGAGTCCCGCGCTTCAGGATCGTCGTCGTTGCCGCTCTGGGCGGCGGTCTGCTTCTTCGTCTCCGGCGCCGCCGGCCTGCTGTACGAGATCGTCTGGTCGAAGCAGCTCGCGTACGTGCTCGGCAGTTCGTTGCATGCGGTCGCGACCGTGGCCGCGGCGTTCCTGTGCGGCCTCGCGATCGGCGCGCGCGTGCTGGGCGGGCCGCTGTCGCGGCGCGGGGACGGCGCGCGGCTGTACGCGGTGCTCGAGCTCGGCGTCGCGGTGCTCGGCGTGGCGCTCCTGCCGTTGCTGCGCGGGGTCGAGCCGGTCTTCGGGCACTTCTATCGCACGCTGGGCGCGGACAGCGCGGGGTTTGCCGTCGTGCGCTTCGTGCTCACGTTCGTCGTGCTGTTGCCGCCCACGGTGCTCATGGGCGCGACCCTGCCCGTGCTCGTCGAACACTTCGAGAAGGACCTCGTCGGTCCGGCGCTCGCGCGGCTGTACGCGGTGAACACGTTCGGCGCGGTCGCGGGTTCGGCGCTCGCGGGCTTCGTGCTCATGCCGACGCTCGGCCTCGCGCGCACCACGTATGTCGCGGCGGCGTTCAACCTCGCCGCCGGCGCGCTCGCGTGGTACGCGGGCGGCGCCCGAAAAGCCGCCGTCGCTCCGGCGCCCGCGGCGGCGCCTGCGCCCGCGAAGGCCGCCGCGGCCGCCGCCCCGATCGCTCCCGCCCCCAGCGTCGTGCCCGTCGCCGTGCTGTTCGCGCTCTCGGGTTTCGCGGCGCTCGCGTTCCAGATCGCCTGGGTGCGCCTCTTCAGCCTGGTGTTCGGCTCGTCGGTGTACTCGTTCGCCGGCGTGCTCGGCGTGTACCTCTTCGGCCTCGCACTCGGCAGCACGTGCATTTCGTTCGTGCTGCGCGGAGGCGCCAACCTGCAGCTCTTCGCGCGCCTGCAGTGGGCGCTCGCGCTGAGCGCCGCGGCGGGACTGCACTTCTTCGGCCAGCTGCCCGACCGCATGCTCGAGCTTTCCCTCCGCTCCGGCGCCAGCTGGAGCGCGCTCTTCACGGGGCAGATCGGGCTCGTCGCGATGCTGCTGCTCGTGCCGTGCGCGCTGCTCGGCGCGCTGTTCCCGGTGGCGACGCGTTTGCTGCAGCGCGGGCGCGGAGGAGAGGCCGCCGGCTTCGCCTACGCCGTGAACACCGCCGGCACGCTCGCGGGCTCGCTGGCGGCGGGCTTCGTGCTCGTTCCGGCCCTCGGCGTGCAGGGCACGCACGTCGCGGCGCTCGGCCTTTCCGCCGCGATCGCGGTCGCCGCGCTGGCGCTGGGCCTCGCCCGGCGCGAACTCCCGATGGGCGAGCTCGTGATCGGAGTGGCCGCCGCGGCGCTCGCCGGCGCGCTCGCGTGGGGCGCGCCCGCGTGGAACCCGACGGTGATGTCGGCCGGCGTGTTCCGGCCCGTGCGCGCGAGCGAACTGCAGGCCGCGTCGCGAGTGAGTGGCGGCGGCGGCTCGGCCATCGAGCGCGCGGTGTTCGACGAGCACCTCCTCTATTACAAGGAAGGGGCGAACGCGACCGTGCTCGTCGGCGCCGACGCGACCGGACAGCAGCGGTGGCTCAAGGTCGGCGGCAAGGTCGACGCGAGCACGAAGGACATGGAAACGCAGGTGCTGCTCGGGCTCATTCCGGCGGCGACCGCGGATTCGGGCGCGCGCACGCTCGTGATCGGGCTCGGCTCGGGCTACACCGCCGCGGCCGCGCTGGCCGCGGGCGCGGGCAAGACGGACGTCGTCGAGCTCGAGCGCGGCGTGGCCGAGGCGTCCGAGTTCTTCCACGAGCCCGCGCGCAATCCGCTGCGCGATCCGCGCGTGACGCTGACGATCGGCGACGCGCGCACGTTGCTCGAACACACGCAGGACCGCTACGGGCTCATCATTTCCGAGCCGTCGAATCCGTGGCTCGCGGGCGTGAACAACCTCTTCACCGTCGACTTCTACCGCCGCGTCCGCTCGCGCCTCGAGCCGGACGGCGTGTTCTGCCAGTGGATGCAGCTCTACGAGATCTCGCCCGAGACCATCCGCTCGATGATGGCGTCGTTCCTCGAGGTGTTCCCCGAGGGCGATGTGTACGCGGTGTGGCGCGCCGTGGACGTCGTGCTCGTCGCTTCGCCGGGAGGGCGCAAGCTGTCGCTCGACCGCCTGCGCGGCCCCGAGGTGCGTCGCATGCTCGACGCGGCGAACATCGCGCGTCCCGAAGACGTTTCGGGCGCGCGTCGCTGACCGGCGCGCCCGAGGTGGCGCGGCTCGTGCCGTTCGACGGCCGCATCCCGGCGAGCGGGCGCTTCCGGGACTGGGCGCGCGACGGCTGGTACGCGGCGCGTTCGCGCTACCTCGTCGCGCTCGGCGACACGACGCGCGCGCGCACGGCGATCGCCGGCGCCCGCGCCGACGGCTTCGGTCCGCTGGCGGACCAGCTCGACGGCGAGGTCGTCGCCGGCCTGCGCCGCCGCCAGGCGGAGGCGATGATCGTCCAGGCGACGCAGTTGCTCGGGATGGGGCGCAAGGACGAGGGCCGCCGCGCGGTCGAGCGGGCGGTCGAGATCGACCCCACGTTCTCGACGGCGTGGGTGCTGTTGTGCGATCGCCGCCGCGTGGCGGGTGATCTCGCGGGCGCCGAGGAGGCGCTCACGCACGCGCTGCCCGGGCAGAGCGTCGAGGCGGACGCGGACGCCGAGGTCATGCGCGGGCTGATCGCGGTCTCGCGCAAGGACACGACTCGCGCGATCGAGCACCTGCTCGCCGCGCAGAAGTTCCGCCCGCGCAACCGGAACGCCTACCTGTTCGCGGCGCTCTACCTCGTCGACCGCAACGACCCCGCGGGGGCGCGCGCGTCCATCGAGCGCGGGCTGGAGGCGATCCCGGGCGATCCCAAGCTGCAGGAGATCCTCAACGCGATGCCGCGCTGAGCGAAGCCGTCCCGAAACACGAACGCGGCGCCGGGGGAACAGTCCCGGCGCCGCGTTCGTTCGTCGTCGCCGAGGGCGATCAGCGCCAGCGCAGGTAGGGCTGCGTGTCGTTCTCGGTGCGGCTCGAGAGGTTCGTGGGCTGGCGCGACGTGGAGTCGGAGAGCGTGTAGCTCCACAGGTCCCAGTCGTCGCCGGAGGTGGCGCGCGCCTGGAACATCACCCGCGTGCCGGCCGCGTTCACGGCCGGGAAGCGTTCGTCGCCCGCCGAGTTGAGCCGGGGCAGCGGCACGAAGGTCGAGTTCGTGAGGTCGTAGAGGTACACGTCCCAGCCGCCCGCGCCGCCGGTGCGCGTGCTCGCGAACGCGAGCCAGCGGCCGTTGCTCGAGAGCGACGGTTCGGCGTCGAGCCCGTCGGTCGTGAGGCCCGCGGGCGTGGCGAGCCCGCCCGAGCGGTTCCACACGTACACGTGGTCCGCGCCGGAGCGGTCGGAGACGAACGCGATGCGGTCGCCGTGCAGGTCGGGCGCGGGCCGGTCGTCGTGCCAGGCGCCGACGCTCGTGATGCCGGGCGCGTTCACGAGCGAGTCGCCGCGCGGGTCGTACAGCCGCACGCGCTTCCAGCTCGACGAGTCGCGCACGAACGCGAGCTTCACGTTGTCGTAGGCGAAGCGCGGCGCGGTCTCGTTCGCTGCGGTGTTGAGGTTCGGCACCTCGAGCAGCGACTCGCTGCCGCGGCCGTAGATGCAGATGTCGGTGCCGCCCGCGCTGCCGAGGCCGCTCGAACGCTGGCTCGTGAACGCGAGCAGGTAGCCGTCCTCGGAGATCGTCGGCTCGAGATCGGCGGCCGTCGTGCTGTTCATGTTCGGCAGACCGCGGAAGCCGCCGGCGTCGAGGTCGTAGAGCCCGATGTCGGAGTTGCCGCTGCGCTCGGCGACGTAGGCGACGAGATGGTCGCCGGCGGTGTCGCCGACGCGATTGCCGGTCTGCTGGCCGACGACGCCGCAGCCGCTGAGCGCGGCGAGCGCGAGCAGCGCGGAGGCGAGGAAGAGGGCGGGGCGTTTCGTGGTCATGGCGCGTGGCTTCCTGCAAGAGGGCTTGCGGTCTGCGTGTCGAGGGCGGCCGGCCGGCACTCTATCACGGGAAAATCGGCTCGTTCCGTGACGGACGCTCTTTTCGATTGTCCTACCTCGTGCCACGCTTCCGGTTCCGGAATCGCCACTCCACGGAGGCCCCTCCATGTCCCTTCGCAAGCGCATGACCCTCTTCGTGCTCGGCGCGCTGTTCGCGTCCGCGGCGCTCCCGTCCGTCGCCGTGGCCGCGTGGCCGCACGACAAGCTCGGCGTGGTCGTCCAGTCGTACTCCAGTTCCGTGCGGACTTGCCCCGACGGCTACGGCGGCACGTACGTGGCGTTCAACCTGTTTTCCGCCTCGTCGTCGAGCTACGACCTCTACGTGCAGCGCTTCGACGCTTCCGGCGCGGCGATGTACGCCGCGCCCGGCGTGCTCGTCTGCGGCGCGCCGGATTCCCAGTTTCCGGCAGCGCTCTTCTCGGACACCTACGGAGGGTGCATCGTCGCCTGGGAGGACTACCGCACCGGCGGCCAAGCGGATTTCTACGCGCAGCGCGTCGAGGGCGGCGCGACCCAGTGGGCGGCGAACGGCGTCCCCATCTGCACGGCGACGGGCAATCAGACGGGGCTGAGAGTCGAGTCGAATGCAGGCTTGGCCTGGTTCGTCTGGACGGATCCGCGCAACTCCGGCACGACGGGGAACGACATCTACGCTCAGGCCCTCTCGGTCTTCGGCGGCGCCCCCAGTCTTGCCGCGGACGGGCAGGTGGTCTGCAACGCGGCGGGCGACCAGCGCGCCCCCGATTTCGAGGTGGACGACAACGGCTACGCGCACATCGTCTGGCAGGACTCGCGCTCGGGAGGCTCGGACATCTACACGCAGGTGGTGGGCTACAGCGGGTTCCTGATCTACGCCGCAAACGGCGCCGTGCTCTGTGACGCGGCGGGGTCGCAACTCGAGCCACGCATCACGCTGCCGAAGTCGAACCGCTACTTCGTCAGCTGGTCGGACCTGCGTGGCGCGGACTTCGACGTCTATGCGGCGAGCTTCTCCAACTTCTCGACCTCGCCGTTCTGGGCCCCGAACGGCAGCGTGGTCTGCAATGCGACGAGCACCCAGTTCTTGAGCGAGATGCTGGTGGATCCGGCCGGGCATCTCGTGCTCCTGTGGGGTGACCAGCGCCGCGGCGGCGGATCTCCGATCTGTACGTCCAGAAGCTCGATCAGGCGGGCGTCGCGCAATGGAGTTCGGTGTGGCATGCCGATCCGCGTCGCGAACGGCGCCGTGAGCTACGTTCGCGCCGTGCCCGACGGTCAGGGCGGCATCCTGATCGTCTGGCAGGATTCGCGAAGCGACATCTCCGACGTGTACGCGCAGCGCCTCTCGAGCTCGGGCTCGCCGCTCTGGGCGGCCAACGGCCTCGTCGTGGGCTCGGGGCCGAGCTCGCAGGCCAACGCGTGGCTCGTTCCCACGGGCAACGGCGGCGCGTACGTGGCATGGGACGACTACTACAACTCGCCCTGGGGCTGCCGCCTGCAGAAGCTCGACGAGTGGGGCTACTCGGGCGCCGAGCCGATCCTCGCGAGCGTGAAGGACATCCCGAACGACCAGGGTGGGCAGGTGAAGGTGTCGTGGTACGGCAGCCCTCTCGACACGGACCCGGCCTACCGCAACATCTCGGACTACGTCGTGTATCGCTCGGTGCCCACGGCGCTCGTCGCGCAGCTCGCACGCGCGGCCGCGACCGCCGGCGCGGCGGCCGAGGACGGCGTGTCGCTGAACGGCAAGCGCTACCTGCGCACGACCTACGCCGCGCAGGACTACTTCTGGGAAGAGCTCGCGCACGTCACGCCGCGGCACCTGTCCACGTACAGCTACGTGGCGGCGACCGAGGGCGACTCGATGGGTGGCTCGAACAAGAAGACCGCGTTCATGATCATGGCGCTCGCGAACTACGGCTCGTCGTGGTGGACGAGCAACGCGGACTCGGGCTACTCGGTCGACAACGTCGCTCCGGCCGCGCCCGCGCCGCTGACCGGCCAGTACTCGGCGAGCGGTACCGCGCTGCACTGGAACCCGAACGCCGAAGCCGACCTCGCGGGTTATCGCGTGTATCGCGGCACTTCCGTCTCGTTCACGCCGTCGCCGGCGACGCTGGTCGCGGCGGTGAGCGACACGGGCTACGTGGCGGGCGGCTCCACGCCGTACTTCTACAAGCTCACGGCGGTGGACATCCACGGCAACGAGTCGCCGGTCGCGACGCTGATGCCGTCGGGCACGCTGGGCGTCGGTGATGGCCCGGCGGCGCGCGCGGAGTTCGCCGCGCCCGCTCCGAACCCGCTGCGCGGCGGTGCGACGAGCACGCTGCGGTTCTCGCTCGCGGTCGGCGGCCACACGAAGCTCGCGCTCTACGACGCGCAGGGCCGCATGGTGCGCGCGCTGGTGGACGGCGCGCGTGAAGCCGGCGCGCACTCGGTCGCACTGCGCGGCGACGGCCTCGCGCCGGGGCTCTACCTGGCGCGGCTCGAAGCGCCGGGCTTCACGGCGACGCGGCGCGTGATGGTCGTCGAGTAGCGCGCACCGCCAGACTTTTCCAAGAGTTGTCCGCGGCCCCGCCGATACCGTCGGCGGGGCCGCGTCTTTCGCGGGGATTCCGCGCATGGTCCCGAAGGACCCGCGGCGTGACGACGGTGCGCGAACACGGAACGCGCGGTTAGACTGGCGCGGTCACGCGGCGCAGGCCGAAGCAGGCGTCGCGGAGCGATGAGATCCGATATCCGAGCGCCCATCGCGGCGCCTTTCCGCAGGCCGAGGTTTCCATGAGCAAGTCCGAAGTCGTCACGAGCGCGCCGCGGGTTCCCGCGGCCGACGCGATCCTTCCCAAGCCTCCCGGCGGCGCGGGACTCGAAGCGGTCTTCCGCCCGAAGTCCATCGCCGTGATCGGCGCCTCGCGCGACCGCAGCACGGTCGGCGGCGCGCTGTTCCACAACCTCCTCAAGCACGACTTCCAGGGTCCGATCTATCCGGTGAACCCGAAGTCGGCGGTCGTGCAGAGCGTGCGCGCGTACCCGACGATCGCGGACGTGCCCGAGGCGGTGGATCTCGCGGTCATGGTCGTGCCGGCGAAGTTCGTGAACCAGACGCTCGAGGACTGCGGCAAGAAGGGCGTGAAGGCCGCGGTCGTGATCAGCGCCGGCTTCAAGGAAGTCGGCGGCGAAGGCGTGCAGCGCGAGCGCGACATGGTGCAGATCGCGCGCCGCTACGGCATGCGCGTGATCGGGCCGAACTGCCTCGGCGTGCTCAACACCGAGCCGGGCACGTCCATGGACGCGACGTTCGCGCCGCCGTACCCGCCCGCGGGCACGGTCGCGTTCTCGTCGCAGAGCGGCGCGCTCGGACTCGCGATTCTCGAGTACGCGACCGCGCTCAACATCGGCATCTCGCACTTCGTGTCCGTCGGCAACAAGGCCGACGTCTCGGGCAACGACCTGCTCGAGTTCTGGGAGCGCGACCCGAACACGAGCATGGTGCTGCTCTACCTGGAGTCGTTCGGCAATCCGCGCCGCTTCCTCGAGATCGCGCGCCGCGTCGGCCGCACGAAGCCGATCGTCGCGGTGAAGAGCGGCCGTACCGCCGCCGGCATGCGCGCGGCGTCGTCGCACACGGGCTCGCTCGCGGGCACGGACTCGGCGGTCACCGCGCTCTGCCATCAGGCGGGCGTCATCCGCACCGACACGATGGAAGAGATGTTCGACGTGGCCATGGTGCTCGCGAACCAGCCGGTCCCGACCGGCAACCGCGTCGGCATCATCACGAACGCGGGCGGGCCGGCCATCATGGCGACCGACGCGTGCGAATCGAACGGCATCGAGGTCGTCGCGCTCACCGAGGAGACGCGCAAGGCGCTGCAGGCGTTCCTGCCCGCCGAGGCGAGCGTCCGCAATCCCGTCGACATGATCGCGTCGGCGACGGCCGAGTCGTTCGAGAAGGCCGTGCGCATCGTCGCGAACGATCCGAACGTGGACTCGCTCATCGTGCTCTACGTGCCGCCGATCGTGACGAACCCGCTCGAGATCGCGCAGGCGATCGTGCGCGGCAACGAAGAGGCGAAGGCCGACCGCGCGGCGGCCGGTCAGGGCCCGAAGCCGGTGCTGTCGTGCTTCCTCGGCTCGCACGGCGTGCCCGAGGGCTTGAAGTCGCTCCAGGCCGGGCACATTCCGTCGTACACGTTCCCCGGAAGCCGCGGCCATCGCGCTCGCGCGCGCGGTGAAGTACGGCGAGTGGCTGAAGTCGCCCGACGGCAAGGTGCCCGAGTTCACCGACGTCGATCGCGGCGCGACGCGCCAGCTGATCGACCAGGCGCTCGCGCGCGGCGCGGCCGGGGACGGCAGCTCGTGGCTCACGCCGGACGAAGTCGCGTGGCTGCTCGCCGCGTGGCGCATCACGACGCCGGCGATCGCGTTCGCGCGTTCGGCCGACGAAGCGGTCACGTCGGCCGAGCGGCTCGGGTTCCCGGTCGCGGTCAAGCTCGCGAGCGACACGATCACGCACAAGAGCGACGTCGGCGGCGTGCGGCTCGACCTGCGCAACTCGAAGGACGTGCGTGACGCGTTCGTCGCGATCGAGGCGAAGCTCGTCGCGATCGGCAAGCGCGACCAGATGCAGGGCGTGACGGTGCAGCCGATGATCCGCGAAGGCATCGAGACGATCGTGGGCATGACGCGCGATCCGTCGTTCGGCCCGCTCATCCTGTTCGGCCTCGGCGGCGTGCAGGTCGAGCTGCTCAAGGACGTCGCGCTGCGCGTGCATCCGCTCACGGACAAGGACGCGGCCGAGATGGTGCGCGCCATTCGCGGTGCGAAGCTGCTCGACGGCTATCGCGGCGCCCCTCCGGGCGACGTCGCGCAGCTCGAGGAAGTGATCCTGCGGCTCTCGCAGCTGGTCGGCGAGTTCCCCGAGATCGCGGAGATGGACCTGAACCCGCTCAAGGTGCAGGCGCCGGGCAAGGGCTGCATCGCGCTCGACGCCCGCGTGCTGGTGCGCGCGGCGGCGAAGGCCTAGGGGCACTCACGGCACCCGCGGCCGGAGGCCGCGTGCTTCACATGCAAGAGGCCGGTGGCGTACTGCCACCGGCCTTTCGCGTTCCTCGCCCCGGGGGAAGTCAGGCGTGGCGCACGATGCGGTGAAGCGGATGGCGGTGATGCGGCGCGCCCTCTTCGGCGGCGCGGCCGATCGCGACGAGTGCGGGAAGGCGCGCGTTTGCGGGCAGGCCGAGCAGCGCCTTCACCTTCTCGGGCTCGAACCCGCCCATCGGCGAGGTCGCATAGCCGTGCGCCTCGGCGGCGAGGAGCAGGAAGCCGAGCGCGATGAAGCCCTGGCCCGCGGCCCACGTCTCGCGCTGCTCTTCGGTCTGCGGTCCGTAGATGCCGCGGATCATGTTCGTGAACTTCTCGGCCTTCTCCGGCGGAGTGCCCGGGCGCACGAGTTCGTCGAGCGTCGCGAGCGTGTCGGCCATGTCGGTGTAGAGCACGATCACGGACGGCGCCGCGGTCACCTGCGGCTGGCGGTACGCGGCCTCGGCGAGCTTCGCCTTCGTCGCGGGGTCGCTCACGACCACGAAGCGCCACGGCTGCAGGTTGAAGGCGGACGGCGCGAGGGACGTGGCCTCGAGAATGGCGTCGAGGTCGGCCTGCGGAATCGGGCCGCCCTGATAGGCGCGAATGGAACGGCGGTGCTGCGCGGCTTCGGTGACGCTGAGCGTGGGGAGCGTGGCGGACATGAAATGCCTCGATCTTTGTGGCTTGTCGGATGTGGCCCTTCGCTGGCAGTGAACGGCGCGCGCACACCGTGAGATGGACCTCTCGCCATGCGGGTGCGAATAAACTTAAAAAAAGATAGTGGCTAGGTTTTCCCTAGCCCCGGGCCCGCCCGCGCCGATACTCTGGGCACATGAAGAAGCCCTCCCTCGATTCGGGGCTGTGCCCGCGTTTCCAGTACGCCGTGGAGCTGATCGGCCGTCGTTGGAACGGCGCGATCCTGTTCCTGCTCCAGAACGGCGCGACCCGGTTCTGCGAGCTGCGCGAAGGCATCCCCGGCATCACCGACCCCATGCTCTCGGCGCGCCTGCGCGAGCTCGAGAGCGAGGGCGTGGTCACGCGCACGGTGCAGGACGGCTCGCCGGTGCGCATCGAGTACGCGCTCAGCGACAAGGGGCAGGCGCTCTCGCGCGTGTTCGGCGCGATCGGCGACTGGAGCCACGACTGGGTCGAGCCTTCCGCGCCGCAAGCGAAAGCGGGCCCTCGCGCGACGCGACGACCCGCTTCCGCCAAGCACGTTTCGAAGGCGCCGAAGGCGCGTTGAGCGGCTTCTAGCCTTCCGCGACCCGGCGCTGTTCCGCGCGCGACAGGAACGCGACCGCGCCGACGATGAACAGGAACGACACCCAGTCGGTGACGGCCGGCGGCTTGAGGTGGAAGAACCACGCGAGCAGCAGCGTGGACGTCGTGCCCGCGAGCAGCGACGTGATGCGATTGACGAGTCCCGCGAACGTCGCCGTGCGTCCCTGGAACATGAACAGGAAGACGCTGAAGAACGCGACGAGTCCGTAGGGGAAGCCGCTGACGACCGCGGCCAGGTTGGGCGCCTGCACCGCGTCGTGCGTGAGCACGAGGCGCGGGTCGGACCAGCCCCACGACTTCACGCCCAGCCAGACGACCATCGCCGTGCCGAAGATCACCGCGCTGGCCGCGAGCTGCTCGAGCGCGAAGTACCCGCGGTTGTCCACGTCGGCCGGGCCCTTGCGCGTGTTCTTGAAGTAGTTCATCAGGTAGAGCCGCACGGCGTACGACACGATGTACGCGCCGAGCACCCACATGGCCAGCGGGTTGTGCACGAAATCGAACCCGCCCTTGAGCTTCGCGGGATCGATGCCGAGCATCTTGGCGACGGCCGGGTTCTGTTCGAACCACGGAGCCAGCGGCACGGGCAGCAGGTTGGCGCCCACGGCGAGCAGCGCGAACACGACCGCCCAGTTCTCCTCGCCGTACACCTTGCGCTTCAGGATGCCCTGCTTGATCTGCACGGCGTCGATGAGGCGGCTGATCACGATGATGCTGCCGCGCATGATCACCATGGCGACCATGACCGAGATGGGCAGCGTGTAGAGCAGCGTCGTGCCGGGGATGATCACGGCGGTGCAGACGCCGCTCGCGACGATGTAGCCGGTCTCCCGGGGCCAGCGTCCGCCCTGCTTGGACGGCCACGGGATCCAGCCGAGGGCGAACACCGCGCCCAGCGCCAGGATGTTGCCGCCCGCGGTGTTGTTCACGAGGTAGGCGATGTCCGACATCCGGGGCTCGTGGAGCCCGCCCGTGAACCACTTCACGAGAATGCCGGTCAGGACATATGAGAAGAAGTAACCGGCGCACAGTTGGAGTAATCGCGCGGTGCTGCCGGGTTTGGCGTTCAGCATGGGTAGCCTCCGGGGAGTTTCCTGAAACAGGAAGCATACGCTCCTGACCGGGGCCCGCGCATTGCCGAATTGCGGCGGGCCCGTTCACGGACGGGCCGCCCGGGGTCCGGGCCCACTCTTTCCGGGCCCGTTCGATCGTCTGCTTCTTCTACGCCTTCGCGATTTCGACCGCGATGACCTTGTACTCGGGACAGTCCGACAGCCGGTCGCGCACCTCGCCGACGAGCAGGTTGGTGCGCGAGTCCGGGAAATGGAACGTGGTGAAGACGGTGCCCGGCGCGATGCGATCGACGATGCGCGCGACCAGCCGGCGTTCGCCGTGCGCGCTGATGACCGCTCCTGGTCGCCGTCGGCGAGCCCGCGCGCGTCCGCGTCCACGGCGTGCATCTCGAGCAGGTCCTCGCTCGCGAGCGCGTCGAGTCCGCTGCGCCGCGTCATGGTGCCGCAGTTGTAGTGCTCGAGGATGCGTCCGGTCGTGAGCGTGAGCGCGCCGCCGCGTTCGGGGCTCGACACGAACTCGACGCACGACAGCTTGCCCTTGCCGCGCGGGAACGACTCGCGGTGCAGGATCGGCGTGCCGGGATGATCCGCGGCGGGCACCGGCCACTGCAGGCCGTCGCCCTCGAGCCGTGCGAACGACACGCCCGCGAACGCGGGGTTCACGCGCGCGATCTCGTCCATCACGTCGGCCGGCGTCTCGAACGGCTGCGGCCAGCCGCACGCGGCCATGAGGTCGCAGAGGATGCGCCAGTCGGGGCGCGTGCCGTCGAGCGGCGGCAGCGCGGCGCGCACGCGCTGGATGCGGCGCTCGCCGTTGGTGAACGTGCCGTCCTTCTCGTAGAAGCTCGCCGCGGGCAGCACGACGTGCGCGAGCTTCGCGGTCTCGGACAGGAACAGCTCCTGCACGACGAGCATCTCGAGGTTCTCGAGCGCCGCGCGCGTGCGCGTGGTGTCGGGATCCGTCTGCACGACGTCCTCGCCGAACACGAACAGGCACTTGAGCGCCCCGCTGCGCGCGTCGTCGAGCATCTGCGGCAACCGCCGCCCGGTGTTCTCCGGCAGCGGCCGGCCCCAGATGCGCGCGAAGCGCTCGCGCACGGCCGGATCGTCCACCGGCGCGTAGCCGGTCGTGCTGTCGGGCTGGCAGCCCATGTCGGCGGCGCCCTGCACGTTGTTCTGCCCGCGCAGCGGATTCACGCCGACGCCGTCGCGGCCGATCGCGCCGCGCAGCAGCGCGAGGTTCACGAGCAGCATCACCGCCTCGCTGCCCTGCAGGTGCTCGGTCACGCCGAGTCCGTGGCAGAGCATCGGCCGGCGCGAACGCCCGAGCAGGTGCGCGGCGCGGCGCACGTCGGCCGCCGGGACGCCGGTCACCGCCTCGGTGGCTTCGGGCGCGAACGCGGCGATGAACGCGCGGTATTCGTCCCAGCCTTCGGCGCGCGCGGCGACGAAGTCCTCGTCGACCATGCGCTCTTCCACGAGCACGTGCGCGATCGAGTTCAGCAGCGGCACGTTCGTGCCGGGCTTGTTCTGCAGGTGCACGTCGGCGAGCCGCGCCAGTTCGATCGCGCGCGGGTCGATCACCACGAGCGGCGTGCCGCCGAGAGCCGCCTGCCGCAGCCGCGCGCCGGTCACCGGATGCGCCTCGGTGGCGTTGCTGCCGGTCAGCAGCAGGAAGTCGGCGCGCTCGATGTCGGCGAGCGAGTTCGTCGCCGCGCCGGTGCCGAGCGAGAGCCGCATGCCCGCGGCCGAAGGGCCGTGGCAGACGCGCGCGCAGC
>JADJLL010000004.1 GCA_016710095.1 Candidatus Eiseniibacteriota bacterium | reverse complement strand
TTCCTTTTATGCGGGTCGGCGTCCGTGGTGCTTGTCCGGCGGCATGCACCCTCCTTTCGGATGGCATTGCGCGCGGGTCTTTGTGAACCGCTCTCTGCGACCGGCACCGGGGACGACGTGTCCCCGCCACCTGTTTGCCGGGAGTGAGCCGCGTCGGACAGGCACAGCATCCGGATCTTTGAACTTTCGCGCCTCTGCGCGTCCCGCTGCACGCTTCGCAGGCCGGGATCGTTCGGGGGATTCCGTGACGCTCACCCGTCGCGCTGGAGTTGCGACTCGCGCTCGACGGACGGTGTGGTGACTGGCGTCCCTCTTGTTGCCCGGACCCGATCCACACCGACTGCGTGGATGCAGCATCACGCGTGCCTTGCGCGCTCGCGAAATCGTGGTGTGCGAACGCGAAACTCAAGCGGCAGCAAACGTGTTCGTTGCCGCGCACCGTGCGGCGTGATGTCGCACCACTCGCCGCGAAGACGAAGGAAATTTCGCTGTCACGTTGGCAGTGACTGCCACTTCTGTGGCAGTTGCATCGTGCGAAGCACGTGCGCGAAATCACTCGCCGCGCGTGGCACGTGCCGCGCACGCACGGCTCGCGCGCGCCACGTGCGGCCGCCGCCGTCACGTTCACGCTCGACGGAGAGCGTCGCGATGCGGTAGCACTCCCGCATGCTCGCCTTCCCGCGCACCAAAGTTTTCCCGCTCGCGGCGCTCTTCGTGGCACTGCCGATGCGTGCGGCGTTCGCGTCCTCCGGCCCGGGCGGCGACGCGCTCGCCGCCGTGCTCGAAGCGCTCGTCGTCATTCTCGTCGCCGCGCGCCTGGGCGGCGCGCTGTTCTCGCGCTTCGGCCAGCCGGCCGTGCTCGGCGAACTGCTCGCGGGCATCGTGCTCGGCAATCTCACGCTGCCCGGTCTCGAGATGCTGCACGCGGAGGGCACGCGCGCCTCGCTCGATCTCTTCGCGCAGATCGGCGTGCTGTTCCTGCTCTTCGCGGTCGGGCTCGAGTCCGACGCGCAGCGCATGCTCGCCGTCGGGCGGTCGGCGCTGCTCGTCGCGGTGCTCGGCATCGTGGCGCCGATGGCGCTCGGCTACGGCGTTCCGCCTGGCTGCATCCGGGCGCCGAGCCGCTCATGCACGTGTTCGTCGGCGCGACGCTCACCGCGACGAGCGTCGGGCTCACGGCGCGCGTGCTCGGCGATCTCGGGCGCGCGGCGAGCGCCGAGGGGCGCATCATCCTCGGCGCCGCGGTGATCGACGACGTGCTCGGGCTGGTCGTGCTCGCGGTGGTCACCGGCGTCATCCACGCCGCGGACGCGGGCGGGTCGTTCGCGCTCTCCGACGTCGCGTGGATCCTCGGCAAGGCGGTCGCCTTCCTCGCCGGCGCGCTGATCGTCGGGCGCTGGCTGTCGCGCGCCGCGTTCCGCGTGGCGTCGCGCCTGCAGGGCGAAGGGCTGCTGCTCACGGTCGCGCTCGCGTTCTGCTTCGGGCTCTCGTGGCTCGCGACGCTCGCCGGCCTCGCGCCCATCGTCGGCGCGTTCGCCGCGGGACTCGTGCTCGACGAAGTGCACTACGCCGATCTCGCCGCGCGCGAAAAGCACGCGAGCCGCATCGAGGACCTGCTGCACCCGCTCACGAGCTTCCTCGTGCCCGTGTTCTTCGTGCTCATGGGCATGGGCGTGAAGGTCGGCGCATTCCTGCAGCCGGGTGTGCCGCTCTTCGCGTTGCTGCTCACGATCGTCGCGGTCATCGGCAAGCAGGTCTGCTCGCTCGGCGTGCTCGAGAAGGGCGCCGACCGGATCGCGGTCGGCCTCGGCATGATCCCCCGCGGCGAAGTCGGCCTCATCTTCGCGGGCATCGGCGCCTCGCTCACGCTGCACGGGCAGCGTGTCGTGGACGACGCGACGTTCTCGGCCATCGT
Source organism: Candidatus Eiseniibacteriota bacterium (assembly GCA_016710095.1). Lineage (GTDB taxonomy): Bacteria > Eisenbacteria > RBG-16-71-46 > RBG-16-71-46 > RBG-16-71-46 > CAIXRL01. The sequence goes on along the minus strand of JADJLL010000004.1, from coordinate 202,960 downwards.
CGTCATGGTCGCGCTCACGACGCTCGTGACCCCGCCGCTGCTGTCGTGGCGGCTGCGGCGCGGACCGCAATCGCGCTGACCGCACTGGTGGGGTATTCGCACGCGCTGGTCCCCCGTGCGAGTTCGCTCTTGAGAGGTGCGGTCCCACCCTTCTAACGTGCCGGACTTCCGTCCTCACCCCGGTTCCGCCGGCCGCCCGGCGCGGACCTCCCGTTTCCGCCGCTCGAGGAGATGCGCCATGTCCTCCGCTCCCCGCACGCCGTCCGCCATCGCGCGGCGGCTCACCGCGGCATGCCTCACGCTCGCCGCCTGCTTCCTTCTCGCACCCCCGGGCGCCGCCCTGGCCGCCACGCCGCGCGTGCACGCACTGACCCACGCGCGCATCGTGCTCGCGCCGGGCCAGGTGATCGAGCGCGGCACGATCGTCGTGCGGGACGGCATCGTCACTGCCGTCGGCGCCGACGTCGCGATTCCCGCGGACGCTCGCGTCTGGGAGATGGACAGCCTCACCGTGTACGCGGGCCTCGTGGACGCGTTCGTCATGCCGGCCGAGGAAGGCCCGCCCGCGCCTCCGCGCGCGCCCGGCGGCGGCCGCCCGCGCACGCAGGCGGACACCGCGGAACCCGCGCGTGGCGCGGCGGCGAACCTGAGCGCGGTGCGCTCCGAGTACCGCATGATCGAGAACCTCGCGCTGACCGCCGACCAGCTGGGCGCGCTGCGCGGGGCCGGCTTCACGGTGGCGCAGGTCTCGCCGCGCCGCGGCATCCTGCGCGGCACGAGCGCGGTGATCGGTCTGGGCGACGGTCCGGCGAACGCGAACACGATCACGCCCGACGCGTCGCAGATCCTGGCGCTCGATCCGCAGGCGGTCGGCTATCCGGGCTCGCTCATGGGCGCGATCGCGGTCGCGCGCCAGGCGTTCCTCGACGCGAAGTGGTATCGCGACGCGAACGCGGCGTACGCAAAGAAGCCCGCCGGCACGCCGCGCCCCGAGACGAACCTGTCGTGGGCCGCGCTGCAGGGCGTGATCGCCGGCACGCAGCCCGTGCAGTGCGTGGCGGACGAGATGCTCGAGGTGCTGCGTTCGGCCGCCATCCTGCGCGAGGCCGGGCTCACCGGCCGCATCGTGACGGGCGGCGACGAGTACAAGCGCGTCGCGCAGATCGCGGCGACGGGCCTGCCGCTCATCGTGCCGGTCGCGTTCCCCGACGCGCCGGACGTGTCCACGGCCGACCTCGCCGCGGACGTCGCGACCGAGACGCTGCGCCAGTGGCAGGACGCGCCGGGCAACGCGGCCGCGCTCGCGAAGGCGGGCGTGACGTTCGCGTTCACGGCCAACGGCCTGCGCGACACGAAGCTCTTCTCCGAGAACGTCGGCAAGGCGATCCAGCGCGGCCTGAGCGCGGACGCCGCGCTCGCGGCCGTCACGACGACGCCGGCGAAGCTGCTCGGACTCGACGCGCGCATCGGCACGATCGCGCCGGGCAAGATCGCGAACTTCACCGTCACGCGCGGCGCGCTGTTCGCGGGCGGCAAGGTGCGCGAGGTGTGGGTGGACGGCAACCGCTACGAAGCCGCGAAGGACGAGACCGCGCCGAAGGGCGACTGGGTGCTCGACTGGGGCATGGGCGCGGTGCCGATGACGGTGAGCGCCGACAAGGACACGACGGTGAAGCTCGTGTTCGCGGCCGACACGGTGTCGGCGCGCGACGTCGTGCTGAACGGCAAGACGCTCGCGTTCACGGTCACGCGCGAGGCCGAGACCGCGCGCGTCGAGCTGCGCGCGGCGAACGACGCGCTCGCGGGCCGCATGGTGGCCGGCGCGCAGTCGCGCACGGTGAGCGGCAAGCCCGCCGAGAAGAAGGACGGCAAGGGCGGCAAGAAGCCGGCGGCGGCGCTCGTGCCGTCGCCCGCGGTCATGGGCAACACCGAGCCGTGGCGGATGGCGGCGCCCGAGCAGCCGGCGGCGCTGCTCGTGCGCAACGCGACGATCTGGACGGCCGGACCGGAGGGCACGCTCGAGGGCGCGGACCTGCTCGTGCAGAGCGGCCGCATCACCGCGGTCGGCCGCAACCTGCCGGCGCCCAAGGGCGCGGTCGTGTACGACGCGAAGGGCAAGCACGTCGCGCCGGGCATCATCGACGAGCACAGCCACGCCGCGATCCTCGGCAACGTGAACGAGTGCACGAACATCGTCACGTGCGAAGTGCGCATCCAGGACGTGATCAACTCCGAGAGCCCGAACATCTACCGCCAGCTCGCGGGCGGCGTGACGGCGATGCACCTGCTGCACGGCTCGTGCAACTCGATCGGCGGACAGTCCGCGGTCATTCGCAGCCGTTGGGGCGTGGCGCCGGACCAGCTGTTCATGACGGAAGCGCCGGGCACCGTGAAGTTCGCGCTCGGCGAGAACCCGAAGCAGTCGAACTGGGAGCCGGGCGATTCGCCGAGCCGCTATCCGCACTCGCGCGGCGGCGTCGAGCAGAGCATCCGCGAGGCGTTCCTCGCCGCGCGCGACTACGACCGCTCGTGGGCCGAGTGGCGCGCGGGCCAGCGTCCGCTGCCGCCGCGGCGCGACCTGCAGCTCGACGCGCTCTCCGAGATCGTGAACAGCAAGCGGTTCATCCACTGCCACTCGTACCGGCAGGACGAGATCCTCATGCTCATGCGGCTCACCGAGGAGTTCGGGTTCCGCGTGAACACGTTCACGCACATCCTCGAGGGCTACAAGGTCGCCGACGAGATGGCGGCGCACGGCGCCTCGGGCATGGGCTTCACGGACTGGTGGCAGTACAAGCAGGAAGTGATCGACGCGATTCCGTGGAACGCGTACCTCATGTGGGACCGCGGCGTGAACGTCGGCTTCAACTCCGACAGTGAAGAGCTCGCGCGCCGGCTCAACACCGAAGCGGGCAAGGCGATCAAGTACGGCGGCATGCCGCCGGGTGAGGCCATCCGCACGGTGACGCTCAATCCCGCCAAGTCGCTCAAGATCGACGGCCGCGTCGGCTCGCTCGAAGTGGGCAAGGACGCGGACTTCGCGATCTGGAGCGGCATCCCGCTGTCGCCGTACTCGCGCTGCGAGCAGACGTGGGTCGAAGGGCGCAAGTACTTCGACCGCGCCGCCGACCTGGCCGGCCGCGGCGAACTCGCGCGCGAGCGCGAGGCGCTGATCGCCGCCGCGCGCGCGGCGAAGGCCGACACGCCGATGGCCGGTGGCCGTGGCCGCGGCGCCCGTCCGCCGCGCTACCTGGAGGACACCGACCAGAGCGGCAATCACTGCGGCGAGCACCAGGGCCACTCCGCTCCGTTCCGCAGCGAAGCCGCCCGTGACCAGCAGTCCGAGGAGGTGTCGCGATGAGCCGCCGCATGCACGTTTCGTTCGCGGCTCTCGCCGCACTGCTGATCGGCGCGACCGCGGCATGGGCCGGACCCGAGGTTCCGGGTGAGGCGGGCAAGTACGCGATCACCGGCGCCACGGTGCACACCGTGACGCGCGGCGACGTCGTCAACGCCACGCTCGTGTTCGAGAACGGCCGCATCGTCTCGGTCGAGGCGAACGGCCCGGTGCCCGCGGGCGCGAAGGTGATCGACCAGAAGGGCCGTCACGTGTACCCGGGCTTCGTGGACGCGAACACGCAGATCGGCCTCATCGAAGTCGGCACCGCGAACGGCTCGAACGACACGCAGGAAGTGGGCAACGTGAATCCCAACCTGCGCGCCGAGGTGATGGTGAACCCGGACAGCGACCTGCTGCCGGTCGCGCGCATCAACGGCATCACGAGCGCGCTCGTGATTCCCGGCGGCGGCGCCATTCACGGGCTCTCGGCGCTGATGCACCTCGACGGCTGGACGCAGGAGGACATGACGGTGCAGCGCGCGGTCGCCCTGCACGTGAACTGGCCCAACATGACCGCGCAGCGCGGCTGGTGGGTGCAGCAGTCCGACGAGGAGCAGAACCGCCAGCGCGACGAGGCGATCGCCGCGATCCGCTCGGCGTTCGACGACGCCCGCGCGTACGAGAGGGCGCGCGCGGCCGAGGGCACGGCGGGCGTGCCGAAGCACGACGCCGACGCGCGGTGGGACGCCATGCGCCGCGTGGTGCGCGGCGAGGTGCCGGTGTTCTTCCACGCCGATCACGTCGCCCAGATCCGCTCGCTGCTCGCGTTCGTGGACGAGATGAAGCTCAAGCGCGTCGCGATCATCGGCGGGCGCGACTCGTGGATGCTCGCTTCCGAGCTCAAGTCGCGGGACATCGCGGTGATCGTCGCCGGCACCGAAGTCATGCCGGGCAGGCGCTGGGACGCGTACGACGAGGCGTTCGCGCTGCCGGGCAAGCTCGCCGCGGCCGGCGTGCGCTTCTGCATCGCCGATCAGGGCGGCGGCTTCAACGCCGCCAACGTGCGCAACCTGCCGCATCACGCCGGCTTCGCCGCGGCGTTCGGCCTGTCGCGCGAGGACGCGCTCAAGTCGGTGACGCTCTACCCGGCGCAGATCCTCGGCGTCGCCGATCGGATCGGCTCGATCGAGCCGGGCAAGATCGCGGACCTGCAGATCACGGACGGCGATCCGCTCGAGACCGCGACGCAATGCCTCGGCGTTTTCATCGCGGGTCGGCCCGTGTCCATGGAGAGCCGGCAGACGCGGCTCTTCCAGAAGTACGACGCCCGCCCGCGCGGACCGCACGCGCGCGCGCGCTGACGTTTCGAAACACCACACATCCCCGCATCACGATCGGCTTCCGGCACGCGCCACACGCGGCCGGAGGCCGTGAACACCTCAAAGGAGTGGCGGCACGATGGCGATCAAGGACGCTTTGCTTCCCGAGTTCGATCACGAGATGGCGCAGACGCGCGTCGCGCTGGAGCGTTGTGCGAAGGAGCACTTCGCGTTCCGCCCGCACGAGAAGTCCTGGATGATGGGCCAGCTCGCCATGCACCTGGCGACCGTGCCGAAGTGGGCGTTCATGACGCTCACGACCGACGAGATCGACTTCGCCACGCTTCCGGCGCCGAAGTACGAAGAGCCGGCGAACACCGCGGCGCTGCTCGCCGAGTTCGACCAGAACTTCGCGTCCGCGCGCGCCGAGCTGGCCCGAGCGACGGACGAGCAGATGATGGGCACGTGGACCGGCCGCTCGGGCGAGGTGGTCCACTTCTCGATGCCGCGCGTCGCGACCATGCGCACGTTCGTGATGAACCACATGATCCATCACCGCGGCCAGCTCACGATCTACCTGCGCCTGACGGGCGCCAAGGTGCCGGCGCTCTACGGGCCGAGTGCCGACGAAGGCAGCATGTAACGGCCGCCTCGGCCGCGGGGAAGTGTGCGAGAGCGCCGGGAAACCGGCGCTCTTCGCGTTTTTGCGCGTTCTGCCCCACCGATCGAGTGGCCGGAATCCCGCCCGGCGGCGCAGAAAATCCCGCCACGGGCCCCCCGCGCCGCGATACACTTTTCGGGAATATCGTCTCGATCCGGCGCCCCTCGAACGGTGCCGCGCTCGTTCTGCCCTCACGACACCGATCTCCCCCGGAGGCGAAGTCATGAAGAAGCATGGACTCACTGTGTTCACCGTCGCCCTGCTCGCGCTCGCGAGCGTGTTCGCGCCTCTCGCGCATGCGGCCGAACCGGCGAACGACCCGGACGTTCCCGGGTTCCTCGGCCACGAAGTGGACAAGGGTGAATACCTGCGCGCCCGCGCCGCGTTCGACGAAGTGCGCTACGGCGGTGCGCCGAGCGAGCAGTTGATCCAGGCGCGCGTCGGCGCCGTGCGCGAACTCGGCATGCAGGCGAGCGCGCTCGCGCCCTTCGCCGCGGAAGGCTTCTGGTCGCCGATCGGCCCCTGGCCGATCCCGAACGGCCAGACCACGACCGTGGTGACCGCGGTCTCGGGCCGCGTGACGGCGATCGCGGTGCACCCGACGAACGCCAACATCGTGTTCGTGGGCACGGCGCAGGGCGGCGTGTGGCGCTCGCTCAACGGCGGCGCGAGCTGGACGGCCATCTTCGACGGGGCCGCTTCGTTGTCGATCGGCTCGCTCGCGCTGGCGCCGAACGATCCGACGATCCTCTACGTGGGCACGGGCGAGGCGAACCTCTCGGCCGATTCCTACTTCGGCGTCGGGCTCTATCGCGTGGAGAACGCGACGAGCTCGCCGGTGCTGCACGGCCCGTTCAATCCCACGCCGACCAACGACGTGCTCGGCGCGAAGACCTTCACCGGCCGCTCGATCTCGAAGATTCTCGTGGACGCGAGCGATCCGGCGACCGTGTTCTGCGCGGTGTCGAGCGGCGTGGGCGGCGTGGGCGGTGAAGCGCTCGCCGCGTCTCCGCCCGTGACGGCCCTGCGCGGCATCTATCGCTCGACCGACGGCACGAGCGCGAATCCCTCCTTCACGAAGCTCACCGTGACCGCGTCGAGCAGCGTCGCGCCCGACGTGACGGGCAACCTGATCGTGACGGACATGGCCTACGACCCGGCCGACGCCACGGGCAACACGCTCGTGTGCTGGGTGTACGGCACGACCACGGCGCTCAACGGCGGCATCTATCGCACGACCAACGCACGCGCCGCGACGCCGGCCTTCACGCAGACGTTCGTGACCACGGTCTCCAACGTGCGCGGCACGTTCGCGGTGACTCGCGCCGGCGGCGTGACCACGATGATCGTGGGCACGGGCGAGCTGGCGACCGGCACGTCGTGCACCACGGCCAACGGCGTGCTGCGCCGCTCGACCGACGGCGGCGCGACGTGGTCGGCGAAGCTCGCGGGCGGCGGCGGCTACTGCGGCGGCCAGTGCTTCTACGACCTGCCCGTCGCGATCAGCCCGGTGAACGCCAACATCATCCTCATCGGCGGCGCCGGCAACAGCACGTGCTCGCGCGTCTACGCGCGCTCGACCGACGGCGGCGCCACGTTCACCGCGGCCGGCGTGGGCGATCTGGGCCTGCACGCCGACGCGCACGCCATCGAGTTCGCTCCTTCGAACGCGAACATCGTGTACGAAGGCAACGACGGCGGCATCTACAAGTCCACCGACGCCGGCGCCACGTGGACGAGCCTGAACGTGTACCCGTTCAGCGCGACGCAGTTCCAGTCGCTCGACGTGCACCCGACGAACGCGAACTTCTCGATCGGCGGCACGCAGGACAACGGCACGAACCTCTACTCGCCCTCCGGCACGTGGGACCGTGTGGACTTCGGCGACGGCGGGTTCGCGGTCATCGACCAGAACGCCACCGACACGACGAACGTGCGCATGTACCACACGTACTACAACCAGCGGAACGCGGTCGTCGCGTACGCCTCGGTCACGACGCGCGCCGACGCTTTCGAAGGCAACTGGCCCGTCTACGGCCAGGGCGCCAACGGCATCGCGCTCACCGAGTACTGCCAGTTCTACGCGCCGCTCGTGCGCGGCCCCGGCAGCCCGTTCAACTCGATCTACTACGGCACCGACCGGTTGCACCGCTCGGGCGACGGCGGGCTGACGAATCCCACCGTGAGCCAGGCGCCGATCAACGGCACGGGCATCGTGCTCACCGCGATCGGCATCGCGCCGTCGAACGACAACGTGCGCCTCGTCGCGACGAGCACGCGCAATTACGCGACCGGCGTCTCGACGACGGTGAAGATCATGGGCACCGTGACGGGCTCGTCCACGCTGCTCGACTGGACCGGCGCGGGCATGCCGACCACCAAGTACTGCTCGCGGATCACGATCGATCCCGTGGATCCGAACAAGGCGTACGTCTGCTTCGGCGGCTTCGGCGTCGCGGCCGGGCAGCACGTGTGGAAGACCACGAACCTGATGAGCGGCGCGCCGGTCTGGGCCGCCTCGGGCACGGGGCTGCCGGACGTGCCGGTCAACGCGTTCGACATCGATCCGTCGAACACGCAGCGCCTGTTCGCGGGCACGGACGTGGGCATGTACACGAGCCTCGACGGCGGCGCGACGTGGGCGCCGTACACGACGGGCATGCCGGTCGTCGCGGTGTTCGACATGAAGATCCAGCCCTCGAGCCGCACGCTGCGCGTGGCCACGCACGGCCGCGGCCTCTGGGAGCGCGCGCTCGATCCGGGTGTGGCGACCGACGTGGACGTCGTGGCCACCGAGATCGTGAACGGCCATCCGCGCATGACGTGGCACTCGACCGACGCGTCGACCGAGCGCGTGCGCCTCTATCGCCGCGAAGTGCCGGGCGACATGCAGTTCGTGACCGACCTCACGCTCGATGCGTCGGGCCGGATCGAGTACGAGGACGCTTCGGCGCAGCCCGGCCGCAGCTACGAGTACCAGGTCGGCGTGATCGCGGGCGGCGTCGAGCGCGTCTACGGGCGCGTGTGGGTGGACGTGCCGCTGGCGGCGAAGTTCGCGCTGCGCTCGCTGTCGGCGAACCCGGCGCGCGGAACGCTGCAGCTGGCCGTGACGGTGGGCGTGGCCGCTCCCGCGAGCCTCGAGCTCGTGGACGTGACCGGCCGCCGCGTCGCGGGCCGCGACCTCGGCACGCTCGCCGCGGGCGAGCACCGCGTGTCGCTCGAGGCGAGCGGCGTGTCGGCGGGCGTGTACTTCGCGCGCCTCTCGCAGGCGGGCAAGGTCGCGTCGGTGCGCGTGACGATCGTGAAGTGACGCGTCGCGCCGATCGGCGCGAGATCAAAGCGAAGGGGGCGCTCCTTGCGGGGCGCCCCCTTTCGCATGTGCGATTCGCGCTGCGGCGGCGCTGCGGCGCCACGAACTTCAGCGCGCCGCGATCGCGCTGATCTCGACCAGGTAGTCCGGCGAAGCGAGCGGAGCGCCGACCGTGGCGCGCGCGGGCGCCGACGCGCGATCCACCCACGCGTCCCACGCTTCGTTCATCTGGTCGAACGTGGCGATGTCCGCGAGGTAGATCGTCACGGACAGCAGGTGCGACTTGTCGGTGCCGGCTTCGGCGAGGCGTTCGTCGATGCGCTTGAGGATCGCCTCGGTCTGGCCCTTCACGCCGAGCGAGCGGTCGGCCACGACGTGACCGGCGAGGTAGACGGTGTCGCCGTGAATCACGACGCCCGAAAGCCGGGGACCCGGCGCGAGTCTCGAGATGGGCATGTGTGTCTCCGGTGGAAGAGAGGTGAGCGCGCATCGTGCGCGAGGGGCTCGTGCGCTGTCGAGTCGGCGCGCCGGCGCATCTCCCGGATGAGAGTGAACAGTGTGGCGTGCAGGAGTTGCGTCGCGGCGAACAGGCGGGGTCGCGGGACCGCGTTCGTGACTTTTCCATGTCCTTGTTCGGCCACGGTTCCTACACTGCGCGCCTGCTGTCGCACCGTGGCTCGCCGGGCGACCCGTTCCTTCGGCGTGCGCACTCGTACCCCACATCCCCCGGAGGACGCATGAAGAAGTGGCTTGGTCTGTTCACCGCGATGTTCGTGCTCGCCGCGAGCGCGACGTACGCGCTGGCCGAGAGCATCGAAAGCGATCCCGATCTGCCCACCGGCCTGGCTGGTGAAGTGGACAAGGAAGCCTACCTGAAGGCGCGCGCCGGCTTCGACGAGCTGCGCTACGGCAGCGCCCCGAGCGACGCGCTCATCCAGGCGCGACTGGGCGCCGTGCGCCAGCTCGGCACGCAGGGCCGCGCGCTCGCGCCGTTCGTTTCGGCCGGCACGTGGACCCCGATCGGTCCGTGGCCCATTCCGAACGGCCAGACGACCAGCGTCAGCACGGCGATCTCGGGCCGTGTGTCCGCGATCTGCGTGCACCCGACGAACCCGAACATCGTCTACGTCGGCGCTGCGCAGGGCGGCGTGTGGCGCTCGCTCGACGGTGGCGCTTCGTGGACGCCGATCTTCGACAACGCCGCGTCGCTCGCGATCGGTTCGCTCGCGCTGGCGCCGTCGGATCCGAGCATCCTCTACGTCGGCACCGGTGAAGCGAACGGCTCGGCCGACTCGTTCTTCGGTGTCGGTCTCTACCGCATCGACGACGCGGCGGGCGCGGCGGTCCTGAACGGACCGTTCAACCCGACGCCGACCACGGACATCATCGGCGCCAAGACGTTCACGGGCCGTTCGATCTCAAAGATCCTCGTGGATCCGAGCGATCCGGCGATCGTGTTCTGCTCGACCGCGGGCGGCATCGGCGGCATGGGCGGCGAAGCGTTCGGCGCCTCGCCCCCGATCACCGCGCTGCGCGGCATCTACCGTTCGACGAACGCCACCTCGGCGAGCCCGTCGTTCGCCAAGCTGACGGTGTCTTCGGCGGCGAGCATCGCGCCGGACGTGTCGGGCAACCAGGTGATCGCCGACATGATCTACGACCCGACCGACGCGACCGCCAACACGATCCTGTGCTGGGCGAACGGCACGACGGCGGCGAACAACGGCGGCATCTACCGCACCACGACCGCGAAGGGCGCCGGCACGTTCTCGCAGACGTTCGTCACGACCGTCAGCGGCGCGCGCGGTACGTTCGCGGCGAACCGCGTCGGCGCCACGACCACGATCATCGTGGGCACGGGCGAGACCGCGGCCGGCACGTCGTGCACCACCGGCAGCGGCGCCCTGCGCCGTTCGGTGGACGGCGGCCTCACCTGGTCGGCGAAGCTTGCGGGCGGCGGCGGCTATTGCGGCGGCCAGTGCTTCTACGACCTCCCGGTCGCGATCAGCCCGACCGACGCGAACATCATCCTCATCGGTGGCGCCGGCAACAGCACCTGCTCGCGCGTCTACGCGCGTTCGGTCAACGCCGGCGCGAGCTTCACGGCCGCCGGTGCGGGCGACGTCGGTCTGCACGCGGACGCACACGCGATCGTGTTCGCGCCGTCGGATCCGAGCATCGTGTACGAAGGCAACGACGGCGGCATCTACAAGTCGACGAACGGTGGCGCGAGCTGGATCAGCCTGAACGTATTCCCGTTCAGCGCGGCCCAGTACCAGAGCCTCGACGTGCACCCGACCGATCCGAACTTCTCGATCGGCGGCACGCAGGACAACGGTACGCAGCACTACCGTCCGGACGGCACGTGGAACCGCATCGACTTCGGTGACGGTGGCTTCACGGTGATCGACCAGAACGCGCCGGACAACTCGAACGTGCGCATGTACCACACGTACTTCAACCAGCGGAACAACGTGGTGGCGTACGCGGGTGTGACCAGCGTCGCCGCGGCGTTCGACGGCAACTGGAACGTGTTCGGCCAGAACCTGAACGGCATCCTGGTGAGCGAGAACCCGAACTTCTACGCGCCGCTGGTGCGTGGCCCGGGCTCGCCGTTCAACTCGATCTACTACGCGACGGACCGCCTGCACCGCTCCACGGACGGCGGCACCACGAATCCCGTCGTCAGCCAGGCGCCCATCATGACGTCGGGCGGACTCGGTGTGCCGATCAGCGCGGTCGGCATCGCGCCTTCGGACGACAACGTGCGCCTCGTCGGCCTGAACAACTCCACGATCTGGGGCACGACGACCGGTTCGAGCACGCTCGTGAACATGACGGGCGCCGGCATGCCGGTGAAGTACATCGGCCGCATCGCCATCGATCCGACCGACCCGAACAAGGCCTACGTCTGCTTCGGCGGCTTCGGCCTGGCCGCCGGCCAGCACGTGTGGAAGACCACGAACCTCATGACGGGCACGCCGACCTGGTCGGCGTCGGGCTTCGGCCTGCCGGACGTGCCGGTCAACGCGTTCGCGATCGACGCGATGGTGCCGTCGCGCGTGTTCGCGGGCACGGACGTGGGCGTCTACCAGAGCTTCGACGGTGGCGCGACGTGGGCGCCGTTCACGACGGGCATGCCGGTCGTGTCGGTGTTCGACATGAAGATCCAGCCCACGAGCCGCACGCTGCGCGTCGCGACGCACGGCCGCGGCTTGTTTGAGCGTTCGCTGGACGCTCCGGTCGCCACGCAGCTCGCGCTGGTCGGCTCGGAGATCGTGAACGGTCACCCGAAGATGACGTGGTACTCGGCCGACGGCGCGCGTGAGTCGATGAAGCTCTATCGCCGCGCGATCCCGGGCGAGTTCGCGTACGTGCAGGACCTGCAGGCGGACGGTGACGGCCTGCTCACGTACGAAGACGCGAACGTCGTCGCCGGCCGCAGCTACGAGTACAAGATCGGCGTCATCCACAACGGCGTCGAGCGCATGCTCGGCCAGGTGTGGGTGGACGTGCCGGTCGAGACGCAGTTCGCGCTGCGTTCGCTGTCGGCCAACCCGGCGCGCGGCTCGCTGCAGATGAGCGTGTCGCTCGGTTCGTCGTCGCCCGCGAGCCTCGAGCTCGTGGACGTCACGGGCCGTCGTGTCGCCGGCAAGGACCTCGGCACGCTGGCCGCCGGCACGCATCGCATCGTGCTCGACGCGTCGGGTGTTTCGTCGGGCGTGTACTTCGCGCGTCTCGCCCAGGCGGGCAAGGTCGCGTCGGTGCGCGTGACGATCGTCCGGTAATCGCAGTACGCAGGGCCCGTCACGCAGGCGGGAGTAGCGCGAGAGGGGCGTCCGCGAGGGCGCCCCTTTCGCATGCCCGGCGGCTTTCCCGCGGGATGGGGGAGCGGGCGGTGCGGTGCGCGCCGCGGTGCGGCCGCGCTCGTGTCGCCGCGCGCGGCGTTCGCCGCTCGGCGCTGGCCGTGCCCCGCGGGCTGGGCGAACGTCCGCGCCCTGATCATCCCCGCCTCACGCCTCACCTCGGAGGGTTTCCATGCCCACGATCACGCAGCATGCGCCCGGCACTTTCTGTTGGGTCGAACTCGCCACGACCGATCCCGCCGCCATGAAGAAGTTCTACGCGGAGCTGTTCGGCTGGACGGCGCTCGATTTCGACATGGGCGAGAGCGGCCAGTACCACATCTTCCAGCTCGGCGGCCGCCACTCGGCCGCAATGTTCCAGCTGACGCCCGACATGCTCGAGCGCGGCGTTCCGACGCATTGGGGCGTGTTCATCGCGGTCGAGAGCGCGGACGAAGCCGCGAAGCAGGCGGCGGCGCTCGGCGCCACGACGATCATGCCGCCGTTCGACGTCGGTGAGGACGGCCGTCTCGCGATCGTCATGGACACGCTCGGCGCGCCGATCAACCTGTGGCAGGGCAAGGGCACGCCCGGCGTGGGCGTGATGCACGAGCCCGGCGCGCTCGCGTGGACGCAGCTCAACGCCACGGACCCCGCGAAGGCGAAGACGTTCTACGGCGGGCTGTTCGGCTGGCAGGCACACGACACGGCGAGCGCCATGGGCCCGTACACGCAGTGGACGCTCGGCAAGAACATGATCGCCGGCATGATGCCGATGCCTCCCGGCGCCGGCGCGCCGTCACACTGGCTGACGTACTTCGCGGTCGACGACGTGGACGCCTCGCACGCGAAGCTCACGGCGATGGGCGGCAAGACGTGGGTGCCGCCGATGGACATTCCCGGTGTCGGCCGCATGACCGTGGTCTCGGATCCGCAGGGCGCGAGCTTCGCGATGGCGAAGTTCCTGCCGCCGCCGGGGGCGTAGGGCGTCACGCGGACACATCGCTTCACCGACGGCGGCCGCCCTTCTCCCGGGCGGCCGCCGTTCGCTTGCGTGCGGTAGGTGGCGCCGCGTTTACTGTCCGTCCCTCGCTCACACTTCTCTCGTGGAGTCGCTCCGCATGTCGCTGCCTCCCGCCACGCAGTCGCCGCTCGGCAAAATCTCGCCCGAAGTGTTCGGCTCGGTCATCGCGCCCCGCCTGGGCGCCGAGCGCGCCGAAGTGCTCGCCGGGCCGCGCGCGGGACACGACGCGGCGATCGTCAAGATCGGCGCGGGGCGCGTGATGGCGGTGACGACGGATCCGCTCAGCGTCATTCCGGCGCTCGGGCCCGCGCGTTCGGCGCGGCTCGCCTGCCACCTGATCGCGTCCGACCTCTGGACCACGGGCATCCCGCCGGCCTACGCGAGCGTCTCGTTCGCGCTGCCGCCGGACTTCGGCGACGACCTGTTCGCGGAGTACTGGACCGCGATGAGCGACGAGTGGGCGAAGCTCGGCGTCGCCGTCGTCACGGGCCACACGGGGCGCTACGACGGTTGCGACCTGTCCATCGTCGGCGCCGCGACGCTCATCGGCGTCGGCGACGAAGGGCGCTACGTCACGCCGCTCATGGCGTCGCCGGGCGATCGCGTGATCCTCACCAAGGGCTGCGCGGTCGAGACGGCGGCGGTGATCGCCGCGCTCGCGCCGCAGCGCGTGGGCGCCGCGCTCGCCGCGGCGGGACTCGACGACGGCGCGCTCGCGCGGCTGCAGGCGATGGAGTCGCAGGTGAGCGTGGTCGCGGACTGCCGCGCGGCGCTGCGCGTGGGCGTGCGCGAACGCGGCGTCACGGCGCTGCACGACGCGACCGAGGGCGGCGTGCTCGGCGGACTGGTCGAACTCGCGAAGGCGTGCGGGCACGACGTGCGGATCGAGCGTTCGCGCATTCCGCTCCCCGCCGAAGTGCGCGTCGCGTGCGAAGTGCTCGGCGTGGATCCGTACGTGTCGCTCGCCGAGGGCGCGCTGCTCTGCTGCACGCGCGCGGAACACGCGGGCGCGGTGCTCGCGGCGCTCGCCGAGGAAGGCATCGCGGCGGCCGAGATCGGCGAGGTCATGAAGGGCCACGGCAAGCTGTGGATCGCCGAAAGCGACGGCGCCGTCCTCACGATGGAGGAACCGGCGCCGGATCCCTACTGGGCCGCTTACGCCCGCGCGGTGCGCGAGGGCTGGAAGTAACTTCGGTTCAGCGCGAGCCCGGCATCGGCGTCGCCGGCGCCGGAGCGAACATCGCCTCGGGCACGACGCGCAGCGCGCGCGCGATCGGGAACAGGTCCTGCTCGGGATCGGCCCAGGGCGAGCGCCGGTAGAAGAAGTCGGTCCGCGCCCACGCGCTCTTCGCGAACGTCGAGTCGGCGGCGAGGCGGTCGGCGAACTCCTTCGCGAGCTTCGGATCCTTCGCGAGCATCTGCTTCGCGATCGGCTCCATCACGTAGTCCTCGCCGTACTCCTTCTTCTGGAAGATCGTGTCGAACGCGTTCCACGCCATCAGGCCGTCCGGCGCCTGCGGCTCGAACAGGTTCACGGCGATCGCGGCCGACGGCTGGTCGAGCGGCACCCACACGTCGCCGGGGCGGAAGTTGCGCAGCTGGCGCTCCGCGCGCATCGCGCTCACGCGCGTCATGCGGTGGCCTTCGAACTGCTCGGTCGCGGCGGACCAGCCGGTGATGCGCAGCATTTCCACGCTGTCGCGCCACGCGCGCACGAGCCGGCGGTAACGCACGCCGTGCATGTCGAGCGCGTCGATCGCGCGCGTCCATTCCTGCGGAATCAGGTAGCCCGCGGGCTGCTGCACGGTGAGCGTCGGCGCGACTTCGCGGTACAGCGGAATGATCGTGTCCCACGGTGCGTCCGTGTAGCGCGCGACGGGCGCGCCGGTGATCGGGCTCGCTTCCCAGGTGGTGACCTTGCCGCGGTACGCGAAGGGCACCGATTTGTCGGTCGTCTTGCTCTCGAGCGTCACGGTGCGTCGCGCGGGATCGTTTTCGCGGCCGCGCGCCACGACGGACGCCTGGGCGTCGCGCACGGCGCCGGTGAGCGCGCGCGGGCGCATGCGGATCTCGTCGAGCACGGCGGCGAGCAGGTCGTAGGTCGCCTTCACGCGATCGCCGTAGGGCTTGAGCATGTGCGTCTCGACGAGCAGCGCCGCGCGCGCGTGCAGCGGCGCGTAGCCGGTCGAGAAGCGCGGCGGCGCGGCGCCGAAGTCGATGCCGCTCGTCGGGCGCGGCCCGCGGAAGTTGATGTAGGGCGCGGGCAGGTGGCCCATCGCGGCGAGCGCCGGCATCACGCGGCCCTCGAGCGCCTCGGTGTACCAGCGCGAGATCGCCTCGGGCACCTGCGGGCCCTGCTGCAGGCCGTACGTCACGTCGTGCTGGTAGTCCGCGCCGTCGGTCGTGTGGTCGTCGATCAGCAGCTCCGGCCACCACTTCGTGTACACGTTGGCGAGCAGCGCGCGCATCTCGGGCGTCTCGACCTTCATGTAGTCGCGGTTGATGTTCAGCCCGGTGGGATTGGTGCGCCAGCCCATCTCCTCGGGACCGTTCTGGTTCAGCCGGTTGAACTTGCTCTTCCGCTCGTGCGCGTCCACCGAGAAGATGGGCACGACGAGCACGATGCACGAGTCGATCAGGTTCTGGCGCGTGCGCAGCACGGCCATGTCGCGCACGAGCGCGAGCGACGCGTCCTTGCCTTCGATCTCGCCCGAATGAATGCCGTTCTGGATCAGCACGACGGGCTTGCCGGTCGCGCGCGCGGCCTCCGGCGTGAACGCGCGGTCCTTCGACACCACGAGCATCACGAGATCGCGGCCCTGGCCGGACTTGCCGAACGTGACCAGCTTCACCCAGCGCGAGCCCGCTTCGAGCTGCTTGCAGTAGCGCATGGTCTCGTCGTAGTCGGCCGTCTGCTTCCAGAGCGTGCGCTCGGCGCGCGTGCGCCAGAAGCCGGGCAGGTCGGACGGGATCGCCGGTCCCGCGGGCACCGCCGCGGGCGCGATGTCGCGCGCGCGAGCGGCCGGGCGCGGCGGCATGTCGGCGGGGCGGCGGGCGCTGTCGGCGAGCGCGCGGCCCGGCTCGTAGCGGCGGGTGGAGTCGGCGCGTGCGCCGCCGGGGAGCGGCGTCTGGGCGAAGGCGATCGCGGTGCTGCAGGCGAGCGCGAGGGCCGCGAAGGTCGCGGCCCGGCGGGAGCGGTGTGATGTCGTCATGGCCGCGCAGGTTATCACCCGGCGCGGCCATGATGTAGGCGGAGATTGTGCGCGTGCTCAGGCTTCCATGCGCCTCAGCCGGTCCTGCACCTGCACGACGTCGGCGGTGATCTCGCCGTTCTTCCAGATCGCGTCCCAGTCGAGCTTGGTGAAGTTCGTGTGCGCGAGTTCGATCGCTTCGGACACGTGGAGGCACTCGGTCATGAGATCGGGGGTCTCCGGCGCCGGACGGCGATGGTGCTCGGCGATCGCGCGCGCGGCTTCGACGCCCATGCCCCAGCGCAGCACCGCGAGGCCGCCGAGCGGCTCGTGCAGGTGCCAGAGGAGCTGGCGGAAGAACACGTCGGGCATCTTCACCTCGCGGCGGCGCTTGTGGCGCAGCGACGAGATGTGGTCGAACGTGAGCAGCTTGCCGACGTCGTGGAGCAGCGCGAGCGAATACGCCGTCTCGCCGTCCACGCCGAACGCCGGAGCGAGCGCGCGCGCCAGCGGCGCCGTGCGCTGCATGTGCGACCAGACGCGCTGCACGAGGGCGTCGTAGCTGCCACCCGGGCGGCAGAGCATCTGCTGCACCATGCTCTCCATGAGGATGCCCGAGACGCCCTTCAGCCCCACGCGCTGCACGGCGGCATGCACGGAGTTGCAGGGGTTGCCGTCGCGCTTGTAGAAGACCGAGTTCGCCTGGCGCAGCAGCGCCTGCACGAGCATCGGGTCGTGCTCGAAGAGCACCACGATCTGCGCGAGCGACGAGTTCGGGTTGCGTGCCACGTTGAGCGCGCGCATCGCGGCGTCGGGAGGCTGGCGGATGATCTGCTCGCCGGCCTTGGTCAGTTCTTCGACCAGCGCGGGCGCGTCGGACTGCTGCGCTTCGCGGGTCGCGCCGTCCATGAGCACCTTCGCGCGCCAGTGCAGCGAGCGGCGCAGCGCGGCTTCCACCGTGATCGGATCGTTCGGCACCGGCACGGTCGCGTGCGCGTGCGCGGCGGGCGCGGCAGCCGCTTCGTTGCTCGCGACGGCGGCGGCCAGCGCGGCGGCCTGCGACTGGTCACTCGCCACGGCCGAGGCTGCGGGCGCGGCGGTCTTTTCGGGCGAAGCTCCGGAGCCACCGAAGAGGCGCTTCCAGAAGTTGTTGAACATGCGTGTCTCCCGGCAGAGGGGCGTGGGATCCGGGCAGGCGCACGCGTCGCACACGTGCCCGTGGTGCTGCTGGTGACCGGAGTCTCGGCCCGCCGCGCCACAAACATGAGAGGGCGCCCCCGGATCTTCCCGGAGGCGCCCTCAAGTGGCGGCAACTTCGTGGAGCCGTCCGGCGGTCAGGCCGTGACGCCCGCCATCTGCGGCGAGACCCGCACGCGCTTGCGCTTCGCGGCCGACGGCGCGTTCACGCGCGGCGGCGTGGCCGCCGAGAGCGTGACCATGAGCGACTTCTGCAGGTGCAGCCGGTTCTCGGCTTCTTCCAGCACGACGCTCTGCGGTCCGTCGATCACCTCGTCCGTCACTTCCTCGCCGCGATGCGCGGGCAGGCAGTGCATGAACGACGCGTCGGGCTTTGCGAGCGACATGAGGCGCTCGTCGACGGTGAAGCCGGCGAACGCGATGCGGCGCCACTGCGCTTCGGCTTCCTGGCCCATGCTCGTCCAGGTGTCCGTGTACACGACGTCGGTGTCGCGCACCGCTTCCTGCGGGTCGCGCACGCGGCGCACGCGGCCTTCGCTCAGGCGCTCGGCCTCGAGGAACAGCCCGGCGTCGGGCTCGAAGCCGTCCGGCACCGCGACGCGCAGCGAGAATCCGAAGATCGTCGCCGCTTCGAGCCACGAGTGCAGCACGTTGTTGCCGTCGCCCACCCACGTGACCGTCATGTCGTCGAGGTCGCGGCCCTGGCGCCAGAGCGTGTAGAGGTCCGCGAGGATCTGGCACGGGTGCGAGTGGTCGGTGAGCGCGTTGATGACCGGGACGCTCGAGTGCTTCGCGAGGCCCTGCACGAGGGAGTGCGAGAACGTGCGCGCCACGATGAGGTCGCACATGCCCGACAGCACGTGCGCGACGTCGGGCACGCTCTCGCGGCCGTGCTCGCTCACCTCGACGGCGGTCAGGTCGACCGCGTCGCCGCCGAGTTCGTGCATGCCGACCGTGAACGACACGCGCGTGCGCAGCGACGGCTTGTGGAACACGAGCGCCGCGGTCTTGCCGGCGAGCGGCTTCGGCGCCTTGGGCGTGCCACGGACCGCGCGCAGGCGATCGGCCTGCGCGAACAGTTCGAGCACCCACTCCTTTTCGAGACCGAGGAGTCCGACGAGCGACTGGGGATTGGGGTTCATGTCCGGATGCTCCTTCGTCACGAGATGATCGGCAGCGGCGGCTCGCTGTAAGCCGCCTGCGGCAAGGGCAGGGTGTACGAGCCGCGTGCCTGCTTCGCGGCTTCTTCGCCGGCGCCGGGCACGAGGTCGAGCGCCACCGCGATTTCGTCGCAGGCGTGACGCCGGGGGCACTTCACGCAGTCGGTCCACACCTTGCGCGGCAGCTGCTCGCGCTGCTCGACCGTGAATCCGCAGCTCTGGAAGAACTCGACTTCGCGCGTGAGCGCGATGAGGCGCGGCAGTCCGAGCGCGCGCGCGTCGGCGACCACGGCCGCCACGAGCTGCGCGCCGAGACCCTTGCCGTGCGCGTCGGGCCGCACGGCGAGCGAACGCACTTCGCCGAGATCGCCCCACAGCAGGCGCAACGCGGCGGTCGCGATCACTTCGCCGTCCTGCTCGGCGATCCAGAACTCGCGGACGCACTGGAACAGTTCGGACACCGGGCGCGGCAGGAGGATGTTCTGCTCGACGTACTTGCTCATCACGCCGGCGATGCCGGGAATGTCGGACACGCGGGCGCGGCGGAGCACGATGCCGTCGCTTCTCGTCATGGCGGGGGCCGACGCCTCCGGCGTCGTGTGCTTCGCGTCCGCATCGGGTGCCGGAAGCAGCGCCTCCCGCGCACGCGAGGCGCTCGGGAGCGTCGCGGCGCTCTCACGGCGTTCGCGCAGCGCTTCGCCGGGTCCGAGGCCCAGCCGGGCTTCGGCGTACGCGAGCTGCTCGGCGACCGAGCCGGGGCCCGCGCCGGGCGCGTGCGAGCGGCGCGCGAGCGCGCCTTCGAAAGTGAGCGAGCCGACGCGCTCGTCGGTGAAGAGCGGATGAATGGCCGTGCGCGCCTCGAGCGGCAGCGCGATCGGATCCACGCCGGCCTTCTCGGCGGCGGCCCACAGCTGGCCCACCACGCGGTGCGCGTCGCGGAACGGCACGCCTTCGGCGACGAGCGCGTCGGCGAGTTCGACCGCGAGCAGGTCGGGCGTGAGCCCGGCCTTCAGCTTGTCGGGATTGGGAACGAGCGCGGCGATCGCGGGCGGCAGCGCCTCGAGCAGGCTCTCGAGCTGGTCGCCGGTGTCGAACACCGCGACTTTGTCCTCCTGAAGGTCCTTCTGGTACGAGATCGGCAGGCCCTTGAGCAGCACGGCGAGCTGCTGCGCGTTCGCGAGCAGCCGCGCGCTTTTTCCCCGTGCGAGTTCGAACAGGTCGGGGTTGCGCTTCTGCGGCAGCAGCGAGCTGCCCGTGCTGAAGCCGTCCGGCGCCGCGAACCAGCCGAAGCCGGGCGAGCACGCGAGCACGAGGTCTTCCGCGAGGCGCGACAGGTGCAGGCCGAGCAGCGCGGCGGCGTTCAGGTATTCGAGCGCGAAGTCGCGGTCGCCCACGGCGTCGAGCGAGTTCGCGGCGAGGCGCGTGAAGCCGAGGCGCGTCGCGAGGTCGAAGCGGTCGTACACGAGCGGCGTGCCCGCGACCGCGCCCGAACCGAGCGGCATGCGGTCGGCGGCTTCGCGCGCCGCGGCGAAGCGCTCTTCGTCGCGTTCGAACGCGGCGGCGTGCGCCAGCCAGAAGTGCGCGAGCAGGATCGGCTGCGCGGGCTGCAGGTGCGTGTAGGCCGCGCACGCGATGCCTTCCGAGCGGCGCGCCTGCGACACGATCGCGCGGCCGAGCGTCTGGACGTCGCTGATCGCCTCGTCGCACAGGCGCATGACGCGCATGCGGAAGAGCGTCGCGACCTGGTCGTTGCGGCTGCGCCCGGTGTGCAGCCGGCGCGCGGGCTCGCCGCAGAAGCCCTCGAGGCCGGCTTCGACCGCCGAGTGCACGTCCTCGCCCTTGAGCGTGATCTCGCCCGCGGCGAGTCCGCGCTCGAGCTTGTCGCACGCGTCGAGCAGCGCGGTGAGGTCGAGTTCGGTCATGACGCCGCACGTGCCCAGCGTCGTCGCGTACGCGCGCGACATCGCGAGCTCCTCGGGCCACAGCCGCTTGTCCACGGGCAGCGAGTCGTTGAGCCGCTGCGCGCGCGGGTCGAGACCGGCCGCGAGGCGGCCCGTCCAGACGGCGTCCTTCTCAGCCATGCGACACCGCCTCTTCCGTGGCGGAAGGCGCGGGCTGGCCGCGGCGCGCCGCGGTGGCGAGCGGCATGCCGAAGAGCCGGATGAAGCCCTCGGCGTGCGTCGCGTTGTAGCCCGTCATGTTGAACGAGGCCATGTCGGGGCGGTACAGCGTGTACGGGCTCGTGCGCGCGACGGCGTTGCAGCGGCCGCGGTACAGCTCGACCTTCACCTCGCCCGTGACCACGTCCATCGCGGTGTCCACGAAGGACTGGAGCGCGCGGCGCAGCGGCGAGAACCACATGCCGTTGTACACGAGGTCGGAGTAGCGGTGCGACAGCTCGAGCCGCGTGTGCTGCAGGTCGTGCGGAAGCGTGAGGTTGCAGAGGTCCTCGAGCGCTTCGCGCAGCACGGTGCCCGCGGGCGTCTCGTACGCGCCGCGCGACTTCATGCCCACGAGCCGGCTCTCGACGATGTCGATGCGGCCGACGCCGTGACGGCCGGCGATCGTGTTGAGCGCCTCGACGAGTTCGACGGGACCGAGCGTCTTGCCGTTCACCGCGACCGGGCGGCCGCGCTCGAACGCGATCGACACGACCTCGGGGTGCGCCGGCTGGTCGGCGGTGTTCGCCGTCATCTTCCACATGGATTCCGGCGCGACCGTGTTCGGGTCCTCGAGCGGACCGCCCTCGTGCGAGATGTGCCAGAGGTTCGCGTCGCGCGAGAACAGGTCGTCCTTCTTCTGCGCGAGCGGCACATTGTGCTTGGCCGCGTACTCGAGCGCGTCTTCGCGCGAGATGATGTCCCACTCGCGCCACGGCGCGATCACGGGCAGGTGCGGCGCGAGCGCCATGTACGTGAGCTCGAAGCGCACCTGGTCGTTGCCCTTGCCGGTGCAGCCGTGCGCGAGCGCGTCGGAGTTCGTGCGCTCGGCGGCCCACACCTGGCGCGACGCGATCAGCGGACGCGCGATCGACGTGCCGAGCAGGTAGCGGCCTTCGTACACCGCGCCCGCGCGCAGCATCGGGAACGCGAAGTCGCGCAGGAAGGGCACGCGCAGGTCCTCGACGATCACGTCGTCGGCGCCGATCTGCCGCGCCTTCGCCTCGAGGCCGTCGAGCTCCATGCCGCCCTGACCGACGTTCGAGCAGTAGCACACGACTTCGCAGCCGTAGTGCTCCTTGAGCCACGGCACGATGATGCTCGTGTCGAGACCGCCCGAGTACGCGAGAGCCGCCTTCTTCACCTTGCGCCGGTCGTTGCTCACTTTGCTTCTCCCTTTTCGTTCGCCCGCGTTTCGAGAACCGTGAGCGCCGCGTCGAGCCGCGCGAGCGCTTCGGAGATGTCTTCGTTCGTCACGTTGAGCGGCGGAAGCAGCCGCACGGCGCGTTCGCCGCCGCGCACGAGCAGCAGCCCCTGTTCGCGGGCCGCCACCAGCAACTCGGCCGGCTGGAAGCCGGCGTCCGGTGAAAGGTCGATGGCGCGCAGCAGGCCGAGCCCGCGCGCTTCGCGCACGGAAGCCGGGTGCTTCGCGGCGATCGCGTCCGCGCCGGCGGCGAGCAGCGCCGCGGCTTCGTTCACGCGCGCGAGGAAGCCGGGCGCGGTGACCTGCGCCAGCGACCAGCGCGCCGCGGCGGTCGCGAGCGGATTGCCGCCGAACGTGCAGCCGTGCATGCCCGGCGAGAGGCACTGCGCGACCTCGGCCGTCATGAGGATGGCGCCGATGGGCACGCCCGCGCCGAGCGCCTTGCTGAGCACGGTCAGGTCGGCCTTCACGCCGAACTGTTCCTGCGCCAGCAGCGTTCCGGTGCGGCCCATGCCGGTCTGCACTTCGTCGAAGATGAGCGCCGCGCCGAGCGCCGTGGCGCGCGCGCGGAGCGCCTGGAGGAACTCGCGCGTCGCCGGGACCGCGCCGCTCTCGCCCTGCACGGGCTCGACGACGATCGCGCAGACGTCCTGCGTGATCGTGTCGGTGAGCGCCGCGAGGTCGTTGTAGGGCGCGAAGCGCACGCCGGGAATGAGCGGCTCGAAGGGCGCGCGGTACGACGGCGTGTGCGTCGCCGACAGCGCGAAGCCGGTGCGTCCGTGGAAGCCGCCCGTGAACGCGACGATGTCGCGTCCCTTCATGCCGAGCGCGCCGGCGCGGGCGCGCGCGAACTTGATCGCGGCGTCCATGCCTTCGGTGCCCGAGTTGCAGAAGAACACACGGTCGTAGCCCGTCGCGCGCGTCAGTTCGCGCGCCAGTTCGACGCCGTTCTCGTTCGTGTAGAGGTTCGACGTGTGCACGAGCTTCGCGGCCTGCGCGGCGATCGCCTCGGCGAGTCCCGCCGGGGCGTGACCGTGCGCGTTGACCGCGATGCCGCTCACGAAGTCGACGTACTCGCGCCCGTTCACGTCGGTGACGCGCGCGCCCTTGCCGCTCACGAGCTGCAGCCGGGGCAGCGGATACAGCGGCGCGAAGAGCAGCGGCTCTTCGCCGGCGAAGGCCGGAGGCGTGACCGGCGCCGGGGGCGCCGAGGTTTCCTTCGTCATCACATCAGCCATGGGTCGCCTCCGTTCGTGCCGCGCCCTCGTGCAGCAGCGTGCCGTGCGTGCGGTCGTGGAAGAGCGTGTGGAGCGTGTCGGGACCGCGCCATGCGGCGATGTGCACGCGCGAGACTCCCGCGCGCACCGCGGCGGCGGCGGCGGCGATCTTCGGGCGCATGCCGCCCGCGACCTGCGGGTTCGCGAGCGTGGCTTCGAAGTCGTCGGCCACGATCTCGCTCACGACCTGGTCGTCGAGCTTGAGTCCGGGCGTGTCGGAGAGCAGCGCGAGGTCGCTGGCGTGCACGGCCTGGGCGATCGCCGCGGCCGCGTCGTCCGCGTTCACGTTGAGCAGGTGGCCGGCGTACGTCGTCGCGATCGTCGCGATGACCGGCGTGTAGCCTTCGGACAGCAGCAGGTGGAGCAGCCGGCGGTTCACTTGGGGATCGTGCCCGACTTCGCCGAGCACGTCGGCCTGCGGGTGACGCGGTGCGACGAGCAGCCGGTCGTCCACGCCGGACAGCCCGACCGCGCGCATGTCGGCGTTGTTGAGCGCTGCGACGAGCCGCTTGTTCGCGAGCCCGGCGAGCACGGCGACCGCCACTTCGAGCGTGGCCGGGTCGGTCACCCGCAGGCCGTTCTCGAAGCGCGACTCGATGCCCACCTTTTCGCACCATGCCGTGACTTCGGCGCCACCGCCGTGCACGACGATGGCGGGATGCTCGAGGCGCGAGAGCGCGCGCGCGAAATCCTCCGGGGCGCCGGGCGCTTCGAGCGCGCGGCCACCGAGCTTGATCACGACCGGACGGACGGGAAGCGTTCCCGCGTACGGCTTCACCACGGGTTGCCGTGGACCGGGAGGCCCCACGCCTCGGGCCAGCCGAGCAGCACGTTGAGGTTCTGCAGAGCCTGGCCGGCGGCGCCCTTCACGAGGTTGTCGATCGCCGTCGTCGCGAGCAGCGTGCGGCCGTCGTGCACGGTGGTGACCGTCACGTCGCAGCGGTTCGAGTTGCGCACCGCGCGCGTCTCGGGCCACTCGCCCTGCGGCAGCACGCGCACGAACGTCTCGTTGGCGTAGCGCTTCACGTACGCCTCGTGCGCTTCCTCGGGCGAGATCGTGCGCGTCAGCGAAACGGTCGCGGTGAGCAGGATGCCGCGCGCCATCGGCGTGAGCTGCGGCACGAAGGAAACCATCGCGGAACCGTTCGACAGCTTCGCGAAGTTGCGCGCCATCTCCGGCACGTGCTGGTGCACTTCGCCGGCCTTGTAGATCGCGGCGCCGCCGTCGAGCTCGACGAACGACGTGCGGAGCGCCGGCTTGCGGCCCGCGCCCGAGACGCCCGAGAGCGCGGTGACGCTGACCGGCCCGCCGAGCCATCCGGCTTCGAGCGCGGGCAGCAGCGCGAGCGTCGCGGCGGTCGGGTAGCAGCCGGGGTTGGCGATGCGCGTGGCGGTCGAGATCTGGTCGCGGAACGCCTCGGGCAGGCCGTAGACGTAGCCGTCGGCGCCGTCGCGGTGGTCGCTCGACAGGTCGATCACGCGCGCGAGCTTCGAGATCCACTCGCCGTGCACCGCGCAGTAGTCCTTGAACGCGCCGTGCGGCAGGCAGGCGACGAGCGTGTCGAACGCGCCTTCCTCGAACAGCGCGGGCAGCGCGTCCGGCGTGACCGGCGCGGGCAGGGCCGCGGCGCGCGCGTCCACGCCCGGCATGAGCTCGGCGGCCGGACGGCCGGCGTGCTCGCGCGACACGAGAGCGGCGATCTGGACGCCGTCGTGCTGCAGGGCGAGGCGGATGAACTCCTGGCCGGAGTAGCCGCTGGCGCCGAGGACGGCGACCCGAGCGACTCGTCGGCCGCGGGCGTCGGTGACGACGGGGGCGGCTGAAGGGATGGCGGGAGCGGTCACTGGGCACCTCCTGTGGTCTGGGCGATGGAATCGAGATGACGCTTGAAGCGCTTGGCGGTCGCCGTGTCGTGCAGCACGCAGAGGACCGTGTCGTCGCCGGCCACGGAGCCGACGAGTCCTTCGAACTCGAGCATGTCGATCGCGCGAGCGACGGCGCTGGCGTGGCCCGGCGGGGTCTTCACCACCGCGAGGTTCTGCGCGAGCCGCGTTTCGTTGACGAACACCTTCAGGTCCAGCATCTGCCGGCTGCGGTCGAGCGATTCGCCCGCCGGTCCCGGCAGTTCGTACCAGGTCGATCCGTCCGCGCCCGCGCGCTTGGCCACTCCGAGACTGCGCAGGTCGCGAGACAACGTCGCCTGCGTGACCTCGATGCCGTTGCGGCCGAGCGCCGAGGCCAGTTCTTCCTGGCTGGAGTAGCGCTTGCCGGCGAGCATCTGCGTGAGGGCGGTGAGCCTGCGGGTACGGGACATGGATCGGCGTGCCTCCGGAACGACTGAATACTTATGCGGGTGGGTGAATAAACAACCATTCGCCCGCCGGCGCAAGGGGTTTCATGGCCCGGCGTGATTTTCCCCGGGCCGGCCCCGGCGGGCGGGCGTGGCCGTGCCCGGGAGGCGTGGCCGGGACCCCAGTTGCCGTCAGTTGAGAATGCCCTCTGAAGATTTCGCGGCAGGCACCGATACAAGACCGGTCATCAACCGGCATGCCGGCGCCACCGAGGGCGCGGTGTGCCCATGAAGTTCCCCTCGGACGAGGTTTCGCATGGGCCGCTCTGGGTACTCGTCTTTCTTCGCCGCGTGCGTCGTCGGCGCCGCGCTTCTCTTCCCCGCGCCGACCAGCGCGCAGAGCTGGGCCGTCAACGGCATCCTGCTGGCCTCGGCGGGGCTGTCGCCCAACGCCACGTCGGCGGTGACCGATGGTTCGGGCGGCGTGTACGTCACCTGGGCGAACTGGGGCACCCCGGACTTCGAGATCTTCCTCCAGCACTACGACGTGAACGGCGATCGCGCGAGCGGCTGGCCCGAGGCCGGCATGTCGGTCACGGGGCTGGCCGGCGTGCAGTACATCCCCGAGCTGGTTCCGGACGGCTCCGGCGGCGTGTACGTCGCGTGGACCGACTTCCGCACGAACGGCGTCGAGTCGCACGTGTATCTCACGCGCGTGAACTCGAACGGCTCGTACGCGTCGGGCTGGTCGCAGGGCGGACGGGTGATCGACACCGAAGCCGCGTGCTGGGCGTACGGTCCGAAGATGGTCTCCGACGGCGCGGGCGGCGTGGTCGTCGCCTACGTGGCGTACTACGCCAACTTCAGCTACTCCGGCGTGAAGGCCATCCGCTACGACGCGGCCGGCACGGTGTCGGCGAACTGGTCGTCGTCCGGCCACTGGGTCTCGAGCTACTACTTCTCGGACGAACCCCAGATCATCGCGGACGGACTCGGAAGCTACGTGGTCACGTTCCAGGCGGACAACGCGACGAACGTCATCACGTACGCGAAGCGCATCAACCGCAACGGCGTGCTCGATCCGAACTGGAGCTGGGGCCCGTTCTACAAGGGTGTCGAAGTCGGCAGCACGAGCGGCGGCGACAAGGTCGCCTGCGCGATGGCGCTCGCGGCCCCGGGCAAGGTGGCCTGCGCGTTCATCGACGAGTATCGCGGCGGTGGCGACTCCGACATCCGCGCGTGCATGTTCGACTCGACGGGCGCGTACGAGGGCACGGGCAACTGGTGGATGACGGTGGACGTCGCGACCGTCGTGGGTGACTGCGAAGCGCCGCAGATCGTGCCGGACGGCTCGGGCGGCGTGATGATGGCGTGGCGCGACCTGCGCGCGGTGACCGGTGGCGGCCAGCCGAAGCTCTACGCGACGCGCTACGACGCGAGCGGCACGCGCACGGGCTCGGGCTACACCACGAACCCGATGGTGACGGACAGCGTCGGCAGCGGCGTGCAGCTGCTGCGCATGTCGGACGGCAACTACCGCGCCGCGTTCGGCTCGACGACGGGCGACGGCGACATCCGTGCCGTGCAGTTCTCGCAGGGCTTCGTGGTCTCTTCGGGCTGGTCGAGTTTCACCGGCAACGCCGTCTGCACGGTCGCCGGCGCCCAGTTCAGCCGCGGCATGGTGGCCTCCACGGGCACCGACGCGATCGTCGTGTGGGACGACCAGCGCTCGGGGACCGCGGGCATCTACGCCGCCAAGATCCAGACGACGGGCGCCGTGCCCGCGCTGTCCTCGCTGCGCCTCATCGAGGCCGGCGCCGGGCGCGTGACGGTCGAATGGACGATCGAAGGCGAGCACGCGGTGAGCGTCGAGCGTAGCGTGGACGGCGTGGCGTGGGACGCGGTCGGCGACGCGGTCGAGTTCGCCTCCGGCCAGTTCCGCTTCGTGGACGAGCAGGCGGTGGCGGGCACGCAGGTCGCCTATCGCCCCGTCTTCGCGAGCGGCGGCCACGGCGAA
The DNA here is from genome assembly GCA_016710095.1 of Candidatus Eiseniibacteriota bacterium. Taxonomy (GTDB): domain Bacteria; phylum Eisenbacteria; class RBG-16-71-46; order RBG-16-71-46; family RBG-16-71-46; genus CAIXRL01. Next base: position 174,965 of record JADJLL010000004.1, on the reverse strand, counting down.
GCCGCGTGGGTGCAGGTGCCGGGCGCGGCGGTGACGGCGCTGCGGTTCGCGCAGGGCAATCCCGCGCGCGGCGCGGTGCTGATCGAATGCACGCTCGCCTCCGGCGCGCCGGCGCGCCTGCGCGTGCACGACGTGGGCGGGCGGCTCGTCGAGTCGCGCACGCTCGAGGGCGGTGGCGTGCGCAGCGTGTCGTGGTCGCGCGGCGAGCGGCCCGCGGGTCTCTACTTCGTGACGCTCGAGCAGGCCGGCGTCACGCATCGCCGCAAGCTCACGCTGCTCGACTGACGGTTTCCCGAACGCACGACGGCCGCTCCCGGACTCCGGGGGCGGCCGTTCGTGTGAGTGCCGGCGCGGCGCGCGCGGCTCAGGCGTTCGCGCGCAGCGCCCGCCAGCGCGCCTCGAGCCACACGATCGTCACGGCGTAGACCGCCACGATCGCGAACGGGATCGCGACGAAGCGCTGCTCCGGGAGCGCGAACCACAGCGCCACGCACGCCACGGTGCGCACGACCGCGTGGAAGACGCCGGACGGATGCCGGATCACCCACGACAGCGGCAGCCACATGAGCCCGGTCAGGACGCCCACGCCGAGCGGCAGCGACGTGACCTCGGTCATGTAGAACGGGATCGCGAGCGCGTACACGAGCAGCGACATCGCGACGGTGTGGAAGAACAGTCCGTCGAACGCGTTCTTCGGCTTGTTCCGGTCGAGGAACCGCTCGCCCGTGAAGTTCGAAAGGAACATGCCGAGGTAGACGATCGTCCCCGTCGCCACGAACAGCGCGAGCGCCGCCATCTCCGGCTTCAGGAACAGTCCCGCGACGCCGACGGCCGTCCAGGCGATCGCGCCCGCGAGCGGCATGGCGAGGAAGCGGCTGCGCGCGTACTCCTCGCGCTGTTCGTCGAGCGTGCGGGCCTGGACCGGCGAAGCCGGCGAGATCGTTGCGGCGTGAGTCGCGTGCATGGGGCCTTCCTCCGTTCGGTCGAGAGCGGGCTCGTCGTGCGGCGTGACGGGGGCACTCTCGACGAGCGGCGCCGGGCATGCCAGCGGCTTTCGGCGAGTGGAGGACGGAGAGCGGCGAACGGCGAACGCCGGATCGCGCCCGGGGACTTCAGCGCACGAGCACCATGCGGCGCGACAGGCGGCGGCTGTCGAACTCGAGCGACCAGAAGTACGCGCCGGCGTGCACGGCGCGGCCGCCGTCGTCGCGGCCGTCCCACCACGTCACGTTGCGGCCCGCGGCGGCGGCGCCGTCCACGAGCGTGCGCACGCGCGCGCCCGAGAGGTCGTACACCGCGAGCCGCGTGTGCCCGCCGCGCGGGAGCGACCACGCGATGCCCGCGTGACCGCGCGCCGGGTTGGGCGTGCTCGTGCCGAGCGTGAACGCGAGCGCGCCGTCTTCCACGCCGAGCTGCCCGGCGAGCACGGCGATCGCGAAGCAGTCCTGCCCGACGACCACGCCGCCCGGGCCGGTGAGCGTGACGCACACGCGGTTCGTGCCGGAGGCCGCCGAGTCGGGGACCGCGACCGTGATCGCGCGCCAGGCGGCGCCGCCCGCGGGCACGGGTACGACCGCGTCGGCGGGCATCGTCCACGCTCGCTCGCTCGTGAAGTGCGCGGTGTAAGCGCCGCCGAACTGCGTGTTCGCGTTCGCGAACGACCAGCCGAAGTCCGCCGCGCCGGCCGCGCTCATCGTGGTGTCCGCGGGGCCGGTCGCGATCGCCGCGCCGGTGGGCACGCCTGCGGCGTACACGTCGATGTTCGCGTTGCGGCCGTCCGCCCACGCGGCGAACACGCCCGCGCCGCCGCTGCCGAGCGCGAGGTAGTCGCCCATGTTGGGCGCCATGTTGGTGACGGCGGTCGTGAAGTTCGTGCTCGTGCTGCTCAAGCGCGCGCCGCTCGCCCACGTGGCGCCGCCGTCGGCCGAGCGCGACAGGTAGAGGTTCGCGCGCGAGCCGTACGTGTCGTCGCGGAAGTCGTACGTGGCCACGTACGGCAAGCCGTCGCCGCCGACCGCGACCTCGGGCAGGTAGTCGTCGTAGCCGATCGCGCCGTCGTTCACGCGTGATGGCGTCGCCCACGCCGTGCCGTCGTCCGACCACGTGACGAACGCGTCGCGCTGGTCGCGGCCGCGCTCGGCGCCGCGCGCGCCGGCCACCGTGCGCACGCGATAGCCCATGCTGCGCCACGACGCCGCCGCGACGCGCAGGTAGTAGGTGCCGCTCACGGGCGCGGTGTACGTCCACGTGACGCTCGTGATCGTCGCCGCCGTGCTGTCGGTCTTGCCGCCGTACGCGAGCATCTGCGCGCCGTCGGGCGCGGGCGCGAACAGCCGCAGCGTGAACGCCCGCGTCGCGGTGAACGAGTCCGCGTACACGATCACGTGCTGTCCGGCGGTGAGCGGGATCGCGAACCAGTCCTGGTCGCGCGTGCCCGCGGTGGTCGCGAGCGTGCCGCGCAGCACCTGCCCGAGCGTCGCGGCCGTCGCGGTCGCGGCGGTGCCGTTGCTCTCGACTTCCGTTCGCCCGATGCCCGCGGTCGTGGTCGCCGGGAACGGATCGTCGAGCCAGTCGTAGCTCTCGTTCCACGACAGGTAGACGCGGCCGCGGTGCGTGCCGCGCGTGCGGTCGACGGCGATGCCGGGGAACGTGATCCCGCGGTTGCGATTGAAGCCCGGCGCGCCGGTGCCGAAGTTCGAGATGTGATTCACGCACGTGACTTCGGGGCCGAAGCTCGCGCCGAGGTTGGTCGAACGCCGGTAGCGGAAGTGGTCGGTGTCGATGGAGGCGCTCGTTTCGAGCGCGGACCAGACCGCGTGCACCTCGCCGTTCGGGCCCACGGCGATGCGCGAGCCCTGCACGAGCCCGGCGTCCGTCGCGGACGACAGCGTCGCGGACGCGCCCCACGTGCGGCCGCCGTCGGTCGAGCGGTACGCGTCGATCTGGTCGCCGCTCGTCGTGAACGTCGTGTTGCTCACGTAGAGGTTGCCGGAGAGCGAGTCCACCGCGAGCCACTGCTTGTCGAGGAAGACGCTCGAGCTGGTCGCGACCCGCACGACGAACGTGCTGTCGAACGCGAACGCGCCGTTCGTGAAGCGCCCGCGCGCGACGGCGATCGCGTTGGTCGTGCCGTTCTCGCCGCCGGGACTCGCGAGTCCGCAGTACCAGAAATCGCCCGTCTTCTCGTTCACCGCGAGCACCGGATCGCTCGTCCAGATCCACGACGGGTACGCGGCCGGATGCGGAATCGCGCCGCCGTCGGTGAACGTCGCGCCACCGTCGGCCGACCAGCCGAAGCCCTGGCCTTCGCCGTACGGCGTCGCGTTGAAGCCCTGTCCGTCGTTCCACGCGACCACGACGTTCGCGCCGAGCGCGGCGACCGCGGTCTCCGACTGCGCGGCGGTCGCGCCGTCGGCGGACGGATCGTTGCAGCGCGCGTTGGCGGGAATCGCCGCCGCGGCCTGCGCCGACAGCGGCGTGAGCCACGGCGAACGCGGCGGCTGCGCGGGAAGATCGTCGGGCGTGACGGCCGTGGCGCGCGCACCGGGCTTGTGCGCCGACGCGTGCGCGGGACGCCGCTTGGCCGCACGCTCGCGCTCCTGCGCCGCGCGCAGCTTGTGCATGGGCCCCAGCCGCAGCATCTCGATCTGCAGCCGGCGATAGTCGGCGCGGCGCGTGAGCGACTCGGGGTCGTGCGCGGGCGTCGCCGGTGCTGCGGCTCGCGCGACGCCGCCGAATCCGGCCAGCACCAGGAGTGCCGCCGTGAGCAGGCCGGTGGCCATGCCGCGTGCCCAGCGCAAAGTCATGCGATCCCCTCGTCGAGAGCAAAAGCCACACTCGTCCGAGGGTCAGGGGCTGCAAGCCGGAAGCCAGAAGCGGCGCCGGGAGGGAATCTCCCGACGCCGCCTCGTGACCGCCATTTGCCTAGCGCAGGATCGCGACCTTCGAGGCGCTCACCTCGCCCGGCCGTGCAAGACGCACGACGTACATGCCGGGGCGCAACGACGCGCCCTCGGCCAGCGTCACGGCGTGCACGCCGGCGCCGAGCGCCGACAGGTCGCGCACGGCGACGCGGCGTCCCGCGAGATCGATCAGTTCGAGCGTGGCGTGCGAGCCGCCGAGCGGCAGCGCGAACGTCACCGTGACCGCGCCGCGTGCGGGGTTCGGCCACACGGCGCGCACGCCGAAGCGCGCGGCCGCGCCGTCCTCGACGCCGAGCGCCGAAGCCGGAACGATCGTGAACGGTGCGGCGCTCACGCCCACCACCTGCTGGCGCGCCGCGTCCACGACGCGCACGAGCGCGTTGCTGCTCGCCACGCCCGCCACGGTCCACGTCCACGACGTGCCGGGCACGTTCGTGGCGAGCCGCTGCCACGTCGTGCCGCCGTCGCGCGAAAGCTCGACGTGCACGAGCGTCACGCTCGGCGTGAGCGACCACGTGATCGTGCGCTGCTGCGTCGCGATCCAGGTCTCGCCGCCGACGGGCGAGGACACCGCGACGATCGCGTTCCCGGTGCAGCCCGAACGCCACACGGTCGCCGTGTTCGTGCCGTTGTTGAGCACCGCGAGGTCCGGGCCCGCGTCGCCGTTGAAGTCGCCGAGCGCGATCGCCCACGCCTTCGTGTTCGCGGCCGACGTCACGGGGGCGTTGAACGTGCCGTCGCCCTTGCCCGTCAGCATGCTCATGGTCTTCGCGGTGGTCGAGCTGTTCGCGACCGCGAGGTCCGGCACGCCGTCGCCGTTCCAGTCCGCGACCACGACGCCGCGCGGATTCGCGTTCACGCTCACCGACGTGCCGCTGATCGGGAACGTGCCGTTGCCCACGCCGGCCGAGCCCGCGCCGAGGAACATGCTCACGCTGCTCGCGCCCGAGTTCGCGACCGCGAGGTCGGCGATGCCGTCGAGGTTGAAGTCCGCGCTCGCGAGATCCCACGGCGTGCCGCCGGCGTTGTAGCTCGCCGCCGCTCCGAACGTGCCGTTGCCCACGCCGCCCGTGCCCTGACCGAGCAGCACCTTGAGTCCGCTCGCGGTCGTGGCGAGATCCCAGATGCCGTCTTCGTTGAAGTCGCCCACGATCACCTGGCGCGTCTGCGCCGAGACCGGCACCGTGACGGGAGCTTCGAACGTGCCGTCCGGCACGCCCGCGGTCAGGTGTCCGCGCAGCGTGAGCAGTCCGCCCAGGTAGCCCGCGACCACGAGGTCGTTCGCGCCGTCTTCGTCGAAGTCGGCGATCGCGATGCCGCTCGGCTGCGCGTTCAGCGGCGTGCGCACGCCCGCGGCGAACGTGCCGTCACCGTTGCCGCGCAGAACCCACAGCGCGCTGTCGAGCGCCGTGCCGACGAGCAGGTCGACGTTGCCGTCGAGATCGAGGTCGGAGACCGCGAGGCACGTGGGAGTGCCCGCGGCCGTGTAGGCGATGCCGGCGGCGAAAGTGCCGTTGCCGTTGCCGCGCAGCACGCTCACGGTGGTCGCGCCGTTGTTCGCGACCGCGAGGTCGGCGTCACCGTCGTGATCGAAGTCCGCCGTCACCGTGGCGATCGGGGCCGAGCCCGTCGAAAGGTTCGGCGACGTCGCGAGCGGGCAGAGGTTGAGCTTCACCTCGGCCGAGAAGCCGGACGAGTCCGCTGCGCGCACCGTGCGCACCTTGTAGTAGAACGTGCCGAGTTCGGCGTCGTCCCACGTCAGGCCCGGCGTGAAGCCGCGGTACTGCGGCGCGGCGTCGAGCATGGTGCGGCTGCGATAGACCGAGTAGCCGAGCACGCTGCTCGACCCGCCCGAGGCCCACGACACGCGCGCGCCGGCGGGAATCGCGGCGATGGACGGCGTGCGCGGCGGTTGGGGCGCCGGAGTGCCGGGACATGCGGCGACGTCGATGCGCGCGCGCATGTAGTCGATGCAGATCGGATGGAAGTCGAGACGGATGTTCGCCTGGCCGCCGGCGAGCAGGTGGCAGTAGCTCATGATCGTGCCCTTGTCCGGCGGCACGTGCAGCGTGGGCGTGAGGCAGCCCTCCTCGCTCGTCTGGCAGGAGTCGAGCAGCGCGTTGGTCGCCACGTAGCCGAGCGCCTGCCAGTTGCAGCTGTGCGTGTGGTACGAGCCGAAGTTGTGCCCGAGTTCGTGCGCGACGACCGAGGCGTCCCACGTGCTCGTGTTGGTCGGGTAGCTGTACGCCGCGTCGATCGCGGAAACGCTGTAGCCCAGCGAGCCGCTGCAGAGCTGGTCGATGTACGCGATGCCGCCGCCGAGCGGCCGGGCGGACAGCAGCGTCGCGAGCGAGCGCGACACGCCGCCGCGGTTCGCGGTCCAGTAGTTGCGGAACTCGGAGAGCTGCGGGCTGGTGGTGGCCTGCGTGTACGGGTCGGAGATCGTCGTCCAGAAGTTCAGGTACGACACGTTCAGCGTCGCCTCGAGGTCGCGCTCGTAGATGAGCGACACGACGTTCATGAGCGAGACCACGTAGGCGGTCGCGTTCGTGAGGTTCGACGAGAACGTCGTGTACATCTCGTAGTCGCAGTCGACCGCGATGTTGAAGGTCTTGCGGACCGCGTCGATCGTCACGCCATGGGGCGTGGCCGCGCGCGGGAGCCGGGGCTGCGGGCCCGCAGGGTCGAGCACGGCTTCGGTGCTCTCGTTGACGCCGCACGTTAACGTGCTGGCCGCGGACGCGAGGTTCGTGGCGGGCGCGAGTGAGTGGAGCGCCCGTCCGCCCGCGATCGAGGCGGCGACCGGTGCGAGCTGCAATTGCTCGCCGTGCGATTCGATCACGCCGAGCGCGCCGTCGGCGGTCAGCGTGAGCGCCGCCCAGCCGCCGGCTTCGCCCGCGATCGTGCCGCGGAAGCAGACGACGTCGGGCGTCATCGTGTGCGGGCCCGCGTCGTCGGTGAACGTGACCGTGGCGCCGGGCGCGAGCACTTCGACGCGCGTGAGGTTCAGCGTGAGCGTGGTGCCGTCGGGCGCGGGCAGCTCGAGCGTGCCACCGTCGCCGGAGCGGAACTCGGCGAGCGCGGCTTCGTCCACGCTCAGGTACGCGACGGACTCGCGCTGCGGCACGAGGCCCGTGGCGAGCGCGGCGTCCGCGGTCCTTACCGGCAGCGCGGCGCGCACGAACGGCGATGCCGCATGCGCGACGGCCGTGAGGCTCGAGAGTGCGAGAGCGAGGAGCGAGAGCGAGACGAGCAGACGGCGCGACTTCATGCGATCACCTCAGGATGCTGATCCTCCGGGACGTTTCGTCCGAACCCTGGACCAGGCGCAACAGGTAGACGCCGGGGCGGATGCCGCCCCCGGCGGGGAGTACGAACTCGTGGGCGCCCGCTCCGGGCGTGCCCAACTCATAGGTGCGGACGAGCCGCCCCGTGATATCCAGAAGCTCAATTCTCGCACGGTCCGTGCCCCGAAGGCGATAGGCGATTCGCACGGGAGCGGCCGCGCCCCGGTCGACGGGGTTCGGGAACACGCCGGTGATGGCGAGCGAGGGCGGCGCCGGGCCGGCGGGCATGGCGACCGAAACCCGCCCGTAGAAACGCTCGAGGCCGTCGACGACCACGCCGAGCCGGTACTCGTAGGTCGCGCCGAGCGCCACCGAGGTGTCGGTGAAGCTGGCCGCGCCGGCCGACGGCGGCAGGGTCTCGCGGGCGCTCCACGTGCCGCCCGGCAGGTTGCGCCGGTAGACCGTGGGCGTCACCGACGTGGACGGAGTGAGCTGCCAGTTCACGAGCACGGTGCTGTCCGAGGTCGCCTGCGCCGTGGTGACGTCGGCGCGGAGCGCGGCGGGCGTGAGCGCCATGTAGGCGTTCGGGTCGCCGTCGCGTCCGTCGGCCCAGCAGCCGGCGACGCCGCGGTCGTAGCCGAAGAGCGCGTTGTAGTCGCCCTGATTGGGCTGGATGTTCGTGTTCACGTTCGTCCACGAGCTGGGCGCGGTCGTCTCGGCGTTCGAGCCGTTCCACGTCGAGCCGCCGTCGTCGGAGCGCGCGAGGTACGTGTGCGAGACCGCGCCGCCGTTGCTCGGCGCGGAGTTCCGGAAGTCGAACCACTGCGCGTACACGTGGCCGTCGGCGGTGACCGCGATCTCGGGGAGCCAGTCGTCGTAGCCGGCCGCGCTGTCGCTCACGCGCACGGGCTCGCTCCAGCCGGCGCCGTGATCGTCGGACCACGACGAGAACACGTCGCGCTGGTCGCGCCCGCGCTCGATCGTGCGCGTGGCCGGGCCGGTGCGGATGCGGTAGCCGCCGAAGCCCGTCACGGGGAACACGCGGAAGTAGTAGGTGGCCGTCACGGGCGCCGTGAACGGATACGCGGGGCCGAAGCCGGCCGTGATGTCGGACGCGGCCGCGAGACCGTACGTGAGCCGCGACGAGCCGTCGGGCCCGAACACGCGCATCGAGTACTGCATGCTCGCCGCCATCGAGTCGGCCATGAACACGATGGAGCGAGATCGCCGCGCAGCGTCTGGCCGCTCACGAACGTGTTCGCGCCCGCGGGCGCGCCGTTCGGCTCGACCTCGCTGCGATTGCCCGCGAGCCCGATGCCGGTGAGGTCGTCGAACCAGTTCAGGCTCTCGGCCCACGTGATGTGGATGCGGCCGTCGTGCGCGCCGCCGCTGTGGTCCGCGGCGACGGAGGCGAACTGGATGCCCATCGCGCGGTTGAAGCCCGGCGCGCCGGTGCCGAAGTTCGGATAGAACGTCATCAGTGTCGTGGGAGAGCCGAACGACGCGCCGAAGTTCGTCGACTTGGCGAGGCGGTAGGCGTCCACGTCCACGAGCCCGATCTTGTAGTACACGAGGTACACCGTCCCGTCGGAACCGACCAACGGCCGCGAGCCCTGCACGAGGCCGCGCTCGTCGAGCGCGATGTTGTTCGAGTTCACCGACACGAGCGCCGGCGTGCTCCACGAGGTCAGCGCGCTGTCGGACGCCTGGAAGTTGATCTCGCTGACGTTCGAGACGAAGCGCGTGTAGCTGAGGTAGACGCGCCCGGTTCCGGGATCCACCGCGAGCCACTGCTTGTCGAGGAACTCGGTCGAGTAGCTCACGCTTCGCACGAGCGAGGGCGTCTGCCACACGATGTTCGAGCCACTGAAGCGCCCCTTCACGACGCCGATGCCGTTCGTGTTGCCGGACGGGCCGTCGGGATCGATGAGCGCCGAGAAGTAGAACGCGCCCGTGCGCGAGTTGACCGCGAGCACGGGATCGCTCGTCCACGACCAGTTCGGCGAGCCCGCGGGGATCGGGAACGTGCCGCGATCCGTCCACGTCTGTCCGCCGTCCGCGGAGGTCGCGTAGCCCTGGTACTGGTTCGTGCCGTCGTGGAAGCCCTTGCCGTCGTTCCACGCCGCGATCATGTACTGGTTCCACGCCACCAGCGACGTCTCGCACTGCCCGTCACCCGCCGTGTCGCCCGTCGGGGTGTTGCAGCGCACGTTCGTGGGCGCGGCCTCGCCGGCCGCGGCGTTCGGCGTGGCTTCGCCGAAGACCGGCGCCGGCGCGGCCGGGAACGCTTCGGTGCGAACGTCCTTGCGCGCCTTCTCGCCACCCACGCGCAGGGCCGTCTTGCCGCTCTTGCGCATTTGCTTCGCCAGCCGGCGCAGCTCGCGCTGGCGCTCCGCGAACTCCTTGCGCTCCTGCTTGTGCTCCATCGGCTCGCGCGCGAGCTGGAGCGCCTGCAGGCGCTTGATCGGCGCCAGGTGCTCGAACGTGCGGCCCGGCGCCGCGACGGCCGGGGACGCGAAAGGTCCCAGGCCGAACGAGAGTGCGAATGCCGCGAAGAGTGCGAGGGCTGACGAGAGGCGAGTGCGCGGCATGCGGGTCCTTTCGGTTGGCACGGCCTCCTCGGCGCTGAAGCGCCGAGGGTTATTTATGCCAAGGCGCGACCATGAACCAGAGCAGCACGAGGAACACGAGCAGCTGGACGGCGTTGCCGATCCGCCAGCGGTCGAGCGCGCCGGTGTAGCCGACGGGTTCGTTCGTGGCGCCGCTGTTCGCGGCCGCGCGGGCCTGTCCGGCGAGTCGCGCGCCCTGCGGCAGGTCCACCGCGAGCAGCACGAGCAGGTTCACCAGCCACAGCGCGTTCGCGATCTGGAACGAGCGCGTGTCGGCCATGCGGTAGCCCAGCGACATCGCCAGCAGCTGTCCGACCACGCCGGCGCCGATCAACGAGCCGAGCGCGAACATGATCCCGAGGCGGCGGTTGAGGTCGAAGAGCGCGGCGCGTTCGTTCCAGTTCGTGGTGCGGCGGGCGGCCAGGGCGTTCCAATGGGCGGCCATCAGGGCGGCCACGTAGGTGAAGCCGAACAACACGTGGAGGTACTCCACGATGGGCAGGGGCACGAGTACGTCTCCTGGTCTTGCGGGAAGCGGGGGGGCTTGGAAGCGCTGCGGCGCGGGCGGAGTCTAGCCGCCGCCGCGGGCAAAGGGCCAGCGATGGCGGGGCTTTGGACGGCTCCCGCGGCCGAACGGTTCGTCTCCAGTGGCGGCCCTGCGCCCCGGAAAGTAACTTCCCGTTCTACACCCGACGCCCGGGAATGCTCCCGCCCGCTGTGACGACCCGCGAGATCCTTCGTCCCATCTCATGAGCACTGGTTCCGACAGCCGCACCGACGCCGAACTGCTGCGCGAGATCCGCCGCGAGCCCGGTACCCCCGGGGCCCTCGCCGCGGGCAGCGAGCTGTTCGGCCGGTACCGGCTCAAGACCTATCAATGGTGCTTCCGGGTGGTGCGCGACCACGACACCGCGCTCGACCTGGCGCAGGACGCGCTGTTGTCGGCCTGGCGGGGACTCGCCGGGTTCGACGAGCGCTCGCAGTTCTCGTCGTGGTTGTTCGCGATCGTGCGCAATCGCTGCCTGACGGCGGTGCGCAAGCGAGTGAACGTCCGCGACGAGTCGGTGGATCCGGACGACCTGCTCGCCGACGGGCGCGACCCGCTCGACGTGCTCGCCGACCGGCAGGAGGAAAGCGCGGTTCTGGAGGCCATCCGCGAAGACCTCGAGCCCATCGAGCAGGAAGCGTTGTGGCTGCGCGCCGTGGAGCGCATGCCGGTGGACGAGATCACGCGCGTGCTTCGAATTCGTTCGGCTTCGGGGGCGCGCGGAGTGCTGCAGGGCGCTCGCCGGAAGTTGAAGGCGCGATTCGGGTCGCGCATGGAGGACGCATGAGTCTCTCGAGGGAAGCCTGTCCCGCCGAAGCCACGCTGCCCGCGCGTCACGAAGCGGGCGAGCCGGAAGTGCTCGCGCACGTGCAGGACTGTCCGCGTTGCCGCGCGCTGCTCGCGCAGCACCGGGCGTTTCTCGAGAGCGAAGCCGGTGCCGTCGCGCCGACTTCGTCGCAGCTGGCCGACGCCGACGCATCGCTCGCCGCCGCGCTCGAGCGCGAGATGTCGGGTGGCCGCGTGACGCAGCCGGCGGCGGCTTCCCCTCGCACGCTGGTCGCCGAGCCGCGCGCGTCGTGGTGGCAGGCGCTGTTCGCGCCCGCGCTGCGTCCCGCGTGGGGCTTCGCCGCGGTGCTGGTGGTCGCGGGTGGCGTGTACCTGAGCGTGCGTCCCGACGTGCAGCGTGGCGAAGTGCGTGGCGACAGCGCCGTGTCCACCGCCGTGACGACGCTGGCGCCCGTGGCGTCCGAAGGCGTGGTGACGCTTGCCTGGGAGCCCGTCGCGGGCGCCGATCGCTACGACGTCGTGCTCCTGTCGCAGGACCTTTCGGAGCTCGGCGAGCCCGCGCGCGTGAGCGAGCCGATGTTCGTGCTGCGCCACGACCAGTTGCCGGCCGGCGTGACCGCCGGGACGAGCCTGCTGTGGCAGGTCACCGCCCGCGCCGGCGAACGCGAACTGTCGCACTCGGTGACGGCGGGGTTCGTCGCGCCTTAACTGGTCGCGCGACCAGTTGCGGATCCTCGGCGGAGCGTTGCTCCCGTCGATCCGCTACTGCACCCGCACGCGATAGCTCACGCTGCCGCGTCCGCCCGGGGCGAGTGCGCCGGTGAGCGTCCAGGTCACGGTGCCGTTGGCGCCGAGCGCGGGCTGCGTGAGCGCGCAGCCGGTGATGCCGTCGGCGGCCGTGGCGCACGTCGCCGAGTCGAAGACCGTCCATGCGGGCGTGGCGTCGCGGATCACGAGGTTCGAGAGCGCCCCGGTGCCGGGGTTCTCGTAGGAAATCGTGTACACGAGATAGTCGCCGGGCCGCGCGCTCGCCACGTCCACGGTCTTCGTGAGCACGAGCCCGCTCGAGAGCGTCACGGTCGTCACGTCCTGCAGCTGCTCGGTCGAGACGAGCGCAGGAAGCGCGTTCGTGTACGTGAAGCTCGCGGTGAGCGTCGCCTGCTCGCTCGCGCCGGTCGGCGCGCCGGCCGGTGTGGCGTGCGTCGCGATCACGCACACGCTCTGTCCCGCGGCGAGCGTGAAGGCGCTCGCGGGCGCGATCGCGCCTTCGCCCGCGTCCACGACGCCGTCGCAGTCGAGGTCGCGCACGAGCGTCATGCCCCAGCCCGGCAGCGCGGGCGACGACACGCGCGCCGCGTCGAAGCTCACCGCGCCGGCGCTCGCCGCGGTGAACCGGTGGGCGTAGCTCGTCGTGGCGCCGCTCGACACCGTGCGCGCGCCGTTCGCCACCCACGCGTTGCGATACACCTCGCCGAAGGCGAGGCCCTGGTATTCGCGGCCGCTGGCCGCGGTGAATGCAATCGCCGCGACGTTGCGATCGTACGTGCCGAACGTATCGCCCACGCGACCGCCGGTCGCGAGCGCGCCCACGCCGACGGGCGCGACCACGCTCACGTTCGCGCCGGCGAGCGTGTAGGGCAGCCACAGCGCGAACGCGCCGCCGCCGTCGGTGAGCGCGCTGTCGCACGGCGCCGCGCCACACGACGCGCTCGTCAACCGCACGCGCGCGCCCGCGATCGCCGCTTCGCCGCCCGAGCGCGCGCCGTCGTTGGACAGGGCGCCTCCGGCGCCATCGTCCCGGAACCGGAAACCCCGCACGACGCTGCCGTGATAGAGCCCGAACGTCGCGCCGCTCACGTCGGTCGCGGCCACGTTGAGCGGCCCGCGCTCGCCGGTCGGCGCTTCGGTGCGCACCCAGCCCGCGGGCGCGTCGGCGGTCGAGTCCGCGCCGTCGGCGGACGTGTCGAGCTTCACCACGTACGAGCCCGACGCGACGAACGTGAACGCGAACGCGCCGCTCGTGCCGTCCACGGCCGCGACCTGCGACGCCGACGGCGAGCCCGCGGCGAACAGCTTCGCCCACAGCGCCGCGCCGGTGCCCGCTTCGCCCGCGTCGCGCTGCGCGTCGTGATCGGCGTCGGCGTACGCCACGCCGTTCACGCTCACGCCCGTCGTCACGGGCACGCCGCCCGAGAACTCGGACGTGCCGGTGCCGCTCACCGTCGCGGTCGCGGTCAGCACGACCGACGCGCTCACGTTGGGCGGCGCCGGCATCGTGAAGCGGAAGCGCCGCGTGTTGTCGGTGCCCTGGTTGAGCCCGTTGTAGAGACCCGAATACGTGCTCGTCGTGCCGTCGAGATCGGCGGCCGAGCCTTCGGTCACGCTCGTGACGTACGTGCGCCCTTCGCCGAAGCCGCTCGGGTCGCCGTCGGAGACGAACAGTTCGATCACGCTGCCGGGCCGCGCCCAGCCGCTCACGGTGAAGCTGCCGTTCGACAGCACGGCGTAGTCCATCACCGGGAAGTTCAGCAGCGCGTTGCCGCCCGCGTCGCCGTCGCCGTTGTCGTTGCGCGTCACGTACGGCGCGGTGCCACGCGCGGCGTCGTCCGCGGCCGCCTGCAGGTCGATGCCGATCTGCCCGCTCGCCGCGCCGCCGCCGTTGCCCGCGACCGTGCCGTTGCCCGAGATGGCGTTGCGCGAGAGCACGTGGTTGCTCGCGCCGCTCACGACCTGCACGCCCGCGCCCACGTTGAGCGCGATCTCGCAGCGTTGCACCGTGCCGCCCGCGCCGCCCAGGCGCACGCCGGCCGTCGCCGTGCCCGGCGCCGTGCCGAGGCCGTTGCGCCGCACCGTCACGTTGGTCAGCGTCACGCCGCCCGTGCTCGTGCGCGCGTCGACGCCGTTGCCCTCCGATTCGCCGATCCAGCACGACGTGATCGTGAGCGTGCCGCTGGCTTCGAGCGACACCGCGCCGCGCGTGCCGTTGCCGATCGCGTTGCCGCGCAGTTCGCTCGTCTGGATCGTCCAGCCGTTGCTCGCGCCCGAAAGCGTGATCGCGCTGCCCGCGGCGAAGCCGAGCAGCGAACGCTGCACGACGCCGTTGTCGCCGCCCGATGCGCGCAGCAGGTCGCCGCCCGCCCGCAGGGCCGCGCCCGAGTCCGCGAACGCGCGCGCCGTCGCGCCGAGCACGGCGTCCTCGAGCGTGAAGGCGTTCGCCGACGCGCCCACGCGCACGCACGCGTCGTTCGCGCTTCCCACCGTGTTGCCGAAGCCGACGACCGCGAGCGCGCGCACCGTGACGTTCGCCGCCTGCACGTCGAGCCCGAGCGCCAGTCCGTTCGCGTCGCGCAGCTCGACTTCCGGCGCGGCCACGGTGGCCAGTGCGATCTCGTCCGTGCCCACGACCGGCGCGGTGCCCAGTGCGCCACCGTTCGTGTTGCCGACGTTCGCGGTCTGCGTGCTGCCGTCCACGCGCGTCCCCGCGTCCGTGAGCGCGGGCAGCGGCGTGAGCGGGACGATGCGCGCGACGCCGTTCACGAGCGCGTTCGCGAGTCCCGCGCGCAGGCCCGGATGCGCGAGTCCGTCGGGAATCATGAACACGCTCGACTCGACTCCTGCAGGCAGGCCCGACTGCGCGAGCCCGGCGTTGGAGAGCGTGTTCGCGTTGACCAGGAACTGGCGCAGCGTGCCCGCGCCCGCGTCGCGCGTGCTCACGATCGTGTCGAAGTTGAATCCGAAGTCCACGCCCGCGATGTCGGACGCGCCGAGCGTGACGCTCGTGACCGACTGCGGCGTCGCCGAGGGCGAGGCGAGCGTCGCGAACGCCGCGGCGGTCGTGTTCGAGTCCGCGTCGGCGATCGCCGGGTTCTCGCCGCCCACGCGGTCGGTCACGGGGACGAGCGCGCCGCTCGAGAAGTCGCCGCGCCACGTCTGCACGCCCAGCTGTGCGCTGGTCGCGCCCGCGCGGCTCGAGCGTACGCTCGCGTGCACGGCGCGCACCGTGTATGCGCCCGCCGGCCAGCCGTCGAACGTGTACGCGCCCGCCGCGTCCGTGCGCGCGAACTGCAGGAACGCGCCGCTCGTGGCGTTGTACAGCTCGACGCGCGCGCCCGGGCGCACGGCGCCGGACGACGCCGCGAGCGAGCGGCCCGCGCCGCCGCCGTACTGCACGTCCTCGTACACCGTGCCGGAGATGCGCGCCGCGGTCACCGTGACGATCGTCGTCTGCGTGCCGCCCGTCGCCGGGTCGCCGTCGGATCGGGCCGCGAACAGGACGCCGGACTGTTGCCCCGTGAAGGCGAGCGCCGCCTGGTTGACGATCGCGGTGCCGGAGGAGAGCGGCGCGTTCACGGTGACGCGGAACGTCACGCTCGTCGTGGCCGCGACGTCGATGCGTCCGCCCGCGGCCGCCGTCGCGCCGGTGCCGAGGCGCGCGACGACGCTGCGCGAGGCGCCGACGTATTCGGCGGCATCGTCCCCCGCGGCGTCGGTCTTCGCGCCCGCGTTCGGTCCCGCGCTCACCTGCAGCGAGCCCGCGACGTACGTGACGTTGGACGGCAACGTGTCGGCCATGGCGCAGTCGATCGCGTGATCGAGGCCGTTGTTGCGCATCGTGACCGTGTACTCGAGGACGTCGCCCGGGCGCACGAGCCCGCCGTTCAGGTCGGCGACCGTCTTCGAGAAGTTGGCGGCGTCGAACACGGGCGCGTACAGGTCGGTCGCGAACGTGACCGCGCCGGGGTAGTACGTGTCGCCGTTCGTCGTGAGCGAGATCGCCGCGCTCGTGGCGCCGTTCACGAGCAGGCCGTTCGCCTGCACGAGGTCGCAGTCGAAGCCGAGCTGGTTGACGTAGTTCGGGTTCTTCGCCGTCGTGCGCACGCCGAGCTGGCTGATCGAGCTGTTGAAGAAGTTGTTCGCGGGATTGGCGGCGTCCGAGAGCGCGGTGCCGTTGAGCCGGAAGCTGTCGCCCGTGAAGCCGAGGTCGCCTTCGTACGTCACGACGCCGAGCTTCGTGTTCACGGTGCCGGCGGGCGGCGTGACGAAGCCGCTCACGGTCATGTTGACGGTCGTCGTGCCGGAGACGAGCGCGAAGCCGTCGAAGACCACGAGGTTGCGCGCCGGCTGCGTGCCGTCGGAGTACACGACGACGAGCGACCAGCCCGCGTGCACGTTGGACGTGTTGGCCGTCGACCGCACGTCGGCCACGCGATACACGCCCGCGCCCGCCGAGCGCACGAGCGACGTGACTTCGGCGAAGCCCTGGTAGGCGCTGCCGCTCGCGTCGAGGCGAGTGGCGGTGTAGGTGGTGTAGGCGCTCGTCGAGGGCGTGGCGATCTTCACCGTGCCGCGCAGCGCGTTGGTCGTGTAGCCGCCCCAGTAGAGGCCGGCCCACGTGACGGTCGCGCCCACGGGCAGCGTGAGCGTCGCCGTGCTCGAGCTCACCGTCGTCGAGACGCCGTCCATGTCGACGTAGGCCATGGTGTTGTCGTTGTTGTTGATCGAGCCGCCCGTGCCGTTGCGCGCGTTGGTGCAGCTGCCGCCGCCGGTGCACGACATGACGGTGTTGCCGATCAGCGTGATGTCGCCCGGCTGGTTCACGCTGAAGCGCGGCGTGAACGCGCGCACGACCTGCGCGGCGGCGGGCGCGGCGAACAGCGCGGCGCATGCGAGTGCGGCGGCGAATGCGGCGAACGCCGCCGCCGGGCCGAGGGCCTCGGAGGCCCCGGAGGGGCCGGAACCGCGACGCCAAAGCTTCACGGCCGCACCTCCGGTTCGTTCGCGAACGTGCGTTCGTCGAAGCGCATGCGCACGCGCAGGTATCCGCCCGCGCGCGTCCACGCCTCTCCCGCGAGTTCGTCGTCGTCGAACCCGAAGCGGTTCCAGCCGAGCGACAGCCACGCGCCGCGCGACAGTTCGCGGCCGACTTCCGCGCCGAGGCCGTACTCGCGCTCGGCGAACGTCCGGCCCGCGCGCACACCGGCCGTGAGGCCGGCATCCCAATGCGCGCCGAGCACGCGCGCGACGCGGCCGTGCAGCCACTGCGCACCGCCCGCGGTGATGCGCGCCGGCTCCTGGTCGCGCGTGAGCTTGCCCGCCCAGCCGAGCGTGCCTTCCCACTGCCGCCGCGTGGCCGAACCCGTGAACGCCGCGATGTTCGCGACGTGGCGCACGCGTCCCGTGCCCGCCGCGGCATTCGGCGCCTCGCGGTCGTAGCGGAACTCCCAGCGGCCGAGCGCTTCGTACGCGCCGTTCGGCCGCCACGCGAAGCCGAGCTGCAGCCGCTCGCGCGCCTCGGCGCCCGCGCCGCGCGTGCGCGTGAGCGTCAGCAGCTGGCGGCCGAGCGCGGTCCACGCCGAGTCGAGCTTCACCGCCGCGGCCATGCCCTGCAGGAACTGGTCGCTCGCGCGGCTCGTGCGCACTTCGAAGCGCGACGAGCCCTTCCAGGCGTCGTCGCCCGTGAAGTCCACCGCGCCGGTGAGCGCCGTCGCCGGGCCCGCGTCGCTGCCCGCGAGCGGCGTGACGCGCTCGAACGTGGTCGAGAGCCGCGTGCCGTCGGCGATCTTCCAGCCGTTGCGCAAGCCGACCGCGGCCTGCGCCTCGCGCCCCGCGATCGCGTCGTTCATGCGGTACTCGCTGAACACGTGCGCGTCGTGCGCGACGTCGGCGTCCACGCCGACGACCGTCGCGGCCTGGGACTGTGCGTTCGTCATCGCCCACGCGCTCGAAAGGCTCGAGAGCAGTTCGTGCCGCGCGTAGAGCCGGCCGCGCGCGAGGAACCGGTACTCGCCGCCCACGGCCGCCATGCGGCGCTCCCACGCGCGCGTGTCCTGCTCGATCTCCGAATAGCCGCTCCACTCGGGATGCTTCGGCCACTGCGCGGACAACCGCGCGCGCACCGACGCCGTCGTGGGATCGGACGGCGCGTCGCGGCGCGTGACGCCCGCCACGCGCACGCCGAACTCGCCGCGCACGGCGGCGCTCAGCGCACGATCGAGCGACAGCAGCCCGCCCGCGCGTCGCTCGCGTCCTTCGGCGTCGCCGCTGAACAGCGCTTCCATCGCGAGGCGCGAGCGGTCGGGCAGGCGCATCGCGAGCGTGGCGCCCGCTTCGTTGCGGCCCGCGCCGGCTCCGGCGGAGGGGTTGTCGAAGCGCGGCGCGGTCGAGACGCCCCACACGCGCGCCGTGCCGCGGCCGGATTCGTGCGCGAGCTCCACGCGACCGGCGTCGGCCGCCGCCTCGCCCACGTGGCGCGACGCGGCCCATTCGCCGCCGATCGTCGTGTGCGCGCCCGCGCGCCATTCGGCCGAAAGGCTGCGCAGCTCGTACGGCGCGGCCGGGTCGTGGTCGTCCACGGCCACGCCGCCCAGCTCGAGTCGCGGGTGCACGCGCACGCGCGCGTCGGCGCCGTGCACCCACGCCGCGTCGCCGTCGCCCGCGCGCTCGTAGCTCACGCGCAGCCACACGGTGTTGAGGTCGGCGTCCACGCTCGGCGCGGGCGAGCGCAGCAGCAGCCGGCCCGTGAGCGGTTCGAGTTCGTAGTCGGTGAATCGCTGCAGCGACGTGCTGCTGCGCACGAGCGAGGGTTGCGCGCGGTCGCGCACGATCAGCTCGACGCGTTCGGAGTTCTCGACCACCGGCGCGTGCGCGAGCGCGTACGGACCGCTCGTGCCCATGCCGCGGATCTCCTCGACGGCGCGCCGTCCGCGGTCGCGGCTCGTGAACGTGTGCAGCGCGAGCGGCCCGCGTTCCCACGACGCGATCGCGCCGGTGAGCGAGCGGCCGTAGCGGCCGAGCGAACGGAATGATGATGCGGGTCCGGAGGACCCAGAGGATCCGAAAGCCCCGCCGCCGCCGGAGCCCGTCACGTAGTCGCCGTACAGCAGCGACGCGTCGCGCCGTTCGAGCTTCGCGTACAGCTGCCCGGTGGACTGCGCTTCGTATCCGCGCGTGGACGCGTCGCCCGCCACGGGGAAGCCGCGGTCGGGCGTGAGGTCGCGGAACTGGCGCTGTTCGCGTTCGCGGTCGGAGTCCCAGCCGAGCGTGAGCAGCAGGTCGCCCTGCACGCGGCCCTTCATGAAGAGCGCGCCGTGCGCGTCGGCCGACGTGCGGCCGTCGCGGCTGCTCGTCGTGAACTGCGTGATCGGCGCCTCGAACGACGCCGCGCGGGCAGCGCCCCCCGCAGCACGGGCGCCGGAGGCGCCGTCGAAGCGGCGCAGCCGCAAGGTGCCTTCGAGAGCGCCCACGGCCAGCATGGGCCTCAGCTCGGGCACGAACGCGATCGTCGCCGCGGCTTTCACGTCGCCGCTCGTCACGGTGACGCGCGAGTCGCCGGGCGAGGCCGGTGCGAGCAGCGCGATGCGCGCGCGCCCGCCTTCGATCGCCGACTGCCAGCCGGGCGTGACCGGATCGAGGTCCGGCGCCAGGAAGCGCGCGGCGCCCGCGTCGAGCGTGACGAACGTGCGCGCCGCGATCGGCACGCCGTCGCGATCGGTGACGCGCACTTCGATCGGCACCACGCCGCGACCGTCGGCGTGCGCACGGCGTGGCGCGCGCAGCTCGAGCTTCGCGAACGGTCCGGGGGCGACGACGTGCGCGGTCATGCGTTCGCCGGTGCGCGGCACGCTCAGCTCGAGCGTGTTGTCGCCGGGCTGCAACGTGACGCCGATGTACTCCCACGCCTCGACGCCCGTGCGCGGCGCGGTGAAGTGCCGCCCGACGCGCGAGTCCGGCAGCGGCATGCCGTTCACGCGCAGCGCGACGCGCGAGCCGAACGGCGCCTTCGCGACCACGGAGAGCTGCGTCATGCCGATCGTGTCGCGCTCGCCGATGCCGACGAAGCCCAGCGTGGGCTCGAGCGCGGGCAGCAGGTGTTCGAGCGCGAGCGCAGGCGACGTGGCCGCCGGCAGCGCTTCCACGCCGCCCGTCGCGGGGGATGCCACGTCGCCCGACGCCGTGCGTTCGAGCGTGGAGCCGGTTTCGCCGCTCACGATGCGCGACGCGGGCAGCGCGCGCGTGTCGCCCACCGGGGCCTGCGGCGCGAGGGCGGCCAGCCCGCGCTGCACGACGCGCGCGGCTTCGCTGTTCGTGTGGGCCGCCAGCTGGCGCTCGCGCACCTGGCGCGCGGCGGTCGTGTCGCCCGTCACGGCGAAGTCCGCGCGCGCGAGGTCGCCGCGCCCGAGCGTGACGAAGCGCAGGCCGGGCGTTTCGCGCTCGTGACGGTGCGTCGCGGTCGCGTGCGCGGTGGGCGGCAGCGTCGTGCCGTCGAGCTTGAGCGCGTGGGTGCGCGGCGTCAGGCCGGCCATGCTCCAGCGGCCGTGCTCGTCGGTCACCGCGAACGAGCCGTCGTCCAGGTACAGCCGCACGCCGGGCAGGCCGCCTTCGGCCGCCGAGCGCGTGCCGTCACGGTCGGCGTCGTACCACACCGTGCCCGTGAGCAGCGCTTCGCCGCCGAACGCGTCGCCGCGCACGCGCACTCGCGCCGTCGCCTCGTTCGACTCCAGCGTGCCCGCGTGTGCGACCGCGCGGTTGATCGCGTCGCCTTCGGGCGCGCCCGCGCCGACGCGCACGCCGTAGCGCACTTCGGAGCGCGCGCCGGTGGCGAGCGCGCCGAGCGCGAATCGCAATGCGCCGCTCGCGTCCGCCACGGGTTCGGCCGCGGCGCCGTTCACGCGCGCGGTGCCGCGCACATAGGCGAAGCCGTGCGGCAGCTGGTCGAGCAGCGTGACGGCCGCGAGCGCGCTGTCGGAGCGGTTCGCGACGTTCACGCGGTACTCCAGCAGGTCGCCCCATTCGGCTTCGAGCTTCGACGCCGACTTCTCGGCGAACAGCGCCCACGTCACGACGCCGTCCACCGGCAGGTCGAGCCGCACGGGATCGCCGTCGGTGAGAATCGCGAACGCGCCGCCGTACGAGCCGGCCGCGTCGAGTGTGCGGGTGGCGGGCAGCGACGGGAACGGCACGGTCGAGGGGAACGTGTGCGTGACGGGCGGTGTCACGGTCAGCCGGTAGGTGCTCGCGGCAACGGACGGGAACTCGAAGCGTCCGCTCGCGTCGGTCACGACTTCCGAGGGTGCGATGCTCGCGCCGTCCCAGCCGCGCACGCGCGCCGGTGCGCCGGGCGCGCCGCCGTTGCCGGCGCCCGTCAGGTCGATCAGCTGGACGCGCGCGAACGCGACGGGCGCGTCGGAGCGCGCGTCGAAGATCACGCCGCCGGGCTGGATGAACACGTGGGCGCGCGTCTCGGTGCCGCCGCAGCCGACGAGCAGCGCCTCGACGTCGTCGCCCACGGACTGCATGAGCACGCCGTCGTCGGCGGGCGAGGACACGGGCGGTGACTGCGTCACCGGCGCGGGCGCGGTGCGGAAGACACCCGTGTTGACGCCGGTCTCGACCGCCATGAACACGTCGGCGTCGCCCGTGAGGCGGCTGCTGAGGGTGAGTGCGAGCGTGTCGCGTTCCGGACGGGTTCGCGTTGCATCCCGGCGCGATCGCCTGCACGGACAGCGGCACGCCGAGCGCGCTCGAACGCACGGGCGAGCCGTAGCCCGGCGAGTAGAAGGCCAGCGCGGGCGGCGCGTTCGCCACCGGCGTGCGCACTTCGTCGGTCACCTGGTCGCGCGTGCCCGAAGGCGCCTCCGCGGCCAGCGTGAGACGCGCGGTCGCCAGCGCCGGAGCGTTCGCGGGCACGGTGCCGGTCACGAGCAGCGCGAGCGAGTCGCCCATCGCGAGCGTCACGGACGCGCCGTTCGCGATCGGCGTGTCGAGCGTGCTCGGTGCGCCGTCGCCGTCCACGTCGCGCAGCAGCGTGACGCCCGACAGGTCGAAGCCGTCCGCGCCGTCCTGCGTGACCGTGAGCGTGTACGTCGCGGTCGCGTTGCCCGCGTGCGCGAGCACGTGCGCGAAAGACACGGCGTCGCCGGGCGAGGCGAGCAGCGATCCGGCGTGGCGCAGCGCCACCGCGTCCACCGCCTGCACGATCGTGCGCACGGTGTTGCTGGCCGGGCTGATCCACACGCCGTTCGCGACCACGTGCGCGGTCGCGGTGGCGGTGTTGTCCACCGGCGTGCCCGCCGGCGGCATCGCCGTGTGTCCCTGGCGCGGCGCGGTGGCGAGCAGCAGCGGGCCCGACAGGCCCAGCGCCCACGCGCCGAGTGGCGCGTGGGCGTCGCGTGCTGCTTCGCGATGTGGGGCCGATGCGATCATGCGAATGGTGCCTTCCCTTGCCCCGCGGAAGCCGGACCGGATTTCGGGCCAGGGTTCCTTGGTCCGGCCGGCGCCGCGGAGCGGATGCCGGGAAGTCACGGCCTGCCGGCGTGACTCCCCACCGGCGTCGAAGGGATCCGTCCCTTCACGCGCGGCTGTGCTTCCTCCGAGTGGTGCGGGCCATCCGGGCCCGTGGTGCCTTCCGAAGGGGCGGAGCCTCGCGGCCCCGCCCTCCGGTCAGTCCGCTCAGGGGAAGTTGATCCGGACGCTGAACTCGATGACGGCCGACTGGCCCGGTCCGAGCGTGCCGACGGTGGCGGTCACGCCACCCGACGCGCCGTCCGCCGGAACCGAGACCGTGCCCACCGTGCTCGTGGCGCTCGCCGCATTCCACGACACCGTGTTGGCCGGCGTGGCGTCGTTCACCACGACACCGGTCACGTTCTGCGTGCCGACGTTCGTGACGACGATCTGGTAGCGGATGCACGCGCCCGGGACCGCGCCGTAGGCGAGGTTGAGCGTGGTGAACGTGCTGTCCGCCGAGCCGCTGCAGTCACGATCGATGCTCTGGTACTTCGTGATGGTCACCTGGCCGTTGATGATCTGCGTTGCGTCGAGCGCCGAGACCACCGCGGGGACCGCCGAGACGTACGTGAGGTTCGTCGTCGTGGCCGTGACCGTCGTCGTGTTCAGCTGGCCGAGCGGAGCGCCCGACGGAGCGAACACCTGCACGAACAGGCGCACCGACGCGCCGGCCGCGAGGCCGCCGATCGTCGAGAGGTCCGCGATGGGCTGGTCGGCCACATCGAAACCGCCGCTGTTGTTCGTGTCCCAGTAGATCGCCGAGCTCCAGCCGGACTGATCGTCCGCGCGGGTGAGCGCGACGTTCGAACCGGCGGCGCCTTCCGTGACGTTGCCGGTGTTCGCGAGCGTGTGCGTGTACACGATGAAGCCGCCCGGGATCACCTGCGCCGAGTTGTTCGGCACGAGCGCGAGCGAACGCACCGCGTTCACGCGCACCTGGTCGTGGATCGCATCCGATGCGCCGGACGTGGCCGAACGCGCGCGGAAGTACAGCTCGACGTCCGACGCCGTGAAGCCCGCCGGCACGTCCACGTCGGCGTACACGGTCTCGAACCCGTTCGCCGCGATGGACGACGTGCTCGTGATCACGTTGTTGGCGCCGTTGCGGAACGTCACCGACCAGCCCACGGGCAGCACCAGCGAGGCGAAGGTCGAGTTCGTGCTGGCCGCGAGGTCGAACTGGTCGGCCTGCGCGCTCGTGTTGTTCACGACGAGCGTGAAGCGCGTCGTGGTGCCCGGGTTCGCCGTGTTGCGGATCACGAAGCCGACTTCCGGACCCGTGCCCGCGCCCGGAGCGCCCGGCAGCGGCGTGTCGTTCGTGAGGTCCACCGTGTTGCCGACGACCGCGGTCAGGACGTCGGACGCGGTGTGCGTGACGGCCGGGTTCGCGAACGACGTCGCCGTCTTGGTCAGCGTGTACGGACCGCCCGAGACGCCGGAGGGCAGCTGCACGCGCAGGATCACGTCGTACGACGCGCCCGGCGCGATCGGACCGGTGTCGGGAATGCCATTGCCGTTCGTGTCCGTCATCAGCGCGATGCCGTTCGACTGGTACAGCGTCGGCGTGCTGCCGGCCGGGAACGAGCCCATCGCGTACGTGATGTCGAACGTGTCGAAGTCGTTGCCCGTGTTCACGAGGTGGTTCGTGAACGAGACCGTCGAGCCCTGCAGCGCGCTCGGGATCGTCTGGCCCGTGAACGTGAAGGCGACCGACAGGTCCACGGTGAACGGCGTGACGTTCGTGTAGAACGGACCGGCGTTCGCGGCGCCGTCGAAGTAGGCGAAGCGCGCCGAGTTGTTGATCGTCTGCGACGCGAGGTTCGCGTTCACGTTGACCTGGAAGGTCACCGTTCCGCTCGCGCCCGGACCGACCTGCGCGAGGATCGCGGTCGTCGCGCCCGGCGTGGCGACGTTGTAGTCGAAGCGCACGGTGTTCGGGTTCGTGCCCTGCACGTCGGCCGAGTCGGCGTCGGACAGCGCGCCGGCGAAGCCGCTCCAGCGGGCGCTGCCGGGCACGTACGTCATGCCGGCCGGGATCACGTCCGTGAAGCGGACGTTGGTCGCCGTCGCGTTGCCCGCGTTCGTATAGGTCAACGTGTACGTGTACGGGCCGCTCGGGGAGGGACCGTTCGACGCGCTGATGCCCTTCGTCACGTTCAGCACGGCGTTGCCCGTGACCGTGACGACGTCGTCGTTGAACGCCGTCTGCGCGTTGTCGAACGTGCTCACGGCCGAGATGCGCACGCGCGACACGTCGCCCGACAGCTGCGTGCCGGGGACCGAGCCGGCGATCACGAAGCGGAAGAAGCCGCCTGCCGCGATCGGGCCGGTGTTCGTGAGCGGCGTGAAGTTGTCCGGCACGCCGTTGCCGTTCGCGTCGGCGTAGATCGCGAGACCGGTCAGGTTGAAGTCGTCACCGGCCAGGTTCGCGAGCGACAGCGACAGCGAGTCCGTGCCGTTGCCCGTGTTCTGGATCACGTGCGGCAGCACCGCCTGCGCGCCCGGAGCGGCGAGGCGCGAGCCGGGAGCGGTCAGCGTGAAGCTGGCCACCTGCTGCACGACCGTGACGACCGGGTTCGAGTTGACGGTGTAGCTGTTCGACGTGGCATCGAGATACGTGGCCGTGGCCTGGTTGCCGATCGGCGTACCGGCCGGCGGCGCGGCGTGCGCGATCGCGGCGGCCAGGATCAGGCCGAGCGAGGCGCCACCGAGAGCGAGGATCTGCCGGCGCAGCGCGCCGGCGAGCTTCGCGATGTTCATGAGCACTCTCCGAGGGTGGAGTGAGTTCCGAACGACGCAGCTTCGGGAAGCCGCATCACGCCCATGCGGCGCGTGCACGCGTGCGTGAGCACGTGCGTGCGCGCACCGTCACGCGAGTGACGGCGGCGGTGGTTTCGTGGGTGCGGGCGTTTGTCGCGCGGTCAGCGCGCGAGCGCGGCGACCTGCACCGGCGCCACGCGGGCGCGAGCGGTCACCGTGCGGGCGGCCTTCGGAGCGAGCGTCCCGACCGACCAGCGCAGGAAGCGGTATTCGGAGGGCGGAACCTCCTGCACCACTTCGCGGCCGTCGGCCCCGCGCACGCGCCGCACGAGCGGCACCGGCGCGAAGGTCTTGCCGTCGAGCGACGCCTGCACGACCGCGGGAGCCGCGGTGCGCGGGAGGTACTCGAGGCCCGCCGGGATCGGCAGCGTCGTCAGGACGGAGTGCACCGCCTTCGGCCCGTCGTTGGTGCACGTGGCGCGATAGAGGAGCACTTCACCGGGCTTCGCTTCGTTCGCCGAAGCGAACGTCTCGCGGCCGTCGACCACCGTCACGCGCTGCGCGGTGAGCGCGACGTGCACGGGGCTTTCGGCCTGGGCCATCGCCGGGCCGAACGACGCCACGGCGGTGAGCACGGCCAACAGGCCGCGCTTGAGGAATGCACGCATCTCCGAAACCTCCCTGGTAGGTCCGTAGGAAACGGACGAACACGAGCCCGCTCGCCATGCCCCAAGGCATGGATCGAGACGGACCAATGGCGAGGCTCCGGCGGTTCAAGAGGGCATTCCCAAGGTGTCGATCACCCGACGCTTGGCTGAGGGGCCGTAAGCCGGGAGTCGGATGCCTGCCACGTCCGGTATCGGGCCGGAGGGCGGGAAAGCTTTAGCGATCAATCGCAGATTGCCCGGCTCAAGTGGCGGGATGCACGGCGGGTTTGGATGCCCGGTGAGCGTGCCGGACGCACTACCACGGGCGTCTTCCAGTCAACCCATATCTCCCGAGCAGAAAGAGCACGAATACTGTCGGGAACACCAGTCGCGGCACCCCCTCTGCGGATCTCGCGACAATGCCGAGATAGGCAATCAGGAGAAGGCAAGCGAGAAGTGCGCAGAAGCGCAAGAGGGTCTCCCTGGGCGCGCTCACCTCGCCCCTCCCCCATCACACTGACATTCCACGACGAACCCCATCCGAGCGGCCACCGACAGAACTGTCGCGGAAACTGTGGCTACTGTGCTGATCTTGGCAAATCGTGCAAGGGCGGCTCGAGCTCGCGCGATGCCGGCGATCTGGCTGTCGAGCCGTGACAGCAGCGCGAACCGCGCCCCAAGAGACAGGCCCGGTGCAGATATCGAATGTACCTTTTCGGCTTCGAGCGCCTGAAGCAGTCGCTCGAGCGCCTGCAGCCCGACATCCTGTCCAGTACTGGTTGCAATCCGCCCGACAATGGAAGCCCCTGCTGCATAAACCCCAACCTCGTCCGACACCCGTAGCGCGAAGCCGTAGGTTTCTTTCGCACGGCGATCCAGGCACTCGAGGAATGTCTCGCCCGGGCGAGGTGACATGCCGGTGGGATCTACCCTCCCTTCGGGTTCGTTCGCGCAATATGCGTACAGATTGGGCTCCCCACTTGCCATACGGATCGGATCCTTCGCTGTCCACCGTCCCACCGTCGCGTCATAGTCCCGCGCGCCGAACCGCACCAGCCCCGTCGTCGGCTCGCGCAGCCCACCCGCGAACCCGAGCGATAGCAGTTCGGGATTGCTCTCCGCAGTCACCTCGCCCCAGACGTCGTAATCGGTGCGCTGCACGATTGCGCCATCGGTGAGCCGCACGACCGCGCGCACACTGCCGAGGTGGTCGGTTACCAGCCGGTAGGCGATCGCCGAGTCCGCGTCCCACATCAGGTCGGGCACGTGGTCGCGGCTGCCGTACACGTAACGCTGAGCGAGCGTCACCGAATCCGACAGCTCGGCGATGATCGAGATCCCCTCGTACAGCCAGCCGCGCTCGAACACGCTGTTGCGGTACTCGGCCACGCGGCGGTGCTGGCCGTCCAGCGCGAACGTCACGCTGTCCGTGCCGCCCGGCGCCGGCCTTCCCGCCGCCACCAGCGCGCCCATCGCGTCGTACGTGTAGGTGCCTGCCAGCCCCGTGGTGCCAGGGCTGTTCAACGTCCGGCTCGTCAGTTCGCCGTTCGCTGTGTACGCGTACGCGTGGTAGCCGTCGAACACGAGCGAATCCCCCGCGGCGAGCCCCTCCTCGGGCACACCTGCTCCCGTGCCGTACGTGAGCAGCCGGTCCTGCGCGTCGTACGCGCCGACCGACACGACCTCCACGCTGCCCAGGGAGTCACGCCGTGTCTCCTTCGTGCGGTTGCCGTTCGCGTCGTACTCGTACTCACGGCGGAGCACGGAGTTCTCGGTGACGGTGGCGAGCCGACCCGCGGCGTCGTAGCCGTAGCTCGTCACCTTCGGCGTTCCGCCCGACCAGCGTTCGGAGATCACGTCCACGCGGCCCCGCGCGTCGTGATGGATGGACTGCTGGAACAGTTCGGAAGCTCCCACGCTGTAGCGCAGGTTCGCGAGGTCGCCGTAGCCGTCGTAGTCGGCGCTACTGGTCACGACGGTGCCCGAGGTGGGGGCGATGCGCGTCGAGTCGAGCATGCCGGTGCTCGTACTGCGGTGCAGGGAGTAGCTCCACGAGTTGTTGCTCGCGCCAATGCTCGTGAGAAGGCCGTCGTCGTCGTAGCCATAGCTCACCGCGCGAGAGGTGCTGCCGGCACTGACCACGTCTGTTGCGGGGCGAAAGAACGAGTCGTAAGTCCGCGCCACCGTGCCCTGCACCCGGCCCGTCCACTGCTCCTGAGTGGGCAGCGAGCCGTCGTAGCGGTACTCCACGGCGGACATGCCCACGCGGTCAGCCCTGCGAAGCAGGCCGCCGCCGGGCGTGCTGCCCGCGGGCACGCCGTTCCAGTACGAGTAGTCCACCTGCCAGCGCGGAGTGCTGCTACCCGCGGAGGGGAACTCAACCCGCTCAAGCTGGCCGTTGGCGCTGGTGTACTTCAGGTCCACGATGCCCCGTCGAGTCTGGTGGCCTGCCTCAAGAGCTGATCGGGACAGAGCACAGCGCAGTTCAACTGGCTGATTACGGAGATCACGAGAAACCGTTTGACGTGATCACAGCCGCAGCCGCCTGATGGGCGCACGACGCACCTGAGCCTCCAAGTTCTTTGTGTCCACGTCTGGAACGTGCTTGAAGAAGAGCGACCTCGCCGACCGTGAGACCCGCACAAGCTCGAACCAATCCGCGCCATCCGGGTAGGCCTTTGTGATTCTGCCCGGGCTGACTAGGCGCGTCGACGAGCCTGCCTGTCGTCGCCACTCGTATATTCCGGGGACACATACACGGGCGACACCGTGAACACGCAACGCGTTGAATCAATCCATGCCACGGCTGTCCGTCCGATGCGATGCGAATCCGTTGCACGCCTATCAGGAGATCAAGTCCACCCCCCTCAGTCCGGCTTCGCAGTTCAAATGCCGGGCAGTATCGCCCCGCGCTAATCGCGGTGTCCGCTCTATAGATCGTCGCGGCGCCTGCGACGCTGACATGGATTAGCAAGAGAAGAGCGCCCAATAGGTTCTGTGTGCGCCAGCTCACAATGCCTCCGAATGCCAGAGGGGGCGAGAATCAACGTCATCGCACTTCAACACTATCGATGGGATCTCCATCCAGCGCGCGCATATAGTACAACAAGAGAAGCAGTACGTCGTCGCCGTTGTCGACTCTGACACAGCCAAGTGTTCGAGATAGGTGGTCGCGACGCCCGGCGTGAATGCCGATCCCTCGGATCCGAGCAATATCTGCGGGTCTTCCGAGCGAGTCGACAGCACCGACCGGGAAAAAGACGTCCCCATAGGCCGGTATTCCAGTCGTTAGAACAGGTGGCTGCAGCGGAAACGTCCCTGCCGGCGCTGGTCCGTTACTTCCCCGTCGCTCGGGCGCTCCATTCGGCCTGACGGTGCGATTGCCGGCGGGAATCTCGGCAATCGTCCGTCCCCCGCCAGTTTCTACCCGTAGGCGACCGCCCGACCGGTCCACGACAATTCGAGCGCAGCCACTCGGATCCACGCTATTTGCGGGATTGTTCGCACAGTGCACATATAAATTCGCCATCCCGGCGTAGAACCCCGCCGGATCCTTCGCTGTCCACCGTCCCACCGTCGCGTCGTAGTCCCCGCCCCGTATCGCACGGCCCGTCGTGCGCTCGCGCAGGCCGCCCGCGAACCCGAGGCGATAGCAGTTCGGGATTGTCTCCGCAGTCACCTCGCCCCAGACGTCGTAATCGGTGCGCTGCACGATTGCGCCATCGGTGAGCCGCACGACCGCGCGCACACTGCCGAGGTGGTCGGTTACCAGCCGGTAGGCGATCGCCGAGTCCGCGTCCCACATCAGGTCGGGCACGTGGTCGCGGCTGCCGTACACGTAACGCTGAGCGAGCGTCACCGAATCCGACAGCTCGGCGATGAACAGATCCCCTCGTACAGCCAGCCGCGCTCGAACACGCTGTTGCGGTACTCGGCCACGCGGCGGTGCTGGCCGTCCAGCGCGAACGTCACGCTGTCCGTGCCGCCCGGCGCCGGCCTTCCCGCCGCCACCAGCGCGCCCATCGCGTCGTACGTGTAGGTGCCTGCCAGCCCCGTGGTGCCAGGGCTGTTCAACGTCCGGCTCGTCAGTTCGCCGTTCGCCGTGTACGCGTACGCGTGGTAGCCGTCGAACACGACGCGAACCCCGCGGCGAGCCCCTCCTCCGGGCACACCTCGCTCCCTGCCGACGTGAGCAGCCGGTCCTGCGCGTCGTACGCGCCGACCGACACGACCTCCACGCTGCCCGGGAGTCGCCGTGTGTCTCCTTCGTGGCGGTTGTTCGCGTCGTACTCGCCACGGCGGAGCACGGAGTTCTCGGTGACGGTGGCGAGCCGACCCGCGGCGTCGTAGCCAGCTCGTCACCTTCGGCGTTCCGCCCGACCAGCGTTCGAGATCACGTCCACGCGGCCCCGCGCGTCGTGATGGATGGACTGTGAACAGTTCGGAAGCTCCCACGCTGTAGCGCAGGTTCGCGAGGTCGCCGTAGCCGTCGTAGTCGGCGCTACTGGTCACGACGGTGCCCGAGGTGGGGCGATGCGCGTCGAGTCGGGCATGCCGGTGCTCGTACTGGGGGGAGCAGTCTTGTTGTTGCTCGCGCCATGCTCGTGAGAAGGCCGTCGTCGTCGTAGCCATAGCTCACCGCGCGAGAGGTGCTGCCGGCACTGACCACGTCTGTGCGGGCGAAAGGACAGTCGTAGTCCGCGCCACCCGTGCCCTGCACCCGGCCCTCCACTGCTCCTGAGTGGGCAGCGCGCCGTCGTAGCAGTACTCCACGGCGGACACGCCCACGCGGTCAGCCCCGCAGAGGCCGCCGCCGGGCGTGCCGCCCGCGGGCACGCCGTTCCAGTACGAGTAGTCCACCTGCCAGCGCGGAGTGCTGCTACCCGCGGAGGGGAACTCCGCGCGGGTGAGCTGGGCGCTCGTGCCGTTGTAAGTCAGGTCCACGATGCCCCCGTCGGGTCGGGTGACCTTCTTCAGCAGATGATCGGGCTCGTACTCGTACGAGGTCGAGGGGTTCGGCGCGCCGTCCACGATCGGCGGCGAGTACGTCTCGTTCAAGTTCGTCGGCGTGTAGGAGAATGTGTGCGTGGTGTTGTTCGGCGTGGTGAGCGAGTCGAGGTTGCCAACTGCATCGTAGCCGAAGCGGACCTGTCGCTGCCCGGGCAATCGCAGGCTCTTCACCCGGCCGGCACCGTCGTGGGCGTCGTAGAGCGTCGCGTCGTTCAACTGATTGGTGACTGACGTGAGCTGCCCCAGGGCGTCGTAGCCATAGTCCCAGCTTCGCGAACCCTGCGCGAGGTGATCGAGGCGGCCGTGGGAGTCATAGTGCATGGAGACATCGTGAAGACCGGGGACCCTGAGCGTGAGAGGGTGACCAGAGTTGTCGAAGGACACGCTCGTGGTGCGATTTTCCGGCGTGGTGGTCGTGAGTTGCCGAAGCGTCGTGTCGTAGGACGACGCGAAGGTGTTGCCGTTGATGATTGTCTGCTCCTCGACCTGCGCGCCCCAAGATCGGGTGCGGGAGACCACCCGACCCAGGTTCGCGACCGGGACGTGAAGTGACTCGAATGACGTGACTGGCGCCCACCAGCCGAAGCGGCTATCGCGGCGCGGGCGAGTGCGCACCTCTTCGCCAGTGGCCTCGACGCGAACAGTTTCCTCGCCGAGTGGCTCGCGCACCCGGAAGTGCAGCGTCTCGGCCGCGACGGACTGATCCGGGTAACGGACAACGCGCTTTCGCATGCCGTCGAGCATCTGGGTGAGCTCGTGGACCGTGATCCGGCCGCCGGGGCTCTTGTGAGCTACTGTTCGCGCGGCTCCCGAGGTATCGGCCGTGAGCGTTCGAGTGGCATCGCTGCCCGGGTACTTCTCCCAGGCGAGCCGCCCCTCGTCGGCCGTGTACTCGTACGTCCAGGCGTGATGTGCCGCGTTCTCGAAACTGGTCAACAGGCCGCCCGCTGCATAACCGAGCGTAATCGTCTCGTTCGCGGGGTTCGTGACCGTACGCAGGTAGCCGTCTTGTAAGCCGAGTTCCGTCACCTGCCCGCGCGGCGCATGGATGCGAAGCGGCACGCCGCCGGCGTTGCGTTCGATGACCGTCTCGTCGTGGTTGGCGTCGATGATCTTCACGAGCCGCCCGGCGCCATCGTATTCGAAGCTGTAGAGGGCGCGATTCGTGAAAGCGTTCATCGTGCGCTTATGGCGCCCTCCCGCCGTGAAGATGTCCACGAGAGTGCCGTCGTCCGAGGGGTGCGCGATCTCGTCGGCCACGGCGCCCGGGAGTTCGTTAAAGACCTTCGAGATGCCATTGCTGGCCCCTCCGGAGGCCTTCTCGCCGACGAAGAGTTCGCCACGGGAGTTGAACGCGATCGCCGAGACGTAGACGAACAGTGCCGACTGCGCTCGAACGAAGTCCTGCGTTCCGAACTTGCCCTGCGGCGCGTATCCGCCGACCACGCTCGAAATCGAACCGTCCACTTCACGTCGAACGACTCCGTACACACCCTTACCGGTTTCGGAAGGGTAGTTCTGCGAAACGTACAGCAGCCCCTCAGGCCCGAACGCCAGCCCGGTCGGCTCAAGCTGTGGTTCCGAGGACGTCATGTAGGTAGTCAGCAAGCCGTCCGGAGCGATTCGGCGCACGCGGTCGCGATCCTTCTCCGAGAAGTAGAGATTGCCCTGATCGTCACACGTCATGTCTTGTGGAGACTCGATGCCGAGTTCAGTGGCGACACCTTCACCGCTCGAGATACCTTCGATCTTTCCGCCGGCGATCGTCCGCACTCGTCCATCCGTGCCGATCCGCCGAATGATGTCCCGACCCGAGACTGGCATCCGGTCCGAGAAGTAGAGCGACCCGTCGGGCGAGAACGCCAGCTTGTGCGGTTCGACGAGACTGCTCTGGATCGCGAGCGAGTCGTCGACGTAGATGCCGCTGGCGGAGCCCGCGACGCGCCAGAGGCGGCCGTTGACGATCTTGTAGATGCGCTTGTGCGCGGCGTCCGCGAAGTACAGGGTGCCGTCAGCTGAGAGGGTGAGTCCGTCGGGAGTGCTCAGTTTGACGTCAGTCGCAACCTCGCCAGCTCCCGCAGGTGTCGCGCTTGCGCTCCCCGTGCCGGCCAGCGGCGTATAGATCCCGTTCTCCGAGACGCGTCCGACTGTGTGGGTTCCCGCATCGGTGAAGCAGACCGCTCCGTCGGCTGTCACCGCCAGGTCCGCCGGGCTGATTCGTCCGTCCGTCGGATCCCCGTTGGTAGGCGGACGCGTGCCGCCAGAAGAGGGATAGCCGTCGCCCGCCAACGCCCTGATCACCGGGAACTGCGCCGCACCGCGCTGCATGGTGCCGTCGCCGCGATACTTCATGCCCATGCCGTTGGGGTCGTAGATGTGGTGCGGACTGATCGTCCAGCCACCGAGGCCCGCGGCGGCCATGCTCGGCACGCCGATCGATACCTGCTGGGTGGTCCAGAGAATGCGGCCGACGTCTCGGTCGCCCGAGCTGGGCCATGCCGTCGAACTCGAGCGAGCGCCGCTGCCGAAGCTGTTGCCACCTGAGCCACCAGTCTGGATCGCCCAGCGCTCCTTGAACTCGTAGCCGCGCCGCACCGTGGCGGTGACGGAGCCGACCACGAGGCGTCCGTAGGCGTCCGTTCCGTCCCACTCCTTGAACTCCCAGGGCGCGCCCGCTTCGGCACGGCTGAACGAATGCGAGAATCGCCTGCCCGCCACATCCACCGTCACGTGCACGCGCACGAGTTCCGCGCTGCTGGCGCTTCCCGTGAGCGGAATGTGCAGCCAGCGCATGGCCACGTCGCCGGGCTGTCGCGAGCTGCGGTAGTGCAGCGAGTACGGCGTGCCGACGATCGGGATCTCTTCGCCGAACACGCGGTTTTCGTTCTCGATCACACACGCGCACGTCATGCCTGGGTCGGTGAGGAGGGTGCCCATCGATGCAACCGATCCAGGCCCCTGCGCATGCGCGGCAGCCATCACCGCGCGATTGAAGTTGTAGTCATGCGGAGAGAAGTGCGTGAGCCGCACGCGCCACAGGAGCGCACCCACCTCGTACTCGTTCGTGATCAGCTCGACTTCGTCTTCGGTGAATCCCAGCGCGACGTTGCGCAAGGAGTCGTTGCTGGCCGCGAGCGTATCGGAGTCAATATTCGCGAGGGATCGGCCCCGGCCCTTGATGCGAACGATGAGGCCGTCCTCCGACGGCACCCATTGGCCGGTCGTGAAGTCGTACGAACCCGAGGGCACCGCCGTGCCGACGCGCGCGCCGAGGAACTCGCGCACGTAGGTCGAGACGGGCCGATCGAACGCCACCCTCGCCGGGGGGCCCGATCCGGCCATGACGTCACCTTCGACCGTCGAGAGGTTCACGCAGTAGGTGTAGGCGCTGCTCGGCGGCAGCGTGCCGGGCATGGCTTCCTCACCGTCGGCGCCGACCGTGTACTCCTTGGCGCGGACATGGAAGTCGGTCGTCGAGGTGTCGCTCGTGCCCACGCTCAGCGTGCAGCGCGTGCCCTGCTGAAAGATCAACGTGAGGCGCCGATCACCATTCAGGTCACTTTCAAAGCGGCTGACGATCTTTCGGGCGGTGTCCGTGCGCACGTGGTACTGCCGCACACTCTGTCCCAGCAGCGCGACGTCGGGCAGTTGCACGAAGTCGAGCGGAGCCGGCGTGATGGTGCGCTGCGCGAGCAGGAAGTCGGCCTTGGCGAACTCGAGTGTGCGCGGCGAGCCCGCATTGACGGCCAGATCGAACACGCCGTCCGCACGGGTAAGCGTCTGGCCGTACTCGGAATGCCCGACCACGCTCACGCTCACATTGGCGAGTGCACCCACGTCACGACCGAACACCCGGCCGCGAATCACGCTCACGCGGGTCGTGTCGATCGTGCTGGAAGCGACGCCGGTCTGTACCGGGCCGGCGCCCGACCAGAGGAACTTGATGCGGTCGAAGAAGGCGGCGACTTCCGTCGGCGAGTGCGTGGAGGGCGTGGGGTCGGCGGTGGGAGCCTGTTCGTTCGTCGCCTGCCGCACCACGAACCGCTTGAACTCCGTCACCTGCCCGAACGAGTCCACCGCGCGCAGGTGGATGCCGTTCGATCCCATGTCCAGCGGCACGTTGACGGCAAACTCGCCCGAGCCCGCGGCGGCCCCCACGGTATCGCCGTCCACGGTGACGATCGTCGGCGTCGAGTCGCGCCAACGCCCGCGCACGGTGAGCGAGCTGTTGGTGACGGTGCGCGGCTCGGCCTCGGGCAACGAGTCCACCTCCAGCACGGGCGCAAAGTTGTCACGAATCACCGTGCGCACCGAGTCGCACGCATAGCCGGCGCGGTTGCGCGCCCGAATCACGAACTCGTTGCGCCCCTGGTTCGGTAGCGTCGCCGCATAGCTCCACAGTGAACCTGACGCATCCTGCCCGACGAGCGAGGGCTCCGTGCCATTCACGAGGACCGAGTCGAGCACCGTCTGGTCGCTCGTACGGAATCGGACCGTGGTGGTGTCCTTCTGCGTCATCAGCAGGTGCTGCGGCGCGAGCACGACGAGCTCGGGCCTGTCGCGTCAGTCGCAGTGAACCGAATCGTCGCCTGATCACCGGGGTTCCCGTACAGCCGGACCATGAGCGAGGTGGTCGTGTTGGGCAGCGAGACCTGCCGCACGTACTCGCCGACGTTGCCGTTGACCGAGCCCGAGCCCACCACCAGCGTGCCGTCCAGATACACCTTCACGCCGCTGCAGCGCAGCGTGCCGTCGGGTAGCCCGTTCGACACGAACAGGTGGTAGGGACCCAGGTCGCCGCTGCCGCGCACAACCTCGTCGGTGAACTCCGTGTAGTTCTCGCCCGGCGGCACTTCTTCCGGAAGCTCTCCCATGACGAACGTCTGTGGGCCGCGCAGTTCATACGATGGATCGGGCGTCTCGAAGAGGGTGATGTCCGCGTAGCGCCCCGCCGTGCCGCTCACGCCGACGACGAGTGTCGTCGGCGTCGCCGGGCGGATCACCTTCACGCAGGCCGCGATGCTCGTGCCGATGTCCGACGAGCTCATCACTTCTTGTCCATTCACCTGCACGAACACCTGCGAAACGCGCCCGTTGTTCGCACCCGTCGTGTCGCCGTTGCGGATGCGCATCAGGTAGCGCTTGCCACTGTCGAACGCGGGCAGCGACTCCGGCGGCACCGTGAAGTACGTCGCGCTGCCGCTGGAGCCGCGCACGAAACGGTGCGCCTGCCACACGAGCACGGTGTCCGGCCGGTAGAGCGTGTACGGGCCCGCGGCGCGCGTGGGCTTCGGTGCCGTGGGGAAATCACCAGAGTTCCGGGCCACCGACCGCGAAGAGCTCGCTCGAGGATGGGCGGTAGAGGAAGGGGGGCCGACTCGTGCGGCCACCTGCCACACGGCGAACGACGCAAGGACGACGGCAAGTGCGAGTACGCGCGGCTTCATCGCACCACCACCAGTCGCGAGCCGCGCACGTCGCGGCCCTGATGGAGTCGCACGAAGTACCAGCCCGAGGCGAGTCCGAGCCCCGGAACCCGGACGTCGTGCTCACCGGCTTCCGCCGTCGCCAGGCCCACGCGCCGCACGCGCCGCCCGGCCACATCCATCACCTCGACGGAAACAGGTGCGTCCGCGGGCAACGTGAAGTGCAACTGCAGCGCATCACCCGAGGCCACGTAGCGCGCGAAGCGCAGCGCGAACGGCGGCGGCGCCGGAATCCGCGCCGTCTGCACGGGCAGGTAGAGCGGCCCTTCGGAGGTCTGTACCGCAAGGCGGTACTCGATCACCGAGCCCGGGGTGAGTCCAGACTCCTCGTACTCGAACAGGCTGTCCACGTTCGCGTGCAGCCCCGCCGCCTCGCTCCAGTCGGCGGGAGGCTCGCGCCGCTCGATCGAAACGGTCGGCGTCGCCGCGGACCCGACGCGCCACCGCAGGTGCGCGCGCCGCGGCGTGGTCGTCATGTCGAGGAACACCGGCAGGCCCGCCGTCACCACCGGCCGGGCCGAGAGGATCGCGCCGCGCGCGGGCGCCGCAGCGTCGGTCCACGTGAAGAACGCACCGCCCAGACCGTCGCTTGTCACCGTCGGTGCGAACTGATCCCCCGGTCCGACGCAGACGGGCTGCCCGGCCGGTCCCCAGAGCAACTCGCCCGCGACGCTCAAGCGCGCCGCACGAATGTCCGCCCGGCCTGCGTGTGAATCCTCCCACGCCACGATCGCGCCCCCGTCGCCATCCGCGGCGATGGCCGGCGCGTACTGTTCGCCGGGCGCCGTGCTCACGAGCCGGCCGGAGTCCGGCCACGCGAGCGCGCCGCTCGGCAGAAGTCGCTGCGCGCGCACATCGCCGGCGTCGAGTGCACGGTCGCACCAGGCGACGATCAGGTTGTCTCCGTCACCGGCACGATCACCGGCAGGAACTGAACGCCGGGACCGCCGCCGACCAGGACGCCTTCGGCCGAGAACCCCGCACGCCGCGAAGGGTCGCCTCCAAGACGCAGGGCGCGAACGTCCACGTCGGCGCCAGCCGCCACCTCCCATGCAAGCCAGACGCCGCCCTCACCGTCCGCAACGGCGAGGGGATTGTGCTGGGCGCCGGGTCCGGACGCCACCGCTCGATCGGTCTCGACGAGATGTCCCTCAGCGTTCACGTGCGCCGCGCGGATGTCCGCATCACCATTGCGAGCGTCTTGCCAGAATATGAACGCGCCTCCAGCGCCATCTCCTGCCACTGAGGGTGCGGTCTGATCGAGCGGTCCCTCGCATATGCTCATTCCATCGGCGCCCCAAAGTTTCTGGCCACCACCCGACACGCGCTGCGCACGAATGTCTGCCGTCGCTCCTGATGCGTAGTCCTGCCAGACCACAATGACGCCACCCGCACCGTCCGAGCTGACACACGCGGCCTGCTGCGCGCCGGTCGCGGTCACGAGCGCGTGGCCGGATTCGGACCACCCCGGAGATGGCTCACCCAAGGCAGTGCAGTGCTGGATCCAGAGGTCCGCTTCGCCCGTGCGCATGTCCACCCACACGACGAACGCTCCACCCGTGCCGTCTGTGGCGAAACTCGTCGCCACGTCCTGCATGCTGCCCACACAGGCACGCGCCGATCCGTCGGCCCAGTTCGCCACGATTGCGCCCAGCGAATCCAGCCTTTGAGCGCGAAGCTCAAGCGTCTCCCCAGAGCGGGCATCGCGGCAGGAAATCGAAACGCCCGCGAGGCTGTCGGCGGGCACCGAAGCGAATGCGGGCGTGACAACGAGAAGCGCGAAGGCGGCAAAGTGAAGCAGCAAACGGCGCATGAATACTCCGAACGCAAAATGTGGGACTCACCGTGCTGCTCGGCGAGTGGCGTTCGGGGGTGCGCATAGTAATCTACGCAACGAGGAATCGCGTCAAGCTGAAACGTCATGATTCGCATACTACCTTGGGATACCACATGTGCCGCTGGGGGGGGGCGCCCATATGCTGCGGAACTGCACGCTGACCACCAATCTATTGCTCAATCGCTCCAAAGGCCCGGGACGAGGGAACGCCTCGCCCTCAAGAGATCTCATTGTGCGAGACATCCTCTCAGCAGCGGGGGTGCTGTATGCCATCGCGCGCAACGCGCAGGAGTGGTCGGTCTCGCAGTGGTGTATTCTGCCCGCCCCCGAAGGCGATGAGAGCGACGCGTTCCCTGCCTCCGACCCCCCGAGTTCATGGCCGCCGATACCCCGCCCGACCCGACGCGCCACCGGCGCATCAAGTCCGTCTTCCTGGCCGCGCTGGCGCTGCCCGAGTCCGAGCGCGCCGCGTTCCTCGATGAGCGCTGCGCCTCCGACGCCGCCATGCGTGCCGAGGTGGACGAGCTGCTGCGCCTCGAGCGCGGCGGCGGCGCGACGCTCGAAGCCGGGTTCGGACTGCGCGAGGCGATCGAGGAGCTGCGTGAGGAGCCGCTGCCGGAGCGCATCGGGCCATACCGGCCTATTCGTCTTCTCGGCCGTGGCGGCATGGGTGAAGTGTATTTGGCGGAGAAGGACGGCGAGGACGGTTCGCGCTACGCCGTGAAACGCATCAACGCGCAGTCGCTGAACGCCGAGGGCCGCGGGCGGTTCAAGCGCGAGGCCGCGATCCTCGCGCGGCTCGACCATCCCGGCATCGCGCGCGTGCTCGACACGGGCGAGTCCGGCGAAGGGCGCGCCGCCGCGCCCTATCTCGTGATGGAGTTCGTGGACGGTGTGCCCCTCGGGCGCTGGGCTGCCGAGCGCGTGCCTTCGACGCGAGATCGCATCACCATGCTCGCGCGCATCGCCGACGCGGTGCAGCACGCGCACGCGCAGGGCATCGTGCATCGCGACCTGAAGCCCGAGAACATCCTCGTCACCGCCGAGGGCGAGCCCAATCCTCGACTTCGGCGTCGCGCGCCTCGTGGAAGGCGACGAACGCCCGACCGAACGCATGACGCGTACGGGCTGGCTCGTGGGCACGCCGCAGTACATGAGTCCCGAGCAGGTGCAGGCCGAGGCCGCGCTCATCGGGCCGCCGTCCGACGTGTACGCGCTCGGCGTGATCGGCTACGAGCTGCTCTCGGGCCGTGTGCCCTACGAGGCGTCGCGCGTGTCGCTGCACCGCGCCGTCGTCGCGATCCTCACGGTGGAGCCGCCGGCGCTCGGCACGCTGTCGCGCGAGCTGGGTGGGCCGGCCGAGCGCGTGATCGCGAAGTGCATCCACAAGATGCCAGCCGAGCGCTACGCGAACGCGGGTGATCTCGCCGCCGACCTGCGCCGGCTGCTCGCGGGGCGCACGGTGCACGCGCGCGGGCCCGGGCTCGCGCGGCGCCTGACGCGGTTCGCGAAGCGCCGCCGTGCGGTGAGCGCCGTGGTCGCGAGCGTGCTCGCGATCGCCGTGCTCGGCGCGGCGTGGGAGTGGGGGCGCACGGGCGCGCCTTCGCGCGTCGAGGTGGACAGCGCCTATCACCGCTCGCAGGACGAAATGGCGACGGCGTACCCGCTGCTCTACAGCATTCCGCGTGTGCCCGAACGCGTGGTGAAGGCCACCGGGCTGCTCGAGTCGGCGCTCACCCGCGTGCGGTCGCTGCCGCCGCGAAGCTACTCGACGAGACTCGAGCACGCGCTCGAGCTGTACCTCGGCACCGCGCGGCTCATTCAGGCCGAGTGGGCCTGGGACGTGGCGGGCTTCGACGAGGCGCGCGGGCACCTCATTCGCGCCGAGGCGCTGCCGCTCGACGATCCGAACTGGGACCGCGACGGTACGACGGCCGAGGCGCACGCGCTGCTGGCCGATCTGGACCCCGTGAATACCGTGTCGCTCCTCGGCGGCTCGAGCATGCAGCTCGCGAACCTGCGTGGCGTGGCCGGACCGCTCATGGACTCGTGGCACCAGCGCCGAGCGGCGATGGACCTCACGCGCCGGCTGCACGGTCCGCCACCGGAGGCCACGGCGGAGCGACCGCTCGCGATGAACGAGCCGTGGGTGTTCCGGTTCAACGATTTCGCGGAAGCGTGCGTGGTGCGCGCGGAGTTTTCGGGCTCGCCCGGCATGGCCGCGACCGCGCTCGCGTACACGGACTCCGCCTGGGCGCGCCGCGCCGCGCTGCAGGCAAACGACTCCGCCCTCGGTTCGGTCGTGACGCTGCGCGCGCGCGCCTTCCTCGTGTCGGGGCGGATCGCGAACGATGCCGCGCTCGTCGACAGCGCGCTCGCCTACTTCCGTCGCGGGCTCGTGTACCGGGGACCGGAGCGCCCGGTCGTGTTCGCCGAGAGCAATCGCTGGATCGCCGAGGCGCTGCTCGTGCGTGCCGCGATGTCGCCCGCGGAGAAGCGTCCGGCGCTCTTGTCGCAAGCCTCGAGCGCGGCGCACAGCGCGGTGCTGGCGCTGACCGACAGCACGTTCGCGCGCGATCTCGCCGAGAGCCGCTCGCGGCTGGTCGAGGTGCTGATCGAGCGTTCGCGCGCGACCGCGCAAGGCGCTTACCTCGACAGCGTGCAGACGTTGCTCGTCGCGAACGGCGAGGTGTTCAGCCCGGCGCTCACCCCTCGCGCCTATCGGCACGATCAGCTCTTGCGCGCGCGTCGCGAACGCGCCTTGTGGGAGCTGACGCACGACGAGTCGGTGCGGAGCATGGCGGTCGAGATGGCCGCGCGCGTACGCGACTTGGGGCTGCTCGCCACCGACTCGCTCATGCTGCGCGAGGGGACGGCGGAGCTGGCCGCGCTCGGCGCCCAATGACGAGCCGGCGCCCGCCGTGGTGGCGGACGCCGGTCGTCGTTTCGTGAGTCTGTCGCCGAACTAGGGCTTCGGCTTCGCGGGCGCCGCGGGCTTGGCCGCCGCCGGCTTCGCGGCCGGCTTCCTCACCGCGGGCTTCTTCGGCTGCACCGGCGTGGCGCCCTCCAGCTGCAGGTCGCCTTCCTGGCGCTCGCCCTTGATGTCGCGGCCGTCGGAATCCACGAACACCATCTCGACTCGGCGGTTGAGCGCGAAGCCGCGGGTGTCCTTCTCCTCCGAGTACAGGTCGCCCTTGCCCTTGAAGTCCGTGCTGATGCGCGTGGAGTCCACGCCGAGGGCGAGGAACACCGCCTTCGTCGCGTTCACGCGGCGCTGCGAGAGGGCGAGGTTGTACGCGACGCTCGCACGCGAGTCGGTGTGGCCTTCGAGGCGCACGCGGATGCTCGGGTACTTCTGGAGCAGCGCCGCGATGCCCTCGATGACCTTGTGCGACTCGGGGGAGATGAAGTGCTTGTCGAGCGCGAAGTGCACGTTGCGCGGGATGCGCAGCTCTTCCCGCGTCGGCACCGCGGGCTTCGGCGTCTCGACCACGACCGGCTTGGGCGCCGGCGTGACGGGCGCGACGTTGCACACCTCTTCGAGCGCTCGCGCCTCCGACGCGAGGCGCTGCGCCTCGGCCAGGTGCGGCGAGGCGTGGCAGTCGCCCATGTCCACCTGCTCGTTGCCGGTCCACGCGAGCTGCACTTCGAGGCGCGCGATCTGCACCTCGGCGCACTTGAAGCCCTCGTGGCGCTTGAGGCGCTGCAGCTCGGACCACAGTTCCGGCTTCACGCGCATGCTGCCGGGAATGCTGTCGGCCGCGATCGGAACCGACTGGTGGTCCACCGGGGCGGCGCCCGACTCGATCTCGCGGACGATCGCGAGCGCGCGCTGGTAGGCGCCCTCGGCGAAGCCCGTGCGGTCGTGGTCGGTGTATTCCGTGCGTGCGGCGTCGAGCCACGCGGTGGCGAAGGCCTGCCGCCACGGCTGCGGGCCCTTCTGCTGCACGACCGTCTGCAGCGCCGCGCGGCAGCCGTCGATCGCCGCGAGGTCCGCGGCGATCGCTTCGTCGCTCATGCGCTGCGCCGGAGCGTGCAGCGTGGTGGGAAGTCCGTCGCTCGCGGCGGCGAAGGCCGGCGTCGCCGAGAAGGGCGCGAACAGGATGCCGAGCGTGAACAGCGAGCGGATCAGCGTGTGCGTGCGATTCACTTGGCATCCCCTCCCTTCGCGAGACCGCCGAAGAGCGTCTCGTCGAACTTCCAGCCGAACGACACGTACGGGCCGGCGTCGGTCACGTCGGCGGCCGCGAGGCCGGCCGAGCGGAACCCGAACATGTTCCAGCCCGCCGCCGCGCGCAGGTTCTTGGCCAGCGCACGGCCGAGTTCGACGCCTGCGCCGAACTGCTTCTCGTCGAAGTGATTCGACGTGAGCACGCGGCCGGTCAGGCCCGCATCCCACGGCGGTGAGAACTGCCACCGTGCGCGTCCGGCCGCGAGCTGCACCGCCGTGTGCGCCTTGAACGCGTCCGTGCGCGTGACGAGCCAGCGCGCCGCGAGCTGGCCGTCGATCGCCAGTGCGCGGTTCGCCTGCCACGCCGCGTGCGCCGACGCGATGTGTTCGTGCACGTAGTCGCCGTCGAGCGTCGGGTGACGGCGGGCGATTTCCCACCGCGCGAGCGCGTCGAAGCGGTTGTCGTCGGTGCGGCGGTAAGCGATGCCGAGTCGCGCGCGCATTTCGTCGTCGGTGCTCGTCTCGGTCCACTGACCGCGGCCGAGCGCCGTGAAGTCGCGCGTGAGCTTGCGAGCGAAGCCGCCCGTGGCGAGCCAGTAGTCCGCGCCCGCCGTGTTGCGCAGTTCGACGCGGGCCGTGCCCTTCCAGAGCGGATCGCGCGTGTACTCGGCGCCGAACGCGGCCGACGTGGCCTCGCCCGAGCCGCCGCGGATCGCGGTGAGCCGTTCGAACGCGCCGTCGACGTGCACGCCGCGCTTCACTTCCCAGCGGTGGCGCAGGCCGATCGCCGCCACGGCGTCGCGTCCCGAGAACGCGTCGCGCGCCCGGTACTCGCCGTAGAGGTCACGGCTGCCGTCGCCCGTGAGGCCGAACACCGTGTTCGCCTGCTGCTGCGTCTCGTTGAGCGCGAACGGTCCGGCGAACGAAGCGCTGTTCTCGTGGCGCAGGTACGCGCGCACGCCCTTCACGAGCGGAGCGTCGGCCCCGACCGCCGCACGGCGCTGCGCCGTGACGTCGAGGTCCTGCTCGAACTCGCCGAACGCCGTCGCGCGGCGCAGGCCCGGGAACGAGGCCGTGAGCCGGCCACGGATGCTCCTGGTCTCACTCGGCGTCGCGCCCACGGTCAGTGCGCTCGCCGCGATGTTCGTCTCTTCCGCCGAACGGAACGCCGCTTCGGCGGTGAGGTACTGGCCCATCGCCTGCGAGACGCCGGCGTCGACGCCCTGGCGCTGGCCGTCGGTGACGATGTCGCGGGTACGAAGCGCGGTCGCGAACAGCGCCGTCTTCGGGCCCACGGACAGGCGCGCCGTGCCGCCCAGCTCCTCGCGGCCCGGGCTCACGCCCGCGCTCGCGTTGTCGAAGCCCGAGTCCACGCGCAGGCCCCAGGCGCGCAGGTTGGCGCGGCCGCGCACCGCCGTCAGCTCGGCGCGCTTGGCGTCGGTGCTGCCGCTCTCGAGTCCGCCGCGCGCGGAGTCCGTGCGCGCGAACTCCGCGACGAGCGTCACGCCGGAGATGGGCGTGAAGCGCGCGTCGATGCTCGCGAGGTCGCGTGCGTGCGCGGGATCGTCGTCGCGCGCGAACGAGCCGCCCACGGTGAGGCCGCCGGCGTGCAGCGCCGCGCGACCGCCCGCGAGCCAGTAGTCGTCACCGACCGACTCGGTCTCGTACGTCACGCGCACGAACACCGGGTTGAGGTCGGAGTCGAGGCTCGGCACCGGACGGCGGAACAGCAGCCGTCCCGTGAACGCTTCGACGGTGTAGTCCACGAACCGCGTCATCGGCACGCGATTCAGGATGCGAGCCGGCTGGCTGCGGTCGCGCGTCACGAGTTCGACGCGCTCGCTGTTCATCACGGCGTCCGCGCGCGAGAGCGCGTACGGACCCGAGACGCCCATGCCGGCGATCTCGTCGATCTGCTGGTGGCTCGTGCCGCGGCTGGCGAAGCCCGAGAACTCGAGCGCGCCGGCCTGCATGCGGCCCATGGCGCCGTTCACGCTGCGGTCGAACGCGCCGAGCTGCTGCGATTCGGCGCGCGGGGTCGAGAGGTCGCCGAACATCGCGAACGACTCGCCACGGTCGAACCGCGCGTAGAGCCTGCTGCGCGAACGCGCGCCGAACTCGAGCAGCGACGCGTCGCCCCACACGTCGTATCCGTCGTCCGGACGGATGTCGCGCATGAAGCGGCGGTCGGGATCGGCCTGCGTGTCGTAGCGCAGCGTGAGGGCGCCGAGGTTGCCGACTTCGCCCGTGCCGAACAGCGCGCCGCGCGCGCCGCCGGACGTCTTGCCGCTATCGGAATCGAACGCGACGTCGCCGAGCGCGTCCATGAAGCGGTCGCGCGGGTAGCCGCCGAGTTCGCCGTCCGACTTGTTGCGGAAGTCCACGCGTCCTTCGACGAGACCGGACAGCTGGAACTTCGAACGCGGCGCGGGGAAGGTCGCGGTCATCGTGCTCACCGCGCCGTGCTCGTCGCGCACGCGGATGTGGACGTGGTCCGGTGTTCCGACGGCCGCCGATCCGGCGGGAGCGCCGTCGGCGGCGCCGTCCGAAACCACCTGCACCGTGCGCTCGCCGTTCG
The DNA here is from genome assembly GCA_016710095.1 of Candidatus Eiseniibacteriota bacterium. Taxonomy (GTDB): domain Bacteria; phylum Eisenbacteria; class RBG-16-71-46; order RBG-16-71-46; family RBG-16-71-46; genus CAIXRL01. Next base: position 130,038 of record JADJLL010000004.1, on the reverse strand, counting down.
CGAGCGCGGCGGGAAGGTCCACGCCGGTCGAGACGGCGTCACCGCCGCTCGAGCGCGTCACCGTGAGCCGGTCGGTCGCGCCTCCGGACGTCGTGACTTCGGACGTGACGAACGTGCCGCCCACTTCGCCGCGCTCGCGGCGCGCCTTCACCTGCGCGAGCACCGCCGGGTCGTGCGAGACCTCGGCGAAGTCCACGCGGAACAGCTCGCCCTTGTGCAGGTCCACGAACTGCGACGTGGACTCGCCGGCGTGGCGCGTGCCGAAGGCCGCGAGCTTCGCGCCCTTCGGGAGCGTGTTCACGTCGACACGCACGACGTGCGTGCGCGGGCGGACGTTCGGGAAGTGGAACTTGCCTTCCACGTCCGTCACGACCGACGTGCCGTCCTCGAGGTACAGGCGCACGCCGGGAATGCCGAGCTCCTCACGGCCCTGCGCGCCGTCGTGCTCGCAGTCGCAGTCCACGTAGAGCTTGCCGGTGATGATGCCTTCTTCGGCGAAGACGCCGCCGCGCACTTCGACCGCGGCCGACGACGGCGGCGAGGTCTGGTTGCGCTGCACGCTCTGCGCCACGGCGACGTTGAGGTTGCGGCCCATGTTCGAGCCCGCGCCCACCGCCACGCGGTAGCGCAGCGTGAGTTCGCGCGCCGCGTCGAGGAAGCCGATCGTGAACGCGAGCTGCGCGCCGGGCGCGCCTGCGGGATCGGCGATCGTGCGGCCGTTGACCGTCGCCGAGCCGGGCAGGAAGACGAACCCGGCGGGCAGGCGGTCGTTCACCACGAGGTCGCCGACCGGCACGTTGCCGTCGTTGCGCACCTGCACGGTGTAGGCGACCACGTCACCGAGCTGCACCAGTTCGGGGCTCGCGGTCTTGTTCACCGAGAGCAGCGAGCGGAAGTCCACCGGCGCGCGATCCACCGCGCGGTCGTTGGCCGGGTTCGCGTCACCCGACGTCGTGACGACCGCCGAGTTGACCGCTTCCGGCGCCGCCGAGGCCGAGATGGCCGCGACGAACGAGAACGTCGCGCTGTCGCCCGGCGCGAGCACGGGCGACCACGTGGCGGACACCACGCGGCCGAGGCTCGTGGTCGTCCAGCCCTCGTCGTTGCCGTCCGAGAAGCGCAGGAACGTCACGCCGATCGGCATCGTGTCGAGCACCGCGGCCTGCGCGAACGTCGGGCCGGCGCCCACGTTGCGCACCGTGATCGTGTACGTGGTCGTGCCGTCCACCGACAGCGTGCCGGCGTGGCGCTTGAAGATCGCCAGGTCGGGCAGCGCGTTGACCGGAGCCGTGTCGGTGTCGCGGTCGTTGCCCGGGTTCACGTCGCCGGGCGTGCTCACCGTGGCGACGTTGGTCACCGACGGCACCGACTGCGCGGTCGGACGGATGTTGATGGTGAAGAACGTCGAGCCGTTCGCCGCGATCGCACCCGTGTGCGTCGCGACCACGACCTGTCCCGTGACGGCGAACGTCCAGCCCGAGCCGCTCGCCGAGGCGAACGTCACCGTGGCCGGCAGCGTGTCGCGCACCACCGTGGCGCCGGTCGTCGCGACCGTTCCCACGTTGCGCACTTCGAGACGCCAGTTCGTGAGGATGCCGGGTGTGAAGGTGCCGGGATGCGTCTTGTCCACGAGCACGTCGGGCGTGCCCGCGACCGGCGTCGGATCCACGTCACGATTGTCGTCGGGCGTGAGGTCGCCGCCGCCGGAGACCACCGCGGCGTTCGTCACGCCGGGCACGGCTTCCTGCGCCACCGCGACGACGACGTCGAACTTCGCGCTGTCGCCCGCCGCGATCACCGTGTTGCGGGTCGCCGTGACGATCGAGCCGGCCGCGCTCACGGTGAAGTCCGTGCCCGCGCCGCTCGTGTACGTGAGGCCCGTGGGCAGCGTGTCGCGCACGGTGATCGTGCCGCTCGTCGGCAGCGTGCCGATGTTGGTGAGCACCATCGTGTACGTGCCCGCGCCCGGCGCCGTGAAGGGCGCCGTGTGACGCTTGTCGATGGTCAGGTTGGGAGCGCCGAGCACCGGCACCGTGTCGGTGTCGCGGTTGTTGACCGGCGTGACGTCGCCACCGTCGATGACGGCCGCGACGTTCGTGACCTGCGGATAGGCCGCCTGCCCGACGAGCACGGTGAGCGTGAACGACGTGTTCGCGTTCGCCGCGAGCACGCCCGTGTGGCCGGCGGTCACGACGCCGTTGCTGTGCGAGAACGTCCAGCCCGCGCCCGAGCCGCTCACAAAGGTGACGCCCGCGGGCAGCGTGTCGAGCACCGCGAACGCCGACGTGGTCGCGCCGGGTCCGAGGTTCGTGACCGTGACCGTCCACGTGCCGTTCGTGCCGATCGCGAACGAGCCGGTGTGCGACTTGTCGAGCGTGAGGTCGGGCAGCAGGTTCACGTTCGCCGGGTCGACGTCGCGATCGTTGGAAGGATCGGAGTCGCCGGGAACGCTGACCGCGGCCACGTTCGTGACCGTCGTCGGGACGTTCTCGTCGAGGTGCACGTTGAGCGTGAAGAGGCTCGTGGCGTTCGGCGCGAGCGTGCCGTTGTACGTCGCGGTCACGACCTGGCCGACGGCGACGAAGCTCCACGCGGCGTTCGTGCCGGAGACGAACGCGACGCCGGCGGGCAGCGTGTCGCGCACGACCGGCTGCACGGCGTTCGCGTTGCCGATGTTCTGGACGAACACGCGCCAGTTCGCGTCGGCGCCCGCGGTGAACGAGCCGGAGTGCGACTTGTCGATCGCCATGTCGGGCTGGCCGAGCACGGTGGTCGGGTCTTCGTCGCGGTTGTCGAACGGATCGCCGTCACCACCGCCCTCGACGTTCGCGACGTTCGTCACGCTCGGGAACGCGGCGGGGAAGACGTTCACGGTGAACGAGAAGCTGCTCGAGCCGCCGGCGGGAATCGCGGCGTTGCTCGTCGCGGTCACGATGCCGCCCGCGTGCGAGATCGTCCACGGCGCCTGCGCGGCCGCGCTCGCGAATGTGAGGCCCACGGGCAGCGTGTCGCGCACGGTGATCGCGCCGCTCGACGCGATGTTGCCCGTGTTCGAGACGAGGAAGTCGCACACGCCCGTCGAACCGGACTGCCACGGCGTCACCGCGTGGCTCTTGTCGATCGTGAGGTTCACGAGCCCGGTGACCGGCACGGTGTCCGTGTCGCGGTTGTTGTCCGGGTTCAGGTCGGTCGGGTTCACGACGACCGCGGAGTTCGTGACCGACGGATAGGCCGCCGCGTCCACCGCGACCGTCACCGTGAAGGAGCGTGACTCGCCCGGCGGGATCGTCGGGAGGTAGCGCGCGTTCAGGATGCCGCCCGAGTGCGTGACGAGCCAGCTCTCGCCGAAGCCGTTCACGTACGTGGTGCCGGCGGGCAGCGTGTCCACGACCGCCGTCGTGCCGAGCGAGGACGCGGGCCCGAGGTTCGAGACCGTGAACGTCCACTCGGCGTTCGAGCCGACTGCGAACGAGCCCGTGTGCGACTTGTCGAGCGCGAGGTCCGTCTGCGCCGCGATGGGCACGGTGTCGGAGTCGCGGTCGTTGGTCGGGTCGTCGTCGCCCGGCGTGCTCGCCGTGGCGTAGTTGGTGACCGAAGGCACCGCCTGCGCGAACGCGATCACGTCGATCACGAAGGCCGTCGAGGCGCTCACCGCGACCGGCGCGTCGTAGGTCGCCGTCACGATGGAGCTGTCCGGGCTGAACGCGAACGACCAGTGGCGGTCGTTCGACGAGGCGTCGACGACCTTCATGCCGTCGGGCATCGTGTCGCGCACGATCACGTCGCCGGTCGTGGCGAGATTGCCGAGGTTCGTGATCGCGAGCGTCCAGAGCCCGTGCGTGCCGAGCGTGAACGTGGCGCCCGTGTGCGACTTGTCGAGCGCGATGTCCGGAGCGGCCGGGATGATCTGTGCCGTGTCGCGCTTGCTGTTGTTGCCGGCGCCGATGCGCAGCGGATCGTCCACGTCGCCCTGGTCGTCGCCGCGCAGCGCGAGCGCGCGGTTGAGCAGCGCGCCGCTCGCCGAGGGCGAGAGCGTTCCGGCGAGGTCGAACGTGGCCGTGCCGCCGGGCGGCAGGTCGATCGTCGCGCGGAAGACCTGGCCCGTGACGGTCGTGCCGAGGATCGCGCCGCCGACGTGCGACGAGCCGGCGAGCGTGACGTTCGAGACGCGCGCGTCCAGCGTGTCGAGCACGACGGCCGAGTACACCGAGTCCGGGCCGTTGTTGCGCGTGAGGATCGTCCAGTTGACCGTCTGGCCCGCGACGAACGGATCGGGCGAGTGCGTCTTGGCGACGAGTTCGAGGTCGGCGTCGCGGACGATCACTTCCGTTTCGAGCTCGAGCGTCGCGCCCGGCACGAACGCCCACGTGTCCATGCCGCGGACGTCGCCGAGGAAGTTCGTCCACTTGTGGCCGCCGCTCACGCTGTTCTCGCCGGCCGGCGGGACGGCGAACGCGCCACCCACCGCGCGGTCGTCGAAGAAGATGGTGTAGTCGGGGGCGCCGGCGCCGGTCTGGCGTTCGATCACGAGACCGTTCGTGTTGTTCTCGGCGTCGATGTAGGGGAAGTGGACTTCACCGCCCAGCAGCGTGACCCGAGCGAAGACGTTGGACGGGTCGCCGGACGGGTTCGCGCGGCGGCCGAGTCCGTCGAGGCCGTCCCAGGGAATCGAGTTCGTGCCCACCGCCGCGACGCCGATGAGCGCGCGGTCGGCCGCGCCGACGAAGCTGCCGTCGGCGTCGAGGTCGATGCGGACGACGAAGTTGCCCACGCCGGTGCTCTGGAACGAGAACGTGCCGCCGATGCCGGAGGCCGCCTGGCCCGTGGTGCCGTCCGCGCCCACGAAGCGGAAGTTGCTCACCGTGGCGACGAACGGCGTCGTGAGCAGCCACGTCGAGCCCGTCGGGGTCGGTGCGGACGACGGCAGGTCGAGCGCCGGCGCGTTGAAGAAGATCTTGTGCGTCACGTCGGCCGGAGTGTCTTCGAGGTCCGGGTCGTGGAAGCGCGAGCCGGCCATGTTCACCGAGCGGTAGAGCGGGAAGCCGAGCGCGTCGGTGAAGCCCTTGTTGTTCGCGAACAGGTGGAAGCCGAACGGCTGCGCGCCGTTCACGTCCACGCGGTAGCGGAAGCCGTCGCGCGTCTGGAGCCAGACCTGGCTCGACAGCGTCGCGCTCGGACCGCCCATGTTCATCGCGAGGTTGTTCACGTATGCCCGTCCCGGCACCGTGGCTCCCGCGCTGTTGCGCACCGTCACGTCCCAGGCGGCGACGTACCCCACGTCGTTGCGCTGGATCCACGTGCTCCCGACCGGCACCTGCGGCGGGTTGGCGTTGCTCGTCGAGTCCGGGGTCGTGAAGTAGATCTCCCAGACGCCAGCCTGCCCGGCCTGCACGGGAATCGCGATCGGGCGGAAGCCGCCCGCGTTGGGCAGCGGACCGGCCTGCTCCTGCGCCAGCGTCGTGATGACGCCGAGCGAGGGGCTCGCGAGGGTCGCGCCGCCGAGCGGATTGCGGACGCGGATCCGGCCTTGGGCGACGCCGTTGGCGCTCGAGCCCAGCAGGATCGTGTCGCCTGCGGCGGCGTACACCTTCACGATCGTGCGCCGGTGCAGCGTCGAGTTCTCGGTGAAGTCGTCCCGGTACTCGAGGAACGGCCGGTAGCCGCCACTTTGAATGAGCGTGGCGCTGCCCTCGGCGTGCGCCCGATCCGGCAAGGCGGTGAGGGTCAGGGCGAGAGCGGCGCTACAAAGGAGTCGGACGCCTCGGAGCGGAAGCCGGAAGGGGGAATGCGTCACGTCGGCAAACCTCGTCGCGACGGCGCATGGCATGGCCCGGGGGGGCCTGAACGCCAGCGGTCCGTCGCCGGGGACAGGAACGACCCGCCCTGCGCGGGACGGCGCGGGACGGTCGGAAGAGCAGGGTTGTGGCGCAGAGTAGGGGGCGCTCTCCGTCCACCGCAACCGTTTGCTGGGGTTCTTCCCCTCGGGGAGCGGGACCAAGGGCCCGGTTGCCATCATTTCCCGGCGGGGCGAGGATGCGGCGGTCCATGTGCCGCGACTTCCCTGACCCACGCGGCGAGGGAGAGAGAAGAGAAAACTATGAAACCGATTGGTGAGATCGCGAAGAAGCTCGATATCGATCCGGCTCATCTCGAGCCGTACGGACACTACAAGGCGAAGATTTCGTTGAAGGCGTTCACCGGCAAGCCGCGTCGCGGCAAGCTCGTGCTCGTCTCGGCCATCACCCCGACGCCCGCGGGCGAGGGCAAGACCACGACCACGGTCGGCCTCGTGCAGGGCCTCGCGAAGATCGGCGTGAACGCCGCGGCAGCGCTGCGCGAGCCGTCGCTCGGTCCGGTGTTCGGCATGAAGGGCGGCGGCGCCGGCGGTGGCGCTTCCGAGATCGTGCCGATGATGGACATCAACATGCACTTCAACGGCGACTTCCACGCCGTTTCGGCCGCGCACAACCTGCTGGCGGCGATGGTGGACAACCACCTGCACCACGGCAACGCGCTCGGCATCGATTCGCGCCGCGTGACGTGGAAGCGCGTCGTGGACATGAACGACCGCGCGCTGCGCGACATCATCATCGGCCTCGGCGGCCGCACGGAAGGCATCCCGCGCGAGAGCGGCTTCGACATCACCGCCGCCTCCGAAGTGATGGCCGTGCTCTGCCTCGCCGACGGCATCCAGGACCTCAAGACGCGTCTCGGCCGCATCGTCGTGGGCTATCGCACCGACGGCACGCCCGTGACCGCGAAGGACCTGGGCGCGGTGGGCGCCATGGCCGCGCTGCTGAAGGAAGCCGTGAAGCCGAACCTCGTGCAGACGACCGAGGGCGTGCCCGCGTTCGTGCACGGCGGTCCGTTCGCGAACATCGCGCACGGCACGAACACGATCAACGCGACCAAGGCCGCGCTCGCGTACGCCGACATCGTGGTGACGGAAGCCGGCTTCGCGTTCGAGCTGGGCGCCGAGAAGTTCTTCGACATCAACTGCCAGTACGGCGGCTTCGCGCCGGCCTGCACGGTGCTCGTGGCCACCATTCGTGCGCTCAAGATGCACGGTGGCAAGCCGCTCGCCGAGGTGTCGCAGCCGGACGTCGCGGCGATGGTGAAGGGCTTCTCGAACATGGAGAAGCACCTCGAGAACATCAAGAAGTTCGGGCAGAAGTGCGTCGTCGCGATCAACCACTTCCCGACCGACACGAAGGAAGAGATCGAGACGCTCAAGCTGCACTGCGAGGCGCTCGGCCTGAAGGCCGTCGTCGCGAAGACGTTCTCCGAAGGCGGCAAGGGCTGCACCGAGCTGGCCGAAGTCGTGCGCGACCTGGTCGCGGTGACGGAGCCCTCGTTCACGCCGCTGTACGACTGGAACGATTCGATCGAGAACAAGATCGCGACCGTCGCGCGCGAGATGTACGGCGCCGTCGCCGTGGACTACACGGCGCGCGGCAAGCGCGACCGTCTGCAGCTCGAGAAGGCCGGCTTCGGCAAGCTGCCGGTCTGCATCGCGAAGACGCAGCAGTCGCTCTCGGACAATCCGGCGCTGCTCGGTCGTCCGAAGGACTTCCTCGTCACGGTGCGCGAGATCCAGCTCGCGGCCGGCGCGGGCTACATCGTTCCGATCACGGGCGAGATCATGCGCATGCCCGGCCTTCCCAAGGAGTCCCTCGCCACGAAGTTCGACCTGAACGACGACGGCGAGATCGTGTTCCAGCGGTAGACGCGTTGCACGTTTGCTTCGCGGCAAACGATCGGCCGGTCGGGAAGGATTCCCGGCCGGCCGAAGTGTTTGGGTTTCGAGTGCGCCGCGTCGCGAGCGTCAGTAGAAGACCGCGAGGCCGAAGCGGGCGCCGGTGGAGTAGAGCTGCCAGTCGGAGCTCGAACCGTTCGAAGCCTGTTCGTTGTAGTACATGACGTGGCCCGCGTCGCGGCGGCGGGTGTACTGGACGCCCTGACCATATTGCGCGTGCACCGCGATGCGCGTCGACAGCGAGTATTCGACACCCGCCAGCGTCGCCAGGTACACGCGCGGACCGTGCTCGCTGCTGCTGATGTCGATGCCGGGCAAGTGCTCTTCCCGGGCCTCGCGGCGTGAGCCGCCGCCGAGCGCGAGGCCGGCCCACGGACGCAGCCTTCGCTCGGGCCACGGGAACGTGAGCCGGGTCAGCTGCGCGTTGATCGAGAAATCGTCCGTGTGGGTGAGCGCCGGTGTGTTGATTGGGCCGGGAGTGCTCTCGACCACATCGATCCGCTGCCTGGTCGCGCCGAGTTCGAAGCCGAGCCGCCACACCGCGTGCTCGCCGTGCTGGCGCCGCAACGAGATCGTGGCGCCGTCGAAGTCCGTGAGGGCGGCCCGGACGATCCCGAACTCGAGTGCGGTGTTGGTGGCGGGCCGCCACGAGCGCGCGTCGCTCGCGCCGTGCGCGCTGTTCGGCTGCGCGGCGAGAAGGGCGGCGGCGCCCAGCATCGCCCACAGCGGAGAGTGAGGCTTCATCGCGCTCACCAGAACACGCTCACGCCCGCGCGGGCGCTCACGCCGTAAGTGGACCATTCGTTCATCGGCCCCTCGCGGTGGTAGTCGCTGGATGCGCCGACGTAGACCTGATGCTCGTCGTACTCGTACTGGAGCCTGCGGTACCGGATCGCCTGCCCATACTGCGCGTGGATCACGAACCGTTCGGATGCGCTCCATTCGAGTCCGAACAATCCCATCAGTGCGGCGCTCGGACCGTGATTGCGGTCCTCGAAGCCCTGCGAGCCCGAGAACGCGCCGTCCTGGTCGTAGTAGGTGGTGTTCCGCTCGTAGTTCGAGGTGCTCCAGCCGAGCTCGAGCCCGGCGCCGAACCACGGGCGCACGACGGCGTCGGGCGCAGGGAACGTCAGGCGAGTGATCGAAAGCGCGAGGTTGCTCGACGAGAGCTTCAACTCATCGTTCGAAACCTGCGCGGACGGGGAGGTCGTGCGGTCCTGGTCGTTATTCGATGTCGAAGCCGACACGCTCAGTCCATACCGCCACGCGGCGTGAGCGCTCTTCTGCTGGCGAAGCGAGATCATCGCGCCGTCGAACGACGAGAGCGAGGCGTTCGCGAGGCCGAACTCGACCGCCCATGCGGGGGACGGGAGCTTGTGGACCGTGGCGTCCTGCGCGGAGGCCGGAGCGGTGAAGACGGCGGCGAACCAGAGTGCGGCGGCCAACGCGAGTGCGTGGGTCGGCGGGCAGCGCAACATGGGAACACTCCTGCGCCCGGAGCGGGCGCTCGGCGATGGTGACGGGGGAGCTGCTTGTCACGGCGCAGGGGGAACGAAGTGCGCGCTGGGGCGGATTGTCGATATTGCCCTGCTGAACTGCAATGCCTTCTTTGTGGTCACGCACGTCTCCCGGCCGGGCAGGCCGGATGATTCCCCGGCCACATCGGTCTATGCTGCGCGCCCGCGCCGCGGCCATGGCCCAGACGGCGCGACGCGCACGAGTACCGGGAGGTCGCGTGAGTTTCGACGACGAAGATGCCGCACCGGAAGTGTCCAAGCCGACGGTGAACGGAGCCGTGCTGCGCGTGATCGTGGCGCTGTTCGTGGTCGGTCTCGTCGCCGCGGTCGTGCAGTGGGAGCGCGGGCACATCGCCTCGCCCGTTCCGGAACTGCCGCCGCCTTCGGCCGCCGACGAATCGTTCCAGCTCGCGTCGACCGCAGCGGAGGGCGGCATCGAGCTGACGTGGCGCCAGGACCCGCGCGCGACCGAGTACCGCGTCGAGGTTTCGGATGCACGCGGCGTCGTGCTCGCGACGCTCGGGCCGGTGATCGAGCCGCACCTGCTGATCGCGACCGCGCAGGTGCCGGGCGCGGCGAGCGGCGCGCCGGTGACGTGCCGCGTGCTGGCGCTGCGATCGGGCGAGATGCTCTCGGAGTCGGCGAAGCAGGACGTGACGCTGCCCTAGTTCGCGTCGCGGCGGCTCAGTCCTTGGGCTTCTTGCTCGCGCGCGGCTTCGGGGATTTCGGAGCCTCCGGCTCCGCCGTCGCGCTCGCGGACTTCTTCGGCGTCGCGGGCTTCCTGGGCGCCGCCGGTTTCTTCGCCGCTTTCGGAGCCTTCACCGCCTTCGGCGCCTTCGCCGTCGTCACCGCTTCCGGCGCGGCCGTCATCGTGACGTTCGCCGTCAGCAGCTCCGCGAACTTCCAGCCGGTCGCCTGGGCGCGCACGAGTTCGCCTTCGATCCACGCGCCGGTCTTCTCGACCGACACTTCGTCGCCGGGCCGCGTGACGAGCAGGCCGTCGAGCGCGCGCCACCAGACGAAGCGCGCGAAGTCCTCGCGGCGGAACCACTCGGTGCCGCCGGCTTCGTGCGTGCCGATGAGCCAGCGCACGTCGTGATCGTGGCGCCACGGGTCGCGTTCCTCGCCGCCCGGCGCGTACGTGTGATGCGCGAGCGCGGCGCGCACGAGCGCGGCGTCGCGCCAGCGGTCTTCCTCCGACCAGCCGAGTTCGCGGAACGCGAGCGCCTCGAACACGCCGCGGCGCAGTCGCATCGCGTCGAACAGCCGCAGCGCCGCGCGCGTCGGCTGCGCGGGCTCGGCCGCACGGCCGATCGCGCGTGCGGCGATCAGCGTGACCGCCATCACCCACGGCACCGCGTGGCGCGCTTCGTCGTTGGCCGCGCGCAGCGTGCCGAGCGGCAGCACTTCCCGCGCGCCGGGATCCTTCGCCCACTCGAGTCCTTCGCACGACGCGCTCACGGCCAGCAGCGCGTCGAACGCGCGCGAGGCTTCGTTCACCGCTTCGGCTTCGGCGCCCGCCCAGATCGGCGAGTCGAGCGCCGCGAGCGGAGCCGACGGCCCGGTCGCGAACCAGCGCGCGCGCTCGAGCAGCGTGTGCAGGCGTTCCTCGAAGTCGGCCTTCAGGCGTGCGACGTCGTCGCCGTGGAACTCGGGGCGCGCGCCGTGACGGGCGTGGTGGCCGTGCACGAGACCGAGCGCTTCGGGCACCGCCGCCATCGCGAGGTGCACCGGCGCGAGTTCGTGCTCGAGCATGCGTTCGTCGAGGCTCGGCGTGCCCTGGCCTTGCAGCGCGTTGCACAGCTCGCCCCACGGGCGGCCGTCCTCCTGCACTTCGCGCCAGTCGAGCAGCACGCGCGAGCCGAAGCCGGCGAGTTCGACGCGCACACCGCGGTCGACGATGTCGCGCGTGCGGTAGAGGAACTCGAGCCCGCTCACGAGATCGCGGCAGCGCACGTACGGCGCGCGCTGCGGATCGAAGCCGAACGACTCGGCGATGCTCTGGTGCACGAGCGGACGCGAGCCGTCGCCGCGCTTGTCGGCGTACGACGCCGACGTGCGGATCCAGCCGTGCGCGTCGGCCCAGCGGTTGTGGAACAGCACGAGCGCGCGCGTGGCGCCGGCGCGGTTCGAGTACGCGTACACGTCCTCGTTCACGCCGCCGTGATCGTTCCAGCAGTCGTAGAGCCGGAAGTCGCTCGCTCCCGAGAACAGCCAGCGCAGGTGCAGCAGCGGCGAGATGCGGCGCCAGTGCTCGCTCACCATGCCGGGATCGGCGTCCTCGACGCGCTGCGCGCGGCGGAACTCCATCCCGTACTTCTCCTCGAAGCCTTCGATCTGGCCGTGGCCGATCATGGGCAGGCCGGGCAGCGTCGCGAGCAGCACGCACGTGCCGAAGTACTTCTCGCCGCGCCCGAACTGGTCCACCGCCGTGCGCTCGTCGGGGTTGTTCATGAAGTTGACGTAGCGCTGCAGGATCTCGGGATCGAACTCGAGCGTGTTCTTGATGACCGTGCGGTAGTTCGCGTTCTGCTCGTCGCGCAGCATGTTCATGAACGCGCTGTTGTACACGCGGTGCATGCCGAGCGTGCGCACGAAGTAGCCTTCCATGAGCCAGAAGGCTTCCGCGAGCAGCAGCGTGCCGGGCGCCTCGACCGCGACGCGGTCCACGACCTCGCGCCAGAACTCGTGCGGCATCGCGGCGTCGAACGCCGCGCGCGTGAGTCCGTGCTCGGCGCGCGAGGGAATCGCGCCGCCGCTGCCGGGCTCGGGGAACCACAGGCGCTGCACGTGGCGCTTGGCGAGCGTCATGGCGGCGTCGAAGCGGATGATCGGGAACTTCCGCGCGACGTCGAGGATGGTCTGGATGACCTGCTCGCGCGCGGCGGGGTTCAGGTAGTCGATCTGCGCCGTGTCGTTCCACGGGAAGCTGGTGCCGTCGTTGCCGTGATAGACGTAGCGCGTGTCGCCGGTGGCGCGGTCCATGCGCCGGAACACGACGGCCGCGTCGGTGCGGTCGTAGTAGTGGTCCTCGATCTTCAGCTCGACGCGCGAGTCGCCGGACAGGTCGGGACCGTCGAAGCGGTAGGCGGGATACGGGCTGTGCGGCAGCGTGAGGAACCATTCGGGATGCTCGACGACCCAGCGCGAGTCGAGGCCCATGTGGTTCGGCACCATGTCGCTCGCCAGGCGCACGCCGCGCTGCGCGGCGCGATCGCGCAGGTTGCGGTACGCGTCCTCGCCGCCGAGATCGTTCGCGATGCGGTAGTCCCACAGCGAGTACGCCGAGGCCGCCGCGTCGGGATTGCCGCACAGCTGTTTGATGCGCTGCGACGCCGCGCTGCGCTCCCACAGGCCGATGAGCCACAGGCCGGTGATGCCGAACGACGCGAGCCGGTCGAGTTCCTCGTCCGGGATCTCGTCGAGCCGCGTGACCGGGCGCTTGTATTCGCGCGCGAGCTGGTCGAGCCACACGTACGTGCTCTTCGCGATCAGCACGGTGCGCGGCATCCAGTGCTCGTCCGGGCTGAACGCTTCGTACTCGACGTCGCGTCCGCCCGCCGAGCCGTACTGCGGCACGGCGCCGGGGCCGGAGTCGCCGCCGAAGTGCCCGTGCTGCGCCATGCGGCGCGCGTGCAGGCGCGATTCGTACCAGCGCTGTTCCTCGCGCAGCACGTCGAGCGCGATGAGCAGCTTGAGGAGGAAGTCGCCGAGCAGCCAGGACCAGCGCTCGCGCACGTACTCGACCTGCGCGAACAGCGAGTTGGGTGACGCCAGCACCGGCGCGCGCAGGAAGTCCACGAGGTTGCGCAGCTCCGGGCCGAAGCGCGGGCGCGTCTCGAAGTACTCGCGCAGCAGCGCGGTGACGCGCGCGTACGCGGTGCCCGCGGTGAGCGTGCGGTCGTCGAACAGCTCGCGATAGGGCTCGCACGCGGGGTTCGCGTTGCCGAGCCACAGCATGAGCATTTCCTCGAACGCCACGGCGCGGTGCGACTGGCCGTCGGTCGAGCCGGCGAGCCATTCGAGCGTGGAGGTTTCGCCGACGTGCACCGCGAGCGGCGGGAACTCCTCGACGAAGCGCACGAGCGTGCGTTCGAGCGCGTCGGCGCCGAGGCGCGCCGTGAACCAGTCGAGCGCGTCGAGCCACGTGCGCGGATCGAACTCGTCGCGGTAGCGCCGCACCGCGAGGTGCATCGCCTCGTCGAGCAGGCCCATCGCGTACAGCTCGGCGGCCGATGCTGCGGGCTCGCCGCCGCGCGCGGCGGTGAGCGCCTGCGCGAGCTGGCGTGCCGCGACCGGCTGGTCGAGGACGATGCGGCCGTCGGTCGCGAACAGCATGCCGTCGAAACGGCAGCGTTCGCGCGCGGCGCGCGAGAGGTGGAACTCGAAGGGTCCGATCGTGGGCGTGCGCATGTGCGCGGCATGATAGGGGTGCGCGGCCGCCGGCGCGAGGTGGCCGGCGGAACCATTTGCCCTTCGGTTGACGCTGCCCTCGACGCGCGGGCAGTCTGCGGGCATGGCCGCGTGTTTCCGAAACAGTTGCTTCGCCGTGGTGCTGATGGCGCTCGTCTGCCTGCTTCCGGCGGGTGCGCGCGCCGCGGAGCCGGCTCGCGGTTACCCGACGCCGGCGCGCTGGCGGGCGTGGGCGCCCGAGCTGCGCCGGGCGGATTCGTTGCTCTGGGCCTACCGCGCGGCCGACGCGCAGCGGGCGGCTTCGGAACTGCGCGAGCGTGCGCGCCGCGAAGGCGCCGTGTGGCCGGAAATGGCGTCCGGGCTGATCGCGGCCGCGTCCGAGGCGCTCGTCGGGCGAGCGGCCGACGCCGAGCGGTCGGCGCGGGCGTCGCAGGCGCTCGCGCGCCAGCTGGGCGACCGCGAATACGCGCGGCGGACCATGCGCTGGCTCGCCTTCGCGCTCGAGTCGCAGGGGCGTTCCAGCGCGGCCGAGTCCACGTATCGCGTGCTGCTGCGCGCTTCGGTTCCCGCGCGCGACACGCTGCACATGGGCGCGGCGCATTTGGGGATCGCGTACGCGGCGTTGCAGCGCGGCGCGCTGGCCGACGCGCGCCGGAACTACGAGCGCGCGGTGCCGCTGCTGTTGCGCGCGCGCAGCCCCGTGCTGCACGCCACGGCGCGCGTCGGCCTGGCGCGCACGCTCAACGCGCTCGGCGAGTTCGAAGCGGAGAAGCGCGTCTACCTGGAGGTGCTCGCGCAGGCGCGGCGCGAACAGGTCGGGCGCAACGAAGTGGACGCGCTCGTGAATCTCGGCGCGGTCGCGTACGCGCAGGGCGACAACGAGCGCGCGGTGCGCTGGTGGACGGCCGCGATCCAGCGCCAGCGTGCGGTGCCCTCGGGCGACGCGGGCGCGCTCGCCGTGGCGAACCTCGCGCTGGCGCTCAACGATCTCGGGCGCTACGACGAGGCCGCGGCGCTGCTCGACAGCGCGATCGCGCGCTCGCGGGCGGCGCAGCAGTTCGTGGCCGTGTCGCAGCTCGAAGTACGGCGTGGCGAGCAGTTGCTCGGCCGCGACCGGCCCGGCGAGGCGATGGAGGCGTTCCGGCGCGCCGAGCGCGTGCTGCCCTCCGATCAGGCGGTGTCGCTCTCCCGCGTGCGGCTCGGCATGCTGCGGGCGAAGGCGAGAGTCGAGTCGCCCGCGGCGGTCCTCGACTACGTGCAGCGCGACGTGCTGCCCCTGGCGGCGCGTCTCGACGGGCTCGATCGCGCGGAGTTGCTCATGCACGTGGGCGACGCACAGCTCGACGCGGGGGACGCGCGCGGCGCGCTGCGGGTGTTCGAGCAGGTCACGGAGGAAGTGGCCCGCCCGGGCATCGATCGCAGCCGTTCGGCGGCGGCGTGGTACCGGCGGGGCTCCGCGTGGCGCGCGCTCGGCCGCCCCGACAGCGCGGCGGCCGCGTTCGAGCGCGGCGTGCGCGACTGGGAGACGTGGCGTACGGCGACGAAGGGTTCGCGCTGGCAGGAGCTGCGCACGTTTCCGTTCTCGTTCCTGCCGGTCGCCCAGGCGGACGCAATGCTCGTGGGACACGAGCGTGACGCGCGCCGGATCGCCGCGGCGTGGCGCGTCGTGCAGGCGGGACGCAGCCGCGCGGTGCTCGACCGGCTGAGCGCCGGCGCGACGGCGTCGCGGAACGCGCCCGCGTCGCGCGCGCCCTCGCTCGCGGCCGTGCAGTCGACGCTGCTCGCGCCGGGTGACCTGTTGCTCGACCTGCACTCGGGCGAACGTGCGTCGCTGATGTTCGTGGTCACGCATGCGTCGGTGCGCGTCGTGCGCTTGCCCGGGGCCGACTCGCTCGCGACCCCGTTGCGCGCGTGGTACCGGCTGCTCGCCGCCGAGCCCGTGCCAGGCGCGCCGGCTCGGGCGTTCGAGGACACCCGCGCGGCGCTCGGACGGATGCTGTTCGGCTCCGCGACGGCCGAGTTGCGCGCGTCGCGTCGCGTGCTGATCGCGCCGGACGGCGCGGCGGGACTCGTGCCGGTGGAAGCGCTCGTGCGGGACGCCGCGGGGGAGAGCGCTTCCGGCGTGCGGCGTGAGGTGTGGCGCGTGCCGTCCGTCGGTGTGCTCGCGTCGTTGCGCGGGCGCACGCGGACGGACGACGGCCGGTTGCTCGCGTGGCGCGGCGCCGACGATCCGGCGCGCGGTGAGCTGCGCGGCGCGGAGTCCGAAGTGCGCTCGCTCGAGCGCCGCTACGCCGGCGTCACCGTGCGCGACGGCCGACGGGCGACCTCGGCGCCGGACGAGCGTGCGCTCGCGCCGTGGTCGGTGCTGCACTTCGCCGCGCACGCCCGTGCGCTCGAGCAGTCGCCCTGGGAATCCGGACTGCTCTGCGCGGACAGCACGGCGCAGGGCGACGGCCCGTGGTTGACCGCCCGGCGGATCGCCGCCATGCGGCTGAACGCCCGGCTCGCCGTGCTCTCGGGATGCGAGACCGCCGGTGGCCGCGTGCTCGACGGCGAAGGTGTCGCCGGGCTCACCAACGGCTTCCATTCGGCCGGGGTCGGCTGCGTGGTGTCGTCGCTCTGGGCGGTGGACGACGCGGCGACCGCCCGGCTGGTCGAGGTGTTCTACGCCCGGCTGCAGGCCGGCGCGGACGTGGCCGCCGCCCTCGAGGCGGGCCGGGAGGCGCTCCGCCGGGATCCGGCGACGGCCCACCCCCACTGGTGGGCGGGGTTCGTGGTCAGCGGGGACGGGGCTGCACGGATATCGCTGAAATCTCGCGGTTCCGTTCGCCTGCCCTGAAGCCTCCGGCTATCATCCCGGCCGCCCGTCTCGCGGGTGCCGGACCCCCCGGCACATTTCGCGTGTGACGGCACGACCGAACCGGACTCTCTCATGGTGAAGCGTTCGGCCTCCGAAGGCCGCACGGACGAAGAACTGGTGAGAAGTGCCTGCGCTGGCGGAACGGGGTCGCGTGAAGCGGCCGCCGAACTGCTCGGGCGCTGGCAGGGTCCCGTGTACGCGTGGTGCCGCAGGTTCGCTCGCGATCCCGATCGCGCGCTCGATCTGTCGCAGGACGTGCTGCTGGCGGTCTATCGCTCTCTCGGTTCGTTCCAGTTCCGTGCGCCGTTCGGGGCCTGGGTGTTCACGATCACGCGTCATCGTTGCATCCGGGCCATGCGCCCGGTCGCGCTGACGCGGGACGAGGGCGCCGACGCCGACGAACTGCCGGCCGTGGCCGCGGGCCCGGAGGAGTCGGCGGAACGCCGCATCGAGGAAGAACGCGTGCTGGAAGTGATCCGGGAAGCGCTCGATCCGCTGGAGCAGCAGGTGCTGTGGCTGCGCTGCTTCGAACGCGTACCGGTGGAGGAACTCACGCAGCTGCTGAACGTGCCGGGTTCCACCGGTGCACGCGGATTGCTGCAGACGGCCCGGCGCAAACTGCGCGCGGCGCTCGAGAAACGTGGAATCGCGTTGAGCGAGGGGGAAGACACGTGAACTGCCCCACGATCGACCGGCTGTCGCAGCCGGACGCCTGGACGGACACCGAGCGTTCGCACGTCGAAACGTGCGCGCGTTGCGCCGCGCTGCTCGCCGAGTACCGCGTGTTCTCCGCCGGCGACGTGCGCGTGAGCGCGGACGAAGCGTCTCGTGCGAACGCGCGGTTGTCCTCGTTCGTGGACCAGATCACGTCGGAGGGCGCGCCCTCCGGCCAGCCGTTGCGCGCTTCGTCCTCGCCTGCTCGCGGCGGGCTGCTCGCGCGTTTCGCCGAGTGGTGCATGGGACCGCAGGGCCGGCTCGCGGTGGGATTCGCGGCCGTGGCGATCGTCGCGGGCGTGGTGTTCGTGCCGCGCGCGCTGCAGGGCCCGCAGGTGGGCGACACGATGCGTGGGTCCGGCGCGGCGTCGCAGCCGTCCGCGAAGGCCGAGCCGTTGACGGTGACCGCGGGTGCGGCGGGCGCGTGCACGGTGTCGTGGCTCGCGATGCCGGGCGCCGAGAGCTACGTCGTCGAGGTGCTCGATCCGCTGTTCGCGGTCGTGCACTCGGAGCACCCGGGCGCCGCGCTCACGTGCACGCTCGATGCGAACGCGATCGGCAGCGGCACCTACGTACGCGTGATCGCGTTGCGACAGAGCGACCGCATCCTGGAGCAGGGCCTGATGGCGCTGCCCGGGAAGTAGCCGGGGTCCGCTACTCGAAGGCGCCGCCGAGCGAGTCCGTGGCCGCGGGACTCGTGAGCGCGCTGTCGGGCGCCGCGAACAACGCGCGCGCGGGACCGCGCAGCTCGATGTGCAGCGACTCGGCCGCGGGCACGCTCGCGGGATCGAGCCAGCCCTTCGAAGCCATCTTGTTCGCGATGAAGCGCATCTGCGCCTGCGCGAACGGCCGCAGTTGGCCCGACGAGTCGAGCCGCCAGCGCCACTTGCTCGGACTCGGGACGATGATCGCGAGGAACAGCGCCTCGTCGAGATCGAGCGCGCCGGCATCCTTGTCGAAGTACCAGCGCGCCGCTTCGTCCGCGCCGTGCAGCTCGGGGCCCCACTCGATGACGTTGAGGTAGATCTCGAGCAGGCGTTCCTTGGAGATGCCGGTCTGGTGCTCGAGCAGCCACGCCATCACGACTTCCTGCGCCTTGCGCGAGAGCGTGCGCTGGTGACCGAGCCACAGGTTGCGCGCGAGCTGCATGGTGATCGTGCCCGCGCCGCGGCGGTACGAGCCGGCCTTGAGGTTCGCCGCGATCGCGAGGCCGATCGCTTCCGTGTTGAAGCCGCGATGCTTCCAGAAGCCGCCGTCCTCGTTGGTCACGAGCGCGTCGCGCAGGTACGGGCTGATCTCGTCGAGCGCGCGGAAGTGCGGATTGACCGGCGACAGCTCGCGCGTGACGAGGCGGTGCTTCGGCAGGTGGATCGTCGCGGTGAACGGCGGGAGAATCGCGTGCAGGCTCGGGCGCGAGATCGCCGGGTCGAGCGTGAGCCCGTGCGGGATCACGTCCGCCGCGAAGCGCACGCTGTCCGGCTGCGACAGGTCGAGCTTCACGCTCGCGTGCCAGTCCCACGAGCCCGTCACCTCGAGTCCGCGCAGCGGTCCGAGCACCGGCGCGGGCAGGCTGTGGATGACGCGGCGCGCGGTCAGGCTGTCGGCGGCGATCGAAAGTTCGAAGCGCGGACCGCGTTCGGCGATGCGCGCCGAGAGCGCGGCGCCCATGTCGCCGATGCGCACGCGCGCGCCGTCCTCGATGCGCAGCTCGCGCGCGCGGCGGTCCTGCCGCACGACGCCGTCGAACTGCAGCACGACCGCGTCGGGCGACGGCGGTTCCGAACCCGCGATGCGGAACTCGGCGCGCGCGGTGAGGCGGTCGGCGGGATCCCACTTCGCGAGCACGTCGAACGGCACGTCGTTCTCGCCGCGCAGCGTGCCGAGTGCGGCGAGGATGGTGCCGCCGGGTGCGTGCGAGAGATCGAACGCCTGCAGCGTCACGCTCTGGCCCGCGCCCTCCAGCGTGACGCGTTCGAAGTGAAGCGCGGGCAGGTGGCGCGCGGGCGCCAGCAGCATGCGCACGACCTGGTCGGCGCGCTGGCGGACGCGCGCGGCGACGGCCGCATCGGGTTTGTCGTCTTCGTCGGCCGCGAGCGCGAGCGTGTCGGCGTCCCCGCCCCGCGTGCATCGCGGCGCAGGAGCGCGTCCTCGAGCGTGAGCGAGCGCACGCTCGCGTGTCCGGTGAGCAGCGGCCACAGTGCGAGGCGCGCGTCGAGCGTCTCGGCCACGAGCAGCGTGTCGCCGTTCTCGGTCGAGCGCCCGGTGAGGCCGCGCACGGCGACGCCCGCGGGCCAGCGCCACTCGAGCGTGCGCCACGTGACGTCCACGCCGCGCGCGCGCCTGCGCGCGGAGCTTCGCGCCCGCGAGCTTCGGGGCGAACAGCGCGGCGCCGATGGCGGCGAGGGCGGCGACGGCCACGACGACGGCCGCGCCGATCACGAGTCTGCGGAGTTCGGGCTTCATGCGTGGCGCAGCCTAGCCCCCGGCGGGCGCGTCGCGCCATCACGGAAGAAGGCCCGGCGTTTCCGCCGGGCCTTCCCGTACGAACTGCTGCGTCGCGCGATCAGGCGACCGGCGCTTCCTTCGCGTCGAGCCACTCGCGCCACAGCGCCGGCGCGTCGTTCACGAACGACGTGTGACGCGGCACCCAGCCGAGTTCGCGGCGGGCCTTGGCGCTCGTGACCTGGAGGTCGTTGAGCAGCGCCTTGCCGAACAGCGAGAGCGTCTTCACGACTTCTTCGGCGGGCCACGACTGAGCGGTCGCGCCCGCCGCGGTGGCCGCGGCTTCGGCGAGCTGCTTCACCGTGTGATGGCTTTCGTCGACGAGCAGGTAGCGCTCGCCGCCCTTGCCGTGCTCCATCGCGAGCGCGTACGCCTCGGCCACGTCTTCGCGATGCACGCACGACCAATGCTGCGCACCGTCGCCGGGATACGTGAGCGTCTTCTTGTTCTTCGCTTCGTCGAACCACATCCCGAAGATGCCGCGGCTCTCGCCGTACACCATGCCGGGACGCAGGATGATCGTAGAGACGTCGTGCGCGGACAGGTCGAGCGCGATCTCTTCGTGCGCGACGCGCCACTGCACGAGTTCGAGCGGCTTCAGCGGTGCGGTCTCGTCGAGCACGCGATCGCCACCCGGGCCGTGCACCCAAACGCCGCTCGTGTAGAGCACGCGGCGGAGCCGGCCGTCGAGTGACGCCAGACGGAACGCTTCGAGCGCCTGATGGTCCATGTCGGACGCACCCGTGGCGCCGTCGAACGCGGCGTGCACCGCCGTGTCGCAGTTCTGGAGCACGCCGACCCACGTCGCGATGTCGGCGAGGTCGCCGGGCACGGGGGTGACGCCGAGCGCCTGGAGCTTCTGCGCGGTCGCTTCGTTGCGCGCGAGGCCCATGACGTCGTGTCCGCCGCGGACGAACCGCTGCGCGACGGCGCTGCCGATGTATCCCGAGGCTCCGGTGATGAAGATGCGATGTTTCATGATGGGCTCCCTGGCCGGTTGGAGGGCGCTTCTAGCATCGGCCTTCCGCGGCTGGGCTTGAGTGACGGCTTTTCCGGGAGATGCGCGGCGCT
Organism: Candidatus Eiseniibacteriota bacterium; assembly: GCA_016710095.1. Taxonomy (GTDB): domain Bacteria; phylum Eisenbacteria; class RBG-16-71-46; order RBG-16-71-46; family RBG-16-71-46; genus CAIXRL01. The sequence goes on along the minus strand of JADJLL010000004.1, from coordinate 109,205 downwards.
CATGACTGTCACGCTCAAGATGCCGCGCCTATTCCGAAGGGCGCGTCATGTTCCGGACAATCATCGCGGCGTTTTCCGGCGAGTTCAGTTCCCGCGGTAGGTGCAGCGGGCGGTGCACGTTTCGTGGACGGTGATCGCGTCCAGGTGCGGCACCACGTCCTTGAGCCGGTTCCACAGCCACACGCTGAGCATCTCGGACGTCGGGTTCTCCAGTCCGGGCACGTCGTTCAGCAGGCGGTGGTCCAGCTCCGTCCGGAGGATGGGCTCCACGCGCGCGGCGATCTCGCCGAAGTCCACGAGCCAGCCCATCTTGGGATCGATTTCGCCCGCGATGGTGACGTCCACTCGGAACGAGTGGCCGTGGATGCGGTGACACTTGTGATCGGCGGGCACCATCGGGAGACGATGGGCGGATTCGAAGCGGAAACGCTTCACGAGTTCGACGCGCACGACTTCAGGCCTCGGGAGAGTTCAGGTAGCGGGTGGGATCGGGCACGCCGGCTTCTTTGAAGCCGCGGGCGCGGAGCAGGCAGGAATCGCAGGCTCCACACGCGCGTCCGTCGGGCGCGGGATCGTAACAGGAATGGGTGAGGGCGTAGTCCACGCCGAGCGAGACGCCGAGCCGGATGATGCCGGCCTTGTCGAGCTCCATGAGCGGCGTGTGCACGCGCCACGGCGCGCCTTCGACGCCCATCTTCGTGGCGACCTTGGCGAGCGCTTCGAACGCGCGCACGAACTCGGGACGGCAGTCCGGATAGCCGGAGTAGTCGATCGCGTTCATGCCGGCGACGAGGTCCGACGCGCCGAGCGTCTCGGCGAATCCGAGCGCGGTCGCGAGGAACACGGCGTTGCGCGCGGGTACGTAGGTGACCGGAATGGCGCCGGCCATCGCGGCTTCGTCGCGGCCCTTGGGCACGGCGATGTCCGCGGTGAGGGCCGAGCCGCCGATCGTGGACAGATCGATGCGCACGGTGCGGTGATCCGACGAGCCGAGCGCCTTCGCGACGCGCGCGGCCGCCTCGAGCTCGACGCGATGGCGCTGGCCGTAGTCCACGGCGAGCGTCGCGCACCAGAAGCCCTGCGCGCGCGCCCACGCGAGGCACGTCGCGGAGTCGAGCCCGCCCGAGAGCAGCACGACGGCGCGTTCGGCGGTCGCGCTCACACGCCCCTCCGCGCGCCCCACAGCCAGACGTGCAGCCGGGGCGACAGGCGCAGTCCTTCGCGCTTGCAGAGTTCGGCGAGCGCCACGGCGCGGTCGCGCAGCGCGGCGTCGGTGAGTCCTTCGGGCATGAGCATGATGCGGTTCCGGGGAATGTCGTGAGTGCGCGCGAGGCGCAGCATGTCGTCGGTGTCGGGATCGTCGCCGACGACGATCTTGAACGTCGTGTTGGGGTCCGCCGCGAACGCCGCGACGTGACGCCAGGTGTCCGCCGAGCGCTCGGTGACCGAGGGCAGCTTCGGCGAATGGTTGTAGTACAGCCGTTCGTGCCGCACGGGCGGAGGGACGATGCCGCTCGTCTCGATCTCGACGCGCTCCCAGTCGGCGAGCGCGCGCTCGATGAGCGATGCGACGCCGGGGTGCGAGAGCGGCTCGCCACCCGTGATGACGATCAGCGGCGCGGCGCCGAGCGCGAGCAGTTGGTCCCTCGCGTCCTCGTACGTGCCGGCCGTGCCGCCGTCGGGGCTCCACGTGTACTTCGTGTCGCACCAGCGGCAGCCGACGTCGCAGCCCTGCAGGCGAAGGAAGTGCGCGGGAGTTCCCGTGGACGGGCCTTCACCCTGCAGCGAGTGGAACAGTTCGGACCAGCGGATGGTCACGCGATCAGTGCTTTCCACCCTTGTGCAGCTCGAACGACTTCTCGCAGTTGAAGCACTTCCAGGCCAGGGCGTCCTGGTTCGCGGGCCACACGACGAAGTCGTGGCGGCCGCAGCCGGGGCAGGAGATGCGCACGCGGTCGCCGGACTGCGCCGGCGTGGAGGAGTGGCTCATGGGACCTTCCAGAAGCGGGTGGGACGAACGGGAACGCGGGCAGTATAGCCAGCGGTTCCGGCCAGCGTCACCTTGGCGCGTGGCGGCGGGCCAGCACGCCGAGACAGGCGTCCTGCACCACGTCCATGCCGGCCGCGGCGAGCCGCTGCGCCGACTCGTCGTGACGGATGCCGCTCTGCAGCCACACCGTGCCGGGTCGCTGGTCCGCGGGCAGCGCGAGGATCTCGTCGGCGAGCTCGGGGATGGCGTCGCTGCGGCGGAAGACGTCGAGCACGTCCACGCGGCGCGCCAATGCGGCGAGCGTCGGGTGCACGGGCCGGCCGAGCGCCTCGGCGATCGTCGGGTTCACGCCCACGATCTCGTAGCCTTGGGTTGCGAGCATGGACGGGATCGTGAACGCCGGAGCGTCCGGCCGCTTGCCGTCCTTGATGCCGTAGACGCCGATCGTGCGCATGCCGCGGATGACTTCGGCGAACTCGGCTTCGGTGGTGAGGATGCGACCGCTCATGAGGGGCTCTCCGTGTTCGGGCTTTCCGTGGGCGGGGTCGTCAGCAGCTCGGGCAGCTTGGTGACGAACGCCGAGCGCGGCATCGCCTCGTCCACGCCGGCGGCCAGCGCGCGGCGGCGCGTTTCACCGTCGACGTGCGAGTAGAAGCCGGTGATGCGCCCGTGTGAGCCGTGTGCGGCGGCGCGGATTCCCGCGACCAGCGCGTCGAGGTCGAGCGCCGCGTGCAGGTCCACGAGCACGCGTTCGGGCCGCACTTCGGCGAAGCGCTCGAGCGCGCGGCCGGGCGGTGCGATTTCGAGCGTGGCGCCGCAGGCCTTCGCCGTGCCCTGGATGCGGGCGACGAAGAAGAGGTCGTCGAGGATGGCGAGTGTCGTCATGGGCCGTTCGATGCGGGTCGAGTCTCCCGGAAGCACGATGCCCGGTGTCGCCGAGCGACACCGGGCACGTGAGCGGCAAGGGGTGCTGCGTTGTTGCGACTACCGGTACAGCGTCTTGATGCGGCCCCACGACGTGGTCTTCGCCGGCGTCGTGCAATCCGGGGCGTCGAACTTGCCGTTGAGGTGCGACGTCCAGCCGGCGGGCGGAGCGACCGGGAACCAGAGGCCGTCGAGCAGGCCCGCGGCGCCACCGGGGCAGAACAGGCTGGCGAGCGGACCGCCGTTGATGCGGTACTTGCCGCGGAACGAACCGTTCACGGTGCCGAGCGAGCTGCGCGTGATGGTGGTCGTGAGCGAGTCGATGTAGCCGGCGAGGACCATCGAGCCATCACCGTAGGCCGGGGCCGCGGTGAGAGGAGTCGGAACCGTCGCCGACGTCCACGCGCGCGCATTGACCGGACCTTCGATGATCGCGAAGACGCCGCCCGTGTACAGGGTCGAGTACTTGGTGCCGCTCGCGCCGAAGGGCGAGGTCACCGTTCCGCTCGACGTGAGGTCCTGCCAGATCATCGTGTATTCCTTGGCAGGATCGTTCGGATCGAGACCCGACAGCGGGGCGCAGAACAGCGAGATGCCGAGGTAGGCGCCCATCTGGTTGCCCACGGGCGAGATGTAGTTCGTGTAGGGCGCGCCGGTCTCGTAGGAGAAGCCGTTGCCGTCCCACTTGAGCAGCACGTTGACGCCGGTTCCCGTCACGCACTGAGCGGTCGCGAGCGGCGCGACCACGCTCACCGCGAGCAGTGCGAGGAAGACCGCCGTCCCGAGAATCCTCTTCATGAACAACCTCCCTTTGGCGCGTTCGGCGCCGGATGTCCGTCGAGGCTAGCGGTACAGGGTCTTGATCTGACCCCAGGTCTTGTGGGCAGCGGGCACGACGCTCGGAATCTGCATCTCGCCGCTGATCTGGTTCACGTAACCGACGGGGATCGAGCCGTTCGGACGGCCGGCCTGGCCGCCGAGCACCCAGCCGGCGCGGCGCGCGGGCGACACGACCCAGAGGGCCGAGCCTTCGTCGAGGGTCGCGAGACCTTCGAAGTTGCCCGAGTTGTCGTTGTAGTCGTACACGAGGACGAGCGAGTTGACGTCGGCGCCCAGGAACAGCGTGCCGTCCGTGAACGTGCTCGGCGCGGTGCCGTTGGGCGGGTTCGTGCCGTAGTCACCGTTGCTCGCGGCGTCTTCGTAGATGCGGAAGCGCGCGTGCGGGTCGAACACGACTTCGAGCACGCCACCGACGAACGAGACGCTCGAGGCGGTCGCGCTGGTGAGGGCGTACGTGTGTTCGCCGGCGCCGACGACGCCGTTGAACATGGTCGAGAACGACGTCACGAAGCCGACGGCGCGGTACTCGTCACCGATGGCGAGGAACGGCGTCGGGATCGGGGACCCCGGCACTTCCTGCACGACGTAGTCGAAGCCGGTGTAGCCACAGAGGAAGTCGCGCTGAGCCTGCGCGGGAACGGCGAACACCGTCATGGCGGCAAGAAGGAGTAGCCAAGCACTACGCTTCATCGAGCACCTCCGATAGGAACTGGGAAACGAATGGCGAAGGATGTCGTCCAGGTGCCGGTGAATGTCCTGCACATCATTCTCCGGGGCGGCGCTGTCTCGGCAGGCGCTCGCGTCGACGAACATGTGACGCTCCTCGCCGGGGGGCGAGGACCGTGACGTGCAGGACGGGCCGAACACTCGAAGGCCCGAGGGGGACCAAGCACGCGTGAAGTATAGGGATGGTCGTGCATTTTGCAATGATGAAACTGTGTTCCCGACCTTGTTACCGGCTGTGGAAATGGCAGTTGTCGGGGAGCCACTACGCGAGCTCGGGACGCGGGCGCGGATACCGACCGGCATCCGGGAGGATTGGCCGCTCGGTTTGGATGTGCTGTCGAATGTTTATCAGGGCTTCTTCGCCGTGGCGCCGAGTGCCGCGGTCAGTCGGGGCAGGCTGACGTCGTAGCGGTAGCTGACGTTCATGTGCCCGTCCTCGTACTCGAGGTGCTCGTGGGGAACGCCGAGCGAGGCGAACCGCCGCGCGAGCATCCGGGTACCGTGGTGGAGGTGGAACTCGTCCCGCGTGCCGCAGTCGAGGAACAGCAGCCGGAGGGAGCGCAGGGCGTCGGCGTGCTCCCCCGCGATCGCGATCGGGTCGAAGGCGAGCCAGCGCTTCCAGACGTCCTCGCGGAACTCCCCGGTCGCCAGGTCGAAGGGCAGGGCCACGCCCAGCTCGGCCGACGGATCGGGCGAGTACGCCGCCGCCATGCCGAGCATGTTGTAGGCGACGAAGTCGTCCTTGCCCTTCTGTGGCTTCGCGTCGAACGCCTGGAGGAACGCCTTCGGGCCGCCGGCGCGCTGCAGGACGCTGCAGGCGAGCGCCATGTCGGGGCGATAGCAGTACTCGAAGTAGGCGTCGCCGCTGTGGCTCGCGACCGCGCCGAAGACGTCCGCGTGCTTCATGCCGAGCGTCAGGGCGCCGAACCCGCCCGAGGACTTGCCCACCACGCCGCGGTGATCGCGCGACGGCATCGTGCGCAGGTTCGCGTCCACCCACGGCACCAGCTCGCTCACGAGGTGCGTCTCGTAGCGGCCGGTGGCCGCGGAGTCGAGGTACTGCGAGCCGCCGAAGCGCGTCCAGCAGTCGGGCATGACCACGATCGCCTCACCGCACTGGCCGGAGCCGATGAGCGCGTCGAGGCGGTCGTCGAGCGAGGGTGAGAACGTGCTGTCGTTGAGCAGCATGCGCCCGCGGCCCGTGAACCCCGAGAGCACGAGCAGCACGGGGAAGCGCCGGGTTTCGTCGCGGTCGTAGGACGGCGGCAGGTAGATCGGGATGCGCCGCACGTGCGGGTCGCCGGCGGGATTGCCGCGCAGCACGTCGCTTTCGAACTCCACCATGAGCACTCGACCGCGGGACATGATTCCTCCGTGGGACGTCAGCGAGCGGGCCGCATGCCGCGGCGCGCGGCGAGCGTGCGCTCGAGCTGCGCGGCGACGGCGTCGTTCGCGTAATCGGGGTGGATGCGGCGCAGCGCCGCGAGTTCGGTTTCGGCCTGGGCGTCGAGCCGTGCGTCGAGCAGTCCCGACACGAGGTCGCGGCGCGCGAGCCAGTCCTCGGGGCTCAGGCGCGTCGCCACTTTCGTTTCGAGCAGCGCGAACTTGGGACTGCGGCCGCGCAACAGCTCGCCGAGCACGGCGTGCGCTTCCGGCCGCCCGATGCCGCAGCGCATCGCTTCGAAAAGCGCGCGCCGCGTGGCCGTGGTGTCGCCGTCGTCGAGCGCGGTGCGTGCGGTGCGCAGCCACGTGACGTACGCGGTCGTGTCGTCCTTCGCGCCGAACGCGGCCCACGCGGCCTCGGCCTCGTCGCGACGCCCGCTCCAGAGGTGCGCCCAGCCGAGCCACGGCAACACGTCCTGCGGCGTCTCGCCGGAGTCGAGCGCGCGGCGCAGCGCCCACGACGCGCCTTCGGGGCGGTCGAGCAGCAGCAGGTCGCCGCCGACCTGGAAGAGCGGATCGACCGACCGTTCGTACAGCCGCTCGAAGTCCACGCCGTTCCAGAAGAGGAAGACGCCCGGGTGCGCGGCCGCGGTGGACTCGGAGTACTGCGAGTAGAAGTGCGACTCGAGCGTCGTGTCGCGGTAGAGGTCGCGGATGCCCGCGCCGTTGCCCATCTGGAAGCCCGCGTACGGCGGCAGCGTCGCGAACCAGAAGCGCGTGTGCGGCGCGGGCTTCGGCTCGACGCGCTTCAGCGCCGCGCGCAGCTGCGTGCTCAGTTGCGCGCCGCGCTCGAAGTAGTGCGCGGTGAGATGGCTCGTGCCGTTCCAGGCGTTCTCGGTGACCGCGAACGACGGCGACGCCGAGACGACCGCGTGCCAAAAGAGCAGCCCGAGCGCGGCCACGCTCCACGTCCATCGGGTCGCGCGCCGGCACGCGAGCGCGACGAGCAACGCCGCTCCGGCCGCGGACAGCGTGAAGTAGTAGGCGCTCCACGTGTGCGCGAGCGGCATCGCGGGTACGGCGAAGAGCGCCGCCCACGCGATGCCGAAGCGCGCGAGCGAGGCGTGCGCGGCGCCTTCCGGCGAGTCGTTCCGCCAGGCGAGCGCGACGAGCGCCAGCGCGGCGAGCGCGAGGAGCGACGGCCGGGCGGCCGCGAATGCCTGAGGGAGCGCCTCCGGCGCTTCGAGCCCGACGAGCGACTGCGCGAGATGCACGAGAGTTGCGAGCGCCGCGCCGGCGCCGAAGCGCAGGTCCGCGGGCGCCGGGCTCGCGGAGCGCAGCCACAGTTCGCCCCCGCCCCAGAGCGCGAGCGGCAGCGCGAACGGGAGCAGCGCGCGGAGCGTGGCGCGCGGGTCGCGCCCTTCGCGCCAGACGCTCCACGCGAAGAGCGCCACGGGCAGCGGCGCCGCGGTCTCCTTGCTGAGCAGCGCCGCCAGGTAGGCGAGCGCGGCGAGCGCCGTGCGGTTCGCGCGCCACGCGGCGAAGGCGGCGAGCGTCGCGGTGAGCGCGAGCAGGTCCTGGTTGCAGGAGATCCACGTGAGGTTCACGCGCTGCAGCGGCAGCGTCGCGAAGTACAGCGTGCCGAGCCACGCGCCGGCTTCGTTCGTCTGCTCGCGCAGGAAGCGGTGCAGCAGCGCGCACGAGCCGAGGAAGAGCGCGAAGTTGGCGGCGTGGAACGGCCACGCCTGCGACCCGGCGAGCGGCGTGAACAGCGCGAACCAGAACTGCCGCGAGAGCGGGCGGAAGTAGTTCGCGAGCGCGCCGCCGGTCCCGAGGAGCGAGTTCCAGCCGTGACGGCGGGCTTCCTCGAGGAAGAGGTAGTCGTCGTTCAGGAATCCGGTTCGCAGGGCGCCGGCGTAGAGCGCGGCGAGCCCGGCGGCGAAGAGCGCCGGGGCGAACCAGCGGGGCATGACGGGCAGTGTCGGCACGGGGCGGCACTCTACGGCCGCCTTTCGGGACGCGCCAGCGCTCGCGGCCGGTTTCGGGGGCCGTCGCCCGGCCGGATTGCCGCTCAATGCCCCGGGCGTTCCGGCCGAAAACGGCAGGGAAATCGTCGCTCGCCCCACGCCGTCGTTTCGGAGGTGTTCCGGATGTCCCCTCGGCCCAACGTCTCTTCCGAATGGCGACGCATCGAACGCGCGGGTTGGTTGCTCTGGACCGCCACCTTCGTGCTCCTGCTGTCGCTGACCGCCACCGTTCCCGCGCTCTACTACCCGCTGCTCCAGCTCGGCGGCCGTGGCGGTGACGGACAGTCGCTGCTGAAGAACGAGTGGATCGCCGTCGTCGGGCTGGTCGGCCTCGTGGTGCTCTTCTGCCTGTACACGATCACGAAGCAGCGCGAGGTCGAGGTCATGCGCCGCGCGCTCGAGTCCGAGGAGCGCGAGCGTGACTCCGCGCGCGCCCGGATGTCCGAACTCATGGCGCTGTTCGAGGTGTCCACGTCGCTGCAGCTGCAGCTGCGTGTGGACATGATCCTCGAGATCCTCGTGCGCCGAGTCGTCGCGACGTTCAAGGCGCAGCAGGCGTCCGTGATGATCGTGGACTCCGATACGGGCGAGCTCGTCACGCGCGCGTCGTACGGCCTCGAGTCCGAGTTCTCGCGCGGCGCCCGCACGCGTGTGGGCGAAGGCATCGCCGGCTGGGTCGCGCTGCGGCGCGAGCCCGTCGTGCTCGGTTCCAAGGCGCCGACCGCCGAGTTCGCGCGCTGGTACAAGGACAACCGCACGATCAGCTCGGCGCTGTCCATGCCGCTCACGCTCGGCGAGCGCGTGATCGGCGTGCTCAACGTGAACCGCATCAATCATCCGGATCCGTTCCGCGACGAACACCTCGAGCTGCTCAAGGTGTTCGGCGAGCACCTCGCCGCGATCATCGACCGCGCCGAGGCGGTCGAGCGGCTCGGCCTGCGTGCGCGCCAGCTCGAGCAGGACAACGAGAAGCTCACGGACCTGAACCAGATGAAGGACGTGTTCCTGTCCACCGCGAGCCACGAGCTCAAGACGCCGCTCAGTTCGGTGATCGCGTACGCCGAGCTGCTCGACGATCACGAGGGCAAGCTGTCGCGCGATCAGTCGCGCGAGTTCGTCGGCCGCCTGCGCGGCGAGGCGCACCGCCTGCTCGGCCTGATCGACGACATCCTCGACCTGTCGCGGCTCGAGAGCGGCAAGATGCAGCTCAAGCAGCGCCACGTCGCGCTCGACGAAGTCGTGCGAGGCGCGGTCGAGACGTCTCGCGCGCTCGCGAAGAAGTACGAAGTCACGCTCGAGACGGAATACGCCGAGGGCGTGCCCGAGCTGCTCGTGGACGAGGTGAAGATCCGCCAGGTGGCCGTGAACCTGATCGTGAACGCGGTGAAGTTCAGCCCGCGCGGCGCCACCGTGCGCGTGCGGACCAAGGCGGACGGGCGCTTCGTGCGCCTCGAGGTGTCCGACGACGGGCCGGGTATCGCGCCGTCGGCGGCGACGCACATCTTCGAGCTGTTCGGCCAGGGCGCCGACGCCGAGCAGCAGTCGCGCGGCGGTCTCGGTATCGGGCTGCACCTCGTGAAGCGGCTCACCGAGCTGCACGGCGGCCACGTCGGCGTGAACAGCCGCGAAGGTTCGGGCAGCACGTTCTGGGTGCGCCTGCCGCTGGGCCTCGCCGCGACGGGTGAAGGCGAAGCGCGCGAGTCCGGCGAATCGAACGAGCGGCGCGCGGCCTGAGCCGCGCGGCCTTCGTTCAGGCTGCGAACGTCTCCGCGAAGGGCCACTCCGTGCGCGGCAACGCGCGCGCCACGCGGCGATCCTCGGGCAGCGGGCCGGCCGGACGGGTTTCCGTCTCCGGGAGCGCCTCGCGGTTCGGACCGGTCAGCCATTCGATCTGCGGCCGATCGGGCGTCGCGGGCGGCGTGGCGAGCACGATCGCGAGTGCGCCGTCGTCGAGTTCGACGATCTGTCCGGGCGGGTGAAGCCCGATCGCGCGCACGAGTGCGGCACGCAGCGCGGGATCGAAGGCCTCCGCGAGCGGGCCGAGCACGGTGGCGAGCGCTTCGCTCGGCGTGCGGGGCACGCCGCCGGCGCCGCGCGAGAAGCGCAGGCACATGAAGGCGTCGGCGATCGCGACGATCTCCGAGAGCGGCGAGCGGTGGTGGTCCGGCGGCAGCGCCGGATAGGCCGCGGGTCCGTACGCATGGTGTTCGAGCGCGACGCGCATCGCGAGGAGACTGCCCTCGTGCAGCGCGTTGCCGCCGGCGATCTGGCGGACGCCTTCGAGCACGTGCGCGCGCGCGCGCGATTCCTGGCCGGCGTCGCGTTCGTCCACGCGCATCGGCAGGCTTTCGGCGACCGCCTGCTTGCCCGTGTCGTGCAGCAGCGCCGCGGCGCCGAGTTCGGCGAGCGTGGCGCGGTCGAGGCCCAGCTGCGCGCCGATGCGGATCGAGATGAGCGCGACCTGCAGCGCGTGCGCGGCGGAATCGAGGCGATCGACGTCGTAGGTCGAGAGGCTCGCGTCGAGCGCGCCGGACACCGCGGCGTCCACCATCGGCTGCATCGCGCGCTTGAGGTGGCGCAGCTCGACGCCGGCGGCGCGGTCGCGCGACGGCGCGAGCGACTCCACGAGGCGCAGCGCCTGCTGGTAGGTCGCGAACGACTGCGCGAGTTCGGGCACCGCGGACGCGGCGTCGTCCACCGTTTCGGCTTCCGCGGTCACGAAGGCGGGGAACACGCGCGTGATGCCCTGCGTCTCGCACGCGCTGAAGAGCTCCATGCCCTTGTACGCGTCGGTGGCGAGGAAGAAGCGCATGAACGATTCGAACTCCGCGCGATCGAGCCCCGGCACGAACACGAGACCGCGGATCTCCCGCGCGTGGAACTCCTGCTGCAGCTGCTCGAGGAAGCGCATGTTCGACGCGCGCAGCGGAATCCGGATGCCGTTGAAGTGCAGGTCGCCCTCGTGGTCGAGCAGCTGCACTTCGCCCACGTCGGCGAAGGCGGCCTGCATCACGCCGAGGAAGGAGTCGATCTGCGTCGTCAGCACCTGGTTGCCGATCTGGTACGAGCGCGCCGTACGCAGCAGCGCCACGAGGCGCATGGACACCTGTGTCGCGTGTTCGGCGAGCGAGTCTTCGCGCGGCTGCGCGTCGTACGTGCTCATGCGGCGTGCTCCCGGCGCTGCAGCGCCTCCTGGCAGGCGGCGCGCACGGCTTCGGAGCGCGAGCGCATGCCGTTGTTGAGGATTTCCAGCGCGATGGGCGAGCCGATGCGCGCGAGCGTGACCGCGGCGGCGCTGCGTTCCGGCGTGCGGCGCGCGAACCAGCCGCCGCGGTTGAGCATCGCCTCGAGCGTGGGCACGGCGCGTTCGTCGGCGACGTCGGCGAGTGCGCCGAGCAGCGCGACGCGTACGTCCGGCGGGCGCGATTCGAAGTCCACCGCGCCGATGCGCGCGAGTATGGCTTCCGTCGCGCGGCTGTCGGGCGTGCGCATGATCATGGCGAGCGTGGCGGACAGCAGCTGCGCGTCCGGCGTGTCGAGCTGCGACACGAGGATGGGCATGCGCCGAGCCGGCGACACCTGTCCGAGCGCCTGCACGACGGCGCGGCGCACGCGCGCGTCCACGTGGCGCGAGGCGCGGGCGAGCATCGGAGCGACCGCGTCGCCGCCGATGTGTCCGAGCGCGAACACGATGTTGCGCACGACCTGCCAGCGCGAGTCGGAGAGGAAGCGTTCGATGCGCTCGGGATGATCCGAGCACGTGTAGCAGATGGCCGTGGTTGCCGCGGCGCGCAGGCGCGGGCGCGTGGCCTGACCGAGCACGGCGACGACGAGGTCGAGCGCCGGCACGCCGATCTGGACGGTGAGCGCGAAGAACGTGCCCTGCGCTTCGGTGTCGCTTTCGTCGAGACGCTCGGCGATGGACTCGACGTCGAGACCGGAGAGCAGGCTCTGCAGCATGCGAGTGACGGATTCCGGCATGTCCTCCGGATGCGGCAGGCTGGCGTACGCCTCGAGCGCTTCCTGCCAGTGGCCGTGTTCGATGGACTGCGCGAGCCATCCCGCCGACATCGCGGCGAGCGCTTCGCGCATTTCCGGACCGGCGTCGAGCGCGTGCACGGCGCGCAGGAGTTCGGAGGAGCGTTCGCGGCGCGTGCGCGCGCGTTCGGTCTTCCAGCGTTCGCGCCAGGCGTCGCGCGCCGCCGTTTCGTTCGCCCGAAGCGCGGTCCATTCGGTCTCGGCATTCGCGTCGGTGTCGGGCGCGCCCCAGTCGTCGAAAGGATCGGCCGCGGCACCGGTGCCGGCATCGCCCTCCGCTCCGGCGAGGTTCGGGCCGGTCGCGGATTCCATGTTGGTGGCGAGCGCCGTTTCGAGCGGGGCGACTTCGAAGCTCAGGCCGGTGAGTTCGACTTCCCACAGGCGGCTCACGAGGTCGGAGTCCTCGCTGCGGCCGTTGGCCACGGCGGTCAGCGCATCGAGGAACGCTTCGAGGTCGCTCCGGGTCGTCCCGCCGTCCATGTGGATCGCGCGCACGCCGTCCCGGTAGAGCAGGAAGGGAATGCGGCGCTCCATGCGGCTGCCGTCTTCGCCGGCGGCGTCCGGCCCGCGGACCACGAGTTCGTCCTGCAGCCAGATCTCGACGGCCGAGCAGCGCAGCAGCAGCGGGGCGTGGAACTGGATGATCTCGGCCATGTCGTCGAGGGCGCGCTCGCGCATCGGCAGGACGCTCGGGGCGTCCTTGCCGAAGATCCGGCTGGCGCGGACCAGCCGGTCGAGCTGGCGGAACCAATCGGAGACGTGGCGTGCCGGAGCGGAGAGTTCTCCGGCTCGGCGCGGTCTGGACCCAGGCTGCTGGATGGCCGACTCCTGTTCGGGGGGTTGGGAGAGGGTTCCCGAGTGGATGGACATCCCTTGTATCGTCCGGCCCGCCCTTCGGGTTGAGCCTTCAGGACGGGAGCCAAGCAATTATAAGGAGCGAACTTCGGGCGGCCGTTCCGGCGAGGGTCCGGCCCGGCGGCGTCTTGACGCGGGCGCGGTCCGTCGCCTACTGTCCCCGCTCTTTGCGCCATCCACATTCGTTTCCAAGAGGTTCCCAGACATGAAGCGCACGTTCAGCCCGAACAACCGTCACAAGAAGAAGACGCACGGCTTCCGCTCCCGCATGAAGACCAAGGGCGGTCGCAAGGTGCTCGCTGCTCGCCGCGCTCGCGGCCGCAAGCGCCTGACGGTGTCTTCCGACTCGAACTAGTCGGTCGCTCCCTCCCGTCGCACTCGGTTCTCGTGCGCTCGCGCTCTCGCGCGAGCGGGAACCACACCAGCAGCCGCCGGCCCCGGAGACCTTCGGGCCGCCCGTGGAGTCGCGCCTGCCTCTCGATGGATCACGATGAGCCAGCCGCGTTCCGAACGACTTGCGCCACAGCATCGCATGCGCAGCTCGGATGATTTCGCGGCCGTCAAGAGGCGCGGAGTCGCTTATCGCGGCCGCTGTTGTCTTCTCCTCGCGCTCGCTGCGCCGGGAGAAGTCACGCGAGTGGGATGGATCGCCAGCAAGCGTGGAGTGGGCGGTGCCGTACAACGCAATCGCGCGCGGCGTCGGCTGCGTGAGATCGTCCGGCGCCGTTGGCCGCGTCTGCCTCACCACGGATTCCTACTCGTGTTCATCGCATCGCGCGCGTCCCTGAGCGCGCCACATCAGGTGCTGGCCTCCGAAGTCGAAAGCTTGCTCGCTCACGCGGGTGCGCTCGCTCCGGCCTTGGCCTCCTGACGGCATGCGCTCTCTCGTCCTCGCGCTCATCCGCCTGTACCAGCTGCTGATGCCGCCCATGTTCCGCGGCGGCTGTCGCCATCGCCCCACCTGCTCCGAGTACGCGAAGGAAGCCATTTCGCGTCACGGAGTGTGGAAGGGGGGCCGTTTGGCGCTGGCTCGGATCGGGCGCTGTCATCCGCTTGGAACGGCGGGCTACGACCCGGTGCCCTGACATGGATCGCAGAACTTCGATCGCCCTCGTACTGGCGCTCACCATCTTCGTGCTGTTCACCGCGCTGCAGCAGAAGTACACGCCGAAGCCGAAGCCGCGCCTGAAGCCCGGCTCGGCGGTCGCCACCGCACCGGCCACGCCGGGCGCCGCGGGCGACTCCGGCGCTGCGGTCGCCGGCGCCGCTGCCGCGACGCCTTCGCTCACCGCGTCGGGTGCGCCCGCGCCGGTCTCGATCGCCGAGAAGGCGTCGGTCATCGAGACGGACCTTTATCGCGCGACGTTCAGCAATCGCGGCGCCCGCCTGGTGTCGTTCGAACTCAAGCGCTACGCGGCCGAGCACGGCAAGAGCAAGTACGCCGAGTTCCCCTCGCGCCGTCCGAAGCGCGGCACGGAAGTGCCCGAAGGCGATCGCGTCTCGCTCGGTGGCGAACCGACGTTCGCGATCGACCTCGGTTCCGCGCAGACGGCGCGTTCGCTCGCGAACGTGACGTACGAAGTGGCCGAGAGCACCGATGCCGCCGGCGCCATCCGCGCGCTCACGTACATCACGCGCGATTCCTCCGGCTTCGTGTTCCGCCAGACCTGGCGCGTGCGCCCGGATTCGTACTTGCTCGACCTCGAGGTCGAGACGCAGCGCGTGCCCGACGCGTGGCGCGTGAGCGATTACTCGCTCACCTTCCGCTCGTGGCCGCTGCTCACCGAGGCCAATCCCGAGAACGATCTGCGCGGGCTGCGCGGCATCAGTCTCGTGGGCAAGGACCTGCACCGCGACGGGGCGCAGGGCCTGGTCGGCAAGTCCGCGAAGCAGCATGAGGGCGTCGCGCACTGGGCCGGCGTGCAGAGCCACTACTTCATGGCCATCGTCGCCACGCTCGGCGCCGACGGCCGATCCGCGGTTGCGGCGGGCGAGAGCCGCACGCTGACCGAGGAGCAGATCGCGCACCTGCCGAAGGGCACGAAGCCCGCGCAGCCGGTGGCGGTCGGCACGCTCGTGATGCCGCTCCCGAGCTCGGGCTCCGGGGTGCAGCGCTTCATGACTTACCTGGGACCCGCCGATTACTTCGCCCTCGCGAAGGAAGGCGGCGCCGTGCAGCTCGAGCGCGCGGTGGACATGGGTTGGAGCTGGATCGTTCCCGTGAGCAAGCTGCTGTTGCAGTTGCTCAAGTGGGTGGACTCGTTGGTCCACAACTTCGGCTGGACGATCCTGATCCTGGCGACGCTCGTTCGCGTCGCCCTGCATCCCCTGAACATGTCGAGCATGAAGAGCATGCGCGCCATGTCGCGGCTGCAGCCGGAAATCGAACGGATGCGCGAGAAGTTCAAGAACGATCCGGCCGCGCTGAACACGGCGATGATGGCGTTGTACAAGGACAACAACGTCAATCCCGCCGGTGGCTGCCTGCCGATGCTCATGCAGATGCCGCTGTTCTTCGCGATGTACGCCGTGATCTTCAACGCCATCGATCTCCGCCAGGCGCCGTTCCTCGGCTGGATCCACGACCTCTCGGCTCCCGACAAGCTGTTCGCGGTCGCGGGCTTCGACGTCCGGCTCCTTCCGTTGATCATGGCGGGCACGGGCTTCCTGTCGCAGTTGTTCACTCCGACGGATCCGCGCCAGGCGCCGACGATGTACATGATGAACTTCGTCATGCTGTTCATCTTCTACCCGATGCCGTCCGGGCTGGTGCTGTATTGGACGGTCATGAACCTGCTCACCGCGTTGCAGCAGTGGCTTGCGCTGCGTGGGGACAACGGTCCGGTGGTGGTCGCCGGAGCGCCGAGCAAGGGTGGAAAGAAGTCGTAGTCGTCGTTTCATATTCGGCATGGCGGACGGGGCCGGCGCCGAAGTAGTGTGATGTCCCGTCGCACAATCACGACCTTTCCGGCTGCGCTGCGACGCGCGCCGGCCGCCCGGAGCCATCCGCCGGGCGCCGCGCGAATCCGCCGCGCCGAGGGGTCACTTCCGCAGCATCATGAACCGTCGCCGCGCCGGCGCGCCCCCGTGGGGCTGCGCCTTCAAAAGGCTGCGCGCGTCGGGAAAACGAGGAACACCATGGCCAAGGGTTCGGTGTACGAAGGCAAGACGCAGGACGAAGCAGTGAAGAAGGGTCTCGACGAGCTCGGACTCACGCGGGCCGAAGCGACCATCACGGTGATCGAAGAGGGCAAGAGCGGTTTCCTCGGTTTCGGTTCGCGGCCGTTCCGCGTGAGCGTGATGCGCCGCCCCGGTGGCGCCGTGCGCGAGCCCGAGGAGCAGAAGGAGCGTCGCGTCTCCAGCAGCCGTCGTGACGAACGTCGTGGTGGTCGCGGTGGCCGCGATCGCGATGGCGGCCGTGGCGAGAAGAGTGAGAAGGGCGACAAGGGCGGCAAGCGTGAGGGTGGGCGCGAAGGTGGTCGTGACGGCGGCCGTGACGGCGCCCGCACCGAGAACCGTGGTGAGCGCCAGCCGGCCGCGCCGCGTGCCGAAGGCGCCCGCGAGGGTGGCCGTGAGGCCGGTCGTCCGGAAGGTGGACGTCCCGAAGGCGGTCGCGCCGAGGGTGGACGTGGACGTCGCGGTGAGCGCCGTGAGGGTGGCCGCGAAGGTCGTGAGGGTCGCGAGCCGCGCGAGTCGCGTGATGAGCGCGAGGCGCGCCGACCGGCGGCTGCAGCCGCTGCGCCGGCCGAGGCCGAAGAGTTGATCGTTTCCGCCGGAGCGCCCGCTGCGGGTGCGACGGCCGAGAGCGCCGCCGAGACCGCCGAGGGCGCGCGTCGCCGTCGCCGTCGGGGCCGTCGCGGTGGCCGTGGCCGCCGTCGGGGCAACACGCCGGGCTCGCCGAACGAGAACATGCCGGGTTCCGAGGACGCCGTTTCGACGCTGGATCCGGAGATGGAAGACGGATACGAGGGAGACGATTTCGACGGTGACGATGTGGAGCAGGCTCCGGTCGTCGCGCAGTCGAGCACCCCGACTCCTCCGCCGGCTCCGGTGAATCCGCCGGCTCCGGTCGTGGCCGCCCCGGCTCCCGTCGCTCCGGCGCCGGTCGCCCCCGTGGCCGAACCGGTCGCCGCCGCTGCTCCGGCTCCCGTCGTGGCTGCCGCTCCGGTCGAGCGCGCGGAACGTGCGGAGCGCTCCGAGCGTCCGGAACGTGGCGATCGTGGTGACCGCGGTGACCGTGGCGATCGTGCCCCGCGTCACTCGACGCCGGCGGCTTCGGCGCCTGAACTCGAGGCGCTGGCGATCAAGGCCACGCAGGACCTGATGGCCGCGATGGGTTTCGAGGCGAAGGTTTCGGCCAAGGCCGAAGGCACGCGCGTCGACGTGACGCTCGAGGTCGGCCAGGACGACGAGCTGCTCACCGGTTACCGCGGTGAGACCCGCCAGGCGCTCGAGCACCTGCTCAACCGCTTCGTCAATCGTGGCGAGGGTTCGCGTTACCACCTGCAGCTCGAGATCAACGACTTCTGGCTCCACCGCGAGGAAGAGCTCGCGACGATGGCGAAGGATCTGGCCGAGAAGGCCGTCGCCGAGAACGCCGAGGTCGTGACGGACTTCCTGAACTCCCAGGAGCGCCGCATCGTGCACGTGACGCTGAAGGAAGATCCGCGCGTGAAGACGTACTCGCTCGGACACGACCGCACGAAACGCGTCTCCATCGTCCCGGCGAGCTTCCCCGATCCCACGGGCGAAGAGCACGCGGGCTGAGTCCCGGTCGAGAAACATCCGCGCCGGGCTCTCCGCGAGAGAGCCCGGCGCTTTTCTTTGTCCCTGGAGTTCCGCATGTCCTTCGCGCTCGACGACACGATCGCCGCCATCGCCACCGCGCCCGGTGAAGCCGGGCTGGCGGTCGTGCGCGTGAGCGGCACGAGCGCGATCGCGATCGCCGACCGCGTCTTCCGCGGCGGTGCGCCGCTGACCGGCGCGGCGGGCAACACGCTGCACCACGGCTGGCTCGCGGGTGATGCGCGCGTGGACGAAGTCGTGGCGGCGCTCTTCCGCGCGCCGCGTTCGTACACGCGCGAGGACGTCGTCGAGTTCTCCTGCCACGGCGGGAGCATGCCGGCGCGCTCGGTGCTGGCGCTGCTGCTCGCTTCGGGGGCGCGGCTCGCGCGGCCGGGCGAGTTCACGCTGCGCGCGTTCCTGCACGGCCGGCTCGACCTCGTGCAGGCCGAGGCCGTCGCCGAGCTGATCGGCGCCCGCAGCGAGAGCATGCAGCGCGCGGCGCTGTCGCGTCTCGGCGGCCAGCTCTCGCGCGAGATGCGCGCGCAGCTCGAGGCGCTCGCCGATGCGCTGGCCGAAGTCGAGGCGCGCGTGGATTTCGCCGAGGACGTGGGCGGTGTCGAGGTCCCCGCGGAACTGGTCGCGCGGATCGGTGCGATCGGCGGGGCGCTGCGCGCGCATCTGCGCGGCGCGGCGTGGGGGCGGGCGATGCGCGAGGGCGTTCCGGTCGTGATCGTCGGCCAGCCGAACGCGGGCAAGTCGTCGCTGTTCAACCGGCTGGTGGGCGAGGACCGAGCGATCGTCGCGGACGTGCCGGGCACGACGCGCGACCGCGTGAGCGCGACGCTCGAACGCGAGGGTGCGCTCTTCACGATTTCGGACACGGCGGGGCTGCGCGAGACGAGCGACGGAGTCGAGGCGCTCGGCATCGCCCGTGCGCATGCGGCTCTGGAAGACAGCGCGGTCGCGATCTGGGTGCTCGACGGCTCGCGCGCGCTGGACGATGCCGATCGTGCGATCGCCGCACGCCTCGCGGGGCGGCGGGTGCTGGTCGCGCTGCACAAGGCGGATCGCGGTGAGGTCGTGAGCGAAGACGGTGTGCGGACGCTGCTCGTGCCCGCGGGTGCCGCGGGTGCGGCGGCGGAGAGCGTCGCGGTCGTGCGCACGTCGGCCGTGACGGGCGACGGTGTCGAGTTGGCGCTCGACGCGCTCGCGCGTGTC
Organism: Candidatus Eiseniibacteriota bacterium; assembly: GCA_016710095.1. Lineage (GTDB taxonomy): Bacteria > Eisenbacteria > RBG-16-71-46 > RBG-16-71-46 > RBG-16-71-46 > CAIXRL01. The sequence continues at coordinate 90,419 of JADJLL010000004.1, read as the reverse complement.
GCGGGATTCGTCGCGGGCGAGACGCTGACGGTCGAGCGGCAGGCGCACACGCTGGAGTCGGCGTGCGCGGCGCTCGATCGCGCGGCGGCGGTGGGCGCGGCCGGCGAGCCGGGCGAGATCGTGGCGCTGGAACTGCGCGAGGCGCTCTCGGCGCTCGAGGAGCTGCTCGGGCAGCGCGTGTCGGACGACCTTCTCGAGCGCGTGTTCTCGCGCTTCTGCATCGGCAAGTGAGGGCGGCGTGAGCGATCTGCGCTGGGACGTGATCGTCGTGGGCGGCGGGCATGCGGGCTGCGAGGCCGCGCACGCCGCGGCGCGCCTCGGCCGGCGCACGGCGCTGCTCACGGTGAAGCGCGGCGACATCGCGCGCATGTCGTGCAATCCCGCGATCGGCGGCATCGCCAAGGGCCACATGGTGCGCGAGATCGACGCGCTCGGCGGGCTCATGGGGCGTGTCACCGATCGTGCGGGCATCCAGTTCAAGATGCTCAATCGCGGGCGCGGCCCGGCGGTGTGGTCGCCGCGCGCGCAGTGCGACAAGCAGCGCTATTCCGACGAGATGCTGGCGCTGCTCGACGGCGTCGCGGGGCTCGACATCGTCGAGGGCGTGGCGCAGCGCGCGCTGCTCGAGGGCGGCCGTGTGGCGGGACTCGAGCTGATGGACGGGCGAAAGCTCGCCTGCGAGGCGTTGATCATCACGCCGGGCACGTTCCTCAACGGACTCATTCACATCGGCGACCGCCAGCTGGAAGGCGGGCGCATCGGCGAGCACGCGGCGCGCGCGCTCAGCGAGTGTCTCGGCGAGCTGGGGCTCGAGCGCGGGCGGCTCAAGACGGGCACGCCGCCGCGGCTGCACCGCGACTCGATCGACTGGTCCGCGCTCGACGAAGCGCCCGGCGACGAGCGGCCCGAGCCGTTCTCGCACTGGTCGGGCGAGCTGCGCGTGGACCAGGCGCTCTGCTGGGTGACGCACACGAACGCGCGGACGCACGAGGTGATCCGCGCGAACCTGAACCGCTCGCCGCTCTACTCGGGCGCGATCCGCGGCACGGGCCCGCGCTACTGCCCGTCGCTCGAGGACAAGGTGGTGAAGTTCCCCGAGCGGCTCTCGCACCACTTGTTCCTCGAGCCCGAGGGCCGCGACGTTCCCGAGATCTACGTGAACGGCGTTTCGACGAGCATGCCCGAGGACGTGCAGCTCGAGTTCATCCGCACCATTCGCGGACTCGAGCGTGCCGAGATGATCCGGCCCGGCTACGCGGTCGAGTACGACTTCGTGCTGCCGCACCAGTTGCACGCGACGTTCGAGGTGAAGCGCATCCCCGGGCTCTACCTGGCCGGACAGATCTGCGGCACGTCGGGTTACGAAGAGGCGGCGGCGCAGGGACTGCTCGCGGGCATCAACGCGGCGCGTGCGCAGCGCGGCGAGGGCGCGTTCGTACTGCGGCGCGATCAGGCGTACATCGGCGTGCTCGCCGACGACCTCGTCACGCGCGAACACGTCGAGCCGTACCGCATGTTCACTTCGGCGGCCGAGCACCGGTTGCTGCTGCGCGCCGACAACGCGGACGAGCGCCTCGCCGAGATCGGCGCGGCGATCGGGCTGCTCGACGCATCGCATGTGCTCGCCGTGCGTGAGAAGTACGCGGCGATCGCGGCCGAGTCGAAGCGCCTCGAGAACACGTGGGTGCGCGTGGAGTCGAACGGGCTCGCGGCGGCGGAGACCGGCGCCGAGCGCGTGGTGCGTGCGTCGGACTGGGTGACGCGGGCGGAGGGAACGGTCGCCGAGCTCGCGACGCTCGGTGTGGCGTGTGCGCTGCCCGAGGTCTGGGCGTCGGCGCTCGAGGTGCGGCTCAAGTACCGCGGCTACATCGAGCGCCAGCAGAAGACGGCGGCGTCGGCGCTCGCGCTCGAGGAGGCGGCGATTCCCGAATCGCTGTGGGAGGACGCGCTGGATGGGCTTTCGAGCGAGGCGCGCGAGAAACTCGTGCGCTGGCGCCCCGAGACCGTGGCGCAGGCCTCGCGGATCGCCGGCGTTTCGCCGGCCGACGTGGCGGTGCTGCTCGTGTACGTGAAGCGGCGGTCGGCCGAGCGCTGATCGCGCGCCGCGCCGGCCCACTTTCGCCGCGCGGCCCGTTCGGGCCGGAGGCCCGAGGCTGCAACGACGCCCGGGTGCGGCGCGTGGTAATGTCCGCGCCCACATGACCCCACCTCGAGGCAGTTCGCCGCGTGATCGCGGCTCGGATGGGCGCCGGCGTGATTCATCGCCTTCGCGTTCCCAGGCAGGACCACCGCGCGAAGATCGCCCGGTGCGCAAGTTCTCGCCCGCAGCCGCGGAAAACGCGCTCGCGCGCCAGCCCTGGGATCTGCTGCGCCCGCTGCTGGACGGTGTGAGCGACGATCCCGCGAAGACGCTCGATCAGCTGCGCCACTACGCGCGGCTGCTGTTCGACTGGAATCGCGGTGTCTCGAATCTCGTCTCGCACAACGACGAGCCGCGACTCGTCGAGCGCCATCTGTTCGAGTCGCTGGCGCCGGCGCGATTCCTCAAGGCCTCGGGCTGCGAGCGCTTCGTGGACTTCGGTTCAGGCGCCGGGCTTCCCGCCGTTCCCCTGGCGATCGCGGGCATCGGTTCGGCCTGGACGCTGGTCGAGTCGCGTCGCAACAAGACGCTCTTCGTGCGCAAAGTGAAGCAGGACTTGGAGCTCAAGCATCTTGACGTGCTCACGGGCCGGCTCGAGATGGTCGTCGAGGAGAACCTCGAGGCGCTCGCGTGCGACGGTTTCACTTCGCGCGCGACCATGACGATTGCTCCGACGTTGATGCTGGCCAAGGACATCGTCCGCCCGGGCGGTCGTGCTTTCCTGTGGAAGGGCAGCCGCTACATCGTGGAAATGCGGGAGGAGCCGGAGGCCTGGGGTGAGTTCTGGGATTTCGAGGCCGCGCACGAGATCACGGAAGGCCTGAATGTCTGTGCTGTATTCGTAAGGAAGTAAACGACTCACGAGATTTTGTATCAGTGGTTTCACGTGGAACATAGTGCTTGAGGGTGCGAGGGCCGCGTTGCTATCTTCGCGCGGCCGAAGCGGGCCTCCACGGCCCGCACCCGGCATCCCCGACTGAAGGCCGTAGCTCCCGCCTGCAGCGCCGGGCCCCCTCCCTACGCCTCGATAGCGCGCAACGCGCTTGGACGATCCTACGCATGGGACGAGTTATTTCGATTGCCAGCCAGAAGGGTGGGGTTGGCAAGACGACCACCGCGATCAACCTGGGTGCCTGCCTGGCCCAGGAGAACAAGCGGGTCCTGCTCATCGACATTGATCCGCAGGGCAATGCCACCAGCGGCCTCGGCATCAACGGCAACGACCAGCGCCATACGACCTATGAAGTGCTGATCGGACATTCGGAGATGCAGCAGGCCATCATGCCCACCGCGCTCGCCGCCCTCGACGTTGTGCCCGCCGGGCAGCGTCTCTCGGGTGCCGAGGTGGAGTTGGTGGGGATGATGGCGCGCGAGACCCGGCTGAAGACCTGCCTCACGAAGGTCCGGGACTCCTACGACTACATCTTCATCGACAGCCCCCCGTCTCTCGGGCTGCTGACGGTGAACTCGCTGACGGCCTCGGACTCGGTGCTGATCCCCCTGCAGTGCGAATACCTCGCTCTCGAGGGGTTGACGCAGCTCATCGGTGCCATCCGGCTGGTCCAGGACCATCTGAATCCCGCCCTTCGCATCGAGGGTGTGCTGCTCACCATGTTCGACGCGCGGCTCAATCTCTCCCAGCAGGTGGCGGAGGAGGCGAGAAAGTTCTTCGCCGAGCGCGTGTACAAGACCATGGTTCCCCGAAACGTTCGCTTGAGCGAGGCGCCGTCTCACGGCAAGCCCATCGTTCTGTACGACCCCAACAGCACCGGGGCGGAAAGCTACCGGGAGCTTGCTCGGGAGGTCATGGAGCATGAGTAAGAAGGTTCTTGGGCGCGGACTGGAGGCGTTGATCTCCACTTCGGCCGCAGCGCAGGCCGTGGAAGGCCGGCAGGTGGTGGCGGAAGCCCCGGCGACGAACGCCGGCGTGCTCGAAGTCGAGCTGCAGGACATCGGCGCGAATCCTTTCCAGCCGAGAAAGCGCTTCGACGACGACTCGCTCAAGGAGCTGGCCGACTCGATCAAGGCGAGCGGCATCCTTCAGCCGGTCATCGTGCGAAAGCTCGGGCAGGATAACTACCAGCTGGTCGCCGGTGAGCGCCGCCTCCGGGCCGCGCACCTGGCGGGACTCTCGAAGATCCCCGCGATCGTCCGGGAGTACACGGACACCGAGATGATGGAGCTCGCGCTCATCGAGAACATCCAGCGCGAGGACCTGAACCCGATCGACGAGGCTCGCGCCTACCAGGCGCTCATCGAGCGCGTCGGCCTGACCCACGACCAGGTCTCGGAGCGGGTCGGAAAGCAGCGCAGCTCGATCTCGAACTCCCTTCGCCTGCTTGTGCTTCCGGTCGAGGTGATGGAGATGGTTTCACGTGGAACACTGACGGCCGGCCACGCCCGCGCCATCCTCTCGATCGAGGCTTCGGGCGAGCAGCTCGCCGCGGCCCGGTATGTCCAGTCGAAGGGATTCTCGGTGCGCCGCACGGAGGCCTTCGTCCGTCGCAAGTCCCGCAAGGCGCATTCGCGCCCCCGCGGCGGCGAGAAGCTCGAGGGGCTGGGCGAGTGGGAGACGAAGCTCCAGCAGAAATTCGGCACCCACGTCGCCATCGCTCCTGGCCGTAAGGGCGGGAAGGTCGAGTTCGAGTTCTACTCGCAGGAAGACCTCGAGCGACTGCTCGAGGCCTGGGGTGTGATGTAATCCCTGAGGCGTCGTCTTATCGAAGGAGGAAGCTCCAGTGATGAAGTTCTCCAAGCGCACTCCTCAGGACGAGACCCCGCCGCCGAACACGGTCATCGGCGTCAGCTCCAGTTTTCGCGGCACCCTCATGGTGACCGGGACGCTGAAGATCGATGGCGAGTTCGAGGGAGACATCCTGAACTGCGACAGGCTCGAGATCGGTGAGCACGGCATCATGCGTTCGGATGTCGAGGTCCGCGAGGCCCTGATCCGCGGCCGCGTGCACGGCAATGTCCGAGCGCTCGGCACGATTGAGATGAAGGCAGGCGCGCGGATCGAAGGCGACGTCTCTGCCTACAGCGTCATCATGGAGCCCGGTGTTCATTTCACCGGGCGCTGCACCATGCTTGAGGTCGGGAGCGAAGCAGTCGAGATGTCCTCCGATCCCAGGCGCGGCTGACTTCCTTCTACGAAATCTCGCAACTCGTTGCATGGCTTCACAAAGTGCCCCAACCCATTGCGAGGGAACGCATGAAGAAACTCCTGTGGCCGACGCTGCTCGCGCTCCTGCTCTGCACCAGCTGCACCGATGCCGAGCGTCACGCGTTCGAGAGCAAGTGTGATGCGCCGCTGCGCACGCGAGTCGAGTGGGTGCTCCAGACGGACGGCCCCGGCGCGACCACGAAGATCGAAGTGCTCGGCAAGGTCAGCGGCCTGATCGACGCCGAACGGCGCAAGCTGCTCGAGAGCGCCGGCGCCGAGATCGGCACCGTGAACGACGCGCTCTTCACCGCGCGCATCCGCCCCGTCGACGTCGCGCATGTCGCCGCGCTCGACTTCGTCCTCAGCCTCCAGCTTTCGCAGACGCGCGAGGCCCAGTGACCATGCTCACCCGAAAGGGACATCGCCCCATGACGAGTCCGCGCACCCTCGGAATCGCCCTCGCCTGCGCGAGCCTGCTCGCACACGCGGCGGCGTTCGCGCGCCCGACCGTGGCCGACGTGTCGCGCGCGACGACGCGCAACGCGACCGCCGCGCCCGTCTCGACGCTCGCCGCGCACACGGCGAACGCGCTCGACCGCAAGATGGACGCCCCGCTGCGCCTGTTGCTCGAGCGTGCCGGCGCGGCGAACCCCGCCGCCGTCGCATCGGCGAGCGCGGCGCTCGTTCGCGATCCCTCGGCGATCGCGATCTACCGCGCCGACCGCTCTCCTTACTATGTGCTGCCCGCCGCCGCGAGCGTGGAACCCGAAACGTTCGTGTTCGCGCGGCTCGACGAAGTGACCGGCGTGAACGCCGTGAACGTCGCCGGTGGAAAGGTCGTCCTCCAGAAGGGCGACCTCGCCATCGTTCGCGCGCCGATCTCGCGCCTCGCCGGCATCGCCTCGCTCGACGCGGTCCGCCAGATGACGCTGTCCACGCGCTGGTCGAGCGCGCTCGACTCGAGCCGCGTGCGCAGCAAGGTGTCGCAGGTGCAGGCCGGCGCCGGGGGATTGCCCCAGGCGTACGACGGAACGGGCGTCGCGGTGGGTGTGCTCGACAGCGGACTCGACTTCACGCACGCCGACTTCCGCACCGCGGGCAATCTCTCCCGCGTGCGCGCGCTGCTCGACTACTCGATCGGCACCGACGGTGCGACGTGCCGGCCGGGCCAGCTCGACTCGCTCACCTGCCCCGAGATCGACGGCAGCGGTGGACACGGACATGGTACGCACGTCACCGGCATCGCCGCTGGTGGCGGGCGGCGCAACGCGGCGTTCAAGGGCATGGCCCCCGCCGCGGACATCCTCTTCGTGAAGGGTATTCGCGACGCGCAGAGCAACGGCGGGTTCTCGGACGCCGACGTCGTGAACGGAACGGCCTTCCTGCTCGATCAGGCCGCGGCGCTCGGCAAGCCGGCCGTGGTCAACCTCAGCCTCGGCGGCCAGGCCGGCGCGCACGACGGCACCTCGCTCCAGGAGCAGTTCCTCGATCGGTTCGTCGGACCGGGACGCATCATCGTCGCGGCTGCGGGCAACGAAGGTTCCGATCCCATCCACGGCGGATACACCGTGCAGGGCACGGCCTTCAACGACGCGCTCGAGACGGGCACGTTCCTCCTGGGCTCCGCGGGCTACATCGACATCTGGGCGCCCTCGTCGTCGAACATCAGCTTCGGCCTCGCCGCGTACGACCCGAGCGACATCACGACGCCGGTCTACATCAGCGCCGCCGCGGCTCCGGGCCAGCTGCTGCAGGGCACCGCGGTCACGCAGGGCGGCACGACGCTCGCCAATCTCGTGATCGACGCCCGCACGACGGCCGACCCGAACAACGGGGCACGCAACGTGTTCGTCTCGATCGAGGCCGCCTCCGGTGGCATCGACCCGAGCCTGCTCGTGTGGACGGTGTACACGTTCGGCACCGGCACGTTCGACATGTGGGCGGTCGCGGGAGCGCAGTTCTTCGACAACTCGATCGCGGCGCCCAACTGGTTCCGCGCGGGCAACGTCGCGAAGACGATCGGCATTCCGGGCACGGCCAAGCGCATCCTCTGTGTCGGTGCGCACACGACGAAGACGCAGTACGTCGACATCGACAACGCGACGCGCACCAACCCGGGAACGCAGATCGACACGGTCGCCTTCTTCAGCAGCCGCGGTCCATCGGGTGACGGCCGCTCGTTGCCGAACTTCACGGCGCCCGGCTCGACCATCATCTCGGCGCTGTCGAAGGACTATCCGGCGGCACGCTCGAGCATCCTTCAGGGCGGCGGGCTCCAGCAGCAGCAGGGCACGAGCCAGGCGTCGCCGCACGTCACGGGCATCGTGGCGCTCATGCTCCAGCGCGATCCGTCGCTCACGCCCGAGAACGCGCGCACGATCCTCGCGCAGACCGCGACCGTCGTCGCGGGCGCGGCCCCGAACATCCAGGGCGCCGGCCGCGTGAACGCGCTCGCCGCGCTGCAGGCCACGCCCGATCCGCTCGGCTGCGTCATCATGATGCCGAACGGAACGACGGTGCCGTGCGACCAGGTCGAAGACGGCGCACGCGCGATGATGGCCTACCCGAACCCCTCCAACGCCGGCGCTCGGTTGAGCTTCACGACCTCCTCGCGCCAACGCGTGAATCTGTCGCTGTACGACGTCGGCGGCCGCCGCGTGCGGACGATCCAAGACGGCGAAGTGGACGCCGGTGTGCATTCGCTCAACTGGGACGGGAACGACGCGTCCGGCCGCTCGCTCGCGAGCGGACTGTACTTCGCGCGCCTCATGACCCCGGCGGGTACGCGCTCGATCCGACTGGTGGTGTCGCGATGAACCGCGCCGACAAGGGAGTGCTCGACATGCGCCACATCTCCACGCTCGCCCTGCTCGTTCTCTCGCTCGCGCTCGCCGGTTGCGGTGGTGGTGGCGGCAGCGGCAGCACCAGCCCGCCGCCCGGCAACACCGAAGCCGAGCCCAACGACTTCACGAGCCAGTCCATGGGCACGCTCACCGGAAGCGACATCACGTTCAGCGGCTCCGCGGCGAGCGCGGCGGACGTGGATCTCTATCGCGTCACCGCGACCGCCACGACGAATCTCTTCGTGCGCCTCGACTGGAGCAACGGCAACGATCTCGAGTTGAGCATCAGCAACGCCGCGGGCATCTTCGTGCGCACGGTGGACACGGCCGGGCATCCGGAGACCTGCACGCTGCCGGCGCTGCCCGCCGGGACGTACACGGTTCGCGTCGGATCTTTCTCGAACACCGCGACGCCGTATACGATCACGGTCGGATCGCGCTGACCGAAGCACGAAGTCTCGCGCGGGCCCGGGTGCTTCGGCATCCGGGCCCGCGCGACTATGGGGAGAAGGCACGCATGGCGGAGAGCGAGAAGCACCGGGCGACCGGACGCTGGTTCGTGTTCGCCGCCACCGTGCTCTGGGCGAGCACCGCGACCCTCGCGCGCTTCATGTTCCACACGCGACAGGTGGACCCGCTCGTGGTCGTGGAACTCCGGCTGACGATCGCGTCCCTCGTGCTCGCCGCGCTCCTCGCTCTGTTCCGACGCTCCGCGTTGCGCGTCGCCGTGGCCGACATCCCGCGCTTCCTTCTGCTCGGCATTCTCGGGGTGGCCGCGGTGCAGGGCAGCTATTACTACTCGATCTCGAAACTCGGGGTCGGGCTCGCGATCCTGATCCAGTACCTCGCGCCCGCGCTCATCGTCGCGTTCGATCTCGTGCGCGGCCGCTGGGTGGGCTGGACGATGATCGGCGCCGTCGCGTGCGCGCTCCTGGGAACGCTCCTGCTCGTCGGCGGAGTCCGAGTGGGCCAGGTCCAGGCGTCGCCCCTCGACTGGGGGATCTCGTTCTACTCCGCGATTTCGTTCGCCTTCTACATCATGAACTCGAAGGCCGTGCTCGCGCGGTACGCGCCGGAAACCGTCCTCCTCTACACGTTCGTCATCGCGGCCGTGTTCTGGGCATTCCGGAATCCGCCCTGGGTGATCGTGGCGTCGAACTATCCGCCCGAGCTCTGGGGCATGTTCGTGTTGCTCGGGTTCTTCTCGACGCTCGTACCCTTCGCGCTCTTCTATATGGGCCTGCGTCGCCTGCCCGCCGCCGAAGCCGGAGTGATCGCCACCTCCGAGCCGCTCGTGGCGATGATCACGGCTGCGGTGTTTCTCGACGAAAAACTCGGGGCGATGCAGCTCGTCGGGGCGGCGTTCGTGCTCGCCGCCGCGCTGTTGGCCTCGCGGAACAAGCCCGAGGCCGCCGAAGCCTCCGTCGAGCGCGGTTGATCGCACGCCCGGCGACGCTCTCGCAGGCGAGCCGCCGAAATCTCCGAAGTCCTCCTTCGAGCCCGACGCATCGGAAGGGTTCGCTCGCAGGGAGGATCATCATGGCCAACACCATTCGACAGAGGCTCGCGGAACGCGCGGAACGCGCGGAGCGCGCGGCAGTCCACGGATTCGCGCGCGCCCCACAAGCCGAAGTGCAGCTCGTGTCCATCGCCGATCTGCCCACGCGCTTCGGGCACTTCCGCGCGGTCGCCTTCACGCCGGACTCGCAGGGCAAGGAGCACCTCGCGATCGTGCGCGGCCAGGTCCGCGGCGCGCGCAGTGTGCCGGTTCGCGTTCACTCCGAGTGCCTCACGGGTGACGTGATCGGATCGCTCCGGTGCGACTGCCGCGACCAGCTCGAGCAGGCGCTCGCGCATCTCGGCACTCTGAAGGAAGGCGTGCTGCTGTACCTGCGACAGGAGGGCCGCGGTATCGGCCTCACGAACAAGATCCGTGCATACGCGCTGCAGGACGACGGCCACGACACGGTCGAGGCCAATCACCTGCTCGGGTTCGGTGATGACGAGCGCGACTACACCGTCGCCGCCGACATGCTGCGCGCGCTCGGAGTGAAGAGCGTGAAGTTGATGACGAACAATCCGCGAAAAGTGACCGGGCTGCGCGAGCGCGGCATCACCGTCGCGGGCCGGATCCCGATCGTCATCGCTCCCAATCGCCACAACGCGGAATACCTGCGCACCAAGCAGCGTCGATCGGGCCACTGGCTCGGCGTGCTTCCCGGCGTGGAGCCGATGAGCACGATGAAGCCGGCGATCCCCGCGATCTCCGCGGCGACGGGTACGCACTCCGCCTAGTTCGCGAATGAGGAATCCCCAGCGCCGACCGCACTCCGACGAAGTCGTGCGCGGTGCAGGTGTGCGATCGGCGCGGGGAAGTTTCGCTTAGCTGGCTTCGGCCCAGGCTTCGGGGTACATCGGGTCGAAGAGTGCGCGGTGCGTGTTCTGCAGCCGCTCGCGGGTCTTCTCGAGGCGGAGCGGGCTCACGGTCTCCACCGCGTAGCGCTCGTCCCAAAGCAGGTTGCCGCGAAGCCAGACGCGCAGCTCGGGGTACTGCGCCATCAGGTCGAGCGTGCTGCGGCCCTTCAGTTCACGCACCGCACTCGCCACGCTCTGCGTGGGGCGCAGTCCGAACAGCACGTGCACGTGATCCGGACCCGCCACCATCTCGACGAGTTCGATGCCGCGTTCCTCGCAGGTCTGACGGAGCAACTGTCGCAGCGCGTCGAGATGACGCTCCTTCAGCACCGGCCGGCGTCCACGCGTGTTCCACGTGACGAGGTAGTGCAGCTGGCTGCGATAGACGGGCTCCCAACGGTTCTCGAGCGCCTTCTGCACCTGCGGAGCCAGATCGAGTTCCACGACGACTTCCTCCTGCGGGGAGTGTTGAACGGATGTGCAGTACGCGGGGGTGAAAAACGGGAGCGTGAGCTCCCGTTGAGAAACCGTGCGACGAACTACGTGGTGCGAAGCACGCCACGCACCGTTCCGAGAATGCGGAACGAGGCATCGCGCTCGACGACGATCGGCTGGTAGTTGACGTTCGCCGCTTCGAGTTCGATGTGCGTCTTCTTGGGGCGGTAGTACTTCACGGTCGCTTCATCTTCGACCAGCGCAACGACGATCTGCCCCGCGCGCGCTTCTTCCTGCTTGTGCACGATGACGTAGTCGCCCTGAAGAATGCCCGCGTCGATCATGCTGTCACCGCGCACCTGCAGCGCGAAGAGTCCTTCGGACTCACCGAACATGTCGGCCATGTCGAGCGAGCCCGACATGTTCTCCTCCGCCAGGATCGGCTGGCCGGCGGCAACGCGACCGAGAATCGGGATGCCGGCCGCGCGTGCGGAGTCGGAGCTGGTTCCGATGCCGCGCGAGATCTTGCCCTTGCGGCGGATGTACCCGGACTTCTCGAGGAGGTTCAGGTAGTAGCGAACACCATTGGTCGAAGAGATCGCGAACTTCTCACCGATCTCTCGAATGGTCGGCGCTGACCCGTGTTCCCTGCGGAACGCCTGGATGAACGCGTAGATCTCTCTCGCCCTGTCGTTGAGCATGGGCTTCTCCGTCCGTGTAGAGGCGGTTCGTACTGCGAACCCGGCACGCGCGGCACCATAGTGCACACGCGTGCAGCGGGTCAACAAATAAAATGTAGTGGGTCGTCGAGCGCGTCGTCCGCGCGCCGACGACGGTGACCGCGAAAGGACGAATCCTCGAGTCTTCGCTCGAAACCACGCGGCCATTCACAACGACTTAGCCCCTGCTGACGCGTGGTTTCGGGCTGGCCGCCGCCTTGCGATACGTACTCGGCGAGGCCGCAAGGCCTCCTTCGTACCGACCCGCGAGGTGACCGGCCGAAGGCGCCCAGGGTGATCGCTATCGGGGGCCGATCATCTGCAAGCGCGACGGCCGCCACCTTCGGCGGTACGAGGAAAGCGGAGGCTCGTTCGGACCGGTGAGGACCCGGGCCGGGCGGGCCTTCGCGATTCGCGGATCGCCGGGGGGATTCGTGGGCGGGCGGGATGATGAGGCGATCGTTCGCGCCGAGGATGCTCGTGCGCGGCGCCCGGAGCGGCGCCGCGCACGAAGCACGCACTATTGCAGGCGGAACTCCAGTCGCACGAGCCTGCCCGCACCGGGCAGTCCGAACGCGTCGTACTCGAGCTCGTCGAACGCGTTGTGCACGCTGAGCGCCGTTCGCAGCGACAGCGGCCGCTCCGACTCCGATCCGATGCGCCACGTGTGTCCGAGATCGACGTCCACGATCGTGCTCGCCGCCAGCGTCGCGAGCGAGCTGTCGTTCGGGTTCAGGGCCTTCTGCTCGCCCGTGTGTCGCACGGAGGCGCCGACGCTCAGGTCGCGCGGAAGCGCCAGCTCTCCGCGCACGCCGCCGCTCAGCTCCGGCACGTTCTCCGGCTGCTCGAGCGCCGCGCTGGGATCGAGAAGTTCAGCCTTCTGCAGCGTGACGTTCGCGCCCGCGGAACACGCGCCGAACCGCCGCGAGCCGACGACTTCAACGCCCTTGCTGCGCAACCCTTCCTGGTTCACGCGCACGAACCGGCCGCCCCCCCCCGCTGCGGCGAATGCGCACGACCGCGTCCTCCAGCCGCTGCACGAAACCGACCACTTGCAGCGAGCCGGCCGCGTCCCGAATCGTCACGCCGACCTCGCCGGCCGTGAGTTCCTCGGGCGTGAGGTCCGGATTGGGCGTGAAACGGTTGAGTGCGCCGGAGTAAAGCTCACGCAGCGAAGCGAAGCGGGCACGCCGGCTCACGTTCGCATGCGCGTTCACGGAGCCGTTGGCCATGAGCGCACTCACGCCAAGCCGGCCGCCGACGGCGTCGCGGGAAGTGATGGCGGGCTTGTCCCCGGACAGCGGGTAGGTCGAACGGTCGTAAGCCAGCCCGAGCGCGAGCGCCAGTTCGTCGAGCACGCCAGCGCCCGACATCGGTCGACGCAGCGTGGACTCGCCGGCGATGCTCCAGAGCCGGTGGCGGTAGCGGTTGTCCACACCCGGGTTCAGCGACTCGTCGTACGTCAGCTGCGCGGTCGTGGCGGAAAGCCGCAGGTCGGCGTTGCGGCCGAGCGTCTGCTTCCCGGTGACGTGCATGCTGAACGTGGCCTGGTCGCCGTCTTCCTCGCTGATGAGCGAGTCGTACTCGATCGAATCGAACGCATCGACTTCGGTGCGGCCACGATCGAGGCCGATGCTCGCCCGCAGATCGAGCACGCCGCCCCACGGGCGAGCTGCGCACCCGTGCCGGAGGACAGCACGGTCAGCGAGCGTGTGATGGAGGGATACCGCCAGTAGCGCGGCGCCGAGACACCGAGCTCCGCCGCGATTCCGCGCTCCTGGCGAAACACGGTGCTCGACACCGACGCCCAGGCACGGCTGTCGTGATCGAAGCGCGCCGAAGCGAAGCCCTCGGTGGCGACGGCGTCCGTGTTGATGCGCAGGTCCTCGTCCGCCAGCGGCTGTTCGACGCCCGAAGGCAGCGTCGCCCCCGGAGTGTCGCGATGGCCGGCGCCCGCGCGCAGCGTGAGCACGCCGCCACTCACGGCACGAGGCGCTTCAACGGAGCCCGACAGCGCGAACCCGCCCGCTTCGTCCACGCCGGCCGCGCCGCTCCATCGCGCCGGCCCGGGGCGGGAGGCCGCGACGGTGCTCTGGAACTCGATCACGCCACCGAGCACATTGGGCCCCGAGAGCAGGGTCGCGAGGCCGGGAATGAGCGACACCTGCCGCATGGCGCCGACCGGAACGACCGACGCATCCGTGCGGCCGTCCCAGCTCAGCGTGAGCGGAAGTCCGTCGTAGAGCACCGAAACCTGCCGCGACTCCGAGCCTCGCAGGGAGATCTCGGTTTCGCCGCGGCTGTTCGTGCGCACGTGCACCGTGGGCAGCTCCTCGAGCACTTCCCGCAGCGATGCCGCGGCGGGGATCGGGAGAGAATCGAGCGCCGCCTTCACGACGCTGCTGCCGGTGCGGGTGGTGCCCGGGCGCGCGCCCATGACGCTCGCCCCTTCGATCTCGATGACGGCCGTGTCGGGCGGAGCCGATCCGGACGCGTTCGCGTCGGATGGCGCGCCCCACAGCGCGGCCGTGCAGGCCAGCGCGGCGAAGCCGGCGCGAGCCCACATCGTCTTCTTGTCCAATGGAGAAGTCCTTTCGCAGTCCCATGAAGAGCGAACACCACCGCGCGCGAGCGGCGGCCGGAATCCGAATGCGTCGGAGAAGTGCGGGAACTCAGTTCCGCAGCGGCACGAATACCGGGCGCGCTGAGCGCGCGCGGGTCGCGATGCGGGCAACGGAGGCACCGTCGCCGGCGGGCAGGACGGTCGCCGATCCCGGGGAACGTCGAGCGAAGGGGCGGCGGGCACGTCGGCTTCCGTGCGGCCCGTGGCGTTCGCGAGCACGGGTCTGTCGCCGTCGCGCAGGCCCGTGCGCATGGCGCCGTGCGTGCGCGTGTCGAGCGCCGGCCACCATTCGCCGAGGAAGTCTCGGCGTTCGGCCCCGGTGAGCGAGCCGGGCGATTCGATCCGGAACTCCTCGCCGACCGCGGCGACTTCCTCGCGGCGTTCGCCGCCGCAGCGCAGCCGGATGCGTGCGCGCTCGGCGGACACCGCGGGCACGCGCCACTCCCAGCGTCCCTCGAGCGCGTGCATTTCGGGCGAGATGCGCACCCAGCGGCCGCCGTCGAGCGACAGCTCCAGCTCGACTTCCCGCGCGCCGGCGTCGAGTCCGTCCCAGCGCAGCTCCACGACGTCGCCCGGGCGCAGCACCGTGCCCGCCGGGCCGTGCAGGCGCGCGGCGGCCTCCACCCGGGAGGCCGGGAGGAGCAGGACGAGCAGGAGTAGGGCGGCGAGCCAGTGACGCAAAGGTGCTCCACGGCAGGGGGAGTAAAGAGGGGCGAAGTCTAGCAACGCCCCCTGCGGGGTCCGCAAGCATTTCCCCCCAGCGCGGTCCCCGGACCGGTGGGCGCATGGGGCCCGCGCCACCGGCCGCGGCCGTTTGGCCCGGGCCACGCCACCCGTTACTCTCCCGCCCCTGCGCGAGCCCTCGCGCATCCCAAAGCCCCCATGACGACCGCTCCTTCGACCGTTCCCGCCCCCTCGCGCGTGCGCACGTACGCTTCGTTCGTGCGTTTCGAGCACACGCTCTTCTCGCTCCCGCTGATTCTCGCGGGGGTGTTCAGCACGCCCGGTCCGGCCATGACGCCGATGCGCTGGCTCTGGGTGGCGATCGCCGCCGTCGGCGCGCGCACCGCGGGCATGTCGCTCAACCGGCTCATCGACCGCCGCATCGACGCGCTCAATCCGCGCACCAAGGTGCGCGAGCTGCCCGCCGGCAAGATGAAGACGCCCGAGGCCGTCGCGCTGCTCGTGGGTTCGACGGCGGCGTACCTGATCGCGTGCGCGATCCTGGGCCCGTGGTTCCTGAAGGTCGCGGTTCTGCCGCTCGCGGTGTTCACGCTCTATCCCTACCTCAAGCGCTTCACGCCGTTCTGCCACTTCGGCGTCGGGGTCGCGCTCGCGCTCGCGCCGCTCGCGGGCTACGCCGCGGCGCATCCGTCGCTCGAGCACGCGGAGACCGCGTGGTGGCTCGGCGCGTTCGCGCTCGCATGGGTGAGCGGCTTCGACGTCATCTACGCGACGCTCGACGAGGACTTCGACCGCTCGCACGGCATTCATTCGATGGTCGCCTGGCTCGGCCGCACGAACGCGCTGCGCGTGTCGTGGCTGCTGCATCTGGCGTCGCGGCGCCGCGCTGGCGCAGGTGGCGCTCGCGGACGGTGCTGCATGCGCCGCAGTCCATGGTGGCGGCCGGCCGGCGATCGCTGCTCTACGCGGAGCGCTGTGCCTGCTGTGGCTCGAACAACGCTGGGCGGAGGACGTGAACCTCGCGTTCTTCCAGATCAACGTGTGGGTCGGCGCGGCGGTGCTCGCCATCGTGCTCGCCGCGCGCATGGCCGCGGGAGGCTTCTGATGTCGCGCTACCTGATCGGCATGACCGGCGCGTCGGGCGCCATCCACGGCGTGGACTTCGTGAAGCGCTGCCCCGGCGAGAAGTACCTCGTCATGAGCGACTGGGCGCGGCAGGTGCTGCTCACGGAGCACGGGCTCAAGTCGTCCGACCTCGAGCCGCACGTGAAGAAGATCTTCCGCGACGACGACCTCGCGGCGCCGTTCGCTTCCGGCAGCAACCGCTACGACGCGTTCGTGATCCTGCCGTGCAGCGTGAGCACGCTCGGCAAGATCGCCGCCGGCATCTCGGACACGCTCATCACGCGCGCGGCCGCGGTGGCGCTCAAGGAGCGCATGCGGCTCGTGGTCGGCGTGCGCGAGACGCCGCTCTCGAGCATCGCACTGGAGAACTGCCTCAAGCTCTCGCGCGAGGGTGTGGTGATCATGCCCGTGTCGCCGCCGTGGTACGGCAGCCCGAAGGACCTCGACGCGCTCGTCGGCGGATTCACCGACAAACTTCTCACGCTGCTCGGCGAAAAGGGCGCGGGCCCCGCCTGGAGACAGGACGAACTCGAATGAGCTTCCGCACGCTGCGCGAGTTTCTCGATCATCTGGAAGCGAAGGGCGACCTCAAGCGCGTCACGCGCGAGGTGGACTGGCAGTACGAAGTCACCGAGATCGGTTGCCGCGAAGCGAAGGCGCAGGGGCCGGCGCTGCTGTTCGAGAACGTGCGCGGCTCGCAGTTCCCGCTCGCGGTGAACGTGCTGTGCGCGGAGCGCCGTATCGAGTGGGCGCTCGGCCGCACGCCGAAGTCCGTCGGCGCGGAGATCGAGGAGATCTTCCACGCGCTTCCTCCCAAGAAGCTCTCCGATCTCTGGGCGCTGCGCGGCAGCGCGGGGCGCGTGCTCGCCTCGCGACCGCAGCAGGTCGGCTCGGCGCCGGTGCAGGCGCACTCGCTCGGCGCGAACCTCGACCCGCTGCCCATCCTGCAGCTGTGGCCGAAGGACGGCGGGCGCTTCATCACGTTCCCGCTCGTCTTCACGGAAGACCCCGACACGCACAAGCGCAACCTCGGCCTCTACCGCATCCAGGTGTACGACCAGAAGACGACGGGCATGCACTGGCAGATCGGCAAGGGTGGTGGCTTTCATTTCCACAAGGCGGAGAAACGCGGGGCATCGCTCGAGGTCGCGATCGCCGTGGGCGCCGATCCGGCCACGCTGCTCTCCGGTGTCGCGCCGCTGCCCGAAGGGATCGACGAACTCGCGTTCGCCGGCTTCCTGCGTGGCGCGCCGACGCGCATGACGAAGGGCCGCAAGATCGGCATGAGCGTTCCGGCCGACGCCGAGTTCGTGATCGAAGGCATCGTGAATCCCGGCGAGCGCCGCACCGAAGGGCCGTTCGGCGATCACTTCGGTCACTACTCGCACGCCGCGCCGTTCCCGGTCTTCCACGTGCGCGAGGTCACGCACCGCGAGCGCCCGATCTTCCACGCGAGCGTCGTCGGCAAGCCGCCGCAGGAAGACAAGTACATGGGCGAGGCCGTGCAGGAGATGTTCACCGGCGTGCTCAAGGTGATCCATCCCGAGATCGTCGACCTGTGGGCGTACTTCGAGGCCGGCTTCCACAACCTGCTCGTGGTCGCGGTCGAAAACCGTTTCGCGCGCGAAGGACGCAAGACCGCGCTCGGACTCATGGGCACCGGTCAGCTGTCGCTGACCAAGATGATCGTGCTCGTCGACGGCGACGTGAATCCGCGCGACCGTCAGGCGGTGTTCGAGGCGATCGCGAAGCACTTCGATCCCGCGGAAGACTTCATGCTCATTCCGGGCGTGCCGCTCGACACGCTCGACTTCACCAGCTTCACGATGAACCTCGGCAGCAAGATGGTGATCGACGCGCAGTCGCACGGACGTCCCGTCGGCTCGTCGGGCAACTCGCCCGGCACCGGCGTGCAGCCGTCGCCGTTGCTCGCGCACGTCACCGATCCGCGCGCGTTCGACGAGCGCGTGAAGGCGCACCGGCTCGCGTGGGGCGGCATGCTCGTCGTGCAGGTGGCGGGCGACGGCCGCGGCGTGATCGAGAACCTGTTCCATCGCGCGGACTACGCGCACGTGAAGCTGATCGTCACCGTGAGCATGGACGTGCCGCTCGAGGACGACGACCTGCTGCTGTGGGGCATCTTCACGCGCTTCGACTGCGCGCGCGACACGATCCCCGCGCACGTCGAATCGCGCGGCGCGTGGCTGCAGGTGAAGGGCCCGCTCGGCATCGACGCGACGTGGAAGGAAGGCTATCCCGATCCGGTCGCCACCCCCGACGCGACGATCGCGAAGGTGGACGGCTGGTGGGGACGCGAGTGACGCGAACGTCGCGCGTGGCGCTCGCCGCCGCGTTCGCGCTCGGCCTGCTCTCCTCGTGCGGGCCGCGCGACTCGCAGACGGCCGCCGCGCTGATCGGCGACTGGCGCGGGCACGTCGCGTGGCGCGACGGCACGACCCCGCTCGTGCTGCACGTGCGCGCCGAGGGCGATTCGCTCACCGCCACGCTCGACGCTCCGGCGCTCGGCGTCGCCGGCCAGCCCGTGGGCCGAGTGTCGTACGACTCGCCGCGCGTGCACTTCGTGGTGACCGACTCGGCGGGCACGCTGGCGTTCGACGGCTGGCTGCGGCGCGGCCTCGTGGTCGGCGCGCTGTCGGGCGGCCCGACCGGCGCGGAGACGAACCACGCGCTGCTGCCGCAGCTCTCGCTCAAGCAGGCCGTGAAGCCCGCGAAGCCTTCGCCGTGGCCCGAGGGCGTCGTCGGCGGAGAGCCGCCGATCGTGCCCGCGCCGCAGCGCTCGCTCGCCGAGTGGATCGCGCGGTAGCCGCGATCAGGCCGGCTTCGCGGGCGCGAACGCCGCGAGTCCCGCCAGCACCGCCGCGGGGATCATGAAGAACGCCGGCGGCGTGGTCGTGTAGAAGAGCGCGATCGCGCTCTGCACCACGGCCGCGAGCATCAGGAACCGGGCGCTCGAACGGATGACGCGCGGGTCGTAGGCGCAGTCGCGCGTGACCGCGAGCGCGTGAAGCCCGAGCAAGAACGACATCGCGCCGTACAGCGCGCCCCAGCACATGAGCACCTGCCACCACGTGAACGGCGCGTCGCCGAGCTTCGTCGTGTTCAGGGTGCGGACGAGGGCCACCGTCGCGGGATCGGTGGGGCCGGGCGTGTACTGCCCGATCGTGTGCGCGATGCCCGTGAGCACGAACAGCGTCGCCGCGCTCGTGTGGAACCAGCGGATCTGCACGCGGGTGAACATCGTGGAGTGCTCCTCGTGGGGTGGCGACGGGAGCGCCCAGCATGCCGCGCGCCCGGGGGCGCCCGACAGCGCCGCGCGACGAGCGCGGCAAACCCGCGGACCGGGCCGCGGACCGCCCCGAAGCCCCATGGCCGCCGCCGTGCGCCGCCGCGCGGGCCGCGTTACTGTGCGGGCATGACCACTCCCGCCGCCTTCCTCGAGACGTTCGGCGCGCCCCGCGCGCTCATCGGCATGATCCACGTGGGTGCGCTGCCCGGCACGCCGGCCGCGCGAGAGAGCGTGGACGCGCTCGTCCATGCCGCGGTCACCGAAGCGCGCGTCTATCGCGACGCCGGCTACACCGCGCTCATGATCGAGAACATGCACGACCGTCCGTACGTGAAGGGCGGCGTCGGACCCGAGATCGCCGCGGCGATGACCGCGGTCGCGCGCGAGATCCGGCGCGAAGTGCAGTTGCCGCTCGGCGTGCAGGTGCTCGCGGGCGCGAACCGCGAGGCGATCGCCGTCGCGATCGCGAGCGGCGCCGCGTTCGTGCGCGCCGAAGGGTTCGTGTTCGCGCACGTCGCCGACGAAGGGATCATGGAATCCTGCGCCGGCGACCTGCTGCGCTACCGGCGGGCGATGAACGCGGATCACGTCCGCGTCTTCGTCGACATCAAGAAGAAGCACTCGGCGCACGCGATCACCGCGGACGTCTCGCTGGCCGAGACCGCGAAGGCCGCCGAGTTCTTCCTCGCCGACGGCGTCATCGTGACGGGCACCGCCACGGGCGAACCGGCGAAGGCTTCCGACGTGGACGAGGTCGCGGCGGCCGTGAAGCTGCCCGTGTTCGTCGGCTCGGGCCTCGCGCCCGACAACTACGCGCGCTTCGCGCGCGCGCACGGCTTCATCGTCGGCTCGTCGGTGAAGCAGGGCGGACTCTGGTCGAACGCACTCGACCCCGCCGCGGTGCGCGCGAACGCGGAAGCGTTCCGGGCGCTCGGAAAGTGACCGCCGCGCCGGAACTCGTGCTGCTCGGCAACCTGCTCGTGGACGACATCGTCTTTCCCGACGGCTCCACGCGCATGGCGCAGCCGGGCGGCGCGATCCTGCACTCGTCGGTCGCGGCCGCGTTGTGGGGCACGCGCGTCGGCTGCGTGAGCCTGCTCGGCGACGACTACCCGGTCGAAGCGCTCGAGCGCCTCGAGCAGCGCGGCGTGCTGCTGGACGGCGTGCGCCGCCTCGGCCGCAACGGCGTGCGCACGTGGCTGCTCTACGAAGGGCGCGTGCGTCGAGTCGTGCACCGGCTCGCATGCCCGACGCACGAGGAAGTCTCGCCCGAGGCGGACGACGTGCCCGAAACCTGGCGCAACGCGCGCGCGTTCCATCTCGCGCCGATGCCGATCGCGCTGCAGGAGCGCGTCGTGAAGGCGCTCGGGAACGAGCGCGCGTTCGTGTCGGTGGATCCGCACGAACTCGTGACCGAGTCCTCGCTCGAACGCTGGCGCGACGTGCTCGAACACGCCGACGCGTTCTTTCCCAGCGAAGACGAACTGCGGCTCGACGGCGCGGCCGACGATCCGCGCGGCGCGCTCAAGCGCCTCGTGTGCGGGCGGCTGCGCTTCGTGTTCGCCAAGCGCGGCGCGGCGGGCGGACTGCTGTACGACGCGCACACCGGCCGCTTCCACGAGTGGGAAGCGCGCACCGAAGCGATGACCGATCCGACCGGCGCGGGGGACGGCTTCGCGGCCGGCTTCCTCACCGCGCACCTCGCGGGCCTGCCCGTCGAGCAGTGCCTGCAGCGCGCCGTCGTCACGGCGAGCTTCGCGATCCAGGCCTGGGGACCCGAGGCGCTCTTCGCGGCGACTCGGGCCGACGCCGAGGCCCGTCTGCACACGTGGTACCCACAGGAGATTTCGTCGTGAAGGAACGTTTCGCACTGAACAACGACGTGGATCGCGCGCTCGCGGGCAACCGCGCCATCGTCGCGCTCGAGACCACGGTCGTCACGCACGGCCTGCCGCATCCGCAGGGCGTCGAGGCGGCGCTGCTGCTCGAGGACGACGTCCGCCAGGGCGGCGCGGTGCCCGCGACGATCGGCGTCTGGGGTTCGAAGATCCACGTCGGCATCACGCGCGCCGAACTCGAAGCGCTCGCCGCCGCGAAGGACGTGACCAAGCTCAACCTCAGCAACTTCGCGGCGACGCTCGCGGCCGGCAAGCCCGGCTCGACCACCGTCGCGGCCACGATGTTCGCCGCGCACCACGCCGGCATCCCGGTGTTCGCGACCGGCGGCATCGGCGGCGTGCATCGCGAGTCGCAGGAGACCGGCGACGTGAGCGCCGACCTCACCGCGCTGTCGCGCATTCCCGTCGCGGTCGTCTGCGCCGGCGCGAAGGCGATCCTCGACCTGCCGCGCACGGTCGAGACGCTCGAGACGCTCGGCGTGCCGGTGTTCGGTTTCCGCACGAAGGAGTTCCCGGCGTTCTACCGCCGCGAGAGCGGCCTGCCCGTGGACCACACGTTCGAGACGATCGAGGAGATGGCCGCGGCGGTCGCGGCGCACTTCGCGATCGGCATGGGCACCGGCGTCCTCATCGCGAATCCGATCCCGGAAGACGAACAGATGCCGCTCGAGCTGTACACGCGCGCGCTCGGCGAAGCGCTCGCCGCCGCCCGCGCCGAGGGCGTGCGGGGCCGCGCCGTGACGCCGTTCCTGCTCGACCGCATGCGCCAGGTGACCGGCGGCGAGAGCGTGCGCGCGAACCTCGCGCTGCTCCGCAACAACGCGCGCGTGGCCGCCAGGCTGGCGGTCGCGCTCTCTCCGCGCGACTGAATCGGCGCGCCGGGCGTCCCGCGACGCCCGGCGTTCGCGCCCGTTCCGGGAGTGCTCGTGCGGCCGGCCGCCGCGTTCGTCCGCCCGTGATGTTCCCGGGCCCTTCGCGCACTCCAAGGTGCTCCGCGGCAACCCATCCGGGCTCCGGCCCGTAGAGCGCGACATCGCCGCCCCCCATCGGCCATTCCAACCCCGAGCGGGTCTCGTCCGTCCAAGCATTCGTGCAATCGCCCCCGGAGCCACCCATGCGACTCCTTCTGTCCCTGCTGCTCACGGCCGCTCTCTCCGGCGCCGCGGCCGCGCAGCCCACCACGCCGTCCGCGACGGCGGACACGACGGGGTACTCGTCGGGGCCGGTCCGCGCGACGCGTACGGCGCAGCCGATCCTCCTCGACGGCCGTCTCGACGAACCGGTGTGGAACACGGCCGAGGCGTTCTCGGACTTCAAGCAGAAGGAGCCGGACCAGGGCGCGAGCACCCGCCAGAAGACCGAAGTGCGCGTCGCGTACGACGACGACGCCCTCTACGTGGGCGCCCGCATGTACGACACGCAGCCCGACTCGATCGTCGCGCGCCTCGTGCGCCGCGACGGCGACGTGTCCTCGGACGTCTTCTTCGTGTTCCTCGATCCGTTCCACGACAAGCGCACCGGCTACTACTTCGGGCTCTCGGCGGCCGGCACGCAGCTCGACGGCGTGTTCCTGAACGACGGCTGGGACGACGATTCGTGGGACGGCGTCTGGAACGGCCGCGTCGCGCGCGACGAGCAGGGCTGGGTCGCGGAGATGCGCATTCCGTTCTCGCAGATGCGCTTCGCGAACGCCGATCCGATGGTGTGGGGCGTCAACTTCAAGCGTTTCGTGAACCGCTCGTCCGAGGAGGACCTGCTCGCGTTCCCGCGGCGCGGACAGAGCGGGTTCGTGTCGCGCTTCCCCGAACTGCACGGGCTCGACGGTGTGAAGCCCCGGCGCGCGTACGAGATCACGCCGTACGTCACGTCGAAGGGCGACTTCTTCAAGGGTGAGTCCGACTTCACGAATGCCGGCGGCGCGGACCTGCGCACGACGCTCGGACCGCGGCTCTCGCTCAACGCCACGATCAACCCCGACTTCGGCCAGGTCGAAATCGACCCCGCCGTGGTGAATCTCTCCGACGTCGAGACCTACTTCGGCGAGAAGCGCCCGTTCTTCACCGAGGGCTTCTCGGTGTTCCGCTGCGGCAACAACGGCGCGAACGACTACTGGGGCTTCAACTGGCCGGAGCCGACGTTCCTCTACACGCGCCGCATCGGCCGGTCGCCGCAGGCCGGCTTCCTCGCCGATCCGGGCACCTCGCCGCTCGGCACGAGCATTCTCGGCGCCGCGAAGGTCACCGGGCAGATCGTGCCCGGCTGGGACTTCGGCATGGTGCACGCGGTCACCGCGCGCGAAACGGGCACCGTGACGGATTCGGCCGGCCGCACGCAGGACGTCGCGGTCGAACCGATGACGTACTACGGCGTGCTGCGCGGCATGCACTCGTTCAACAAGGGCCGTCAGGGACTCGGGGTCATGAACACCACCGCGATCCGCTCGTTCTCGGACGCCCAGGACCTCGAGCGCTTCGTGAACAAGTCCGGCGTCGTCACGGCGGTGGACGGCTGGACGTTCCTCGACGGGAAGAAGAACTGGGTGATTTCGGGCTGGGCCGCGGCGACGCAGGTGACGGGCTCCAAGGACCGCATCACCGCGCTGCAGCGCAGCAGCGCGCACTACTACCAGCGCCCCGACGCCGGGCACGTCGAGGTGGATACGAACGCGACGAGCCTCACCGGCGAGGGCGCGCGGGTGTGGCTCAACCGGCAGAACGGCCCGTGGATGCTCAACTCGGCGCTCGGCTGGATGTCGCCCGGGTTCGACACGAACGACATGGGCTTCACCTCGCGCGGCGACGTGATCAACGGCCACATCGGCTCGGGCTACCAGTGGAACAAGCCGCGCGGTTGGCGGCAGTACCAGCACGTGATCGGCGCGCTCGCCGCGACGTTCGACACCGAAGGCAATCCGACCACGAAGATGCTCTACGCGGGCTACAACCTCGAGCAGCGCAACCACAACAGCTGGGAGGCGACGCTCTTCCTGTTCCCGGCCACGGTGAACACGCGCGCGACGCGTGGTGGCCCGATCATGCGCAACACGTCGGGCTGGAGCACGAACCTGCACTTCGACTCGAACAGCAAGGCGAAGCGCTTCTGGTACGTGGACGTGAACCCGAGCAGCAGCGAGGACGGCGGCTACGAGTTCTCGGTCAGCCCGGGAGTCCGCTGGAAGCCGGTTTCGAACCTCGCGTTCGAGTTCAACCCGAGCTGGTATCGCGGCCGCACCGACGCGCAGTACCTCACGCAGTACGCCGACGCGGGCGCGAGCGCGACGTACGGCACGCGCTACGTGTTCGCGCAGCTCGACCAGAGCATCCTGCAGGCGAGCCTGCGCATGGACTACTCGATCACGCCGGCGCTGTCGGTCCAGCTCTACGCCCAGCCGTTCATCACCTCGGGCGACTACTCGGGACTCAAGTACCTCGCGCGGCCGGCGAGCTACGAGTTCGTCTCGATGGGCACGGACGGCTCCGAGGACTTCAACTACCGCAGCGTCCGCGGCAACGCGGTGCTCCGGTGGGAGTACCTGCCCGGCTCCACCTTCTTCCTCGTCTGGACGCAGCAGCGCGAGGACGTGACGGACGACGGCCGGTTCCACCTGAACGCCTCGCTCGCCTCGCTCGGCCACGCCGACGCCGCGAACACCATCCTCGTGAAGGTGGCCCACCACTTCACGATGTGACGGAAACCCGATGTGCAGGACGTTCCGTGTGAGCTGGGGAGCGCCACGGAACGGCGAAGGCCCGGTCGAATGACCGGGCCTTTCGCGATTTCGGGAGCCGCCGCAACGCGCCGGACACGCTTTCCGTAATGAGCGCGGCCTATACTGGCGGCGACCCAGCCGCCCGGCCGGCGAAGCCGTCACTCCCACCCGGAGAAAGCATGAACATGTTCGGCAGCATGCGCAGCCAGCTGCGCTCGGTCATCGAGTGGTCGAATCCCGACGCGGGCCTGCTCTTTCACAAGTGGTCCGAGAACGGCGACGAGATCAAGAACGCCTCGAAGCTCATCGTGAATCCCGGCCAGGGCTGCGTGTTCGTGTACCGCGGCAAGGTCGAAGCGGTGTTCGACCAGCCGGGCACGTACGAACTGAAGACCGACAACATCCCGTTCTGGACGACGATCACGAAGATCCTCCAGTCGTTCGAGAGCGAGTACAAGGTCGGCCTGTACTTCTTCCAGACGCGCCAGTTCCTGAACGAGAAGTGGGGAACGGCGAGCCCGATCAAGTACGAGGACCCCAAGTACAAGTTCCCCGTGGGGCTGCGCGCGTTCGGCAACTACAGCTTCCGGATCGCGGAGCCGCGCGAGTTCTTCCTGAACGTCGTCGGCGTCGTGAACGACTACCCGGTCGAGGAGTTCCGCCAGGTCGTGGGCTCGCGCATCGGGCAGCCGCTCGCCGACTTCCTCGCGACCTCGCAGTACAGCTACGCCCAGATCGACGCGAACCGCGAAGAGATCTCGGCCGGCATGAAGGAACGCCTCACGCAGGAGTTCCGCACGCTCGGCTTCGAGATGGCGGACTTCCGCATCGAGGGCACGAGCTTCGACGACGACACGACGCGCCGCATCGGCCGCATCGCGGACATGTCCGCCGAAGCGCAGGCGGCCGCGGCGGCGGGACTCGACTTCGAGAAGATGCAGCAGCTCGCCGCGCTCCGTGACGCCGCGAAGAACGAAGGTGGCGGTGCGGTCGGCGCGGGCGTCGGCATCGGCGCGGGGCTCGGCCTCGGGCAGATGATGGCCGGCGCGATGGGCGCGCAGGGCGCGGGCGCGGCGAAGGATCCCGCGACGCGGCTCGCGTCGCTCAAGAAGATGCTCGACGGCGGCCTGATCACCCAGGCCGACTTCGACGAGCAGAAGAAACGCATCCTCGCGGAGATGTGACGATGCGTGACGTGAAGAAGCACGCACTGCGAGCGCTCGTGTTCCGGGCGCTCGCAGTCGCATGGATGCTCGTGACGTTCGCCGCGCTCGCGCACGCGCGCGCCGGAGGCGCGGGTGGTGGCGGTGGAGGTGGTGGCGGCGGTGGCGGTGGTGGCGGTGGCGGTGGCTTCTCGGGCGGCGGCGGCTACTCCGGTGGTGGCAGCTACGGCGGCGGCGGTGGCGGCGGCGGAGAGTTCAGCCCCGGCGCGCTGCTGCTGTTCTTCCTGATCATCGCCATCGTGCTGATCGTCAACAGCCAGCAGCAGCGCACGCGCGCCACGTCCGTGGTCGACGACGGCGAGGCGACCGGCCCGGACGAATCCGCGATGGATCCGTCGAGCATCGCCGCGTTCCGGAAGGCGAACCCCGACTTCGATCCCGCCGCGTTCCAGCGCAAGGTCGCGGTCAGCTTCAACCGCATCCAGTCCGCATGGTCGGCGCAGAACCTGTCGCTCGCCCGCGCGTTTCTTTCCGACGGCACGTACCAGCGCTTCGCGACGCAGTTCCGCATGATGCAGCTGCTCCGCCAGCGCAACGAGCTCAGCCGGATCGTGATCCTCGCGATCCAGCCGGCCGCGGCGCGGGTCGACGGCGCGTACGAAGTGCTCGACGTCGCGATCACCGCACGCATGCACGACGCGTTCGTGTGCGAGCTGGACCACTCGCTCGACGAAGCGGGCGACGGCGAGTTCACCGAGTACTGGAGCTTCCTCCGCAAGCGCGGGGCCTCCGGCGCCAAGGGCGACGTGTACGAAGCGCAGACCTGTCCCTCGTGCGCGGCGCCGCTGCCGAACGACATGGGCGAGGTCTGTCACTGCAAGTACTGCCACGCGCTCGTCAACAGCGGTGAGTTCGACTGGGTGCTCGCCGAGATCACGCAGCAGGCGGACTACGAGACGCGCGGCGCGATCGAGCGGCTCGTGACACCCGGCCTCGAAGCGTCGGTCGCGCAGTTGCGCCAGGCCGCGCCGGACTTCTCGACGCAGCTGGCCGAGGACAAGGCGAGCAACGGCTTCATGCAGGTCATGACCGCGATCGCGACGCGCGAGCCCGCGCTCGTGCGCCGCTTCGTGGACGACGCGGCGTTCGCGCAGGTGAAGGAGCTCATCGGTGAGCGGCACGTGGTGTTCGACCGCATCTACACGAACGAGGCGGTGCTCATTCGGGCCGACGCGTCGGGGCCGCGGCACCGCGTGACGGTGGGCATCGCGGTGACGGCGCAGCGCGTGGAGCTGCACGGTCCGGGCTCGCTCCACCGGCTCGATGCCGAGCCGCGGCGGCAGGACTGGGTGCTCGTGCTCGAGCGAGACGCCGCCGGCGTTCCGCCGAAGGGCGCGCTCTACCAGCACCAGTGTTCCGCGTGCGGCGGGCAGGTGAGCGACTCGCTCGATCTCGCGTGTCCCTACTGCTCGATGCCGCTCAACTCGACGAAGCACGAGTGGATCGTCACGGCGTTCCTCTCGGCGGCCGAGTACCTGACGCCACGCCGGCAGGCCTGACCGGGACCGTTCCGCCCGGAGTACGAAACACGAGAGGCCCGGTCGCGAGACCGGGCCTCTCTTCGTTCCCACGCACGCGGGCGGGCTACCGCGCGCCGCCCTGCATCGCGTCGAGCATGCCGGGTTCGCGAGCGCCACGTCCGCCACGCGGTCCGTCGTCCTCGGGCACGTCGTCGCCCTCGCCCGGCGCGAGGAAGAGGTTCTGCTCGAGTCCGTGCTGGCGGTCGTACAGGTCGCGATAACGCCCGCTCGCGGCGTACAGCGCCGCGTGATCGCCGCGCTCCACGATGCGGCCTTCCTCGACCACGAGGATCTGGTCGGCGCGGCGGATCGTGGACAGCCGGTGCGCGATCACGAACGTCGTGCGCCCCTTCATCAGGTGCGAGAGGCCCGCCTGGATGATCGCCTCGCTCTCGGAGTCGAGGCTCGACGTGGCCTCGTCGAGAATCAGGATGCGCGGATCGGCCAGCAGCGCGCGCGCGATGGAGACGCGCTGGCGCTGTCCGCCGGAGAGCTTCACGCCGCGCTCGCCGACGATCGTGTCGAGCCCTTCGGGGAAGCGGTCGGCGAACTCGTCCACGCGCGCGATGCGGCAGGCCTCGCGCACGTCGTCGTCCGTGGCGCCGGGGCGCGAGAACGCGACGTTCTCGCGGATCGTGCCCGCGAACAGGAACGAATCCTGGAGCACGACGCCGAGCTGCGTGCGGAACGTGTCGAGGCGCACGGTCGACAGGTCCACGCCGTCCACGGTGACACGGCCCGTGCCGGGCGAGTGGAACGCGGAGACGAGCCCGATGATCGTGCTCTTGCCCGAGCCCGACGAACCCACGAGCGCCGTGACGGTGCCCGCCGGCGAGACGAACGACACGTCGTCGAGCACCGGCTTGTCGGTCTCGTACGCGAAGTCCACGTGCTCGAACGCGACGTCGCCGCGAATGACGCCGAGCGCGTGCGTGCGCTTCGGGTCCGCGTCCTCGCGCGCTTCCGCCAGCACGTCGCGCGTGCGCTCGAGCCCGGCGAGCGCTTCGGTGAGCTGCGTGCCGATGTTGACGATCTGGAAGATGGGCGCGATGAGGAAGCCGAGCAGCATGTTGTAGGCCATGTACTGGCCGAGCGTCATCTCGTTCGTGAGGATGTGGTTCGCTCCGTACCAGCTCACCGCGGCGCCGACGAGTCCCATGAGCAGCGCCATGGACAGCTGCATCACCGACTGCGCGGACAGCGTGCGCAGCACGTTGTCGAGCAGCCGCTGCACGCCCTCGGCGAACACGCCGCGTTCGCGCTCCTCGGCGTGGTAGCCCTTCACCGTGCGCACGGCGCCGAGCGATTCGGTGAGCCGGCCCTGCACGTCGGCCTGGATCTTCCCGCGCTCGCGGAACACGGGGCGCATCACGTTGAACGCGCGCCCGAGCACGACCGTGAATCCGATGAGCACCGCGGCCGTGACGAGCGTCATGGTCGCGTTGATCTCGAGCAGGAAGACGAGCGACACGGCCGCGGTGACGAGGCCGCCGATGAACTCGACGAAGCCCGTGCCCACGAGGTTCCGGACGCCTTCGACGTCGCTCATGATCCGCGAGACGAGCGTGCCGGTCTTGTTCGCGTCGTAGAACGTGACGGGCAGCCGGCCGATGTGCGCCTGCACCTTGGCGCGCAGTTCGGCGATCGCGCGCTGGCCCTCCTTGGAAAGCAGCTGCGTGAGCACGTACGACGTGACGGCCTGGATCGCCGTGGCCGCGAGCAGGGCCAGCACGAGCAGGGGCAGCAGCTCCGGCTTGCGCGGCGTGATGATGCGGTCGATCAGCACCATCGGCGACAGCGGGAGCACGAGGCCCGTGATGCTGCGGACGAGCACGAGCAGCAGGCCGAGGGCCAGCTTGCCGCGCCGCGGCTTCACGAGGGCGGAAACCTCGGGCCAGACGGCCTTCAGCGAGACGTTCTTCTTCTTGGCTTCTTCGGGTTTGGCGGGCGCCTTCGCGGGCGCCGGAGCGGAACTCATTCGGGGAGGGCCTCCGGAGGGATGGACGGACCGGGCACGGTAGTGTCCCTCGGGCAGATGCGTCCAACGGCGGGGCGATGTGGGATCATTTTCAGCCACGGGGCCGCGTGGCTATACTGCGCCGCGTTTCGAGCCCTCACGCCGCGGAAAGGACACACGTCTTGAGCTTCGTTTCCGAAATCCGCCTGCGCGACTCCCTCGTGGAGGCCGCGCGCGCCAAGCTGGTCGCGGGAGACCATCTCACCCAGGAAGACGGCATCCGCCTGTTCGACGCGCCCATGCTCGAGCTCGGCCGGCTGGCCAACGCGCTCGCGCGCGACAAGCACGGCGACAAGGTGTACTTCACGGTCAACCGCCAGCTGAACCCGACCAACGTCTGCGTGCTCGCGTGCAAGTTCTGCGACTACGCCAAGAAGCCGGGCGACCCGACGTCGTACACGATGTCGAAGGAAGACGTGCTCGCGCACGTCGACCCCGAGATCACCGAGATCCACATCGTCGGCGGCCTGCACAACAAGTGGCGCTTCGACGACTACCTCGACATCATTCGCTGGGTGAAGGAGAAGAAGCCCGCGCTCAGCGTGAAGGCGTACACCGCCGTCGAGATCGACTTCTTCTGCCGCCTCACGAAGAAGCCGGTGGACTGGGTACTCACCGAACTGAAGAACGCCGGCCTCGACGCGCTGCCCGGCGGTGGCGCCGAAGTGTTCAGCGAGCGCGTGCGCCGCGAACTGTTCGGCCAGAAGATCGGCGGCAAGCGCTGGCTCGAGATCCACGAGGCCGCGCACCGGCTCGGCATCCCGAGCAACTCGACGCTGCTCTACGGCCACATCGAATCGCGCGGCGAACGCGTGCAGCACATGATCGACCTGCGCGAGCTCGAGCGCCGCGCGCCCGGCTTCTTGGCGTTCATTCCGCTCGCGTTCCAGCCCGGCATGACCGGGCTCGTGCGGCGGCAGGCGTCGGCGATCGAGGATCTCAAGACGATCGCGATCTCGCGCATCGTGTTCGACAACGTGCCGCACGTGAAGGGCTACTGGATCATGCTCGGGCAGGACACCGCCGCGGCCGCGCTCAACTTCGGCGCGAGCGACCTCGACGGCACGATCGGCCTCGAGAAGATCGCGCACGCCGCGCAGGCGCGCAGCCCGGTCGGCATGGCCGAAGCCGGAATGGTCCAGATGATCCGCGAAGCGGGCAAGATCCCGGTGCAGCGCGACGCGCTCTACCGGGTCGTCCGCGAGTACTCCCGCCGGGAAGAACCGGCGCTCGCCGTGGGGGCTTGATGACGATGACCGAAACGCCGGTGACCGCGCACGCGCACAACCCCGGTTTCCTCGCGCTGATCGAAGAAGCCAAGACGCGAGTCCGCACGTGTTCGATCGAGGAGTTCATCGCGAAGCTGCAGGCCGGTGAGCGCTTCGTGCTCGTGGACACGCGCGAAGAGAGCGAGTGGGCCGCCGGCCATCTGCCGAGCGCGCACCACCTCAGCAAGGGCATCATCGAGCGCGACGTCGAGACGGCGATTCCGGACAAGAGCACGCCGATCGTCACGTACTGCGGCGGCGGCTTCCGCAGCGTACTCGCGTCGGACAATCTCCAGAAGATGGGCTACACGAACGTCATCTCGCTCGACGGCGGCTGGCGCGGCTGGAACGAGCGCGGGCTTCCCGTCGTGACTCCGGAGGCCAAGTGATTCCCGAACTGCGCGGCTACGAACTCATTTTCCGTACGTCGGACTCGCTGTTCCTGCGCGCGCTCGACGGCATGACCGACGAAGGCGCGCGCCGCAAGCCGGCCGCCACGAACTCGCCGGCGTGGATCGCGGCGCACATGGTCGTCACGCGCTCGCTGTTCCTCGGCGCGCTCGGCGGCAAGGCCGACGTGCCGTGGGCGAAGTACTTCCAGCGCGGCGGTGAGCACGGTGATTTCCAGGGCTGGCCCACGCTCGCCGAAGTGGCCGCGAAGTGGTCCGAAGTGCACGCCGCGTTCATGGCGCAGCTTGAGAAGCAGACGATGGACAGCCTGAAGACCGAGACGCCGGTGCCCGGGCTCGAGCCCACGCTGTTCGGCGTGGTCGGTCTCGCCGCCGTGCACGACACGTATCACCTCGGCCAGCTCGCGATGTGCCGTCGCGAACTCGGCCTCGACCGCCTCGTCGGTTGAACGCTTCGGGCGCCGCGCTCTCCGCGCGGCGCCTGACGAAGCCTTCTCGCGTTTCGCGCCCCCCTCGGGAGTAGCCTTGTTCGATTCCAACGCGCCGCTCTTCCATCAGGCCACCTACTCCGATCCGCAGCAGGCGCTCGAAGCGATCTTCGGTTACCGCGAGTTCCGCCCGGGCCAGCGCAAGATCATCGACACCGTGCTCTCGGGGCGCGACTGCATCGGCGTGATGCCGACGGGCGCGGGCAAGTCGCTCACGTTCCAGCTGCCCGCGAAGCTCCTGCCGGGCACGGTGCTCGTGATGTCGCCGCTCATCTCGCTCATGAAGGACCAGGTCGACGCGCTCGTGCGTCTCGGCTTCCGCGCGACGATGGTGAACTCGACGATCCCGTTCGAGGAGCGCCGCGAGCGTCTCTCCGCGCTGCGCCGCGGCGAGATCGAGATCATCTACCTCGCGCCCGAAGCGCTCGAGGGTTCGCTGCGCGACTTCATCGCCGGCTGCCGCATCTCGCTCGTGGTCGTGGACGAGGCGCACTGCATCAGCCACTGGGGGCACGATTTCCGCCCCGCGTACCGCAAGCTGCGCGGGCTCAAGGAGCAGCTGGGCGACATTCCCGTGCTCGCGCTCACCGCGACCGCGACGCGCCGCGTGGCGGGCGACATCATCCGCCAGCTCGGCATGAAGAAGCCGGACGGCTTCAAGGGTTCGTTCCTGCGCCGCAACCTGCACATCACCGCCGTGCGCAAGGGCAAGGGCGCCGACGGCACGCAGCGCAACGTGCGCAAGGACCTGCTCGGGCTGCTCAAGCGGCACAAGGACCAGAGCGCGATCGTGTACTGCATGAGCCGCCGCTCGGTCGAGCAGACCGCCACGTGGCTGCAGGAGCAGGGCGTGCGTGCGGTGCCGTACCACGCGGGCCTTCCGGACGAGCTGCGCGAGCGGCACCAGAACGCATTCGCGCGCGACGAAGTCGACGTCATCGTCGCCACCGTCGCGTTCGGCATGGGCATCGACAAGAGCAACGTGCGGCTGGTCGTGCATCGCGACATGCCGAAGAGCGTCGAAGCGTGGTACCAGGAGATCGGCCGCGCGGGCCGCGACGGTCTCGTGAGCGACGTCGTCGTCTTCTACTCGTACGCCGACGTGATCGGCTACGACACGTTCCTCGACTCGATCGAGGACGAGGCGCTCAAGGCCGAGACGCGCCGCAAGACGCTCGACCTGTTCCGCATGTTCGACGCCGGCGGTTGCCGCCATCAGGCGGCGTGCGCGTGGTTCGACGAAACGATCGAGCCGTGCGGCGAATCGTGCGACGTGTGCCGCGGCATCGGCGTGGCGGATCTCGTCGCGCCGGTGAGCGTGAAGGCCGCCGCGGCGGCCGGCGCGCGTGGCGGCCGCGCGGCCGCTCTCGCGGAGATGGCCGAGGACGACGTCGCGCGGTTCGAACAGCTGCGCGCCGTGCGCAAGCGTCTCGCCGACGCCGAAAGCGTCCCCGCGTACATCGTCTTCAACGACGCGGTGCTGCGCGAGATGGCGATGCGCCGCCCGGCGAGCGAAGCCGAGATGCTCGAGGTGCCCGGCGTGGGTCCGGCGAAACTGCAGCGCTACGGCGAAGCGTTCCTCGAGGCGCTGCGCGAAGGCTGAGCCACGGGCAGCAGCACGCGGAACGACGCGCCCTTTCCCGGCGCGGTCGCGAGGCCGATGGTGCCGCCGTGCGCGCGCGCGATGCCGAGCGCGGCGCTCAGTCCGAGGCCGCGTCCCGCGAACCGCGTGGTGAAGAACGGTTCGAACACGCGCGCGGCCGTGTCTTCGTCCATGCCCGGACCGTCGTCGGCGATCTCCACGAACACGCGATCGCCGGACGGCGGCGCGTCCGCGAACTTGTGTGCGCCGGGGTCTTCCGCGCCGCGCTGGAATCCCGCGCGCAGCGTGAGCGTTCCGGGGCGGCGGTCGAGCGCCTCGACCGCGTTGCTCACGAAATAGCCGAGCAGCTGCTGGAGGCGGGGTGAGTCCGCGAGCACGGCGGGCAGCGCGCCGGGCAGGTGCAGCTCGAGCACGGCGCCCGCCGGAATCGCGGCGCGCAGTGCCGGCTCCCAACGCCGCAGCAGCGCGAGGACGTCGATCTCCTCGGCGTGGAGCGACGGCCGTCCGGCGAAGTCGAGCAGCTGGCGCGTGAGGTCGGCCGCGCGAGTGGCCGAATGGACGATCTCGGCGATCCACGCCTGGGAGGGAGCGTCCTCGGGCATGTCCGCGGCCGCGAGGCTCGCGTTGCCGAGCACGGCCTGCATGAGGTTGTTGAAGTCGTGCGCGATCCCCCCGGCGAGCACGCCGATGCTCTCCATGTGGCGGGCTTCGAGCAGCTGCGCCTCGAGATCGCGCGTGTGCTGCTCGCGCTTGCGCACCTCGGTGAGTTCGGTCGCGACGCCGCACACGATCGAGAGCGCGCCGGTCGCGTCCGGCAGCGCGAACTTCTTCACGAGGAACGAACGTGGCCCGTCGAGCGTCGTGAGCGCGACTTCGTATTCGTAGCGCTTACCCGTGCTCGCGGTGATCGCGTTGGTGCGCAGGATCTCGCGGACCTGCTCCGCGGGCAGGAACTCGCTCACGTTCCGGCCGACGACGGTGCGCCGCTCGGGGTTGAACTGCCGGTGCCACTCCTCGTTCACGAACAGGTAGCGGCCCTCCACCGTGTGGAGGAACGCCGGTGCGCCGATGTGATCGAGAACGAGCGTCATGCGGTCGAGCGAGTCGCGCATCTCGGTGATGTCGGTGAGCGCGCCGAGGAACGCGACCGCGCGCCCTTCCGCGTCGCGGAGCGGAGCGCCGTGGCACTTCACGCAGCGCCAGTGGCCGTCGTACCGGCGCATGCGCGCCTCGACGTCGAATGATTCCTGGCGCTCGACGGCGGGGCCGAACGCCGCCGCGATCGCGGTGTAGTCGTCCGGATGCGCCCACGTGGTCCACGGCGTCGCGAGCGCATGATCGAGGGTCGTGCCCACGAACTGCAGCCAGGCGCGGTTGAACCAGACGCCGCTCGCGTCGAGCGCGGCCATCCACACCGGAGAGGGCAAGGTGTCGAGTGCGCGCCGGAACGAGGGGTCGTCGACACCCAGCGCGCGAGAAGTGGAGATCTGATCCGGCACGGTCACTCCGTGGGGGCGGAAGGAGGACGGTCGCTGTGACCGACGAGCGGACTATCGGAACGAAGCTCGACGGAGACAACGCGGTGAGCGCGAATTGCGCCCGCGAGAGGACGCGCTCGCCGCGAACGTCACGCTTCGGCGGCCGGCTTCGGCGTCGCGCGTTGCCGCAACTCCGCGCGTACGTCGTCCCAGTCCGCGCCCGTCGCGCGAATCGCCACGATCGCGTGATAGACGAGGTCCGCGGCCTCCGAAACGGCGCGCGCGCGATCGCCGTCCGCGCACGCGAGCACGAGTTCCGCCGCCTCTTCGCCCAGCTTCTTCAGCCGCAGGTTGCGATCCTCGAGAAGCCGAGCGGTCCAGCTGGGCTTTCCGGAAGGCGGCGCGATGGAGCGCTCACGCACGGTGCGACTGGTCTCCGCGACGGCGTCGGCCGCGAGTGCGCCCTCACCGAAGCAGCTGCGTTCGCCCGTGTGACAGGCGGGACCTTCGGACAGGATGCGCGCGAGTACCGCGTCGCGATCGCAATCCCACGCGAGCGACACGACCTTCTGCGTGTTGCCGCTCGTCGCGCCCTTGTGCCAGAGCCCGCGCGTGCGCGAGCGGTAGTGCATCTCGCCGGTCGCGAGCGTGTGCTCGAGCGCTTCGCGATCTGCGAACGCGACCATGAGCACGGCGCCGGTCACGGCGTCCTGCGCGACGACCACGACGCGGTCGTCGGGAGTGAGGTGATCGAGGGTCAGCATGTCGCGCTTCCTTCCTTCGGCGCGGGCGCCGGACGCACCGGGATTCCCGCCGCCTGCATGGCCTGCTTGAGACGCGTCACGGTCGTGACGCCGTCGTGAAGAATGCCGGCGACGAGCGCGGCGTCCGCGCCGCCGTCGCGCAACGCGGCGACGACGTGAGACGCATCGCCGGCGCCGCCCGAGGCGATCACCGGCACGTGTACGGCGTTCGCCACCGCGCGCGTGAGATCCAGGTCGTAGCCGTCACGCGCGCCGTCGCGGTCCACGCTCGTGAGCAGGATCTCGCCCGCGCCGCGCCGCACGCACTCGCGCGCCCACTCGACCGCGTCGAGCGTCGTCGCGTTCCGCCCGCCGCGCGTGAACACGCGCCATGCGCCATCCACGAGGGCGGCGTCGATGCTCGCGACGACGCACTGCGCGCCGAAGCGCTCGGCGCACTCGCTCAGCAGTTCCGGACGCTCCACCGGCGCACTGTTGAAGCTCACCTTGTCGGCGCCGGCGCGCAGCGCGCGCGTGGCGTCCTCCACCGTGCGCAGTCCGCCGCCGACGGTGAGCGGCACGAACAGCCGTTCCGCGGCGCGGCGCACCACGTCGAGGAACGTCGCGCGTTCCTCGTGCGTCGCGGCGATGTCGAGGAACACGACCTCGTCGGCGCCTTCTTCCTCGTAGCGCACGGCCATCTCCGCCGGCTCGCCGACGTCGCGCAGGCCGACGAACTTCACGCCCTTCACGACGCGCTCACCCTGCACGTCGAGGCACGCGAGGAGGCGCCGCGTCAGCATGCGTCGTCCTCCTCGCGCCACTGCACCGAGCCCTTCGTGCTGAAGAGCGCGCCGCCGTCCGCGATCGCCTCGCGCACCGAGAGTCCGAGCGCCTTGAACGCGGCCTCGACCACGTGGTGCTTGTCCGTGCCGCGCAGCACGCGGACGTGCAGCGTCGCGCGCGCCTGCATGGCGAACGAGCGCATCCAGTGATCCCAGATCGGCGAAGGCAGCGGGCCTTCGTAGTAAGGCCGCCCGCCGAGGTCGGCGGCGACGTGCACGAGCGCGTCGTCCATCGGGATCGTGCGCTCGCCGTAGCGCCGCGCGCGCACCGGGACGATCCGCGCGAGCGCCTCGCCCGTCGCGATCGCGACGTCCTCGATCAGGTGGTGCGGCAGGTCGCCGCTCGCGCGCAGCGTCAGGTCGAGCGACGCGTACGCGGCGAACGCCGTCATCATGTGGTCGAGGAACGCGTGCCCCGTCTGGACGTCCGCGACGCCCGTGCCGGGCACGAGCGTGATCTCGATCTTCGTTTCGCGCGTCTCACGCACCAGCTTGCTCATGTGTGGAACTCCCCGGCGACCGCGCGCGCGTCGAGCGCGCCGGTGTAGAGCGCCATGCCGAGCACCGCGGCACGTGCGCCGCGCGCCGCGAGGGCGCGCAGGTCTTCGGGCGACGCGATGCCGCCCGACGCGGTGACGGGCAGCGAACACGCCGCCGCCACCGCCGAAGTGGTGTCGAGATCGGGACCGGCGAGCCGGCCTTCGTTCGCCACGGCCGTCACGAGCACGCCCGCGAGCGGCAGTTCGGAAAGCTCCGCCGCGAGCGTGACGGCGCCCGTACCGGAGCTCGCGGTCCAGCCGCGCGCGACGACTTCGCGGGCGCGCGCGTCGAGCGCGCCCACGAGCCGGCCGGGCCAGCGCGACGACACGCGCGTGAGCCACGCGCGGTCTTCCACCGCGCGCGTGCCGATTACGGCGCGCGAAGCGCCCGCGGCGAACGCGCGCTCGATCGCGGTTTCGTCGCGCAGGCCGCCACCCACCTGGGCGTCGCCCGCCCACGCGTCGAGCACGCGCGCGACGAGCGCGGACTGCTCGCCGCGCCCCGTGGCCGCGTCGAGATCGACGACGTGCAGCGTGCGGAAGCCCGCCGCGCGCCAGCGGCGCGCCACGGCGAGCGGATCGTCCTCGCGCACGCGCTCGTCGTCGTACGAACCGCCCACGAGCTGCACGCACGCGCCTTCGCGCAGATCGAGCGCCGGGATCGCGATCATCGCGCCGCCTCCTTGCCGTCCGTCACCGCGGCGAGCGCGTCGCGCAGGAACGCGAGCCCCGGCGCGCTGCTCTTCTCCGGGTGGAACTGCGCACCGATCGTATTCGCCACGCGCACGACGGACGGAAACCGGTCGTCCTCGTGACGCGTCCACGCGAGCGCGCAGCGCTCGTCGTCCGGCGCGCACGCGAACGAGTGCGCGAAGTAGGCGAGCGCGAGGGGCGGCTCGCCGGTGCCGGAGGCGCCGGCGGCCCGAGTCGCCGGCCCTGCACCTGCCACAGCCCCCTGCCCACTCCAACCCATTCCATCCCATGTGCGGCACGCGCGCTGCCTTCAACGCGCGCACGCGACCGGGGATCAGCCCGATCCCGTCGCCCGCGCCCTCGTCGCTGCGGTCGAAGAGCAACTGCATCCCCAGGCAGATCGCGACGCACGGCAGTCCGCCGGCGAGCGCGTCGCGCACGCGTTCGCGCGCGGGAGCGAGACGCGTCGCCGCGGGGCCGAACGCGCCGACGCCCGGCAGCACGAACACGTCCGTCGCGAGCGCGGCGGCCGCGTCGCTCTCGACGCGCACGTCCGCGCCCGTGAGTGCGAGCGCCTTCGCGAGCGAATGCAGGTTGCCCGCGCCGTAGTCGAACAGCGTCACCTTCACGCGAGCGCCTCCTTCAGCAGCGCGAGCGCGCGGTCCTGCTCGGCCGGTGGCGACGAGTGGATCCGCAGCGCGTCGCCGTAGCCGGGAAGGTTCGCGAACGCACGCACGCCGAGTCCGCGCTCGCGCAGCCGTGCCGCGAGCGCGGGCGCGCCCGGAACCGGCGCGAGCACGAAGTTCGCGCGCGAGGGCAGCGGTTCGAGCCCGAGCGCGCGCAGTCCGGCTTCGAGCGCCTCACGCGCCGCGAGCGATTCGGCGACGCGTGCGCGCATCCAGTCCACGTCGTGCGTGAGCGCCGCGGCCGCGGCGCGCTCGGCGAGGGCGTTCACCGTGTACGGCCCGCGCGAGAGTTCCACGTCGCGCACGAGCGCCTCGTGTCCCGCGGCCCAGCCGACCCGCAGTCCGGCGAGACCGAACGCCTTGCTCAACGTGCGCACCGAGAGCACGCGGCCGAGCGCCGGCGCGGCCGCCGTGCGGCTCGTGCCCGCGAACTCGGCGTACGCCTCGTCGAGGATCACGATGCCGCTCGCATGCGCGAGCACCCGGTCCACCGCATCGCCGTCGAGCGACGCGCCGGTCGGGTTGTTCGGCGAACACAGGTAGACGATCGCCGGGTCGCCGAGCAGCAGCGCGGACGGATCGAAGCCGCCGTCGCGCGCGACCGGCGTCTCGCGCACGCGCAGCCCGTTCAGCTGCGCGAAGCGCGCCGGCATCGGGAACGTCGGCGCGATCGACGCGAGCGTGTCGCCGGGCCGCGCGAACGCGCGCACCGCGGAGTCGAGCACGTCGTCGGAGCCGCAGCCCGTGACGATCTGTTCCGGACTCACGCCCGCGTACGCCGCGAGCGCGCGCTTGAGCGGCTCGCCGTAGCCGCTCGGGTAGCGCGCGATCCACTCGTCCTGAGCGCCGCGCAGCACCGCGAGCGCGGACGGCGGCACGCCGAAGCGGCTCGTGTTGTCGGACAGGTCGAGCGCCACCGGCGACTCGGGCGTCTGGTAGAGCTTGAGCCCGTTCCATTCGGAACGGCGGGGAGGAGGGAGCGTGGTCATCGGTGAAGCTCCTTTGAAGTGGCGGAGCCGGCGCCTCCGGCGCCGCGTGCCGCGGCGGCATGTCCCGGCAATCCTTCCGCGCGCGCGAGCGCGGCGCAATCGTCCGCCAGGCGCGCGGCGCCTTCCGGCGTGACGCGCTGCCACTGCGTCCAGCGCACGAAGTCGAGCGTCGAGAGTCCCGACGCCGTCCGTGCGAAGCCCGCGGTCGGAAGCACGTGATTGCCGCCGGACACGTAGTCGCCGAACGCGACCGAGCTCGACGCGCCGAGGAACACCGCGCCCGCGTCGCGCACCGCGGCGAGCGCGGCCGCGGGGTCTTCCACGTCGAGCAGCAGGTGCTCGGGCGCGAAGTCGCTCGCGAACGCCAGCGCGCCCTCGAGCGTCGCGGCCCACAGCACGCCGCCGCGCGCGGCGAGCGACGCCGCGACGATCTCGCGGCGATCGCATCCGGCGGCGGCCGCGAGGAGCGCGTCCGCCACGCGCCGCGCCGCCGCTTCGCCCACCACGACTGCGAGCGACAGCGCGTCGGGATCGTGCTCTGCCTGCGCGATCAGCTCGCGCGCGACGGCGCGCGGATCGGCGGCCGCGTCCGCGACCACGAGCAGCTCGCTCGGGCCGGCCGGCGAGTCGATGCCGACGACGCCGTTCACCTGGCGCTTCGCCTCGGCGACCCACGCGTTGCCCGGGCCCACGATCCGGTCCACGCGCGGCACGCTCGCGGTGCCGAACGCCATCGCGCCGAT
This sequence comes from Candidatus Eiseniibacteriota bacterium, assembly GCA_016710095.1. Taxonomy (GTDB): domain Bacteria; phylum Eisenbacteria; class RBG-16-71-46; order RBG-16-71-46; family RBG-16-71-46; genus CAIXRL01. The sequence continues at coordinate 50,113 of JADJLL010000004.1, read as the reverse complement.
CGCGCCCGCGCCGCCGAGCGCGAACACGCGCGTCGCGCCCGCGAGTTCCGCCGCGGCGAGCACGATCGCGCTCGGCCGTCCGGTGGCGCGCTCGGGCGGCGAGCACAGCACGATCTCGCGCACGCCCGCGACGCGCGCCGGCACGCACGCCATGAGCACGCTGCTCGGGTACGCCGCGCGGCCGCCGGGCGCGTACACGCCGACGCGCGCGAGCGGCTCGGGGCGGCGACCGACGCGCACGCCGGGCTCGACTTCGATCTCCACCGCCTGTGGCAGGAACGCGCGGTGCGCGCGCGCGATGTTGGCCGCCGCGTGCTCGAGCGCCGCGCGCAGTTCCGGCGCGAGCGCCGCGAGCGCGTCGCGGCACTCGGCGCGCGGCACCTCGAGCGCGTCGAGCGTCACGCCGTCGAACTCCGCGGCGAACGCGCGCAGCGCGCCGTCGCCCTCGGCGCGCACGCGCGCGAGCAGGCGCGTGACCTGCGCGGACACCTCGGGCGACGACGCGACCGTCGCGTCGCGTCCGGCCAGCGCGCCGTCGCGTTCGCGCGCGAGCGGCGCGCATTCGTATCGCAGCCGGGGCGCGCTCACGGCACGAGCCTTTCGATGCGCGTCACGAGAATGCCCTCGGCGCCGACCGCGCGCAGCTCGGCGATCGTGCGGTAGATGCCCTGCGCGGGAACTACCGCGTGCACGGCGACGATCGTGCCGCCGTTCATCACCTCGGTGACCGTGGGGCCGTTGAGTCCCGGCAGCACCGCCTTCACGCGGTCGAGCGCCGCGCGCGGCACGTTCGCCATCAGGTAGCGCTGGCCGCGCGCGCGCAGCACGGACTCGAGCGCCGTCACCAGCTCGCGCACCGACTGCGCGCGCGCGTCCGTGCCGGTCGCGGCGCCCGGCCGCGCGATCAGGCGTGCGGTGGACTCGGTGACCGTCGCGAGCTCGCGCAGTCCGTTCACGCGCAGCGTCGAGCCGGTCGAGACGAGATCCACGACCACGTCGGCGATGCCGAGGTGCGGCGCGATCTCCGCCGCGCCCGAGACGGGCACGACTTCGATCGCGATGCCCTGCGCTTCGAACCAGCGGCGCGTCAGCCGCGGGAAGCTCGTGGCCACCCGCTTCGCGCGCGCGAGGTCCGCGACGCTCGCGTAGCCGCAGTCGTCTTTCGCCGCGACGACGAGCCGGCAGAGCCCGAAGCCGAAGTCGAGCAGCGTCTCGAGATCGCGCCCCGACTCCGAGACGAGGTCGAAACCGGTGACGCCCGCTTCGGCCGCGCCGTCGGCGACGAACTCGGGAATGTCCTGCGCGCGGACGAAGATCGCTTCGAACTCGCCGCCGAGCGACGCCGTCAGCGCGCGCGTCGAGGCGGCGCGGACGTCGAGGCCGGCGTCGGTGAACAGTTCGCGCGTCTCTTCGGACAGGCGGCCTTTGTTGGGAAGGGCGATGCGCAACATCTCGTGTGCTCCGGGCTGGGGAAGACGTCGGGGAAAAAAGAAAGCGGCCCGTCCGGTGGGACGGGCCGCGGGTTCCTGCGCGCTCTCGGGTTTCTACGCCTGGTGGCGGACTCCCCGGACATGCGCGTGGACACCACGACCCGTGCGGGCGTGATGGCGATGCGCATGATGGTGGAGGGCGAGGAACATGATGGGCGGAAATATGGGGGCCACGTCCCGCGGCCGCAACGGGAATCTTGCCCCGGCCGTTGTGAAACTGACGAAAAGCACGGTTTCACGGGGCCGCGGCATCTCGACGGACCCCGGTTGCCGCATGTAAGGTGCCCCCGTCATGAGCACTCCGCGCGCCCTCACTTCGACCGTCGCCGCCCGCATCCCGTACGCCAACGCCGCGCCCTTCTATGCGCTGTGGGCGGACGCACCGTTCGCCGTCCGCAACCTCGTGCCCCGCGATCTCGGGCGCGAAGCGGAAGCCGGCGGCGTGGACATGGGGCTGATGGCGGCCGGCGACTTCCTGCGGTTGCGCGACAAGTTCGAGCTGCTCGCGCCGATGGGCGTCTCGGCTCGCGGACAAGTTTCGTCCGTGCTGCTGTTCTCGCGCCGGCCCGCGAGCGCGCTCGAAGACGCGCTCATCTCGGTGACGCCCGACACGTCGACGTCGGTCCGACTGCTCAAGCTGCTGCTCAAGGCGCGCCGTGGATTCACGGGCACGCGCTTCCTGCGCGGGCTCGAGCCGGCGCAGGCCGACGCCCTGCTGCTCATCGGCGACAAGGCCATGCAGACGCGCAACCGTCCGCCCGAGGGCTTCGTGCACACGCTCGACCTCGGCTCGGACTGGCTCGAGTGGACGGGGCTGCCGTTCGTGTACGCCGTGTGGGTCGTGCGCTCGTCGCTCGATCCGGCGCTCAAGGACGAACTGCGCACGTTCCTCGAATCGTCGCTCGCCGCCGGGCTCGCCACGCTGCCGGAAGTCGCGCGGCAGTGGAACGTGCCGGGTTGGACCGCGCTCGAGGTCGAGGCGTACCTGCGGAGATTCCAGTACCGCTTCGGTCCCGAGGAACTCAAGGGGCTCGATCGCTACGACGCGCTCCTGCACGAGCACGGGTTCGTCGAGAGCGACTGACGCACCGCCACCGCTCCACCCGCTTCGCAACATGCCGTGGCGGCGCTGCGTAATCCGGCCCTGTTGTACGCTGCGCGCCGTCGTTCCGTAGCGCGAGCAGGCTCCCCACTCCCCGACGGAGGCAACGAGATGGCCAACATGCACGAGGTGGACTTCGAGATCCTCGGCGACGACATGCAGTTCGTGAAGGTCGAGCTGGATCCGGGCGAAGCGGTCGTCGGCGAAGCCGGCGCGATGATGTACATCGAAGACGGCATCCAGATGCAGACGATCTTCGGCGACGGCTCGGCGCAGCAGCAGGGCTTCATGGGCGCGCTGCTCGGCGCGGGCAAGCGCCTGCTGACGGGCGAGTCGCTCTTCATGACCGTGTTCCAGAACCAGGGCCAGGGAAAGAAGAAGGCCGCGTTCGCCGCGCCGTATCCCGGCAAGATCGTGCCCATGCACCTCGCCGAGATGGGCGGCGAGATCCTCGCGCAGAAGGACTCGTTCCTGTGCGCGGCCAAGGGCGTCGCGCTCGGCATCGCGTTCACGAAGCGCTTCGGCGCCGGCCTGTTCGGTGGCGAAGGCTTCATCCTGCAGCGCCTGCAGGGCGACGGCTGGGCGTTCGTGCACGCGGGCGGCACGCTCGAAGAGAAGACGCTGGCCGCGGGCGAAGTGCTGCGCGTGGACACGGGCTGCATCGTGGCGATGCAGCCGAGCATCGACTACGACATCCAGCTCGCCGGCGGCATCAAGACGATGTTCTTCGGCGGCGAAGGCATGTTCTTCGCGACGCTGCGCGGACCCGGCAAGGTGTGGCTGCAGTCGCTGCCGTTCTCGCGCCTGGCGAGCCGCATCTACGCCGCGGCGCCGCAGACCGGCGGTGGCGGCCGCGAGCAGGGCTCGATCCTCGGCGGTCTCGGAAACCTGCTGGACGGCGACGGGCGGTAGTCGCCCGCACTCACGAAGCGAGAAGCACGAAGGCCCGCCTCCCGATCGGGGAGGCGGGCCTCTTCGTGGGAACGAAGCGTTCGCGTTACGGCTGCAGCACCGTCACGCGCGCGACCTGCGCGCGGCCGAGCGCCTCGATGCGTGCGAAGTACACGCCGGGCTGCACGCGCCCGCCGTCGTCACGCTGCAGCGCCCAGTCCACGTGCGTCACGCCCGCGTCCACCGAGCCCTTGAGCGGCGTCGCGACGCGGCGGCCCGACAGGTCGAAGATCGCCAGTTCGGCCGCTCCGGCCGCCGGCAGCGTGAGCGCGAAGCGCACGTTGCGCACCGCCGGATTCGGCGAGGCGGCGAACGCGAACGTCTCGAGCGCCGGACCCGCGGACGCGCGCGTCACGCGGATCGGGCCGATCATGCCTTCCGGACCGGCGCAGGAACGCGCGCCGAGCCAGTAGACCGACTCGCCCTCGGGCGCGGTCTCGTCCGTGTAGCCGAACGTGATCTCTTCCGCCGTCGTGGCCATGACCGCTTCGCCGCCGACGTGCACGCGCTCACCCTCGGCGTTCTCGCGGTAGATGTTGAAGCCGTCCATGTGGTCGTGCGCGCCCGTGCTCCAGGCGAGCGCGACGCGGCGGCCGAGCGCGGAAGCCGTGAGCGTCCGCACCGACGCCTGCGGCGTCAGGTTGCGATAGGGCTCGTGGTACGTCGGCGGCACGAGGCGGGCGAACTCTTCCGGCGTGCGCGTCGTGATCGTGCCCTGCTGGTACGTGTAGTCGAACTTCATCTGGTCGCCACGGCACGTGTAGGACGACGTGCGGTTGTTGCCGAGCACGCGCACGCGCACCACGCCAGCGGGGGAGACGTAGTTCGCCGGAGTCGGCGTGGTCCAGGTCTTCACCGCGTCGGTCGTGCTGACCGTGGCGCTGTTCACCTGGTTCCAGGCGCTCGTGCTCCAGTTCCACACGTGCAGCGTCTGCGTGCGGGAAACGCTGAACGACCCTTCGTAAGTCACCGTGAGGCTCACCGGCGGGTGCGCGAGCACGACCTCGCCGTACCAGTCCGTCCAGTAGTTCGTGCCCGTCTTCGCGGCCGTGACCGTCATGCGCGTGTTGTCGCTCGTCGCGAGCGACGCCACCGAGCCCGCGGTGATCGTGCCCTGCGTCATGACGACGGCGGAGGCGACCTGCGTCGCATTCAGCGTCGGCGGCGGCCCACCGGTCGGGATCGTGTAGGTGTCGGTGCTCGCGCCCGCGGTCACGGTGTAGTTGTTGGCCGCGAGGTTCACTTCGACGAGCACGGTGCCGTTCGCGACCTTGTCCCAGTTCGCGTCGGGCGTCGCGCCCGCGCCGGTCTCGGTCCAGTACGTCTTCACGCCGTGGTTGTGCAGGCGGGTCAGGGCGGCGGCCGTCGGATGGCCGTACGTGTTGCCGTCGCCGCACATGATGATGCCCACTTCCGCGGAGATGGCGTTCAGCCAGTTGTCGTTGCTCGAGTAGGCCGAGCCGTGGTGGTGCACCTTGTAGACCTCGACGTCGCCGACTTCGGGACCGATCGTGGTCTCGACGTCGTTGCCGTTCGCGGTGCTGCCCGTGAGGTCGCCGCCGACGATCTCGTCGAACCCGCCGTAGCTCACCTTGTAGACGGCGGACTTCGCGTTTTCGTCGGAACCGCTCACCGAGTACACGCCGGCGCCGTTCAGGTCCACGCACGTCACGGTGACGGGGTTCGCCGAGCCGGCGTCGAGCGTGATCGTCTGGCCCTTCGCGATCGTCGTGCGCTTCGCGCCGAGCGTCGTGGTGTACGCGGTGTAGGTCGCGCTCGAGTACGAGTTGCCGCGGTCGTATCCCGCGGTCAGCACCGTGATGCCGACGGCGGCGAGGTCGTCGATGCAACCCAGGTGATCGGCGTGATAGTGCGAGAGGAAGTGGTAGTCCACCGACGCGATGCCGAGGCCCTGCAGGTACGACTTGATGTACGTGCAGTTCGTGTACACGCCGTCGTCGAACAGGGCCGTCTGCCCGTTGGGCGAGATCAGCAGCGTGCCGTCTCCCTGCCCGATCTTCATGTGATGGATCTGGAGCTTGCCGTTGCCTGCCGCGAGCGCGGCGGTGGCGGTCAGCGCGATCGTGGCGATCGCGGCGAGCAGGGCGGACGTGAACCAGCGATGGCGGCTCTGCTTCATCGGGGGCACCTCGGTCCTTTGCTTGGGGGAGCAGGACGGCGTCCATGGGTGCGCCCGGTCAGCCGCGCAATCCGTGCACGCCTGTTTCAGGAAACAGCCGCGAGTAAAGAGCGCGCCCCGGCCAAATGGCAAGGAAATGTTCAGCCGGGCGGCGGGGCCCGGGCGCGCGCGTTCGCCGGGGCGTGACTCGCGCCCGCGTTCGGGCGCGCTCACGCGGGCCGATCGCGCAGGGTGCGAGCGCTCGAATCGAAGTCTTTTCGCACGGCGCGATCGTGCGTTTTCGCGCGACGCCCGTGGGTGCTCGACGCGCGACCGTTGCGCCGCAACGCGATGACCCGTGTGCGCGATCCGGCCCAAGGCGTTGGGTGACATTGCACCGTGCAACTCGCCCGTTGCGAGCCCTTGCGGCCGAACGCGAAGCTTCCTCACGTCAGCTCGATGGGCGCTGCCGACGAGGGTGCGGCAGCGGACCACGACACCAGCGCACGGACTTCCATGACCATTCGGGCCCCGCGACTCGTCTACGTGCTCCTGCTTCTCGCCACGATCGGTGTCGCTCGCCTCGCTCAGGCGGGCGCGGTCGAGACCACGATCGACAACGACACGGACGCGTTCGTTCCCGGCCCGAGCACCACCGACCGCAACTACACGCAGGGTTCGCGCGTCGCGTGGTACGGCAGCCCCAACGAAATGCCGGGCTGGGCGCACGGCCTGGCCGACCGCATCGGCGGCCGCGACTCCGAACGCCGCTTCGGCCTCGCGATCGGGCAGGAGATCTACACGCCCGACGCCATCTCGAAGCGTACGCCCGTCCTCAACGATCGCCCCTACGCCGGCTGGCTGTACGGCAGCGCGTTCGTCGTCTCGGAGACCGAGCGCCGCGAGCGCACGCTCGAAATGACGGCGGGCGTGGTCGGTCCGAAGAGCCTCGCCTCCGACGCGCAGAGCTGGTGGCACGGCGAACTCGGCATCCGCGCGCCGCGTGGCTGGCAGTACCAGCTGCACGACGAGCCCGGCGTGATGCTGCGCCTCACCGAACGCCGCCGCCCGTGGGGCCGCCGCAAGCACGTCGACCTGGTTCCGCACGCCGTCGCCGCGGTGGGCAACGTCCTCACGTACGCCGGCGCGGGCGCCACGCTCCGCCTCGGGGCTCCGCTCCCGAACGACTTCGGCCAGTCGCCGACGACGGCGCCCGGACCGGGCGAGCGCTCGAACAAGGTGCACCTGTACGCGTTCGCGCGCGCCGAAGGCCGTGCGGTGGCGCACAGCATCTTCCTCGACGGCAACACGCTCGGCGGCAGCCAGCGCGTGCACCGGATGCCGTTCGTGGGCGAATCGCAGATGGGCTTCGGGGCGCGCTGGCGCTCGGTCGGGCTGCGCTACCTGTTCTCGTACACGACGCAGGAGTTCCGCGAGCGCGCCGACGTGCACCGCTACGGTTCGATCGGGCTGAGTTTTTTAGAGAGAAGACTGGCGCCTCCGGCGGCGGGGGGCTGAACGACGACGACGCCGGGAAGGGCGCGCGGCTTCGGCCGGGCGCCCTTCGCGTATGTGGCGGGAAATGCGTGCGCGGACCTCGCGGGCGGAGCGCCGCGCAGGCGCGCCCGCGCCGAGTGGTCCGGCGCGCGGGTCGTGTGTTGGCCCCTCCAGTCCCGCAGCGGACGGCCGAGACTCGAACCGTGCCGCTCTGCAGGCGGCTCACTCACGTCCACAGCAGGGAAGGAACCCTCCGCGATGCTGCGTGCTCACGCACAGGGATTCACGCTGATCGAACTCGGCGTCGTCCTCGTGTTGCTCGGCTTGATCCTCGGGATCGCCGTGCCCGCCATTCACCACTCCACCGTCAGTTCGCGGCTGGCGGTGGGAGCGGATGGCGTCGTGACGCAGTTGTACCTCGCACGCGAGAAGGCCGTGGACGAACAGGCGGACGTCTCGGTCCGCTTCGCCGAGGACTCGCTCGGCGCCGATCTCCAGATGATCCAGTCCGGCCGCCTGGTCGCACGCTGGAGCCTTCCCACCGAGATCGGCTGGTCGCCCGTCAGTTCGCGCGGAGTCGTCCTCACGAAGGACGGACGCGCCAACGAAGCCGCCGACCTCATCCTCATGGATCGTGACGGACGACGCGACACCGTGAGCGTGATGGCTTCCGGCATGGTGGTGCACCCGTGAGCCGCGCTCGCCTGCGGCCGGGGACGGCCGCCGAGCGGGGCTTCTCCCTGCTCGAGCTGATGGTCGCGCTCATCGTGCTCTCGATCGGCGTGCTCGCCGTGGCCCGGCTGTTTCCCGCCGGCACGCACGGCCAGACGCAGGATCGCATGCAGTCCACCGCGAGCTATCTCGCGCAGGAGGAACTCGAGCGCCTCGGCGGGCTCGCGTTCGACGACGAACAACTCTCGATCGGCCGTCACCCCGCGGGCTCCGCGGTGGAGGCGTGCGGACCGAGCGATCACTGGTCGCGCTGGTACGAGGTCGCCGCGGTCGATCCGCCGCTCGACGATCTCAAGCGCGTCACCATGCACGTGACCTGGTCCACCGCCGGAGGACGTTCGATCGTGCTGTCGACGTACGTGCGCCCATGAGCGCTCCCGTCCGCCGCTCCGCGGCACGCGAGCGGGGCTTCTCGCTCATCGAGATGATCGTGACCTTGAGCATCATGGCCATGGTCATCGCGGCGCTTTCCACCGTGCTCATTCGCGCGACCTCGTCGCGCCTCACGTCGGCCAATCGTTTCGAGTCGCTGCAGACCGCGCGCTCGGCCGCCGACATGATGGCGCGCGACCTGCGCAGCGCCGGCTACGGCGTGGACGCCACGAACGCCGCGGGCGCGCAGCCGGCGATCGCGTACGTGGACTCCATGCAGATCTTCATGTGCGAGAACGCGACGCCGTATCCCGACGAGGCCACGCCGGCCGCGCCGGCCGCATACGACCCCGAAGGCTCGCCGACGCCGCGCGTGCTCGTCGGCACCGAATGGTCGCCGCGGGTGAAGTACTCGACCGGCGCCGAGATGATCCGCTACACGCTCGACCTCAACGACGACGGACAAGTGGACGCGGACGACGTCGCCGCCGACGAAGGCGCGGACGCGCGGAGGTCGAGGTGCCCGGACGATTTCACGCTCGTGCGCCAGGTGTACGGCGCGGGAAGCGGCGGCGCGTACGACAACGGCGGCGCGGCCGAGCGTATCGCGCTCGTGCTCAAACCCGGCGACGGCGTGGCGCCGCTCTTCACCGTCTACTTCACCGGCAGCACGACGCCGTGGGACTGGTCGCGCGGCGCCGTTCCCGCGGCACGGCTCGCCGAGATCTCGCGCGTCGAGATCACGGTCACGGCCGCGAGCGGCAAGCCGGACACGCGCGGACTCTACCCGCGCACGCGCATCCAGACGGCGGTGCGCTCGCTGCGCAACACGCCGGACTTCGGCGCCTCCGCGTACACGGTGGACGGGTACGTGTTCGCGGACGAGGACTTCGACCGGGCCAAGGACGCGAACGAGCACGGGCTGTCCGGCGCGCTGGTGCGGCTCGGCAGCGGACGAGCGACGTACACGAACGCTTCGGGGTACTGGTCGTTCCGGGTGCCGGCGGGAAGCTACGCGCTACGCCACGTGGCGCCGTCCGGATTCGGCTCGTTCTCGAACCCCGACAGCTTCGTCGTGGACGTTGCGGGCAACGTGACCCGCTCGTTCGCCGACACGAGCCGCACCGGCGGCTGGATCACGGCCTCGGTGTGGAGCGACGACGACGCCGACGGCTACTGGGATTCGGGCGAGCTGGCGCTCTCCGGCGTCACCGTGACGGTCGCCGGAGGGGGGCAATCGGTCACCGACACGCACGGTGAAGTCGAGGTCTTCGTTCCCGCGGGCGGCTACTCGATCAGCGTCTCCCCGCTCTCCGGATACTCGACGACCACGACGAACCCGGTCACGGGCACGATGACGGTGGGGGACTCGAACGGCGAGCTTCGGCCAGTACAAGTCCGTTTCCACCACGGTGACCGGCTACGTTTTCACGGACACGGACGGCGACGGCACGATGAACGGCGTCGAGGCCGGGCGCAGCGGCGTCACCGTCACCGCCTACATCGGGACGTCGACGCTCTACGCGACGGCCAAGTCCGACGCAGCGGGCAAGTACACGTTCACGCTCCCGACTCCCGCACCGGGGAGCGGCACGACGTATTCGATCGGGTGCGCGCAGGTCTCCGGCTGCTATCCGACCACGACGCTGCTGCACACGGGGCTCGTGCTCACCGGCGTGGCGCTCTCCGGCTACCACTTCGGGTTCGGCACGTTCTCGAGCACGCGTTTCAGCGGCTATCCGGCGACGGCGATGATCGCGACGGATCTCTGGGAGAACGACGGCAGCGGCACGACGCCGAACACGCGGGGCGATCACGACATCGTGTACGTCTCGAGCATCCTCGGGCTCTCGTTCTGGGCGTACGTCACGAACAACTGGACCGCCGGCGGCACACCGTTCTCCAGCACGTCGCACCTGACCGTCGGTGCTTCCGCCACGCCCTACTCGCTGATCGCCGACACGCTTCGCAAGGGCAGCAGCCCGCGCGCGATCGACCTCCTCGTGGGCACGACGGGATCGAACAACATCGAAGTCTGGGGACGAACCGGCAGCTCCCTGCCCTCGAGCGCGCTGCGCCGTATCGGCACGGCCGACGCCGGGCGAACGCTCGCACTCGCCACCCTGGACTGTTCCGGCGGCACGCAGCTCGACCTGCTCGTCGGTACGCGGTCGAGCACCGGCCGCGGCACCGTCGAAGTCTGGCAGAGCGACGACGCGACGAGTCCGGGCTACAGCAGGCAGGAAACCTATCCGTCCGCCGCGAGCGTGCCCGGTTCCCGAATGGGCGAGGCGCAGCAGATCGTCCTCGCGGACATGGACCGCGACGGGGACAAGGACATGGTGATCGCCACGTCCACCGGCACGTACAGCGGCGAAGTGATCGTGCTCGACAACATCGGACGCACGAACGGCAGCCGCTTCCGGTACCGAAACATGATCACGTTGAGCACGGACAACCCCAAGACGCTCGCGGTCACGGACGTGGACGGCGACGGCTATCCGGACATCGTGCTCGGAACGAAGACGAGCACGACCGCCGGGCGAATCCTCGTTTATCGCAACACCCACACGACGAGCACCTGGACGTACACGGCCTCGCAGAGCTTCTCCGCTCCTGGCGCGGTGCTCAGCATGGCTGCGGCGGATCTCGGCGGCAGCTCGTCCGCGGACATCGCGGTGGGCTACGTGACGAACACGAGCTCCGGCACCGGTGGAGTGCGCATCTTCTACAACGTCGGCGGGGCGATCTCCACCACGTCGGTGGACCCTTCGGCCGGAACCGTCACCAAGCAGGTGGTCGCGTTGACGACCGGCAACTTCAATTACTCGTCGAACCCTTCGACTGCCGGGCCGTACCGGACGGATCTCGCGATCTGCTGGCGGTCCTCGAGCTTCCTCGCCTACTTCGTGATGTACACCCGATGAGCGCCGCCATGGAAACCGGGCCGCGGAACGAACGGGGCGTTGCGCTGGTCATGGCGATCGTGGTGCTGTTGGTGATCAGCCTGCTCGCGTCGGCCGTCATGCAGAACCTGTCCACCCAGCGCAAGATCAGCGGACATGGCCTGCGCACCTCCCGTGCGTTGAGCGCCGCGGACGCCGGTGTCGCCGAGGTCGTTTCGCGCATGCGCACCGGAGAGATCGCGTTGAACGAAGACGTCGAGGCTTCGGCCGTGCAGATCTTCCTCACGACGAGCGGGCTCGTGCCTTCGGTGGGGGACGACACCACGGCTCTCGCCACGGCGCAGCCGCCGGGAGACTGGCTCGACTACAGCTCCGCCACGCGTGGCGAGGATGTGCTCACGCTCGGTTTCCGCCGCGATCCCGACACGGGCGCGATCGTGCGGTACGACGACGAGCAGTCGCCCATGCTCAACACGACTTGCGGCATGCCGGTCTACCGCGTCACGTCCACCGGGAAGATCAACGGCGACCGCACACGGATCCAGGCGGAGTTCATCTGGAAGCCGCACCACCTCAACGTCAACGCGGCGTTGTGCTCCGGCGTGGACGTGCACCTGGAAGGCGACGCCTCGATCTGCGGATACCAGCACGCCGCCGACACCGGCTTCGAGGACGCCGCGCTCGGCCGCACGGGTTCGCCCTCATGCGTGCATCACGAGGTCGGCATGGGCAATCTCCCGGGTATCTGGTCGGGGGGAAGCGTCACGAACAACGGCGCGCAGATCGCCGGCATCCCGACCGCGACGATCGAAGCGCAATCGGGGTTCTACGACGGGCCGTGGGAACTGCTCGGCATGACGCGCACGGAGTTCGTCACGATGCTCGGAACGCACACGACGGCGCCCGTGAACTGGGACGGCGTCGTCTGGCTGGACGACGACAGTTCGATCCAGAACGGGCTCCAGGCGTTCGACGTGGACGCGCTCACGGGCGAGGGCATCCTCTACGTGGACGGCGATCTCCACCTGACCGGGCTCGTCGCCTTCCGCGGTCTCATCTACGTCGAAGGCGACTTCACTTCGGAGGCCACCGGCACCGTCGTCGGGGCCGTGGTCGTGCGTGGACGTTCCGAAAGCACGTGCACGCTGACGAACGGACCTGCGATGGTCTACAGCCGCGACGCCATCAATCGCGCGCTCGGCCGCGCCCTCCGCGAGATCATCACGCTCTCGTGGCGAGAGGTGCGGTGAAGCACGGTCTTTCGTGAGAGTGCGCCCGCACTCGCGGAATATCTTCGTAAATCCCCCACTGATAATCATTTCGCCGTGATGTGCGTGCTCCCACGCGTCGAACTACACACCACGTGATCGACTGCCCGAACAGGGCGCCTTCCCGCGTGGAGTGTAAGCATGTCCGTGCCCCGACGGTCCGCTGGCTTCAGTCTCATCGAACTCCTGATCGTCGTCTCGATCACGGGAGTGTTGTTCGCGATGTCGGTTCCGGCCTACCGGAACTACATGCGCTCGAGCGCGCTCAAGAGTGCGTCGCACGAGATCGCGTCGTCGATCCAGAACCTGCGCTCGCGCGCGATGTCCACGCGCGAAACGCAGACGATCCACTTCGCGATCGACTCGTCGGGTGCCGGCGACTTCCACGTGCACAACGGCACGGTCACGAACCACTGGGATCTTCCGCGCGACATCACGTACGCGACCGGCAGCGGCGCCGGTTTCACGATCTCGACCGACGGCCGTGCTTCCTCCTCGCAGTACATCATCCTGAAGGACCCGACGGGACAGCGCGACACCGTGAGCATCCAGCTCTCGGGCATCGTGCTGGTCCGGTAGGAGAGCGCATGCGCACGCCCCGCTCACACGCGCGCCGCGAAGCCGGCATGTCGCTCGTCGAGGTGCTCGTCGCCCTCGTCATCCTCTCGGTCGGTGTGCTCGCCGTCGCGCGGATGTTCCCCGCCGGCACGCGCGCGATGGCGCAGGACCACCTGCTGACCGCGGCGAACGACTACTCGCAGGAAAAGATCGAGCAGCTGACCGGCAAGACCTGGTCGGACTCGACGCTCACCGTGGGAAGGCATCCCGCGGGTACCGCGACGGAGTCGCTGGGCAGCGGCCGCTGGCATCGCTTCTACACGGTCACCGCCATGAATGCCCCGCTCGACAACCTCAAGCGGGTCGACGTCACCGTCACGTTCTCCGGAGCCGGCAAATCGACGGCCTCGAGCGTCGTGGCCACCACCTATGTGAGGCGCTGAGCATGCTCGAACTCCGGAAATCCCATCGACCCTCCGACAGGGATGGCGGGTTCACGCTCGTGGAAATCCTCGTGACGCTCGTGGTGTTCGCGATCGTCGCCGTGGCGATCACCGTCGTCGTGATTCGCACGTCGCGTGCGCGTCAGTCCGCGACGGAGCGCCTCGCGTCCGAACAGACCGCGCGCGCGGCGCTCGAGTTCATGACGCGCGACATCCGCAGCGCCGGCTACGACGCCGACCTGTCGTATCCCGGCGGACCTCAGCCGGCGATCGCGTACGTGGACTCCACCCAGATCGTCCTGTCCGAGAACATGGCGCCGTGGCCCGACACGCTGATCGCGCGCCGCATGTCGCCGCAGGCGTACGACCCCGCGGGCTCGCCGAAGCCGCATCCGCTCGACGGCACCGACTGGGAGCCGCCGGCCAAGTACCGCACCGGCGCCGAGCTCGTGCGCTACACGCTCGACGTGAACAACGACGGCGCGGTGGACGCGGGCGACATCGCCGCGGCGCAGGGCGCCGACGCGCGCATGACTCCCAACCCGAACGACTACGTGCTCGTGCGCGAGGTGTACGGCGATTCGTCCGGCAACTCGCTCGGCAACAACGGTGGCGCTCAGGAGCGCGTCGCGCTCGTGAGCCGTCCCGGTGGTTCGGTGCCGCCGCTCTTCACCGTGTACCTGCGCGGCAGTTCGACGCCGTGGAACTGGAACAACGGCCCGGTGCCGGCGGCCCAGATCCAGGACATCGAGCGCGTCGAAGTGAAGGTGACCGTGCCGTCGTCGAAGCGCGACGGGAACGGCAACTACCCGGCGACGACGCTGTCCACGCAGATCAACTCCATGCGCAGCGTGCCCGACTGGGGCGTCGCCACGTACACGGTGAGTGGCTACGTGTACGACGACCTCAACCGCAGCCGGACGCAGGACTCGGGCGAACCCGGTCTCGCCGGCGCCACCGTGCGCCTCGGCAGCTACATCGGATACACGTCGTCGCTCGGCTACTGGGCCATTCGCGTGCCGAACGGCAGCTACGGCCTGCGTCACACGCCGCCTTCGGGCTACGGCGTCTACTCGAGCCCCGACAGCGTGCAGATCACGGTCGCGAGCGCGCCCGCGTCGCACTCGTTCGCGGACACCGCGCGTGCCGGCGGCTGGGTGAACGTGCACGCGTTCGAGGACGCCGACGGCAACGGCACGCAGGACGCAGGCGAAGCGTCGCTGGCCGGCATCGAGTTCGAACTCGATCCGGGCGACGTCGAGGCGTACACGGACGCCAGCGGCGACGCGCAGCTGTTCGCGTCCGCGGCGAACTACTCGGTCTCCTGCGACGTGCCCGATTCGATGGCCGCGACGACGGCCAATCCGCGCACGGGCACGATGACCAACGGCGGCACGGCGAGCCACACGTTCGGCATGCAGCGCTCGAGCAACGGCACGATCCGTGGCCAAGTATTCCGCGACAACAACCGCAACGGCGTCGCCGACGGCGCCGAGGCCGGCCTCGGCAACGTCTGGGTCGGCGTGACGACCGACGGCGGTGTCACGGTGCAGGGCTACGCGTACACCGACGGCTCGGGCAACTACGACATCGCGGTGCCGGCGAACGATCCGCCGCGCGTGAACGCGTACTCCGTGTTCATCGTGCCGCCCGCCGGGTTCTTCCCGACGAACTCCACCTCGATCGGCAACCTGTGGCTGCAGGCGAACCAGACGCTCACGGGCAAGAACTTCGGCATGTCGAGCTACACCGTGATCTCGCTCAACGCGAGCCGCGTGCTGAGCCTCGCGTCGAGCGACCTGCTCGAGAAGGAGTGGAACGGCAACCACACGGAGGACGCGCGCCGCGACGCCGACATCGTGCTCGGCGCCGACGCCGGCGGCGCGGACCAGGTGTCCGCGTGGTTCAACCAGTACCCCGGCAACTCGCCGACGCCGCTCTTCTATCCGTCGCCGGCATCACCCGCGGGCTCCGGCTACGTGCGCTCGGCGCCGAACGCCGTCATGGCGATGGCGCTCGACACGCTCGACCGCAACGACCTGATCCGCCGGCCGGATCTCGTGACCGGCACGAAGAAGGCGGCCACGGGCAACTTCTTCGTCTGGTACTCGCAGGCCTCGAACGGCAACGAGGGCTACATCCCGAGCACGTATTCCTCGGGCCAGGCGTACACGACGGCCGACGCCGGCGACGTGCAGGCCGTGCTCACGTACGACTGCTCGGGCGGCGCCTACCCCGACATCATCGTGGGCACCAAGTCCACGGTGAGCGGGCGAGGCACCGTCGAGGTCTGGCAGAACAGCAACACGACGACGCCCACGTACACGCGCCAGGAGGTCTATCCGACCGCGGGCGGCGTGCCCGGCTCGAGCATGGGCGAAGTGACCTGCATGGCGCTCGCCGACTTCGACGGCGACGGCGTGAAGGATCTCATCGTGGGCACGAAGACCAGCTCGTACATGGGCGAAGTGATGCTCTTCAAGTGCACGGGCCGCGTGAACGGCAACCGCTTCATCTGGAAGAGCACGATCTCGTCGCTCGACGGCGCGGTCACGGCGATCGGTGTCTCCGACGTGAACGGGGACGGCAAGCTGGACGTCGTGTTCGGCACGCAGAGGAGCACGAGCCAGGGTCAGCTCAAGTACCTGCGCAACTACAGCGTGCCGACGTACTGGTACTTCAGCCACGACCGGACGGTCGACGCGAGCGGCATCGTCATGAGCATCACGATGGCCGACATGGGCGCGACGCAGAGCATCCAGGACCTGGTCGTGGGCTGGCGCACGGCGGAAGGCTCGTACGGCGGAGGCGTCACGATCTACTACCTCGACGTGCGCACGCTGCCCAGCACGGGCGTGGATCCGTCGAACGGCGCCGTCGTGAACATGGTGCCGGCGACCACGACCTCGAACTTCAACTACGGCGTCAATCCGACGACGCCGGCGGGACCCTACCTGTCCGACCTCGCGGTCGGCGTGAAGTCCGGCGCGTCGACAGGCGCGCTCGTGATCTTCATTCGATAGGAGAGCGGAACGTGAAGGATTCACTCCGGCTGTCCCGCGACGAGAAGGGCGTGGCGCTCGCCATCTCCCTGCTCGTGCTGCTCGTGCTCACCGTGCTCGGCATCATGATGATGACGAGCGCGAACTTGGACCGGCGCGCGGTGGGCTACAACGTCCGCGGCGCGCAGGCGCTCAACGTGGCGGAGGCCGGCGTGAGCGAAGCCATGTCGCGCATCCGCAACGACGACGTCAACATGAGCGCGGCGAACCCGCGTTCGGTCGCGCAGATCTTCGCCTGCCAGCAGGGCTCGGTGCCGACGCTCGGCTCGGACAGCACGGGGCTCGCGACGAGCCAGCCCATCGGCAACTGGCTCGACTACAGCACGGCTTCGCGCAGCGACCGCGCGCTCACGGTGAAGTTCAAGACGAACTCCGCCGGAACCGCCGTCATGCGCTACGACCCGTCGCTGTCCGAGCCGGTGAACACGTCGACGGGCTATCCGATCTACGTGATCACCTCGACCGGCATGCAGGGCACCGGCCGCCGCAGCATCCAGGTCGAAGTGATCCAGAAGCCGTTCAACGCGCTCGCGCGCGCCGCGCTGGCGGCGAACCAGGACATCCGCTTCATCGGTACGGCGGCGGTGTGCGGCTACAACCACAGCGCGTCGACGCACGAGAACGACGGCGACAACGGCCGCGGCACGATGCCGGGCGACCTGAGCCACTGCATCGACGACGAGACCGGCTCGGGCAACCTGCCGGGCTCGTGGACGACCGGGGCCACCACGAATGGTGGATCCGCGACGCAGGCCGGCACGCCCGCGAACGTGAGCAACCAGACGGGCTTCTACTCCGGCCCGTGGGACGCGCTCGGCATGACGCAGGCGAACTTCCTGTCGTGGATCGGCGCCCCGGTCTCGACCGCGCCCGCCAATCTGAACGGCATCTACTACATCGACGGCGACGCCGTGGTGGGCAACCAATCCACGAACATCGGCATTCACGGTGGCGACGGCGAAGGCATGTTGTACGTCGACGGCGATCTCACCGCGAACGCCACGTTCTCGTATCGCGGCCTGCTCTACGTCGAAGGCGACCTCAACCTGAACGGCACCGCGTGGATCCTCGGTGGCGTGATCGTGAAGGGCCGCTCGCAGGTCCGCCACAACGGTGGCGCGACGATCCTCTACAGCAGTGACGCCATTTCGCAGGCGCTGGCCCGTTACGGCGGCCAGTTCGTGACGCTTTCCTGGAGAGAACTGCCATGACCCGTTCGCGGCCGCGCGGACTCGCGCTTCTTTCACTGCTCCTCGTTTCGACCCTGCTCGCGCCGGCAATCGCCCGCGCGGGCATCGTCGTGGACGGCGACGCCGCCGATTGGTTCGGCCAGTTGCCGCCTTCGGACAACACCGCGCGCATCGCCCGCCGCTCCGACGGCGCGGGCGAACTCGTCTGGCGCGACGCCACGGGTGACGCGCGCGGCTCGGCCGCCGCTCGTGCGTGCGACCTCACGCAGCTGCGCGTGAGCGGCGATCACGACCATCTCTACCTGCTCGCACGTTGCGCCGGACCGGTGACGGTCGCGGGGGACAGCGCTTGGCAGGTGCAGGTGTCGTTCGACCTCAACCGCTTCACCGGACTCGGCGGCACGAACTTCGTGGGCACCGACGCGGCCGGCGTCACGCCGGAGGCCGCGTGGGAGTACCTCGTCCAGACGCGCTTCGGCAGCGGCCTCGGCGCGCGGGTCGTGGACCCGTACGGCAACGAGTACGTGGGCGCCGTGGCGGCCGTGAACGCCTCGGGCGTGTGCGAGATCTCGGTGCCGTGGGCGGCGCTCGGGTTCGCCTTCGTGCCGGCGGATCCGATCCGGATCTGCGCGGCGTCGTTCCTGTCGAACGCTTCCGACGACGTGCTTCCCGCCGGCGACGGCAACGCGTCGCGCGCGGCGGACGTGGTGACGCAATACGCGCTCGCGGTCGGGCAGGCACGCTGACCGAACCCGTCGACGGTGTCGTGGACCACTCGCTCGACGCGTATTTCGACGGCCGCGGCGCGTATCTCGCCGATCGTGGTGAACGAGGAGTTCTTCGAAGGCGGCGTGAACTCGCAGTGGCTCGAGATCGTGAACGTCTCGCAGAGCGTGCTGCCGCTGAACCAGTTCAAGATCGGCGACGCCGAGACGCCGGGCGTGAACGAAGCCATGGCGCGGTTCCCCTCGGGCACGCTCCTCGAGCCGGGCAACGCGTTCGTCGTCGCCTTCCGCGGCGCGACGTTCCTCTCCGAGAACGGCCTGCGCGCGGGCGCCGAGTGCACGAGCAGCGACGGCGGCACGCCGGACATGCTCCCGTTCACGGGCTGGGCTCCGAACATCGGCTTCAACATCCCGAACAGCGGTGACGCCGTGCTCGTGCTCGATCGCGCGAACACGGTCGTGGACGTGGTCACGTACAAGAACGCGAGCTATCCCGGCGTGCACGCCCGTCCCGCCGTGCCGGCGCTGCACTCGCTCGAGCGCAACAGTCCGAACGCGGACACGGACGACTGCGCGACCGACTTCGCCGATCGCGTCACGCCGACGCCGTCGCTCGTGATGCAGTTCACCGGGGTCGAGGATGCCGCGGTCACCGGCTCGCGCTGGGCGGGAGCGTGGCCGCTGCCGAGCACGGGCCACGTGCACCTGACGCTGCAGTTGTCCGAAGCCCTCGGCGCCGGGACGCGCGTCGAGCTGCTGGACGTCTCCGGACGCCGCGTGCGCGAGCTCGCGCTTCCGGCGCACGACATGGGCCGGACGACGATCGAGTGGGACGGGCGCGACTCCGCGGGACGCGCGGCCGCGGCGGGGGTGTACTTCGCCCGCGTCCGCGTGGCGGGCCGTCCGCTGGTCCAGAGGCTCGTGATCGCGCGCTGATCGCACGCCACGGCGATGAATCGACGCTCGGGCGGCTGCCGGAACACGGCGGCCGCCCGAGGCAATTTCCGGCATGGCGCAGACGCCGGCCGCGACGCGCGCAGGCACCGGGCGCGCTCGACGCGAACGCCCCGCGGCGGGTATCCTGCCGCGCACGATTTCACCGCGATTGACGCGGCCCGCGGCCCCGAAGCCGCGGCCGCCCCATCCCCGAGGAGCAGCGACGGTGTGGTCCACCATTGAAGCCAAGATCGCGCGCGGCGAGCGCCTGACCACCGAAGAAGGCGTCTACCTCCTGACCGATGCGCCCCTGCTCGAAATGGGCGCGCTCGCTCACGAGATGCGCGTGAAGAAGACGGGCTCGAAGTTCGTCACCTACGTGATCGACACGAACCCGAACTACACGAACTGGTGCACGGTGGACTGCCACTTCTGCGCGTTCTACCGCAAGCCCGGCAAGCCCGCGACGGACGGCTACACGCACGACGTCGAAGGCGTGATGAAGATGATGGAGACCGCGCACCAGCTCGGCGCCACGACGGTGCTGCTGCAGGGCGGTCTCAATCCCGAGATTCCGTGGAGCTTCTACACGGACATCGTGCGCGAGGCGCGCAAGCGTTACCCGCACATCACGCCGCACTTCTTCTCGGCCCCCGAGATCCACCAGATGGCCGAAGTGAGCGGGCTGAGCATCAAGGGCGTGCTCGAGGCGTTGTACGAAGCCGGCCAGCGCACGCTGCCCGGCGGCGGCGCGGAGATCCTCGCGACGCGCGTGCGCAAGCGCATCTCGGTCAAGAAGGGCGGACCGGAAACGTGGCTCGACGTGCACCGCGCCGCGCACCAGGTCGGCATGCGCTCGACCGCGACGATGATGTACGGCCACGTCGAGACGCCGGCCGAGATCGTCGAGCACTTCGACTACATCCGCGCGCTGCAGGACGAGACGCACGGCTTCACCGCGTTCGTGCCGTGGTCGTACAAGCGCGGCAACACGCCGATGGAGTCGAAGGTCAAGCACATCGCCGGCGCGAACATGTACTTCCGCGTGCTCGCGGCGAGCCGGCTCTACCTCGACAACTTCGATCACATCCAGGCGACGTGGTTCAGCGAGGGCAAGAAGACCGGCCAGATCGCGCTCTACTTCGGCGCGGACGACTTCGGCGGCACGCTGTTCGAGGAGAACGTGCATCTCGCGACCGGTCACCTGAACAAGACGACCATCGCCGAGATCGAGACGCTCATCCGCGAGTCGGGCTTCACGCCGGCGCAGCGCGACACCGAGTACCAGATCCTGCGCGAGGCCGAAGGGCCTTCGGCGCTCGAGAACCTGTCGGCCGAAGTACCGCTGTTCGTCGAGAACATGCGCGAGCTGCCGGCCGAGTACCCGGACCAGCTCGAGGGCGAGGAACTGGTGAACCCGAAGTAGCCGGGCCCGGATCGAGACGAGAACGAACGCGGCGGTGAAGTTCACCGCCGCGTTCGTGTTTCCGGCGAGGCGCTCGCCGCCGAGTGCGTCCTAGAGTGCGCGCACGTCTTCCGCCGCGCTCCCCAGCGCACGACCCTCCACATCGGAGCTCCCCCATGCGCCGACCGCTCCTCGCGCTCGTCCTGGCCGCCGCGACGTTCGCCTCCGCGGCGACGGCCTTCGCCGCCGAACCGTTCTCGTTCGAAACCCTGCGCCGTGTCGTCGCCGTGGGCTCCACGCAGGTCTCGCCCGACGGGCGCGACGTGGTGTTCATGGTCACGAAGCCCGACTACGAAGTGGACCAGAACCTGAGCGAGCTGTGGACCGTCGCGATCGCCGGCGGCGAGCCGCGCCCGCTCACGACGAACCGCAAGCACGCGGCCGCGCCCGCGTGGTCGCCCGACGGTGCGTCGATCGCCTTCCTCGCGCCGGGCGCCGACGACCAGACGCAGATCTGGGTGCTGCCGTTCCGCGGCGGCGAAGCGCGGCTGCTCACGAAGAGCCCGACGGGCGTCGAGCAGTTCGCGTGGAAGCCCGACGGATCGGCGATCGCGTACGTCGCGTCCGACACGACGGCGAAGAAGTCGGGCGAAGAGAAGTACGTGAGCGCGTTCGACGTCGGCTCGCAGGACCTGTTCCTGCGCACGAAGCTGCCGTCGCGCCACATCTGGCTGCAGCCGATCGAGGGCGGCAAGGCGAAGCGCCTGACCGGCGGTCCCTGGAGCGTCGAGTTCGTGCTGCCCCCCTCGAGCCCGCCTTCGCCGCTGTCGTGGTCGCCCGACGGCCGCACGATCGCATTCGCGCGCGTGCCCGCGGCCGAGAGCGGACGCTTCGATTCGACGAGCGTCGCGCTGCTCGACGTCGCGACCTCCGAAGTGAAGCCGCTCGACGGCGCGCGCCGCTGGCAGAGCAATCCGCAGTTCACGCCCGACGGCAAGAGCGTGATCTTCTGGCACCCGCGCGACGGCCGTGGCGACAAGGGCCTCGTGAACGAGTGGTGGATCTGTCCCCTCGCGGGCGGCGAGCCGCGCAGCTTCACGCACGCGCTCGATCGCAACGTGTTCACGGGGCGCTGGATGCCCGACGGCCGCACGCTGCTCGTCGCGGCGAACGATCGCGTGACGACCGGCCTGTGGATGCAGCCGCTCGACGGTCCCGCGAAGCGCGTGGACACGGGCGAGCTCGTCGTGAACGGCGCGTTCGGATACGACTACCAGGTCGCGCGCACCGGCGCGATCGTCTTCGCCGCCTCGACGCCCACGCACCCCGCGGAGCTGTACGTGATGGACTCGCCCACGGCGAAGCCGCGCCGGCTGACGCGGTTCAACGACTGGGTGGACGGCTTCGCGCTCGGCCGCACGGAGCGCGTCACGTGGACGAACGACGGCTACGAGGAAGACGGCGTGCTGGTCACCCCGCCCGGCTTCGATCCCGCGAAGCAGTACCCGCTCGTGCTCGTGATCCACGGCGGGCCGACGGCGGCGTCGAAGGCGAGCTTCAACACGATGGCGCAGTTGATGGGCGCCGAGGGCTGGTGCGTGTTCATGCCGAACTACCGCGGCAGCGACAACCTCGGCAACGCGTACCAGAGCGCCATCCACGACGACTGGGGCCCGGGGCCCGGCCGCGACGTCATGGCCGGCATCGCGTCGCTCGAGAAGCGCGGCTTCGTGGACCGCACGCGCATCGCCACCACGGGCTGGTCGTACGGCGGCTACATGACGAGCTGGCTCATCGGCAACTATCCGGACAAGTGGCGCGCGGCCGTCGCGGGCGCGCCGGTGACGAGCTGGATGGACCAGTACAACCTCTCCGACGGAAACGAATCGCTGCGCCACGACATGGGCGGCTCGCCGTGGGTGGGCGATCGCGCCGAGTTCTACCGGCAGCAGTCCCCGATCACGTACGCGACCAAGGCGAAGGCGCCGACGCTCGTGATGTCGCACATGGAGGACTTCCGCGTGCCGCCCGCGCAGGCGATGGCGCTCTACCGCGCGCTCAAGGACAACGGCGTCGAGACGCAGTTCATCGGTTTCCCCGGCCGCACGCACAACCCGGGCGACCCCGTGAACCAGCGCGAGCGCACGAAGCTCTGGATCGAGTGGGTGAGGCGCCACATGGACACGCAGGTGAAGCTGCCGTAGCCCGGGACGCACGCGCATCGCCGCCCTTGTGGCCGGGCGGGCGCGACCCGTACGCTTTTCGCACCACGAGGCGCCTTCGGCACCCGCCGGAGGCGCCTCGACATTGCTCCCGAGAACGGACCCGACACCTTGCGCCTCATCCTCCTCGCCATCGCCTCCGCGTGCGCGCTCGCATGCGCCGTGCTCGTGACGTCCGCGGCCGCGGACCGCGGCCGCGCACGAAGGCGAGTCCGCGTACGCCGCCGCGGCGCCCAAGGCCGCGCCCGGGTTCGTGGTCGAGAACGCGATCCCCGGCTCGCACATCGAGGCGCCGGTCGCGCTCGCGTTCACGCCCGACGGCCGGTTGCTGGTGGCCGACGTGCCCGGGCGAATCTGGGTGATCGCGAACGGTGTGCAGCTGCCCACGCCCATGTGGGCGCACGAGTCCGAGGTCGAGATCAACGGCGACTGCGGACTGCTCGGCATGGCGCTCGATCCGGCGTTCGCCACCAACCGCCGCCTCTACCTCTTCTACGCGGTCGACCCCGACAGCAACGGCGCCGACGACGACACGCTGCACTTCGGGCGTCTCGTGCGCTACGAAGTGAGCGCGAGCGACCCCAATCGCATCGACGAGTCCACGCGCACCGTGCTGCTCGGCACGTCGTGGAGCGACGGCGTGCCGAACTACTCCGGCACGCACAGCGTCGGCGCGCTGCGCTTCGCCGCCGACGGCACGCTGCTCGTGTCGATGGGCGAGGGCGCGCGCTGGGACATGGCCGATCCGGGCGGGCTGTCCTCCGGACTCTTCGAGCCCGGCTACGCGCCGCTCGCGTGGGACCGCGGCGCGTTCCGTGCGCAGGACCTGGACGTGCCCGGCGGCAAGATCCTGCGCATCGATCCCGCGACCGGCCACGGCCTGCCGAGCAATCCGTTCTGGACCGGCGATCCGGGCGCGGTGCGCTCGAAGGTGTGGGCGTACGGCCTGCGCAATCCGTTCCGCTTCTGCGTGCGGCCCGGCACGGGCTCGACCGACGCGAGCGCCGGCGCGCCGGGCACGCTGTACGTCGGCGACGTCGGCTGGAACCTGTGGGAAGAGCTGAACGTCGTGGGCGCGGGCGGACAGGACTTCGGCTGGCCGTATCGCGAAGGCGCGCGCGTGAACGCGCCGTATGCGGCGCTCGCGCCACCTTTCGCGGGCAACGCCGCGCCGGGTCCGCTCACCGATCCCACGCTCGCGCTCTACCACCCGTCGGCCGACACGAACGGCGTGTTCGCCGCGCGTGCGAACTCGATCACGAGCGGGCTCTTCTACGAGGCGCAGCAGTTCCCCGCGCCCTGGCGCGGGCGATTCGTGTTCGGCGACTTCTATCGCGGCTGGATCCACGCGGCGCGGTTCGACGCGCAGGATCGCCTCGTGACGAGCGACCTGCTCGCGAGCGGCATGAACGGCCCGGTGGACTTCGCGGTCGAGCCCGCCACCGGCTGGCTCTACGTGGCGTGCATCATCGACGACCGAGTGCGGCGCATTCGCTGGTCGCCGACCGCGGACGTGGACGAAATAGCGGCGTGGCGCTCTCGCGCTGTCCGCGCCGTGGCCGAACCCCGCGGCGGAGGGCACGAGCGTGCTGCTCACGTTGCCGGCCGAATCGCGCGTGGCGTTCGAGGTGCGCGACGTCGCGGGCGGCACGTGTGGAACGCAATCGCGGGAAAATCGCCGCCGGCAGTGTCCGGCTCGAATGGGAAGGGCGAGACAGTGCCGGCGCGCACGTTCGGCCCGGTCTGTAGCTTCCTGTGCATGAGCGGGCGGTTCGAGCGCCGTGCGGCGCGTGAGCGATGCTGCATTGAGGGCCGCTCAACCGTCGTCTTGAGCACGTGCTTCATCGAACGGGCGAAATGCACCGTTCGATCAAGCCGGGGCTCGGGATCCTGAGGGATTCGGACGACGTACCGTGCGTCGACCGCTCCGGTGCGAAGTCCGACGGCCGCCGGATCGAAGGCCAAGCGCTTGCCGAGCACTTCGGAAAGCAGCCCACGGAAACGGGCGAACTCCCGGCCGTCCTGGGAAAGCACGACTTCCAGTTCGGAACGGCTCGACGCGAGCTGGCCCGCGCGCGCCACATCGGTGGGCACGTTGATCGTGACCCGATCCGCCTTGGCGAGTTCGATCTCGACCAGATGCGGCGTCACCGTGCCGCGGTAGGTCGAGTTGAAATCGATCTCGGCATCGCGGGGCTGTTCCTCTCCTCGCCGAGCACCGCGAGCACGGCGGTTGAGTTCGCCTGCTGATCCACTGGTGGCGTCGAGGGTGTCGTGGGTTGGGATTCCGAGCTCTTGTGGGCCAGCGCGGGAGTCCCCGGTGGCTCCGTAGCGCATTCGGGTCGGGCGTGTTCGTTGCCGTGGGTGCTGCGGGCTGGACGGCGTGTTGGCTCGCGCTCGGTATGGCTGGGTCTTCATCCACGCGTCGCGTACCACGAGGCCACGAGCAGCAGTGCGGCTGTCGCCGGGATGGGCACGAAGCGCAGCCAACCCGCCCGCGCGCGTCCAGAAGGAGGTGCGCACCGGTCTGCGCGCCAGGCGCGGGCTCCGGCGCGCGCGTCGCGATTTCGGGCAACTCTGCGGAGTAGCCCAGCATTTCGATTTTCCGACCTGCAGCGCTCGCAACGCTCGAGGTGGGCGCCCACCGCGGTCGCGCGCGCCCCTCGAGTGTCGCGGGCGACTGGCCACGCTGCGATCACGCCGGGCGGCAGGTGTTGATCGACAAGCGCCGAGCTCCCACTGGCCAGCCTTTCCCATCGGGCCTGACAGGTCGGGCAAGTCGTGAGATGTCTTCGAATTCTCTCCTGCGATTCCGGAAGCATGCCGACGGCATGCTGCATCAGCTCGCGTCCGTGGCGCGCTTCGTCGTGCGCAGAACCGGCAAGATCGTTCACGAGAGCACTCCTGCTTCGCGTGCCCACGGAATCAGGCTCGCGATTTCTTCCCGCAGTTCAGTCTGCGCTCGCTCCATGCAACGGGACCAGCGCTTGCGGACCGCGACGTAGCTGTCGCCGAAATCAGCGGACACGCGTTGCAGCGTCCAGCCAGCGAACACCCGGATCGAGACGTCCAGACAACTCGGGCGAGCGGGCGTGGTCTGTGCCCGAAAGAACTCGCAGAGCGGGAAACCGGAAGAACTGCAGGTCGCCGGGGTTGAACAGGAAGACGGTCTCGAAGGGGTCTTCCTCTTCGACGGAATGTCGATCGGAGAACCATCTTCGTTCTCGAGCGGCAGCAATCCCGCCCGGCGCTTGGATCGGATGTAGTCGCCGATGCGATTCCGCAGGATCGCGGTCAGCATGGCCTCGAAGTTCTCCACGGGGCCCGCTTCCGCCCTGCGCTTGAGCAGGATCAGTGCTTCTTGCGCGATGTCCTCCACGTCTTCGGAGGGTGCCCATCTCAGCCGCCCTTGGCGACGCGCTGCGAAAGGTCGAGAAGCGGCTTCCACACCTGGCGCTCGAGGTCGCGCAGCCGGCCAAGTAGGCCGCGCTGGATCTCGGCAAAATCGGGCACGCCGGCCGCCTGCCATTCGCGGCGCACCTGTTCGACCGCCTCCGAGGCGAGACGCACGATATCGTCGTCCTTTGCCCACGGAAGTCTCTGGCGAGCATGTTCGGTCGCTTCGCGCATCAGCGTGCTCCACTCCGATTTTTCCGGTTCGGTCATGGCGGGCTCATTCGAAAGCACGGAACTTCATCAGGGACGTCGGGACGGAACTGGTCGTGTGACGGCAGTCCGTGGCGATTTTGCAAGATGAAGAAGAACGGCCGCGTCGGCTCGGGATGCGAGGGGTGGGCGAATCGGCGTCAGAGCTGGCCGGGGCGGGGACTCCGACGACGACGAAGCTTCCGCCCAGCCCGCCGGCTCGTCCCAGAGGCCCAGACGGCGAAGCTCCTGGAGGAGTTGCAACTCGAGCCTTGGTGGGTGGATTCCGCCAGATCCATCGGACGTCCGGGCCGATCGGCGTAGAGCCCCCGCATGAACGCCTCGGTCGAAACGTCCTGCACGGGCCACAGGCTGACCAGCATGCTTCCCACGCCCGCGACGGAGAACGCGCGGCGCAGGCCGAGCAACCCCTCGCGCGATTCGACGAGCCCCGCTCCCGTCTCGCATCCCGACAGCACGACGATGTCGGCCCGGGACAGGTCGAGCGAGCCGACTTCCTCGGCGGTCAGCACATCGGCTCCGCGCGCGATCCCGCCTCGACGACGGGGTGAAAACGAGACCGGCGAGCAACAGGGGGTCGACCATTCCATGGGCGGTGGAGCCAGGTCCTGGCCGCGGGAAGGGCGTGTCGGGGCGTCCGGATGGCTGCTCGAGCGGGCACTGCATGAAGAAGCCGTGCGTGGCGACGTGGAGCACCGATGCGAGCGGCGCCTCGATCGCGAAGTTGGCTTTCGTGGCGTCCTCGCCGGTGAACAACGAACTGATGCACTTCGCCGTGCTCGACGAGTGCGTGCGGCTCCACAGGCTCGAGATGTTGCGAACTTCTCTCTCGCTTCCGGGAAGATCGGGCAGGTCCGTCGTCGAGAGATCCCCGCAGGGCGCCGCGGGGCGAGCACGCGAAGTGCGGCGGGATGCTGTCGGATCCGGGCGCGTGAAGTGTCCGACACCGATCGCGACCAGATGGCACGCGGCCCGGGCTCCATTCGGCGCATCAGGTCTCGTTCCGCACTCAGGTAGTTGAGCACCGACGAATCCTCGATGACATACCGCCGGGCCAGCGGGTCGAGGGGCAAGGCCTCCATGCTCATGAGTTGGAGCGAGCCGTCGAGTACGACGAACACCCTTCGAGCGGTGCGCACGGTTGCCGCGACGGGGTCCCAGACGAGCTTTCGCAGCGAGTCGCCGCTCACGTTCAGGCCGGCATTCGCGAGCGAATCGTCCTCGGCGCTCATCTGTGCGGGGAGAGCCGCGCGCCACGCGGCGACGCGAGCATCCACCTCCTCGGCGCGGGCGATACGGACAACACGCGGTGCGCCCTGCGATGGGCGCAGTACGAATGCCAGCACCATGGGGCGAGGAGCAAGTCTCTCCGCCTCGGCGGTCCATCGCCGGGCGTGGGGGGCGCGGCGCTCCGCTGTGGGGAACTCGAGATAGCAGGCATAGGAGACCAGCGCTTCGTCGGGGGCCAGCGTGCGCAGGACGTCGTCGAGCCCCGCCCGCGTGCGGATGAGATCCCTGCGAAAGGTCGAGCTCTTCCGGGCGAGCTCTCGCTCGAGGCTGTCCCGCCGTGCTCGCAAGCCGTCGAGCGTGACGCGGTCGCTGCCACTCTGTGACGGCGGCTCGAAGCTCCGTTCGGCGAGAGTCTCGCGCGTTTGCGCAAGAGCGTCGTTCAATCGACGAAGCGTCGAGTCACTGCTCGTGTCGACCGTGCGCTTCCGGGAGGCCATTTCGTCGAGCACGATCGCGCGCGACCGGACGAAGGCATCCCACGCACGGCCGCTCGTGGCGCCACTGTTCTGCTGTGCCGCGATCGTGAGGATGAGGTCCAGCGCGGTCTCGCGAAGCCGCGCGAGCCGCCAGACTCCGCGTCGGAGAGACTGCGAAGCCGCAGGTACAGGTGCTCGCGAAGAATGTCCTCGCCCAGCACGGCATGGTCGAACGCGCGTGCCGTTTCGCCTGCCATCCAGTAGCGGTAGGACAGGCGGACATGCAGATAGCCCGCGAAGGGGTGCCGTGGGCCGGCCAGGTCGTCGACGGTGCGAATCGCGAGTTCGTAGAGTCCCGGCTCCTGCAGCTCGCGGCCGAGGCCGTCGATCAGGTTGACGATTCGCACGAGGGGAACGCGCCAGCCGGAAAACTCGATCGCGTCTTCGAGGCCGGTGGCGGGCCGGCGGCCCACCGTGTCCGCGGACGCATGAGACTGCGAATAGCGGCTGCCGGAGCGCTGCCAGCTTTGGGCATCGGCTGGCACGTGAACGATGAGGCTCAGGGCCGTAGCCAGTGCGGCGGCCCGCAAAGGACGATTCATATGGCCTCGCGCTCCTCGCCGTGCCGCGGGAGGCGCCGTCCCCTCGAAGGAACGGCGCCTGCGCCACCTGCACTTCTTCCGCGGTTCGAGCCGACGATGTCGCCCTTCTTCGCCCCAGTGCCACCCGGAGATGATCTCGGCGGTCGAGAACTGGCTGCACGGCCGTGATGCGCACCTGGCCGATCTCTTCCGACTCGTAGCCCAAGAGCTCGTCCGTATCCGCGTCCTTCACCGGTTCGCCCTTGGAAAGCAGCGTGAGGGTGAGGCCCGGCTGCAGGCCGATGTTGGTGCCGGCGGAAATCGTCACTTTCTTGCCCGTGACGCTCGCAACCGAGCCCTGCCACGGCAGCTCTTCCATCTTGGTCGCCATGTAGAAGGCGATCTTGTTCGCACAGGCCTGCATGGCGTCGGCGAGCGATGCCGCCTTCTTCTTGTCCATGCCGATCGCGCCGCCCACGAGGCCGCCGCCCAGCCCACCGAGGGCTCCTCCACCAATGCCGAGGCCGGACGAGCTGGACGTTCCGTCCTCGGTCCTGTCCAGAACGACGGTTCCCGTCGTGGGCGTCGACGAGGCGAACGTTCAGCCGGCACAACGCGACCTTGCCGGAACCCCCGATGCTGCCGAAGCCGAGCGTGCGGGAGCCCATGCCACCGCCGATGGCGCTGATGCTCTTGGATTCCTTCTCGGATTCAGCTCGATGATCGTGGCCTTCACGATGTAGTCCGCGCCGCGCATCTGGCCGACCTGGGCGGCCGTGCGGCGATCGACCCGCCCCGAGGCGCCGAAGTCCTGCTCGCCGAGGACGTCCTCGGTGGCGGTCGTACGCTCGACCATCGTGAAGCGATTCGTCGCGCCCATCGCCTGGCGAACGAGATCCTCGATGTGGTTCATCGGGTTCGTGCCCTGCGTGGGCCTGCCGTAGATGTTGTTGAGCAGCCGCGCGAACTCACTCTTGTACTCACCGCTGTTGTCCTGCTTTTCCTCGGAGAAGACGACGCCCAGACGGGGCTTGAAGCCGGAGTAGGCGGTGTAGCCGATGCGCAGCCACTCCTTGTCCTTCAGCTTGGCCGGCTGTTCGGGAAGCGCTTCCTGCCGGCCCTTGCTGTCCGTGAGAAACGCCTGCCAGGTGTCGATCTGGGCCAGCACCGGGGTGATCGCGAAACACAGCGCGAGCGTGCAGCACAGAGCACGCTTCCAAACATTCGAGCGCATCGGGGGTCTCCTGATGGAGGGTCGGCGGTGTGGAATCCACAGGATTCCGGACTGGGCTTCCTGTCCATGCCGTCGGCGCGGGGCCGCGGTGTGACAAACCATCGGATCGGAAATGGAAGTCGAGTGGAACGCGTCCTCAGGAATGGGAACCGTCGCGCCGGAGGAGGCGGGGCCGCAACGAGAGAGGTCCTGAGCGGATAAGCGTCAAGTCGCGAACAATGCGGCATGGAGCTGCCGGAGGCGCGTCACTCCAAGTCCGGATACCGGCCCCCGCAGATTTCTTCCCCGGGGCTTTCGATTTTCCGGTCACACGCGAAATGGCCAGCGACGTCATGGGCAAGAACGCCGCACCGATGGGCGCGGCAGGTCAGGAACCCTTGCCGGAGGTAATGGTCATGATGCGCAACCCGCTTCGCAAGCTCGGCCTGGTGGCCGGAGTCGTGTGTCTTCTCGCTGGCTGTGGTCCGTCGGAAGTGGTCGGTCCGAAGCCTCCCGGCCCCGATCCGGGTCCCGGTCCTGCCCCCGCCGTCGCCTACAACATGAAGGCGGCTATCGATGGGCGTCGGTGGAACGCGATCAGCTGCCGGCCGAGTACGCGGACAGCGCTTGCGCCGTCGCCTCCTTCGATGTGGCGACCCAGATGCTGGTGGTCGCCGGGCTGCGCGTGCCGACGAGCATCGAAGCCAACGACCTCAGCATGATGCTCATGGTCGCGATCACGCCCCTGAAGGCCGGCGCCATCCCGATGGGTGATGTGGATACGACGGGAGGCGTGATTCGTGTGGCGGCTGCGGGGTTCATGCAGGCCAATCCGTCGAACAACTGGGTCACGGGTGAAACCCCGTGTGGCCAGCTGGTGCTCGACAGGGTCGATGCGCAGGCGGGAACGCTCCTCGGCCACTTCGAGTTCGACGCCGTCAGCGACGACGATGGCACCACGATTCGGGTGCGCAGCGGTGAGTTCAAGGCTCGTCTCGAGCTGGCCATGCCGGCCCTTGCGCAGCGGGCTCTCGCCAGCAGGAGCGCCGTGGCGGCGGGCCACGCGCTGAACGGGGTGGTGCGCGACGAACTCGGCCAGCGCCTGATGGCCCATCGCACCAACTGAAGCAACAGGCAGTGCATTGCGCGGCCTCGCCGATCCCGGCGGGGCCGCGCTGCTTTGTCGCAAGAGCGCGAAACTTTGGTCACACACCGCCAGCCCCTACGACGTTCCGAGCATGAAAAGCGGGACGATTGGCGCCCGCGCCAGGACGCTCATTCAGGAGGTAGGTCATGCACGCGAATCTCCGATACCTCGCCGCCGTCGCCGCACTGTCCCTGTTCCTTGCGACCGACGCTGGCGCCGCGACTCGCCGCCCCGCGGCGAAGCCGGCGGCGAAGCCCGCGGCGACTCGCCCTGCGGCTGCCCCCGCAACGGCTGCTGCTCCTGCGGCCCCCGCTGCCCCCGCGGCGGCGTCCGCGCCTGCGCGACCCGCGGCGAATCCCGCGCCGGCAGCGGTCCACGCTGCGGCCGTACGAGCGCTTCGAGGCGTATCAGCCCGGCCGTTGGGTCGCTTCGGCGAGCCTCGGGGTCGGTCAATGGCTTCTACGGCACGGGTGGTTCGCCTCTGCTCGGCGTGTCCGCGGAGTATGGAGTGAACGAGAACTTCTCGGTCGGTGGCGTGCTCGGCCACGCCAGCTCCAAGGACACCTACGTGGTCTTGGGCGAGACGTTCGAGACCAAGTACGGCTATACGATCATCGCGGCTCGCGGCTCGTATCACCTCACGGACCTCGTCGACAACGAACGGCTTGACCTCTACGCGGGTGCCTCGCTCGGATACAACAAGGTCTCGGTCACTGAGAGCGCGCGTGGTTATGGCGACTATGTGTCGGTCGGCGCGAGCTACATGCTCTACGGGGTGCACGCGGGTGCCCGCTACTGGTTCAACGACAAGGTCGCGGGTTTTGGGTGAACTGGGCTTTGGCCTTGGCGAGCCTCGCAGCCGGCGTGTCGGTTCGGCTCTGAAAGTTCGGCGGTGCGGTGGTTCGCGCACCTCTCCGCGATTGCCCGCGCCGCCCCGTGTTGCACCGCGGGGCGGCGCGCCGCATCTTGGCGGCCTTCTGCGCGGCACCGCGCCGCGCCCGCGCCTGGAGATCCGCTCGTGACGCCCATGCTGCCGCTGTTGCTTGTCCTCGCGACCACTGTGATGTCGGCGCCGTCGGCGCCTCCCGGCCCACTGGCGCCGGCGGCGAGTGTGCCCGACAGCGGCTCGGTCACCGCCCGCGCCCCGGTCGCGTTCACGAAGCGCACCTTTGCGACCGCGTCTCAGGCTCCCGCGCCGGTCGCGTTCGCGCTCGACGACACGGGTGCGGTCTACACCGCGAACGCGCTGCGCTACGACGGTCGCGGGCTGTTCGACGTGCGGCTCTACCCGATCATCCCGGACGACGTCGTCGCGCTCGCTCGCCGACCGCCGCCGCCTCACCGAGAAGTGGGTGCGCAGCGGCGTGCTGAACACGCCCGAGCGCAAGGTGACGCTGCCGTGGCTCGCGCGCTTCGGCGACCAGGTGCGCCGGCTGGAAGATCGCGACCGCGACGGCCGCGCCGATCGCGTGACGATTCTCGCCGACAGCCTGAACGACCTCCTGCAGGGCGCGGCCGCGGGCGTGTTGCCGTGGGACGGCCGCGTCTACGCGACCGTGATTCCCGACCTGTGGGTCCTGCGCGATTCGACCGGGCGCGGCAAGTGGAAGAAGCGCTCGCTGCAGACCGGCTTCGGCCTGCACATGGGACAGGCCGGGCACGACATGCACGGACTCGTGATGGGCTTCGACGGCCGGCTCTACTGGTCGATCGGCGATCGCGGCTACGACGTGACGACGCGCGAAGGGCGGCGATTCACCGGGCACACGGGCGCGGTGTTCCGCTGCTGGCCCGACGGCTCGGGGCTCCGGGCTGTTCGCGCAGGGCTTGCGCAATCCTCAAGAGCTCGCGTTCAACGACGAAGGCGACCTCTTCACGGGCGACAACAACGCCGACGTCGGCGACCGCTCGCGCCTGATGTACCTGCCGATGGGCGGCGACGGCGGCTGGACGTACTACCAGCAGTTCGCGCGCGGGTGCGGTCCGTGGACGCGCGAATATATGTGGGAGAAGACGCTCGCCTCCGGCGAGGCCGGCGAGGCCGCCGCACAGCCCGCGTGGATCCTGCCGCCGGTGGACCACGTGAGCACGTGCCCGTCGGGCTTCGCCGCGTATCCGGGCACGGGACTGCCGCGCGCGTACGACGGCACGCTGTGGCTGGTGGACTACCTGAGCGGCGTGCAGTCGTTCCGCGTGACGCCGGACGGCGCGGGCTTCGCGATGCGCGACTGGCACTGGGCGTGGCGCGACGGCTGGGGGATGAGCGACTTCGACTTCGGCCCCGACGGCCGCGCGTGGGCGCTGCACTGGGGCGAGTCGTGGGGGATCAACGACGGCGCGCGGATCGACGCGCTCACGCCGCCTTCCGCCGGCGTGGACACCGCGGCGGTCGCCGAGGTGCGTACGCGGCTGCGCGAGGGTTTCACGGCCCTCGACGTGCCGGCGCTGCGCGCGCTGCTCGCGCACGCCGACCGCCGCCTGCGTCAGCGTGCGTCGTTCGAACTCGCGCGCCGCGGCGACGGTGGCGGCGCTCGCGGACGTCGTCGCGAACGACGCGCGCCGCTCGCGAAACCACGCGCTCTGGGCGCTCGGCATCGTCGCGCACGATCGCGGCGTGGCGTCGGTGCTGCCGCATGTGACCGGGCGCTCGCCGACGGCGGCGCGTCGAAAGTTCGGCGCGTGGCCGCCACCGTCACCGGTGAACTCGGCGCGGCTTCGGTGGCGCCGCAGCTCGTGCCGTTGCTCGCCGACGATTCGCCGCGCGTGCGCTTCGCCGCGGCGCAGGCGCTTGCCGCGCTGCGCGCTCGCGCGACCGCGGCGCTCGTGCACGCGCTGGCGTCGAACGCCGACCGCGATGCGTTCGCACGCTTCGCGTACGTGCGCGCGCTCGCCGCTGGCACGCCGGCCGAATCGCTCGCCTCGCTCGTGTCGCACGCGAGTCGCTCGGTGCGCCTGGGCGCGGCGCTCGCGCTGCGCGAGCAAGAATCCAGGCGCGTCGCGGTGTTCCTCGCCGACCCCGACGCGCAGGTCGCGACTCGGGCCGAGCGCGCGCGGCGTACGACCTGCAGCTGCCGGCCGCGATGCGCTCGCGCTCGCCGCGACGCTGCCGACGCTGCGCGCCGAACTGCGCACGGAGCCGTGGCTGCGCCGCGCGCTGCACGCCGCGCTGCGCACCGGTGCCGCCGCGCAGGCGGAGGCCGTCGCCGCGTTCGCCGCCGACGGCGCGACGAGCGAGGCGTGGCGCCTGGAGGCTCTCGACGTGCTCGCGCAGTGGGACGCTCCGGGTCCGCGCGACGGCGTGTGGGCGCGCTGGCGGCCGCTGCCCGCGCGCAAGCCGGGGGCGGCACGTGCCGCGCTCGCCGCGCACCTGCCGCGCGTGCTGGCGATCGCGCGCGGCGAGGATCTCTCGCGTGCCGTCGAGCTCGCGCGCCGTGAAGGGCTGACGCTGTCGAACACGTTGCTCGCCGCCTGGGTCGCCGATCCGGCGCTCGACGCACGTACGCGTGTGTACGCGCTGCGCTGGCTCGACGCGCGGCGCGCTCCCGAGGCCGCCGCCGCGCTCGAAACCGCGCTCGCCTCGCGCAGCGACTCGCTGTTCCTCGCCGCCTACGCGCTGCGCGGCGCGAGCGACCCGGCGGCCGCGATCGCCGCGGCGAAGCGTGCGTACGCCGGCGCCGCCACGCCGCTCGCCGTGAAGCAGGCGGCGGTGCGCGCGATCGGCGCGACGCCGTCGCTGTCGGCCGGCGCGTTCCTCGGCGAACGCTTCGCGGAGCTGCGCCGCGGCGCACTCGACTCGGCGCTCGTGTTCGACGTGGGCGAGGCGGCGGCGCGCGCGTCGAGCGTGTCGATCCGCGCCGCCGCGCGAGTGGCGATTCCCGCGCCGAACGCCGACTCGCTCGCGACGCTGTGGCCGCTGCTGCACGGCGGCGACGCCGCGCGCGGGCGCGAACTGTTCGAGAACCATCCGGCCGCGCAGTGCGTGCGCTGCCACTCGGTGGACGGCGCGGGCGGCAAGGTCGGCCCGGATCTCGGCATGATCGGCGCGCACGACCGCGCGTACCTGCTCGAGTCCGTCGTGCAGCCGAGCGCGCGCGTCGCGCCCGGCTTCGGCACCGTGACGCTCACGCTGCGCGACAGCTCGAGCGTCACCGGCATGGTGCGCGAGGAGGATGCGCGCTCCGTTGTGCTGTGGACCGACGACGCCGCGCGCCGCGTGCCGCGCGACTCCGTGGTGGCGCGTTCCGACGCCGCGTCGGTGATGCCGCCGATGTTCGGCGTGCTCGCGCCGGGTGAAGTGCGCGACGTGATCGCCTTTCTCGCCACGCGGCGCGGGCGATGCCCAACGTGGCGCTCGGCGCGCCGCTCGAAGCGAGCGCGGCGCCCGCCGTTGATCGCAGCGCCGACGGGCTGCCGCTGCGTCTCGAAGGCCGCACGTTCGCGCGCGGCTTCGGCGTGCGCGCGCCGCATCGGATGACGTTCGCCGTACCGGCCGGCGCTCGCGCGTTCGTCGCCAAGTGCGGCGTGGACGACGCGTCGCCCGGCGGCATGGCGGGGGTTTCCGTGCGCGTGGACGGCCAGCTGGCCTGGGCCTCCGGCCCGCGCAAGCTCGGCGCGCTCGCGCGCGTGTACGTGCCGCTGCCGGCGGGCGCGTCGCGCATCGAGCTGGTCGTGGACGACGGCGGCAACGGTCCCGCGAACGACGTCGCCGATTGGGCCGAGCCCGGGTATTTGAAGTGATGCGCGCCTCCGGCGCGCGGGTGCCCGGCCGAACCTAACGCGTGACGTGCGCCGCCATCGCGGGCGGCAGCGGACCCAGCTCGAGCCAGACGATCAGGAAGCCGTCGGGCGAGCGGTAGCGGTGCTCGTCGATCACGTTCAGCCCGGTCATCGTGCGCGCGGCGCCCGCGCGTTCGACGATCTCGTTCCAGCCCGCCCACGCGCGCTCGCTGCTGCGGAACGCGAGCACGATGTGCTTCACGTCGAGCCGCCGCCGGCACGCCTCGACGTCCGCGGGCGTGAGCGCGAGGTGCACGACGGGATGATTCGTCTGCCACGCGAGCGCCGGCCCGAGATTGCTCATGAGCGGCTCTCCCGGCGCGAGCTTGTCGTTGAGCACGATCGACAGCGACGTGAGCGTCGAGCCCTCGGGCACGCCGCGCTCGCGTGACGCCTCGCGCGCTTCCGCGTTGCCGCTGAACGTCGAGAAAGCGCCCCAGGCAATCGCCAGCGCGCCGAGCAGCCCCACCGCGACGCGCCGTCCGCGCGCGCCGAGCCACTCGCCACCCTCGCGGCGCACGAGCGCGCACAGGCACAGGAAACCGATCGGCTCGGCGAGTACGCGCGCCGTGAACACGTAGCGCGTCCACGGAATGCTCACGGCCGCGCTCGCGAACCCGAGCGCCGTGGCCGCGAGCGCCGCGAGCGCCGCGGCGGCGATCGGCCGCTCGGGGCGGCAGCGCCAGAGCCAGAGCGGGATCGCCACGAGCCACAGCCCGCGAGGCCCGATGAGCAGCGACAGCGCGAGCGGTCCGGTGTTGGCGACGGCCTTGCCCGCGATCAGCGCCGCCGCGGCGCCGCCCGTGGGCAGCTGCGGCAGTTCGGGCAGGTGGTAGAGCGAGAACCAGCTGCGCCCCTGCACGTGATCCCACACCACGAACTTCGTGAGGTCCCAGCCCGGCGAGCCGAACGCCTGCCACTTGTAGAACCACCACGGCGCGAGCGGCAGCGCCCAGCCGAGCAGCACCAGCACGAGCGTGCGCACGCGGCGGCCTTCGGGCGCGCTCCACGCCGCGGCGAGCGCGAACACGGGAGCGAGCATCAGCATGTTCGCGCGGAAGAGTCCCGTGAGCCCGAGCACGATGCCGTACTGCAGCGGCAGGAAGCCCGGCGCTTCGAGCGCGATGCCGAGCAGCGCGAAGAGCAGCCCGAGCGTGAACGGCAGCTCGGTGAAGCCGCCCATCGCGAAGTGCTGCGCTTCGGGGTCGAGCAGGAACGCGAGCGCGACCACGAGTCCCGCGCCGCGACGCAGCAGCGGCGTCGCGTCCGGCCACCAGCGCGCGAACAGGTGGCGCACCGCGAGCGCGAGTCCCGCGCCGATCATGAGGTAGCAGCAGAACGGCACGATGAGCGTGAGCCAGGCGCGGGGTTCGGAGCCCGCCATCACCGCGCGCGCGGGCACGAGCTTGAAGATCGCCGCCTCGACGAGCACGAGTCCCGGCTGCACGACCGCGAGCGGCCACGGCGGCTGCGCCTGCGTGGTGAGTTCGATCGGCAGCGCGAACGGCGTGGCGAACTTGCCGTGCCACGCGAGCTCGCGCGCGGCGAGCGCGTACTGCGCCGTGTCGTAGCCGAGCACGGGGGACTTGCCGCCCAGGTCCCACGCCTGCGCGTGCAGCAGCCAGAGGGCCGCGCCGCAGAGGAGCAGGAAGGGGAGCATGAGCAGATCGGCCGCGCCGTGGCGTTGAGGGGTCATGGCGGGGCACAGTACGCGCGAGCGCTCCCGCGGCTCAACCGTCGGCGCATTTGCCGCGCTGGCCGGAGCGGGCATTGCGCCGCCCGCCGCGCCGCCTGCACAGTGCCGCGATTCGAATATCGCCACCGTCCCATCCTCCCGGAGGCCGCATGTTCCGCCGCCCGCTGCTGACCGCCGTCCTCGCGCTCGCGTGCGCGCTCCCGTGCGCCGGAATCGTTCGCGCCGCCGCCGCGCCCGAAGCGCGCTTGCCGCGCAATCCCTGGCCGCGCACGCAGGCCGTGCGGCTCAAGCTCGACGCCGACAAGCGTTCGTACTCCGGGCTGATCCGCGCCGAGCTGAACGTGACCGCGCCGGTGGACTCGGTGTTGCTGCACGCCGAGGGGCAGAAGCTCGTGCGCATCTCGCTGCTGCAGAACGGCGACACGATCGCGGTCGAACGGCGCAACGGTCCGCACGGGCTTCTGGTGCTCCACGCATCGCGGCCGCTGGCCGCGGGGGCTGCGGCGCTCGAGATCGAGTTCACGGCCATGTACGGCACGCGCGCGGTCGGGCTCTACAAGGTGAGCAAGGACGGCCGCGGTTACCTGTTCACGCAGTTCGAGGCCGACGACGCGCGTGAGGCGTTCCCGTGCTGGGACGAGCCGAACTTCAAGATCCCGTACCAGCTCACGCTCGAAGTGCCCGCGGCGCACGAAGCGGTGAGCAACACGCCGGTCGAGAAGACCGAGACGAAGGACGGCTGGAAGACCGTCACGTTCGCGCGCACGCAGCCGTTGCCGAGCTACCTGCTCGCGCTCGCGACCGGGACGCTCGAGTTCACGCCCGTGCCGGGCACGAAGTTCCCGACGCGCATCGTGACCGTGCAGGGGCAGAAGCAGCTCACCGCGTTCGCGGTCGAGTCCACGCCGAAGCTCGTCGCGGCGCTCGAGCGCTGGTTCGGCATGCCGTACCCGTACGCGAAGCTCGACCTGATCGCCGTGCCCGACTTCGCGTACGGCGCCATGGAGAACGCCGGCGCGATCACCTACCGCGACGACGCGATCCTGCTCGACCCCGCGACCGCGACGGTGGGGCAGAAGCGCAGCATCGTGAACACGAACGCGCACGAGCTCGCGCACATGTGGTTCGGCGATCTCGTGACCATGGCGTGGTGGGACGACCTGTGGCTCAACGAATCGTTCGCGGACTGGATGGCCGCGAAGATCAGCGACGAGGTGTACCCGGACTATCGCCAGGGGCTGAACGATCTCGCGCGCCAGCAGGCCATCAAGAAGTCGGACGGCGTGCCCTCCACGATGGCCATTCGTACGGACACCGGCGCCGGCGGCGCCGGGCTGCAGAACGTCGGGCTCGTGTACGCGAAGGGCAACGCCGTGCTGAGCATGTTCGAGGACTTCCTCGCGCCCGACGTGTTCCGCAAGGGCGTGCGCGACTACTTGAAGGAGCACGCGTGGGGCAATGCCACGGCGGCCGACCTGTGGAAGGCGCTCGACGCCGCGAGCGGCAGCAACGTGTCGGCGGCGATGTCCACGTTCACCGACCAGCCCGGCATCCCCATGGTGCGCGTGGTGCCGATCGCCGGCGGCGTGCGGTTGACGCAGTCGCGCTTCTCGCCGTACGGCGTTTTGCAGCCCGACAAGAAGTGGCACGTGCCCGTGTCGCTGCGCTGGTCCGACGGCCGCACGGTGCGCGTGCAGCGCGTGCTGCTGAAAGACGCTTCGATGGACGTGAAGCTGACCGGCGCCGGCCGTATCGCGTGGCTCATGCCGAACGCGGGCGGCCACGGCTACTACGCGTGGGGCATGCCCGACAGCATGCTGGAAGCGCTCGCCGCCGCGGCGCCGGAGGCGCTGAACTCGCACGAGCGCGTCTGCTTCCTCGGCAATCTCGCGCAGTTGCTCGACGCGGGCGACGTGCACGGCGACACGTACCTGCGCGTGGTCGCGCACTTCGGGAGCGATCCCGAGCCGCAGGTGTTGTCGAGCGTGCTCGGCCTGCTCGCGGGCGCGCGCGGCGCGTTCGTGCCGGACTCGGCGGCGGCGCCGTTCTCGCAGTACGTGCGGCAGACCCTCGCGCCCGCGCTCGAGCGGATCGGCATGGAGCGCCGAGCGGGCGAGGACGAGCTGCTCGGCACGATTCGCGGCGACCTGATGACGTGGCTGGCGCAGCGTGGCGGTGACGAGCGCGTGCGCACGTTCGCACTCGAGCAGACGCAGCGCTACCTGGCGGATTCGTCGAGCGTGGATCCCGGCATCGTGGAGGCCGTGCTCGAACTGGCGGCGCAGAAGGGCGACGCCGCGTTGTTCGAGGAGCTCGCGCGCCGCGCGGAGGTGGCGACGGTGCCCGCGATGAAGCGGCGCTACCTGGGCACGCTCGGCGCGTTCCAGGACACGACGCTCGAGTCGCGCGCGCTGCAGTACATGCTGTCGGACCGCGTGCGGTCGTCGGAGTCGATGCTCGTGCTGATGGGCTGGCGCGGGAAGAACGAGGCCGCGGGCGCGCGGTTGTTCCAGTGGATGATGGCGCACTACGCCGAGGTCGCGGCGCGCATCCCGCCGCCGGCGCTGCGGTTCCTGCCGATGATGGGTTCGGGTTGTTCGGAGGAGCGCCTGCAGGCGACGAAGGCGTTCTACGGCGACCCTTCGCGCGGCATTCCGGGCGTGGAGGCCACGCTGGAGCGCGTCTCCGACCAGGTGCACGGCTGCATTTCGCTGCGCGAGCGCGAGGGCGCGGCGGTCCGGCGCTACCTCGAGTCGCTGGGCGCCAAGTGACGCGCCGCTGATCTCCACCTGTTCGACCACTGCGAGCGCTCGGCTTCCCGCGGGCGCTCGCGGGCTTCCCCCCCCCGCCCCCCCCCCGCCCGGCCCCCGCGGCGCGGCCCCCCCCCCCCCCCCGGCCCCGGCGGGGGTTGGGCCCCCCCCCCGCCCGCCGGGGGGCGGCGGGCGGCGGGCGGCGGGGGGGGGGGGCCCCCCGCGCGCCGCGCCCCCCCCCCCGCCCGCCCCCCCCCTCCCGGGGGCCCCCCCCCCTCCTCGTCGAACGACCTGTCGCGATGCATCGCTGCAGGCGATCGCGCGCTTCCTTCTGCATCGCATCGGCGGGCACGCTGGGGATCGCGAGAGGGGGACGCTCGCCTCCGGCCTCCTGCCTCCGGCTCACTGCGCGTTCCGGTCGCTCCGCCATCCTGGCTCCGCTCCCTCCACGAGCCCCCCCGCTCTCGAGGCCCGACCTCCCGGCGCTGCCCATCCACTGCTCGAGTAGCATGCCCGGCCTCCCGCGGTCGAGCCTGGTGGGGCGTCGAGGGTCCGAGCGGGTGGAGTCGAGAAGGGAGCGGAGCCAGGATGGCGGAGCGACCGGAACGCCTAGTGAGGCGAAGGCAGGATGCCGAAGCCGAACGTCCACCCGATCGGATCCCTCGGCGTCCCCGGCCGCGACGCGACAAGGAACGCCAGCAGCGATCGCCGCATCACGGGGGTGGCAGGAAAAGCGAAGGCGCCAGCCCTCGAGGGCGGCGCTCTCTTGGCCGCGGAGAAAAAGCGTCAGATCACCGAGAAGTCCGGCGCCTTCGCGATCGCGCCCGCCTTCACCGCGCGCTCGTACAGCAGTGCGATGCCCTTGCGGCCCTGTTCGCCCATGTCGAGCGTCAGGTCGTTCACGTACATGTGAACGAACTTCTTGCCCTGCGGCACGTCCAGCCCGCGCCCGAACTGCAGCGCGTAACGGATCGCGTCTTCTTCGTGCGCGAACGCCGCGTCGATCGACTTGCGGAAGCCCACCGAGCACGCCTTCATCAGCTCGGGGCCCAGGTCGCGGCGCACCACGTCGAGTCCGAGCGGCACCGGCAGGCCGTCGCGCTCCTTCCACAGCTCGCCGAAGTCGCACACCTTCTGCAGGCCCTCGGCTTCGTACGTCAGCTGGCTCTCGTGGATGATCACGCCGGCCTCGACCTCGCCCGCGAGCACCGCGCGCGGAATGTCGTCGAACATCACCTCGACCGTCTCGCACGCCGGGAACTCGGTCTTCAGCAACAGCGCGGCGGTGGTGAGCTTGCCGGGAATCGCGACGCGCTTGCCGGCGAGCGACTCCGGCGTGCGCTTCGTCTTGGAGACGAGCACCGGGCCGTAGCCCCAGCCGAAGCTCGCGCCGCACGCGAGCACCGCGTACTTGTCCGCGATGAACGAGTAGGCGTGCGCCGAAACGGCCGTGATCTCGAGGTCGGCCTTCTCGATCGCGCGCACGTTGAGCGACTGGATGTCCTGCAGCACGTGCTCGACGTGGCAGCCGTCGATCACGGCCTCGCCGGTGTGGAAGCCGTAGAACATGTAGGCGTCGTCGGCGTCCGGGCTGTGGCCGAAGCGAACGGTGCGAACCGAAGTCGAAGGCGTGCTCATGACTGTTCCCGTGTGGTCGGAGAGAGATAGAGCTTGAGCCGCGCGAGTGCGCGCGGCCAGGCGTTGCGATATTGCTCGGCGTGCATGGCGTATTCGGGCAGGTCGGGCAGCGAGTGGCGCACGATCAGCGTCGCGCCGCCTTCACGCGATTCGACGTCGAACTCGATGCGCCCCGCGTCGCGGTTGGGATAACCCTGATGGCCGCCGACGCACGCGCAGTGCGCGGGCGGGCGGAACTCGCTCCACGTCGCCTCGTACGGCCACGACGTGGAATCGAGACGGTGCCAGCGCATCGTGAGACGGCCGTCCTCGTGCGCTTCGCTCTCGCACGCGTCACAGAACCAGCGCTCGAGATGACGGCCCTCGGTGATGGCCTTGAACACGCGCTCGGACGGCGCGGACAACAGAACGTCGAAGGTCAGCGTGGTCGTCGCGCTCATCCGGCCACCGGGAGCTTGCGCTCGTGTGAGCGGCGGTAGAGCTCGGCGCGCAGCGCGTCGAGCCCTTCGCCGGTGCGGGCCGACACGACGAAGCAGCCTTCGTACTCGGCGCGCAGCGCCGTGGCCGTTTCTTCGTCGATCTGGTCGCACTTGTTGAAGACCATGAGCCGCGGCGGGCGCGGCTCCTTCAGGATCTGGTCGAGCACGTGGTCCACCGCGAGGATCTGGCGGCGGAAGTCGGGGTCGCTCGCGTCGGTCACGTGCAGCAGCGTGTCCGCCTCGATCGCCTCGACGAGCGTGCTGTGGAACGACGCGACCAGATGGTGCGGCAGCTTGCGGATGAAGCCGACCGTGTCGGTCATCAACACGGTCTCGCGCTCGCGGCTCACCATCTGCCGCGTCGTGGAATCGAGCGTCGCGAACAACCGGTTCTCGACGAACACGTCGGACTTGGTGAGCGCGTTGAACAGCGTGCTCTTGCCCGCGTTGGTGTAGCCGACGAGCGCCGCACGGTACTCGCGGCGGCGGCGGTTGCGCTGCGTTTCGCGCTCGCGCTCGACCGCGCGCAGCGACTCCTTGAGCTTCGCGATCCGGTCGCGCACGAGGCGGCGGTCGGTCTCGAGCTGCGTTTCGCCGGGACCGCGCGTGCCGATGCCGCCGGCCTGCCGCTCGAGGTGCTTCCACATGCCCATGAGGCGCGGCAGCGTGTACTCGAGCTGCGCCAGCTCGACCTGCAGCCGCGACTCGCGCGTGCGCGCGCGGCGCGCGAAGATGTCGAGGATCAGCTCGGAGCGATCGATCACCTTGCGCTC
Organism: Candidatus Eiseniibacteriota bacterium; assembly: GCA_016710095.1. Taxonomy (GTDB): domain Bacteria; phylum Eisenbacteria; class RBG-16-71-46; order RBG-16-71-46; family RBG-16-71-46; genus CAIXRL01. The sequence continues at coordinate 6,710 of JADJLL010000004.1, read as the reverse complement.
CGCCGCCTTCTCGAGGTTGCGCACCTGCGCCGGCGACAAGTCGTCGTCGAAGATCAGCAGCTCGGCTTCGGTCTGCTCGGCGAGCGTCTTGAGCTCCTCGAGCTTGCCCTTGCCGATGAAGTGCGCCGGATGGATCGAGCCGCGCCGCTGCGTGAGCGAGCCCACGACGCGGCCGCCCGCCGTGTCGGCGAGCAGCGCGAGCTCTTCCATGGAGCGCTCGAGATGTTCCTTCTCGCGGCCGGCGTGGCCGACCAAGACGGCGTTCTCCCAGCGCGGCGGGCGAGGGACTTCGTAGGGCGCGGCTTTCAAACGTTCGCTCCGACTTCCAGCTCGTACGAGCACTCGGTGAGGTTCTCGATGCTGCCGTCGGCGCGCACCGCGACCAGGTCCTCGATGCGCATGCCCATGCCGCGCGAGGGGTAGTAGAGGCCGGGTTCCACCGACACGACGTGGCCGGGCTCGAGCACGGCCTTGTTCTGCTCGCCGCTGCGCAGGCCCGGGCCTTCGTGCACCGCGAGACCGACGCCGTGGCCGAGCGAGTGCACGTAGCCTTCGACCGCGCTCGCGTTCGTGCGCAGCGTCGCGTGCCCCTGACGCTCGAAGATGTCGCACGTGAGGTCCTGCAGCGAGCGGCACAGCACGCCGCCGCGCGACGCGGCCATCGCGGCGTCGAACGCCTCGCGGCACTGCGCGTACATCGTGCGCAGTGCGTCGGGCGCCTTGCCGACGCAGAACGTGCGCGTCATGTCGGTGTGGTAGCCGCCGCCGGCCTCGCCGGGGAAGATGTCCACGATGATGCTCTCGCCCAGCCGCACGGGCTCGGCGTCGTTGCCGCGGTTGTGCGGCACGCCGGCGTCGCGGCCCTGCGAGACGATGCTCTCGCCGTCCTCGGCGAGCTTGTGCTCGGCGAACACGCGGTGGATCAGCGCGCGCACGTGCCCGAGCGTCACGACGTCGTGCGTGCCGTCGGTGAGCGCGTCGCCCTTGCGGCGCAGCGAGCCCAGGTAGACGCGGACCGCGTTCATCGCGGCCACGGCGCCCTTCGACGCGCGGCGGATGCTCTCGAGCTCGGATTCTTCCTTCGTCATCATCGCCTGCGCGATCACGTCGGGCGCGCTCGCGTCCACGGTGATCGCCGGCGCGAGCGTCGCGAGCTGCGACAGCAGCGCGTACGAGAAGCCGAGCGGCGCCTCGCCCGAGAACGCGACGCGTCCTTCGAGCTGCAGCTCCGCGGCGACCTTCGCGATCAGCTGCGCGAGCGCCTCGGCCTGCGACGACGCGGACTTGATCATGGCGAGGAAGCCGTGCTGCGCGTACGTGGACCACTCGCAGCCGGCGAGCGCGGCCTGGTCGCGCTCCATCGGATCGACCACGAGGTGCGCGCGGCCGTCGGCGGCGCGGAAGTAGATCCCGTGGTGGATCTTCTGGCCGGTGCACCAGTAGAACGCGGGGCAGTAGCGGTCGTGCGCGAGCACGATGACACCGGCGAGTCCGCGCTCACGCATGAGGCGGTCGAGGTCGGATCGCATGTGGGGTGAACCTCCGGAGGTGGCGCGGCTTTTCGGCGGCGGTTGCCGCGGGCCGAAGCGCGCTCGGGGGGGCGAATCTAAGCCATCCGTGGGGCCGCGGGAAAGCGCCGAAGCGATGTCCGGGGCCGGGAAATCGCGCTCTTCCGGTCTAGGGGAGCAGCAGGACCCGCCCCGTGCGCACGTCGTCGCCCTGCGTCAGGCGGTAGAGCAGCAACTGCGCGCCGCCGGAGCCCCGGTTCGGGGTGAAACGGACCGAATGGGCTCCCGCGGACCGCACCTCGTCCACGGGCGTGGCGACGAGCCGGCCGGCGACGTCGTAGACGCTCAATCGGGTGTGCCCGGCGCGCGGAAGCTCGAAGGCGATCTCCACGCCGCCTCGCGCCGGGTTCGGACGCGCCTCGGCGGAGAAGCGCAGCTCGCGCGCACCGCGCAGGCGGTCGCCTTCCCGGTGATCGCGCGGCACGAAGACTTCGGCGCACGCGCGTGCGCGGTGCCCGGCCGCGTCGACCGCTTCGTAGCACACCGTGTAGGTGCGGCCCGCGCCGTGACCGCGCCGCTCGGCCCGCAGTTCGAAATCGAAGTCGGCCGTTCCGAACGAGGCTCCGCGAACGAATCCTTCGCAGCGGTCCCGGTCGTCGTCATGCCCGTGATCCTCACCCTCGCCGTCGTGATCGCCGTGCTCGCCGTGATCGTCGCCGTCCTCACCGCCGCCGCGACGATTGCGATCGTCCGCGAGCACGGGCCGGCACTCGCTGTTCGTGATCGTCGCGAGCGCCACGCTCACCGGGCCCCCGCAGGCGTCGCTCGCGGTCACGGTGGCGTGGATCGGGATCATGTGGCCGTTCGGCGGCCACAGCACGTTCGGATCGAGCGTCACGGCGAGCGCCGGGGGCGCGGTGTCGGCCACGGTCACGCGCACGGTGTCGACCGACGTGAGCGCGGTGTCGAGCACGGTCAGCGTCACGAGCGTCGTGCCGTATGGGAACGTGCCGGTCGGCGTGGGCGATGCCGGATCGTCGAACGTGACGCCCGGGGCACTCCACCGCCAGACGAAACTCTCGCCGTCCGGATCGCGGCTGTTCGAGCCGTCGAGGCGCACCGGTGTGCCCGACGGCGCACCGCACTCCACCGTGATGTCGCGGCCCGCGTCTGCGATCGGTGCGGAGTCGGGGCGGGGGCCGAACACCATGACGGAGTGACGAACGCGCTCGACCGCCAGGACGCGTCCCGTGCGATCGATGACCGCGTCGGTCGGGTCGAAGACGTCCCTGGCTCCCGGAGGCACGCCGCCGATCTGGCCGACGATGGTCCCGAGCGTGTCGACCCAGGCGATTCGCTGGTTACCCGCATCCATGACGAGCAACGTTCCGTTGCCGAGATACAGCACTCGGCCGATCCCGCCGAATCGCGTCCCGGCGTAACCGGGTCCACCCCAGCGCGCCAGCAGCCGCCCGTCGGCGGTGTACTTGCTCATCTTCTGGCGGAAGCTGTCGGTGACGTACACCGCGCCGTGCGCGTCGACCGCCATGCCCTCGTAGTTCGCGAAGTCGCCCTCCAGCGGCGCCGCGCTCCACTGCGAAAGCAGGGTGCCGGTCGGCGAGAACCGCAGGATCTGTTGCGAGTAGTACTCCGCGACGAGCAGGTTGCCTTCGCGGTCAACGGTCATGGCCGCGGGGGCGAAGTTCCCGGTGTCGATTCGCACTCCGGAAGAGGTCCACCACGTCAGCAGGCGGCCGTCGCTCGAGTACTTCTGGATTCTGGAGCTCGGGGCTCGCGTCGTGAGGTAGACATGCCCCTCGCCATCGATGACGAGGTGGTCCGGGTACGCGCGCCGCCCCGACGCGTCGTCGGGCACGTCGATGAATCGCACGAACTCGCCGTTCGCGGTCAGCTCCTGCACGCGCGCATTGCCGTACTCGGTGACGTAGAGATGGCCGTTCGGCCCGAGGGCGCAGGAAGAGGGGGTGTCGAACTCCCTCGGACCGGAGCCGCTCACGAGTCCGCCCCAGCGTTCGAGGAAGACGGGCGTCTCCGCGCTCGCGGTCGTGACGGTCAGCGCGAGCAGCAGGGAGGCGAGAACTCGGGCGGCGGAGGACACGGCGACCTTTCGGTGGGCGCGATGCGAGCGAACGGGAAATGCTCGAGGCCAGACAGGCAATTCGAACACGGCGCGGCGGTCCGCCACAAGGGGGAGTTCACGCCGGTTGCCCGCCCGTCCTCGCCGCATGCTTTCGAGCGCCGCGGGCGATCATGCCCGAGAAGCACGCGTGGCCCGGACCCGCAGTTGGGTGCGGCGCGAGCCGGCGGCCGTCTGGTAGATTTCCGCGCGCTTTGTCCGTCCCCTCCATCCCTGACGGAGCACCGCCCTGAACGACTTCCCGCACGCATTGGCCGCCGCATTGGCCGACCGCTACCGGATCGAGCGCGAGCTCGGCCGGGGCGGCATGGCCACGGTCCATCTCGCGGACGACCTCAAGCACCGCCGCAAGGTGGCGGTGAAGGTCATGCATCCGGAGATGGCGGCCCGGATCGGGCACGACCGCTTCCTGCGCGAGATCGAGATCGCGGCGCGGCTGTCGCACCCGCACATCCTGCCGCTGTTCGACTCGGGCGCGGCCGACGGGCAGGTCTACTACGTCATGCCGTACGTGGCGGGCGAGTCGCTGCGCGCGCGGCTCGACCGCGAGCGCCAGCTGTCGTTCGACGAGGCGCTGCGCCTGACGCGCGAGATCGCCGGCGCGCTCGGGCACGCGCACGCGCAGGGCCTCGTGCACCGCGACATCAAGCCCGAGAACGTGCTGCTCTCCGACGGCATCGCGCTCGTCGCCGACTTCGGCATCGCGCGCGCGACGTCGCCCGACGCGCTGTCCGAGACCGTGTCGTCCACGGCCGCGGTGACGAGCGTGGGCACGACGCTCGGCACGCCGCTCTACATGCCGCCCGAGCAGGCGACGGCCGACGCGACCATCGACGGCCGCGCCGACCAGTACGCGCTCGGCTGCGTGCTCTACGAGATGCTCGCGGGCCAGCCGCCGTTCGCCGCCGCGTCGATGTCGGCGCTGCTCGCGCGCCACGCGAACGATCCGGTGCCGCCGCTGCGTTCCGCGCGCCCCGGCATTCCCGAGGCGCTCGAGCGCGCGATCGAGAAGGCGCTCGCCAAGTCGCCCACCGATCGCCATGCGAGCATGGCGCGCTTCGCCGAAGCGCTCGCGCTCGCGATGACGGGCGCGCGCACGCCGACGCCCGCGCCGTCCGCGCGCGCGAGCGCCGTGCCCGGCAACCTGCCGCGCCAGCGCACGAGCTTCGTCGGCCGCGTGCGCGAGCTGGCCGAATGCGCGCGCCTCATGGGCGAGACGCGCCTGCTCACGCTCACGGGCGTCGGCGGCTGCGGCAAGACGCGCCTCGGGCTGCGCCTCGCAGAAAGCCTGCTCGAATCGCATCCCGACGGCGTCTACTGGGTGGACCTCGCGCCCGTGTCCGAGGAGGCGCGCTTCGCGCAGACGCTCGCGACCACGATCGGCGTGCAGGAAGAGGCCGGGCGCGACCTGCTCGCGAGCGTCGCCGCGCACGTCGCGGGCAAGCGCGTGATGCTCGTGCTCGACAACTGCGAGCACCTGCTGAGCGCGACGAGCGACGCGGTGGACGCGCTGCTGTCGGCGTCGAACGATCTGCGCATCGTGGTCACGAGCCGCGAAGGGCTCGGCATTCCCGGCGAGCACGTGTTCGCGCTGCGCTCGCTCGGCGTGCCGACCGCGGCGCAGCAGGGCGACCTGCACGCGATCGAGGAGTCCGACGCCGTGAAGCTGTTCGTGGATCGCGCGCGCCAGGCCGTGCGCGAGTTCACGCTCACGGAGGCCGTCGCGCCCGCGGTGGCCGAGATCTGCCGCCGCCTCGACGGCATGCCGCTCGCCATCGAGCTCGCGGCCGCGCGCATCAAGATGCTCACGGTCGAGCAGATCCGCTCCAAGCTCGACGACCGCTTCAAGCTGCTCACGGGCGGCAACAAGGCGCTGCCGCGTCACCAGACGCTGCGCGCGACGATCCAGTGGAGCTACGACCAGCTCGAGCCCGAGGAGCAGGTGCTCTTCCGCGACATGGCGGTCTTCGCCGGCGGCTGGACGCTGCCCGACGCCGTCGCGGTCGCGGGAGAGGACGCCGACGAGTTCGAGGTGCTCGACCTGCTCACGCGCCTCGCCGACAAGTCGCTCGTCACGGTGGACCGCGAGGCCGGCGGCGAAGCGCGCTATTCGACGCTCGAGACCGTGCGCCAGTTCGCGCTCGAACTGCTCAACCAGTCGCCGGAGCGAGACGCCGTGCGCGACCGCCACCTCGAGCGGTTCATCGCGTTCACGGCGGCGTACGAGTCGCTCGTCCGAGGGTCGGCCCGCGGCCAGCACAGTCGCGCGGTGGATCGCGAGCTCGAGAACGTCCTCGCCGCGCACGCGTGGTGCGAGCAGACGCCCGAGCGCGCGCAACGCGGCATGGCGTTGATCCTGCCGCTGCAGCGCTACTGGCCGGACCGCGGCCTGCTCGAGCTGGGGCTGCGCATCGTCCGCGAGACGCTCGCGCGGGGCGACCAATCCGCCCGCACGGTCGAACGGTCCCGCACCCTGGCCGCGCTGTCGGACATCTTCTACTTCCGGGGCGCCTACGCCGAGTCGTTGCAGGCCGGCCGTGGCGCGCTCGAGATCGCGCGAGAGCTCGGCAACCCGCGTGCGATGCTGATGGCGCTGGATGCCGTCGTCTGCGCCGCGTACGCGTCGGGCGAGGTGCTCGAGGCGCGCATGCTGTCCGAGGAGTACGAGCGGGAGTCCCGCGCGCTGAACGACGCGCGCGCGTTGACCGCCGCGCTCACGTATCTCGGCGAGATCCTGCGCTCCGAGGGGGACCTCGCGGGTGCACTGCGGGTGTACGACGAACTCGTCCCGCTCGCTCTCCAGCGCGGGGACCTGGGGAACCAGTCCATCACCTGCGCCAATCTCGCGATGATTCGCGCGGCCATGGGCGACCTGGCGGGGGCGCGTCGCGCCAATCTCGACGCCGTCGAAGCCGCCAGCCAGACAGGATCGAAGCGCCTGTTCGTGGCGACGCTCGACGTCACGGCCACGTCCGCGGTGCTCTGCGGCCAGCCGCTGCCGGCGGCGCGGTTCTTCGGCGCCAGCGAGCGAGCCATGGAGCGCA
>JADJLL010000003.1 GCA_016710095.1 Candidatus Eiseniibacteriota bacterium | reverse complement strand
TCGTCGAGCCGTTGTGCACGTAGAACGCGCCGGCCGTGGGGCCGCGAGATCCACGACGGTCCACGCGGCGCCGGGCGCGCGCCGCCAGAGGCGATACTGGTCGAGGCTCAGCGCCGAAGTGTCGAACGGCGATGCCTGCCACGTGATCGTCACCCGGCCGCCGTTGTCGTCCGGGACGTCGATGATGGACGTGATGACGGGTTCGAGCGAGCCGAGCATGCCGTCCTGCAGCACGCGCTGCGCCCAGAGATCCACGAGCAGGTTGCGCGAGTCTTCCCACACGGCGATCGCGCCGCCGGTGGCGTCGGGCACGAGCGACGGATAAAGCTGCGAGCCCGAGGCGTTGCAGAGCGGCAGGCCGTCGCCGTTCCAGGTCGGGTTGCCCTCGAAGTCCACGTGCTGGGTGTACAGGTCGACCGTCGCGCCGCGCTGGTCCTGCCAGCAGACGATCACGCCGCCGGTCGTGTCGCGCACCATCTGCGGCTCGAGCTGCGCGCCGATCGCCGTGCAGACCGCGATGCCGTTGATCTGCCAGATCGGAACGCCCGTGGGATCGAGGTGGTGCGCGTAGATGTTGTCGTTGTTCGAGCGCGCGTCTTCCCACGTCACGAACATGCCGTCCGCGCCGTCGTGCTGGAGCACGGCGAACTGCTGATCGTTCGACGCGTTGCACACGACGTCGCCGTTCGCGAGCCACTGCTTCGTGCCGTTCGCCGCGACACGCTGGCCGTAGATGTCGGCGTTGCCCGAGCGCACATCGGTCCACACCACGAGCAGTCCGCCCGAGGCGTCCGCGGCGACGGCGGGGGCGATCTGGTCGCCCGTGCCGTTCGCGAGGACGATGCCGCCCACGCCCCACGGCAGCGAGCCGCCGGCCGTGAGCTGTGCCATGTAGAGGTCGGAGTTGGCGCCGTTGCGGAAGTCGTTCCACACGAGGAACGCGCCGTTCGCGCCATCGCTCGCGATCACCGGAGTGTCCTGATCGAGCGCCGCGGCCGCGACGACGATGCCGTTCGGAGCGAGCAACGGCACACCCTCGCCGCTCACGTGCTGCGCGTAGACGTCGGACGTGGCGCCCGAACGGAAGTCCGTCCACGCGATGAACGCGCCGCCCGCGCCGTCGGAGACCAGCGACGGATCGACCTGGTCGCCGTTCGCGCCGGAGACGAGCACGCCGTCGTTCGACCACAGGCGATAGCCGTCGCCGTCGAGGCGCTGCGCGTACACGTCGTACGACGAGCCGCGGTGGTCTTCCCACGTGACGACGATGCCACCCGCTCCGTCGGAGACGAGCTTCGGCATGTCCTGCAGTCCGGTGGCCGCGCACACGGGGACACCGTTGGCGCCCCACGCGCGGTTGCCCGCGCGGTTGATGCGCTGGGCGTAGACGTCGTACCCGCCGGAGCGAAGATCGGCGAAGACGAGGAACGCGCCGCCGTCGCCGTCGGAGATGGCGAGCGGGCGGTGCTGGTCACCGAAGGCGGTGACGGCGGGCGTGCCGACCGGCGTGCGCCCCCAGCCCGCATGGGCCGGAGTGGCGGCAACGGCGATGGCGAAGGCGGCGAGAACGGCGAGCAGGCGCATGCTGTCGATCTGGGAGGTGAGCTCGGGGTCCGGGGCTGCGTGCGCCGTCGTTCGGCCGCACGCCTCGCAGAGGTCACGAGGCCGTAAAAGGCTACCGGAGCGCGTGGCCGCGGTACCAGTTCTATCTCGCGTTTCAGTCGTTCCGGCAGCCGGAACGTGGGCGAAACCGCCCGATTTCCGCGACCGGGCCGCTCGCGCGCCGCGATTCGCCGTCCGCGTCCGCCGCCGGCCCGGGCCGCGGGCGACCTCCCGGCCGGCGGTGGCCGCCGCGCGGGCGCTCGGCTACATTGCCCGCGGCCGCGCATTCCATCCGCGCGCCGACCACCTTCTTCCGCCCGAAGGACGCCCGCACCGCATGTCCAGCACGCCCCGCACGCTCTACCTGGCCGCTCCGCGCGGATTCTGCGCCGGAGTCGACCGCGCCATCGACATCGTGGACATGGCCATCGACGTGTACGGCGCCCCGATCTGGGTGCGCCACGAGATCGTGCACAACCGTCACGTGGTGGACGACCTCAAGCGCAAGGGCGCGATCTTCACCGACGACCTCTCCGACGTGCCCGAGGGCGCGGTCGTGATCTTCTCGGCGCACGGCGTGTCGCCCGCGGTCCGCGCCGAGGCGAAGGCGCGCAAGCTTCGCGCGCTCGACGCGACGTGCCCGCTCGTGACCAAGGTGCATCTCGAGGCGCTGCGCTACGCGAAGGACGGCTACTCGATCGTCATGATCGGCCATCGCAACCACGTCGAGGTGATCGGGACGCTGGGCGAGGCGCCGGAGGCGATCGTCGTGTGCGAGACCGTCGCCGAGGTCGAGGCGCTGCAGCTGCCGAACCCGGACAAGGTCGCGTACATCACGCAGACCACGCTGTCGCTCGACGACTGCAACGCCATGGTGAACGCGCTGCGCGCGCGCTACCCGAAGGTGAAGGAGCCGGCGAAGGACGACATCTGCTACGCGACGCAGAACCGCCAGAACGCGGTGAAGGTGATGGCGCCGAAGGTCGCGACCGTGCTCGTCGTGGGTGCGCCCGCGAGCAGCAACGCCAACCGCCTGGTCGAAGTCGGCAAGGCGCTCGGCGCGGACTCGCACCTGATCGAGTCGGCCGAGGACATCCGGCCCGAGTGGCTGACCGGCGACGTCGGCCTGACCGCCGGCGCTTCGACGCCCGAGGACATCGTGCAGGCGTGCGTGAGCCGCATCTGCGCGCTCGGCGACTACAAGGTCGAGCAGTTCCAGCTGGTCGAGGAGCGCGTCGTGTTCCCGCTGCCGGGCGAGCTGCTCGTGGCCGCGCAGGACAAGGGCGTCACGCTCACCGGCGGCAACGCGATGGCCGCGGAGCGTGCGCGCACTTCGAGAGGCAGCGCCAACTAGACGCCTCAGCCCGGGGTGCCCGGGTGCCGGCGCCGGGGTGCCGACGCCGGGGTGCCGGAGCGTCAGCGCACGATCGCGATTCTCCGCGTGAGCGCACGCCTGCGGCCGTGGTGAGCCGCGCGAAATAGAGTCCGGGCGAGAGCGTTCCCGCCGTCCTCGATCCGCACGCGATGCTCGCCGGCCGCGAATGCGCCGTCGGCGAGCACGCGCACGCGCCGTCCGGCCACGTCGTGCAGCGCCAGCGAGACGTGCGAAGCGGCGGGCAGCGCGAAGCGCAGCGTCACGGCCGCGCCCGAGCGAGCCGGGTTCGGCCACGGTGCACCGAGCGCGAACACGTCCGCGTGTTCGGACGGAGGCGCGTCGAGCACCGGAACGCCCGGCGTGCCCGTCGAATCCATGCGCTGCGCGTAAAGGTCGAGCCCGGTGGTCGCGACCGTGCGGTAGTCCTGCCACAGCGCGATCACGCCGCGATCGGTCGCGAACGCCTGCGGCGCCTGCTGGTCTCCCGTCACGGCGCTCGCGAACGTGCGGCCTTCGACGTCCCACGCGAGCGAACGGTCCCAGCGCACGTGCTGCGCGCGTACTTCGTAGAAGTGCGTCGTCGTGTCCACGGCCGTGCCCACGAGGTAAGCGCCGCCCGCGCCGTCGCGCGCGAGCGTCAGGTACATCGTGCGTCCGAGCGTGTCGGGCGAGACGGGCTGCCCGTGCGGACCCCAGTCGAGGGTGCCGTCGTCGGCGATGCGCTGCACGGACTCGAACCCGCCGTTGGTCGTGCTCACGAGCGTCGCGCCGCTGTCGCCCGCGCACGCGCCCGTCATGATTTCGCTCCACGCGGTCGCGGGCAGCACCTGGGCCCAGCGCACGCTCGCGCCCGTGCCGTCGAGGTCGCGGTACCAGGGCGTCGGCACGATGGCCGTGTCGTGCACGAGGAAGCGCGCGCCGCCCGCGAGGTTCGGCACGAGGTAGTGCGTGCGCGAGGCCGCGCGCGTGGTGTCGGTCACCGCGACGCCCGTCGCGCCCCACTGCGTCGTGCCCGCGCCGCTCACGCGCTGCGCGCGGACGCTGCGCGGCGTCGAGCCCTGCACCCACGACAGCACCATGCCGCCCGTGCCGTCCTCGAGCACGCGGGGGTCGGTCTGGTTGCCCGCGGGTCCGCCGATCGCGACGCCTGTCGTGCCCCACAGCTGGAAGCCCGCCGCGTTCATGCGCTGCGCGCGCAGGCGCGTGCCCGTCGCGGCGTCGTACGAATACCAGACGGTGAGGAAGCCGCCCGCACCGTCGCTCACGAGCGCGGGCGCGTAGTCGTTCGCCGCGTCGAGGCGCGCGGCGCGCAAGCCGTTCGCCAGCCACTGCGGCGCGCCCGCGGCGTTCAGGTGCTGCGCCCAGACGTCGTTGTTGCCCGTGCGTCCGTCGCTCCACGCGACGTACACGCCGCCCGCGCCGTCGCTGCACAGCGCGGGGCGGTCCTGCGTGCCGAGGTCGGTGCACACGGCCACGCCGTTCGCGCCCCAGAGCGGCACGCCCGCGGCGCTCACGTGCTGCGCGTACACGTCGTAGTTGTTCGGCAGCGACACCGTGCGGCCGCGATCGTCACGCCAGGTCACGAACAGCCCGCCCGAGCCGTCCTCGATCGCCTGCGCGTACCACTGGTAGTCGGCGGCGGTGCACAGCGGCAGCCCGCCGTCGTCCGGGTGCAGCGGCCAGCCGGCCAGCGCGGGAGCGGGTGCGAGCAGCGCGAACGATGCGAGCGAGTAGACCGCGGCCGCGAAGAGCGTGCGGGCGCGAAGGGCGGACACGAGGGCGTGCATGGCGAAACTCCGGCGCGCGCCGTGGAGGAGTGTGGCCGCGCGGCGTCCGGCGATGCCGGATTGAACTCGAGCGCGCGCGGCATTCCGCGCGTGCCCCAACGGCCGCACGTTACACCCGGAGCACCCGCACGTTCACCTGAGCGGTTTGCACGCGACGATCTGCACGACGGCGGCCATGCCGGAGTGGTAGCGGCCCTCGACCACTTCGCGCTCGATCTCGCGCGCGATCGTGAACTCGAGGCCCGCGAGCTCCTCGCGCAGCTGCGCGAGCGTCATGAGCTTGCTGTCGTCCTTCGGCCCGCCGCCCTCGCGGCCGAGTTGTTCGGGGCGGTAGGCCTCGAGCAGCAGCACGCCGCCGGGCTTGAGCCCCGCGACCACGCGCGGGTGCAGCGCGAGCCGCACGTCGAGCGGCACGTGCGCGAAGATCGAGACGATGCCGTCCCACGCGCCGGGCACGATCGGCCAGGTGGCGAGATCGCCGACCTCGGTGTGGAGCCGCATGCCGAACTGCGTCGCGAGCCGCTGGGCCTTGGCGAGCCCGACGCTCGACAGGTCCACGCCCGTCACCTCGTGGCCGAGGCGGGCGAGATGCACGGCGTTGCGCCCTTCGCCCTCCGCCAGGCACAGCACGCGCCCCGCAGGTGGCAGGAAGTGCGCGTTCTCGCGCAGGAAGTCGTTGGGCTCGGAGCCGAACGCCCAGCCATCCACGGCGTAGCGTTCGTCCCAGTCGGGAGGCTTGGGGGCGGTGGGTTCGGGCATGTCCGCAACATAGGGCCGAGCGCGTCGCCGGAAAAGTCCCATGTGTGGGCACGCGCATGCTCAACCCGCGCCCTCGGCGGCCGAGAACAGTGCTTGGACACTCCGTGCGTGCAGGCCCTGCTCGAGTGACTCATGACGCATGCCGACGAAATCAAGAAGGCCATCGCCGCCCATGGCCTGTGGAAGTCGCGGCTCCGCCAGGCGATCGATACCGGGCGAAGCCAGTGGAGCGTCGAAGAAATCGCCGCCGACGGTGACTGCGATCTCGGCCGCTGGCTGCAAGCCGTCGAGCCCGCGGCGGACGAGGCCGAGCGCATCGAGCGGATTCGCACGCTGCACCGGAAGTTCCATCGCGAGGCCGCCCAGGTGCTGCAGCTGGCGCACGGCGGACAGCGCAGCGTGGCGAACATGGCCATGGCGGCCGGCTCGCCCTTCGACCGGCTCACGAGCGAACTGACACGCGAACTCATGTTGTGGTCACGCGCGGCCTGAGCAACCGCGCACGTCGCAGTACGAACAGTGGCCGGCCTCCGCGATCCGAGCGCGGCGGCCCGACGTTCCCCCGCAAGTCCGGCCCCGCTCTCGGCAGGAGGAAGACGTCGTGTCCACGAAGGAAGAGATCACCAAGGCGATCGGTGCTCACGGGATGTGGAAGTCGCGCCTGCGTTCGGCGATCGACACCGGCAAGAGCGAGTGGCAGCCCGACAGCGTCGCGAAGGACAACCTCTGCGACTTCGGCAAGTGGATCTACTCGCTCAAGGCGACGCCGGCCGAGGCGCCGCGCGCCGCGAAGGTGAAGGACCTGCACGCGAAGTTCCACGTCGAGGCCTCGCGCGTGCTCAAGCTGGCGCAGGCTGGCCAGAAGGCGGCCGCGTCGCAGGCGATCGCGCCGGGCTCGCCGTTCGACAAGCTCACGGGCGAGCTCACGACCGAACTGATGAACTGGTCCAAGGCCGCCTGACGCGAAGGCTCAGGCCATCAGGCCCCGCCGCCCCACGCGGCGGGGCCTTCGCGTTGCCCGGGCCTGACACCTGCGGCGCATCGTTTGGCGAGTGCGCCCGCGTCCTCTAAGGTGCGTCGGCCATGCTGACAACCCGCGCCTATTTCCTGCCCGCCGTTCCGACCATGCTCATCGACGAGCAGCGTGGGGACGTGACCGAAATGATCGAAGCCCTTGTCGCGAGCGGAGAACGGCTCGCGGCCGAGGACCCGGACGTCATCGTCGCGCTCTCGCCCCGCTGGGTGAGCCCCGGCCCGTTCGGCGTGGACGACGCGCGCGAACATCGCTCGATGGTCGACCTGCCCACGTTCGGCGTCGAGCCGCGCTACGACTGCCCGGGCCACCAGTTGCTCGCCCGCGCGATCGTCGAGTTCGCGAACAAGGCCGGCGTGCGTTCGGCCATCGCGCGCCACGGCGCCGACAGCGCGGTGTCCATTCCGCTGCACTTCTTCGCGCGCGGCCGCCGCATGCCCGTCGTGCCGGTCTCGATCGGCGAGGGCTCGCGCGAGGAACACCGCGCGTGGGGCACGGCGATCCGCTACGCGCTCCAGGCGTGGCAAGGCAAGTCGGCGTTCGTCGTCGGCGGCGCGGTCGTGGCACCTGCACGCGTTCAACCTGCGCCGCGAGGTGCCGGACTGCTACGAGCTGGACCGCGCGCGTGCTGTCCGTGCTGCGGCGCGGCGCGTGGGGTGAGCTCGAGCGCGCGATCGAGGACGCCGGCAAGCGTGCGACGCCCGAGGCTTCGCTGCTGCACCTCGAGGTGCTGCGCGGCTTCGTGCTGATCGAAGGCACGCCCGGCGACGTGCTCGAGTACGAGACCTCGCCCGGCATCGGCACGGTGCTCGCCGAGTTCGAACTCGTGACTCCGGAGAGCGCCGGCGACTGAGCCGGCGCGACCGCTCCGTGCGCGTCCTGCTCGTCAACGCCTTCCACTGGCTCAAGGGTGGCGTCGAGCGCACCTACTTCGACGAGTCGCGCTGGCTGTCGGCCGCCGGTCACGAAGTCGCGCACTTCGCCACGCAGGACGCGCGCAACGCGCCGAGCCCGACGAGCGGCGTACTTCGCGCCGGGCGCCGATTTCGGCGAGGGCGGGCGCCGCTCGCGCAGCTCGCGGCGCTGCCGCACGCGATGTGGTCGGCGCGCGCCTCGGACGGCATGGCGAGCCTGCTCGCGCGCGTGGCGCCGGACGTGGCGCACCTCACGCGCCCTCGCGTCACCTGACGCCCTCGGTGTTCGCGCCGCTGGCGCGAGCCGGTGTGCCGGTCGTGATGACGCTGCACGACTTCAAGCCCTGGTGCACGAACCGCCTGCTCTACGCGCACGGTGAGATCTGCGAGCGCTGCCGCGGAGGCAAGCACTGGAACGCCGTCGCGGTCGGCTGCGTGCAGGGTTCGCGCGTGAAGAGCGCGGTCGCCGCGGCCGAGGCATACCTGCACGACGCATGGCGCGCCTACGCGTCCGTGCGCACGTGGATCGCGCCGTCGCAGTTCGTGTACGACAAGGCGCTCACGTTCGGCGTCGAGCGCGCGCGGCTGCGCGTGCTGTCGCACGGCGTCGAGGCCGCGCCGCCATCCGCCGCCGCCGTCGCGCTGCCCGCGCACCTGCCCGCTACGCGTTGTTCGCGGGACGGCTGTCGGTCGAGAAGGGCGTGCGGCTGCTGCCGGACATCGCGCGCGCGATCGCGCCCGAGGCGCTGGTCGTGTGCGGCGACGGTCCGCTCGGCGCGTGGCTCGACGCGCAGGCGCTGCCGAACGTGATCCGCATGGGCCACGTGGACGACGCGACGCTCGCGGCGCTGCGCGCGCGCGGCGGTGATGGTGGCGCCGAGCCTGTTCGTGGAGCACTTCGGCTACAGCGTGGCCGAGGCGCTGCTCGACGCGCGGCCCGTGGTGGCCGCGCGCATCGGCGCGCTGCCGGAGCTGATCGAGCACGAGGTCACGGGGCTGCTCGCCGAACCGGGCGACGGCGCCACGCTGGGCGCGCACGTGAAGCGCGCGCTCGAGAATCCCGCGGCCGCGGCCGCGTGGGGCGAAGCGGGCCGCGAACGCGTGCGGCGCATGAGCGCGCCCGAGAGCCACGTGCGCGCGCTCGAAGCGATCTACGAGGAGGCGCGACGCGCATGAACGTTTCCGGGATGAACTGGATGCAGGTCGAGGAGCAGTTGAAGCGCGACGACCGCTGCGGTGCTGCCGATCGGCTGCACGGAGCAGCACGCGTACCTGAGCCTCGCGACGGACACGATCCTCGCGGAGAAGCTCGCGCACGACGCGGCCGAGCCGCTCGGACTGCCCGTCTTCCCCGTGATGCCGTACGGCATCACGCCCGGCTTCTCGGCGTATCCCGGCACCGTGAGCCTGCGCATCGAGACGCTGTGCGCGGTCGTGCGCGACGTGCTCGACGCGCTCGCGCAGCAGGGCTTCCGCCGCGTGCTGGTCGTGAACGGTCACGGCGGCAACGCGCCGGCGGCGGCGTACGTGGGCGAGTGGCTCGCCGCGCGCCACCACGTGGGCGCGCCTCGGGTGCAGGTGAAGTGGCACGACTGGTGGAACGCGCCGCTCGTCTCGAAGCAGGTCGCGGCGATCGATCCGCTCGCCTCGCACGCGTCGTGGATGGAGAACTTCCCGTGGACGCGCATCGCGGGCGTGACGCCGCCCGCCGTGCAGAAGCCCGCGCAGCCGTACCCCGAGTGGAAGCACTTCGGTCCGGCGGGCATCCGCGAAAGACTCGGCGACGGAAACTTCGCCGGGCGCTACGTGCGCGACGACGACGAGATGTTCGCCATCTGGCGTGTCGCCGTGGACGAAACGCGGGCGCTGCTCGAGTCGGGCTGGGAGTAGCGGCCGCGGTTACTTCTGCGAGCCGAACTCCCACGGTTCGCGGCCGCGCTCGATCGGCACGCCGAGCGCGAGCACGACGCGGTTGACCGAGTTGTAGTACGCCGCGATCTCGACCGCGCGCACGATCGCCACGTCGTCGAAGCCGTACTCGCGCAGGCGCTCGATGTCTTCCGCCGTGCGTTCGGCCGGCTCGCAGGTGACCGCGACGGCGAGGTCGAGCAGCACGCGGTCGCGCGCCGGCAGGTTGGCGGTGCGGTAGTCGAGCGCGACGGCGTGCGCGAGGTCGTCGCCCACGTGGCGCGCGAGGCGCGGGCCGTGGTGCGCGACGCAGTAGCCGCAGCCGTTGGTGGCGGACACGACGAGCGAGATCATCTCGGCCTGCGCGGGCGTGAGCGGCGCCGGATCGTCCATGAGCACGCGGTACGTGTTGAAGGACGCCTCGAGTCCGGCCGGATGCGCGCCCCACGCGCGCCAGATGTTCGACACGGTCTGCGACGACGCGCGCGCGGATGCGGTCGTACACGTGCTTCAGGGCGGGCGTGGCGTCTTCGGGCGCGATGCTCGGGGTCCAGCTCATGCGTGCCTCCGGTTGGCGTGGGGCGGTGATGCTAGGCACGTCGCGCCCGGACGGCAAGACCGCGCGCCGGGCGCTTCAGAATCCCACGGGCTTCAGTGCGCGGGAGACGCGCACGAAGACGCCCCACGAAACGAGTCCCACGGCGAGGCTGAGCATCGCCAGTCCGGTGTGCGACGGTACGAACAAGAGCCGGAACCCGTCACGTCACAACGAACCAGCCCTAAGAGACCCAGCGTCCTGCGTGACAGCCCTTCGCGCGGCCCGCGCACGCAGTCGGTGGGCGGAAGCGGCGAGGGACGTCGGGCGACGGAAGCCGTCCTTCCGCGCCTGGCGAGCGCCGGATGCTCGGCGAGCCACGCTTCGACCAGCGCGCGCGTGTCGTCGCTGGCTTCACCGGCCTCGACGAGCACGTGCAGGTCGCGGACGACGGCTTCGGTGATCTTCATGACGCGTTCTCCTTTCGAACGTGGGCGAGCCGGGCGCGGGCGCGGTGCACTTTCACGCGCGCGGCCACGGTCGTGATGCCCAGGATGGAGGCGATGTCCTCGTAGCTCAGCGCTTCGTCCGCACGCAGCAGGAGCGCGGTGCGGTCGGTCTCCGGGAGTTCGGCGAGCGCGGCGAGCGCGCGCGAAAGTTCGTCGGTCACCTCATGCGTCGCGTCCGGCGGCGGCGCGGGGTCGGTGTGCGCGTCCTCGAGCGGCGCCTCGCGGCGGCGGCGGCGCAGGCCCTGCAGGAACACGTTGCGCGCGATCGCGAACAGGTACGCGCGCACCGTGGACAGTTCGACGCGCTCACGAGCGCCCCACACGCGCACGAACGTCTCGGACACGACGTCCTCGGCGACCGTGCGGTCGCCGGAGAGGAACAGCGCGTACCGGAACACGCCCGGCGCGTATCGGCGGTAGAGGCCCGCGAAGTCGAATGTGTCGTCGAAGGTCACGGAATCAGACGAACCGGCGCTTGCGGTTCATGAGGAACAGGATGAGCGCGATCACGCCGGCGAGTTCGAACGCCATCAGGACGAACGCGAAATCGCGGATCGGACCGCCGCCTTCCAGCTGTCCCCACACGCGCAGCATGCCGGGGATGCGCGGCGCGAGCACCATCGAGCCGTTGCCCACCACGAACAGTTCTCCGAGCAGTGCCACGATCGTGATCCCCATCGATTCCGTGACGAGCGCGATCCCGAGATTCTGGAAGAAGAAGATGAGCCAGCCCAGCAGCATCAGCAACACGAGTGGTGTCGCGAAGAGCCGCTGGTCCGCGGGCGTCGCGAGCACCGCCAGCGTGGCCGCGCCCGCGGGAATCAGGAACAGCAGCCCGTTCGCGAGCAGCTTGCCCGCCGCGTACTCGGCGGGCGTCACCGGCAGCGAGAGCGTGAACGCGCGCGTGCCGCGGGTGATGTCGTGGAACACGCCGACGATCGGGAGATGGAAGCACTGCCCGATGAGCGTGCCCATGATCAGCGACACCCCGAGGCTGCGGACGTCCTCGTCGCGCGTGGCGACGAGCGCCGCGCCCACGAGCGCCGCCAGCGCGTAGACGATCGCCCAGCCAGAAGCCCGGGCGAGGGGACACCGATTCAGCGCGCGAGCGGCCTCCCGCCCGGCGCGGCGGAGGAACGCGGCGTCGAGCGATTCACCGCCGGCGAGCACGCATTCGCGCGGGCCCGACTCCACCAGGCGTCCGCGCAGCAGGAACGCCACGTCGTCGGCGATCGTCTCGACGTCGCCGGTCACGTGCGACGAGAACAGCACGCTCAAGCCCTCTTCGCGCACGACACGCGCGAGCTCGTCGAGCAGTTCGGCGCGCATGAGCGGATCGAGTCCGGCGGTCGGCTCGTCGAGCAACAGCAGGCGCGGGCGGTGCGCGAGCGCGAGCAGCAGCGCCGCCTTCACGGCCTGGCCCCGCGACAACTCCGCCCCTCGCTGGCCGAACGACAGCTCGAAGCGCTCCGCGAGCGTCCGCGCGCGCGCCTCGTCCCAGCCGGGATGAAACGAGCGCACGAGGTCGGCATGCCAGCGCAGGTCGCGAGACGGGTGCAGCCGCATGTCCTCCGACACGAAGCCGATCGCCTGCTTGATCGCGGCCTGCTCGCGCGGCATTTCGCGGCCCATCACGCGCACGAGGCCGGAGTCGTGGACCACGAGCCCCATGAGGATGCGGAGCAGCGTGGACTTGCCCGCGCCATTCGGCCCGACGAGGCCGCAGACGCGGCCCGGCGCCATTTCGAAGTCGAGCGAGTCGAGCGAGAACTGCCGGTAGGTCTTGCGGACCTGCCGCAGCTGGACGATGGGTTCCGGCACGCACACCTCCCGAGGTCGGAGCGAGTCGTTCCGGATGACGGAACGCGGTGGCTTCGAAGTCAGGTATCCGGGAAGGCGGGAAGCGTTACGAAGAAAGTTCGTCCGCTGACGACTCCCGAACACCGCGCCACGGCCATCGCGGTTATCGTGCGGCCATGTCCTCGCCCGACCCGCTGATGCCGCAGCCGCCCCGCACGGCGCAGTCCACCGGTTTCCGCCGGCTGTTCGTGCTGCTCGCGGCGTGCGTGCTGCTGCTGGTCGCGGCGGTCGTGACGCGCGAGCGCTTCACGCCGGCGCCGCCGGCGCCGCCCGAAGACCCGCTCGCGGGCGTCGACGATCCCATCACGCGCTCGCTGCGCATGGCCGAGCCCGACAGCACGGCGATCAAGCAGCGCTGGGTCGAGGAAATCCCGAACCTCGATGTGAGCATGCTCGATCCAACGCAGCTGGAGACGTTCGTGCGGTACGCAAACGCCGAGCAGTGCACGTGCGGCTGTGGTTTCACGCTCGCCGCGTGCCGTGCGTACGACGCGACGTGTGACGCCAGCGGGCCGCGCGTCGAAGCACTGCGGGATTCCGTCGCGAAGGGCCTCGTGAAGCTGCGAAAAGGCCTGCGGGAACGCCCGGCCGCCGAGCGTTGACCGAAGCCAGCCGCGCCCCTAGTCTCGCCGCCGTTCCCACCGAGATTTCCGGGGCATCCATCCGTCCCGTTCTCACCGAAGCAGGAGGTTTCGCATGGCCTGGAAGGACCTGACGCCGAAGACGTTCGCGTCGATTCGCGAGCTCAACGGTATTTCCCAGCGCACGCAGGAAGAGCACTACGAGCTGTACAAGGCGTACGTCGCCAAGACCAACGAGATCCAGAAGAAGCTCGACTCGGTGGATCGCACCACGGCGAACCAGATCTTCAGCGACCTGCGCTCGCTGCGCGTCGACCTTTCGTTCGCCTACGGCGGCGTGAAGAACCACGAGCTGTACTTCTCGCACCTCGGCGGCAACGGTGGCGCCCCGGCGGGCAAGACGCTCGAGCTGATCAACCGCGACTTCCCCTCGTACGACGCGTGGCTCGCCGACTTCAAGGCCTCCGGCCTCGCGGCCCGCGGCTGGGTGTGGCTCGCGTTCGATCACGACACGGCCACGCTCACCACGGTCGTCGGCGACGCGCAGAACACGTTCCCGATGTGGAACGCCACGCCGATCCTCGCGCTCGACGTGTACGAGCACGCGTACTGGTTCGACTACGGCCGGCTCCGCGCCAAGTACATCGAAGCCTTCTTCGCCAATCTCGACTGGTCCGTCGTCGAGCAGAACCTCGTGCGCGCGCTCGCCATGCAGGCGGCCGCCAAGTAGTTCGTCACTCACGGAGCGGCCACACGCCGTTCCCGTCCCGGGCTCCCGTTGGGGGGCCCGGGCGATTTTCGGAGGAATCCCCCCATGGCCGCTGTCAGCCTGCTGCCGGTGATCGGAAAGCCCGCGCCCGACTTCACGCTGCCGTCCACGTCCGGCGAAGCCGTCTCGCTCAAGCAGTTCAAGGGCAAGAAGACGGTCGTCCTGTACTTCTATCCGAAGGACGAGACGCCGGGATGCACCAAGGAGGCCTGCGGCTTCCGTGACCTGACCGCGGACTTCGACAAGGTCAACACGATCATCCTCGGCGTCTCGAACGATCCGATCGACTCGCACGCCAAGTTCCGCGAGAAGCACAAGCTTCCGTTCGACCTGCTCGCCGACGAAGACGCCACGGTGTCCAAGGCGTTCGGCGTGTACAAGCAGAAGAACCTGTACGGCAAGAAGTACCTCGGCATCGAACGCACGACGTTCATCATCGACCGCACGGGGCGCATCGCGCAGATCTACCCGAAGGTGAAGGTCGAAGGACACGTGCAGGAAGTGCTCGACTTCCTCCGCGAAGACTGACGCGCCCGAACGGCGCCGCGGCCCTCCGCCGCGGCGCCGTTCTTCGCGCGAGCCCGCACCCGCCGGCGGTCCGCGCCGGACGGGGGAGCCGCATGGCGAACCTCCCGAAGCGTCCCGTTCCCGTGTTCCCGCTGCCCGGCGTGGTGATGTTCCCCCACGCCGCGATGCCGCTGCACATCTTCGAGCTGCGCTACCGCACGATGGTGCGCGACGCGCTCTCCGGGGAACGGTTGATCGCGCTCGCCACGCTGAAGCCGGGGTGGCAGGACGACTACCAGGGCAGCCCGGCGTTCCACGAGATCGGCTGCGTCGCCACGTTCGAGTCCGTCGAGTGGCTGCCGAACGACTGCTACGACCTGCGCCTGCGCGGCATGTGGCGCGCCCGGTTCCTGCGCGTCGCGCGCGAGTTTCCCTATCGCGCCTGCGACGTGGAAGTGCTTCCCTCGTCTCCGTACGACGAGGACGATCCGCTCGCGGGCATGGAGCGCGCGGCGCTGCTCGAGACCACGCGCCGGCTGCTGCCGCTCGGCGCCGAAGCGTGGACCCAGCCGCCGCTCACGACCACGGACGCGAGCTTCGAGACCGTGGTGAACAACATCGCGCAATCGTCACGGTTGTCCACCGAGGCGCGCCTCGAGCTGCTGTCGATCGACAGCGTGTTCGATCGCGCGCGAAGGCTGCACGAACTGCTCAAGACCATCACGGCCACGCCGCCGCCTCCTTCGGGCCCGGCGCTCGGCCAGAACTGAACGCGCCACCGCATCGGGCGCGCATATCGAGGAACGAGACCATGCGCTTTCCCGCCGAACCCTTCCGGATCAAGGTCGTCGAGCCGCTGCGCCGCGTGAGCCGCGAGGAGCGCGTGCATCACATCAACGAAGCCGGCCTCAACATCTTCGCCGTGCCCGCGGACACGATCTACGTGGACCTGCTCACCGACAGCGGCACGTCGGCCATGAGCGACAACCAGTGGGCCGGGATCATGATGGGCGACGAGTCGTACGCGGGCTCGCGCAACTTCTACAACTTCCAGAAGGCCGTGCGCGACATCTTCGGCTATCCGTTCGTGATCCCGACGCACCAGGGCCGCGTCGCCGAGAACCTGCTCTTCAGCACGGTGCTCAAGAAGGGCGACATCGTCCCGAACAACATCCACTTCGACACCACGCGCGCGAACGTGCAGCACCAGGGCGCCGAAGCGGCCGACCTCGTGATCGACGAAGGCCTCGACCCGACGAGCCTGCACCCGTTCAAGGGCAACCTCGATCCCGCGAAGCTCGACCGGCTGCTCACCGAGAAGAAGGGCCGCGTGCCGCTCGTCATGCTGACCGTGACGAACAACTCCGGCGGCGGCCAGCCGGTGTCGCTCGCGAACGTGAAGCAGGTGCGCGAGGTGTGCACGAAGCACGGCGTGCCGCTGTTCTTCGACGCGTGCCGCTTCGCCGAGAACTGCTACTTCATCCAGCAGCGCGAGCCGGGCCAGTCGAACCGCAGCGTCGAGGAGATCGCGAAGGAGCTGTTCTCGTACGGCGACGGCTGCACGATGAGCGCGAAGAAGGACGGCCTCGTGAACATCGGCGGCTTCCTCGCCATGAAGAACGAGGAGTGGTCGAAGCAGATCACGAACCTGCTCATCCTCATCGAGGGCTTCCCGACCTACGGCGGTCTCGCCGGCCGCGACCTCGAGGCGATCGCGCGCGGCCTGCGCGAAGTGCTGTCCGAGGACTACCTCGCGTTCCGCACCGGTCAGGTGGCGCACCTGGGCGAGCTGCTCGAGCATGCCGGCGTGCCGATCGTGAAGCCCGTGGGCGGTCACGCGGTGTACATCGACGCGAAGCGCTTCCTGCCGAACATGCCGCAGTCGCAGTTCCCCGGGCAGGCGCTGGTGGTGGCGCTCTACCGCGAATACGGCATCCGCGCGGTGGAAGTCGGCAGCCTCATGTTCGCGCAGCCCGACGAGAAGACCGGCGAGATGGTGTACCCGAAGCTCGAGCTCGTGCGTCTCGCCGTGCCGCGCCGCGTGTACACGACCGAACACATGCGCTACGTGGCGGAGTCCGTGATCGAACTGTTCCGCGATCGCGACAAGCTGCGCGGCCTGCGCGTCACGTACGAAGCGCCCGTGCTGCGTCACTTCACGGCGCGCCTCGAGGAACTCGCGCCCGAACCGGCCGCGCGCTGAAAGGAGCCGTGCTCATGAGCAAGATCTGGAATCGCGGCTTCTCGATCACGTGGCTCGGCCACAGTGCGTTCGAAGTGATCACGCCCGGCGGCAAGACGCTGCTGCTCGATCCGTGGGTGACCGGCAATCCGAAGACGCCCGAGGACCGGCGCGTGATCGCGAAGGCCGACGTCATCTGCGTCTCGCACGCGCACGGCGATCACGTGGGCGACGTGCCGGACATCGCGACGCGCACGGGCGCGAAGGTCGTGTGCGGGTTCGAGGTCGGCGAGCATCTCGAGGCGAAGGGCGTCACGACGTGCTGCGGGATGGGCATGGGCGGCACGCAGCGCATCGACGGCCTCGCGTTCACGATGGTGAACGCGGTGCACTCGTCGAGCTTCGACGAGCCCGGCCGTCCGAACGGCGGAAGCGAGGGCGGCTTCGTGATCACGCTCGAGGACGGCACGGTGCTGTACTTCGCGGGCGACACCGGTCCGACGATGGACATGCACATCACGCGCGAGCTGTACGCGCCCGAGATCGCGTTCCTGCCGATCGGCGATCACTACACGATGGGACCGCGCGAAGCCGCGTGGGCCACGCAGACGCTCGGCGTGAAGTGGGTGCTGCCGATGCACTGGGGCACGTTCGGATTGCTCACGGGCACTCCGGCCGCCCTGCGAGACGCGCTCGCGAAGCGCGGCTGCGACGCGCAGGTGCTCGACCTGACGCCCGGCGTCGCGGTGTCGTAGCGGGGCGCCGCCCTCATACGCGCGTTTCGCCCGGATGAGGGCGGCCGCCCTGCGCGGCCGCTCTCATCTCGCTTTGGTGCTTGTGGCGCATTCGTCGCGGCCCGCATGCTCATGTTTCGGACACTCACTCGCCCGTGTCCACCGGCCGCGCCCCACTCGGTCTTCCGGGCCCACTCGTATCGCCGGAGCCCTTCGTGCGCGCCATCGCATCCCGCCGATTCACCGTGCCCTGTCTTCTCCTGTTGCTCGCGCCCACGGCCGCATTCGCCGCGTGGCCGACCGATCCCACGGTCAACCTTCCCGTGTGCACCGCGACGCAGCACCAGTACGCGCCGGTCTCGGTGAGCGACGGCGCCGGCGGCGCGATCTTCGCCTGGTACGACTACCGGCTCGGCTCCAGCGCCGCGATCTACGCGCAACACGTGCTCGCCGGCGGCGGCGTGGATCCCGCGTGGCCCGGTGACGGCCGCGCGATCTGCACCGACATCGGCCTGCGGCAGGACCCCGTCATCACCACCGACGGCGCCGGTGGAGCGATCGTCGCGTGGGTGGATCACCGCGGCACGACGAGCGACATCTACGCGCAGCGCGTGCTCGCCTCCGGTGCGATCGACCCCGCGTGGACCGTGGACGGCGTCGCGCTCACGACCGACCTGCTCGACCAGTCGCAGGCGCAGATCGCCGCCGACGGCGCGGGCGGCGCGGTCGTCACGTGGCTCGACTCGCGCGGTGGCAACTCGGACATCTATGCGCATCACGTGCTCGCCACCGGCGTCGTGGATCCCGCGTGGCCGGTGAACGGCCGCGGCGTCTGCATCGCGGCGGGCGCGCAGGAGCACCCGATGATCGCGATGACCGGCGCGAGCAACGCGGTCATCACGTGGCAGGACATGCGCGTGGGATCGTCGTACGACGTGTACGCGCAGCGCGTGCTGCTGTCCGGCATCGTGGATCCCTCGTGGCCCGGCAACGGCCGGCTGCTGTGCGGCGCGGTCAACTCGCAGCAGACTCCCGTGCTCGTCTCCGACGGCGCGGGCGGCGCGATCGTCGCGTGGGAGGACGCCCGCGCGGGCTTCGTGGCGGACATCTACGCCGCGCACGTGAGCGCCGGTGGAGCGGCGGACCCGTCGTGGCCCGTGAACGGTCTCGCGCTGTGCACGGCCGCGGGCGACCAGCGCTTTCCGGCGATCGTGCGCGACGCCGCCAACGGCGCGATCGTCACGTGGCAGGACCAGCGCGCGGGCGTGGCGCTCGACATCTACGCGCAGCACGTGCTGCTCGCGGGCACGGTCGACGGCGCGTGGCCGGCGAACGGCGCGGCCGCGTGCGCCGCGGCGGGCGACCAGTACACGCCGAGCCTCACGACCGACGGCGCCGGTGGCGCGGTGATCGCGTGGATCGACTATCGCAGCATCGTGAAGGCCGACATCTACGCCTCGCGCGTGCGCGCGAGTGGACTCGTCGATCCCGCGTGGCCCGCGGGCGGCGCGGCGATCTGCACGGATGCGGCCGACCAGTACCTGGTCACGCTCGTCTCCGACGGCGCGGGCGGCGCGGTGATCGGCTGGCAGGACCGGCGCGGCGGCGACGACGACATCTACGCGCAGCGCGTGAGCGGCACGGGAGCGCTCGGCGCGCCCACGGCGGGCGTGTCGCCCGGCGCCGACGGCAATCCGCTCGTGTTCGCAGCGCCTTCGCCCAACCCCACGCGCCGCGCGACGACGTTCCGCTGGGCGCTTCCCGGCGCGACGGCCGTGCGGCTCGTGATCCGCGACGCGGCCGGCCGCACCGTGCGCACGCTGGAGGACGGCATGCGCGCATCGGGCGATCACACGACCGTCTGGAACCTTTCGGACGACCGCGAGCGCTCGGTGGCGCCGGGCGTCTACTTCGCGCGGATGGAAGCGCTCGGGCAGACGCGCACGCAGCGCATCGTCGTCACGCGCTAGTTCGCGGGCGTCGAGGACGCGGCTCGCGGTGCGGTCGTCAGTGCGACGACAGCACCGCGAACACGTCGTAGAGCGCGTGGATCAGGATCGCCGTGGTCGTGTTCGTGCGCGAGCGCACGAGCCCGAGCAGCGCGCCGAGCAGGGCGATCGTGAGCATGCCGACCCACGAGTACTGCACGTGCAGGCTGGCGAACACGACCGCCGTGAGCACGATGCCGAGCCGCGGCTGCAGCGCGCCGCGCAGCGAGATCTCCTCGCCGAGCCCCGCGCTCAGGCCCAGCAGCAGCGTCGTCGCGACGGGCAGGTCGGCGGCGATGAGCTTCGTGACCTCGGTGTCCTGCAGCCACAGGTCGTGGAACCAGCGCTGCTGCATCCACTCCATGCCGGAGTTGAGCGCGATGATCGCGCCGAGCCCGAGCGCGGCGACGAGCCAGTGCGCCGGCTTCATCGCGGTCATGCCGAGCCGCTCGAGCGTCTGGCGCCAGTCGCGCCGCACGAGCAGGCCGACGCCGGCGAGCGCGATCACGATCTCGCCGAGCAGCTGGACGATGAGGCCGCCCGGCGTGGCGAGCGGCTCCTCGGACGCCTTCAGCACTTCCATGAGTTCGGGAAACAGCAGCCGCATGGGCACGGGCAGCAACAGCACCATGACCACGACGCGCGCGGTGAGCCGTCGCGTGCGGCCGACCGCCCCCGTGCGGAAGCACAGCCGCGTGACGAAGTCGGCGGCCGGGCGCCACACGAGCAGCACGCACACCAGGGCGCTCGCGAAGCACCACCACGCCGCGAACGAGTAGTCGACCAGCCCGCCGCTGCCTCCCGAGAGCGCCCAGGCGCCGATGCCCGTGAAGAACAACGCGCCGATCATGGGCACGATCGCGCGCACGAGCACGCGGAACAGCACGCCGCGGAACTGCCGCCGCGGCACGTTCATCTCGACCCAGTCCTTGTACCCGCGTACGGCGACGGCGGCGTCGGTCGCCTGCGCGAGGATCAGTACACCCGCGAGCGCGAAGAAGAACGCGCCCTCCTCCTGGCCGAACAGCGCGCTCCCGAGTCCGCCGAACGCGACGACCATCAGCCACGCGTACAGGCCGCGCGCGATGCGGTGGGCTTCGGAACGGCTTGCTTGCGCCGCCTCCGGCGACTCTGGCGCCTCCGGAGGAGGAGCGGCGGCGGTCGGGACGGCGGAGTCGGCTCCGGTCGGGGCGCCGTGGCCGGAGCCTTCCGCCTCGCCGGCCGGTGTGGGGACTTGCGTGGGGTCTTCCATCGGCCCAGCATAGGCGGCCCTCACGGAGGAACCAACCTCTCATGCAGCTGAACGTGCTCTTCTTCGCGCAGGCCCGCGAACGCGCCGGCGCCGCTTCGGCAACCCTCACGCTGCCCGACGGCTCGTGCGTGCGCGACGCGCTCGACGCGCTCGCCCTCGAGTACGAGGGGCTCGCGCCGCTGCGATCGCACCTCGCGGTCGCGCAGAACGGCGTGCTCGTGCGCGCGGGCGACGCGCTGCGCGACGGCGCCGAGCTGGCGCTGCTGCCGCCCGTGAGCGGGGGGTAGGCGCATGGCCACGCTGACGCACGACATGCTCGACGCCGCGGCGCTGACCGCCGCGCTGCAGCGCCGCGACTGCGGGACGGTGCTCGCGTTCCTCGGCACGACGCGCGATCACCACGACGGCCGCCGCGTGACGCAGCTCGCGTACGAGGCCTACGAACCGATGGCGCTGCGCGAGCTCGAGGCGCTCGAGCGCGAGGCACGCGAGCAGTTCGAGATCGAGGCGTGCACGGTGTCGCACCGGCTCGGCGTCGTGCCGCCCGCGGAGCCCAGCGTGGTCGTCGTCGTCGCTTCGCACCACCGCGGGCCCGCGTTCGACGCGTGCCGCTGGATCATGGACGAGCTCAAGAAGCGCGTCCCGATCTGGAAGAAGGAGTCGTACGCCGGTGGCGGCGAGGAGTGGGTGAGCGGAACGAAGCTCGAGAGCTGAAGCGTCAGCCCTCGACCGCTCCCGACTTCACGCGGTACTCGCCCGGCGTCAGGCTTGCTCGCGTGAAGGTCAATGCGGATGCCCGCTCGGCAGCGGCGACGCCGGCGGCGGAGGAGGAGGAAGCGCGAACGCGCGCGCGGCCGGAAGCAGGCGGCCCTTCTCGTCGAACAGCGCGCAGTTCTCCCACGGCGAGTGCGCGCCGGGGGCCGCGACCCACGCGGGCTCCCACCACCATGCGCCGATGCCGCGCCCGCCGGGCACGCGCTCCACGATCGCGCGGATCTCCGCGGCGAACGACTGCTGCGCTTCGACCGTCGCCGGGCGCGAGCCGTCGGGCAGTTTGCCGACCACGTTGTGCGTGTCGTCGTACCACGACGTCGTCCACGGCCACGCGGTCTCGACGATCGCGACGTCGCGCACGAAGCGCTCCGACAGGCCACGCAGCGTCTCCGGCAAGCGCGTCGCCGGTCCGTGCCACCACGGGTAGTAGGACAACCCGATCACCTCGAACGGCACGCCGCGCTCCTCGAGCAGCGAGAAGAACTCCTCGGCCGCGTCGCGGCTCGCGCCGCGCGAGTAGTGAATGATGCGCCGCGTGGACGGCGAGCCCTCGTGCGCGCCGAGCGCCGCGGCCTTGAGCAGCCTCGCGACCGCCGCGCGCGTGGCGGTGGTCTTGCCCAGCTGTCCCGCGGGCCACAGCAGTCCGCCGTCGATCTCATTGCCGAGCTGCACGTACTCCGGCGGCGTGCCCTGCGCCACGAACGCCGCGAGCACGTCGCGCGTGTACGCGTGCACGCTGTCGCAGAGCGCAGGCAGCGCGAGCTTCGCCCACGCCGCGGGCGGGCTCTGGTGCCCGGGATCCGCCCACGTGTCGCTGTAGTGGAGATCGAGCAGCACGCTCATGCCGGCGGCCTTCGCGCGCTTCGCCAGCGCGAGCGTGGGCGCGAGCGCGCAGTCGCCGCCTTCGGGCGAGTGCCAGAGCCGCAGCCGCACGCTCGTGAAGCCGGAGCGCCGCAGCAGCGTGATCGCGTCCGCGATCGTGTCGCCGTCGGTGAAGACGGCGCCCGCGGCTTCGACGCGCGGGAGCGAGGAAAGGTCGGCGCCCGCCTCGAGTGCGCGCGCCTTCGGTGCGCCTTCGGCGCGAGCCGCGACCGACACCGCCAGTACGAGTGCGAACCAGGACGCCTTCATGCCGCCGCCTCCGAGAGCGAATGCCGGATTTCGTCGTGAACCTGCGTGTCGTGTTCGCGCGTCGCCGCGCGGGCGAGCGCCGCGCGCGCCGCGGTGCCGCCGATGCGGCCGAGCGCCCACGCCGCGTGCAGCCGCACGAGCGGCGAGACGTCGTGCTCGAGCGTGCGTGCGAGCGCGGGAACGGCGCGATCGTCGCGCCGGTTGCCGAGCACGATGCACACGTTGCGCACGAACCCTTCGCGGTCCGCGCGGCGGATCGGGCTCTCGGCGAACAGTTCGAAGAAGCCCGCTTCGGTCAGCCCGAGGAAGCGCTCGAGCGTCCAGCCGTCCAGCTCGCGCGCGTGCAGGCGCGCCTCGCGCGCGGGCGGCGCGAAGCGGTTCCACGGGCACGCGTCGAGGCAGAGGTCGCAGCCGAACAGCCAGTCGCCGATCGGCGCGCGCAGCTCGCGCGGCACGACGCCCTTGTGCTCGATCGTGAGGTACGAGATGCACAGCCGCGCGTCGACCTGGTAGGGCGCGACGATCGCGCGCGTCGGGCACGCGTCGAGGCAGCGCGTGCACGTGCCGCAATGATCCTTGCCCACCGGCGCGTCGGGCTCGAGTTCGCGGTCGAGCAGGATCTGCCCGAGCAGGAACCACGAGCCGATCGCGGGAGAGAGCACGCCCGAGTGCTTGCCCACCCAGCCGATCCCCGCGCGCTCGGCCCAGCCGCGTTCGAGGATCGCGCCCGTGTCCGCGTACCAGAGCGAGCCCGAGCCGGGGAAGAGTTCGGTGCGGATCCACGTCTCGAGCGCGAGCAGCTTGTCCTTCATGACGCGGTGGTAGTCCTCGCCCGCGGCGTAGCGCGCGATGCGCCCGAGTCGCAGGCTTCGCGCTTCGTCCGCCTCCGGCAGATAGCAGAGCGCGACGCTGAGCACGGAGCGGATGCCGGGCACGAGCAGCGACGGATCGGCGCGTCGCGCGCGGTGCTTGGGCGAGGCGAGCCACGCCATGTCGCCGTGACGCCCGGCCTCGAGCCACGCTTCGTAGTGGCCCTGCGCTTCGATCGGTCCGACCGCGGCGATGCGCGCCATCGCGAAGCCCGCGTCGAGCGCGCGCGCGATCAGCTGCTCTTTCGGCGTCATCGGCGCGCGCGGATCAGCCGCGCGTCGTGTCCGCGGGCGTGCCCGGGCGCGGCTTCCCGCCGGGCTTGCCGCCGCGCGGCATCGGCGGGCGCTTCACGTGCGTGGTGTCGTTCGGCGAATGCGTGGGCGCGGGCTTCACGCGCGGCGTGCCGCTGCCGGTGGAAGGCGGGGGTGCGGGTGCGGGCGGCGGAATGTTCGGCACGTTGCCCGCGCGCACCTGCGACAGTTCGTATGCGGCGACGTCGATCATGCGGCGCGAGTTGCGCACGAGCTGGGCTTCGTCCGGCAGCGCGAGGCCGTCCGGCAGCGAGGCGCGACGGAAGCGCGTGTCGTCCACGCGCGTCGGCACCGCGGCGCCGAGGCTGCGCAGCGTGTACTCGTCGGGTCCGCGGTTGATCGCGGTGCCCTTCACGCGCTCGATGTTCTCGATCGAGCGCAGCGCGCCGCGCGTGTCCGCGAGACGGCGCACGTAGAGCGCCTGCGTGCTGATGCTGGACGACACGAACTGCGGCGCGCGCACGAACTGGAAGATGCCGTCGGGAGAGTCGGGCACGTCCTGCATCTCGACCGGCGCGAGCGGCGCCCAGCCGATGTAGTCGTCGATCTGCGCCCAAGCGACCCACGCCGGTCCCCACACCGGACCCGGCTGCCACACCCAGCCCTGGAAGCGGTCGTAGAACCACGAGCCGTAGTGGTACGTGATCCAGCCGAACGGTTCGTTCGAGTTCCAGATCCAGCCGTACGAGTCCGACGGCTCCCACCAGCCCTGGCTGTAGGGACGCCACGCGACGAAGTTCACCGCGGGACGGAAGCACCAGCCGTACGGCTCGATGAGCGTCCAGTCGCCGTACTCCGCGAGTTCGTCGTGGAAGACGCGGTACTGCGGCGGCAGGCCGAGCTTCGCGGAGGGCATCGCCTGCGCGGCGGGCGGAGCGTCGTACACGCTGGGGCCGAGGGAGTCCTGCGCGTCGTGAACGGCGCAGGAGGAAACGAGCGCGGCGAGCGCGAGTGAGGCGGCCAGGACGAGCGGGCGACGGATCACGAAACACCTCGGGAAGACGTGGGTGGTGAAAGGTCGTGCGCACCATACACCCGCGCGGGCGGGCGCCCGAACCGTCCGCGAGGCGGGTTTGGGTAATAAACCCCGAAATCGGGCGGTTTCTGGTCAAGAAAATGACCATTCACGGCCTTCGTCGCGGTTCCCTTTGGTGCGTCCTTCGCCCGTCCGCACACTTGTCTCGTGTCGCACCGCATCTCGCCAGCACACCCCGCTTCGGGAGACACGATGAATCTCTTGAGACACCGGCTCTTCGCACTCGTCCTGGCCGCGGCCGTCGCCGTGGCGTTCGCTCCGGCCGCCGCGCGCGCGCTGACGATCGCCGCGCCGGGCGTGGGCAAGCAGGACTGCACCTACACGATCGGTTACTGGAAGACGCACCCCGACCAGTGGCCCACGACCACGCTGACGCTCGGCACGATCACCTACAACGCCACGCAGCTGCAGCTGATCCTCAACCAGCCCGTGCAGGGCAACGGCCTCGTGAGCCTTTCGCAGCAGCTGATCGCCGCGAAGCTCAGCGTGGCGCAGGGCGCGGACTCCGTGCCGCTCGGCACGACCATCACGCAGGCGGACGCGCTCATCGCGAACAAGGTCTGCCCGCCGGTCGGCATCGGCACGCTGCCGCCCGGTCAGGTGAGCGCGCTGGTCGCGACGCTCGACAACTACAACAACGGGCTGCTCGGAGTGCCGCACTGCGGCTCGACGACGACGGCGCGCGTGAGCAGCTGGGGCTCGATCAAGAGCTTCTACCGGTAATCGTCCCGGCTCGGACGGAGAAGAGGCGGTCGCAGATGTCGCGACCGCCTCTTTCTTTTGGCTCTGCTCGATGCGCGCCTCCGGCGCGCCGTTCGCGGCGCAGGTGCCGGCGCGCGAGCGCTACAGCTGCTTGTAGTTCGGACCGCCGCCGCCCTCGGGCGTCGTCCACGTGATGATCTGGTACGGGTCGGCGATGTCGCACGTCTTGCAGTGCACGCAGTTCGACGCGTTGATGCGCAGCTGCAGCGCGCCGGGCTTCGACTCGTCGGGCACCATCTCGTACACGGCCGCGGGGCAGAAGTGCTGGCAGGGGTTGCCGTACTCCTCGCGGCACTTCGTGGCGCACACGCTCGTGTCGGCGACCACGAGGTGCACGGGCTGGTCCTCGTCGTGCATGGTGCCGGACAGGTAGACGTCGGCGAGCTTGTCGAACGTGAGCTTGCCGTCGAACTTCATCGGCTCCGGCTTGCCGTTCGGGTGCACGTCGCGGAGCTTGCGCACCTTCGTGTGCGGTGCGTGGCCTTTCAGGTGATCGCCGAACGGATCGAGCCCGCCCATGTACATCTGGAAGCCGGTGCGCGGCATCGCCTGCCACAGCCCGCCGTCGAACGCCTGGTGGAAGTTGCGCATGCTCTTCAGCTCTTCGGCCGCCCACGACTGCGCGACGCGCGTCTCGTACGTCGCGAGCTTCGCGGCGGAGAAGTCGTTCGCCTTGAGGCACTCGAACAGCGTCTCGGCGGCGAGCATGCCCGACTTGATCGCGAGGTGAATGCCCTTGAGCCGTCCGCCGTTCAGGAAGCCGCCCGCGTCGCCCGCGAGCAGCAGGCCGTCGGCCGACAGCTTCGGCATCGCGTACCAGCCGCCCTCGGGAATCGCCTTCGCGCCGTACGCGATCGGCTTGCCGCCCTCGAGCAACCGGCGCACGAACGGGTGCGTCTTGAAGCGCTGCAGGTTCGCGTGCGGATCGCTCGTCGGATCCGACGCGTCGAGCCCGGTCGCGAAGCCCACGGCCCACTGCGTGTCGCTGAGCCCGTAGATGAAACCGCCGCCGAACGTGTCGGGCTTGAGCGGCCAGTTCATCGTGTGGATGACCGCGCCCTTCTGCGCCTGGCCGGCCGGCACTTCCCACAGCTCCTTCACGCCGGTCGCGTAGTTCTGCGGATCGCTGTTCTTGGTCAGGCCGAGCGCGGACTCGAGCTGCTTCGTGATCGTGCCGCGCGGGCCTTCGCAGAGGACCGTCGCCTTGGCGAGCGCGTCGGCGCCCATCATGAAGGTGCCCTTGCGCTCGCCGGACTTGTTCACGCCCTTGTCGCCGGTGCGCACGCCGAGCAGCTTGCCGTTCTCGAGCAGCGGTGTCGCGGCCGGGGTCTCGGTCGCGATCAAGACGCCCTTCTCCTCGGCGATGCCCGCCATCCAGCGCGTGAGGTCGCCGAGGCTGACGATGTAGCTGCCGTGGTTGTGCAGCACCGGCGGCAGGAACGGCAGTTTGAACTGGCCGCTTTCGGACAGGATGTACATGTCGTCGCCCGCCACTTCGGCGGCGATCGGGCAGCCCTTCTCGAGGAAGTCGGGCATCAGCTCGCGGATGCCGCGCGGGTCCATGACCGCGCCCGAGAATCCGTGCGCGCCGACTTCGGAAGCCTTCTCGAGCACGGCGATGTTGGTTTCGCCGATGGCTTCGCCCGGTCCGCCCGCGGCGATCGCCTCGTTGTGCTTCTCGATCAGGTTCGCGAGGTGAATGGCGCCGGCGAGTCCCGCGGGACCGGCGCCGACGAACTGCACGTCGAACTCGAGAACTTCGCGCTCCACGACGACCTCCGGAAAAGAATCAGCGCGCGGCGGCCGAGTGTTCGGCGTGCGCCTGCGCTTCGAGCCAGCGTTCGCAATCGATGGCCGCCATGCAGCCGCTGCCCGCGGCGGTGATGGCCTGCCGGTACACCTTGTCGTGCACGTCGCCGGCGGCGAACACGCCTTCGACGTTCGTGTACGACGTGCCGGGCTTCACGTGCAGGTAGCCCTTGTCGTCCGTCTCGAGCTGTCCGCCGAGGAACGCGGTGTTGGGCTTGTGGCCGATCGCGATGAACACGCCGTCGATCGCCATCTCGCGCAGCGCGCCGGTCTTCGTGTCGCGCAGGCGCACACCCGTCACCTTCTTGCCGTCCTCGCCGAGCACTTCGGCGATCTCGGAGTTCCACTCGAACTTGATCTTCTCGTTCGCGAGCGCGCGCTCGCGCATGATCTTCGATCCGCGCAACTCGTCGCGCCGGTGCACGAGCACGACCTCCGTGCAGAAGCGCGTGAGGAAGTTCGCCTCTTCGAGCGCGGTGTCGCCACCGCCGACCACGATCACGCGGCGGCCCTTGAAGAAGAACCCGTCGCACGTCGCGCACGCGGAAACGCCGAAGCCCATGTACTGCGTCTCGCTCGGGAGGCCGAGCAGCATGGCGCTCGCGCCGGTCGCGACGATCACGCTCTTCGCCTGGTACTCGACACCGTCGGACCACACGCGGAACGGGCGCTGCGAGAAGTCCACCTTCTCGACCATCGTGTCGAGGATCTCGGTGCCGAAGCGCGCGGCCTGCGCGCGGAAGTGCTCCATGAGCTCGGGGCCCATGATGCCTTCGGGGAAGCCGGGGTAGTTCTCGACTTCGGTCGTGATCGTGAGCTGGCCGCCGGGCTGGAGTCCGGTGAAGAGCACGGGCTTGAGATTGGCGCGAGCGGTGTACACGGCCGCGGTGTAGCCGGCGGGGCCGGAGCCCAGGATGAGCACGTCGTGCAGACGGGACACGGCTTCCTCCATCGGAATGTCGGGAGTGTGAGATGAGCGCGCGGGATACTAGCCGCGCCGCGCGGGGTCGGCCAACCGGCGGGCCTCCTTCATCGGAGTGTGCGAAGGGCCCGCCGGATCCGTCCGGACCTTGCGAAATGCCGCATGCCTTCGTGCGAAGGGCGGGTCGGACGCGCCGAGGGACGAGAACTCGAGGGACCGTGAGTCCCGAGGGTGGGTCGCGCATCTGACCGCAAGCACGCCCGTGGCGGACTTCGCTCGCCGTCCGGGCGTGGCGGCCGCCCGTGGGGAACCCGTGGCATTCGCCTTGCGGACGGTGTCCCTTTAGCATTGTGGCCGGGCACCCCGGTCCATCGGCGGTGCCATGGTCCCAGCTCAACCCCCCGGGCGCGCGTGACCACGCAGCCACCGCTTCGTTCGCTCAGGAGTTTCCTCGATGCTGCTTCGCCGAATCCTGCGGCTCGCGCTGCCCGCGCTGGCCGCCGTTCTCGCGCTCGGATGGGCGCGCACCGGACACGCCGTGACGTCCGCGCTCGTGAAGGTCCCCACGGGCTTCGTGGACGACTCGCTGCTCGCGGGGTTCAACCTGCCGCGCGCGTTCACGTTCCTGCCCGACGGACGCATGCTCGTGCTCGAGCTCAAGACCGCGCGCATCCGCATGGTCATGAACCAGTCGCGCTTCGCGACCACCGACCCGATCTTCACCGTGACCGGCGTGAACTCCACCGGCTACGAGCGCGGCGCGCAGGGGCTCGCGATCGATCCGGGCTGGCCCGCGCGGCCGTACGTGTACGTGTTCTACAACGGCACGGACGGCTTCAATCATCTCGTGCGCTACACGGCGTCCGGTCAGCTGTCGAACTCGGCGGCCGAGTCGATCACGCTCGGCAGCGCGCGCCAGATCATCAGCGACATTCCCGACGTCGACGCGAATCATCAGGCGGGCTGCATCCGCTTCGGCCCCGACGGCAAGCTGTACGTGTCGCTCGGCGAAGACGAGCAGGTGTGCACGGCGCAGGATTCGACGTCGCTGCGCGGACAGTTCCTGCGGCTCGAGGTGAACAACATTCCCGCGACCGCCGGCGCGCAGCCGCCGCGCGCGCTGATCATTCCGGCGACCGGCAATCCGCTCTCGACGCCCGATTCGAACGCGAAGCTCGTGTGGGCCTACGGCTTCCGTAACCCGTGGACGTTCTCGATCGATCCCACCAACGGCCGCATCTACTCGGCCGACGTGGGCGAGGCCGACGAGGAAGAGCTCGACGAAGTGCTGCCCGGCCGCAACTACGGCTGGCCGTACCGCGAGGGGCTCGACACCGTGCTGCCGCGCACGAGCTGCCCCGAGCCCGGCGGCGCGGGCAACTCCGCGAACGGCTACATCAAGCCGATCGTCGCCTACCACCGCGACACGGCGCTGCATTCGATGTTCTCGCTCGGCTTCTACCGCGCGGTGCCGGGCGCGACCGCGAACTGGCCCGCGGCCTATCGCGGCACGACGTTCTGGGGCGACTTCTACTTCGGCCAGCTGCACCTGCTCACCGGTGGCACCGGCGCCTGGGCGGAGTCCGCCCCCGAGCCCGGGCAGCCCGGCGCGTACTGGGGCACGGGCTTCCGCGCCGTGACCGACGCCGCCGTCGGCACCGACGGCAGCCTGTACTGGCTGCAGAACATCAACACGCCGCTGCTCACGGGCACGGTCGGCGTGCTGCATCGCATCCGCTACACGGGTGCGACGGTGGACGTACCGGTCGAGCTGCCCGCCGCCTCGCGCCTCGCGTGCGCGCCGAACCCGGTGCGCGGCGCGGCCGAGCTGGCGTTCCGCATGCCGCAGTCGGCGCAGGCGAAGGTCTCGGTGTTCGACGTGACCGGCCGGCGTCTCGCGACGATCTTCGACGGGCTCGCGCCCGCGGGTGAGACGCGCGTCACGTGGGACGCGGGCACGACCGCGCCGGGGCTCTACTTCGCGAAGCTCGAGTCCGGCTCGCGGATCGACTCGGAGCGCATCCTGCTGCTCAAGTGATCGCCTGACCGCCGCACACGAAGACGGCCCGCTCCGAAGCGACTCGGAGCGGGCCGTTCTCGTTTCGCGTGTGATCCGCGATCAACCGCCGCGCAGTCCTCGCGCGAGCGGCTGGTTCGCCGCGCGCACCGCGGGGAAGAGCCCGCCGAGCGCGCCGAGCACCGCGGAGAACACGAGCGCCGTCACGAGCAGCTGCGGCGTGACGCGGAACTGGAACGCGACTTCCGAGAACGACTGGAAGTTCGTCGTGCTCGTCGTGATGCCGTTGATCGGCAGCGCGATCAGGCAGCCGAACACGCCGCCGATGAGCGCGACGATCGTGGACTCGACCACGAACGACGTCATCACCGCGATCGGGCTGAAGCCGAGCACGAGCAGCGTCGCGATCTCGCGACCGCGGTTGGCGACCGCCGCGAACATGGTGTTCGCCGCGCCGAACAGCGCGCCGATCGCCATGATCGCCGTGATGAAGATGCCGAGCCCGCGAATCAATCCCGTCGTGCCCGCCGACTGGCTCTCGTAGAAGACGCGCTCGCGCTCGGCGTGAATGCCGAGCCGCGGGTCGGCTTCCCACTCCTTCTTCATGGCCTCGAAGGCCGACGGATCCTTCATGCGCAGCACGCCGATCTGGTACCCGCCCTCGCGATGGAAGACCGGCGCGAGCGCGCGCGCGTCGCCCCAGATCTCGGACTCGAACGACGAGCCTTCGGTCGTGAACCGGCCGACCACCTTGAAAGGGCGCTTCTGCAGCTTGATCTCGTCGCCCACGCGGCAGTGCGCGAAGCGCGGCGCGATCCGGTCGCCGACGATGATCTCGTCGGTGCCGGGCGTGAACGTGCGGCCCTCGACGATCTTCGGCGTGATGCGCATGCCGATGTCGTCCATGCTCAGGCCGCGCACCTTGATGTTCGACGCGCCCTTCTGCCCGACGCGGGGAAGGTTGATCGTCGTGACCATCTCGAAACTCGCGAGCGGGCGGCCGCTCGCGGCGAGCGCCACGTTCGGGTGCGCGCTCAGGATGGACGCCATCTCGAGCGAGAGGCCGCTCGTGACCTCGCTGTCGGCGCCGTCGCGCAGGATCAGCACGTTGGCGTCGGAGCCGGTGGACGACAGCGTCGAGCGGAAGCCCTCGGCGAGCGCGAAGGCCGCGAGCAGCACCGCGATCGTGAGCGCGACGCCGATCGCCGTGGTGAGCGTGGCGACGGGGCGTTGCATGACGTTGCGGACGTTGTAGGCGAACGGAATGGCCATGGGACGCTCCTCCTAATCCACGCGCCGGAGCGCGTCCACGATGCGCAGGCGCGAAGCCTGCCAGGCCGGAATGAAGCCGCTCACCATGCCGAGCCCGATCGCGATCAGGATGGCGGTGAGGACCGTGGCCCACGTGATCGTCATGGCCGGGATGAACGCGAGCGGTTTGCCCTGCAGCCCGAACTTGGCGAGCAGCGCGCCGGCGATGCCGCCGCCGGTCGTGAGGATCGCGGCCTCGGCGACGACCATGCCGAACACCGCGCCGTCCGTGAAGCCGAGCGTCTTGAGCACGGCGATCTCGCTCGTGCGCTCGCGCACGGCCATGACCATCGTGTTCGCCGAGATCACGAGAATGGTGAAGACGACCGCGAGCCCGATCACGCGCAGCGCGAACGGCACGTTGCCGAACATGCTGATGAAGCCGGCGCCGAACGCCTGCTCGCTCTCGGTCTTCGTGGCGTTGTCCGAGTTCTCGAACATCGCGTCGATCTGCGTGGCGATCGCGGCGGACTGCGACGGATCGGACAGTTCCACCTTGAACACGCCCGTGGACGGCTTCCCGCCCATGCCCTTTTCGACCAGGTACTCGTTGTGGAACAGGATCAGGTCCTCGTTCCAGCTGCCGCCCGGGAGCTTCACGTACACGCCGCGAATCGTCATGTCCCAGCCGCCGCGGTAGCGCGTGCCCTGCAGATGGATCGTCTGCCCGAGCTTCCAGCCCTTCTTCTTCATGACGCCGCGGCCCACGATGCAGGCCGTGCGCTCGGCGTGATACGCGGCGAGGTGCGGGTCGTGGTCCGGCGGCACGCTCATCGCGACCTGCGGCTCGCTCCACTCGACGATCTGCAGGTCCTTCGTGTACATGGGCCAGAAATCGTCGTCGACCGCGAACTGCGTGATGCGCTGGCGCTGGCCGCCGATCAGCCCGCCGAACCACACCTGCGTACAGACGCGCTTCACGCCGGGAATGGAGAGGATGCGGTCCTTGTAGTCGTAGGGCAGGAAGTTCGTGAGCGCGATCGCGTGCCGCGTGGCGAGGCGTTCGCGGCTGCCCGAGTCGGCCGTCGCCTGCAGCGAGTCGAGCACCGCGCCGAGCGAGCTGTAGAGGAACAGCGCGACGAGCACGCTGCCGAGCGTGAGGGCGCTCCGCAGCGGATTGCGGAACAGGTTGATGAGCACGAGCTGGAGCATGGCGTTCCTTTCGCGCTCAGGCGGACAGCACGCCCTTGTCGAGGTGCACCAGGCGGTGCGCGCGCTCGGCGGCGTGGGGATCGTGGGTGACCATGACGATCGTCTTCTTGAACTCGGTGTTGAGCCGTTCGAGCAACTGCAGCACTTCCTCGCCCGACTTGCGGTCGAGATCGCCCGTGGGCTCGTCGGCGAGCAGCACCTTGGGATCGCTCACGAGCGCGCGCGCGATCGCGACGCGCTGCTCCTGTCCGCCCGACAGCTGGCGCGGGTAGTGGCCGAGGCGGTCGCCGAGCCCGACCAGTTCGAGCGCGAACGTGGCGCGCTTGCGGCGCTCGGCGCCGTTCATCTTGTGCAGCAGCAGCGGCAGCTCGACGTTCTGCAGCGCGGTCAGCACCGGCATGAGGTTGTAGAGCTGGAAGATGTAGCCGATCGTGTTCGACCGCCAGCGCGCGAGCTCCGCGCCGGACAGCCGCGCGATGTTCGTGCCCGCGACCGAGATGTCGCCGCTGGTCGGGCTGTCGATGCCGCCGATCAGGTTGAGCAGCGTGGTCTTGCCGCTGCCGGAGGGACCCATCAGCGCGACGAACTCGCCCTCTTCGATCTGCAGCGACAGTCCGTCCAACACCGTGATCGCCTGCTTCTCGCGCTGGTACTGCTTATGGACTTCACGTACTTCGACCCAGGCCATGGGAGTTCTCCTCATACGGGTGCTTCCTGCTTCGATTGCCGCGAAAATCGCGGACGGAGTGTCGCGCGAAAGCGAAGTGCTGTCGAATCGCGTGAAAGCGAACGGCCCGCGCCGCCGGTGAGGGCGACGCGGGCCGTCGAGCATGGGTGGTGCGTGGGCTTCGGCGATCAACCGCCGCGAAGCGCGGCGGCCAGCGGGCGGCGCGACGCGTGCAGCGCGGGGAAGAAGCCGCCGAGCAGGCCGAGCAGCGCCGAGAACGCGAGCCCGGCGAGCAGCACCTGGGGCGTGACCTGGAACTGGAACGCCTGCTCGCTGAACGACGAGAAGTTCGTCGTGCTCGACGTGATGCCGTTCATCGGCAGCGCGAGCAGGCAGCCGATCAGTCCGCCGAGCAGCGAGATGACGAGCGACTCGACGACGAACGCGAGCATCACCGCGAGCGGCGAGAAGCCGAGCACGAGCAGCGTCGCGATCTCGCGCGTGCGCGCCCCGATCGTCGCGTACATGGTGTTCACCGCGCCGAACAGCGCGCCGACGGCCATGATCGACGTGATGAACGTGCCGAGCACCGTGACGATCATCGTGAACATCTCGGACTGCTTCGCGAAGAACTCGCGCTCCCGGAAGACTTCGACCTGAAGCCGCGGGTCCGTCTCGAGCGCCTTCTTGATCGCCGGGAACTGCCCGGGATCCTTCATGCGGAACACGAGCGTCTGGTACACGCCCTCGCGGTGCATGGCGGGCGCGAGCACGCTGGCGTCACCCCAGATCTCGGACTCGAACGCCGAGCCCTTCGCGCTGAAGTGCCCCACGACGGTGAAGTCGCGCTGCTCGAACCGCAGCTTCTGCCCGATCTCGCAGTTCGCGAAACGCTTGGCGATGCGCTGGGCCACGATGATCTCGTCGGAGCCCGGCGCGAACATGCGGCCTTCCTCGAGCAGCAGCGCGGTGCGCACGCCGGTGGCGGCCGGGTCCACGCCGCGCACGGTCAGGTTGGACGAGCCCGCCATGCCGAGGCGGTCCTTGTTCACGACCACGACGATCTCGGGGCTCGCGAGCGAGCGCCCTTCGGGGCTCGTCGCGACGCCGGGAGACGAGCGGATGATGCTCGCCGACTCGAGCGAGATCGCGCTCGAGATTTCGCTGTCGGCGCCCTTGCGCAGCACGAGCGCGTTGTCGTTCGAGCCCGTGCTCACGAGCGAGGCGCGGAAGCCCTCCGCGAGCGCGAGCGCGCCGATGAAGATGGCCACGGTCAGCCCGATGCCGGCGGCCGTGGTGAACGTGGACACGGGGCGCTGGAAGACGCTCCGGACGTTGTACGCGAGAGGAATGGCCATGCGTCCTCCTACTCGACGCGACGCAGCGCGTCGACGATGCGCAGGCGGGAGGCCTGCAGGGCCGGGATCAGTCCGCTGACCGCGCCGATCACGAGCGCGATCCCGATGCCGACGAAGACGGTGGACCAGTAGACGGTCATGGACGGCAGGAAGCCGAGCATGTTGAAGCCGGATTTCTCGATGCCGAACTTGGCGGCGAGCGCGCCGATCGTGCCGCCGCCGACGGTGATCACCGCGGCCTCGGCGACGACCATGCCGAACACGGCGCCGTCGGTGAACCCG
The DNA here is from genome assembly GCA_016710095.1 of Candidatus Eiseniibacteriota bacterium. Taxonomy (GTDB): domain Bacteria; phylum Eisenbacteria; class RBG-16-71-46; order RBG-16-71-46; family RBG-16-71-46; genus CAIXRL01. Next base: position 172,955 of record JADJLL010000003.1, on the reverse strand, counting down.
AGCGTCTTGAGCACGGCGAACTCGCTCGTGCGCTCGCGCATGGACACCATCATCGTGTTCGCGGCGATCAGCAGGATGCTGAACACGATCGCGAGACCGACGAGTCGCAGCACGAACGGCAGGTTGCCGTACATGCTCACGAAGCCGGCCTGGAACGCCTGCTCGCTCTCGGTGCGCGTGGAGGGCGCCGACGTCTGGAACATGCCGTCGATCGCCGAGGCCACCGCGCTCGCGCGCGAGGGATCGGCCAGCTGGAGCACGTAGATGCCGACCTGGCCGGAGCCGCCCATGCCCTTCTGCTCGAGATACGAGAAGTGGAAGAGCAGCGAGCTTTCGTCGAACGACTTCTTCTTCGCCTTGTAGACGCCGCGGATCGTGAAGGTCCAGTCACCCGGGTAGATCGTGCCGCGCACGGTGACCTGCTGGCCGAGCTTCCAGCCGCGCTTCTCCATGAGCTTGATGCCGACGACGCACGCCGTCTGCTCGGTCTCGAAGACGGCGAGCTTCGGGTCCACGCCGGCCGGCGCGGGCACGCCCGCGGGCAGCTGCGACCATTCGACGATGTCCACGTCGCTCGAGTAGATCGGGATGTAGTTCTCGTCCACGGCGAACTGCGCGAAGAAGTCGCGCGGGTTGGCCGGGTCGGAGCCGCCGAACCAGTTGCTGATCGCGACGCGCTTCACGCCGTCCACCGCCTGCAGGCGCTGCATGTACGACTTCGGCATCGGGAAGATCAGCGAGACCTTGTTGCGCGTGACGAGGCGCGTCTCGCTGCCGACCTTGATGGACTCCTGCAGCGTGTCGAGCACGCCGCTCAGCGCGCAGAAGAGGAACAGCGCCAGCGTCACGCTCGCGAGCGTGAGCAGCGTGCGCAGCGGGTTGCGGCCCAGATTGACCAGCACCAGATGGAACATGCGTTCTCCTCCGTGCGGGTCAGGCGGAAAGGACGCCCTTGTCGAGATGCACCATGCGGTCGGCGCTCTCGGCGGCGTGGGGATCGTGGGTGACCATGACGATCGTCTTCTTGAACTCGGTGTTCAGCCGTTCGAGCAGCTGCAGCACTTCCTCGCCCGACTTGCGGTCGAGATCGCCGGTGGGCTCGTCGGCGAGCAGCACCTTGGGATCGCTCACGAGCGCGCGCGCGATCGCGACACGCTGCTCCTGTCCGCCCGACAGCTGGCGCGGGTAGTGGCCGAGGCGGTCGCCCAGCCCGACCAGTTCGAGCGCGAACGTGGCGCGCTTGCGGCGCTCGGCGCCGTTCATCTTGTGCAGCAGCAGCGGCAGCTCGACGTTCTGCAGCGCGGTCAGCACCGGCATGAGGTTGTAGAGCTGGAAGATGTAGCCGATCGTGTTCGACCGCCAGCGCGCGAGCTCCGCGCCGGACAGCCGCGCGATGTTCGTGCCCGCGACCGAGATGTCGCCGCTGGTCGGGCTGTCGATGCCGCCGATCAGGTTGAGCAGCGTGGTCTTGCCGCTGCCGGAGGGGCCCATGAGGGCGACGAACTCGCCTTCTTCGATCTTGAGCGACAGTCCGTCGAGCACGGGAATCTGCTGCTGGTCGCGCTGGTAGACCTTGCGCAGGTCCGACACTTCGATCCAGGCCATGGAGGGGCTTCCTTTCGAGAGTCGGTGGATCAGCGGCTCGCGAGCTTCACTCGCGCACCTTCCTTCAGCGTGGCGGGCGGCTGCAGCACGAGGCTCTCGCCTCCGGACAGCCCCTGGCGGATCTCGATCTTGTCGCCTCGCGTGGCGCCCACGTCCACGCTCACGTGGCGCACGGCTTCGTTCTCGACGACCCACACGTGCGCGGAGCCGCTCTCCTGCACGACGGCCGCGGAGGGCGCCATCACGCGGCGCGGCGCGGCGGCGCGATCGGCGCCGCGGCTCACGAACACGACCTTCGCGCCCATCTCCGAAAGAATGCGCGGGTCGCGGTCGAGGATGCTCACCTTCACGAGCACGGTCGCCTTCTGGCGGTCGGCGGTCGGCACGACCTGGCGCACGCGGCCCGTGAACGACGTGTCGGGGTAGGCGTCGAGCGTGATGCGCGCGTCCTGCCCGTTGCGCACCTGCGCGATGTACGCCTCGTTCACGTCCACTTCGACTTCGAGCGTCTGCAGGTCGGCCATGGTCACGATCGCGGTGCGCGTGAGCCCGCCGCCGGCGGACGACGGCGCGACGATCTCGCCGACTTCGGCGTCCTTGCGCAGCACCGTGCCGGCGAAGGGCGCGAGCACGCGCGTGTTCGCGAAGTTCGCCTCGGCGAGCCGCGCCTGCGCGCGCGCGCTGGCGAGCTGCGCGGTGAGCACTTCGACGCTCGTCTGCGCGGTTTCGAGCGCGGCCTCGGGCACGAGGTTGTCCGTGCGCAGCGACTGCGAGCGCTTGAGCTCGCGCTTCGCCTGCGCGAGCTGCGCCTCGAACTGGCCGACGTTCGCCTGCGCCGTCGCGGCCGCCGCCGCGTACTCGGCGTCCTCGATGCGCGCGATCACGTCGCCCGCCTTCACGCGCGAGCCTTCGGTCACGCCGATCCACGCGAGCCGGCCGAGGATCTTGCTCGACACGGACGCCTTCGTGCGCGCGACCACGTAGCCGTTCGCGGTGATGCCGTCGCCGGTGGCGCTGCCGCCGCCGGTCGCCTCGGCGAGGCCGACGGTCACGGTGGGAGCGCTCTTGAGCACCTTGGGCAGAAGGAGGAACGCGACCACGGCGAGCGCGGCCACGATCGCGACGATCGAGCCGAGAGGCATGCCGGAGCGGCCGGAAGGAGGAGTCGAACGATCGATCTTGAGCGCGGAGAGATCACTGGGCGGCGTCATGTGCGTCCCGGGGAAGGCGTGGTCTGGGGCAAAGTCCGGGCGGATGATTGCGAGCGCGCTCGCGGGGGTCAAGCTCGGAGGGGTGGATGGTCGAAACCAGCGGACGGACGGGCGCCGGAGCGCGACTGGACTTGCCGAAGGACTCGCGTCCGGGGCGGTGCTCGCCTTGCCGCCTTCCCGCCCGATTGCCTATCCTGCGCGCGTTCTCAGTGCCGCGCCGCTACCCAGCTCGCCGCCCGGCCACTCGCCGAGCCTTACCCGGAGGTTGGAATGCCGTTCGTGATTGCCGAGCCCTGTGTCGGGGTGAAGGACAAGTCCTGCGTCGAAGTCTGCCCCGTCAACTGCATCTACGAGGGCGAGGACCAGTTCTACATCCATCCCGACGAGTGCATCGACTGCCAGGCGTGCGAAGCCGCGTGCCCGGTGCAGGCGATCTTCCCGGACAACGGCGTGCCCGAGAAGTGGACGAGCTTCACCGCCAAGAACCGCGCGTTCTTCGCCAAGTAGTTCGCGGCGTCCGAAACCCGAGCGTTCCGGCAAGGCGGCGCGTGATGCGCCGCCTTCCGTGTTCCGAGGAGCCCCGATGACCACGACCGCGTGTCCGAGCCGCGACGAAGCGCTCGCGCTGCTGCACGAGTGGATCGAGAACCCCGCGCTCCGCAAGCACTGCCTGTGCGTCGAGGCCGCCATGCGCGCGCATGCCGTGCGCGCGGGTGAGGACCCGGACCGCTGGGGCGTCACCGGGCTGATTCACGATTTCGACTGGGAGCGCCATCCCGACCTCGAGCGGCACCCCGTCGCCGGCGTCGCGGTGCTGCGCGAGAAGGGCTGGCCCGAGGACGTCTGCACCGCGGTGCTCGGGCACGCGACGCACACGGGCGTCGCGCGCGAGACGCTCATGGCGAAGACGCTGTTCGCGGTGGACGAGCTGTGCGGCTTCATCGTCGCGTGCTCGCTCGTGTTGCCCGACAAGTCGGTCGCGAACCTCGAAGCGAAGTCGGTCAAGAAGAAGCTCGGCCGCGCGGACTTCGCGCGCAACGTGAGCCGCGAGGACATCGTGCAGGGCGCCGCCGAGCTGGACGTGGATCTCGACGCGCACGTCGCGTTCACGCTCGACGCGCTCAAGGCCTCGCGTGAAGGGTGGGAGAAATGAGCGGCCGTCCGTCTCCCGGGCAGCAGGTGCTGAAACTCTGGCGGCAGTGCTCCGGCCTGCCGTTCGGGCGCGAGCTGTTCATGCTCGCGTTCGGAAGCATGGTGCCGTACTCCGGCGCGCTCGGCGCGCGCGTGGAGTCGCTCGAGCCCGGGCACGTGGTCGTGCGTCTGCGCGACCGCCGCGGCGTGCGCAATCACCTCAACAGCATCCACGCGCTCGCGCTCGGCAATCTGGGCGAGCTCGCGAGCGGGCTCGCGATGACGACCGCGCTGCCGGGCGGCATCCGCAGCATCGTGACGGGACTGAACATCGAGTTCCGCAAGAAGGCGCGCGGTCTGCTGACCGCCGAGAGCCGTGTGACCGTGCCCGGGGTGACCGGCGAGGACGTCGAGCACGACGTGATCGCCGAGATCCGCGACGAGGCGAACGAGATCGTCGCCGTGATCACCGTGCGCTGGCGGCTCGGCCTGGTGCCCGCGTCGTGAGCGCGAACGCGCTCGACACGCCGCTCACGCGGCACGCGCGCATCGAGGTGCCGCTCATCGGCGGCGCGATGTACCCGTGCGGCAATCCCGAACTGGTCGCGGCCGTGAGCGAGGCCGGCGGCATCGGCATCGTGCAGCCCGTGTCGCTGACGTACGTGCACAAGCGCGAGTTCCGCGAAGGGCTGCGTTACATGCGCACGCTGACGAGCAAGCCGCTCGGCATGAACGCGCTGATCGAGAAGTCGTCCGCCGAGTACATGAAGCGCATGGAGCAGTGGGTGGACGTCGCGCTCGAGGAGGGCGTGAGGTTCTTCGTCACCTCGCTCGGCAACCCGCGCTGGGTCGCCGATCGCGCGCACGCCGTGGGCGGCGTGGTCTATCACGACGTGACGGAAGCCAAGTGGGCGGCGAAGGCCGTGCAGGGCGGCGTGGACGGACTGATCGCGGTCAATCGCCGCGCGGGCGGGCACGCCGGCGCACGCGGCATGGAAGAGCTGCTCACGGAACTGCAGCCGTTCGGCCTGCCGGTCGTGTGCGCGGGCGGCATCGGCGACGGCGCGGGCTTCGCGGCGGCGCTGCGCGCGGGCTACGCGGGCGTGCAGATGGGCACGCGCTTCATCGCGACGCCCGAGTGCAACGCGAGCGAGGCGTACAAGCGCGCGATCGTCGCGGCGTCGGAGGACGACGTCGTGCTGTCCGAGCGCATCACGGGCGTGCCCGTGGCCGTGCTCAACACGCCGTGGGTGAAGCGCGCGGGCACGAAGGTGAACGCGTTCGAGCGCTGGATGCTCAAGGGTCCGCGCACGAAGCACTGGATGCGCACGTGGTTCACGCTGAAGTCGGTGTGGCTCATGAAGCGCGACGCCTACGACCCGCGCGAAGGGCGCGACGTGTGGCAGGCGGGGAAGAGCGTCGCGGCGATCCGCTCGATCGCGCCGGTCGCGGACATCGTGCGCGAGTGCCGGGAGGCCGCCCGGGCCTGACGGCCGTTCGTCCGCGCTCGTCGGGCCGTGAGCCGCGAACGGCTCGCGCTGGCCCGTATTCGGCGCTCGCCGCCAATCTTTCCCTGTCCCGCGTGTATTGTGCGCGGCGCTTTCCATCCTCCGGCTTCGCGCCGCTCCCGGCCTCGCTGATGGCCATCCGCCCCGTACCGTGGAAGCCCGTCGCCATGCGCCGCCTGTTCGCCCTGTTGTTCCTTCTGTCGTTGTTCGCCGCGGTCCCGTCCCTGGGCGCCGAGCGTCCCTCCGTGCCCGCCACGCGCATCGCGGGCAAGCTCCACGTGGACGGCCGCCTCGACGACGCCGCCTGGGCGACCGCGCCCGCGATCGACGCGTTCCGGCTGATCGGCGCGCGCGAGGGGCAGCCGTGCGCCGAGAGCACGCTCGTGAAGGTGGTGTACGACGACGATCGCATCGTGTTCGGCATCTGGTGCAGCGCGCGGCGACCGCTGCGCGCGAGCCTCACGCCGCGCGACCGCATCACGGACGGCGACCACATCTCGATGCACGTGGACACCGACGGCGACGGCCAGCGCGCGTACATCTTCGGCGTGAACCCCTACGGCGTGCAGTTGGACGGCGTGCTGACGGTCGACCCCGACTTCAAGTGGGACGCCGTGTGGGAGGCCGAGGCGCAGCGCGGCGACGGCGCGTGGACGGCCGAGATCGCGGTGCCCTTCCGTGCGATGCGGCTGCCGACGCACGCGACGCGCCCGTGGCGGCTGTGGATCCGCCGTGAGATTTCGGCGTGGAACGAGGTCGCCTCGTGGCCGCCGCTGGTCGAAAGCCAGGCCGGCAGCGTGATGCTGCAGGCCGCGGACCTGACCGGTCTCGGTTCCGTCACCGGCGGCAGCAACCTGACCGTCGAGCCGTACGCGTTCGGCGCGCTGCTCGGCGCACGTACGATCGACGGTGACGGCATCGCGACGCCGTGGTCGAACAGCGAAGCGGACGACGCCGGGCTCGACGTGCAGACGTCGGTCACGCAGTCGCTCGCGCTCAATGCCACGATCAATCCCGACTTCAGCCAGCTCGAGGCCGACCGGCTGCAGGTCGGCGCGAACCGGCGCTTCCCGCTCTCGTACCCGGAGAAGCGTCCGTTCTTCCTCGAGGGCGGCGAGGTGTTCCAGACGCCGCTCAGCCTCGTCTACTCGCGCCGCATGAGCGACCCGGACTGGGGACTCAAGCTGACCGGCCGCATCGGCGGTGTGCGCACCGGCACGCTGGTCGTGCGTGACGCCGGCGGCGCCTCGCTCGCGGGCGTGGGCGCGGGACCGTGGGGACTGTCGCAGCGCGGCACGTGGGCGCTGACGCGCGAGACGCTGCCGTACGGCAACGGTCAGGGCGTGGGGTTGATCTTCGCCGGTCACGTGCAGGACGCCGAGGATCCCGCGGGGGGCGGCACGAGCACGAGCAACGCGATCGTGGGGCTCGACGCGCAGGGGCGTTTCTCGGATCACTGGAGCTACGAATCCCAGGCCGTGCGCTCGGAGTCGCGCTTCGACGTGGACGACGGCGAAGGCGGCCTGCGCCGTGAGTCGCCGGGCGGCACGATGTGGGTGGCGCGCCTCGACCACAGCAGCCGGCGCGCGCACGTGGGCTTCGGCTACCGGCACGTGGGTGAGCAGTATCGCAACGAGATCGGCACCGAGGATCGCATCGGCGTGGACTACCGCCGCGTCAGCGGCCAGCTGAACTTCTATCCCGAAGCCAGTCCGTTCCAGCGCGTGTCGTGGACGCAGATGTGCATGTTGATCCACGACCGCACGGGGCGGCTCGACTACTACGAGTTCACGCCCGGTATCGACTGGGTCCTGCGCAAGAACCAGTTCGTGTGGACGGGCATGCAGTTCATGGGCGAGCACTGGCAGTCGCGCAACTACGACACGCCGCGGTTTCACGTGTACTACGACAACAGCGTCTGGCGCGCGGTGAGCTTCTCGGGCGATTTCGACGCGGGCAAGGGCGTCTGGTACGGCGACGACGACGCATCGTCGTACTCGGTGTGGCAGGAGACGTACGACCTGAGCGCGACGGTGCGGCCCACGGCGTGGATCACCGTGGAGCCCACCGCGAACCACCTGCGGCTCGCCAAGCATGCCGGCGGCGAATCGCTGCTCAGCGTGTGGCTCGTGGGCGCCAAGACCACCGCGCAGTTCACGCGGCGCCTGTCGGTGCGGTTCTATCCGCAATACGACAGCGACTCGCGCCACATGGTGCTCAACGGACTCGCCGGCTACGTGCTGCACCCCGGCACCGTCCTGTACGTGGGCGTGAACACCGGCTGGGACGAACCGCAGCGCCGCGAGCACCTGACCTCGCGCCAGGTGTTCGCGAAGGCGTCGTACCGCTTCCAGCGTTGAGGCCGCGTCACGCTCCCGCGGCCGCGGCGCGCGCGGCTTCGCTGCTGCCCATGCGGTAACGCGACGGCGGGCCGGTCTCGCCCGCGCGGCCGCTCAGCGAATCGTCGCGGTTGCGTGACGGCGCGCCCTCGTGGCGCGCGTCGCCGCCGAATCCCCACGCGCGCTCGACGACCAGCGTGAGCGCCCCGAGCGAATCGTCCACGCGTCCCTCGGCGCGCACGATCTCCGCGCGCATGGCCGGCCCCAGGCGCGGATAGTCGCGCGGGAACAGCACGCACTCGGCGAGCCCGGACTCGTCGGCCAGCGTGGTGAAGAGCACGTGCCCGCCGGTCTTCGACTCCACGCGGCGCGACGCGCACGGAATGCCGACGATGCTCACGCGCCGCCCCACGTGACGCTCGAGCGACGCCGCGTCCACCGCGCCGCGCCGCACGTTGTCGGGCGCGAGCGCACGCAGCGGATGCGCGGCGAACCACAGCCCGGTCGCCGCGAACTCGCCGCGCACGCGGTGCGCGAGCGCGAACTCCGCCAGCTCGGGCAGCGCCTCGCCGCCGGGCTTCGGCGCCGTCGCGGCGCCCGCGAGCGTGTGGCCGTCGGCGAGCGACAGCGCGGGCGGCGCCACGCTGCGTGCCGATCGCACACTGTGTCCCGCGCGCGCCGCCAGCGCCACGCCGATGCGGGCCTCGAGCAGGAGCGCGGCGCGCGCGCGTCGGGTCCAGTCGCATGCGCCCGCGAGCACGAGCGCTTCGAGCTCGGGCGGTGTCGGGCGCACGCGGTCCATGAAGTCGGCGAACGACACGAACGGTCCCGCCTCGGCCGCGCGTGGCGAGCAGTCGCTCGCCGGTCGCGTGCGACAGCCCCGTCACGCGGTGCAGCCCGACGCGCACGGTGCCGCCGGCTCCCGCGAGCGAGCCCGGCGCGAGCGTCGAGTCCCAGCCACTTTCCTGCGCGCACGGCGGCGCGAAAGCCACGCCGTGGCGGCGCAGGTCCTCGACGTGCACCCACGCGGGGTACATGCCGGCGTGATGGTTGAGCACGCCCGCGCCCCACGCGGCGGGGAAGTGCGTCTTGAAGTACGCCGCCTGCCAGCCGAGCTTGCCGTAGCCCGCCGCGTGCGCCTTGCAGAACGCGTAGCCCGCGAAGCGCGTGAGGTCGCGCCACACCGCGCGCGCCGACGGCTCGTCCACGCCGGTGCGCATCGCCTGCGCGAGGAAGCCGCGTTCGAGGAAGCGGAACTCCTCGTCGTCGCGCGAGCCCGCGATCGCGCGGCGCAGCGTCTCGCCCTCGGCGAGCGGCAGCCCGCACAGCGCGGCGGCGACGCGCATGACGTCTTCCTCGTACAGCATGATGCCGTGCGTCTCGGCGAGCGTGGCACGCAGGCGCTCGTGCGGGTACGCGATCGGCTCGAGCCCGCGCGCGCGGCGGCAGAACGCCTCCTTCATGCCCGACTCGGCCGGGCCCGGGCGCACGAGCGCGACCGCCGCGACCGTGTCGTCGAGCGTGCGCGCGCGCAGCATGCGCAGCAGGTGGCGCATCGCGGGCGATTCGAGCTGGAAGCAGTGCAGCGTGTCGCCGGTGGTGACGGTGTGCGCGGTCGCCGCGTCGTTTTCGGCGATGTGGTCGGGATCGGGCGGCGGCGCGGCGCCCGCGACACCGTCCGCCGCCGCACGGTTCGCCAGCGCCACGCACTCGCCGATCGTGGTGATCGCGCGGTTGCCGAGCAGGTCCATCTTGACCAGCCCGATCGCCTCGACCGCGCGCATCTCGAACTGCGAAATGACCACGCCCTTGGCGGCGCGCTCGAGCGGCAGGTAGTGCGTGAGTTCGCGATCGGCGATCACGAGCCCGCCGCAGTGAATGCCCAGGTGGCGCGGCGCGCCGGACAGCGTGGCGGCCAATCGCAGCGCTTCCGCCACACGTGTCTCGCGGAACTCGTCGGCGTTGCCCGCGTGCAGCGTCTTCTCGAGCGCCGACGGATCGGGCAGCGCACCGCGCGGGATGCGGCGCGCGAGCGCGTTCACGCGCGGCAGCGGCACGCCGAGCGCCTTGGCCGCCTCGCGGAACGCCGAGCGCGGGCCCATGGTCGCGTGCGTCGAGATCATGGCGACGCGGTCGTGGCCGTACGCGTCGTACACGTGCGCGATCACTTCGTCTCGCCGCCGCCAGCACAGGTCCACGTCCAGGTCCGGGCAGTCGCGCCGCTGCGGGTGCAGGAAGCGCTCGAAGCAGAGCCCGTAGCGGAGCGGGTCCACGCTCGTCACGCCGAGCAGGTACGACACGATCGAGCTGGCGCCCGAGCCGCGCCCGACGCTCGGGATGCCGCGCGAGCTCGCGAACGCGACGATGTTCGCGACGAGCAGGAAGTAGCCCGTGAAGCCCATGCGCGAGATGAGCGTGAGTTCTTCCTCCATGCGCAGGAGCGCCGCCCTCCGGGCGGCCGGAGTGGGGTAGCGGCGGCCGATGCCGGCCAGCGTGGCGGCGCGCAGCGCGCCGTCTTCGGTGACGCCGTCGGGCAGCGGTGCGCTCGGCAGGATGGGCACGCCCATCGAGATCTCGCAGCGGCAGCGGCGCGCGAGCGCTTCGTTGTTCGCGAGCAGCGTGTCGGCCGCTTCGGTGCAGCCGCCGCCCGCGCACATCGCGCGCACGCGACGCTCCCACTCGGCGGGCGAGGCGAGCCAGGCCAATGGGTCGCAGAACGAGCCCGGCGGCATGCGCTCGATGAGCTCGCCCGCCGCCGCGGTCACCGCGACGCGATGCGCCTCGTGATCGCCCGGGTCGCGCAGCATCACGTCGCCCGTCGCGACCGCGGGCACGCCGAGCTTCCACGCCGCGCCGAGCCGCTCGCGCAGCGCCGCGCGCTCGCGCGGCAGCCCGCGCACGCCGAGCCACAGCCCGCCGCGGTGCGTGAGCGCGCGCGCGTGCTCGGCCTCGGCGGGAATCGCCGCCGGCACGCCCGCGGCGATCAGCGCCGCGGCGAGCGCCACGGACTCGACGATCACGTGCAGCCCCGCGTGGTTCGCGCCGATCGCGCGCACGAGGTCGAACGACTCGTCGAGCCGGCGCGCGGTGAGCAGCGCGCACAGCGTGGCCCAGCCGCGCCGGTCCACCGGCAGCAGCAGCGCGGCCGTGCGTCCGTGCGTGAGCTCGGCGCCCGGCAGCGCCTGCAGTCCGGACTTGCCCGCGTGCTGCAGGAAGCGCACGGCCAGATAGAGGTTGTCGCGGTCGGTGAGCGCGAGCGCGCCGTAGCCCAGCTCGAGCGCGCGGTCCACGAGCTGCTCGGGACTCGCCGTCCCGGCCAGCAACGTGCCGTGCGATCGCACGCGAAGCGGAGTGAAGGGAGACATCGCCGGCTCCGCGGTTACTTCGTCAAACTGCTCGTTCGCAGCACGAACCCGTAGCGGTCGTGTTCGAGCGCGTCGGTCAGGTGCAGCGCGCGGCCGGAGACGACCGCGCCGTGGCCGTAGCTGTCGCGTACGTCGTCGAGCGCGGCGCAGAGCGCGGCGCGGCGACCGGCTTCGGGCTCGTCGAACAGCGCGCCCTGCTCGGCCGCGTCGCGCACGAAGCCCGACAGCGTCACGCCGATCGCGTGCAGCGACACGCGCCGCGTGAACAGCCGCCCGAGCAGTTCGAGCGCGAGCGCCATGAGCACCGGGTCCACCGCGCTCGGCGCGCGCATCGTGCGCGCCTGTTCCGCCGACTCGCCGTCCGAGTAGCGCAGCCGCACGCTCACCGTGCGCGCGGTGAGCCCCAGCTCGCGCGTGGCGCGGCAGGCGCGCCCGACCAGGTACTCGAGCATGCCCGCGACCTGCGCGGGTTCGGCCGTGTCGCGGTGGAACGACGTCTCGCGCGAGATCGTCGTCGGGATCTCGCGCGCCACGACCGGTGCCGTGTCGCGCCCGCGGCAGCGCTCGTACAGCAGCCGCCCCGGCGCGCCGAACAGCGCCTCGAGCGCGGGAGAGGGGAACGCGCGCAGCTCGCCGATCGTGCGCACGTTCATCGAGCGCAGCGTGCGCGCGTGCGCGTGCCCGACGCCCGCGAGCTGTTCGATCGGGCGGTCCACGAGGAACGCGTCGGCTTCGTGCGCGTGCAGCCGCGCGAGGCCGTCGGGTTTGACCGTCTTGCCCACGAGTTTCGCGAGCATGCGGTTGGGCCCGATGCCGCACGTGACCGTGATGCCGGTCTCCTCGTGGATCGCCGCCCGCAACGCCGCGGCCGCGCGCAGGAAGTCGCCGTGCACGCCTTCGGTGCCCGTGAGTTCGAGGTAGGCCTCGTCGAGGTAGGTCTCGACGTCGGGCGAGAGCGTGCGGCAGAGATCGAAGATGCGCTCGGCGAAGCAGCGGTAGACCTGCGCGTGCCCCGCGATGATCACGGCGTTCGGGCAGAGGCGCTTCGCCTCGGAGAGCGCCATGCCGGCCTTGAGACCGAACGCGCGCGCTTCGTACGAGCACGACGCGATCACGCCCGCGCCGACGATCACCGGCTTGCCGCGCAGCCGCGGATCGCGCTGCTGCTCGATGGAGGCGAAGAACGCGTCGATGTCGGCGTGCAGGACGGTGCGCGGTTCGTGCTCGCCGCCGCCGTCGCTCGCGCCGCCGTCGCCGCTCACGCCTTCGTCCGCTCGTTCGTCCGCAGGAACATCCTGCGGGCGGGCTGCGCTGGCTGACCCGGCCATCCCCGCGATGCCGGCGCCGGGCGCACCCACGCCCGCAATCTGGTTGTCGTCTCCGCGCTCGATCGCGGCGCCTCGTCGCGGCGTCACGGGTGCCTGGATCGTGGCCGAAGGGCGAGGCGCGTCCTGCGCGCCGCCCGGCGCCGCGATCGAATGCGAAGACTGGGAGTGCATCAGCCCTCCAGTGAAACGGTATCGAGCCACCACAGCAGGTCACTGGCCTGCAGCTGCAACTGGTAGACGTCGCCGCTCTCGTCCGTGACCGAGAAGTAGAAGCGCGGGTGCTTTCCGGCCCGATCGATCCAGCGGGTGTTCACCTGGCGGACGCGGTGTTCGCGACCGCGCCGGCGAAAGGCCACGGGAGTGACGGTGCCGCCGTGAAAGTCGGCGCGTACGGAGACGGGTTCGTCGAGGTGTTCGCTGCGCATGGAGGCTCGGGGTTCTTCATCATCTGCTCGTGCTCGGGGATCTCGGGGATCCCGCGGCGGCGAGGGGCCGCCGACCGCGTGCGCGGCACGTTACTGCACGCATGTGCAGTAAGGCAAGGACGAAGTTCGCGGGCTCGTACATCGAGTCGAGAGTGACGTGGGCGCGGCGAAAAGGCCGCTGATTACCCCCAAAGGCCCCGTTCCCATCGCTTCGCCCGCTCGTTAGCGTCCGCTCATCCGTGCGCGCCCTCGCCCGGTGCCGGCCCCCGCGGCGGTGCTTCCCAGCAGGCGTCGGTGCGCCGACGGGTTCGAGAGGCAGCGTGACGTCCCCACCACGAAAGATCTGCTCCTACCAGGTGGACGCGGAGTTCCGCATCACACTGGTGGCCGGCGACTGGGCGAAGTTCGCGGTCGAGAACGCCGCGCCCGAACTGGCGCATCCGGTCAGCCTGCGCCAACGCACGCTGTTCTCGTACATCGCCGACGAGGCGACGAGGCAGGTGTATCGCGCGATGTTCGATCGCGTCGCCGCACGGGCGAAGCCGATCACCGTGCCGCTGCGCTGCGATTCGCCCCACGTGCGACGGTTCCTCGAGCTCACGATCTCGCCACGCGAGGGCGGTGGCTTCCATCTCGACAGCTCGCTCCTGCGCACCGAGCCGCGGCCGTACCTCGCGCTGCTCGACGCGACGCATCCCCGCTCGCACGAGCTGATCCGCATGTGCGGCTGGTGCAAGGCCGTGCAGGTGAACGAGGACTGGGTCGAGCTCGAACAGGGCGTCGAGATGCTCGACCTCTTCGGGCGCAACGCCCTGCCCGAGATCAAGCACGGCGTGTGCAAGTCCTGCTACGCGGGCCTGCGGGAGAACTTCGGCCCGCACACGTGAGCACGCCGCCGTTCTCGCGCGGACCGCGCTGGCCGCGCTGGCCGCGGGACCGTGCCCGGGGCTACAGTCCCGCACGCCATCGCACGTCCGTCCGCGCGCTTCTCCCCGCGCCGGAAGGGCGTCGTCGTCCAACGGAGGGACACATGCGCCTGCTTCGCCTTTCGCTCGCCGCGCTCGCTTTGACGGCCGTCGCCGTCACCGGGCTCGTGCACGCCGACACGCCGGCCGCGCCGCAGACCACGGAACTCGGCCGCGGCACCACGATCGTCTTCCTGCACTCGCTCGGCGCCGCGCGCATGGACTGGATGCCGACCGCGCGCAAGCTGCTCGGGCGCTACCGCGTCGTGCTCGTGGACCTGCCGGGCCACGGCACCAGCGCGCTGCCCGATCCGTTCTCGCTCGAAGCGGCCGCGCAGCAGGTCGACGCGGTCATCGCGCGCCAGAAGGCCGAGAGCACGATCGTCGTCGGCCAGGGCCTCGGCGGACTCATCGCGCTCATGGCGGTGTCCGCGCATCCCGAGCACTCACGCGGGCTGCTGCTGATCGACACGCAGATCAAGTCGCCACTGCCGGTCGGCGAGCAGGAGATGGCGCAGGTCACGCGCTTCATGGACGACAACTACTCGACGTTCCTGCAGCTCGCGTTCTCGAAGATGGGCCGCGACTCGATCGAGAGCGCGAAGCTCTTCGCCATGATGTCCGCGGCGCCGCCGGTCACGGTGAAGGCGTACCTGCGCACGCTCTTCACGGTGGACGCCAACCGCAACCTCAAGATGCTGCCGAAGCCTCCGGGCCTCGTGTTCACCGAGCGCATGTGGAAGAGCGGCACCGCGTGGGGCACGCTCGCCAAGGCGGCCGGTTACGAGGACAGCACGATCGCGGTCCCGCAGCGCATCGCGAACGCGGGCCTGCTCGTCATGAAGGACCAGCCGGACTCGCTCGCCGCGGTCGTTTCGCGTTTCGCCGACTCGCGCGTCGGCGGCAAGTGAGGGGTTACGCCGTGACGCGTTCGAGCGCGTCGCGCACGACGCGGGCGAGTTCTTCCAGCCGGTAGGGCTTGCCCAGGAAACCGTCGGCGCGCACGTCGCCGCTGCCACGCGGCGGCGGAGCGCTGTAGCCGCTGGTCAGCACGACCTTCGCATCGGAGCGGTGTTCGCGGATCGACGCGAGCACCGCTTCGCCGTCCATGTCGGGCATGGTCACGTCGAGCAGCACGACGCGGATCTCGTCCGCGCGCTCGCGGAAGCGCTCGATGCCCTCGCGGCCGCCGGTCGCGACGATCACTTCGTCGAAGCCGATGCGCACGAGCATCGCCTGCGCGAGCCGCCGCACGCTCTCCTCGTCGTCCACGAGCAGCGCCACGCCGCTCGCGCGCCACTCCTGCGCGGCGTTCGGCACGACGGGGGCGGGCGTCGCGCGGCGGCTCGCGGGCAGCAGCACCCGGAACGTCGTGCCCTCACCGACCGTGCTCTCGACCTGCACGGTGCCGCGGTGCGCGCGCACGATGCCGAGCACCGCGGCCAGCCCGAGCCCGCGGCCGGTGAACTTGGTCGAGAAGAACGGGTCGAAGATGCGCGCGAGCGTCTCGTCCGACATGCCGGCGCCGGTGTCGCGCACCTCGAACTCGACGTAGTCGCCGGGCACGAGGTCGTCGGTCGTCCAGCGCGACGCGAGCGCCTCGTGCGTCAGCGTCCGCGCGCGCAGCCCGACGGTGATCGCGCCGCTCGTGTCGCCGATCGCCTCGGACGCGTTCAGGATCAGGTTCATCACGACCTGCCGCAGCTGCGCCTCGTCGCCTTCGATCGCGGGCACGCCCGCGGCGAACTCGTAGTGCAGCGTCGTGCGCTTGCCGATCGACACCTGCAGCAGCTGGCCCATCTCGGCGATCGTCTCGCTCAGGACGAGTGGACGGCGCGTCAGCGAGCCGCGTCCCGCGTACGCGAGCATCTGCCGCGTCAGTTCCGCGGCGCTGCGCGCGCCGACCACGATCTGGTCGAGCGACTCGCGCATGGGCGTGCCCGCGGGCACGGTCGTGCGCGCGAGGTCGGCGTGGCCGAGGATGCTCGTGAGGATGTTGTTGAAGTCGTGCGCGACGCCGCCCGCGAGCAGGCCGAGGCTCTCGAGCTTCTGCGCTTCGGTCGTGCGCGCCTCGAGCACGCGGCGCTGCTCTTCGGCGTTGCGGCGCTCGGTGATGTCGAGCGCCATGGCGCCGACGTGCACGGCGCCCGTGTGGTCGTGCAGCGGGAACTTCACCGTCAGCCACACGCGCGCGCCGCCGACCGCGGGCACGTTCTGCTCGACGACCGTCGAACGCCCTTCCTCGAACACGAACTTGTCGGACGCGCGGTATTCCTCCGCGACGTCGGCGGAGAACAGCTCGGTCACGGACTTGCCGCGCCAGTCGGGCGCGTCGTCGCCCCAGAGCGCCTCTTCGTACGCGCGGTTCACGTACACGAGCTTGCTCTCGCCGTCGAAGATGAACGCGGGCGCGGGGCTGTAGCGCATGAAGCTCGTGAACAGTTCCTGGCTGGCGCGCAGCGCGAGCTCGGCCTGCTTCTGCTCGGTGACGTCGGAGGCCGTGCCCGAGATGCGGACCGGATGCCCGGTCTCGTCGCGCTCGGCCACGCGTCCGCGGCTCTGCACCCACACCCAGTGCCCGCCGCGGTGGCGCAGGCGGTATTCCTGCGTGTGGTGCGCGGCGGCGCCCGACCACTGCGACTGCATCGCGCGCACGACGTGCGCCGCGTCGTCCGGGTGCACGTAGGTCAGGTAGTCGGTCAGGAAGCGCGGGCAGTCGGCGAGCGGCAGGCCGAGCATCGCGGCGACGCGCTCGGAAATGTCGAGCTCGCCCGTGCGGACGTTCCACTCCCAGAAGCCGTCGTTGCTGCCGGCGAGCACGCGCTGGAGCCGCGCTTCGCGCTCGCTCACCTCGCGCAGCGCGTGCCGGTGGCTGCACTCGTTGGCGACGAGCAGCGCGGTGAACAGCGTGAGCGCCGCGCCGATCGCCTGGATGCCGCGCGCGTCGTACGGGAAGTGCGCGCGCGAGAACAGTCCCAGGCTGTGCGCGTCGCCGTACGTGGCGACGATCATCACGAGGCCGGGCAGCGCGAGCGCCACGGACGGACTGCCGCGCAGCGCCGCCCACATGAAGAGTGGCGAGATCACCATGAGCAGCACGCGCAGCTGCGTTCCGGAGTGCTCGCCGCCGAGCAGCGTGAACGCGCCCGCGACGACCACGACGAGCGCGAGCGCCATCGTCTCGATCCGGCGCGGCGTGAACAGCGGCTTGTGCCCGCGTTCGCGCGACGTGAAGGCGAGCATGGCCGGCGTGATCGCGAGCACGCCGATCACCTGGCTCAGGATGTAGTAGACGAACACGTACGCGACCGACATGCGCAGGCCCGGCGAACTGATCTGCAGCGTCGGCGCGACCGTCGCGCCCGACGGAATGCTGCCGATGAACGTGCACACGCTGAGGCCCACGATGTCGGACGTGCTCGAGATCGTGTTGCGGAATCGCGGCCAGCGGCGCAGCAGCATGACGGCGAGCAGGCTCTGCACGGTGAGCGTGAGGCCGCCGCCGAACGCGTAGATCGGGATCCCGAAATGCGGCCACGCGCCGAGCGTGCCGCCGATCAGCACGGCCGGCCACACGTGCAGCCCGCGGAGCAGCAGCAGGCCGACGGCGATGCCCGCGACGGGCGAGATGGGGGGAAGCATGCCCGGGTCGAGCCACTGCCATGCCGCCATGCGGCACAGCGCGAGGATGACGACGACGGCGAGCTGTTCGAGCACCACTCCGGCGACGCGCCGGTAGGGCATGGGACCACCTCGAGGGAACACAGCGTGAATGAGGGGACGCCATTGTAGGTCCGAGCCCGCCGATGCCGAAGCGCCAAGTGCGCGCATGGGCAGGGAAATGCCGCCCAAGTGCAGTGACGCTGTGGCCGATAACGTCCGTGTCGCCGGGGCATTCCGCCGCCGGTGGCTCCCTTGCCCATGCGCCGACATCTCTTCTCACTCCTCTTGATCGCAGTCGCGCTCGCCTTCGTGGTGTCGCGCGATCCCGGTGCGTCCGCGAAGCCGCATGCGCTCGGCGCGTTCGGCCGCGGTCCGACGATCGTGCTCGTGCACGGACTCGGGAGCCGCGCCACGCAATGGCTCGGCGTCGCACGCGATCTCGCGCGCGACCACCGCGTCGTGCTGGCGGAGTTGCCCGGTCACGGGCTCGCATCCATGCCGGCGCAGCTGGCGCTCGCGGACGCGGCGCTGTCGCTCGACCGCCAGATCGCCGAGTACGGCGATGAACCGGTCGTGCTCGTCGGTCACTCGGTCGGCGGGCTCGTCGCCGCGGCCGAAGCGATGCGGTCGCCTTCGCGCGTGCGCGCGCTCGTGCTGGTCGAGACGGCGCTGCGTCCGCAGCTCGGCCCCGCGGACCGCGAGGCGCTGCTCGCGTCGCTCGACTCGGACTACGCCGCCACCTTGAACGCCGTGTACGAATCGTTCGGCCGCGACTCCGTGCAGGGCGCTTCGCTCGCGCGCGAGGCCGCGCTCATGGATCCGACGACGATGCGCGCGTGGGTCGAGATCGCGATGAGCAGCGATCTTTCGCAGCAGGTGCGTACGCTGCGCGTGCCGCTGCTCGTCGTGCTGTCCGAACGCTCGTGGCCGAAGGACGAGCTGTGGCCCGAGTGCGCCGACTCGCTCGGCTACGCCGGCGTGGCGGGTGCCGAGCCCTTGCGGCTCGAGGGCACCGGGCACTTCGTCATGCTCGACCGCCCGGGCGCGCTCGCCGGTGCGATCCGCCGCTTCGCGCGCGGCGGCCTCCCCGAGATGGCGGTGGCCGGCGCGCGCTGAAGCGCTCCGCCGTCAGCGCAGCGGCGTTCCGTCCGGGTTGACCCCGAGCCGCACGGTGTTCGCGGCCTGCTTCGCCCAGGCGACCGTCTCTTCGGCGCCCATGAAGCCCACGGTCTTCACCGACCGACCGCTCGCGGGATCCACGACGACGAGCGTCGGGAAGCCGTCCACGCCGAAGCGCTGCTGCAGTTCGGCGATGTCGGGAGGGTTCTGCCCCTCTTCCTGGTAGCGGTCGATGACCTTCACCGGGACGACCGCCTCCGCGATCGCCTTCGCGTGCACGGGGTTCTCGAACACCTCGCGCTTGAGGATCTGGCAGGGCTGGCACCAGTCGGCCGAGAAGTCGTACAGCACCGGCTTGCCGGCCTGCTTCGCCACGCTCGTGGCCTGCGCGATCTCGACCCACGCCATCGCCTCGGCGGGCGCGGCCGTCGTCGCCGGATGATCGTTCTGCCACACGCGCGAGGCGATGTAGGCGAGCAACAGCGCGGCCGCGACCAGCGCGAGCCAGGATGCGTCGAAGCGCGCGGGCTGCTGCTTGGGCGCGCCGGAATCAGTCTGCGGCATACGAAAGCTCCTTGCGTTGCATCACCGTCACCGCGATCGCCAGCGACAGCGCGATCGCGAGGAAGAACCGAATGATCACCGCCGCGTCCGCGCTGCCCACGCCGGACATCCATCCGAGCGGCAGTTCGGGCTGCAGGAACGCGCGCAGTTCGTCCGACGCCTTGCGCAACCAGTCCCACTGCTTGGCCATCGCGGCCATGGACAGGATCTGCGTGCTCATGAGGCCGAACACCCAGAGCGCCACGTCGCCGAGCCCGTTCACGAACGTCGAGAGCATCACCATCACCGCCGCCGTGCCGAACCCGCCGAGCGCGTTCTCGAGTACGAGCCGCAAGAGCGTCGAAGGATCCGGAGTCGCGCCGCGCGACAGGATGACGAGCGTGGCCAGCAGGAGCTGGGCGATCCCGAGCACCGCGCCGATCAGGCCGCCGGCCGCCCAGCGGCTGAGCACGTACTCCCGCCGCGCGACCGGCCGGGCGAACATCAGCTGGAGCACGCCGGAGGACACGTCCTGCCCGATCGCGCCCGCGGTGAAGATGAGCGCGAACACGCCCGAGCCCGCGTTGACCGGCTGCAGCGAGCGCGCGATGAGCGCCATCACGATCGGCGGGACGAACGCGAGGAAGAACAGCATGAGCCGCATCGGGCTCTGCACGCGGTTGCGCGTGAAGTTCAGCATGAGGGTCGGGTTCACGAGCGCACCTCCGCTCCGGGAGCGAACAGCCGCTCGAGCCGGCCTTCGTCGGGCGCGGCCTCGATGAGCGGCAGTCCGGCGGCGAGCAGCGCCGACAGCAGCCGCGTCGCGCCGAGGTCGTCGTTCACGCGGAAGCGCGCGTCGGGCGCGGTGTACTCGAGCCACGTCGCGTCGCACTCGGTCGCGATGCGCGCGAGCAGCGCCGAGGGCGTCTCGCCCTCACGCGGTGGTGGCCACGGCGCATGCGCGGCGAAGCGCGCGCGCAGCACGCGGGCGGACGCCGCTCCGGCGCGCACGGTCTCCATCGCCTCGATGCGCCCCTTCTTCACGAACACGACGCGCGAGCACACGCGCTCGACTTCGGCGAGCTGGTGCGAGTTCACCAGAATGGTCACACCCTGCGCGGACATCTCCGCGAGCAGCTTGCGAAAGAGCAGCACACCCGCCGGATCCACGCCGGAGATCGGCTCATCGAGGAACAGCAGTTTCGGGCTGCCGAGCAGCGCCTGCGCGAGACCGAGCCGCTGCAGCATGCCGCGCGAGTACTTGCCGATCCGCTGCAGGCCCGCCGCGCGATCGAGACCGACGCGCTCGAGCGCGGCCGCGCAGTCGGCGGCGCGCGTGGCGGCATCGAGCTTCGCGAGCGCGTGGTGGTACTCGAGGAACTCCGTGCCGCTCATCCAGCGGTCGAGCACGAGGCGCTCGGGCAGGTAGCCCGTGTACGCGCGCACCGCGAGGTCGTCGGGCGCGTGGCCGTCCACCGTCACCGTTCCGGAGTCGGGCCGCAGGAAGCCGAGCAGGCAGCCGAGCAGCGTGGTCTTGCCCGCGCCGTTCGGGCCGATGATGCCGAGCGTTTCGCCGCGCTCGACCGACAGCGAGACGCCGTCGAGCGCGCGCACGGTGCCGCCGCGGTAGGTCTTGACCACGTTTTCGACGAGCAGCGCGGGCGCTTCGGCAGACGACATGACACCTCCGGCGGGGAGCCGACCAACGGGACGGCGGCACTCTGCCAGAGGGCGCGCGGGCGGGCCAGCGGTGGAGCGGTCGCGTCACGGGAGTGTGCGGTGCGGCGTTCGCTCCGGCGATCGCGGCGCGCGGAGCGCCGTACGGTCAGCTCAGGCGGCGCCGCTCTGCGCGGAGTCGCCGTCGGCCGCGGGGGCGTCCGGTTCGGTCGTCGCGTCGGCGATGATGCCGGCGATCGAGCGCCGCACGTCGAGGATCTGCGCCTGTCCCGGGTACGGCCGCGAGTGCGCCTGGATCAGCGACGCCATCTTCGACGTCACGAACTGGATGCGCTTGGCGCCTTCGAGCATGCGCTCGACCTTGTGGCGCGTGTCCGCGTCGATGCCTTCGCGACGCAGCAGCAGCTGCGCGGTGCCGACGATCGTGGCGAGCGGATTGTTCACTTCGTGGTTCAGCGCGCCGACCGTTTCGGTGACGCCCTTGAAGCGCTCGTTCTCCATGAGCCGCGCCTGCGCCGCCGCGAGTTCGTCGTACGCCTGACGCGTCTGTTCGAACAACCGCGCGTTGCGAATGGCGGCGCCGGCCTGCGTGGCGACGATGCTGAGAATGCCCAGCTCGTGGCGGCCGAAGCGATTGACCTGCGTGTAGTCGAGCAGCGCGAGCGCGCCGATCGCTTCGCCGTCGGCGACGATCGGGACGCCGACGAACGACGCGCACGGCCGGCTCATGGGCGAGATGCCGAGCTGTTCCATCTGCGCGCCGACTTCGCCGTTGAGCAGCAGCGGCTGGCGCGTGATCAGGATGTGCTCGGTCGCGCCGTTGCCGAACTCGCGCGCGCGGTCCACGCCGGCGATGTTGCCGCCGTCGACCCAGAGCGGGAAGCGCACGCGGTTGTGATCGCGATCGTGGAGCGCGATGAAGAAGTTCGAGTTGTCCATCATGCGCCCGGTCTGTTCCCAGATGCGGCGCGAGAGGACGTCCATCTCGAGCGTCGCGGACAGCGCGGTGCCGATGTCGTTGAGCACCGACAGTTCGCTGTTGCGCAGGAACAGCTGGTGGCGCCAGGCGACTTCGTCGGACAGGTCGGTGAGCTGGACCGCGAGCGTGCCGTCTTCGGCGCCCGCGTTCACGGTGAGGCGATAGCCGAGGTTCGTGTCCTCGCCGACGATGAGCGGCAGGAACGCGCTCGCGCGGCCGGAACGGCGCGCCTCGGTGAGCACGACGGAGGCCGGAGGACCGAAGAACGCATGCAGCCGCGCCTCGACCTTGTGACGCGCGGCGAGGTCGTGGAAGGCGCGATTGCCGTACAGCGTTTCGCCGGTGGGCGAGACGAGCAGCACGGGCTCCGCGAGGCGTTCGAGAAGAGTGACGTCCACTGCCATGTGGGGGTGGTCTCCGGTACGGCTGCGTTATCGGCTCGCGCCGCGAGGGGCTGGAGGGGGAGTTGGGGGTGGGACGGGGGCGAGGGAGGTGGGGGGCTGCGCGGGGGCGCTGTCCGGTCGCCGCGATCGCTTCGGCCCGAAGAGGTTTGACGGGTTCGAAGTGAGCGACGGATGCCGGTGTCCGCTCGCTCGCACGCGCGAGGTTCGCGTCGCTCGGCACGCGCGTGTCGTTCGAGTTGCTGTCGCGGCGGCCGCCGATGGCGCCTGATACAAAGAGCGTGCAGCCCCCGCGTGAAGTGAACGCGCCCCCGCGGTACCGCACCCGCGCCCGTCGCACCCGACCCGCGCTGATCGGAGCGCGCAGGTCGCCGTCCGCCCTCCGCACCCCAGTCGCGCGCATCGCCGGGTCGGCGCGCGCAGCTGCACCTGCGGGCGGTCCGCGACTGGGATCGCGAAACTCGGCTTCAAGACGCCGCCTACGCATCAGGCCGCGCGTGCGCCAGTGCCGCGCGTGCTGCCGATGCGCGAGCGCGGCGAGCTGTCGCTGAGCGCGCTCGTCACGCTCGCGCCAGTGCTGACTCCGAGCAACGCGCGCGCGCTGCTCGAAGGCGCGTCCGGCCGCACCGCTCGTGCGCGCTCGTCGCCGAGCATTGCCCGCCGGACCTGCCGACGTCGTCGCCACGAGTGATTCGACGGAGCCACTGGTTCCGGAACCAGTAGTCCCCTCGAACCGCAGTTGGTGCTCCCGACAGAACCAGTTTCGCCGACGCCGATCGCGACGGCGACACCTGATCGTCCCGCTCGCCGCTGCCCTCTCGCCCGGCCGCACGCCGGCAGACGACCGTCGACCGCGGACGCATGCGCTGTTCGAGGAGTGAAAGCGCTGCTCGCGCACGTCCCGACCGGCGACATGGCGAGCCTCCGCGCTCCAGGTCGCGGTCGAGCAGGAGAAGAAGCGTAAGTTCGCGAGCGGCGTGAAGTGCCGCTCGCAGCGCACCGACGCTCCGACCCGCGCGATCCCCGACGCGATCCGGCAGCAGGTACTCGCTCGCGATGGCGCCGCGTGCACGTTCGTCGGCGCCGACGGCAAGCGCTGCGGTTCCACATGGCGGCTCGAGTTCGATCACGTGATCCCGGTCGCGCTCGGCGGCGAGACGAGCGTCGAGAACCTGCGCGTGCTCTGCCGCGCACACAACCAGTTCGAGGCCGAGCGCGTCCTGGGGAGCGAGTACCAAAGGGCCGCGACTTGATCACGCGGCCGCGCCCTGCCCGCTCGCGGCCATCGAGCCCTCGCATTCCCACAAACGAAAACGGGCCCCGACTCTCGTCGGAACCCGTCTCGAATGCAGCGTGGGTGCGATCTACTTCAGCACCGCGTCCTTCATCGCCTTCGCGATGCGGAACTTCAGCACGCGCTTCGCGGGGATCTTGATCGACTCGCCCGTCTGCGGGTTGCGGCCGATGCGGGCCTTGCGGTTCACGACCACGAGCTTGCCGACGCCCGGGAACACGAAGCCGTTCTTGGCCTGCTTGGCAGCCAGCGTGGCGAGCTCTTCGAGGATCTGCGTGCTCTGCTTCTTCGAGATTTCGAACTTCGTCGCGATGTGACCAGCGACCTGCGTCTTCGTCATCATCTTGGCCATTGGGATCCTTCCTCTTGATGCGTGTGAAGTACTTCCCTATCGGGGCTGGCGCGAGTCGAGCGCCGACGCCGCTGTTGGGTATAACAAGCGCAACCGCGATTTCAAAGGATAATTTCGTGGGGGGGTGCTTTCGGACCCCGTCCAGAGCGGGTGAAACGCTTGGCAACATTCGGGCCGCGGCTGGAGCGGGCGAAAACGACGTCCGGCGCTCAGTCGGTGACGACGAGTCTCCGCGTGCGCGTCGCGCCCCCGAACGTCGCTCGCACGAAGTACACGCCCGCGCTCGCGCGCGCTCCACGATCGTCGCGCCGCGACCACGCGAACTCGTGGTGTCCCGCGCCGAGCGCGCCCTCATGCAACGTCGAGACGCGGCGGCCAATCACGTCGTAAATCACGACTTGGGCCGCACCGGCACGCGGCATCTCGAGCGCGATTCGCGCGCCTTCACGCGCGGGATTCGGGCGCGGCGCGGACAGCTGGAGGGCCGCCGCAGGCCCGGATTCCGGGGTCGAAACGGGCAGCGCCGAGAGGGCCAGCGACCACGCCGAACGGCCGTGCGTGAACGCGAAAAGCTGCCGCGTCGAGGCGTGCAGCACGAGATCGGCGACGCTCGTGAGCGGCAGGCCGTCGCCGACCTCGTACCACGTGCCCCCGAGATTTTTCGTCGTCCAGACCCCGAGGTCGGTCGCCAGGTAGAGACGATTCGTGTCCGTCGGGTCCACGACGAGGTCGTTCGCGGGCACGTTCGGCAGGTTGCCCGAGATGTTCGTCCACGTCGTTCCGCGGTCGGTCGAGCGGTAGATCATGCTGCTCAGATCGTCCGACGCGTACCCCGACAGCGTCACGTACACGACCTGACCGTTGACCGGATCGGCCACCACGCGCGTCACCCAGCGCTTCGGCAGCCCGGCCGAAACGTCGGTCCAGGCGCCGCCGCGATTGACCGTGCGCCACACGCGCGCGTCGTCGGTGCCGGCGTAGTAGACGTTCGTGTCGGGCTTCGCCACGTCGAGCGTCGTGATGCAGCCGTACACGATCGCGCTCACGGGGGCGCTCGACAGGTCGGGGCTGATCTTGGTCCAGTTCCGGCCGTTGTTCAGGCTGCGGTACACGAACTGGCTGCCCGCGAGCAGCGTGTTGTGCGTGCGCGGATTGAACACGATCGGCGTGCTCCACCCGAAGCGATCGGCCGCGGACCAGCCGCTCGTGGTGGCGCCGCTGGGCCCGCCGCTGGTCGAGCGTTTGAAGCCGCTCTTGGTCGCTGCAGTACTGCCACTCGGCGAACACGATGTTCGGTGTCGTCGGATCCACGAGTACGTGGAAGCCGTCGCCGCTGAGAATGTTGAACCAGCCGTACGGATCGCCGCTCGACTTGTTCGTGCCGTTGTCCTGCGCGCCGCCGAACACGTTCGACGCATTCGTCGGATCGACTTCGCCCGCGTAGAACTGCGTGATGGGCAGGTCGTCCGAAGGCGAAAACGGCGGGCCGGCGCTCGTGAAGAAGAAGCCGCCGTCGTTGCCCACGTAGATCCGGCTCGCGTTCGTGGGATCGATCCACAGCGCGTGCTGGTCGACGTGCATGAGTCCGGTGTAGTCGGTCCACGACACGCCGCCGTCGTCCGAGCGCAGCAGGCTCACGCCCATCGCGTACACGCGGTCGGGGTTCGTGGGGTCCACGCCGATCTCGCCGAAGTACCAGCAGAAGCCGCCGAACGCGTTCGTGAAGTCCGCGCTCGCGTTGCGTTGCGTCCAGGTGCTGCCGCCGTCGAGCGAGCGATACAGCCCGAGCCCGACGTAGCCGCCGGTCAGCCCGCTGACGATCTGCGCGTACACGGTCGACGGCCGCGACGGCGCGATCGCGAGCCCGATGCGCCCGACGTTGTCCGACGGCACGGGCAGGCCGTTCGACAGCCGCGTCCACGTCGCGCCGTGATCGGCGCTGCGCCAGATGCCGCACTCGGCGCCGTACGCGCGCCGGTAGGTGGTGCGCCGCACGCGCTCCCACGTGGCGCAGAAGACGGTCTCGGGATGCACGGGATTGACGGCGATGTCGCACACGCCGGTGCTGTCGGAGACGAACAGCGTGCGCGTCCACGACGCGCCGCCGTCGGTCGAGCGGTAGAAGCCGCGCGCGGAACCCGTCGAGAACTGCCGGCCCATCGCGCCGACGTACACGATCTGCGGATTCGCGGGATCCACCGCCACGGACGAGATGCGCCCGGTCGCCGTGAGCCCCATGTGATTCCACGTCGCGCCGCCGTCCTTCGAGCGCCAGACGCCGTTGCCGTCGTACGAGTCCACCGAGCCGTTCGACTCGCCGGTGCCGCACCACACGGTGTTCCAGTCGCTCGGATCGAGCGCGAGCGCGCCGATCGACGAGAGCGGCGCGCGGTCGGTGACGCACGACCAGTTCACGCCGAAGTTGGTGGACTTCCACACGCCGCCGTCCGCCGCGCCGAGGTACACGGTCGCGCCGCCCGGCTCGGCCGCGATCGCCGTCACGCGTCCGCCCACGTTGAACGGGCCGACCGGCGTCCACGGCGCGCCGGCGCTCACGAGCAGCGACTGCGAACGCTCGAAGGCGGCCTGTTCGTACGCGGCGAGATAGGCGTCCTGCGGAAACGAGCCGTCGGGGTTCGCACGCTGCGCGTAGAAGTAGTCCGTCGGCATCGTCTTCGCCGCGGCTTCGTTCTCCTCGACGCCGCCCTCGTGCTCGCCGTCCACGATCAGCGTCCGCGGCCCGCGCAGCGCGAGAGCGGAAACGGAGGCACACACGAAGACGAGATAGAGCGCGGTGAGGAGCCGGCGCGACATGGACTCTCCGAGGGCGGATGCGGGGTGCGGGAGGCGAGCGGCAATTCTACGCGGGCCGAGCCGTCGGGTGAAAGCCCGGCTTCCGGGAAAACCGCCCTTTTCGCCGGGTCAATCCGCCCGCTTGGGCTCGACCTTCTCGCCGAAACGCTTGCCGAGGTCCCGCAGGTAGGCGCGCTGGGGCGTGTCCAACCCGAACACGTAGTGGGCGAGGAAGCGGAACATCGGCGGGTCCACGAAGCCGTCCTCGGCCAGCGTGACGCGCGTGCCGGGGCCCTCGGGCGCCACCGTGTACGTCCAGGTCCCGCCGAAGCCCTGGGTCGTGTCGGCGACCGTCGCGACGAGCTTCGCGGGCGGCTCGATCGTCGTGAGCACGAGCGCCCACGCGCCGTCCTTCGACTGCTGCTCCCACACGGGATGGCCGTCGCGGTCGGGAAGGCGCTTCACGCCGGTCACGTCGCGCCGCCAGGCGGGCGAGCCCTGCATGTCGGCGAGCACGGCCCACACGGAGTCGGGCGAAGCCTTCAGCGAGACGCCGACACGCGTGTGATGGCGGCGCGGCGTCGCCCAGCCGGCGATCCCTGCGATGCCGACCAGCACGACGATGGCCGCCACGAAGAACGTGAGCGTGCGGACGAACTGCTTCACGAGAGACCTCCGTCGTGCGTGAGTACCGCGCGCTTCAGCGCCGCGTGCAGCGCGGTCGGCGACGTGCGCGCGAGTTTCACGGTGTGCGCGCCGGTGAAGCGCGCGAGCGAGTGCAGCGAGTCCGCGAGCCCGGCGAGCGCTTCGTCGCGGTCGGGCGCGGCCCAAAGTCTGGTCGGCGGCGCTTCGCCCGCGGCGAACCACGGCTCGAAGTGCGCGTGGCGCGCCTCGAGCACGCCGTCGGCGCGGTGATGCTTCAGGTCGACGCGCCCGATCAGGTGTCCTTCGTGCAGCACCGGCAGCGTGTAGTAGCCGTGCGTGCCGCTTGTGCGCCGGGACGTAGATCTCGATCCGGTAGAAGAAGCCGAACAGCCGCAGCGTGCGCTCGCGGTGCCAGAGGAACGAGTCGAACGGGCAGAGCAGCGTCGTGCCGCGGCTCGGGCGGCGCGATCGTCCGGCGCCCTGCAGCTCGGGCAGGTCGGCGGTGAGCGCGTACGCGCGGCGCGATTCGCCCTCGATGCGCACTTCGGTGACTTCGCCCTCGCGCACGAGCGAGCCGAGCGCGTCGCGCATCCAGCTCGCCGGCCGGCGCGGCCACGTCCAGTACATGCGCAGGTCGTCGTCCCACGCGGCGCCCATCGCGGCGAGCGAGCGGCGCACGCGTTCGCGCCAGACTTCCGGTGCGCTCATGAGCGACGCCTCGGCGGGCTCGGCGTGCTTCGGCAGCAGGCGGTCCATCGGCGCGTAGAGCTTCTGGAAGCTCTTGCGCGACTGCACGCCGATGCGGCCCGTCTTCCACAGGTAGTCGAGCGCGTGCATCGCGGGCTTCCACGTCCACCAGCCGCCGGCCTTCTCGCCCTTCGGCCGCTCGAAGCCGGCGTTGCCGACCGGCGCGCGCTCGCGCACGGCCGCCTCGACCTCGGCGATCAGCTTCTGGTTGCCCTTCGCGCGGCCCCAGCGGGCGAGCGGGTACGGCCCTTCGGACACCATCGCCATGGTCGCGCGCCAGAGCGGCAGGTCGCGCGAGGCGACGAAGCACGCGACGTGCGTGAGGTACTCGTACAGCACGCGCTTGCGATAGGTGAGGCGCTCGAGCGCGTCGCGGTCGTACGCGCCGAAGCGGCTCCAGAGCGTCAGGTGGTGCGCACGGTCGAGCACGTTCACGCTGTCGATCTGCAGTCCGCACGTGTCGCCGACGAACGACTCGAGCGTCGCGGCGGTCAATCGGCGCGCGCGCGGCCGGTCGAGGTGCTGGCGCCGCAGGAAGAGCGCGGCGGCGGCGCGGCGGGAAATCGAGACGGGCGGCGTCATCGTCGCACGCCCGGCACCTCCGGCGCCGGGGACGCCGAACCGGGAACCGCCCACGCTTCGCCGAGCACGTCCACGAGGTGCGCGATGCGCACGGGCATGCCGCGTTCGGCGAGCCCGCGCTGCATGTGCAGCAGGCAGCCCGGATTCGACGCGATCACGACTTCGGGCGCGACGCGCGCCACGCTGTCGAGCTTGAGCCGAAGCTGCTCGTCCGCCATTTCGGGATGCGTGAGGTTGTACGTGCCTGCGCTGCCGCAGCACCAGTCGGAGTTCGGCAGGTCCACCAGTTCGACGCCGGGCAGCGCGCGCAGCAGGCGCCGCGGCGCCTCGCGCACCTTCTGGGCGTGCGCGAGATGACACGGGTCGTGGTAGGCGATGCGCAGCGGACGTGACGGATCGCGCGCCGAGCGCAGCGCCGTCGTGGGCGTCGGCAGCCCCAGTTCGTCGAGCACCTCGGAGACGTCGCGCACGCGCTCCGAGAACGCGCGCGCCGCCGCTTCGTCGTCGAGCAGGTGCGCGGTGTCGCGCAACGCCGCGCCGCAGCCGGCGGAGTGCGACACAATGCGGTCGCAGCCCTCCGCGAACGCGCGCACGTTCGCGCGCGCGAGCGCCTTCGCCTCGTCGCGCTTGCCGGAGTGCGCGTGCATCGCGCCGCAGCAGGTCTGCGCGTCGGGCACTCGCACCTGGGCGCCCGCGAGCACGAGCAGCCGCACGGTCTCGCGGTGCGTGTGCGAGAACAGCGCTTCCATGACGCACGACGCGTGGAAGCCGATGCGAGCGCGCGGTGGCCCGGGCGGCGAAAAGACCAGCGCGCCGTCCGCGCGTTCCATGCGCGAGCCGTAGGGCAGCGACGCGTACACGCGCTCGAGCGCGCGCTCGTGCCGCGAGGGAATCGCGGGCGTCATCGCGAGGCCGCGCTTCGCGAACTCGGGCAGCAGCGGCTCGATGCCGGGCGCCGCGAGCAGCGCGCGCATGGGCGCGCTCTGCCCGAGGCGAAGCAGGTCGGCGGCGAACGCGACGCGCTCGCGATGCGGCAGCACCTGCGACAGCACGAAGCCGCCGAGCGCGCGCGCGGCCGAGGGACGGCGCACGTCACGCTCGATCTGGGCGCGCGTGTGCTCGAGCAGCTGCGAGTAGGGCACGCCCGCGGGGCACGCCGTCTCGCACGCGCGGCAGTCGAGGCACTGGTCGAGGTGGCGGACGACCGCGTCGTCGAGCGGGATCTTGCCTTCGGCGAGCCCGCGCATGAGGTACACGCGGCCGCGCGGGGAGTCGGGTTCGATCTTGAGCGTGCGGTAGGTCGGGCACGCGGTCAGGCAGAGGCCGCAGTGAATGCACGTGGAGTAGGACGGCAACCGCCCTCCGGCCGGTTCCGCGCCGCCCGGCGTCGGGGCGGGCACTGCGTCCCCGCTCACGAGCGCGCGTCCTCGTCGGTCTCGATGTGGAACCGGTGCAGGATGCGGTGCAGCACGGGCGAGATGAGCACGCCCACGCTCGCGAGCAGCACGACGCCGGAATAGATCGCGTACGCGGACGCGAAGATCTTGGCGTTGTCGTCGGGCATCTCGGCCACGGGACCCATGCCGCCCAGGATCATCGCCGCGTTGTAGAGGCAGTCCACCCAGCTCTCGATGTGCGCGAACTCGTGGTAGCCCGCGACGCCGATGACGAGCGAGAAACCGATCAGCAGCAGCATCAAGCCCGCGCTGTGGATCAGCCGGCGCCGGAACACGTGCGGCGGCGCGAGCGGCTCGTGCCGCCGCTCGAACTCGAGCGCCCGGCGTGCGCGGCGCGTGCTCACGGGACCAGCACGACTTTGCCGAAGTGCGCGCGCGCCTCGATGCGTTCGTGCGCGGCGCGCGCGTCGGCGAGCGGCAGCACGGAGTCCACGACGGGCACGAGCGCGCCGCTCGCGAGGTGCTGCAGCGCCGCGAGCATCTCGGAGCGCCGCCCCATCCACGAGCCCATGAGCGACACGTGTTTGCCGAACAGCACGTTCACGTCGAGCGTCACCTTGCCGCCGATCGTCGCGCCGCACGTGACGAGCCGGCCGTTGCGGGCGAGCGAAGCCACGCCGGCCTCGAACACCGCGCCGCCCACGTGTTCGGCGACCACGTCCGCGCCCTTCTTGCCCGTCAGTTCGCGCACGCGCTTCGCGATGTCCTCGCTCGAATGGTCGATCGTTTCGTGCGCGCCGAGCGCGCGCGCGCGTGCGCACTTGTCCGCCGTACCCGCGGTCGCGATCACGCGCGCGCCGAACAGCCGCGCGATCTGGATCGCCGCGCTGCCGACACCGCTGCCCGCGCCGATCACGAGCACGTCCTCGCCCGGGCGCAGGTTCGCGCGCCCGACGAGCATGTGCCACGCGGTCAGGAACACGAGCGGCGCCGCGGCGGCCTGCTCCCACGGCAACCGTTCGGGGTAGGGCAGGCAGTTGCCCGCCGGCACGCTCACGAACTCGGCGTAGCCGCCGTTGCGCTTGCGCCCGAGCACGTCGTACGAGCGGCAGATGTGGTCGTCACCGTTCATGCACGCCGGGCACGTGCCGCACGACAGCGTCGGCAGCACGAGCGTCTTCGCGCCGACGGTGAGGTGCCTCGCGGCCGAGCCGACCGCGACGATTTCGCCCACGACGTCGTTGCCGAGGACGTGCGGCATCTCGGGGTCGAGGCCTTTGAGCCCCGCGCGCACCCAGAGATCGAGATGGTTGATCCCGCACGCGCGCACGCGGACGAGCGCTTCGTCGGGAGCGATCGTGGGCTCGGGCGCGTCGCCGTACGTGAGCACTTCCGGTCCACCGAACCGCGTGAACGTGACCGCTTTCATGACGTCACTCGTCGAACATGACGGTGGGCTCCTCGTAGAAGCGCACCTGCCGTGTGGTGAGGCGTTCCTGCAGCCACTGCTGCAGCCACGCGTTCTTCTGCTCGAGCGGCGTGACCGTGTCCATGCAGCGGTCGAGCGGAATGTTGAGCCGCAGCGCGCGCCACTGGATCAGGTGCCGCGTGATCCCGGCCGGAAGATACTCCCCGGCGCTCGCGAGCTCGATCACTTCGGCCGGGTCGTAGCGCGGGAACACGATGAGCGCGGAGATCTCGGGGTGCTCGACGCGCGCCTGCGTGAGCGAGTCGGTGTTCACGCGCACGTACGGAACGCGGTCCTGGTACACGCGCACGATGTCCACGAGCAGCCGGTTGCGCTCGTTCAGCGTGCGCCCGCCCATGAGCACGAGCGCTTCGGTGTCCGAGTGGATCACGCACGCGAGCGCCTCGCGCCGCGCGAGCATGGCGCGCGCGTGGATGCGCGACTCGACCGTGCACGCGAGTCCGGGCACGCGCGCGAGCCCGGCCTCGATGCGGTCGCGCGCCTCGGCGGTCAGCGCGTGGTACCACGTGTGCAGGTGCACGGTGGGCGACTCGTAGCGCACGACCTGCGCGACGATGTGCGGCCAGCCGGCGGCCTTCGCCGCGGTCGAGCGGTTCGCGCCGTCGAGGACGACGTAGCGCGGCTCCACCCGGTGGCCGTCGCCGATCTGCGTGACGATCGGCGGGTTCTTGAGCACGCCAGACTCCTTCAGCTTGCGAACCAGTGGCTCGGTGCGCTGGAGGTCGTTGAACTCGTGCGGAAAGACCGCGTCCACGGGCACGAAACGCAGGTCGGGAAGGCGAAAGTCGGTGTTCGCGGACATGGCGCGGCACTTTACACGAAGGTTGTGGTTCGCAGAATGTTGCTTGATATGGGCGCGGATCTCCGGAGCCGCGCCCGTGGTGCGTCTAGGCTGCCAGCTTGAGCGTGTGCCGCTTCGGGTTCTCGATCTCGGCGGTGTCGACCAGGCCGAAGTAGTACCGTCGCCACTCCTCCGTGATGGTCGTGCGCGTGACGAACTGTCGCTTGCTCAACAGCGCTTCCGGACTCAACGGCGTCTCGAACAGTCCGAGCTTCATCGCCGGCGTACTTCGGTCGTGATTCACCGAGCTCGGCGCCCAGTAGTTCGCGAGCATCAGGTGGATCGCCGCCCGGTCCACGACGCCCTGGTCGCGCTTCGAGAACGCGATCGTCTCGCGGCGGTGATTCGCGCCATTGTGCCGAAGCATCATGTCGCGCCGGTTCACGAAGAAGAGGTCGTTGTCCGGTGTGCGCGGGTCGGTCGAGGGCGTGACCTTGTGGAAGATCGAGTAGCCCGCGAGGCGCCTGAACGAGCGCTCGTAAGCCGGATGGCCGTCCGAGCGAATGTCGAGTGCCTGCGGCAGCGGTGCCGACATGCGGATGACCTCCGTCATGCCCTTCTCGATCGCCTTCGGGTCCGGCCGGCCGAGCGTCGACTCGATGGAGTCGCGGTGCATCTGCTGATCCGGGCGCATGTAGCCCTTGCGACGTAGCGGCGAGTGCGTGAGCCCGTAGTGGAAGCCGGTGTCGCCACCGATGCCGAGGTTCAGGTGCAGCGGGTGGTACTGGCTGTACGCGAAACTCTCGAACCCGTCGATCACGAGAGGCTCCTCGAGCGGGCCCGCTGGCCGGTGCGTGCTCATGAAGAGCAGTGCATGTCGACCCAGCCGTGCAGCCTGATGAACCAGCGTGCTGTGCGAGCAGCGCATCTCTCGCGCCATCTGGCGGAATCCCGAGCCGGCGTCGATCCGGTAGAGCAACGGAACCTGCAGCTCGGGGCGCTTGAGGTAGTAGGTCGTGTGAAAGGTCTGCGAGGAGAAGGTCGCGCCGCAGTGACAACAGCGGTAGCGAGGTATCTCCGTCGGTGACGCCTGCCGGGTGTAGGAGCCGTGGTGCTTCCAGCGCCAGCCCTCGGCGTTCAGGTGGTAGCGACAATGACTTCGCGGACAATGCGGGGGCACGAAGGTGCTGATCGTGCTGTGCATGCCTCGCGGCTACTGCACGCATCGGGCCGCCACATTCTGCGAACCACAACCCTGCAGGAAAGCCCCGGTCGCGCTCGTGGCTTTCGGCGCCGCGCTGGTACCGGCGCCGCATCTTGAGCCCGGGTTGCCGCGTAACGTGCGGGCGCTGCAGGCCCGGGCATCACCCGGTCCCGCGATCGCTCCCCGCGATGACCGCAATCCCACTTCCCCGGAGGTCGCTTCGATGTTTCGCAAGGCACTCACCGCCCTCGCCGTACTCACGCTCGCCGTGGTCTTCGCGCCGGCTTCGCACGCCCAGACGCTCGACGAGATCCTCGCCAAGCACTACGAGGCGTCCGGCGGACTCGCGCGGCTCCAGAAGGTCCAGACGATGCGCCTGTCCGGCAAGATGACGGTCGGCCCGGGCATGGAAGCGCCCTTCTCGATGGAAAAGAAGCGCCCCGGCATGATGCGCCTCGACTTCACGTTCTCGGGCATGACGGGCACGCAGGCCTACGACGGCACGCAGGGCTGGCAGGTGATGCCGTTCATGGGCAAGAAGGATCCCGAAGTGCTCGGCCCGGAAGAAGTGAAGGAAGTCGAGCAGCAGGCGGACTTCGACGGCCCGCTCGTGGACTGGAAGGCGAAGGGTCACGCGATCGAGCTGATCGGCAAGGAGAGCGTCGAAGGCGCCGACACGTGGAAGATCAAGCTGACGCGCAAGAGCGGCCAGATCGAGTTCTACTACATCGACACGGAGACCTACCTGGTCCTGCGCCAGACCGCGAAGCGCACCGTGCGCGGCACCGAGATCGAAGGCGAAACGCTGCTCAGCGACTACAAGGACGTGGACGGCGTCATGTGCCCGTTCTCGATGACGAACGGCGTCCTCGGCTCGCCGCAGAAGCAGGCGATGTCGTTCGACAAGATCGAGGTCGACCCCGTGATCGCGGACTCGCGTTTCCGCATGCCGGCCGCGACGGTCGGCGCGGACTCGACCGCGGCGAAGCCCGCCACGCCCGCGAAGCCCGCGGCTCCGGCCACGCCCGGCAAGAAGAAGTAACGATCCCCACTCGATCGGTGCGGCGCGACTCCGTTCTTTCCGGGAGCGCGCCGCACTCGTCTCCGCCCTTCACGGAGTGACCCCCGCATGCGTCATCCGCTTACGTTTTCGTTCCTCGCCACGGCCGTGCTCGCCGTTTCGCTCGCCTTCCTGCCCGGCGCCGCGCGCGCCGAGGACGGGCTCACGCTCGATTCGGACACCTTCGAAGGGCTGCGCGCCCGCTCGCTCGGACCCGGCGTCATGGGCGGCCGCGTGTCGTGCCTCGACGGCGTGCCCGGCGACCGCATCACGGTCTGGGTCGGCACCGCGGGCGGCGGCGTGTGGGTGTCGAAGGACGGCGCCACGACGTTCAAGCCGGTGTTCGACAAGTACTGCCAGTCGATCGGCGCGATCCGCGTGTCGCCGAAGGACCCGAAGGTCGTGTGGGTCGGCACGGGCGAGAGCTGGGTGCGCAACAGCGTCGGCGTGGGCGACGGCATCTACAAGACGGCCGACGGCGGCGACACGTGGACGCGCATGGGGCTCGAGAAGACCGAGCGCATCGCGCGCATCGTCGTGAACCCGAAGCACCCGGACACCGTGCTCGTCGCGGCGACGGGCGCCGCGTTCTCGGACAGCCCCGACCGCGGCGTGTACCGCACGATCGACGGCGGCAAGACGTGGACGAAGGTGCTGTACGTGGACGAGCGCACGGGCGCCGCGGACATCGCGATGGACCCGCAGGAGCCGAACACGCTGTACGCCTCGATGTGGCAGTTCCGCCGCCAGGCGTGGACGTTCTCGTCGGGCGGCCCGGGCAGCGGGCTGTACAAGAGCACCGACGGCGGCGCGACGTGGCGCAAGCTCACGAACGGCCTGCCCACGGGCGATCTCGGCCGCATCGGCATCGCCGTGTCGCCGGCGCGCGCGAGCCGCGTGTACGCGATCGTCGAATCGAAGAGCACGGCGTTCTACCGCTCCGACGACGCAGGCGAGCACTGGTCGCGGCAGAACGATTCCAACATGAACGTCACGTGGCGCCCGTTCTACTTCGCCCACGTGGTCGCCGATCCGCGCGACTACGACCGCGTGTACAAGGGCGCGCTCAACCTCGTCGTGAGCGAGGACGGCGGCAAGGTCTTCGGCGGCGCCGGCGCGGGCCTGATGGGCGCGAGCTACCACAGCGACGTGCACGCGCTGTGGATCGATCCGCGCAACCCCGAGTGGATGGTGATGGGCAACGACGGCGGCATCGCCGTGACGCAGGACCGCGGCACGACGTGGCGCGCGATCCAGAACCTGCCGGTCGGCCAGTTCTATCACGTGAGCTACGACATGCAGACGCCCTACCGCGTGTACGGCGGCCTCCAGGACAACGGCACGTGGCGCGGTCCTTCGCGCCGCCCGGGCGGCATCCCGAACCGCGCGTGGGAGTCGCTCAACATGGGCGACGGCATGTGGGCGTTCGTGGACCCGAACGACGGCAACCAGCTCTACAGCGAGTACCAGGGCGGCGAGGTCTCGCGCACCGACATGCGCACGGGCGAGGCGAAGTCGATCCGCCCCGCGCAGCGCGAGGGCGAGCCGAAGCTGCGCTTCAACTGGAACGCGCCGCTGCACGTCGGTCCGGCGAGCGGCGCGCTCTACATGGGCGCGCAGTTCCTGTACCGCTCGCGCGACAAGGGCGACACGTGGGAGCGCATCTCGAACGACCTCACCACGAACGACCCGCTGAAGCAGAAGCAGGAGGAGTCCGGCGGCCTGAGCATCGACAACTCCGCGGCGGAGAACCACTGCACGATCATCGCGATCGGCGAGTCGCCGAAGAACGCGGACGTCGTGTGGGCGGGCACCGACGACGGCAACCTGCAGATCACGCGCGACGGCGGCAAGACGTGGAAGAACGCCACGCCGCTGCTGCCGGGCCTGCCGGCGCACACGTGGATCTCGTACGTCGCGCCTTCGGCGACCGACGAGGGCACGTGCTTCGTGACCGCCGACGGCCACTGGCGCGGCGACTTCGCGACGTACGTGTTCGTGACGCGCGACTTCGGCGCCACGTGGACGAGCCTTACGACGGCCGCGCTGCACGGGC
The DNA here is from genome assembly GCA_016710095.1 of Candidatus Eiseniibacteriota bacterium. Taxonomy (GTDB): domain Bacteria; phylum Eisenbacteria; class RBG-16-71-46; order RBG-16-71-46; family RBG-16-71-46; genus CAIXRL01. Next base: position 136,296 of record JADJLL010000003.1, on the reverse strand, counting down.
ACGCGCACGTCGTGCGGCAGGACACGGTGAACCCCGCGCTGCTGTTCCTCGGCACCGAGTCGGGCCTGTTCGTCTCGCTCGACTCCGGCAAGCAGTGGGCGAAGCTGAAGTCCGGCATGCCGCCGGTCGCGGTGCGTGACCTCGCGATCCATCCGCGCGAGGGCGACCTGATCGTCGCGACGCACGGCCGCGGCATCTACGTGTTCGACGACCTCACGCCGCTCCGCGCGCTGACCGCGAGCGTGCTTGGCTCCGACGCCGCGTTCCTGCCCTCGCGCCCCTCGGAGCTGGTGATTCCCGCGCTCGAGCAGCGCTTCGACGGTGACACCGACTGGTCGGGCGAGACGCTCGGCGAGACCGCGGTGCTCTGCTACTACCTCAAGAAGCGTCACGTGGTCGGTGACCTGCGCGTGGAGCTGCTCGACGCGAAGGGCAACCTGATCATGAAGCTGCCCGCGTCGAAGCGCCGCGGACTCAACCGCGTCGAGTGGCCCATGCGCCTGCCCGGCCCGAAGATTCCCGCGGCAGCGAACCTCGTGCAGAACCTCTACACGTTCGTGGGGCCTCGCGCGCAGGCGGGCGAGTACACCGTGCGGCTCGTGCGCAACAAGGACACGTACGACACGAAGCTCAAGCTCGTGCCCGATCCGCGCTCGACGCACTCGGCCGAGGATCGCGCGGTGCAGGTGGCGCTCGTGAACCGGCTGTACGGCATGCTCGGCGATCTCAGCTGGACGGCCGAGAGCGTGATCGGGCTGCGCGATTCGGCGCGCACGATCGCGGCGAAGCTGCCGAAGAAGGACGCGCTCGCGGTGCGGCTGACGGCGTTCGCGACGCGGCTCGAGGCGTTCCGGGGCACGATCGTGGCGGCGAAGGAGGGCGGCCGGCTCACCGGTGAGATCCAGCTGCGCGAGGAGCTCGGCGATCTCTACGGCAAGGTGAACGGCTTCGACGGCAAGCCGACGGAGTCGCAGCAGGCGATGACCGTGCGGCTGGCCGCGCAGCTGACGAAGGCGCAGGCGGAGCTCGACGCGCTGCTCGCGAAGGAGCTGCCGGCGGTGAACGGCGCGCTGCAGGGCCGCAAGCTGGCGCCGCTCAAGCGGGAGACGCGCGCCGAGTGGGACGCGCGCCAGAAGAAGAGCTAGGCCCGCACCAGGACGAACGTCACATAGCCCATCGTTTCGTGGCCCCAGCGCTCGTACGCGCCGGACCACGATTCGATGCGGCGGGCGAACCGCGGCGCATCCGGGTCCTCCGGGTGCGCCGCGACCCATTCGCGCACGCGCGCGGCGTACCCGTGCTCGTAGTCGTCCCACTCCTCGCGCGTGCTCACATGGCGCGCGACGACGTTCCAGCCGGCCGACTCCGCGAGCGCGGCCGTCTCGTCGAGCGACGTCATCTCGTCCGCGGAGCCGCCGAACGTCGCGAGGTACTCGGGATCCGGCGTGCGCTGCCAGAAGCCGGTTCCCACGATCGCCGTGCCGCCCTCGCGCACGAGCGTGCGCAGTCCGTGCAGCGCCTGCTCGTACGTGCCGAACGCGTGCGAGGCGCCGGTGCAGATCGCGAGCGCGAACGCCTGGTCCGCGACGAGCGCCGGCTCGAACGCGCTCGTGACGAGCGTCAGCCGGTCCGCGACACCGGCCGCGTCCGCTCGCCGCGCCGCGTCCGCCACGAACGCCGGGTTCGGATCGATCCCGACGCCGCGTGCACCCGGCGCGGCGATCAGTGCGCGCACGAGCCACTCGCCCTTGCCGCAGCCGATGTCGAGCACGTTCGCGGGCGCCTGCGCCGCCGCCTCGAGCACTTCATCGCAAACGCGATCGCCCACCGGTCCGAGCAGCGCTCGGTCGCGGTGGGCGATCATGGTCCAGCGGAAGGCGGGCGTCGTCATCAACTGCGCGCGGCGCGGCTCAGCGCACCGTGCGGACGATCTCTTCGGGGTCGTCGGTCGGCGTGACGCCCGGGTTGTAGTCGGGGGCCAGCGCGTTTCCGGCGTTCAGCATGCCGTCGCCGAGCTTGTCCTGCTGGGCGGGAGAGACGCCGTAGAGATGCGATGCCGTGCTCGTGATGCGCTCGAGCACGGTGGACGGCGACCAGGCCGGGTGCAGGGAGAGCAGCAGCGCCGCGGTGCCGGCCACGAACGGGGTGGACATGGACGTGCCGCTCCAGAGCCGGTACGAGTTGCCGGGGTACGCGCTGCGCACGGCGACGCCGGGCGCGGTGAGCGCGACGAAGTTGCCGAACGACGTGAACGAGGCCGGATGACGCGAAGCGTCGGACGCCGCGATCGCGATCGCGTGGCTCGAGCTCGCGGGGAACTCCTGCGGATTCTCGGCGCCCCAGTTGCCCGCGGACGCGACGACCACGACGTGGCGGTTCTCCGCGTACTCGAGCGCATCCTGGATCGCGTCGCTGTGCGACAGCGTGCCGAGGCTCAGGTTGATGACGTCGGCGCCGTTGCGCACGGCCCAGCGAATGCCGGCGGCGACCGTCAGCACGTCGCCCTGGCCGTCGGCGTCGAGCACGCGGCCGATCAGCAGCATGCAGTCGGGAGCGGCGAGCGAAACGATGCCGGCGACGTGCGTGCCGTGACCGTATGCCTCGTCGATCGCGTCGTTGTTGTCGTTGTCGATGCCGTCGGCCATGTCGACCGCGGCGGTGTTCGCCGGGGTGAGGAAGTCGGCCGAGGCGACGATCCGGCCTGCGAACATCGGGTGCGAAGGATCGATGCCCGTGTCGAGGATCGCGACCTTCACGCCACCACCCGTGCTGATGCGGTGCGCCGACGGCAGGCCGATCGCGGCGGCCGCGGGCTGCTCGACCGTGTTCTGGAACGAGCCCTGGCCGTCGTCGAACGCGAAGCTCTTCTGGCGCGCCTCGGCCGGGATGATCCAGCCGTTCGATTCGGACGTCGTCAGGCGCACGTCGGTCGCCATGAGCGCGACGAGTTCGGCCGCGGTCTGCGAGCCGCCGGGCCTGTACACCGCGAGCGAGTTCGCCGCGTCGTAGTCGAGCAGCGTCGCGCCGTAGTCGTTCGCGATCACCTGCGCGTCGGTTCCGGCCGCGAGCGTGACGACCACCTGGTTGTCCACGTTGTCGTCACCGCCGCGCTGCAGCGAGCCGGTCGTACGCGTGGGGGCGGTCGCGGCGGCGGTCGGGAGCTGGCGCGCGCACGACGAAGCGAGCAGCGCGACGAGCGCGAGACTCGCGAGCGCGACGTGACGAAGCGAAAGATGGTGAAGCAGTCGCGGCATCTGGAGTCCTCCGGTGGGCGAAGAGCTTACCTGTCGCCCCCGTGTTCCTACCTCTTGAAAACCGTTTCCACTCGAAAAAATGTCGTCTCGCCCGCCGGGGGCCGGGCGAAAAGCAGGTGCTCCTAAACTCGCGGTGCCGCCCCGAGGGTGCCAATCGGGCTCAAGAGGGCGGGTCCGCCGAGGGCCACGAATCCGGCCCAGTCCAATGGATGCACGCCGTCGGCGTGCAGTTGCCGCTGAGTTTGCGAAAGTGCGCGTGCAATCGGCACTCCGGCGCCCAGATGGCCGTAGAGCCGGGCCATCAGTTCGGCGGTCGCCGCGTCGTCCACGTCCCACTGGGCCGCGACGACGGCGCCCGCACCCGCCAGCAGGAACGACCGCGCCAGCCCGAACCACTCCTCGCCGGGGCGCACGAGCGCGCGGGCGGTGTGGCAGGCGGAAAGGGTCACCCAGCGGGCGGCGATCGGGTGCTCGGCCAGCTCGCCGGCGAGCAGCCAGCGGTCGGCGAGACGAAGTCCCGACTCGAGCGGGGCGTCGGCGCGCCAGCCGCCGTGCCCGGCGAAGTGGATCCAGGGCGCTTCGGTCGCGAGCGCGAGGAAGCGCTCGGCCGTCGCGTCGGCGCCCGCGAGCACGTGCGCGCGCGGGAACGCCGCGGCGACCGCTTCGGTCTCACGCGCGACGGCGTCGAGTTCGCCCGCGTCCACCGCGACGACCAGCGGGCGCGCGTGCGACGCCGGCTCGCGCGAGGCGCGCGTGAGTGCGAGGCGCAGGCCGGGCACGACGACGGTCGAAGTCGCTTCGCACAGCGTGCGTCCGTCGGGCAGCGGCAGCGCCGCCCACGGGAGTCGCGTGAGCGCGCCGGCGGGCGCGATCGCGAGCGAGTCCGGCGTGCGTCCGCCGAGCAGCGGCCAGAGCGCGAGCGCCGCCAGATCGGCGAGCGGAGCGCGCAGCGCGTCGTCCACGACGCGATCGGTGGCGGGCAGGTAGGCCGCGCCGCGGAGCGCGAACAGCAGCGCGTGCATGCGCTGCGCGACCTGCGACTCGCTCGCCAGAGCCGAGCGCCCGGCGATCGCGTCGCGCGAAAGCGCCAGCGCGCCGAGCGCGCCGTCGTGCACGAAGTAATCGAGCAGCGCCGAACGCTCGGGCAGCGCTCGACGGAGCTCCGACGCGCGGATGACGCGCGGCGGGCGCGTGGACAGCACGCGCGCGTGACCTTCCAGCTGCGCGGCGCCCTCGGCGCTCACCACGGACTCGCCGGCGCGGCGCGCGCGTTCGCGCGCCTGCGCGGACGCGGCCCAGCGGCGCACGCTCTCGGGAAGACCGCCCTTGGTCGCGCGCTGCGACGACAGGCCGACGAGCGCACGCCCGCGGCCGGCTTCGAGCGCTTCGAACGCCGCGCCGAGGCGGCCTTCGGAAAGCTCGAGCGCCGCCAGCTCGCGATGCGGCCAGCCCCATTCGCCCCAGAACGTCGCGCGCCACTGTTCGTCGAGGATGCGCGCCGCGAGACGCTCGGCCGCCACGGCCGCGCGCGCGAGCAGCCGCCGCGCCGCCGTCACGTCGCCCGAACGCCGCGCGAGCGCCGCGCCCGCGGCGAGCCGCAGGTGCGCGAGCCGCGGCGTCACGCGCCGCGCCCGCTTGACCGCCGCGAACGCCCGCTTCGCCGCGCGCACGTCGTCGCACGCGAGCAGCGCGCGCGTGTGCAGCGTGGCCGCGCAGGCCGCGCGTTCGCGATCGCCCGCTTCGTCGAACCGCCGGCGCGCCGCCGAAAGCAGCGCCGCCGCCGCGCGGGGATTGCCGTCCTTCCACCACAGCGTCGCCAGACCGAGCAGCGCTTCGCCGGTCCACACCTGGTTGCCTTCGGCGTCGAACTCGGTGAGCGCGCGTTCGACCCCGCGCAGCGCCGCGGCCGCCTGGCCGAGCCGGAACTGCGCGAGCGAGGCGAACAGTCCCGCCTTGGCGCTCTCGTAGCGCAGGCCGATCGCGGCGCAGGCGGCGACCGCCTCGCGCGCTTCGGAGAGCGCTTCGTCGTGCGCGCCCATGCGCAGGAAGATCTCGGCGCGATCGAGCCGCGCGAGCGCCGCGAGCGACGGGATGCCGCGCGCGGCCGCGTCGTCGCGCACGTCGGCGAGACCGGCGAGCGCGGCTTCGTCGCGGTGCTCGAGGAAGTCGAGGTAGGCGAGGTTGTAGGTCGCGTTGAGCGCTTCGGATTCGGCGCCGGCGGCCGCGTGCGCGTCGCGCGCGGCGCGGTAGTGCGAGCGCGCCTCTTCGCAGCGTCCGAGCAGCGACAGGCAGTTGCCGACGTTCGTGCCGATCATGCGCGCGCTGCGCGCGTCGCCCGCGCGCTCGAGCGAGCGCACCGCGCCGCGGTAGCAGGCGAGCGCGCGATCGGGCAGGTCGAGCCGGTGCCAGAGGTTGCCTTCGTTGTTCAGCAGCCGCGCGAGCGCCGCGCGGTCACCCGCGCGCTCGAGCAGCTTGCGGCCGCGCTCCGCGGCGCGGCGTGCCTCGGGGTAGCGGCCGAGGTACATGAGCGCGTCCACGAGACCGATCGCGCAACGGCCTTCTTCACGGGCGTCGCCCGCCTCGGCGTACCACTTCGCGGCGCGCGCGTAGCACGCGGCCGCTTCGCGCGTGCGCGACAGCGCGCGGAGCACGTGCGCGCGCGTGCGCCACAGGAGGCCGCGCGTCGTCGCGTCGGCGCGGCGCACCGCGGCCGTGAAGCCGGATTCGAGCGCGTCGAGCGCCTGCGCGGGTTCGGACCGGCGCAGCGACTCGACCCGCTCGATGAGAGCGAGCGCGGACACGTCAGCCCTCGATGGCCGGGAGGCGGAAGCGGCCCGCGGGGCCGTTCACGACCATTTCGAGCTCGCCGGCCGGGACGTCCTCGAGCGCGAACTCACCGTTCGCGTCCGGGCGCGCCGTGCGGCGTTCGCCGCCCACGAGCACTTCGATCGTCCAGAGCGCCGGGTCGGCCGCCGCGAGCACGCCGCGCAGCGACACCGTCGCCGCGCCTTCGCGCTCGATTTCGAGTTCGAGCACGTGGCCGCCGAGCTTGAAGCGGAGCCGGCGGGCTTCGCCGACCGAACGGCGCACGGCCGCCGGCAGCGGAGAGGTGAGCGAATCGAAGACGAGTTCCGCGAGCGTCTCGAGCGCGCGGCGCACCGGCGAGACCTGCTCGCGCGGCGTGAACACGTCGAGCGCGATCCGGTGCAGGTGCGCGGGAACTTCACCCGTGCGGTCGCGCCGCATGGTTTCGAGCAGTCCACCGAGCGTGCGCAGTTTTTCGCGGCACACCGGGCAGGGCCGGCCGAGATGCTCTTCGACTTCGCGGCCACGCGAAGTGTCGAGACGCTGGTCGAGATAATCGAGCGTCGTCGCGAAGTCGAGGTGGCGGTCACGCGGACCGGAGCGAGTCATCGGGAAGTCTCCGCATCGGGGTCGTTCTGGGGTCGAGCGCGCCGACCGCGTGGGACGGCCGGCTTCGACTCGCCTTCAGAGGTGGAGGCGGGGCCCTCGCTGATACCCGGCTCGTCGAGTAAAGGAGTCGCAAGCGTCTTGAGCCGCTCCATGCAGCGCGCGCGGGTCGGTCCGAGCGAGCCGATCGGCACTCCGAGACGTTTCGACAACTCGGCGTAACCCGGTGTCGGATCTTCGTAGTAGAGCGCTTCGAGAAGGCGCTTGCAGCGGTCGGTCAGCCCGCCGAACGCCAGCCGCACAAGCGCCTGGCGCTCGAGCAGCTCGAGGTCCGCGCCGATCGGCGCGTCGTCGGAGGGGCGCTCCTCGAGCCCGCGCTCGTCGTCGACCGCGAGCGACTGCTCGCGCCGGCGGCGCAGGGCGGTCGCGCGGGCGATGCGTTCGGCGGTCACCGAGAGCCAGCGGACGAGCGTCCGGGCGTCCCGCAGGCGCGGCAGGCTCTTCACCAGCGCCGCGAAGACTTCCTGGAAGACGTCCCCCATGTCTTCGTCGGAAAGCCGCCACGAGCGCCCGACCGAGTAGACCAGCCGCTCGTGGCGGCGGACCAGCGCCTCCCAGGCGCGGGCGTCGCCGTCGAGGCAGCGCTCGACCAGCCGGGCGTCGGCCGCGGGATCGAGGGTCGGGGACTTCGGGGGCGTGACCATGGCGGGCGGGACTTTATAGGACGTTCCCGGGGTCGGTACAGCCACACCGAACTCGCATGTATCAGACGGCCGGGTGAGTTCACCTCTGGGATACCCCCGCGGCTCAAGTTCGGCCGACCTCGGAGAACCCGATATGCGCATCGCACTCGTCTGCACGGATCGTCAGGTGGTGTTCGCCGACCCGCGCCGCTGTCCTTCGCGGCTGCGCGGCATGGCCGAAGCATTCCTTCGCGCCGGACACGAGGTTCACGTGATGGCGGCCGGGCCACAGGCCTCGGTCGAGGGCTTCACCGTGCGCGAAGTGCGCCTGCCGGTGACCTCTCGCGAAGTGGACTGGCACTTCGCGCAGGTGACGCCCGATCTCGTGATCGAACGCTTCCTGCCCGGCCGGACCGAAGCCGCCGAAGCGGCCGCCGAATCACGGCTGCCGATCCTCTTCGACATCACATCGGAGTTCCTGCAGGGCGAGCACGACGGCGACCTGCTGCGACAGCTCGTGGTCGCGGGCACGCCGTCGCCGCTGGTCGGCGCGCTCGTTTCGAGCGAACAGGACGCGCACAAGCTTCGCTCGCTCGCCGGACCGTTGCTCGCGGTGCACGTGGTGGAGGACGCGGTGCGTCCGGCCGCGTTCGACACGCCGCCCTTGCACGTGACCGCGCAGGTCACGACGCGCCTGAGGCTGCACGACACCGAATCGCGCATCGCCTATCTCGGACCGCTCACGCGTGAGAGCGGCCTGCTCGATCTCATGCGTGCCGTCGCGGGTCTCGAACTCGACCCGCTGCCGCGCCTCGTGCTGATCGGCGACGGGCCCGCGCGCAACGAAGCGCTCGCGCTCGCGTTCGAGCACGGGCTGCGCCTGACGTTGTGCGGGCGCGTGAGCGAGGACGAACTCGCCTCGCACCTGAACGCGTGCGCGTGCGTGATGACCGGCGAAGGCGCCGGACCGCTCTCGCTGCTGCAGGCGATGGCCGCCGGACGTCCGGTGGTCTGCGCCGACACTCCCGAACACCGCCGGATCGCTCGCGGCGGCGACGACGCGCGGCTCGTCACGCCCGGTGACGCGCAGGCGATCGGAGCCGCCGTACGCGAACTGCTTTCCTCGCCCGAGCACGCCGGCCGCATGGGCGCACGCGCCCGCGACCACGTGCGCGCGTCGTTCACGTGGGAAGCGCAGTCCGAGCGGTTGCTCGCGTTCGGGTTCGGACTCGGGGAGCACGAGAAGGCGGTGTAGCTCCGGGTGGCGACGCGGAATCGCTCGGCGGGCGCGTGATGTGCTTTGATGCGCCGGTGAAGGGCGACACGCCGCTGCAGCCGGGACCCGCGTTGACCCGGGGGGCCGGACGGTGGTCGCTCACGAGAAGTCCGGCGACGGCTGCGCACCGCGGCACGTCCAGGATCCGGGGAGAGCGCAATGCGGCCGCTGGCCACCATCGAAGAGTTCCGCGAAGCGGTCGAGAGCCGCAGCCTGGTGATCGTGCGCGACAGCAAGTTCGGGGATCGCGTGCATCGGCTGCCGTGTGAGTTCGTCACCAACCACACGTTCCAGATGAAGGTGCTCGCGAACCCGGGACGCGGCGGCAAGTTCTTCGTGATCGAGGAAGCCGAAGCGGAAGGAACGCGCCGCTGCCCGAAGTGCTCCTGAGGAAGACAGCGGCGCTCCTGTGAGGTGAGTCGGCCCTCGCGGGCCCGGTTCCCCTACTTCCTCGCCGCCGCCCCCGCTGGCCTCTTCCTCGGCGCCAGCGACTCGACGTCCGCGATCGCCTTCTCGTCGTTCGGGAACAGGCCGACCTTCGCGAGGCGGCGCGGCAGCGGCACCCAGCGCGGCTCGCGCGCGAACACGCGGCGGAACACCTCGCGCGCCTGCGCTTCCTGCTTGTTCGCGTACATCGTGACCGCGGACCAGAACTGCAGTTCGATCACGTCGGGCGCGAGCTTCATCGCCTCGGCGTACGCGGCGGCGGCTTCGGCGCTCTTGCCCTCGCTCGTGTACGTGTCGCCCTGGTCCTCGACGCGATACGCGCGCTGCAGCTGCAGCAACCGGCGCATTTCCACGAGCGGCGCGGGATGGTCCTCGACGCGCAGGTTCACGACGACGTCGTTCCACGGCTTGCCGCTCGCCGCGCCCTTCACCACGAGGATCGCGCACGACTGGCGACCACGAATGTCGCCTCCCTGCGCTTCGGCCGCGTCGAGCGCCGCGAGCATGCGCGCGGCGAGGTCGCCCTGCGCGCTCTCGTACGCCTTCTTCATCGCGGGCCACACCGTCGGGCTCGCCATGAGGTTCGCCTGCACGCTGAAGCCTTCGCCCTGCGCGTCGCCCGCGTCGGAAATGCACTTGGGTCCCGTCCACGCCGCCACGTTGCCCTTCGCGTCCACCATCGCGACCTGGCGGCCGTCGCGGCCGGCGTCGCCGCGCAGCAGCGAGTCGAGCGCCTGCTGTGCGGTGAAGCCCTTGCGCATGAGCTCGAGCCCCATCGGGCCGTAGTCCACGAGCACGAGCGACTGCGTCGCGACGGCTCCGACACCGGACTCCGCCCACGGCACGGTGGGGCCGACCGAGAAGTAGTGCGACTGCACCGCGACGCCGAACTCGCCGGTCACGGGATCGCGCGCGACGATCGAGTAGGTGTGCGCGAGCGGCTCGGCCGTGCCGCGGTCGGTCACGACGGCGTGCGCGGGAGCGGCGGGAACGGCGAGCGCGCAGACGAGCGCGGCGAGTGCGAAGAGACGGCGCATGTTTCGCCTCCGGGTGCGTGTGGTGTGCGGCGGACCCGCGGACTATAGGCGGCCCGCCGATGCACCGCGAAGGACTCGTATCGCCCCGGCCCGGCGAATCAGCGCGCCAGCACGAATGCGCGCGTGAGCGCTCCGCCGCTCGTGCGCACGCGCGCGAAGTACGAACCCGGCGGCAAGGGGCTGCCGGATTCGCTCCGTCCGTCGAACGCGAACGCGTGACGGCCCGCGGCGAGCGCACCGTGCCGCAGCGTGCGCACGCGCCGCCCGCTCACGTCGAGGATCTCGAGGCTCACGGCGCCCGTCGACGGAAGGGTGAACGCGAACGTCATCGCGCCGCGCGAAGGATTCGGCCACGGCGCCGCCATCGCGAACGCCATCGCGTCGCCGCCGGTGGTGGCGTCCAGCGAAACCGGCGCGATCACGAACGGCGCCGTCGTGTCGCCGCGCGCGGGCGCGAACGCGTCGCGCACGCGCAGCAGCGCGAGCCCGGTGACCGGTCCGTTCACGTTCCAGCGCCACGTGCCGCCCTGCACGGCGCGCGCGAGCGTCGTCCAGCGCGTGCCGCCGTCGTAGGACAGCTCGACGTCCGCGGCGAACAGTCCGCTCCAGTGCAGCGTGAGCGCGGCGCCGAGCGCGGGATGCAGCGGCGCGGGCGACTCGAGCGCGGGAACCGTCGCGGGCGCGGCCAGCGAAGAGCGCGTGCGCACGACCGCGCCGGAGGGATCGAGCGCCCAGACCTCCGCGCGGCCGTCGCCGTCACCGTCGCGCACCGCGATCGCGCGCGTGCCGGGGTTCGCGACACCTGCGGGCGCGAACGCGACGCCGTCGCCGCGCACCAGCTTCACGCCGTCGCGTCCCGTCACGCACAGGTCCGGCGTGCCGTCGTCGTCGAAGTCGCCCCACGCGAGCGCACGCGCGCCGCTCACGCCGGCGATTCCCGAAGGCGTCGCGAACGCGCCGAGCCCGTCGCCGAGTCCCAGGAGCACCGCGCCGTTCGTGCTGTCGGCCGCGACCACGTCGAGCCGGCCGTCACCGTTCAGGTCGGCGCACGTGAGCGCACAGGCGGAGCCCGCCCCGAACGCGCGCGTCGTCGCGAGGCGGAAGGTCCCGTCGCCGCGGCCGGCCGTGCCGTTGCCGAGCAGCGTCGCGAGTCCCGTCGCGTGCGCGACGAGCAGGTCGGCGATCCCGTCGGTGTTCACGTCGGCGAGTACACACGCGGTGGCGGGCGAAGGGAGCGCCACCTGTGATGCGGCGCCGAACGCGGCGCGTCCGTCCGCGCCCGCGCCGAGCGAGCGCCACGCCAGCACGCGCTGCGCGGGCGCGACGCCGCACGCGACCGCGACGTCGGCCAGTCCGTCGCCGTCGCGATCCGCCACGACCAGCGCGGCGTTCGCGCCCGCGGTGCCCAGCAGGCGTGCATCGCCGAAGCCGCCGTCCAGTTGTGCGAGCCGCACGGAGACGTAGTTCAGCAGCATCGTCACGAGGTCGTCGCGTCCGTCGCCGTCCACGTCGGCGAGCCGCGCGTCGCGCACGTTGTCGTCGCCCGCGTCGGCGAACGCCTCCGCACCGCCGTCCGCCCGCAGCGTCCCGACGAGCGCGCGGCCCTGCGCCGCGATCGCCACGCCGCGCGCGCCGAGCGCGAGCTTCGTGGCGTTCGCGAGCATCGGCGAGGCGTCGCGCACTTCGGAGTCGAACGGCTCTCGAATCGCGAACTCGGCGCTCACGTCCACGCGCGTGCTCGACGCCGCGTCGCACACGCGCAGTCGCGCGTTCGCCGTCGCGGGGCCGGTGACGATCCACGTGTAGGTGCTGTCGAGCACGGGGCCGGAGATTCCGGTCCAGTGCGCGCCGCCGTCGCGCGACAGCTCGACACGCGCGAGCGCGACCGCCGCCGAGCGCGACCAGCGCACCGTGCGCGCGAAGCCCGTGCTCCAGCGTTCGCCCGCGTGACGCTCCGCGAGCCGCACTTCGGCCGCCGCGAGCGGCGGGCACATCGCGACGAGACAGATCACGTCGGCGCTGTCGGGGCGCGCGACCAGCAGGTCGGTGGCGCCGTCGCGCGCGAAGTCGCCCGCGAGCAGCGCGCCCGCTCCGCCCGCGAACGCGCGCGGCGCGCCGAAGCCGCCCGCCGTTCCGGAGAGCACGCGCACTTCGAAACTCGCGGGCGCGACGAGCGCGACGTCCGCCCGGCCGTCACCGTCGAAGTCCGCCACCACGGGCGAGCGCGCGGTCGCGCCGGTGGGCGCCGCGACCGGCGTGCCCAGTTCCATCGCCGCGGCCGCGAGCGTCGTCGTGCCGAGCGTCCACAGGTCGCCGCTGCCGAGCGCGCACGCCGCCACGTCGATCCGCCCGTCGCGATCGAAGTCGCCGAGCGACAGGTCGCCGGCGCCGCCGGGCAGTGCGCGGCTCGAGGCGAGCGCGAACGTCGCGTCGCCGCGCCCGGCCGAGCCGCCGCCGCGCCACACTTCGAGTTCCTCGCCCTCGGCGATCGCGAGGTCCGCGATGCCGTCGCCGTCGAGGTCGCCGGTCACGAGCTGCCGCGGCGTCGCGTCGAGCGGCGCGGACCACTCCCGCGCGAGCGGCAGTTCCTGCGTCGTGCGCACGACGAGTCGCGGTCCCGCGGCGCCGTCCACGAGCGCGGCGACGTCCGCGAAGCCGTCGGCGTCGAAGTCCGCGCACACGAAGTCCGCGCCGTCCGCGAGCAGCGTGCCCTGCGGCGGGCCGAAGTTCCCGGCGCCGTCGCCCGCGCGCCATGCGAGCTGCGTGGCGCCCAGCGTGACGAGGTCGAGCAGCCCGTCGGCGTTCACGTCGCCGAGACGCACGCGCTTGTTCGCGTCCACGGCGAACGGCGTGCCCACGGTGAAGCGCCCGTCGCCGATCCCGCGCAGCACCACCGCCTGCGTCGCGCTTGCCGCGATCGCGTCGTCCTGCCCGTCGCCGTCGAGGTCGGCGCGCTCGAGCTGCGCCGCCGCGAACGGCAGCGCGGTGCGCACGGGCGTGCGGAAGAGTCCGCAAAGCGCGAACGACGCGTCGCTCGCGTCGCCCCGCGACACGATCGCCGCGTCGCGCACGCGCAGACGCATGCGTTCGGAGGTCGAGCCGGAGGCCGCGACCTTCACGTGGTCGCCCGTCACGCCGCGCGCGAGCGGCGTCCACGTGGCGCCGTCGTCGCGCGAAAGTTCGACGTCCACCGACGTCACGCTCGCGCTCTTGGTCCAGCGCACGGTCTGTTCGGTGCCGGGCCACCACGCCTCGCCGCCGTTGGGCGCGAGCATCGTGACGACCGGCGCGATCGCGCTCGGGCACGTGCCGAGCCAGCGGGTGACGTTGTTCGCCGACGTGTTCGCGCACGCGAGATCGGCGATGCCGTCGCGGTTGAAGTCGCCCGCGCACACGCTCGTGGCGCTTGCTCCGGCGGCGTACGTCGCGTAGGCCGCGAACGCGACGCCCGTGCCGCGCAGCACGCTCACCTGGTTCGCGGCGGCGCAGGCGGCCGCGACGTCGGCGATGCCGTCGCCGTCGAAGTCCGCGACCGCCAGATCGCGCGGCGCGAGCGCCGTGGTGAACGCAGCCGGCGTTCGTGAACGTGCCGGTGCCCGTGCCGCGCAGCAGTGTGAGGGTCGTGCTCGCGCCGTTCGAGACGAGCAGGTCGGTGTTGCCGTCGGCGTTGGCGTCGAGCGTGACGAGTCCCCACGGAGAGCCGGGCGCCGCGAGCGTGGCGGCGGACGCGAATCCACCGGCGCCGTCACCGCGGAACACCGAGACGTTCGCCGAGCTGTTGTTGCTGCACGCGAGGTCGAGCTTGCCGTCGTCGTCGAAGTCGGCGGCCACGACGCGCGTCGGCGCGGTGCCCGCGGCGAGCGTCGCGCCGACGGTGAACGCGCCGGCGCCGTCGCCCGTCAGCACGATCACGTTGTTCGTGCTGCTGCTCGCCGCCGCGACGTCGTCGTCGCCGTCCCGGTCGAAGTCGCCGCACACGACGCCGCGCACGCCGGAACCGCACGCGACGATGCCGCCGCCCGTGAACGTGCCCGTGCCGGTGCCGCGCCAGATCGAGACGCCGGTGGAGACGGCCACCGCGAGATCCGTGACGCCGTCGCCGTCGAAGTCGCCGGTCGCGAGCCCGATCGCGGTCGTGCCGCTCGCGTACGAAACGGGCGCGGCGAATCCGCCCGCGGCGTTGCCGAGCAGCACGCTCAAGGTCGAGCCGGTGCCGTTCGCGGTCGCGAGATCGTCCACGCCGTCGCGGTTGAAGTCGGCGCGCACGACCTGGCGCACGGACGTTCCGGCGGCGTACGACACGGCGGACGCGAGACCGCTGCATGCGGCGCGCGCGATCGGCGCGGCGCAAAGCAGCGACACGGCCAGCACGGCGCGGAGGGCCCGCGCGCGGTGCAGCTCGGACATGACGCTCCCCTCGAAGCGTGAGCAAGATGCGTGGTCGAACGGGGCGGGGGTGGTTCAGGGGTGACGAAATCGTCGCGTGAGCGCGGAGGGGCGACAAGAAGGAATTGCGCGACGCGCGTTCGGGCGCCGCGTTTGGGTCATCTCACCCGCGCGCGTGCACGATTTCGGGGGCGCTCGCGCAAACGCGTCGCGTCGCGGCGCGAAGCGGTCGCGCGTCGCGTGGCGCCTAGCGCGCGCGCCAGCGTTCGCCGAGCGCGAACACGCGCGCGGGATCGAGCGCGTCGGACAGCCGCACGCGCAGCGCGTGCTTGGCGCCGGTCAGCGGCCGCGCGGGAAGCGCGATGCCGCGCGATCCGATCGGCGTGAAGCCGTGCGCCGCCGCGGCCGCGAGCAGCGCGGTGGCGTCCTCGGCGCGCGGCCACAGGTGCAGGCGGCCGTGCGCGGCGTGAAAGACGAGCGTGCGCGCCGCGTCGTGACCGCCGAGGAACGCGATCGCGTCCGGTGTGCGGTGCGCGCTCGTGAAGGTGAGCCGCGCGCCGGGCCGTTCCTCGAGCGTCGCGAGTTCCTGCCACAGCGGCGGCACGTCGGACGCGTCGCGCCGCGCGCGCGGCGCTCCGAGCTGGGCCGCGGTGAAGCGTGCGTCGTCCGCGACACGCGCCGCGTCGTCCTCGTACCCCACGATCACGGTGAACGGCGCGCCGGGCACCGTGAACGACGGCGCGGCTTCTTCGCCGAGCACCGTGAGCACCGCGCATTCGCGGCGCGGGAACGCGCGCCAGCGCGCGGCGTCCGCGAGCAGCGCGCCGTCGGCGCCGTGCGTGAGCGCGAGCCGTGCCGGCGGCAGCGGCAGCAACTTGAGCGACGCCTCGACGAACACGCCGAGCCCGCCTTCGGAACCCGTGAGCAGGCGGTGCACCGCGTGGCCGGCGACGTTCTTCACGACGCGTCCGCCCGTGCGCGCGAGCACGCCGTCGCCGGTCACGAAGCGCGCGCCAAGGATGCGGTCGCGCGGCGCGCCGAAGCGCAGCCGCCGCGCGCCGGAGGCGTTCGCCGCGAGCACGCCGCCGAGCGTGGCGCGTTCGGCGTGCGCCGCTTCGAGCGGCAGTTCCTGCCCGCGCGCGGCGAGCGTGCGGCGCAGCTCGGCGATCGTGATGCCGCACTGCGCGGTGAGCGTGAAGTCGTCCGGCTCGTACGCGACCATGGCGTCGAGCGCGCCGAGGCCGAGCGCGCGGTCGTAGCGTTCGGGCGCCGCTTCGTGCGCGAGCGTGACGCCGCCGCCCCAGGGCACGAGCGTCTCTCGCGCCTCGGCGCACGCGCGCACGGCCTCGGCGGCCGCCTCGGCGTTCGCGGGCACCCAGAGTTCGCGCGGCTCGGCGCCGCCGATCCGGAAGTCGGCCTTCGTCAGTTGCATCGGATGTTCGGGCCCTCCGGGCCCGCGGAGCGGGCGTGCGTCAGATCCATGGGAGGTTCGGGCCCTCCGGGCCCGCCGAGCGTGCGGCGTCGACGCCGAACATCATGCCGCCGAGCTGGGCCGGGCCGCGCGCGTGCGCGTGCGCCTCGCCGCAGCCCGAGCCGCCGGGCAGGATCTTGCCGGGGTTGAGCATGCGCGCCGGATCGAACGCCGCGCGCACGCGCTCCATGACCGCGAGATCGTCCGCGCCGAACAGCTCGGTCATCATCGGGCGCTTCTCGATGCCCACGCCGTGCTCGCCGGAGATCGTGCCGCCGAAGCGGATGCACATGCGCAGGATCTCGTGCGACACCTCGAGCGCGTCCTGCTGCTGCTGCTCGGACTTCGCGTCGAACAACACGTGCGGGTGCAGGTTGCCGTCGCCCGCGTGAAACACGTTGCCGGCTTCGAGCCCGCGCTCCTCGGCGAGCCGGTAGATCGTCGCGAGCGCCTCGGCGAGCTTCGTGCGCGGCACGACGCCGTCCATGATGTAGAAGCCGCTCGCGGTTCGGCCGTACGCGCCGAACGCGGACTTGCGTCCCTTCCACAGCAGCGCGCGTTCGGCCGCGTCCTTCGCGACGCGCTGCGAGCGGGCGCGCCACTCGCGCGCGATCTCGCCGATGCGCTCGACCTGCGAGGGCAGGCTCACCGCGGGGCCGTCCACTTCGATCAGCAGCAGCGCGGCGGCGTCCGTCGGCAGTCCCATCTGGAGCCACGCCTCCACGAGTCCGACCGTGTGTCGGTCCATGATCTCCATGGCGGCGGGCACGATGCCCTCGGCGATCACGCGCGACACGGTGTGGCACGCGTCCTCGACCGATTCGAAGTCGAACAGCATCGTCTGCACGGCTTCGGGCACGGGCAGCAGCCGCACGCACACGGCGGTGACGACCGCCGTCGTGCCCTCGCTGCCGATCACGACCGACGCGAGATCGAAGTCCGGCGCGTCGCACGCCTCGCCGCCGAGCGTGACGCTCGCGCCGTCCTCGAGCACGACCGTGACGCCGAGGATGTGGTTGAGCGTGACGCCGTATTTGAGGCAATGCGGGCCGCCGGCGTTCGTCGAGACGTTGCCGCCGATCGTGCTCACCTGCTGCGACGCAGGGTCGGGCGCGAAGTACAGCCCCGCCGGCGCGAGTTGCTGCGACAGCCAGAGGTTCACGAGCCCGGGCTGCACCCACGCGAACAGGCGCTCGTGATCCACGCTCAGCACGCGATCCATGCGGTTGAGCGACAGCGACACGCCGCCGGATTCGCACGTACAGCCGCCCGCGAGGCCGGTGCCGGCGCCGCGCGGCGTCACGGGCAGGCCGTGGGAGCGCGCCCACAGGAGCACCGCGGCGACCTCGTCACTCGTGCGCGGCAGCGCGACGACGTCGGGGGCCACGCGCGAGAGCGTCATGGCGTCGGCGTCGTAAGTGAAGAGCGACGAGGCGTCCGCGACGACGCCGTCCTCGCCCAGCAGGGCGCGCAGTTCGTCCAGTGCGAGTGCGGTGAGCGGCATGGCGGTCAAAGTAGCCTCGCCCCGTGCAAGATGCACGTTGACGCGGGAGGGCGGCCACCCGGACCATCTTCAGAGTGACCGCCATCCTCGGAACCCTGTCCGTGGCGCCCCCCGAGCGCCTCGCCGTTCGTGCTTGCGCGCGCGCGTGGCTCGTCGTGGCCGCGTGTGCCGCCGCGCTCGCCTGCGTGTCGGCGCTCGCGTTCCCGCGCGACGCGCTCGCGGCGTGGCCGACGAATCCCTCGACGAACCTCGTCGTGAGCAACGCCGCCGGAGTGCAGGCGTATCACGGCGCGATCACCGACGGTCAGGGCGGGATGTTCATCGCGTGGGCGGACTCGCGCACGGGCACGAACGACATCTACGTGCAGCACATCGGGGTCGCGGGCGCCGCGCTCTGGAACGTCGCGGGCCGTCTCGTGTGCGGCGCCGCCGGTGACCAGGACCAGCCCGTGCTCGTCGGCGACGGCACGGGCGGCGTGATCGTCGCGTGGCGCGACTTCCGCAACGGAGTCACGGGCGACATCTACGCGCAGCGCATCGACGCGACGAGCACACCCGCGTGGCCGACGAACGGCGTCGCGGTGTGCAAGGCCGCGGGCGAACAGGCGTTCCCGGTGATCGTGTCCGACGACCGGCCGCTCGCGCCCGGTCCGGTGAGCGCCTCCAATCCGCTCGGCGCGATCATCGCGTGGGAGGACTGGCGCTCCACGATCACGATCCGCGCGCAGCGGCTCGACGCGAGTGGCGCCGTGCACTGGACCTCGAACGGCATGAGCCTTTCGGCGAGCGCCGCGCCGCAGTTCGATCCGGCCTGCGTCGCCGACGGTTCGGGCGGCGCGTACGTCGTGTGGTCGCAGCAGGGCGTCGGTGGGTACGACATCGCGGGGCAGCACGTCGAATCCGACGGCGCGCTGCAGTGGAACCTCAACGGCACGATCGTGTCGGCCGCCGCCCGGCGCGCAGGTGCATCCGGTCGTGTGCCGCGACGGCGGGAACGGCGCCATCGTCACGTGGGAGGACCATCGCGGCGTCGACACCGACGTGTACGGACAGCGCTTGAGCTACTTCGGCGTGCTGCAGTGGCTCTCGGCCGGGCAGCCCGTCTGCACCGCCTCCGGCGACCAGTGGCAGCCGATGATCGCGGCCGACGGCATCGGCGGGGCGCTCCTCGCGTGGACCGACCAGCGCTCGGGCAGCGACATCTTCGCGCAGCGCGTGCTCGCCGACGGCTCCGCCGCATGGGGCATGGACGGGCTCGCCGTGGGCGCGGCGGCCAACGTGCAGCAGTTTCCCTCGATCGTCGGTGACGGCCGGGGCGGCGCGATCGTCACGTGGGAGGACTACCGCGCGGGCACCGTGGCCGACATCTACGCTCAGCGCGTCTCGCCCGCGGGAGCGACGGTGTGGACCGCGAACGGCATGGCGGTGTCGACCGCGGCCGGCAACCAGTACGGCGCCACGGTCGTCGCGGACGGCGACACGGTCGGCGTCGTGGTGTGGACGGACCAGCGCACCGGTGGCAGCGACATCTACTGCCAGCGCGTGCCGCTCGTGGTCACGCTCGACGCGGCGCCCTCCGCGGGCGTGACGGTGCGGTTGAGCGCGGCGCCGAATCCCGCGTTCGGCGCGGTGTCGTTCGCGTTCACGCTCGCGCGCGCGGGCGACGTGGACCTCGCGGTGTACGACGCGTCGGGACGGCGCGTGCGCACGCTCGCACGCGGGCCGCGCGCGGCCGGAGCGCAGTCGGCGCCGTGGGACGCGCGCGACGACGCCGGGCGCGCCTGCGCGCCGGGCGCCTACTGGGCGCGGTTGCGCGTGGACGGCGCGACGGCCGGCACGGGCGCGGTCACGCTGCGGCGCTGAGCTTCGCCGCGACGGCTTCGCCTCGTCAGCTCAGCGCGGCCGCCGGCAGCGACACGCGGAAGCGCGTGCCCTTTCCGCTTTCGCTCCACACCTCGAGCTGGCCGCCGTGTTTTTCGACGAGCTGGTTCACCATCGGAAGCCCGAGCCCACGGCCGTCGGGTCGCGTGGTGAAGAAGGGCTCGAAGATGCGCCCGCGCGTCTCCTCCGACATGCCGCAGCCGTCGTCGGCGACTTCGATCCACGGCATGCGCGCGCGCGTCGTCGCCTGGCCCGTGCTCACGTGGACGGTGCCCTCGGAAGGACCGATCGCCTGCCACGCGTTCACGACGAGGTTGAGCACGATGCGGCGCACATCGGTCGGGTCGGCGAACACCGGGGGGATGTCCTGCGCGAGCTCCGGCGCGAGACGCACGTGGCGCGGTACCGACGGCGTGACGAGTTCGAGCACTTCGCTCACGACGGCGTTGAGATCGAACGGCTGCGCGGGGGCGCTTTCCTGTCGCGCGAGTCCGAGCATGCGGCGCGACAGGTCCGACGCTCGGCGCGTGGCGGCGATCGCCTTGTCGAGCGATTCGCGTTCGGGGTGCTCGGGCGACAACGCGCCTCGCACCATGGCGGTGTGCCCGGCGATCACCTGGAGCAGGTTGTTGAAGTCGTGCGCGATGCCCGCGGCGAGCAGCCCGACTTCGGCGAGCGCGCGCTGGCGTTCCAGTTCGGTCGAGAGCATCTCCCGCTCGGCGAGCGCGCGCGACAACTCGTGCTGGAGGCGCTGCGTCTCGGCGCTCATGCGCTCGGCGCGGCCGACGTTCTCGCGCAACAGCCACGACAACATGTCGGCGCGGCGATAGGGCGCTTCGATCACGTGCGCGACGGCGGGCTCGCTCATCAGCGCGGCGTGTTGTTCGCGAACGAGCGCGCGCAGATCGTCGTGCACTTCGCCGGGGTCGAGTCCGCTCCGCACGAGCGCGTGTTCGAAGCGCGTGATCGCTGCGGGCAGCGCGGCGAGACGGTCGGGCTCCGGCTGCTCCATGAGCTGTTCGAGCGCGCGGCGTGCGCTGCGGCCCGCCGGTCCGCGTGGAATGCGCGATTCGAGCGCACGCACGAAAGGCGTCACGGCGGCCCAGGGCCGGCGTTCGACGCCTGGTGAAGCGAGCGAGTCCGCGCTTTGGGGGTGCGCAGCATGCTCCGACACGGTCCCCACCTGTCGTGAGAGATGCAGAACGAGCCCGCGCGAAGTTCGCGCCGGCGGCCGAGCTGATCCATCTCCGAGGGGCCGCGGTGGGGGAAGTGCTTCCGCGGTGAGCGAGACTATTCCGTCGCGGCTCGCGTCACGCAAGAAGTTTCGCGCGAACGCGTTCCCTCGCGGGGATGTTCGCGGAGCCGCAAGGCATGCACGATGGCGTGCCGTGCCGCTGCGTGCGTGGCGGAGTCAGCGCGCGATCGCGGCCGGCGCCAGCGCCGCGAGCGCGTCGGCGGCCTGCTGGTAACCCGTGCGGAGCAGGAACGCGGAGTTTCGTCCGTACGACTTGGCGCCGATCACGAAGAATCCCGGCTCGGGATGCGCGAGCACGCCCGCGCCGCCTTCGGGAGCGACCATGCAGTCGGAACCCGCGGGACTGTCGAGCAGTGTCGCGGCCAGCTTCATCGCACCGCGCGTCGCCCAGCAGAAGTGGGCCTGCAGTCCCGCGGTGATCGAGTGGTCGGGGACGTAGCCGACGTTGAGCACGACCTGTTCGACTTCCTCGATGCGCGGCTGTCCGTCGCACAGGAACGTCGCGCGGTACTTGTGCGTGCCGGTGTTGTACTCGAAGCCTTCGACCTCGGCGCCGCCGAACCACGTGACGGCCGGATCGCTTCCTTCGCGCAGCTTGCGGGCGGCCGCGAACAGTTCGGCGCGCGCCGGCAGCGGATCGGACGCGTTCGCGCCGGCGATGCCGTCGGCTTCGCGCGTCGCCCACACGACGGACGTGCCCGGCGCCTCGGCGGCGAGCTTCGCGAGCGCGACCACGGTCGTCGCGGCGCTGGCGCCGCCACCGACCACGAGCGTGCGCTTGCCCGCGTGGCGTTCGCGGCGCAGGCCGAGCACGTCGTCGGGGCGATAGCTCATCTGCGGCGCGAGGTACTGTTCGCCGCGTCCGGGAATGCCGCCGGTGCCGGCCCACGCCGGCGTGCCGAACGTGCCCGTCGCGTCGAGCAGCGAGAACGCGTGAATGAGGCTCTCGTGCCCGCCCGCGTTGCGCACGAGCATGCGGAACGGCTCGTCCGCGCGCGCGGGATCGCCGATGCGCTCGCTCTGCAGCGTCGAGCGGCGCGCGACCTGGACGACCTGTTCGTGCGTGTGCACGCGGCCCTTGAGCTCCGGCGTCGCGACGAGCGGAAGCAGCACGCGATCGGCGAACTCGTCGCCGGTCGGGCACTCGTCCGCGGACGGCGGCGTCCAGCCGTTCGCCTTCAGCAATCGCGCGGTCGCCGGCCCGACGTTCATGCTCCACGGCGTGAACATCCGCACGTGTCCCCAGCCGCGCAGGTGCGATCCCACTTCGCCACGCTCGAACACGTGCACGTCGAAACCCAGTTCGAGTGCGGCGGCCGCGGCTTCGAGGCCGACGGGGCCGGCGCCGACGATGGCGAGGGAATGGCGGGCGGGGGTGTTCATGCGGTTCTCCGGATGCGATGGGTGTGCGTGGCGGGCGGGCACTCTAGCCGTTGCCGCGCCGCGTGCGCTACTCCACGTCGGAGCGCCCGGCCTCGGCGATGATGCGCTCGCGGAGCTCGGTCACGAGCACGGCGTGGATGTCGAGCGAGCGCCACCAGATCGCGGCGCCGCCGAGCGCGACCACGATCGCGAACGCCCAGCGCACGGGCTGCGTCGCGGGCTCGGGCACGTAGCGGCCAGCGAGCCACACGCCGCCGAGCGCCACGCCCGCGGCGAGCGCGGTGAGCGCGAACATGCCGAGCGTCTGGAACACGCCGGGGCCGCCCTTCATGCCGGATCCGCGCCGGCGCGCGCGTACCGGGAAACGAATGCCCATGGACGTGCCGATCGTGAGCGTGACGAACAGCACGCCGAGGCCCGCGACGACGCCGGGCACATGCTCGGGTTTCCACGCGCCGGGCATCACGAACGCCATCACGATCAGGAGCAGCACGAGTTCCACCGCGATCCGCGTGAGGAACTCGAGGTTCTTGGACAGCACGACGTCGCGCGGGCGCACGGGCAGCAGGAACAGGCTACGCACGCCGGGGCCGTCGTAGCTGAACACCATCATGCTCGACATGCCGACCGTGAAGATCAGCATCGTGACGATGAACTCGGGGCTGGCCGTGGCCTGCGTGGGATTCGTCGCGCGCAGGATGATCACCATGAGCGGGAGCGAGACCAGGCTGGCGACGCGCTGCGGGTGCGCGAGCGAGTAGCGCAGTTCGCGTGCGAGCAGCGCGCCGAGCGGCGTGGAGAGCGGAGGAGCGAAGAGCGCGAAGCTCGCCGAGCCGGGTCCGGCCGGGCGCTTCGCCGCGCCGCCGCCCGCGGACTCGCCCGCGCGCACCACGTGGCGCATGAGCGCGGCCGCCGGCAGCACGCCGAGCACGAGCAGCGCGAGGCAGAACAGGAGGCCGCCGACCATGTGGAGCGGATCGCCCTCGAGCGCGCCGGTCGCGAGCAGCGCGGGCGCGCCGATCGTCGGCAGCGCCATGCAGGCGCGCGCGGTGGTCTCGAGCAGCACCCCGGGGTCGATCTGCCGCTCCTGCATGAAGCGGATCGTCTCGCCTCCCGTGAGCCTCGCGAACAGCTGGAGGCCGAGGAACATGAGCGGCAGCAGGATGCCGGCGGCGTAGCGCGTCGCGTCCCGGCGCAACAGCTCGTCGAGCAGCGCGAGCACGACCTGCAGCACCGTGGCGCTGAGCAGCGAGAGCAGCAGCCCGGCGAGCGCCGTGACGAGGCCCGCGGCGGCGCCGTGCTGATCGGCGACCGCGAGCGCGACGGCGACGAGCGTGGGCACGGTCATCAGGCACACGGGCTCGATCAGCGACGCCACGACGTTGATCACGAACACCGAGCGCGGCGGGATCGGGAAGCGCAGGAACTTGTCGAGCTCGAACGTGCGTCCGAGCGCGCCGGAGACCACGCCCATCCAGAGCCACAGGATCTGGCACAGCGCGAACGTCACGGTGACCGCGGGCGCGCCGTACTTCTGCACGCCGAGCCACGCGAGCACCGCGCCGCCCGCCCACAGCGGCGAGGCCGCGAGGAAGAGCGCCAGCGCCGCGACGACGGACACCCAGCGCTTCGTGGCCGAGCCCGAGTTCACGAACAGCTTCCAGCGCAGCCAGAGCAGCAGCCGCAGCGTCTTCACTCGGCCGCTTCTCCGTCCGTGAGCCAGCCCAGTCCGGCCGTGGCGTCGCCGCGCGAGCCGCCGACGCGGGACAGGAACAGCTCCTCGAGCGTGCTCGTCTCGCCGTGTTCACCGCGGCGCAGGTCGTCGAGCGAGCCGTTCGCGACGAGCTTGCCGCCCGAGACGATGCCGACGTGCGTGCACAGGCGCTCGACCACTTCGAGCACGTGCGAGGTGAGGAACACCGTGACGTGCCGCTGCGACACGAGCTTCTGCAGCAGCTCGCGGATCTCGCTCGTCGCGACCGCGTCCACGCCTTCGAAAGGCTCGTCGAGGAACAGCAGTTTGGGCTCGTGAATGAGCGCGCACGAGAGCGCGAGCTTCTTGCGCATGCCGTGCGAGTAGCCCGCGACGAGCTTTCGCGCGGACGCCGTGAGGTCCATGGCCTCGAGCAGTTCGCCGGCGCGCCGCTTGGCGACCGGGGGCGCGAGCCCCTGCACTTCACCGACGAAGCGCAGCTGGTCCTCGCCGCTCAGGCGCTCGAACAGGTGCAGGCCGTCCGGGACGACTCCGATGCGGCGCTTGATCTCGAGGTCGTCCTTCGCGAGGTCGAGCCCGAGGATGCGCGCGCTGCCCGACGTGGGCGAGAGGAGCCCCGTGAGCATGTTGATCGTCGTGGACTTGCCCGCGCCGTTGGGGCCGAGGAAGCCGTAGAAAGAGCCTTCGGGGACCTGCAGCGACAGGTGGTCCACGGCGGTCTGCGCGCCGAACGTGCGCGTGAGTTCGAACGTCTCGATGGCGAAACCGGACATGGCGACCTCGGGAATCGGGAGCGGCTCGTGCGTGGCGCGGCACTTTATCAGAAGCACCGCGCCGGCCCGCGGGGTGGCAGGCTGCGTGCCGCGCAAGCTGCAAGTTCCCGAAATGCGTCCTGCATCTCCGTAGTTCCCGCAGTGGGACGTGACTTCGTCAGGCACCGCTCAACACGCAGGTTTTTTTCACCCGAAGCACGCACGCGGACCTTGAATGATGCGGCGCTCGCATGGTCTTCTGCACGCGGCCCCGATCCCACGCGGGGCCCGGCGGAGGACGGTCAGATCGTCAGTTCCGCCACGATCGGCGCGTGATCGCTCGCTTTTCCGGGTCCATCCAGGCCCCGCACGGTGTGACCACGCCCCGAGCTCCAGCCGCGGCCGCAGATCCAGTCGAGTCGCAGCGTTCCACGATGAATCGCCCATTCGAGCACGCGTCTTGCGACATGGCGCAGAGGCCCGGGAAGCGACTGCGCTTCCTCGAGCCGGTCTTCGCGCAGCAGGAGGGACGGCTGATCGTCCCGGTATTCGTTCCAACGGAATCCGGCCTCACGCAGCACGTCGAACAGCGGCTCGTGCGCGAAACCCCGGTCCGGATGCAGCAGACGGTCTTTCAATGCGGGACCCGGCATCAACATCAATGCAGAAGCACCATGGAGAGCCGAGTGCCACAGACCACGATCGAAGGTATGGGTGTTGAAGTCGCCCGCCAGCACGACCGGGCGGCGTTCGTGCGCGAGCGCGTCCGCGATCACGCGGACCTGCGCCGCGCGATGTTCGCGCGTGCGGTGCACCTCGAGGTGCGCGGCGACGGCGACGAACGGCGCGCCGGGGCGGAGGATTTCCGCGACCAGGGCGCAGTGACGGCCGACCATGCGCTCGAGGTCGAACTGCAGCTTCTGCGGGCTCGGCAGGTCGAGGATGCGCACCTCGCCGATCGGCCAGCGCGACAGCACCGCGATGCCGAAGAGGCCCTCTTCGTTCTCGCGTCCGGCCGCGGTGACGGGATCGTCGTCCCGGCCGACCGTCGTCTCGAGGAACAGCGGAGCCCAGGCGGCATGCAGGTTCAGCGCGCGGGCGAGATCCCCGGTCACGTCGCGGTTTCCGGCCTGGGCGCAGCCCAGATCGACCTCGTCGAGCGTGATGACGTCCGGGGCGGCCAGTTCGGCGCGGGTCCGGAAGGCGTGCTCGACCTGCTCGTACCAGTTGCCGTGCTCGATGTTCCACTGAACGACCCGCACGGTTTCGGGGTGGCGAGGGTCGTCGGGCTGGCCGATAACCCCGTATCGCCGGACGTTGTGCAGGAGCGCATCGAGGCGCGGACCGAGTTCGCGCCAGGCATGCGAGCCGTGCAGCGATTCGATCGTGGCGAAGGGTGTGACCGCGCGAACCAGCGCGCGGCATTCGTCGAGAAGCCGGAGATCGTGGGCCATGACGGCCCGCACTATAGCCCGAGCGCGTTGGGGCGCCAGTGGGACGGAGGTTCGAAGTGAAGCACGTGTGGCCGAGACTGCTTTCGTGGGCCGGGCCCGTGGCCGTGGCGCTCGCACTGGTGCTGGCGGCGCTGCGCGGTGAGCCGCTGCAGGCGGCGAGCGGGCAGGGTGTCGAGAACCCGCACGGTTCGTTCAAGCAGGAGTGCGAGCTCTGCCATTCGTCGGCGGACTGGCGCACGCTGCGCCTGAGCGCGCGTTTCGATCACGCCCGCTACGGCTTCCCGCTCGAGGCCGCGCACGCGTCGGCCTCGTGCACGTCGTGCCATCAGTCGCTCGACTTCACGCGCGCGCAGACCGTGTGCGCCTCGTGCCACACCGATCCGCACCGCGGTGAGATGGGCACGGAGTGCGCCCGCTGCCACGGCGCCCGCAGCTTCACCGACCGCGCGCCGATGATCCGCGCGCACGAGATGACCAAGTTCCCGCTCAACGGCGCGCACGCGGTCGTCGAGTGCGAGAGCTGCCACAAGCCGGCCGCCCAGGGACAGATGCAGTTCGTCGGCACGTCGATCGAGTGCCGCTCCTGTCACGAGAAGGACTATCGCGCGACGCGCAACCCCGACCACGCGGCGCAGGGCTTCCCGATGGACTGCCGCGGCTGCCACACCGCCCAGGTGTGGACGACCGCCACGTTCGACCACTCGCGCACGGCGTTCCCGCTCACCGGCTCGCACGTGGCGCAGGAATGCGCCTCGTGCCATGCGGGCGGCAACTTCACGGCCGCGGATCCGGCGTGCTCGTCCTGCCACACGGCGCAGTACCAGTCGGCGACGCCCGACCACGCGGCCGCCGGCTTCCCGGCGAGCCAGTGCGTGACCTGCCACAACACGACCACGTTCTCGGGCGGCACGTTCGACCACGGCGCCACGCGCTTCGCGCTGACCGGCGCGCACGCGGCCACGGCGTGCCTGAGCTGCCACGCCGACGGCGTCTATCACAACAAGCCCACGGACTGCGCCGCGTGCCACGAACTGCAGTACACGTCGGCGACGCCTTCGCACTCCGTCGCGGGCTTCTCCGTCCGCCCAGTGCGCGACCTGCCACACGACCGTGACCTGGACGGGCGGCCGCTTCGATCACGGCACGACGACGTTCGCGCTGACCGGCGCGCACCAGAGCACGACCTGCAACTCCTGCCACTCGGACAACGTCTTCAACGGCAAGCCGGCGCAGTGCGAGACGTGTCACTCGCTCGACTACACCAACGCCACGCCGAACCACGCCGCGTCGGGCTTCCCGGCGAGCCTCTGCGTGACGTGCCACAACACCGTCACGTTCGCGGGCGCCACGTTCAATCACGCGAACACGAGCTTCGCGCTCACCGGCGCGCATCAGGCGGTGAGCTGCAACTCGTGTCACTCGGACGGCATCTTCGACGGCAAGCCGACCAACTGCTACTCGTGCCACCAGACCGACTATTCGGGCGCCGCCGTGAACCACGCGGCCGCCGGCTTCCAGTCGAGCGCGTGCACGACGTGCCACAACACGACCCGGTGGACCGGCGCGACGTTCAATCACACGAGCGGCACGAGCTTCCCGCTCACGGGCGCGCACATCGCGACGACGTGCAACGGCTGCCACTCGGACAACGTCTTCAACAACAAGCCGACGAACTGCTACTCGTGCCACGCCGCGGACTACAACGGCGCGACGCCGAACCATCCGGCGGCCGGCTTCTCGACCGCGTCGTGCGCGAGCTGCCACAGCACGACGAGGTTCTCCGGCGCGGTGTTCAACCACAACACGAACACGAGCTTCCCGCTCACCGGCGCGCATCAGGCGGCGGCGTGCACCAGCTGTCACTCGGACGGCGTGTACAACGGCAAGCCGACCGACTGCGCCTCGTGCCACATGACGGACTACAACGGCGCGACGCCGAACCACACGACGTCGGGCTTCCCGGCGAGCACGTGCGCGAACTGCCACGGCACGACGACCTGGTCCGGCGCGACGTTCAATCACACGACGAACACGAGCTTCCCGCTCACCGGCGCGCACCAGTCCGTCACGTGCAACTCGTGTCACTCGGACAACGTGTACGACGGCAAGCCGACGGCCTGCTACGCGTGCCACCAGAGCGACTACACCGGATCCACGCTGAACCACACGGCGGCGGGCTTCGCGTCCGGCGCGTGCGCGACGTGCCACAACACGACGGCGTGGGATGGCGCGGCGTACAACCACTCGCTGACGAGCTTCCCGCTGACCGGTGCGCACACGAGCGCGACGTGCAACAGCTGTCACTCGAACAACATCTTCAACAACCACGCCATGGACTGCGCCTCGTGCCACATGGCGGACTACAACGCGGCGACGCCCAACCACGCGACGTCGGGCTTCCCGGCGAGCACGTGCGCGAACTGCCACGGCACGACCACGTGGTCCGGCGCCACGTTCAACCACAGCACGAACACGAGCTTCCCGCTCACGGGCGCGCACCAGACCGTGACCTGCAACTCGTGCCACTCGGACAACGTCTTCGACGGCAAGCCGACGGCCTGCTACGCCTGCCATCAGAGCGACTACTCGGGCGCCACGCTCAACCACACGGCGGCGGGCTTCACGACCGGCGCGTGCGCGACGTGTCACACGACGACGGCGTGGACGGGCGCGACGTACAACCACTCGCTCACGAGCTTCCCGCTCACGGGCGCGCACACGAGCACGACCTGCATGAGCTGCCATTCCAACGGCGTGTTCAACAACCACGCGATGGACTGCTACTCGTGCCACACGGCCGACTACAACCCGGCGACGCCGAACCACGTGACGTCGGGCTTCGCGGCGGCATCCTGCGCGACGTGCCACGGCACGACGACGTGGGCCGGTGCGACGTTCAACCACACCACGAACACGAGCTTCCCGCTCACCGGCGCGCACCAGGCCGTGAGCTGCAACTCGTGCCACGGTGACGGCGTGTACGACGGCAAGTCCACGGCCTGCTACTCGTGCCACCAGAGCGACTACACGGCGGCCGTGCCCACGCACACCACCGCGTCGTTCCCGACGTCCGCGTGCGGCACCTGCCACACGACGACGGCGTGGGCCGGCGCGACGTTCAACCACGCCACCACGAGCTTCCCGCTGACCGGCGCGCACGTGGCGGCGACGTGCAACAGCTGTCACTCGGACGGCGTGTACGACGGCAAGCCGACGGCCTGCCTGTCGTGCCACACGCCGGAGTGGAACTCGACCACGCCGAGCCACGCCGGCGCCGGGTTCAACGCCTCCCAGTGCTCGACCTGCCACACCACCACGGCGTGGACGGGCGGCAAGTACACGGCCCACGACGCGTCGTACTTCCGGATCTACTCCGGCAAGCACAACGGCCGCTGGTCGAGCGACTGCACGTCCTGCCACACGAGCACGGCGACCTACAGTTCGTTCACCTGCATCGCCTGCCACGAGCACAGCAACAAGTCGGAAGTGGACGGCCACCACCGCGGGACCTCGGGTTACACCTACACCGCGACGTCCTGCATCAACTGTCACGCCCGCGTCTAGCCGAAATCAGCGCGCAACTCCGAAGGGCGGTCCCGCATCTCTCCATGCGGGATCGCCCTTTCTCGTCTACCGTGCGCGCCCTCGTGGCCGGTACGCTTCGGCCGCCCCGCGCTTCCGGTCCGGCCCTCGCCTCGGAGAACCCTCGTCATGTCCCGTCCCCGCACGCTCGGTGAACTGAAGGCCGCCGGCTGGCGCTCGCGCTCCGTCAAGGACGAGCTGCGCGCCAACGCCATCGCGCGCCTGCGTTCCGGCGAGCCGCTGTTCCCCGGCATCGTCGGATACGAGAACACGGTCGAGCCGCAGATCGTGAACGCGCTGCTGTCGAAGCACGACTTCATCCTGCTCGGCCTGCGCGGTCAGGCGAAGACGCGAATCCTGCGTTCGCTCGCGCAGTTCCTCGACGAGTGGGTGCCGGCGATCGACGGCTGTCCGCTGAACAGCGATCCGTACGAGCCGCTCACGCATCACGCGCGGCAGGCGGTCGAGGTGCACGGCGACGCGACGCCGATCCGCTGGCTGCATCGCGACGCGCGCTACCAGGAGAAGCTCGCGACGCCGGACGTGACGATCGCGGACCTCATCGGCGACATCGACCCGATCAAGGCGGCGACGCTTCGGCTCGACTACTCCGACGAACGCGTCATCCACTACGGCATCCTGCCGCGCACGAACCGCGGCATCTTCGCGATCAACGAGCTGCCGGACCTCCAGCCGCGCATCCAGGTCGGCCTGCTGAACATTCTCGAAGAGAAGGACTTCCAGATCCGCGGATTCCCCGTGCGCATTCCGCTCGACGTGGCCGTCGTGTTCTCGGCGAATCCGGAGGACTACACGAACCGCGGCAACATCATCACGCCGCTCCGTGACCGCATCAATTCGCAGATCATCACGCACTACCCGCTCACGCGCGATCAGGGTATGGCGATCACGTCGCAGGAAGCGTGGGCGCAGCGCGACTCCGGTGTCGAAGTCGTGCTGCCGCCGTTCATGCGCGAGCTGGTCGAGGAAGTCGCGATCCAGGCGCGCAAGAGCGAGTACGTGGACCAGAACTCCGGCGTGTCGGCGCGTCTGCCGATCGCGCTGATCGAGAACCTGGTGAGCAACGCCGAGCGCCGCGCGTTGCGCACGGGCGAGAAGACCGTGGTGACGCGCGTGTGCGACCTGCAGAACGCGGTCAGCGCGGTGAGCGGCAAGGTCGAACTCGTGCTCGAAGGCGAGCAGGAGGGCGCGCTCGCGGTGGCGAAGGCGCTTCTCGGGCGCGGCGTGAAGGCCGTGTTCCAGCAGCGCTTCCCCGACGCGTTCAAGGCGCGCGGCCGCCGTCGCGGCACGCCGCAGCCCGACGCCGAGCCGCAGGCGGCGAGCGAGTACCGCCCGATCCTCGAGTGGTTCGCGGGCGGGCAGCACCTGCGCATCGGCGACGACATGCCGGCGGTCGCGTTCGAGGGCGAGCTTTCGCGCGTCAGCGGACTCGCCGAGCTCGCGAGCAAGTACCTCGAGCCGCGCGATCGCGGCGAGCACGCCGTGGCGATGGAGCTGGTGCTCGAAGGCATGCACCAGAACTCGATGCTCTCGCGCGATCGCACCGACGCGGCCGTCACCGAGTACAAGGACATGCTCAAGTCCATGCTGTCCGGGCTGGGCGACGACTGAGGCGCGCGTGAACGCCACCGGTGACCCGCGCGACATCGTGCGGCGCGGCTACGAGCTCGCGTCGCACGCCTATCGCGGCGACACGTTCGCGCTCGAGGGTTCGCGTTACGAGTACTGGCTCGGACGGTTCGTGCGCCGGCTCGCCGACGGCGCTCGCGTGCTCGACCTCGGCTGTGGCAACGGCCTGCCGGTCGCGCTCGAACTCGCGAAGCGCTTCGACGTGACGGGCGTGGATCTTTCGCCGGTACAGGTCGAGCGCGCGCGTGCGCTCGTACCCGCCGCGCGCTTCGAGTGCGCGGACATGGTGAGCCTGGACTACGCGCCGGGCGCGTTCGACGGCATCGCGGCGTTCTACTCGATCATCAACCTGCCGGTCGACGAACACGCCGCGTTCCTCGCGCGCATGGCGACGTGGCTCGTTCCCGGCGGCTGGCTGATCGCCACGGTGGGGCAGGAGCCGTGGACCGGCGTCGAGACCGACTGGCGCGGCGTGCGCGGCGCGAGCATGTACTACAGCCACGGCGCGGCGGAGCACTACCGCGCGTGGTTCGCAGACGCCGGCCTCGAACTGGTCGAGCAGGGCCGCGAGCCGCGCACGGGCAACCCCGGCTACGCGATGCTGCTCGCGCGGCGCGCCGGAACGGAGGGCTGACGCCGTGCACTTCGACTACACGCGCTGGCAGGGCCCCGATCCGGGTGACGTC
This sequence comes from Candidatus Eiseniibacteriota bacterium, assembly GCA_016710095.1. GTDB lineage: Bacteria > Eisenbacteria > RBG-16-71-46 > RBG-16-71-46 > RBG-16-71-46 > CAIXRL01. The sequence goes on along the minus strand of JADJLL010000003.1, from coordinate 104,470 downwards.
GAGCGGATGCGCCAGCTCATGGAGATCTACCGCAACCTGCTCCTGCAGACCGGCGGTGACGTGGAAGAGGCGCTCAAGTGGATGGAGCACTTCGGGCGCGAGTACGGGTTCTTCGACGAGAAGTTCGGGCTGTCGGACTTCCGCAAGATGCTCGAGGAGTCCGGCGAGGCCGAGCGCACGCCGCAGGGCTTCCAGATGACGCCGAGCGGCGAGCGGCGCATTCGGCAGGACTCGCTCAACGAGATGTTCTCGTCGCTGCGCGCGGGCGGGCCCGGCGATCACCGCACGCCCGTCGCGGGCAAGGGCGGCGAGCGGCTGTCCGAGACGCGCGCGTGGCAGTTCGGCGACGACCTCGCGAACCTCGACGCGCTCGGCTCGGTGAGCAACGCGGTCAAGCGTCAGGGCGTGGACGACCTCACGCTCGGCGAGGACGACCTCGAGGTGTTCGAGCAGGAGCAGACGTCCGCCTGCGCGACCGTGCTGATGGTGGACGTGAGCCACTCGATGATCCTGTACGGCGAGGACCGCATCACGCCGGCCAAGAAGATCGCGCTCGCGCTCACGCAGCTCATCCAGACGCGCTACCCGAAGGACACGCTCGACGTCGTGCTGTTCGGCGACGACGCGAAGCAGGTGCGGCTGTCCGACCTGATGGCGATCCAGGCCGGGCCGTACCACACGAACACGCGCGCGGGGCTGCAGCTCGCGCGGCGCATCGTGTCGGCGCGCAAGGGCGTCAACAAGCAGATCTTCATGATCACCGACGGGAAGCCGAGCTGCATGCACGAGTTCGGCAAGCTGTACAAGAATCCGTTCGGGCTCGATCCCAAGATCGTCAACAAGACGCTCGAGGAAGCCGTGTTCTGCCGCCGCAAGCGCATCACGATCACGACGTTCATGCTCGCGGCCGACACGGTGCTGCTCGAGTTCGTGCGCAAGCTCACCGAGCTGAATCACGGCCGCATCTACGAAACCGATCCCAACAATCTCGGCGCGTACGTGTTCCGCGACTTCGTCCGCAACCGCCGCAAGAAGCTGCACTGAAGTCCACACGCTCCCCGCGTGGCGTCACATCCCTCGGAGATCCCATGAACCGCAAAGCCGTTCTCGCACTGACCGCGTTCGCACTGACCGCCGCGCTCGCGGCCGCTCCCGCGCAGGCGGGTGTCACGCTCGGCCTCAAGGCGGGCATCACCACGTCGCAGCTCGGCTCCAGCCTCGGCGACCTCAAGTGGCGCGCCGGCGTCGGCGGCGGTGGTTCGCTCGCCGTGGACCTCACGCCGAACATCGCGTTCGCGCCCGAACTGCTCTGGCTGCGCAAGGGCTCGACGTTCACCTCCACCGACGTGAGCTTCGGCGGCTTCGACTTCGGCAACATCCGCACGGGCATCGATCTCGACTACGTCGAAGTGCCGCTGCTGCTCCGCCTGCAGACCGGCGCGCCGGGTTCCGCGCGGCTCATGCTCGTCGGCGGCCCGACCGTCGCGTTCAAGGTGAGCGAGCGGCTCACGACCGACGGGATCCTCGACACGCACCTGAACACCGACGAGATGGAGACGCTCGACTACGGTGTCGCCGTGGGCGCCGGTCTCCGGTTGCCCGCGGGCGGCCTGAACTGGACGTTCGAGGCGCGCTACGAGCAGGGTCTCGCCGACGTGTCCAAGCTCCCGTTCGGCCCCGATCTCAAGAACGGCAGCGTGCAGGCGCTCGTCGGGCTGGAGTTCCCGCTGATCGGCCGCTGACGCTCCCGAGAACGCGCCATCGCCCGCCCCGGGTTCTCCCGGCGGCGGGCGGTCGTTTTTCAGGCGAACTGAGCCCTGCGCTCGAGCGAGGGACTTGCCGATACTTCGGCTACGCAGGGCCCGAGTCCCCCCCGAGGGCGTGCGGACTTCTTCCGAAGGACAGGGGCACATGGCGACTCAGGACGACGAACTGCTGAGCGTGCTGCAGGACCTGCTTCGCCAGCACAAGTTCGAGGTCGGCCGGGCGATCACCGCGCACACCGAATGGAAGGCGCGGCTCGTGAAGTGCGTGAGTGACGGTCACTGCGACGCGACCGCCGTCGAGGCGCTGCGCGACGATCATTGCGAGCTCGGCCGTTGGCTGTATCACCTCCCGGTCGAGACGCGCGCCGAACGCGCGTGGAGCTTTGTGCGCGACATGCACGCGAACTTCCACCGCGAGGCTTCGGAGATCGTGCGGCTCGTGCACGCGGGCGATCTCGCGGGCGCGCGGTTGGCGCTCGCGTCCGGCGCACCGTTCGACCTGGCGTCGCGGAAGCTGCTGGAGATGCTCGAGGACTGGCGTGCCGCGGCCTGAGTGGCGGAGCCCTCCGGGCTGCGGCTAATCTCCGGCGTCGCTCTTCCACCGGAGGCTCCGTGTCCCACCCGACTCGACTTTCCCAGCGCGCGGCCGCGATGCCCGCGTCGCCGATCCGCCGGCTCGCGCCCTATGCCGTCGCCGCCCGCGCCAAGGGCCTCGAAGTGCACGGCCTGAACATCGGTCAGCCCGACATCCCGACGCCCGACGCGATCCTGAAGAAGCTGCGCGCCTACGACGCGCCCTACGTGCCGTACGGCCCTTCGCAGGGACTGCCCGAGTACGTCGAAGCGCTGCGCACGTACTACGCCGGCGTCGGCGCGAAGCTTTCGGCCGACGAGATCTTCGTGACCACGGCCGGCAGCGAGGCGATCCAGTTCACGCTCTGCGCGCTTTGCGATCCGGGCGACCAGGTGATCGTGTTCGAGCCGTTCTACACGAACTACAACGGCTTCGCCGCGCTCGGCAACGTCGAGTGCGTGCCCGTCACGACGAGCGGCGCGGACGGCTACCACCTGCCGGACCGCGCGGCGATCGAAGCGAAGATCGGCCCGCGCACGCGCGCGATGCTCATCTGCTCGCCGAACAACCCGACCGGCACGGTGTACACGGACGCCGAGATCGAGATGCTCGCCGCGATCTGCCGCGACCGCGGCATCTTCTTGATCGCCGACGAGGTCTATCGCGAGTTCACGTACGACGGGAAGACGAGCCGCTCGGTGCTCACGCTGGACGGCATGGACGAACTCGCGATCGTGGTGGACTCGGTGAGCAAGCGTTACTCGCTCTGCGGCGCGCGCATCGGCAACATCGTGAGCCGCAACCGCGCGTTCATGTCGGCGATCCTGCGCATCGGCCAGGCGCGGCTCTGCCCGCCGACGATCGAGCAGTTCGCGTGCACGGCGCTGACCGAAGTGCCCGCCTCGTACACGCAGGGCGTGATCGCCGAATACCAGAAACGCCGCGACTGCGTGTACGGCGCGCTGTCGAACATGACCGGCGTGCGTGTGCGCAAACCCGAAGGCGCGTTCTACGTGTGCCTCGGCCTGCCCGTGGACGACGCGAACGCGTTCGCCATCTTCCTGCTCAGCGAGTTCTCGGTCGGCGGTGAGACCGTGATGGTCGCGCCGCTCGACGGCTTCTACGCGACGCCGGGTCTCGGCCGCGACGAAGTGCGGCTCGCCTACGTGCTCGAGGTTCCGAAGCTCGAGCGCTCGATGCGCATCCTCGAGCAGGGGCTCGCGGCGTACGGAGCGAAAGTGCGGGCCTGATCACGCCGTTCGATCCGGACGCGCTTCCGGCTGGAGAACGCCCCGCGGGCACGACGCCGCGGGGCGTTCGGATGTTCGGTGTTCCACTCGGAAGTCGCTGACGACTTCGCGAAACCCGGGTCTCCCATGTTGCGCGCATCCCCCGCGCGCATTCCCGGACCCCGGTCCACTTCGCGGAGCCGACCCATGCGATTCCCGTCGAGCATTCCCGTCGTTCTCGTCTTCCTACTCACGTGCGTGGGTGTCGCACGCGCGGCCGGCAAGCCGGCCGACGTGCAGACCATCGGCGGCGTCACCTCGATCGTCGAGGTCACGGCACCCGCCGCGGTGTACGCGCCGCTTCCCGTGCAGGCCCCGCCCGCTTCGCCACCCGCGATGACCGCGCCCCGCCGTCCCGGCGCCGCCGCGCTCGCGGTGTTCGGCACGCTGCCGCGCCCGAGTGGACCGCGCCGCGGCCGCTCATGCCGAAGCCCGCCGACGTCGTCACGATCCTGCCCGCGCCTCCCGGCGCGAACGCGCCCGCACCGGGCGACGATTCCACGCCGACGGCCGCCGAGTCGAAACGCGCCCCGGCGCAGAAGCCCTCGCACGAGGTGGTGACCAGCGCGCCGCGTGATCCCGCCGCGCCCGCGCCGTCGCCGGCTTCCAAGGAGGCGAAGCGATGAACGCGCGCCTCGGTGTTTCGTTCGCCTGCGTGCTCGCGGGCGCCATGGTCGCTCGCGTCGGCGGCGCCGGTGCGTGCCGTGTGCACGTACAACACGCCGATCTCGAGCCAGAACATGATGCTTCCCACGACCGGACTCCTCGGCAAGATCCCCGCGGCGTCGCAGCGGTCGAACTGGCTCGTCTCCGCGGTCAGCCCGCTCGCGGGAGAGGACTGGGACATGACGCTGTACCAGGGCGTCGCCGCCGAGCCGACCTGCGTCGCGGGCGCGCTCGCGTCGTCGAGCGTCAGCGGCAGCGTCGTGGACTTCGTCGTCGGTGACATGCGCACCACGCCGCACGCCGACGTTTACGAGAAGTGGTCGCGCTATTCGGGCATCAACTTCGCCCGCGCGCAGTGGAAGGACGCGGCGACACCCATCGTGCAGTTCGGGCAGCCGGTGACGGGCACGTTCACGGCCGAGTCGCTGATCGCGGTCTACGAGGTGGATCTCGCCGCCACGAGCGAGGCGACGTGGTTCTACCTCGATCAGGACCAGTACACCGCCACGATTCACGTGTTCCGCAATCCGGGAACCGGTTCGTTCTGGACGAACCGCTCCGGCGCCGTCGCGAGCGGAACGGGCAACTGCTACGTGTCGCCGACCACCGCGGGCAAATACCTGATCGTGGTCGCGAACGACGGCCATGCGGCCAACACGTTCCGGTTGAGCGTCGGCAACTGCAACGGCATCTGGCCGGGATTCAGCCAGCCGCTCTACTTCAACCGCTGGTTCACGAAGTGGTACTCGCATGCCGGTGGCTGGCAGGCCTTCGGCGCTCGTTCGACGGGCGGCGACTACGACGTGCGGGTATCGAGCGGAGTCGGCGGCTTCTACCCGAACTGCTCGAACGTGGACAAGGCCTACTCGATGTATCACCGCACGACGAAGGCCGAGATCGTCGTGGCGGACTTCAATCACGTCTTTCCCGCGGACGGCTATTTCCAGGCGCACGCGACGGGCCAGAGCGGCCCCGCCGGCGTCTGGGGCGAGTTCGACCGCGCCGACCTGGGACTCGCCGTGGGCTCGCCGTCCGTGACGCAGACGGTCGACTCGACCGACGTGATCGAGACCTGGGGCGTGAGCCTCACCGCCGGCCAGACCTACAACTTCTACTTCACGCACTCGGCCGGCGACTTCCGGCTGCTCCTGTTCCACAACACGGGAAGCGGCGAGTACTACACCGGGCGCTATTTCGCGGAGTTCGATGCGGGCGGCTCCTGCAGCTACACCGCGCCGGCCACCGACAGCTACCTTCTCGTCGTGGCGAACGACGACGGCGTCGCGGGGCACTACACCCTCGGTGTGAGCCAGTCGACGTGCCCGTTCCCGACCGCGTTGTACTCGGCCAGCGCGACCGCCACCACCTCGCCGGACAGCTGGTTCGAGTACACGCCGACGGCGGCCGAGTGGGGCGTGATGGCCGTGCGTGGCGCGACCAACACCGACGACTGGGATCTCGAAGTCTCCGACCAGCCGACCGGTTCGGTGGCTCCGGCGTGCATCGGCCCCGTGCTCGCTTCGTCGTCCTACATCGCGAACCGCGTGGACTTCGTCGCGTTCGACTTCCGCACGACGCCGATCGCGACCTGGTACGCGCGCGCGCATCACTACAGCGCGGGCTCCACGCCGGGCCGCGCGGAGTGGTACCAGTCGCACCAGACGCTCGCGCTGAACGGCACGCCGATCTACACGGGCATGGGAGCGAGCGATCTCGTGCAGGCGTTCTCCGCGTGGATGGAGAGCGGCAAGACCTACACGATCGAGTTCACTCCGGAAAACACCGAGCTGCGGCTCCAGGTGTTCCCGGGAACGGCGAGCGGCTCGTACGTGGTTCCGCGTTCCTCCGCGGCCGCGAGCAGCGACACCACGTTCACCTACACCGCGACGCGCACGGGCATGCACGCCCTGGTCGTCACCAACGACGGCGCGGTCGATGGCGGGTACTACCTCCGCTACGGACTGTGCGCCACGCCGGAGCCGCTCGTGAGCGGTGTCACGCAGACGGCGCCGTACGCGGTGAGCACGTACACCTTCACGACCACGTCGCGCCGGTATCTCGCGGTCGGCACGCGCGCGGCCACGACGGACTGGGACCTTCGCGTGTCGACCACGGCGGGGGCGGGCTTCCCGAACTGCATCGGCACGACGCTCGTGAACTCGACCTACTCCACAGTGCCGTTCGTGGACTTCGTCGTGGGCAACCTCGGGCGCTCGACGCTCGGGCTCACGTACTGGGTGGACGCGCGCCAGTACACCCCGGGCACGACCGATCCCGGGAAGGTGCTCTACGACGCGTCGTCGGACCTCCTGTACGCGAACGACCCGCACGGGGCGCTCTACAGCATGGGAGGCGACCGCATCCTGCGCGCGTTCGACGTAGGCCTGAAGTCCACCGAGACCTACACGATCGCGTTGTCGCGCTCGAACACCGCCACCCTGCACGTGCTGCTGTTCCGCAACCCGGGATCGGGCGCGTACTGGGTCGGACGTTCCTCGGCGATCCTCGATCTCGCGGCGACGACGGGTACCGTGACGTTCACGCCGCCGGCGACCGACACCTATGGCGCGATCGTCGTGAGCGACGACGGCGTGCCGTGCACGTTCACGCTCTCGTTCCGCAGCTGCCCCACGGTCGTCGCGCTCGCGGACACGACGGCGTCGTACGTGAGCACGGCGGGATTCGCGTCGTTCACGCAGACGGCGCCCTTCTGGACCGCCGTCGGCGTGCGCTCGAGTGGAGCGGACGACTACGACCTCGGCGTCTATTCGAACGGGACCGGTGGTGTCGTGGGCACCTGCTTCTCCGGGCTGCTCGGCACGTCGGGCCAGGCGAATCCGCCGGTGACGCTCGACTTCGTGGTCGGCGACTTCAACACCGGCGCGAATCCCGGCGGCACCTACTTCGTCCGGCCGTATCGCTACAGCGGCACCGGCTCGGGCCTGCTGGAGTGGGCGAAGGGGCAGGCGGCCCTGGGCACGGTGAACTCGTACGCCCGCGGCACGACGTCCGCCGCGCACGCATTGCGCGTGTACGACGTCTACCTCACGAGTGGCGCGACCTACAGCCTGTACTTCGCGCACACGGGAGCGGCCGACCTGAAGGCGCTGCTGTTCCGCAACCCCACGGGCGGCGTCTACTGGGCCGGACGCACGTCGCGCATCCTCGAGGCGACCGGTCACACGAACTTCACCGCGCCGGCGTCGGGGTGGTACGGACTCGTGATCGCGAACGACAACGGACTCGCGGGCGATTACGAGGTGGGCTTCCACCTCGCGGGGCTCGACGTGGACGGCTCGTCGCCTCCCGCGGTGACGAGGCTCGACGGTATCGCTCCCAACCCCGCGCGTGGCGAGTTCGCGGTGGACTACGCGCTGCACGCGCCGGCGCGCGTGCGCGTCGAGCTGATCGACATGGCGGGCCGCCGCGTCGCGACGCTCGAGGACCGGGAGCGTGGCGCGGGCACGTGGCGCGTCGCGTGGTCGTCTCGCGCCGTGGGCGCCGAGTCGATCCCGCCCGGCGTGTACTTCGTCCGCCTGCGCGCCGGTGAGCGTGTGGTCGGCGAGCGCAAGGTGGCGGTCCTGCGCTGACGCAGGCATCGCCGGAAAGCCGAAGGCCCGGTCGCCGTCGCGGCCGGGCCTTCGTGCGTGAGCGTCGAGGAACATCGGGTTGCTCCCGCGCCGGTGGGAGAGTGGTTCGCGCTGGCGTTCACGGCAGGAATCGCGCGCGCTGTTCCGCCGTTGCGAGCGCGCACGCGTCGGCCTTGCCGAACCAGCCGAGCCGCCGCGCGGCGACGAAGCGATACGCCGCCTCGCGCAGCGGGCGCGGCACGATGCGCGCGAGCGAGGCGAACGCCGCCCAGCGGCCGCCGGCCAACGCGAGCACGCGGAGCACCGCGTCGCTGCGCACCAGCAGCCGGCCGCGGTCGAACAACACGACCGTGTCGAGCTCGCGCGGCTTGTCCGCCACGTCGAGCGCCGCGTACGTCTCGCCCTGGAGCGGCGCGTAGCGCAGCCGCGCGTCGCGATCGTGTGCGAGGCACCACGCGACCGAGCGCGCGCACAGTCCGCACGTGCCGTCGTAGAAGAGAAGACTTGCGGCCTCCGGCCGCGTGGTCAGCGGCATCCGCGCGCCATCATGGGCGAGGCCGCGTGCTCATCGTGCGAGGGCGGGCCGGCGCCGCCCTTCATCCCCACGTAGATCAGCCCCGCGGCGAAGAAGCCGACGAACCACGCGTAGTCGTACAGCGGCCGCAGCGGCGGGAACACGAGACCGCCCCACGCGAGCGCGCAGCCGGCGAGCGTCGCGACGACGGCGGGCATGCTCCAGCCGCCGTACTCGCCGTCCGGCAGGTACAGGTCGCCCAGGTTCAGTTCCCTGCGCCGGACGATCCAGTAGTCGGCGATCAGCACGCCGGCGATCGAACCGAGTCCCCCGGAGTAGCCGACGAGCCACGTGAAGATGTAGCCGGTCGGGTCGGCGAGCAGCCGCCACGGCTGCATCGCGATGCCGATGATGCCGGTGATGAGTCCGCCGGTCTTGAACGAGATGTACTTGGGCAGCGCGTTCGCGAAGTCGTTGGCGGGCGACACCACGTTGGCGGCGATGTTCACCGCGAGCGTCGCGATCACGACCGAGAACATCGCGAAGCCGACGATCCACGGATTGGTGAAGTGCCCGACGAGCTTCACCGGATCCCAGATCGGCTCGCCGTAGAGGATCGCGCTCGCGCTCGTGATGAGCACGCCCATCGCGGCGAAGGCGAACATGGTCGTGGGCAGCGCGACCGTCTGGCCGATCACCTGTTCCTTCTGGCTGCGGCCGAAGCGCGTGAAGTCGGGCATGTTGAGCGACAGCGTCGCCCAGAACCCGATCATGCCCGTGAGCGACGGGATGAACACCGGCAGGAACTCGGCCAGCGTGTCGAACTTGCCGGGCTGCGAGAGCAGCGGGCCGAAGCCGTTCGCGGCCTTCACCGCCCACACGAGCAGGATGTCGGTCACCACGAGCACGTAGGGCGCCGACCAGTTCTCGACGATGCGCAGCAGGTTCATGCCCCGGTAGATGATGCCGATGTTGAGTCCCCAGAAGAGCAGGAAGCTCAGCCATTCGGTGCCGGTGTGGCCCGCGAAACCGGGGCCGAGCAGCTGCGCCCAGTTCGGGACGAGCACGGCGAAGAACGTCTGCAGCGCCTCGCCGCCGATCCACGCCTGGATGCCGAACCAGCCGCACGCGACGAGCGCGCGCATGAGCGCGGGCAGGTTCGAGCCGCCGGTGCCGTACGCGGCGCGCGCGAACACGGGGAACGGAATGCCGTACTTGGTGCCCGGGTGCGAGTTCAGCAGGATGGGTGCGAGCACGATCGTGTTGCCGAGCAGGATCGTGAAGAGCGCCTGCCACCAGTTCATGCCCTGCGTCATGAGGCCGGACGCGAGCATGTAGGTGGGGATGCAGTGCGCCATGCTGATCCACAGCGCGGCATAGTTGTACGTGGTCCAGTCGCGCTTCGCGACGGCGACGGGCGCGAGGTCCTCGTTGTAGAGCGGACTCGTGTGGAGCGCGGCGGCGTCCTTCAGCTCGACGCGGCCGTCGGCATGGCGGATCACGTCCAGCGAGCGATGTGCGGCCATCGGATTCCTCTCGGTTCGACGCTCCTGTGGGCCGGCGCGCAACATTCCGCGCGCCCCATCCGTCAAAGGTGGCGCGCAGGTTAGCATGCGACTCGCGCGGCGCTGCCGAAAATCCCACGTGCGCCGGCGTCCCTTCCCCGGAGGTTCCGCTTGAAGCTCGTTCTGTCCGCCATGTTCGCCCTCGTCTGCATCACGACCGCCGGGCGCGCGTACGCATTCGATTCCGCCGCCGCCACCGCCAAGGGCAAGGCCATGCTCGTGCACGCGACGAGCAACGAGGCCGCGCCGCTCTGGGCCGAGTTCAACGAGCACATGCGCACGGCGATGAAGGACTCGGCCAACTTCGTCGCCACGCTCGAGCGCATCGGCGGCAGCCTCGGCAAGCTCGACTCCGTCGTGAGCGAGACGACCACCGAGCCCTCGCCGGGCTCGTGGGCCTACGTCGCGACGTGCCGGTTCTCGAAGGTGCCCGCGCGGATCGACATGACGTTCGCGTTCGACTCCGACGGCCGCGTGGCCGGCATGCTCGTGAAGCCCGCGGGTGGCACTGCGAAGGAGTTCGCGAGCACACATCTCGCGTACGAGACGAAGACCGCGCTGCGCCTGCCGTTCGAGGGCGAGTGGTTCGTCGTCTGGGGCGGGCGCACGGTGGACCAGAACTACCACGCCGCCACGCGCGACCAGCGTTTCGCGATGGACGTGCTGATCGTGAAGGACGGTGCGACGCACAAGGGCGACGGCAAGGCGCTCACCGACTACTGGTGCTACGGGCAGAAGGCGCTCGCGCCGGCCGCGGGCACGATCGTGTGGATGCGCGACAGCCTGCCGGACAACGCGCCGGGCCGGACCGACCGCGCGAACGCGATCGGCAACGGCGTCGTGATCGATCACGGCAACGGCGAGTACTCGCTGCTCGCGCACCTGCAGCCGAAGTCGCTGCGCGTGAAGGTGGGCGACCGCGTGAAGAGCGGGCAGATGCTCGGGCTCGTCGGCAACTCGGGCAACACGAGCGAGCCGCACATTCACTACCACCTGCAGGACGGGCCGAAGCCGTTCGAGGCCGAGGGGCTGCCGATCCCGTTCACGAACATCCGCGTGAACGGCGAGCCGGTCGCGAAGGCCGAGGTGGTGAAGGGGCAGAAGGTCGCGTCCGCGGCGAAGTAGTCCTCGGCGTGACGCACGACGGCCCGGCGGAAGGACCCGCCGGGCCGTTGCATTGCACCGGGCCGCGACCCAGAAGAGGGAAGACGTTCCGGTTGCGAGCCGCCCGTCACGCGGTCCGAGGGGGGCGAGCGTGCTCCATCGCACGACGCCGGAGCGGATGCACTAGGCTGTCCGGCGGCGCGATCGCCTCGACGTGTCCGTCTCCGGAGTCTCCTCATGTCCTCGCAGCTTTTCACGCCGTTCACGCAGCGCTCGCTCACGTTCCGTAACCGCATCGTGGTCTCGCCCATGTGCCAGTACTCGGCGACCGACGGTCTCGCGAACGACTGGCACCTCGTGCATCTCGGCGCGCGCGCGACCGGCGGCGCGGGAGCGCTGCTGGTCGAGGCGACGGCGGTCGTGCCCGAGGGGCGCATCTCGACCGGCGATCTCGGGCTGTGGAACGACGCGCAGGTCGAGCCACTCGCGCGTATCGCGCGCTTCGCCGAATCGCAGGGTTGCGCGCCCGGCATCCAGCTCGCGCACGCGGGGCGCAAGGCGGGCACGTCGACGCCGTGGCAGGGCGGCCGCGCGGTGGCGATCGCCGACGGTGGCTGGACGCCGGTGGGCCCGAGCGCCGAAGCGTTCTCGGATCACTACACCGGTCCCAACGCGCTCGACGAAGCGGGCATCGCGCGCGTGATCGGCGCGTTCCGCGACGCGGCGAAGCGATCGCTCGCGGCGGGCTTTCGCTTCGTCGAGATCCACGCGGCGCACGGCTACCTGCTGCACGAGTTCTTTTCGCCGCTCGTGAACAAGCGCGCCGACGGCTGGGGCGGTTCGTTCGAGAACCGCGTGCGGCTGACGCTCGAGGTCACGCGCGCCGTGCGCGCCGTGTGGCCGCAAGACCTGCCGTTGTGGGTGCGGCTGTCCGCGACCGACTGGGCGGACGGCGGTTGGGACCTCGACCAGACCGTGCGGCTCGCGGGACTGCTGCGCGAGGCCGGAGCCGACCTGATCGACTGCTCGAGCGGCGGCGCGGTGCCGTGGCAGAAGATCGCCGTCGGTCCGGGCTACCAGGTGCCGTTCGCGGAACGTGTGCGACACGAAGCACGCATCGCGACGGGCGCCGTGGGGATGATCACCGAGCCCGCGCAGGCCGAGGAGATCGTGGCGGCCGGCCGTGCGGACGTGGTGCTGCTCGCGCGACAGTTGCTGCGCGAGCCGCAGTGGCCGCTGCGCGCCGCCCGCGAACTGGGCGCCGACCACAAGTGGCCGGTGCAGTACGAGCGCGCGAAGTAGGGCGAGCCCGGCCTCAGGCGCCAGCGCCTCGCACGAGTCGCTCGAACTCCGCGAGCATCTGCGGGCGCTCCAGCGCCTGCGCCAATGAGGCGATGCGCGGCCGGAGGTAGTCGAGGTCCAGCTTGCCGCGCTGGCGCGCGACGATGCCCTCGATGTCCTCGGCGTCACGCGCTCGCTCGGAGACGATCTTGTGGAGGATCAGGTCCTCGGCGGTCGCGAAGCGCACGGAATGGCCCTGAATGTCGAGCACCGCCGCGCGCGAGATGGCCTCGAGCTCGTAATCCAGCGCGGCAATCACCAGGTCGACTCGCACTCCCACGGACGATTCCATGGGGACGACGGAGGCCTCCCGGGCAAAAGCCATCGCATCTGGCAGGAGCGGTTCGATGCGGGGAGCCAGCGCCGCCAACAGGCCCTCGAGTGCGGGTTCATCCACGGCGACTGTGACGTCAACGTCGTAGGTCAGTCGAGCACGCCCCCATTGCAGGCTCGCGAGCCCACCGATGACCATGTAGCGCACCCGCAGCCGGGAGAACGTCTCGGCGAGTTCGATCAGAGTGGCTTCGAGTGGGTTCACTGCCCGATCCGATCGAGCGGCGCCAGAGCGGCACGGATCAGGATGCGCTGTGATGCGCGTGCGTGAGCGGCCGCGATGGGATCGGATTCGGGAGCGAGCTGCTGAGCGAGCTGGATTGCGCCCCACAGCCATGCGAGGTCCGCCGAGATCGATCGATCTCTCACGGCTTCGTGAGCAGCCTCCCAAGCCGCGAAAGCCCGCCACTGTGCTGCGCGGTGCCGCAGCGCCTGCGCCTGATTCCCAGACTCTTGCATGACCGCACTGTACCCGTGCGCTCGCGCAACCCCAAGCGCTCGGAATGCACAACGGCCCGGCGGATCGCTCCGCCGGGCCGCTGTCTTCTTCGTCAATCACGCCGCTACCGCTACCCCCGCAGCCCGCCCGGCACCTTGTTCGTGCCTTTCGCGATGCGGTCGTTCCAGCTCTCGAACGGCTTGCCGCGCGTGTCGTCCACCATCGTGATGCAGCCGGGCACGGGGCAGACGTGCGAGCACAGGTTGCAGCCCGTGCACTCGTCCCAGTCCACCCACGGCACGTGCACGCCCGTGGCGGTCGCCTTCGCGATCGCCTTGTCGCGCGTCGGCGCGCGATGGCCGGCGATCAGCGGCTCGCCCGCCGTGTGGATGCAGTGCACCGACGTGTCGCGGCACGCCACGTAGCACAGGTCGCAGCCGATGCACTTCTCGGGATCGATCTGCGCGGCGACCTTGTAGTTGAGGTCGAGATCGCCCCACTCGCTGTACGCGCCGAGCGCCTTGCCGCGGAGCTCGTTCACCGACTTCATGCCCTTCTCGTCGAGGAAGTTCGACAGGCCGTCGATCATGTCCTCCACGATCCGGAAGCCGTAGTGCATCACGGCCGTGCACACCTGGACGCTCGTGCAGCCCATCGCGATGAACTCGGCCGCGTCACGCCACGTGGCGATGCCGCCGATGCCCGAGATGGGGATGTTCACGCGCGGGTCGCGCCCGAGCGAGCTGACCATGTGCAGCGCGATCGGCTTGACCGCCGGGCCGCAGTAGCCGCCGTTGGTCGCGCGATTGCCCACGACCGGGTACGGCACCATCTTGTCGAGATCCACGCCGACGATGCTCTTGATCGTGTTGATGAGCGACAGGCCGTGCGCGCCGGCCTCGACCGCGGCCACGCCGGGCACGCGGATGTCGCCCACGTTCGGCGTCAGCTTGACCAGCACGGGAATGGTCGAGAACTCGACCGCCCAGCCCGCGACGATCTTCAGCACTTCGGGCTCCTGGCCGACGGCCGAGCCCATGCCGCGCTCGCACATGCCGTGCGGGCAGCCGAAGTTCAGTTCGAGACCGTCGGCGCCGGCGTCGATGCACATCTTGATGATGTCGCGCCAATCTTCCTTCGACTCGACCATCAGCGACGCGATCACGACGTGCTTCGGGTACTTGCGCTTCACCTCGCGGATCTCGCGCAGGTTCACGTCGAGCGGCCGGTCCGTGATGAGCTCGATGTTGTTGAAGCCCACCATGCGGGAGTTGCCGACGTCGATCGAGCCGAAGCGGCTCGAGGTGTCCACGATCGGGTCACCGAGCGTCTTCCAGACGGCGCCACCCCAGCCGGCGTCGAACGCCCGCATGATCTGGTCGCCCGTGTTCGTGGGCGGCGCGCTCGCGAGCCAGAAGGGGTTGGGGGACTGGATGCCGGCGAAGTTGATGGAAAGATCAGCCATGCAGGGCTCTCTTGTGCGAGCCGGTCACGAGGACCGGTGGGTGTGAGGGCTCTCGTGGCCCCCGAAGATCGGATTCGAAGTGTGCACGGCTCAGCGGTGTCCGGCCTGCATCGGCGAGTCGTCACGCGAGGGCAGACCCAGCGCCGCGGCGATGCTGCGCGCCGCGCGCTTGCCGTCCTGCACCGCGGTCACCACGAGCTCGCCGCCCGTGACGTCGCCGCCGACCCACACCTTGGGATTGCCGGTCGTGCCGGACATCGGATCGCCGAGCGCGAGACCCTTGTCGGTCGTCGCGACGCCGGGGAACGACGACACGAACGCGCCGAGCTTGCCCTGGCCGATCGCGACGATCGCCAGGTCGCACGCGACCTCGCGTCCGTCGGCGAGCGCCACGGCCGCGAGCTTGCCGCCCGCGAGCACGAACTGCTGCGGCACGGCCTTCTCGACCAGCCGCACGCCTTCCTTCCGCGCCAGTTCCATCTCGTGCTTGTAGCCGGGCATGTCGGCTTCCGTGCGGCGGTAGAGCATCGCCACGTCCGGCACGCCGAGCTTCGCCAGTTCGCGCACGACGTCGATCGCGGTGTTGCCGCCGCCGATCACGACCGCGCGCTGCACGCCCGCGAGCGAGTAGCCGCTCTCGAGCTTCATCTTTTCGACCCACTCGACGCCGCCGAACACGCCCGCGGCGTCCTCGCCCGGAATGCCGAGCTTCGAATCCGCGCCGAGGCCGACGCCGACGAACACGGCGTCGTGATCGTCCACGAGCTTCGCGGGAGCGATGTCCTTGCCGATCTCGACGCCCGTCTTGATCGTCACGCCGAGCGAGCGGATGAACTCGACTTCGGTCATGGCCGACTCGGCGTTCATCTTGTACGGCGCGACGCCGGTCACGTTGAGTCCGCCGGCCACGTCACGCTTCTCGTACAGCGTCACGTCGCAGCCTTCGAGCGCGAGATAGCCCGCGCACGCGAGCGACGCGGGGCCCGCGCCGACGCACGCGACCTTCTTGCCGTTCGGCTTCGCCTTGGAGAGCAATCCCTTCGCGCTGCCGTCGCTCAGCACGGTCTCGACCGCGAAGCGCTGCAGCCGCCCGATCGGAATGACCGGGCTGCGGTGCCACTCGTTGTACACGCACGCGCCCACGCACAGCGCTTCGACCGGACACACCCGCGCGCACGAAAGCCCAAGCAGGTTGGCCGAGAGGATCGTGCGGGCGGAGCCCTTCACGTTCCCGGTCGAGATCTTGCGGATGAACGTGGGGATGTCGATGCCCGTGGGGCACGCCTGCACGCACGGGGCGTCGTGGCAGTAGAGGCAGCGGTTCGCCTCGGCCACGGCATCGCCGGGAATGAAGTTCGGCTTCGAGTCGGCGATGCCGGATTCGAGGCGCTGCGCGGGCAGCGCGTGGGACTGGGGGGTCAAACCTTCACCTCCGCATGCTGGGCGAAGTGGCTGGGCTTGCGCGTCACGAACCGGCCGCTGCCGCGCGTGGTCATGAGCTTCGTGCCGTCCCAGGCGATCTTGCCGTTCACGATCGTGGTGGCGACGCGCCCGTAGGTCTTGAAGCCTTCGAAGATGTTGCGGTCGCACTTCGAGTGGTGCGTCTTCGCGCTGCGCACGCTCTCGCCGTTCGGATCGTAGAGCACGATGTCCGCGTCCATGCCGACCGCGATCGAGCCCTTCTTCGCGAGACCGAAGATGCGCGCCGGAGCCGTGCTTCCGAGCTCCACGAGCCGTTGCACATCGAAATGTCCGCCCTTCACGCCGTACGAGTACATGAGCGTGAGGCGGTCCTCGATGCCCGCGGCGCCGTTCGGGATCTTCGTGAAGTCCCCGAGGCCCATCTTCTTCTGCTCGTGCGTGAACGGGCAGTGGTCCGTGCCCATCGAGTCGAGCATGCCGTTCGAGACGCCGGCCCAGAGCGCGTCGTGGTGTCCGACGTGGCCGGGGCGGATCGGCGGGCTCATCACGTACGCGGAGCCGCCGAAGTCGGGCTTCTGGAACACCGTGTCGTCGAGCAGCAGGTACTGCGGGCAGGTCTCGCCGTAGCAGCGCTGGCCCGAGAGCTTGGCGCGCTCGAGCGCGTGCACGGATTCCTTGCAGGTCATGTGCACGATGTAGGCGGTCGTGCCGTGCAGGCGCGCCATCATCAGCGCGCGCTCGGTGGCCTCACCTTCGACCAGGCTCGGGCGCGAGACCGGATGGTATTCGGGGCCCATGCAGCCGGCGGCCACGAGTTCCTTCTGGAGCAGCGCGACCGCTTCGCCGTTCTCGGCGTGCACGGTGACGACCGCGCCCAGCTTCGCCGCTTCCTTCATGACCTGATAGAGCTGGCCGTCGTCCACCATGATGGCGCCCTTGTAGGCCATGAACACCTTGAAGCTCGTGATGCCGTGCTTCTCGACCACCTCACGCATTTCCGCCGCTGTGGTCGGGCCGAAGTTCGTGATGGCCATGTGATACGTGTAGTCGGTGACGGCCTTCGCCGAGCGCTTGTGCCACTCCGCGATCGCGTCGGGCAGCGACTGCCCCGCGCCCTGCATGCAGAAGTCGATGATGCAGGTCGTGCCGCCCGCGATGCCGGACGCGGTGCCGGACTCGAAGTCGTCCGCGCTCACGGTGCCCATGAACGGAAGCTCCATGTGCACGTGCGGATCGATGAAGCCCGGCATCACCAGCTTGCCCGCCGCGTCGACCACTTCGTCACCCGCGCGCGCTTCGAGCTTCGCGCCGATCTCGGTGATGGTGCCGCCGTCCACGCGAAGGTCGGCGACGTAACGGTCGGAGGCGGTGACGATCTCGCCGCCCTTGATCAGGAGCCCCATGGCTTTCCTCCGCAAAGGAAGCCGCGGTGCGGCCGAGGCAAGGGGCGCCGGTCCGCCGGGTCGCGACTTCGAAAATGGCTCGATGCCGGCCAAGTCGGGGCTCGCGGGACCCGTGTCTCCCGGCAGTTGGGTTTCGACTGCCGTGTGCGCAGCGCAGGAGCGCATCGCATCGCCCGCGCGCATCGCGGCGCGCAGGCGCGGGAGAGTCTACACCGGCCGGGGCGGAATCCGAGTGGTCGAAATGCGGACCGGGCGGAACGCGGGCCGTCCACCCGGTTCGACCGGCCGGCTCAGGCCGCCATGTCGTGGCGTTCGTCGGCGGTTTCCGGCGCGGATTCCGCGCCGATCATCTCGTCCGGCTCGCCGTCCGGGCCGACCGCCGGGGCCGCGGCCGCGTCGACGATGGGCAGGTCGATCCGGAATGTCGTGCCCTTGCCGACCTCGCTCTCGAACGTGAGGTCGCCGCCGTGGCGCTCGACCACGATGGCGCGGGCGATCGCGAGACCCTGCCCGCTGCCTCGGCCGACCTCCTTGGTCGTGAAGAACGGATCGAAGATGCGCTCGCGCACGCTCTCGGGAATGCCCGAGCCCGTGTCGGAGATCTCGATGCGCACGCGGCCGCCGACGCGGCTCGTCTTCACGGTGATCACGCCACGGCGGCGCGTGTCGCGGACGGAGTCCTCGATCGCGTGCGCGGCGTTGATGAACAGGTTGAGGAACACCTGGTTGAGGTCGTTCGCGAAGGCCGTGACCGGCGGCACGTCGCCGTACTCCTGCACCACGTCGGCGATGTACTTGTACTCGTTGCGCGCGATCGTGAGCGTGTTCGAGAGCGCGTGGTTCACGTCGCACGCCGCCTTGTGGCGTTTCGCCGGGTGCGCGAACTCGCGCATCGCCGCGACGATCACCTTGATGCGGTTCACGCCTTCGAACGCGTCCGTGAACGCGGCGCCGACGTTCTCCTCGATCATCTCGAGATCGGACTCCTGCTCGTCGCTCGTCATGCGCGCGGTGAGCTCCGCGATCCGCGGATCGGGCGGCAGCGACTGCACTTCCTCGCGCCAGCGGCCGAGCAGCCCGCGCACGGTGGCGAAGCTCTCGTTCAGGAACTGCAGGTTGTCGCTCACGAACTGCGTCGGCGTGTTGATCTCGTGCGCGATGCCGGACGCGAGCTGGCCCACGGCCTCGAGTTTCTGCGCGAGGCGCAGCTGGATCTCGAGACGCTGGCGCTCGGTCACGTCCTGGAGCGCGACGACGGCGCCGATCGCGCGGCCGGCCTGGTCGCGCACCTGCTGGCCGCTCGCGACGACCGCGACCGGTGCGTGTTCGGGATGCACGAGCGTCATCTCGACGTTTTCGACGGAGTCGCCGCGGAGCGCGCGGAACAGCGGCAGCTCGGCGAACGTGAGCAGCGTGCGGCCGTCGGCCCGGAAGTGCGGCGTGCGATCGGCCCACAGCTCGAGCTGCGGCGAGACCGGCAGGCCGTGATAGAGCTCGGCCGCCTTGCGGTTGAAGAGCGTGATGCGGCCGTGCGAGTCGCACGCGATGATGCCCGCGTCGATCGTGTCGAGCACCGCGGCGAGGTACTGCTGCTCGCGCTGGCGCACGCGCATCTCCTCGCGCAGCGCGAGGTGCGCGCGGCTCAGCTGCTCGTAGGTGTCGCGCAGGTGCGACCGGCTGTCGATCTCGTGCTGCAGCACGAGCGCCACGTAGTCGAAGAAGCCGCGAAGGTCGGTGCGCACCTGCGCGCCGGCGAGCAGCATGCCGTCCATCTTGATCACGCCGATGAGATGGTCGCGGATCTTGAGCGGCAGGGCGCAATACGACGCGCGGGTGAACTCGCGCGTGAGCATGCCCGTCTCCTCGAACGCGCGCGTCTCCTCGACGGGCAGACCGGTCTCGAAGGCCTGCCGGACCATTTCGTCGTCGATCTTCTCGACGACGTGCTTCTCACCGTAGACGTCCGCGTAGAAGGTCGTGTTCTCGAGCGCGTAGTAGAGCGCGATGTTGTGACCGCCGACGTGATCGGACAGCAGGTGCAGCATGCGGTCCACGATGTTGTCGAGCCCGGCGATGCCTCCGAGGCTGCACATGAGGTTGTTGACCAGCTGCAGGTTCGACTTCTCCTGGGCCAGCCGGCTCATGCGTGCGAGCAGTCGCTCGCTGCGGCGCTTGCCTTTCGCGGTCATGGCTGTTCGCAGCGCTCCCGTTGCTTCCGTGCGATGGCCTCGCCGAGCACCTCCTCGAGGTGGTCGAGCGTGACGTCCCGCCAACGCAGCGGCAGCCCCACGAATCGCGCGGCCGATTCGGCGGCTTCGGTGAAGTCGCCCGAACACGGTGTGCGCAGTGCGAGCAGGTACTTGCGGTCGTACTGGAAGATCTCGCGGATCAGAGCGGAGTCCGGCGTGCCGAAGGTGCGCTTGAGGCTCGCCTCCCAGTCGTGCGTCCACTCCTCGAGCAGGAAATAGCCGCCGGCGTCGATCTCCTCGGCGAACGCATCGCCGCCGAGCAGCATCGTGATGCAGTTCTGTTCGGGCACGCGGAACGTGCCGGCATCGCGCACGATGTCGTCCATCTGCGGATGGCAGCAGCCGTACATCACGAGGATGTCGCGGCCCGGGTGCGCGGCGAGCGCGAGCGAAAGCGAACGCCCCATCTGCATCGAGCGTCCGTGCAGCTGCGGACTGAGCCAGCGCCGCTCGAGCGGCCAGCCGTTCCGGTCGCAGATCAGCTTCACTTCGGCCCGGAGGATCCCGCAGCCCAGCAGGAGGAGGTCGGGGGCGCTCATGCCGTCAACGCCTCGTGCCGCCCGTGACGCAGCGCGGCATCCATGAGCGCGCGGATGTTGCGCTCGGGAATCGCGCGCGGCATCACGCCCGTGCCGAACAGGAACTTCCCGCTCGGTTTGCCCGCGGCGATCATGCGCGCGACTTCGTGGTCGATCTCCTCGGGCGTCCAGTCGATCAGCGCGATGTCGTTGACCACACCGCAGGTGAGGCCGCGGCCGCCGACGAGTGCCGTGCCCTGCGTGATGTCGTCCATCGGGCTCAGGTAGTAGACGCCGATGCCGGTGCGCTCGAGCACCTTCGGGATCGTGCGGTTGAGCGAGGCCATGCCGCAGTAGTAGACGACGCCCTCGGTGCCGATGGCCGCGATGTCGCGTTCGATCCACGGCAGCGAGCGTTCGAGGAAGAAGCTCATGGGCACGAAGTCGACGGAGCCGAACGGATTCGAGTACACGATCACGTCCGCGCCGCCGGCCCGGTACGCCGCGACTTCCTTCACGAAGAACTCGTGGCACTTCTCGAGCAGCAGTTGCGTGAGGTCCGGCGGTCCCAGGAACAGCAGTTCCATCCAGCGATCCATGCCCATGAGCAGCGCGGGCAGCGTCATCGTGGACGTGATGTACGCGCACAGCGGAACCTTGCCGCCGATCTCCCGCTTGAGGATCTCCAGGCAGCGCGCCGTCTCCGTGAACGCCTCGTGCTGCGTGATGTCCGCGGGCACCTTCAGCTCGGGGATCTGCGCCCACGAGCGGATGACGAAGTCCTCCACGTTGGGCGGGCCGTCGGACGCGAACTTGATCTTCTGGCAGCCGAGCAGCTCGGCTTCCTTGCCGACGTAGAAGAGGCTCCACACGTTGTCGTGGCCGTACTTCTCGCGGAGACGCAGCTGCGCCTCCGCCACGAGATCACCCCTCGAGAAGTACTCCTCGGGCTCCAGCCCGAGCTCGATCGCGCCCTGATCGATCAGGTTGCAGAAGATGGGGATGCGGTCCGACGGCTCGCCACGGATGGCGGCCACGAGGCGGTCCATACTCGTGATCATCGTGCGACCTCCGACAACATGTCTTCGACCAGCCGTGCGGCAGCGACGGCGTTTTCGGCCCATCCGTCGGCTTTCACCGTCTGCCAGAGCGTGTGGTCGAAGCGATACGGCGCACCGCCCACGATGATCTTGATGCGATCCTCGAGGCCGTGCGCGTGCAGCAGTTCCCGTACTTTCAGCGCCCCGTTCGGGCCACGCGCGGTGTGCACCATCATCGAGGAGATCGCGATGATGGGCGCGTCGTGCTTCACGGCGGCGCTCACGAACTTCTCGGGGGGGACGTTCGTGCCGAGATCGATCACCTCGATCATGCGTGCCCGCAGGCATCCGATCACGATGCGCTTGCCGAGCGCGTGCAGGTCGCCCTGGGAGTTCCCGATCACGATGCGCCCGCGCGTTTCGGTGGGCGCGGTGAATCGCTCGAGCATCTCGTTCGTGACGGCGTTCGAAATCTGCGCAGTGATGAAGTGCTGCGCGACGTTCGCCTCGAATCCCTCGCTCACGGACATGATCATGCGGTCCATGGCGGGGAGCACGACTTCGAACACGATGGCTTCGGGGGAGATCCCGTCGTCGAGCGCCGCGCGCACGACGTTCAGGGCTCGCTCCCGGTCCGTGTCGATCAGGGCTTCGTTGTACTTGGTGATCAGCTCGTTGAGCATGTGCCCAATGCTCCCGTTCCGAGGGCTTCGATTGGGACGGGGGGGTGGGGCATTCCGGGGCCTGTGCGCAGTATCGGCCGCACCCACCGGGCCGGAGAGGGCACAGGGCCGTGCAGATTGCGAAATCCGCCCGGGCGGTCCAGCCGGCGTGAAGAAGGTCTCTGCCATGATCCGCCGCAACTTCCGGTCGGATCGATCGAGGAGGGCGCCACACGCGAAACGGCCGGCGGGATCGCTCCCGCCGGCCGTTCGCGTTTTTCGGTGACGCCGCCGCGCTACGGAGTGGCGCCGGAGGCGCCAGCAGCTCCAATGGTCTCGTCGAAGAACTGCACCATCCGCTCGTTGAAGTAGATCCGGTTGTCGAGCTTCTGGAAGCCGTGCCCTTCGTCCGGCGCGATGAACACGCGCGGCGAGAGCTTGCGGTCCTTGAGCGCGACCGCGATCTGCATGGCTTCCTCGACGGGCACGCGCGGGTCGTTGAAGCCGTGCGCGATGAAGAACGGCACCTTCATCTTGTCCACCTTGTGGATGGACGACACCGTGCGCAGGAAGTCGGGATCGGTGAGCGGGCCGTACTCGACCTCGCGCAGCTTGCGGCGATAGCCGCTCGTCTTCTCGAGGAACGTCTGCAGGTTCACGATGCCGACGACGTCCACGCAGGCGCCGAACAGCCGGTCCTTGCGCTTGCCCGCCTCGACGCGCTCCTGGTCCTCGACGATGCACGCGACCGACATGAAGCCGCCGTACGAGCCGCCGTAGGTCGCGATCCGGCCGGGCGTGGAATAGCCCTCCTTCACGAGCCACTCGGCGACGTCCACGCCGTCACGCACGCTGTCCCAGCGCTTCTTGTAGTCGTCGAGCATCTGGAACTCGCGGCCGTAGCCCGTGGACCCGCGCACGTTCGGCAGGATCAGGCCGTAGCCGCGCGCCACGAGGTACTGCAGCGCCGCCGAGAAGCCCGGACGGTTCTGGCTCTCCGGGCCGCCGTGGTAGTACACGACGAACGGGATCGGCTTGCCCTTCACGAACCCTTCGGGCACGTACAGGAACGCCGGGATCTGCTTGCCGTCGAACGCCGTGTAGCGCACCAGCTCGGGAAGGCGCATGCGCGAGAGATCCACGCCGTTGTTCTCGGTCCACGTGAGCTGCTTCGTGACCGGCGCGCCACCCTTCACGAACGTCGTCATGTAGCCCTGGCCGGCGTTGCGCGCGTTCGACAGCGACCACACGACCGTCGAGCCGCGGAACACCGAGCCGTTCACGACGCCCTTCTCCATCGCCGGGCCCGCGACGGGCTTGTAGCCCGGCAGCGAGTAGAAGTGCGGCACGGCGTAGCCGTCTTCGTTCGTCGTCACGATGAGCATGTCGTGCACGTCGTTCATCTCGGCGCCGTCCAGCTCGAACTTGGACAGTGCCGGCAGTGGCTCGGTGCGCTTGAGCGTCTTGAGGTCGACCGCGAACAGGCGCTGCATGCCGCCGATCAGGTCGGACGAGAGCATCACGCTCTTCTCGCCGGGCAGGTAGCCGACGACGCCGCAGGCCGCGGTGCCGTTCGCGGGCTTGATGGTGATCTCGCGCTTCGCGCCGCTCGCGAGGTCGAACTCCCAGATGCGCGTGTCGGACGCGGAAACGATCTGCATGATCAGCAGGCGCTTGCCGTCGGCGGTGACGTCGTTCACTTCCCACTGGCCGGCTTCCGACCAGACCTTCGTCGCCTTCGCCGTCGCGAAGTCCCAGCGGTAGAGATAGAAGTCGTTCGGGCTCTCGTCGTTCGCCGAGTAGTAGAAGCCCGAGCCGTCGCGCAGCCAGGCGTTCACGCTCGCCTGCACGCGCGGATTCGCGACGATCGGCGTGAGCGTGGCGATGCCGTTCGACATGGGGTCGATGAGCGAGATCTGCGTGTTCTCGTTGCCGCCGCGCGCGTGCATGACGAGGCAGCGCTTGCCGTCGGGCGAGAGCGAGAAGCCCGCGACGCCGTCGGGGAAGTTCGTGAGCTTCGTGCGCGTCACCTGGTCCGGGGCGTACGAGGCGTTCGCGCCCGCGACCTTCGGCGTCGTGCGGTAGAGCTGGAACACGCCCTCCGGCCAGTCGCGCTGCAGCAGCGAGCCGTCGGGAAGCAGGTCGGGAAGGCCGGGCGTGCGGATCTTGAGGAACTGCGCGATCGACGGCGCGTCGGCGGCGTGCGCGGCCGGGGCCGGCGCGAGCACCGCGAACGCGATCATCGCGAGCAGGGCCATGCGGAAGAAGCGGGACATGGGGAATCGCCTCCGGAAGTGGTGCGGACGTGTGGGGCTGTGAACCGGCTGGGAAGCTACCAGAAGGAGCCGACCGCGCGCCCGTGCCCGCGTGCGCCGCACGGAACGGGCCCCCGATGCTCCGGGGGCCCGTCGTCGCGTGCGGCAGGGGGTGTCGCGTCAGCGGTAGCTGAACAATGCGGCGTACAGGATCAGGATGATCATGATCACGCCGAGCGACAGCGCGATCGTTCCGAAGATCTTCCAGCCCTTCACGTCGCGTTCGTCCGGAGCGGGAATCAGCCGCTTCTCGAGTTCGCCGCTCTTCACGAGGTCTTCGTACTCGCGCGGGCGGTCTTCCTTGAACTCGTCGAGCGGAATGCCGCCGGTGAAGATCACCGTGTCCATCGGGAACTTCTCGGGACGGAAGTGCGTGTTGAAGAAGTGGACCGTGAAGATGAAGCCGACGGCGAGCAGCGCTTCGTCGCTGTGGATGATCGTCGCCACGTTGAGCACCCAGCCCGGGACGAAGCGCGTGAAGAACGTGGGGAACCACAGCAGCAGGCCCGACGCGCCGATCACGGCGACGCCCCAGAACACGGCGAAGTAGTCGAACTTCTCCCAGTAGGTCCAGCGGCCGTACTGCGGGCGCGGGCCCTTGCCGAGGAACCACTTGATCGAGCCGATGAACTCCTTGCCGTCGACGGGCGAGAACATCATGCCCGTGTTGTCGGTGATGAACTGGAACCACGACTTGCCCGTCGCGGCCTTGCGCTGGAACAGGTCGGCGAGATGGAACGCGAAGTAGCCGAACGTCACGATCGCGCCCATGCGGTGCAGCAGGCCCGCCATCTCGTAGCCGCCGAGCAGGCGCGACAGGAAGTGCGCCCAGGGCGTGTACGAGAACTTGAGCGTCATGCCCGTGATGGCCAGCGTGAGGAAGCTGCTGATCACCATGAGGTGCATGTTGCGCATGCGCGTCGTGAAGCGGCGCACGTGCTGCTTCGATTCGAGCGCGTGCGTCTCCTCGAGGTGCTTGCGGTACTGCAGCGACCGAGGCAGCCACGCGAGCGTGTGCAGTCCGGCCACGAGGAACGTCACGACGAGCAGCCCGGTCATCGCCCAGAAGACGAAGAACAGCGCCGGGTACTTCTTGCGGTCGTGATGGGTCGCGTGCGTGAGGTAGCCCGCGAAGCGCCGGTTCGAGCCGGGGTGGCACTTCGCGGAGGTCGCGACGACGTTCTGGCGCGACAACCGCGACGCCGGGTTGCTCGTCGGAAGGATGTCGTGCGCGCCGTGGCAGTCGTAGCACTTCGCGGTCTTCGTGAACCCGAGCTTCGAGACCTTGCCGTGGTACGTCTCGAAGTAGGATTCCGCGGCCTCGCCGTGACAGTCACCGCACTGGTTCATGATCGTGAGGCGGAAGTTCTCGGAGTCCGCGCGCCCGATCGTGTGCGAGGAGTGGCAGTCGGAGCACACCGGCAGCTTCTGGTCTTTCTTCAGCTTCTTCGTGACCGCCGGAGAGTGGACGCTCTGTTCGAACTGCTCGTAGATGCCGCGGTGGCACTTCGCGCACGTGCTCGCGATGTTCGCGCGATTCACGGTCGAGGCCGGATCCTTCGCGGGAAGTTCGCCGTGCGGGCTGTGGCAATCGGCGCACGTCGCGGTCACGACGAGGCCGCTCTTCATGAGGCCCTTGCCGTGAATCGACTCTTCGTAGTGCTCGAGGATCTCGGTCTGGGCGCCCTTGTAGCGCAGCGCCGCCTTCTTGCCGGTGCGATGGCAGCTGCCGCACAACGTGGGGACGTTGCGCGCGTACGTCTTCGAGTTCACTTCGAGGTGGCTCTGGATGCCGTGCGAGCCGTGGCAGTCCGTGCACTCGGGCGCGTCGGGGCTGCCCTTGGCGGCGAGCGTTCCGTGCACGCTCGTCTGGTAGATCTTCACGACTTCCGCGTGACAGACCGAGCAGTCCACCTTGGGCTTCACGGTCGTGCACGGCCGTCCGAGCGAAGGGTTCGCGCCCGTGTGGCACTGCGCGCAGGCGATCTTCGCGTGGCGCGAGCCTTCGAGATGCGACGCGTCCACGAACAGCGAGACCTTCTTGCCGCCGCGCATCATGCTCACGTCGGGCTTCGAGTGGCACATCATGCAGTTCGCGTCGGCCATGCCCTGCGTGTAGTACACGCGGCGCGCCTTGTGCGGCTCGTGGCAATCCACGCACGCCGGCACCTGGTTCGGCGAGCGTTCCCACAGCTCACCGCGCACGACCTTCGCGTGCACGGCTTCGATGCGCACGTGGCACTTCTCGCACGTCTTCGCCACGTTGTGCCGCGAGATGCTGCTGCGCGCGTCGGTGTGCGGGAGCTGGTTGTGCGCGGTGTGGCAGCTCGTGCAGACGGCGGTCGTGAGCAGGCCCTTGCGATAGAGGCCTTCGCCGTGGATGGACTCGCGGTAGTTCGTGAGGATCGAGTCCTTCGGGATCTTGTAGAACGACTGCACCGGCGAGCCTTCGCGGTGGCACTTGTTGCAGAGCAGCGGAATGTTGACCACGTACACGGGCGACGCCGGATCCTTCGGGCGCAGCACGTTGTGCGTGCCGTGGCAGCCCTTGCACGTCGGCGCGAGCTTCTCGCCGCGCGCTTCGGCCTGGCCGTGCAGCGACTCGTCGTGCAGCTTCTTCTCTTCCGCGTGGCACGAGCCGCAGTCGACCTTCTTCAGCTTCTCGGCGTGCGGGAAGTCGCCGCCCTTGAGCTCGGCGTGGCAGCCGTCGCAGCGCACGGTCGCGTGCGCGGAGCCGCGCAGCGACGCGTCGAAGTTCGGGCCTTCGTCCGGAATGCGCTTGGTCGTCGGCGGGCCCGGGTTGTGGCAGTCACTGCACTCGGAAAGACCGGGCAGCGGCGCTTCGGCGGGCTTGGCCGAGCCGGCCGATCCGTGCCACACGCTCATCGCGAAGAGCGAGAGCGCGACGACGGCGGCGGCGAAGGTGAAGCGCCGGACCTGGTCGCGGCGCGGCGGACGGGCGCCGGCGGGTTCGTCGCCGGCAGGGCTATCGTTCAGGTGCTGCGTCATGGGTCGCCTCTGGGCTTGCTGCGTCCGGGCTCTCGCGGGAGAAGCGGAAACGGCCGGGAAGGTGCGGCCGTCGCGAGAGAGTCCTCACGATTCAGCAAGGCGCAGGCCGCGCACCGCGCGCAGGCGTCCCGGCGGGAGCCCGCGGGGCGCGAGCGCGGGACTCCGTAGTTTTACGGAAGTTGCGGCGCATTCCCCGGCGAGGTGCCCGAGCGGCGCGCGGCGGGATCGGGTGTACGGCGGGCCCGAGGACTGTCATTGCGGGCGACCGTCCTGCCAGCATGGCAGGGTTCGTCACGCCCATGCGAGGGGAGCTTGGCATTCCTCAAACAGGAAGCGCCGGTGCATGACGCACCGGCGCTCCTTTACTACAGCGCGGGGCTCTCCAGTCCGCGCCGGGGGCTCCTGACGATCGGGGTCTTCGCGCGCACCTTCCGCGCGTTCACCGTGCGCGGACCATACACGCGCGCGGGCGACGCGTGGAAGCCGAATCAGCGCCGGCTCGGGGGCCTGCTCTCGCAGTCGACCCAGCGGCCGATCGGGTGTGGGTCGATCGACCGGCCGATCAGGAAGCCAAGCGCGCCAAGAGGCAACGCCTCGAGGCTGACGACCGCGAGGTGAGCGGGGATCGAGGCGAACGACTTCGGATCGTCGTTCAGCGACTCGGCGATCGCGAACCCGGCGGCGAACCCCGCGATGCCGCACACCGTCGTCACGCTGAACGCCGAGGGTTCGTTCCGCCACACGTCCACGCCGCGCACGTCGCGCCACGTCATCAGCCCGATCGCGCCCGGCCGTCCGTCCGCGCTCGCGGGCATCGCGTACGAAATGCCCGTGTCGGTCGCGTGCGCATCGGCGGGCTCGAGCTTGAGCCCGTGCGGTCCTCGCAACCGGACGCGGCCGCCCGATTCGAGACAGGGCGCATACAGCTGCTCGTCGGTCGGGATGCCGAGCCACCCGCGGATCGTGCCCATCACCGCGCAGGACTGCAGGAAGCTCGGAGGAGAGGCGGCCGCCCCGAAACCGACGGCGGCGCCGGCCTCGCTCGAGAGCGAAACCGACGCCGCCATGAGGAAACCCAGCAGCGCGTATGCGCGGCCGGCTAGAACCACCGGACGATGTTGACCTTCTTGTCCGTGTAGAAGTCCACCGCGTCGGTGCCGTGCGCCTTGATGTCGCCGAAGAAGCTGCCCTTGGCGCCGCCGAACGGGAAGAACGCCATCGGCGCCGCGACGCCGATGTTGATGCCCATCATCGCGGGCTCGACCTGGTAGCGGTACTCGCGCGCCGACTTGCCGCTGCTCGTGAAGATGCTGCTCGCGTTGCCGAGCTCGTGCTTCTTCACGATCTTCACGGCGTCTTCGAACGTGTCGGCCTTCATGATGCAGATGACCGGTCCGAAGATCTCCTCGCGCGCGATCACCATCTCGGGCTTCACGTTCGTGAAGACGGTCGGTCCGAGGTAGTAGCCGTTCGGGTTCTTCGGGTCCTTGTACGCGCGGCCGTCGAGCGCCAGCGTCGCGCCCTCGGCGATGCCCTTCTCGATGTACGAGAGCACCTTCTCGCGGTGCTGCTTGCTGATGACCGGGCCCATCGTGACGCCGGGCTCGAGGCCGTCGCCGACCTTGATCTTCTTCGCCTCGGCCACGAGCTTCTCGACCATGATGTCGTACGCGGTGCCCACGCCCAGCACGACGCTGTTCGCGAGGCAGCGCTCACCGGCGCAGCCGAAGCACGACTCGGTGCTCACCGACGCGGCGCGGTCCATGTCGGCGTCCGGCATGATCAGCGTGAAGTTCTTGGCGCCGCCCAGCGCCTGCACGCGCTTTCCGGCCTCGGCGCCGCGCTTGTAGATGTAGTGCGCGATCGGCGAGCTGCCGACGAACGACACGCCCACGATGTCCTTGTGGTCGAGGATCGCGTCGACCGCGTCCTTGCCACCGTGCACCATGTTCACGACGCCTTCGGGCAGGCCGCAGTCGTGCAGCATCTCGAAGATCTTCTGCTGCGAGAGCGGCACGCGCTCCGACGGCTTGAGCACGAACGTGTTGCCGCAGGCGATCGCGTGCGGGAGGAACCACATCGGGACCATCGCCGGGAAGTTGAACGGCGTGATGGCCGCGAACACGCCCATCGGCTGGCGGTACGTGTAGCAGTCGATGCCGGCCGCGATGTCTTCGAGCGAACGGCCCTGCATGGTCGTCGGCACGCCGATCGCCATGTCGATGTTGTCGATCGCGCGGCGCACGCTGCTGCGCGACTCGTCGAGCGTCTTGCCGTGCTCGGTGGTGCAGATGCGCGCGAGCTCTTCGAAGTTCTTCTCGAAGATGTTCTTCATCGCGAACAGGTACTTCACGCGGTTGACCGGCGGAGTCGCGCGCCACGCGGGATACGCGGCCATGGCGGCCTTCACCGCGCGATCCACGTCTTCCTTGCCGCCGAGCGGCGTGCGCGCGATGAGCACGTCGTTGGCCGGGTTGTGCACGTCGAACCACGAAGTCGCGGAAGACGGCACCCACTTGCCGCCGACGTAGATCTGGAGATCGCGGGCCTTGGTGGCGTTGCCGGCGAGCGTGGCCTGTTCCTGCGGTGAAGACATGGGTCTGCCCCTTTGCTGGAGATATCAGCCGGCCAAGTCGGGGCTCTCGGGTCCCGTGTCTCCCGGCGTCTCGGTATCGAGCGCCGTGCGCGCCGCGGATGCGGTGGCGTGGTGCGTCTGGGATGAAAGACGCGGGAAGGATACAACGGCATGGCCGGAAATCGCACGTGCTCTCCGCACGAACGCGAAGAACTTCTGGCTCTTCTTGTGCGGCCTCTGTTAATCGTACGCGCCGACGCGCGGACCGGGCGCAGCCGGAGCGTCCCCTTGGGAGGAGTGTTGGCCGCACCAGTCCGCCATCTTCGACGTTCGTCCGTCATGCCGTTCGCCGCCGCGCTGCTCGTCGCGGCCGCGCTCGTATTGGGCGCCGCGCGCCCCGATCCCGAACGCGCCGCGACGCTGCGGCAGTGGGCCGACGAGTACGCGGGCCAGGGCGACGTCGAATCGCGCGACCGCGCGCGCCGCATGCTCGACGAGGCGATCGCGCTCGCGCCGGACGAGAGCGCGAACTGGCGCTCGCTCGGACGGCTCTACGCGCTGCAGGGCTACGACCGGAAGGCGCGCGGCGCGTACCAGCGCGCCACGGAACTCGCGCCCGGCGATCCCGAGAACTGGCTCGGGCTCGCGCTGGTCGCGAAGCGTGAGTTCCTCTGGGATCTCGACAGCACGCGCTTCCGCGAGGCGATCGATGCGCTCGAGCACGTCACGCGCCTGCGCCCGCACGCGGCGACCGCGTGGCTGCGGCTGGTGGCGCTGCGCTACGAGTCCGGCGACGGAGGCCGCGCCGCGTACGCGGCGATGCGCGCGGTCGAAGGGCGGCCGCGGATCCCCGAGGCGCTCGTCGCCGCGGGCTACACGGCGTATCGCGCGGGCGACTTCGCGCGCGCCGAGAGCCTGTTTCGCGCCGGCATCCCGAAGCTCGCGGCCGAGCGCCGCGCGCTGTTCGAGTCGCCGAGCAACCTGCCCGAGATCGCGCAGCCCGACACCGACTGGCGCGCGCCCGGCGACGCCGAGCGCCCCGTCGCCGCGTTCCGCGCGATGAGCGCGTTCGATCCCGACCCGACGACGCGCGAGAACGAGGCGCAGCTCGAGTGGTGGTCGCGCGTCGCGCACGCGCTCCTGCTGTTCGACGATCCGCTGCATCCCGAGCTCGACGCGCGCGCCGAGACCTACATTCGCTACGGCCCGCCGCGGCAGGTGCTCGTGAATCCCGCCGGCGTGCCGCTCTTCACCGAGCCCCTGCGCACCGGCGCCGCGCGCTCCGAGGGCCGCGGCGGCAGCAACGTGACGTTCCCGGTGCGCGCGCAGCTGTGGCTGTATCCCGAGCTCGGCATGCGCGTGCTGCTGCACGACCGCACGCTGCGCGGCCGCTGGACGCAGCCGTTCCAGCGCTCGCCCGAGTTCCCGAACACGCCCGACCCGAAGGTGCTCGCCGCGCGCAAGGACCTGCTCGCGTTCGGCAACGGCTGGCTCGTGATCCCGACGCGCCGGCCCGCATCGCAGCGCCTCGAGGTGACGGGCGCGTTCACGCGCTTCGAAGGCGAGCGCGGTCCCCGCGTGCGCGGCCAGCTCGACGTGTGGGCGAGCGCCGCCGACACGATCACGGCCGACTGGACCGTGCTTGATTCCAAAGGCCGCACGGTCGAGCGCGGCAGCACGAAGCCCGGTGTCTCGAGCTGCGATCCGGGTACGCGCCGCATCGTCGAGTTCACGCTCGGGCTCGCGCCGGGCACGTACGACGTGACCGTGTCGGCGCACGATCCGCGGCAGCGCCGCGGGTTCATCCGGCGCACGCTCACCGTCGAGCCCGTGGGCACGGGGCTCGGCATGAGCGACCTGCTGGTCAACTGCGGCAGCGCGTCGACGCTCTCGCTCGGCGGCGTCGTGCGGCTCGAGGAGGCGCCCGATCATCGCTTCCGCGTGGGCGGCGACATCGCGGTGTACGCCGAGATCTACCGGCTCGATCCGGACGAGAGCGGGCGCACGAAGTTCCGCTACGAGTACTCCGTGCAGCCGTTCAAGCCCGACGGCGACCTGGGCCCGCGGCTCGCGTGGGCGGCGCGCGAGGACAGCGTGACGGCCGGCGCCAACGGCTCGGCGTCCGTGCGCACGCGGCGGCAGTTCATCGCGGTGAACACGTCGAAGCTGGTCGCGGGTCGGTATCGCGTCGAAGTGCTCGTGAGCGATCTCGTGTCGGGCGCGCAGGTGAAGCGCGCGGCGGAGTTCACCCTGGAGTGATCCGCCGCGCGCTTCGTGTGGCGCGTGGCTACTGCATCACGTCGAACTCGCCCGCGAACACGCGGTCGAGCCGGCCGGTGCGCCAGCCGCGCACGCCGTCGCGTACGAGCGGTGAAGGTTCTTTGCGATAGCGCCGCACGACCGCCGGCAGCGTGAGCGGCTGCGCGGCGAGCGCGCCGACCGCCTGCGTGCGCAGCGCGCCTTCGCCGTCGCCCGCGGGCGCGGGCGGTTGCGCGACCACGCGCACTTCGGCGCGCGCGCGGTGCAGCCCCTCGGCGCCGTCGGGAAGCTCGAGCACGTGCCAGCCGGTCTCGGCTTCGAGCAGCGACAGCGCCGCGAAGCCCGAGACGGAAGCCAGCCAGCGCTCGGAACTCTCCTCGAGCACCTGGAGCGACATGCGCCGTCGCGCGCACCACGCGGTGTACATGAGGCGCAGCCGCGCCGCGAACGCCGCGGCTTCGTCGCGCTCCTCGGGCTTGTCGGCGAGCGGGCGCACGCTGACGAACGCGTCCCACGCCTTGCCCGTGTCGAGCGCGTCGCTCGCCGAGCGCAGGAGCAGCAGCTGCTGCGCGAGCCGCCCGACGAGATCGGCGGGCACGCGCGCGCGCGCCGCGTTGCCGTGCAGGCGCTCGAACAGGCTCGCGGCGTTGCCGAACGACGACTCGACGCGGTCCATGTTCTCGATCCGGCCGAGCACTTCGAAGCGGTCCGCCGCGCTCCAGAAACCTTCCTCGCGCATGCGTGCGTACGCGGCCTGCTTGCGTTCGGTCCACGCGATGCCGTGCACGCGCTCGCGCAGCGATTCGAGCGAGGCGCGCAGCGCGCCGAGTTCGGAGACTTCGCCGCGCGCGTCGAGCACGATCGCCTCGAGCGACGGCCCGCCGTCCGCGGGAACCGAGAGCATCGCGGGCGCGACGTCGCCGGGCGCGTCCGCGGATTCGGGCGCGTCCGGATCGACGAACTGGACGTCCACGCGTTCGCCGTCCGAGCGCACGAACAGGAACTGGTCGCCCGCCGGCACTTCGTGCTTCACGATCGTCGTCGCGAGCGGCGCGAGCACGTGACGCTCGACCGCGCGCTTGAGCGGGCGCGCGCCGAGGTCCGGCGTGAAGCCCTTGTCGAGCAGGAACTCGAGCGCCGACTCGTCCCACTCGACCGCCCACTCGCGGTTGCGCAGTCCGCGGCGCTGGAAGACGTCGCGCAGCTCCTTGCGCAGGATGTCGCGCATCGTCGCACGCGACAGCGGCCGGAACACGATCACGCGGTCGATGCGATTGACGAACTCGCGGCGGAACGTGAGGTCCACGGACTTCATGACCGAGCCGGGCGTGAAGACGCCATTGTCGTTCTGGAAGCCGAGCGACTGTCCCTTCGGGATCGCGGCGCCGAGGTTCGACGTGAGGATCAGGATCGCGTGACGGAAGTCGGCGGTGTTGCCGCGACGGTCGGTGAGCCGGCCGTCGTCGAACACCTGCAGGAACAGGTCCCACACGAGCGGATGCGCCTTCTCGAACTCGTCGAGCAGCACGACCGAGAAGGGCTGCTGGCGGATGCGATTGACCAGCGCCTGCTGCGAGCCGACCGGATCGCGGTCGCCGAGCAGCACGTCGAGCGAGTCGGGGTTCGACAGCTCGCTCATGTCCACGCGGATCATGCGGTCGGGGCTGCCGAACATGAACTCGGCGAGCGTCTTCGCGATCTCGGTCTTGCCGGTGCCCGTCGGGCCGACGAACAGGAACACGCCGAGCGGGCGCGTGGGATCGGTGACGCCGGCCTTCACCATGGCGACGCGCTCGACGAGGCACTCGACCGCTTCGGGCTGGCCGAGCACGCGCGACTCGAAGCGCTCGCGCAGTCCCATGAGCGAGAGCGACGCGCGCTCGTCGAGCAGGCTGCGGGGGAGGCCGGTCTGGGTGCCGAGCGTGTCGAGAACATCCTCCATGGTCATCGTCATGGCGGGGCCGTGGCCTCCGGCCACGTGCGCGGGGGCGCCGCCCCCCGGTGCCGCGTCGGGCGCCGTCGCGTTCGCCGCGCCGTCCGCCGTGCCCACGCTCCTGCCGGCGGTCGTGCGCGCGGCGAGCAGGCGCTGCGCGGTGGCCTGCACGAGGCGCATGATCGCGCCGGGCTGCGCGGCGGACGACAGGTACTGGCGGCCGAGCAGCGAGATTTCGCGCAGCGTCGGTTCGTCGGGCACCGGCCAGCCCTGCGCGCTCGCCTGCACGCACCAGCGCTGCGCGAACGCGAGCGCTTCGTCGTCGCTCATGCTCTCGACGCGCAGCGCCGTCAGCGCCGTGCGCACGCGCGGGAAGCGAATGGCCAGGCTGTGCCACGCGTCGGTCGTCGTCTCGCCGACCACGCGCACTTCGCCGCTCTCGATGTACGGCAGCAGCATGTCGAGCACGCCGGTCGGGCGTTCGCGGTACGCGCCGGCGAACGCGAGCTCGTGGAAGTCGGGAATGATCCACACGACGTCCTTGCCACGCAGCTCGGCCGCGAGGTCCTTCACGCGGCCCTCGAGCTGGCCGAGGAAGCTCTGGCCGGCGGCGAGATCGTTCGCGCCCGCCTCGAACACGATCCAGCCGTCCTCGGCGAGCCGGTTCGACAGCACGTGCAGCAGCGCGCTCTTGCCGCAGCCCGCGGGCCCGGTCAGCACGAGCGAGCCCGGCGTGTCGCCGAGCAGCACGCGCTTCATCTCGCCGAGCGCGCTCTCGAACGCGGGATCGTCCACCGCCTCGAGGTTCACCGCGCCGTCGGCGTCGGGCTTGCGGATGCGGCCGATGCTCTTGAGCATCGGCGTGTTCACGCGCCGCCGCTGCCACGCGCGGTACTCCTCGTTCAGCCGCTCGGGCGCGCCATCGCCGAGCTTGGCGAGCAACTGCTTCAACTGCTCGGCCTGCGGCTCGGTCAGCGCCTCGAGCGCGCCGTCGAAACTCGCCTCGGGCTCGCGCTGCGCCATGCGCTTGAACGCCTCGCGCATTTCGGTGAGCGCGGGGCCTTCGTAGTCCACGCCTTCTTCCGAGCCCGCGAATCCGAGCAGCGCGGGCGCGATCGCCGGCGCCGCGGCGCGCTCGCCGATCAGCGTGAGCGATCGCCGGCGCGTCCAGCCCCAGCCCGTGCACGTGTACGGGATGAGCGTCATCGCGAGCGCTTCGTCGGACGTGATGCGCGCGAGCGCTTCGAGCGCCATGAGCGATAGAATCGGGTTCGCGCCCTGCACGTAGCCCTGCGCATCCACGCCGCGGTGGAGTTCGGCCATGCAGAGACCGACCCCGCGCTGGAACAGCGGGTCCTCGACCATGTCGCGCGGGTGCGCGGCGGCTTCGTAGAAGCCGCGCAGCAGCGCCGCGACCTCAAGCATCGTGCGGGGTTCGGGAGGCGCGGGCGGGCCGGCGGGTGCGTCGGAAGGGCCGAACAGGCGGCGGAAGAAGTCGGACATGGTCCCTGGTCACGTTCGGGTGCGTGGGCGGCTCACGCGGGAGCCGTGGGAGCAGTCGGGGGAAGGGCGCCCTGCGGTATGCGGCCGACGAACGCCGCGCGCAGCATAGAACGAGGCGCGCGGACCGTCACGGACGCCCACGCGGCGCCCGTCCGTTCGTTGCTGCGGACGCGGGAGCCCCTGAAGTAAGGTGCCGCCGATCGTCTCCACGCACACGACCCCGTCCGGAGGACTGTTCATGTCGTCCCAGCCCGCCCGTTTCGTGCCGTACATCCCGTCCACCACCGTGCTGCGCGAGTTCAGCGTGCGCGGCGTGCTCATGGGCACGGTCCTCGGCATGATCTTCGGCGCCTCGTCGCTGTACCTCGTGCTCAAGGTCGGCCTCACGGTGAGCGCGTCCATCCCGGTGGCCGTGATCTCGATGACGCTGTTCAAGTTCTTCTCGCTCACGGGCGCGAAGGACGCGACGATCCTCGAGAACAACATCGCGCAGACGGCCGGATCGGCCGGCGAGTCGATCGCGTTCGGCGTCGGCGTGACGATGCCCGCGATCATGATCCTCGGCTTCGACCTCGAGCTGACGCGCGTCGCGCTCGTCTCGGTGCTCGGCGCGCTGCTCGGCATCCTCATGATGATCCCGCTGCGCCGCGCGCTGATCGTGCAGCAGCACGGCAAGCTCAAGTACCCCGAAGGCACGGCGTGCGCCGAAGTGCTCAAGGCCGGCGCGTCGAAGGAGTCGCTCGAGGCGTCGTCCGCCGAAGCGAAGGCCGAAGCGGCCGCGAGCGGCGTGCAGAACGTCTCG
Organism: Candidatus Eiseniibacteriota bacterium; assembly: GCA_016710095.1. Taxonomy (GTDB): domain Bacteria; phylum Eisenbacteria; class RBG-16-71-46; order RBG-16-71-46; family RBG-16-71-46; genus CAIXRL01. The sequence goes on along the minus strand of JADJLL010000003.1, from coordinate 68,134 downwards.
GCGCGCACGATCTTCGCGGGCTTCGGCATCGGCCTCGCGTACAAGACCGCCATGTCGGCGTTGCGCATGTGGAAGGACACTCCGGAGAAGGTGTTCGGCGCGCCCTTCAAGGGCGGCTCGATCGCGGCGGAGATCTCGCCCGAACTGCTCGGCGTCGGCTACATCATCGGACCGGCGATCGCGTCGGTGATGTGCGCCGGCGGCGTGCTCGCGTACCTCGTGCTCATCCCGATGATCAAGTTCTTCGGCGAGAACATCGCCGGGCCGCTCGCGCCGGGCACGATCCCGATCTCCGAGATGTCGCCGCATGCGATCCGCGGCGCGTACGTGCTCTACATCGGCGCGGGCGCGGTGGCCGCGGGCGGCATCATCTCGCTCGTGCGTTCGCTGCCGCTCATCTGGCACGGCCTGCGCGAAGGGCTGCGCGACGTCGGCGGCTCGCGCTCCGGCGCCACGGTCGAGCGCATCGACCGCGACGTGGACATGAAGTTCGTCTTTGGCGGCATCGCGCTGCTCGTCGTCGCCATCCTGCTGTCGCCGACGCTGCACATGAACCTGCTCGGCGCGATTCTCATCGTCGTGTTCGGCTTCCTGTTCGTGACCGTGTCGAGCCGCCTGACGGGCGAGATCGGTTCGTCGAGCAACCCCATCTCGGGCATGACGGTCGCGACGCTGCTGCTCACGTGCCTGATCTTCCTGCTCATCGGCTGGACGGGCGCGTCGTGGTACGTGACCGCGCTCTCGGTCGGCGGCATCGTGTGCATCGCCGCCTCCAACGGCGGCTCGACGTCGCAGGACCTCAAGACCGGCTACCTGGTCGGCGCGACGCCGCGCTACCAGCAGATCGCGATCCTCATCGGCTCGCTGCTGTCGGCGCTGCTGCTCGGTCCCATCCTGCTCAAGCTCAACGACGCGGCGACGGTGTACGTGCCCGTCGCGCAGGTGTCGCAGACGGCGATCGCGGTGGACGCGAACGCGCTCGGCACGGCGAAGCACGAGAAGATCCGCGGCGCGCAGGCGTCGTCCGACACGCGCGACTTCCGCGTGTGGCAGAAGCGCGACGACGTGGGCGGTCCGGCGGGCAAGTACCTGATCGACGAGTCGGGCGCCGCGGTGTGGTTCGTGGACCCGGGCATCAACGGCGCCTACTCGAAGCGTCCCGACGGCACCGAGGTGCACAAGTTCGACGCGCCCAAGGCCACGCTGATGAGCTACATCATCAAGGGCATCCTCGACCGTCACCTGCCGTGGGGGCTCGTGCTCTTCGGCGTGATGATCGCGATCGTGCTCGAGATGAGCGGCATCCCCTCGCTCGCGTTCGCCGTCGGCGTGTACCTGCCGCTGTCGAGTTCGACGCCCATCCTGATCGGCGGACTCGTGCGCTGGCTCGTGGACCAGGCGAAGCGCAAGGAGCTCGCGCACAAGAACCTCACCGAGGACCAGCTGCAGGCCGAGGGCGACAAGAGCCCCGGCGTGCTGATGGCGTCGGGCTACATCGCGGGCGGCGCGATCGCCGGCATCATCATCGCGTTCCTCGCGGGCGTGATGGAGAAGACCGACGCGTCGATCTCGAAGTGGGCGAACACCAGCAACCCGTTCTTCTCCGGGCCGAACGCGGACGCGCTGTCGCTGATCCCGTTCGCGCTGCTGACGCTGTTCCTGCTCGCGGTCGGCCGCGAGATGCTGTTGTCCGGGAAAAGGCGTGACCGAGTCCCCGGTCGCGAAGGGGCTGCTCGAGATCCTGCGAGAAGCGTGTGAAGGCGGCATCCCCGGACAGGGGACCGCCTTCCTCGACGGCACGCGCGACGGTGTGAACAACGGTCTGTTCGCGACGCTCGACCGAGTGAGCGCGGAGCACGCGTCGAGCGGCACGTTCGGCACGAGCATCGCGGCGCACGCCGCGCACACCGCGTATCACATGGAGGTCGTGGTGCGCTGGACGAGCGGCGACCGCGGGCCCTTCGACTGGAAGGGCAGCTTCGAGCCCGCGGTCGTGGACGACGCGCAGTGGGCGGCGACGCGCACGCGGCTGCGCGCCGGATACGAAGGACTCGTCACGCTCGCGCACGGCGTGAAGGATTGGAACGAGGACGAGACGGGCGGACTGGCCGGGGCGATCGCGCACGTCGCGTATCACCTCGGTGCGATCCGGCTGGTGGCGAAGCAGTTCGCGTGACGCGGGACCCGGGCCGAAGGAGAAACACCGGTGATCGACGAACCGCAGATCCTGCACACGACGGCGCAGCCCATCGCGGTGGTGCGGCTGACCGTGCCGCGCTCGGAGATCCGCACGGTGATGATGCCGGCGCTCACCGAGGTGCGCCGCGCGCTCGCCGAGCAGGAGGTGACGCCGGCCGGTCCGTGGCTCACGCATCACCTGCGCGTCGATCCGCACGTGTTCGATCTCGAGGTCGGCGTGCCCGTGTGGAGCACCTTCACCGAGAGCGGCCGCGTGGTCGCGAGCATGCTGCCCGCGGCGAAGCTCGCGCGCACGGTGCACGTCGGGTCCTATGAAGATCTCGCGTACGCGTGGAGCGAGTTCGAGGAGTGGATCGCGGCCGAGGGGCACGAGTGCGGCGCGTCGATGTGGGAGTGCTACGCCGCGGGGCCCGAGTCGGGGCCGGATCCGTCCGCGTGGCGCACCGAACTCAACCGCGTCCTGGTGCAGTGAGGCGCGAGACGCGATGAGCGAGCGCGTCTCGTTCGCGCCCGAGCGCGAGTTCCGCGACGACGTCGCGGCCGCGTACGAGGAAGTCGGCGGTGCGCTGCGCGCGCTGCTGCCGCGCGCGTGCCTGAACCACGTGGGGAGCACGTCGGTGCCCGGCTCGCTCACGAAGGGCGACCTCGACGTGTGCGTGCTCGTGAGCGCCGCGGCGTTCGCGGACGCCGACGCCGCGCTCGCGAGCCGGTACGCGCGCAACGAAGGCTCCGACCGCTCGCCGACGTTCTCGGCGTTCGTCGCCGACGCGCACGGCGTGGACGTCGGCATCCAGCTGGTGGTCGAGGGCAGCGCGGACGACATGTTCGTCGCGTGGCGCGACCTGCTGAACACGAACCCCGAGCTGCGCGCGGAGTACGACGCGCTCAAGCGCCGCTTCGAGGGCGCGCCGATGGACGACTACCGCGCGGCGAAGAGCGCGTTCATCGAGCGCCACCTGCGCGGCTGACGCGGCCGGGCCGGCGCTTCGGTTTCGCCGCGCGCCCTGCGGGGGGCGGCCCGTCTCCCCGCGCCGCACCGCGCGGCGCTCGCTCGTCGCGAGGAACGCCTGCATCACGGCGGGCGCGAGCGTGCGCACCTTCACGTCGGACGCGCGGCGGAAGATCGCGTAGCGCGTGAGCGGCGTGTCGCCGTACTCGATCCCCTCGCCGTCGCGCAGCGTCGAGCCGTGCTCGAAGTACAGCCGCACCTCCGCCGCGTAGGGGAACAGCGCGCACACGTGCCCGGCTTCGGGCGAGCGGAAAGCGATCGCGCGCCAGCCCGGCAGCACGCGTTCCTCCGCGTCGGGCAGCACGTCGTTCACGATCGCGCGGACTCTGGCGGCGATCGCGCACGGCGGGCGGGAAGTCGGCGAGCAGCGCTTCGGCGGTCAGTGTGGTCTTGGCCATGGGCGGCAGGATGCCACGATACGGTGACAGCGCGTGTCACCTTTGTGCGGGCCGGGGCCGCGCACGCGGGCAAACGAAAGGGCCCGGTCGCCGTGGGGCGACCGGGCCTTCGTACGTCCGAAGCGCGGCTTACTGGTGCGCCTCTCCGCTGTCGTGCGCGCTCACGATCTTGTCGAGCGGCTTCACCATGAGGAACAGGATCACGCCGGCCACGACGCCGATCGCCGTCATGAGCGTGAAGAACTGCTGGTGCGAGATGCGGCTGTAGAACGAGCCGAGGTAGCCGGCCATCAGGTTGCCGAGGAAGTTCGCGAGGAACCACACGCCCATCATCATCGACACGATGCGTGCGGGCGCGACCTTCGTCACGAACGACAGGCCGATGGGCGACAGGTACAGCTCGCCGAACGTCGCGATGCCCGTCGCGCCGACGAGCCAGATGAGGTGACGCTTCGCGTCGAGCGCCATGGTGCCGTTCGCCATCGGGGCCGACGCGACGATCATGACCACGTACGACAGGCCGAGCAGCACGAGGCCGTACGCCATCTTCGTGAGGCTCGTCGGTTCGCTGTTCGTGCGCGCCTGCTGCGCCCAGAGACCGGTGAGCAGCGGCGTGAACAGGAAGATCATGAACGGGTTGAACGCCTGGAACCACGTGGTCGGCATGGTCCAGCCCATCACGGTCCAGTTCGTGTTCTGGTCGGCCCAGAGCTGCATGGTGTTGCCCTGCTGCTCGTACACGGCCCAGAACGCGCCGACGATGAAGCACGCGACGCAGATCGCGCCGACGCGCAGCCACTCTTCCTTCGTGAGCGGCTCCTTGGCCTGCGTCTTCGTGGGCGCGGCGGCCTGCGCGGCGGTGCGCTGCGCGAGCACGTCGGGCGCGAGGTACTTGCCGCCCCACAGGTAGATCGCGAGGCCGAGCAGCATGCCCACACCGGCGGCGCCGAAGCCCCAGTGGTAGCCGTACTTCTCGCTCTGGCCGAGCGTGCCGCACACGAGCGGCGCCAGGAACGCGCCCAGGTTGATGCCGATGTAGAAGATCGAGAAGGCGCTGTCGCGGCGCTGGTCACCCTGCTTGTAGAGCAGGCCGACCTGCGTGGAGATGTTCGGCTTGAAGCAGCCGTTGCCCGCGATCAGGAACAGCAGCGCGGGGAAGAACAGGCTCTGGATCGCCATGAGGAAGTGGCCGATCGCCATGAGGATCGCGCCGACGACCACGGCCTTGCGCTGGCCGAGCACCTTGTCCGCGAGCAGCCCGCCGAAGAACGGCGTGAAGTACACGAGCCCCGTGTAGAGACCGTAGATGTTCGACGACAGCGGCTGCGCGTCGAGCGGTCCGAGGAAGCTCTCGAGCATGCCCTTCAGCGCGGTGTAGCCCAGCACCTGCTGGCCGACGTCGGGCTGGATGAAGAGGTACTTCACCATGTACAGCACGAGCAGCGAGCGCATGCCGTAGTACGAGAAGCGCTCCCACATCTCGGTGAAGAACAGGACGTACAGCCCGCGCGGATGGCCGAAGAGCGTGCCTTCGTCCTGCGCGGCGCCGGCGGCGGTCGCCATGGGTGATTCCTCCGGATGGGTCGGTGAGGGTCAGAATGACGGCGGAGCATAGTCGCGCGGCACCCGCCGCCGCCACGACGAAACCGACGGACGCGGCCCGGCGGCGGCTTGCCGCGGCCCGCCGGTCGGCCTACGGTCGCCGCCGTTCCCGACGTGCACTCCGACCCGGACGATCCCCATGAGCGCCACTCTCCGCGAAGCCATCCTCGAGCGCTTCCTGCGCTACGTGAAGTACGACACCCAGGCCGATCCCGCCTCGACGACCATTCCGAGCACCGCGAAGCAGCTCGTGCTGCTGAACGTGCTCGTCGACGAGCTCAAGGCGCTCGGTCTGTCCGACGCGTTCCTCGACGACAAGGGCATCGTCATGGCGACGCTGCCCGCGAACACGAAGAAGGCGAACGTGCCGGTGATCGGCTTCCTCGCCCACGTGGACACGTCGCCCGAGATGAGCGGACTGAACGTGAAGCCGATCGTGCATCGCGCCTGGGCCGGAGGGAACATCGTGTTCCCGGACGACCCGACCGCCGTGCTCGAGCCCGCGAAACTGCCGGCGCTCGCCGCGCGCAAGGGCGACGACATCGTGACCGCGTCGGGCACGACGCTGCTCGGCGCCGACGACAAGTCCGGCGTCGCGGTGATCATGGGCGTGCTCGAGCACCTGCTCGCGCACCCGGAGATTCCGCACGGCGCCATTCGCGTGGCGTTCACTCCCGACGAAGAGATCGGGCGCGGCGTGCGGCAGTTCGACGTGAAGCGTTTCGGCGCGTACTGCGCCTACACGCTCGACGGCGAAGGCCGCGGCCGCATGGACGCCGAGACGTTCTCGGCGGACGCGATGACCGTGACGTTCCAGGGCTTCAACACGCACCCCGGTCTCGCGACCGGCGTGATGGTGAACTCGATCAAGATCGCGTCCGACTTCGTGAACCGCCTGCCGAAGACGGGCCTCGCGCCCGAGACGACGGGTGAGCGCGAAGGCTTCGTGCACCCGATGGGCATGGAAGCGTCGGTGGACCGCACGACGGTCAAGTTCATCATCCGCGACTTCGAGACGCCGGGCCTCGCGGTGAAGGAAGCGATGCTCGAGAAGCTCGCCAGGGAGACGTGCGCCGACTGGCCGGGCTCGAGCGTGACGTTCGAGGTGAAGAACTCCTACCGCAACATGCGCGACGTGCTCGCGAAGGTGCCGCAGGTCGTCGAGAACGTGCGCGAGGCCATGCGCCGCGCGAACGTGACGATCGAGGAAAGCCGCATCCGCGGCGGCACGGACGGCTCGATCCTGTCCGAGATGGGCCTGCCGACGCCGAACCTCTTCTGCGGCATGCACGAGTTCCACTCGCGGCTCGAGTGGGTCAGCGCGCACGACATGGAGAAGTCCGCCGACGTCGTGCTGCAGCTCGCGCAGGTCTGGGAGGAGCGGGCTTAGGCCGCGAACGCGTCCGGGTCGTCGCGCTTGATCGAGAACGCCGCCTTCGCTTCGCCGGGGGCGGCGTTCGCGTTCGGGGTCTCGCCCGCCATCTTGATCCGCAGGCGCAGGTTGTTCGCGCTGTCGGCCTGGCGCAGCGCTTCGTCGAGCGTGATCAGCCCCGAGCGGTAGAGCTCGTAGAGCGCCATGTCGAACGACTGCGAGCCGTCGAGCGCGTTGCCCTCGATCGCGCTCTTGATGGACGCGATCTCGCCCTTCGCGATCAGGTCGGCGACGCGCGGCGTGTTGAGCATGACTTCGATCGCCGCGACGCGTCCTTCGCCGGACGCCTGCGGCACGAGCCGCTGCGACACGATGCCGCGCAGGTTGAGCGCGAGCTGCGCGTACACCTGCTCGTGCAGCTCGGCCCCGAAGAAGTTCATGAGCCGCTCGACCGACTGGTTCGCGTTGTTCGCGTGCAGCGTGGCGAGCACGAGATGGCCGGTCTCCGAGAAGTGGATCGCCGCCTCGACGGTCTCGAGGTCGCGCATCTCGCCGATCAGGATCACGTCGGGCGCCTGGCGCAGCGCGCTCTTGAGCCCCGCGGCGAACGACGACGTGTCCACGCCGATCTCGCGCTGGGTGACGACGCAGCCGTGATGGTCGTGCACGAACTCGATCGGGTCCTCGAGCGTGAGGATGTGTCCGCGCGTGTTCCGGTTGCGGTGGTCGATCAGCGCGGCGAGCGTCGTGGACTTGCCCGAGCCGGTCGCGCCGGTCACGAGCACGAGCCCGCGCTTCTGCATGATCAGTTCGGTGAGCGCCGGCGGAAGGCCCAGTTCGACCGCGGTGGGGAAGCGGATCGGGATGAGCCGCGCGACGAGCCCGGTCTGTCCGCGCTGGCGGAACACGTTCAGCCGGAAGCGCCCGACGCCGGGAATCGCACGCGCGGTGTTCAGCTCGTGCGTGCGGTCGAACTCCTCCTGCTCGATGGGCGACAGCGCGGCGCGCACGAGCGAATCGACTTCGGCGGCCGCGAACGGCCGGTCGGACACCGGGATCGTGGAGCCGTCCACGCGCACGAGCGCGTGCACGTCCGCGGTCAGGTAGAGGTCGGAACCCTTGTTCTCGCGGATGGCGGTGAGCATGTCGTCGAGCGTCATGTCGTTCCCTAGCGTCCGAAGAGCCCGGGTTTGGCGGCGGCGAGTCCGGAGGCGGCGGCCGGCTTCGCGGCCGGAGCGCCGGACGTTCCCGTCGCGCCCGCGGCGCCGGGCGTCGGCGCGTCGAACATGCGCGGGTTGCTCGAACGTTTCGCGGCGACTTCGCGCGACAGCTTGCCCTGCATGACGAGTTCGCGAAGCGACTGGTCGAGCGAGATCATGCCGTCCTTCGCGCCCGTCTGGATGACCGACATGATCTGCGCGGTCTTGTCCTCGCGGATCAGGTTGCGCAGCGCGGGCACGCCGACGAGCACTTCGAGCGCGGCGACGCGGCCCTTGCCGTCCTTGGCGGGCAGCAGCGTCTGCGCGACGACGCCTTCGAGCGACTCGGACAGCATCGTGCGCACCTGCGCCTGCTGGCCCGAGGGGAAGATGTCGATGATGCGGTCGATCGTCTTGGACGCCGAGTTCGTGTGCAGCGTGGCGAACACGAGGTGGCCGGTCTCGGCCGCCGTGATCGCGAGCTGCGTCGTCTCGAGGTCGCGCAGTTCGCCGACCAGGATCACGTCCGGGTCCTCGCGCAGCGCGGCGCGCAGGGCGTTCGTGAACGAATCCGTGTGCGGCCCGACTTCGCGCTGCGTGACGATCGAGCGCTTGGGCGTGTGCACGAACTCGATCGGGTCCTCGATCGTCAGGATGTGGCAGCGCTCGGTCTCGTTGATGTAGTCCACCATCGCGGCGAGCGTCGTGGACTTGCCCGAGCCCGTGGGGCCGGTGACGACGACGAGGCCGCGTTCGAGCTTCGAGAGCTGCTGCAGCACCGGTGGCGCACCCAGCTCCTCGAGCGTCTTGATCTTCGTGGGCACGAGGCGGAAGACGGCCTGCACGCCGAGCCGCTGCAGGAGCACGTTGGCGCGGAAGCGCGCGAGGCCGGGGATCTCGAACGCGAAGTCGAGATCGTGCCGCTCCTCGAAGATGCGCTTCTGGTCGTCGTTCATGAGGTCGTAGATCGCGGCGCGCGTTTCGTCCGGTCCGATCGAACGCATGTCGAGCTGCACGGTCTCGCCGCGCAGCCGCAGCACGGGCGGCAGGCCGGGCGTGATGTGCACGTCGGAGGCGCCCTGGTCGTGGGCGAACGAGAGGATCGCGGTGATGTCGAGCGCCATCAGGCCACCGCCTTCGCCGCGTCGCGCGGATCGAACTTCCCGCTCTTCACTCCGGCTTCGAGAGTGTCGTGCATGTCGTGGAAGCCTTCGGAAGCGGCGATCGCGCGCAGCTCGGCCGCGCCCGCGCCGGAGCGCAGCGCGTCGCGCAGCGCGTCACCGGGGAACAGCACTTCGAACACGGCCGCGCGCGGCGGCGCGGGAGTGCCGGCCGCGGCGTTGGCCGCGGGCACGGCGACGAGGCGCTGCTGGATCACCGCGCGCAACCGGCGCGCGAGCGCGGAGCGCCCCGCCGGCTGCTGCGCGAGCCACGCGAGCATCTCGAACGTGTCTTCCCAGTCGGTGCGCGCGAACATCCAGCGCCCCTGCGCGGCGCCGTCGAGCACGTCCGCGACGCGCTCGCCCTCGAGCCCGCCGTCGACGATCGCGCCGTCCAGGTCGTGCGCCGCGGCGATGCGCGGCCAGCGCGACGCGAGCGCGCCCGCGACCACGTCCACCGTTCCGCTCGCGGCCGGCGTGCGCCAGCCTTCGCGCGCGAACACGGCCCAGCGGCGTTCGTCCTTCGACTGTTCGGCGAGCAGCGCGGCGAGCGTCGTGCTGCCGCCCGAGCCCGCGGGACCGCACACGAGCACGAGTCCGGACGGTTCGAGCACCGCGGCGCGCAGCTGCGCGACGTCGAGCGCTTCGAGTCCGAGCGATTCGAGCCGCGGCGCGGCGGAGACCGCGCCGAGCAGGCGCACGGTGGCGGTGACGCCGTCGGCGCCCGCGAGCACCGACACGCGGATCTGCTGGTCGAGTTCGGGCGTGCGGCACGCGGCGGCGAACGTGCGGTGCTCGTCACCCTGCCCGAGCGGCTTCATGCCGAGCGCTTCGAAGCGCGTGAGCAGCACGTCCATCACCGCGGCCGGTTCGAGCGACACGGTGGCGAGCTTCGTGCCCGAGCGATGCCGCACGTAGAGCCAGCTGTTCGCGCACGCGAAGTGAATCTCCTGCGCGCCGAGCCGCAGCGCTTCGGAGATCTGGAAGGTGAGGAACGACTCGCCCGAGCGCTCCCACAGCACGCCGATGCCGAGCGGGCCCTTGGCTTCCGCGTGCCGGGCGTGCGCGGAGTGCGCGTGGCCGAGCATCGCGTCGAGCGCGCGCCCGATCGCGGCGGGAGTCGCGGCGACGCAGGAGGCGGGCTCGTCGCACAGCCGTTCGAGTTCGGCGATGGCTTCGTGGTCGGTCGGGTCGGCGATCGCCGCGGTCACGCGCCCCTCGGCGCGGAAGAGCGGCACGGCCTGGAGGCGGCGCAGTGCGCCGTCCGGGAACGAGCGCACGAACTCGACGTCGAGCATCTCGAGGCGGACGTCCACGAACGGGATGCCGAGCTGGCGCGCGAGCGCCCAGCCGATGTCCTCTTCGGAGACGAAGCCGAGCTGCACGAGGGCTTCGCCGATGCGGCAGCCGGTCTCGCGGTGACGCTCGATGGCGAGATCGACCTGCTCGGAAGTGACGGCGCCGGCGTCGATCAGGATGGCGCTGATCGTCTGCCGATGGGTGGGACTCGAAGGCTGCATTCGGGCGCTCCGGTCGCGAGATGGAATCGGGACGGATGCCGCCGTGCGGTCGGCGACTCGGGACCAGTCTCGGCCGGAGTCGCGAGTGTTTGAGGGGGCGGGCAAAACGCACGCCCGGCGCCCGGTCAGCGCCCTTCGAGTTTCCTCTTCACCGCGTGCACGAGCGCGTCCAGCGACTGCAGGAACGCCGAGCGGTCGCGCGCGCTGAAGGGCGGCGGTCCGGCCGTCTGCTCGCCCGCGCCGCGCAGGTCGGCGAGCAGGTTCCGCGTCGCGAGCGTGTCACCGATGTTGTCCTCGGTGAACACGCGTCCCGTGTGCGAGAGCGCCGCGGCGCCACGCTCGAGCGCGCGCGCCGCGAGCGGGATGTCCGCGGTCACGACGATCGCGTCCGGGCCCGCGAGCTCGGCGATGCGGTCGTCGGCGGCGTCGAAGTTGCGCTCGACCACGATGAGCGTGACGCGGCCGTCCTCCGGGATGCGCATCCACTGATCGGCGACGAGCGTCACCGGAAGCGAGTAGCGCTCGGCGACGCGGTACACCTCCGGCTTCACCGGACAGGCGTCCGCGTCGACGAGCAGGCGGATGGTCGTGCTCAGTGTCCGCCCTCGCCGAACGCCGCGTTGCCCGACGAATGGCCGGGGAAGTAGCTCGCCTTGGGATCGCAGCGCATCTTCGCGGTGCACACCGCCATCGTGGCCTCGCCGACGCCCGTCACGATCAGCTTGAGCTTGCCGGGATACGTCGTGATGTCGCCCGCGGCCATGACGCCCTCGATGTTCGTCTCCATCTGCTGGTTCACGACGAGCGAGATCTTCTCGAGGTTCAGCCCCCACGTCTTGATGGGACCGAGGTTCGCGAGGAAGCCGAAGTTCACCACCACGTCGTCGAGCGCGAGCGTGGTCTTTTCCTTGGAGCGGTTGTCGTACACGACCGCGCCGTTCACCGCGCCGTCGCCCGTGATGTCCTCCAGCTCGTGGAAGAGCATCACGCGCACGGTGGACGCGTGCAGCTTCTTCACGCTGTCCTCGTGCGCGCGGAACGAATCGCGGCGGTGGATGAGCGTGACTTCGGACGCGATCTCGTTGAGCGCGAGCGCCCAGTCCACGGCGGAGTCGCCGCCGCCGACCACGAGCACGCGCCGGCCCTTGAAGATCTCGAGCTTCGGGATCACGTAGTGCAGGCCGTGCCCTTCGAAGCGCGCGAACTCCGCCTTCTCGAGCTTCTTGGGCGCGAACGCGCCGACGCCGGCGGTGATGAGCACGGTCTTCGTGCGGTGCGTGACGCCCTTGTCGGTGCCGAGCGCGAAGCCCTCGTCGGTCTTCGTGAGCGTCATGACCTTTTCCTCGAGGCACACGGTCGGCGCGAACTGCAGCGCCTGCGCGGAAAGGTCGCGCACGAGGTCCTTCGCCACGACCTTCGGGAATCCGGCCATGTCGTAGATGTACTTGTCGGGATAGAGCGCGGAGAGCTGGCCGCCGAGTTCGGCGAGCGAGTCGATCAGCTTCACCTTCATGCCGCGCATGCCGGCGTAGAAGGTGCCGAAGAGCCCGACGGGCCCGGCGCCGATGATGGTGAGATCGAAGAGGTCGTTCACGTCGGCGGGTGCGGCGTTCTGCGCGGCGTCGCTCATGGGGATCTCGCGGCTCTCGTGTGGGAAGTCGCCGGCGCGTGCGCGCGGCGTGGGTTCATGGTCGCGCGGGAGTCTTTCAGAGCGCCGGAGCGGGAGCAAGGACTCGCGTGCGCCCCCGGGCGGCGGCTGTTGACGGCGCTCGCCCGCGCGCGGCAACTTGCCGCGCATGACCCGACGCCAGCTCACGCTGTTCGTGCCGCATGCCGAAGCCGCGCCGATCGAAGCGCTGCGCGCGACGCTCGATCCCGTGCAGCACGCGTTGATCGCCGCGCACGTCACGCTCTGCCGCGAGGACGAACTGGCGGCGCTCGCGGACGGCGCGCTCGAAGCGCGGCTGGCGAACGGCGCGGCGGCCGCGGTCACGCTCGCGTTCGGCCCGGCGGAGCGCTTCGACGGGCACGGCATCCTGCTCGGCGCGACCGCCGGGCTCGCCGAGTTCCAGGCGCTGCGCGCGCACGTGCTCGGCCGCGACGACGTGCGCGTGCATCGCCCGCACCTGACGCTCGCGCACCCGCGCAATCCGCGCGCGCCGGGCAACGATCTCGCGCTCGCGCACACGCTGGCCGATCCGCTCGTCGTGACGTTCGTGGCGGCGACGCTGATCGAGCAGGCGGACGGCGGACCGTGGCGCGTGCTGCGGGAGTGGGCTCTGGCCGAGTAGCCCTGGGCGTCACCGGCGCCGGTCGGCCGCGCCCCGCGCGAAAGTGCTTGGCCTTCACGCCGCCGCGCGTCATGTTCCCCGGTCTGCGCGCCTCCCCACGTGGCGACGACCGGCCCGCACCGACGTTCACACCCCGACTGGAGGAAACATGCGACTTCCCGTTCTCGCGCTGCTCTCCGTGACCGCGCTGTCCGTCGTACTCGCGCTTTCGAGCGCGCCCTCGCAGGCACAGGGCCCGGGCGGCATGCCCGGTGGACAGGGCGGCCCCGGCGGAGCCGGCGGCCCCGGACCGGGCGAGCGTCGCGGCGGCGGCATGGGCATGCCCATGGGCGCCGCGGTGGACAGCTTCGCGGCCGAGCGCGACAGCGTGATCAAGGAAGTCCTCGCCCGCATCGGCAATCCCGACGCGCCGGCGGACAGCGTGTTCAAGAACCTCAAGGTGATGAAGGGCCGCACCGTCACGCAGGTGCTGCGCTCCATGGACAGCTTCGGGCGCAACCTGGGCGTCTCGTGCAAGCACTGCCACGTGAACAACCACTGGGCCGACGAGGACAAGAAGGCCAAGCAGGTCACGCGCGACATGATGGCGATGACGCGCGCGATCAACGACACGCTGCTCGCACGCATCGACTTCGGCGGCGCCGAGAAGCCGCGCGTGGCGTGCTTCACCTGCCACCGTGGCCAGGCCAAGCCCAGCGGCGGCATGCGTCCCGGCATGGGTGGCCCGGGCGGGCGCGGCCCCGGCGGGCCCGGCGGGCCGGGTGGTCCCGGTGGTCCTGGCGGCCCCGGCGGTGGCGATCGCCGCTGATTCCCGCCGCACGCTGGTCCGCACGGATACGCTGACGGAGTTGCCGCCCGGGACGTATATTCCCGGGCGGCATTTCATTCCTGAACGCACGTGCTCGCGCGGTTCCATCCCGCGCGACTCCCGAACCACCACTACAAGAAGAGTGAGCGATCCATGAGTTCCGTTCTCGACGTCGTCCTGTTGCTCGCGCTGCCGGCCTCCGGCAAGTCCGAAGTCCGCCGCTATCTCGCGCACCTCACGCCCGACCAGTGCCGCGACGAAATGCACCTCGGGCCGACCGTGCAGCTCGACGACTATCCGTACGTGCACATGATGCGCCGCGTGAGCCAGGAGCTGCGCAAGGCCGGGCACGACGGCGTGTTCTTCGACTCCGACGACCTGCCGATGAAGAACTCCCTCGACTGGGGCACGCTGATCGAGCTGCTCAACGAGGACTTCGACGACCTGCAGACGAAGAACCGTCCGGCGCCCGCGTCGGCGGCCGAGTGGCTGCTCGCGCGCTTCGACGGCGCGCGCGCCAAGGTCGGTGCCGATCCCGCGCTCGGTAAGCTGCCCGCGGACATCCGCGCGAAGCTCATCGCCGCGCTCGAGCCCGAATCGAAGCAGCTGCTCGCCGACAAGAACGCCGGCATCCCCGACACGCTCGAAGGCAAGACGATCGTGATCGAGGCCGCGCGTGGCGGTCCGGACAAGGCGACGTGCCCGCTGCCGAGCCCGCTCGGCTACCAGTACTCGCTCGCGCAGTTCTCGGACGCGATCCTGTCGCGCGCCGCGATCCTGTACGTGTGGGTCACGCCGGAAGAGTCGCGCCGCAAGAACCACGAGCGCACGGATCCGAACGATCCGGGCTCGATCCTGCACCACGGCGTGCCGATCGCGGTCATGCTCGGCGACTACGGCTGCGACGACATGGAATACCTGATCGGTCAGTCCGACCAGCCGGACACCGTGAAGTTCACGTCACGTGGCTCGGTGCGTCACCTGCCGGTGGCGCGTTTCGACAACCGCAAGGACAAGACGTCGTTCGTGCGCGTCGAACCGACGGCCTGGAAGGCGGACGATGTGAAGGCGCTGCACGACGGTCTGGGCGAGGCATTCGCGCGCCTTTCGCGCACGGTGGCGTCCAAGGCCTGATCGCACCGAACAAAGTCGAACGGCGCGCCGCCCTCCGGTGGTGCGCCGTTCGCATTTTCGCCGCGTCCGGCGCGGACATTTCCATGAAACACGCGTTTGCCACGTGCGGCGCGCTGCGGCAGTCTGCGGCGTGACGCAGCAAACACCCGCGCGCGAAGCCGTCCCCGCCGCCGCGCGCACATCCCCGAGACGGAGAGCATCATGACGCACCGCAAGAAACTCGCGATCCTCGTGGGCGGCGGTCCCGCCCCCGGCATCAACAGCGTCATCGCCGCCTGCACGATTCGCGCGCTGCTCGAAGGCGTGGACGTGCTCGGCATCGAGGACGGCTTCGAGTGGCTCATGCAGGGCAACATCGATCACGCGCGCCCGCTGACGATCGACGCCATCTCGCGCATCCACTTCCGCGGCGGCTCGCACATCGGCATCTCGCGCGCGAACCCGACGGTGAAGCCCGAGTACCTCGAGAACGTCGTGCTGTCGCTGCTGCGCCTGGGCGTCACCGACCTCGTCACGATCGGCGGCGACGACACCGCGTTCAGCGCCATGATGGTCGAGAAGAAGGCGGCGGGACGCATCAACGTCGTGCACGTGCCCAAGTCGATCGACAACGACCTCGACCTGCCGTCGTACGTGGACACGTTCGGTTACCAGACCGCGCGTCATCACGGCGTCGAGATCGTCAAGAACATCATGGTCGACGCGAAGACGACGTCGCGCTGGTACTTCATCATCGCGATGGGCCGCAAGGCCGGCCACCTCGCGCTCGGCATCGGCAAGGCCGCGGGCGCGACGCTCACGCTGATCCCGGAAGAGTTCAAGACGCAGCCGATCCGCCTCAAGACGCTCGTGGACACGCTCGTGACCGCGATCATCAAGCGGCTCGCGTACGGCCGGCGCGACGGCGTCGCGGTGATCGCCGAAGGCGTCGTGCTGAGCATCGATCCGCAGGACTTCGAGAACTTCGACGATGTCGAGCGTGACGCGCACGGCCACGTGCGCATCGCCGAAGTGAACATCGGCGAGATGCTCAAGCGCGCGGTGCAGAAGCGTCTCAAGGAGTTCAACATCGCGACGACGATCGTCGAGAAGAACATCGGCTACGAGCTGCGCTGCGCCGATCCGATCCCGAACGACATGGAGTACACGCGCGACCTCGGTTACTGCGCGACCAAGTTCCTGCTCGACGGCGGCAGCGCCGCGCTCGTGTCCATGCAGGCCGGTCAGTTCGTGCCGATCCCGTTCGTGGACCTGCTCGACCCGGTGACGGGCCGCGCCAAGACGCGCATGGTGGACATCCACTCGACGCGCTACGCGATCGCCCGCCGCTACATGATCCGGCTGCGCCGCGACGACTTCGAGGACGAGCACGAGCTGGCGCGCTTCGCGGCGACGGCGGGCATGAACCTCGACGAGTACCGCGACGAGTTCGAGTACCTGATCGCCGACGAGCCGCCGCAGATCCACCTGTTCGACAAGCAGCTCGCCAAGGCGATGCGCGAGTCGAACGCGGCCAAGGCGGCGAAGAAGAAGGAAGTCTCGCCCGCGGCCGCGCAGGCGAAGGGTGGGGAGTAGCGGCACCTGCTCGATCGGAAACAATCCGCCCCGCGACGGTTCGCCGTCGCGGGGCGATTCGCTTTCCGGGCCTTTTCGTTTGCCACGGCGCGGCAAGTGAACGATAAACACGGCACACTTCGCGTCGCTTCGACCACGGGGGCCACATGCGCATCGCCGCCATCGACATCGGCTCCAACTCGATCCACATGGTGATCGCGAGCGCGCACCGCCCGCCCGACTTCGAGGTGGTGGATCGCGAGCGCGAGGTCGTGCAGATCGGGCGAGGCTCCTTCGAAGCGAAGCGCCTGCGCGTGGATGCCATGAAGCGGACGGCGCTGGCGCTGCGGAGATTCGTCCAGCTCGCCCGGCGCATGCGTGCGGACCGCATCGTCTGCACCGCCACCGCGGCCGTCCGTGAGGCGGCCAACGGCGGCGAGTTCCTGCAGATGTGCCGCGAGTTGTCCGGCATCACGCCGCGCGTGATTCCCGCGGCCGAGGAAGGGCGCATCATCGACATCGCGGTGCGCGCGGCGCTGCGCGTGCCCGACGAGGACGCGCTGGTCGTGGACATCGGCGGCGGCAGCATGCAGTTGGTCGCCCGCCGCGAGGGCAAGTCCCCGCGAGTCGCCAGCGCTCCGCTCGGAGCGCTGCGCCTGACGGAGACCTTCCTGAGCGACGATCCGCCGTCGGCGCGCGAGGTCACAAAACTGCGCCGGGAGATCCGCAAGCACGTGCGCGCGGCCTTCGAGAAGATCGGCGGCGCGGCGCCCGAACACGTGTACGGATCCTCGGGTTCGGTGCACGCGCTCGCGCACGCTTCGCACTGGCTCGACCAGGGCAAGCGGCTCCGGCAGATCAACGGCTTCGTGCTCGAGACGAGTTCGCTCAAGCGCCTCACGCGCCGGCTCGTGGGCATGCCGCGGGCGCAGCGTGAGCGATTGCCGGAAGTGGACGCGTTGCGCGCCGAGATCCTCCTGCCCGGCGCGCTCGTGCTGCTCGAGATCCTCGAGAGCGCGAAGGCCGATTCGATCACGATCTCGGACTTCGGCCTGCGTGAAGGGCTCGTGCTCGACTGGATGGCGCATCACACCCAGGAAGTGTCCACGCTCGACTCCGTGGACGACCTTCGCCTGCGCAGCGTGCTCGCGCTGCTCGCCAAGTTCGGACCGGAAGGGCCGCACGCGCCGCACGTGGCGGAACTCTCGCTGGCGCTGTTCGACGGCCTCGCGCCGGAGCACGGCATCGGCAAGGAAGGTCGCGAGCTGCTGCGTTTCGCCGCGCTGCTGCACGACGTGGGCTCGGCCATCGGGTACGACGGCCACGCGCAGCATTCGTCCTACATCATCGAGCACGGCAACCTGCGCGGGCTGACCGAGGAAGAAGTGCAGATCATCGCGCACGTGGCGCGCTATCACGGCAAGGGCCGTCCGCGAAAGCGCGACGACTCGTTCGCTCGCCTGGCGAAGCGCGACCGCGTGCTGGTGCAGTGGCTCGCGGCGATCCTGCGCATCGCCGAAGGGCTCGATCGCAGCCACTTCCAGCTCATCCGCGGCGTGCGGGTCGTTCGTCGCTCCGGCACGCTGTCGCTCGTCGTCCGCGCTCAGCGCGACGCGCAGCTCGAACTGTGGGGAGCGCGCCGCCGCGTCGAGGAGCTCGAGCGTCTCACCGGGGCGAATGTCCGCGTCGTGCTCGAGGCGAAGCCGGAGAAGCTGGCGGGACCACTTCGGGAGCGCCCGGCACGAGGCGCCACTCGGGCCCTGAAAGTCGTGAACGGAACCGCTGGATCGCTTCGAGCCGCTGCGCTTCCGCTCGTGCGGCGACCCCGCTGAGCGCTTTGGCGCCTTCCGCCGAACGCGTCTGCCGCTTCGCCTTGCGCATGCGGCGGACGACTTCGGACACGAGGTCGCGCAACACCGCCCGGTCGTGCACGGTGCCGAGATCGCGCTGCAGCAGGCGCAGCTCCTTCCGGATCTGCGCGCCGGGCCCGCGCCCGAAAGCCTCGAGCGCCTCGACGGCGTAGCGCCACCGCTTGAGAGCGATCCGCGCGTCGTGCAGGACTTCGTCGTCCTCGCTGGCTGCGGCCTTGCCCAGACTGCTCCGCGCACGTTCTTCGCGCCGCGCGCATCGGCGCTCGCCGTCCGCGATCGCATCTTCTTGCTCGGCCCGCCCGGCCAGCGCGAGCAGCGGCCCAAGCGCCTCCTCGAGCTGGCGCTGCCGGAACGGTTTCGCCCAGCGTGCGGCGGCAAGGCGTGCTTCATCGCGCTCAGTCTTCTGCGCGTCGGCCAGCGCGCGCACGTCGTCGCCGCCCAGCGTGAGGTTGTCCGGCTCGAGCAGGCCCGCGACCAGCACCTCGTGATCGCGCGCCCGGCCCAGCCGACGCCGCCAATCGCGCAGCGTCTCGAGCAACTCGCGACGGGCGTCGCGGCCGAGACAGTCGCGGAACGTGCCCGCGGCCGCCTCGAGCCGGCGAAGCGCGACTCGTGCGTCGTGAATGGCCTCTTCGTCCGCGCCGTCACGCATGCGCTCGACCGCCGCGTGCAGCTGCGCCGCGACGGAAGGCCAGCCGGCCCGCGACTCGGACGGCGGAAGACTCAGGGCTGTTCCTCCGCCGACTCGGAGCGACGCGAGGCGAGCAGGCGCGACACGCTCTCGCACAACTCGTCCGAGATCGCGTCCACCTTGCGGGTCGCGTCGATCGTCTGGAACGAGTATTCCTTCGCGAGTTCGTCGAGCTGGGAGATCACGCGGCGCTGGTACTCGATGAACGAGTCGTAGAGATCTTCGCCCATCGGCAGGTCCATGCCGGATTCCCAGTAGTCGAACGGGCCTTCGGCCACGACGCGCGGCACGAGTTCCTCGACCCCGATGCGCAGGTAGAAGACCGCGTCGGGCTTGAGCGCGAACGAGTAGACGTTCTTGATCCAATCGGGATCGGCTCCGCGCACGATCGCTCGCGCGATGAGCGAGTACACGTAGCGGTCCGTGAGCATGACGAAGCCCGATCGCAGCGCGGGCAGGATCTGCTGCTGCAGGCGGTCCGCGAAATCGGTCGCGTAGAAAAGATTGAACGCGTTCGAGCCGAGCGTGTTGCCCATCTTGGCGCGATGGATGCCGCGGCTCGCGAGGTCGGAACGCGACAGCCCGGTCTCCGCGACGGCGTAGCCGAGC
Organism: Candidatus Eiseniibacteriota bacterium; assembly: GCA_016710095.1. GTDB lineage: Bacteria > Eisenbacteria > RBG-16-71-46 > RBG-16-71-46 > RBG-16-71-46 > CAIXRL01. Next base: position 48,717 of record JADJLL010000003.1, on the reverse strand, counting down.
CGCTCGAGATGCGCACGCAGGCGGTTGATGTGCGTCGTGCGGCCGACTCCGTCGGTGCCTTCGACGACGATCAGCCAACCCGAGAGATCGGACAGCGAGACGCGCGGGAGCACTTCGCCGTAGGTCTGGAACGTTCTCATCGCGCACCTCCCGTGCCGCGCACCACGGTGCCGGGCGTGGTCGGAAGCCACGGCGTCACCATCTGGCGCAAGAGCCGCTGCTGCACTTCGACCGGCCGTGTGGCGTCCATCACCTCGAGCCCGAACTCGCCGACGATCTTCTCGTACTCGTTCTGGATGCGGCCCTGGAACAGCTTGTAGGACTCGGTCACGTCGGAATGCAGGTCGAGATCCATGCCGGCCTCGTACCACTTGAGCGTCGGACGGCCCGACAGGATCCGGTGCAGCGCCACGTCGAGCGGGACGCGGAAGTAGATCGCCATCGTCGGCACCGGCGCGAATCGATACAGGCGGCGTACCCACGAGGGGCCGACGCCACGAGCCACGTCACGCGCGAACGCCGTGTAGACGTAGCGGTCGGCGAGCACGATCGCACCGGCCTTGAGCGCCGGAACGATGTCGCGCTCGACGCGGTCGGAGAAGTCCGTCGCGTGGATGAGCGAGAACGAGAGCGGCGTGAGCAGGTGCCGCTTCTTTCCGCGCGACGTCGTCGCCTTCACGATCGGGGACGAGTTCCATTCGCTGAACACCACGAGATGCCCGAGGCTGCGCAGCCACTGCGCGAGCAGCGTGAGCTGCGTGCTCTTTCCCGAACCGTCGATGCCTTCGACGATGAACAATCGTCCGGTGTGACGGTTCGTGACCTGACCGTACGTCTCGACGTGGATCACGCTTTTCTCCTGGAGGGAGCGAGCCGCGCGAGCGCTCTCGGCGGCAGGAACCACCGCAGGCGGCCCGCGCCGGCGGCGACGGCTTCGTCGAACGAAAAGGCGCAGGCGCCCGCCTTCTTCAGCGGCAGCGATGCGGGTGCGCCGAACAGGAAGAGGCCCGCGAGTTTGCCGAGCTCGGGCTCGTGCCCGACGAGCACGACGGTCGAGTCCGGCGTTTCTTCCGCGAGTCGTTGAAGCGTCGCGCGCCACGAGCGGCCCGGCGCGAGCGACGGCAGCCCGGTGATCATCGCCTTCGGCGCGCCTTCCTCGTGCAGCAGTTCCGCCGTGCGCATGCAGCGCGCGAACGGACTCGTGAGGATCGCGTGGATCTCTCCTTCGAGGCGGGCGAGCGCGCGGCTCACGATGCGCACGCGCGCTTCACCCTTGGGAGTGAGCGGGCGGGAATGATCGTCGGGCCAGCGGCGCGTGTCCTGCGCCTCCGCGGGGCCGTGACGAAGAAGAACGACGCGCATGGTGAGGGGCCCGGAATGGAGCGTGAGCTTCGTTGACTTGCGCGGGCAACGTAGCACTGCGACTCGAAGCCCCCCAAGTTTCAAAGATATTTCGACAATGTGCCGCCGATGTGAGCGCGCGGAGCACGCTCCGGCGCGGATGTCACAGCCGGGCGACGCGCCGGACATTCGTCGGAAACCGCCCCGCGGGCATGCTCCTCGCGTTCGCACCAAGACCGCCAGCATTCCCACGAGGAGGCCCCATGCGTCCCCTGCACGAACTCTCCGACGGCATCGCCAGCTGGAACGGCACTCTCGGCTGGAAGCGGAACTTCCGGCTCACCCGCGACTGGCTCACCTACGCGAGCCTGCAGTGGGAGACGGCGTCGGGCGCCGTCGCGCTCGCGCGCACCGCGGGAGGCATGGTCACGATCGAGCGCGGATCGTTCTCGTCGCCCAAGGTCACGCTTCGCGATGCCGCGAGCGGCCGCGAACTCGGAGTCTTCGAATCCGGGTGGCTCGAGGGCGGGCGGCTCCGGCTGTGCAGTGGCCGCGAGTGGCGCTGGCACATGGATGCGTGCTCGATGTCGCGCTGGTCGTTCCGCGACGACACCGGCCGGCCGGTGCTCCAACTGTTCGTGCAGTCCATGGGACTCACGCCCGCGGGGAGCATCGCGGTCGAACCGGATGCGGCTGAACTGCCCGAGCTGGCGCTGCTCGTCGCGCTCGGTTGGTACCTCGTGGTGCAGACGATCGACGACAGCGCGCTGCTCGTCGCCGCCTCGATCGCCTGAGTCCGCGCGCGCTCAGCGGCCGAGGCGCACTCCGAGCCAGGCGTCGCCGTCGTCGGCTCGAACGTGCACGCGCACTTCCCGCACGCCACGCGGCTCGTCGAACGATGCGAGTTCGTAGAGTCCGCGCCCGCGGCGGCGATGGCCGAGGTCCACGGTCTCCGTCTCACCGTCCTCGAATACGAGCGCCGCGCGGTCGAACTCGACGCGCCCCGCGACTTCGAGGAACACGCCGACGGTGTGTTCGCCGACTTCGAAGCGCAGATCGTTCCAGCCGTACTCGGGGCGAAGCGCGGCGCTGTTGGCCGGCGGTGACGGCGCCCGATACGCGAAGCGCACGCTCGAGAGCAGCCAGCGCAGCGGAGTGGTGAGCAGTTCCGCGGCGACGAGTTTCGCGGTCACCGCCTGGCCGGCGCCCTCGCGCGTGGGACGGAGCGTGAACGCGTGCGAAGGCGCGGACTGCAGCAGCAACGCCAGCGTGAGCGCGGCGACGATGAAGCGGGCGGGAGAGCGTTCCATGCGGCCATCCGTGGCGGAGTGGAAGTGAACTTCGCTTCGACACTCCGCACATCGGAATCGTTACATCGCCACTTGAGCGCCGGCTCGTGTTCCCGCTCGGCCGCATTGCCGCAACCCGGCGATGCGGCTTTCCGGCGACGTCAGCCCTTCGGCTGCTGCTGCGACAGGCAGTGGATCGCGCCGAGGCCCCAGATGAGTTCGGTGCAGTCGATGCCGATCACGTCGTGCTTCGGCAGCGCCTTCGAGATCGTCGCGAGCGCGACATGCTCGCTCTTCCGATCGCGGAACGTCGGCACGAGCACGGCGCCGTTCACGAACAGGAAGTTGAGGTACGTGGCCGGCAGGCGCTGGCCGTCGTACTCGACGCGCTTCGGCATCGGGATCGTCACGATGTCGAACTCGCGGCCGGAGAGATCGCGCAGCGTGCGCAACCGCCGCAGGTTCTCCTTCAGCACTTTGTGGTTCGCGTCGCGCGGATCGTCTTCGACCGCCGTCACGATCGTGCGCGGATCGAGGAAACGCGCGAGGTCGTCCACGTGACCGTCGGTGTCGTCGCCCTCGATGCCCTCGCCGAGCCAAAGCACCTTCTCCTGCCCGTACCACTCGCACAGCGTGCGCTCGACCTGCTTGCGGCTCATGCCGGGATTGCGGTTCGCGTTGAGCAGCACGCTCTCCGTGGTGAGCACGCAGCCGGCGCCGTTGAAGTCCACCGCGCCGCCTTCCATGACCACGTTCGTGCGGAACAGCGGCAGCTTCATCTGCGCGGCGAGATGCGTGGGCACGGCGTCGTCGGCGTCGAACGGCGGGTACTTGCCGCACCAGGCGTTGTAGCCCCAGTCCACGATCGCCATCTGCTTCGCGCCGCCACGACCCTTACGCGTCACGAACGCCGGGCCGTGATCGCGGCACCAGCACTCGTTGGTCGGGATGTGAAAGAAGCGCACGCGCCGCGTGGGGCAGTCGTACGCCGCGAGCTGCTGGCGCACGATGAACTCCCAGTTCTCGTTGGGCACGATCACGTGCACGTGCTCGCGCTTCACGATCTCGGCGACGATCGCCGCGAGGTTGCCCGGCACCGTGTGGTACTTGGACGGGAACGAGATGCCCTCGGGGCGCGGCCACGAGAACCAGATCGCCGACTGCTTCTCCCATTCGGCGGGGAACGAGAAGCCGTGCGACTTCGGCGTGCCGGTCAGCGGCTTGGCTGCGCGCGTGGCCATCAGCCTTCGTCGCCGAAGCGGCGCACGAGCCCGCCGTACGCGTCGACGCGGCGGTCGCGCAGGAACGGCCAGTGCGTGCGCGAGAACTCGACGCGCGCGAGATCGAGATCGGCCGACAGGATCTGCTCGCGGTCCACCGACGCGCGGTGCTCGACCTGTCCGTCGGGCGCGCAGATGAACGACTGTCCCCAGAACTGCAGGCCGTCCTTGTTCACGGGCTTGCCGTCCTCGCCGAGCACGTGCTCGTGCCCGATGCGGTTGGGCGAGCAGACGTAGCAGCCGTTCGCGACGGCGTGCGAGCGCTGGATGAGCTCCCACGACTCGTGCTGCGCCTTGCCGTACTGCTTCTTCTCGGACGGATGCCAGCCGATGGCGGTGGGGTAGAAGAGGATCTCGGCGCCCTGCATGGCGGTGAGGCGCGCGCCTTCGGGGAACCACTGGTCCCAGCAGATGAGCACGCCGATCTGCGCGTGCTTCGTCTTCCACGCCTTGAAGCCGGTGTCGCCGGGCGTGAAGTAGAACTTTTCGTAGAAGAGCGGATCGTCCGGGATGTGCATCTTGCGGTACACGCCCATGAGCGAGCCGTCGGCGTCGATCACCGCCGCGGTGTTGTGATAGAGGCCCTTCGCGCGCTTCTCGAACAGGCTCGCGACGATCACCGCCTTGTGCTTCTTCGCGAGCTTGCAGAACGCGTCGGTGCTCGGGCCCGGAATGCTCTCGGCGAGCGAGAAGAAGCGGTGGTCTTCCGCCTGGCAGAAGTACGGGCTCGCGAACAGTTCCTGCGTGCACAGGATCTTCGCGCCGCCCTTCGCGGCCTTGTCGAGCAGATGCAGCTGCTTCGCGCGGTTCGCGCGCGGATCGGTGCCGCACGCCATCTGCGTGATCGCGACGCGCACGGAAGAAGAAGAGGGGCGCGAGGCCCGGCTGGACTTGCGAGTGTGGGTCGTCATGGCGCGGCAGTCTCCTGACGCGCGCCGGTCGCGTCAAGCGCGTGGAGTTGCGGCAATGACCGACACACGGCGTTCACGCTCATTTGCGGGAGCGTTCACTTCGCGGTCACGAGGCGGGACCACCCGGGTCCGTAGCTTGTCCCCCGTCACGAAGAAGCGGTGACCACGACACGGCAGGCGCGCTCCCAGTCCCCCTCTCGCACCCACGGCGCCACCCGCACCGCATCCCGCATGTCGCCGCTTCTTCGCCCAACGTCGTCCCATCCGCCCGGAAGGCTTGGCTGAGCCCGAAACGCGGACGAGACGGCGCCTCACTCACGCACGGCGGACACGCAACCCATCCCGGAGGCCACATGCGCTTCGTTGCTCACCACGGAATCGGACTCCTTCGCCGCGGTCTGGCCGCCGCCGCTCTTCTCGCCCTCGCGGCGGGCAGCGCTTCGGCCCAGCTGCTCATCGACGGCAACCTGGTCTTCAACAACAACAACTCCGGCACGCTCGCCGGTCAGTTCACCGGCACCACCAGCACGGGCCCGCTCTGCATCGGCCTCACGCCGGCGCAGATCGCGACCGTCACGTTCGTCAACAACGCCTACGCCGATCCGCTCCTCCCGACCGCGCCGTACCTGCCGGGCGTGCGCCCGAACTTCCAGCCCGGCCTCGGCAGCCCCGCCTACACCGGCGCGCTGACCGTGCCGGCGGACGGCTTCTTCGAGCAGACCTGCTACCGCGGCGCGATGGGCCCGGGCCTCGACTGGACCGAAGGCTGGACGGTGTGGGATTCGAGCGGCGCCGGCCGTCAGGACCTGCACCTCACCGGCATGCCGGAACCGCGTCCGCTCGCCGTGTACGACAACATCAAGCTCTACGGGAAGCAGTACTTCGGTCCGGACTCGAACTACCTCGTGCGTGGCCAGCTGCGCATCAAGGACCAGGCTTCGCTCACCGTCGCTCCGGGCGTGGTGATCTTCGAGGAAAACGCGACGCTCGGCACGATCGTCGTCGAGCGCGGCGGCCAGCTGTGGGCCGTCGGCAACGCGTGCGCGCCGATCGTCATCACGTCGGACGACGCGCCGGGCACGTTCACGCGCGGCCGTTGCGGCGGCATCGTGATCAATGGCCGTGCCAAGACGAACCTCGTCAACTCGTGCGCCGGTGACTCGACGGCGGCCGAGGGCGGCGCGATCGGCTACTACGGCGGCAACGACGACAACGACTGCTCGGGCGCGCTGCGCTACGTGCGCGTCGAGTTCGCGGGCAAGGAGATCACGCCCAACAACGAGCTGAACTCGTTCACCTGGTGCGCCTGTGGCCGCAACACGAAGGGCGACTACCTGCAGGCGTACTACGGCGCCGACGACTCGTTCGAGTGGTTCGGCGGCTCGATGGACCAGAAGCACCTCGTGGCCACCGACGGCACCGACGACGGCTACGACTGGCAGATGGGCACGCGCAACCGCACGCAGTTCGTGATCATCCGTCCGTCCCCGCGCTTCGCGCCCTCCGGCGGCCAGAACGGCGACAAGGGCATCGAGGCCGACGACAACGAGTTCGACTTCAACGCCACGCAGTGCTCGGGCCGCTCGAACTGCACGCTCGCGAACTTCACGATCGTCGGTGACAAGCGCGTCGGCGCGGCGTTCCCCGGCCCCGCGGCCGGTGCGAACTTCCGCCGCGGCACGGGCGCCACGCTCATCAACTCGGTCATCACGAACTTCAAGACCTCGGCCGTGAAGATCGACGACAACGCGACGCTGCAGGCGCACTGCGCGGCGCCGCCGACGTCGTTCGCCGTGTACTGCCCCGGTGCGCTGTCGGCCGAGCCGATGGTGACCGGTCAGGTGCTCGTCTCGGCCAGCGCGCCGAATCCGTTCCGCGACCAGGTGGCGCTCAACTTCACGCTGCCGACCGCTTCCGACGTGAAGGTCGAGGTGTACGCCGCGGACGGCCGTCTCGTCTCGACGATCGCCGACGCCCAGCGGATGGAAGCGGGCCGCCACTCGCTGGTCTGGCGCCTCCCGGCCGGCACGCCGAGCGGCATGTACTTCTACAAGGTGCGTGCGGGCGGCCAGCAGGCCACCGGCAAGCTCACGCGCATCGACTGATGCAGCTCCGGCAGTAGGTAGTACGGAGAGATCGGATGCGGTGGCGGGCCCGGAACCCGCCATCGCCCGGTCGTCTCCGGGATCACTCGCGAAGTTCCGGGCTCCAGTGATTCCTCGATCAGGAGGTTGTGCGTGATCGGTCGTGTGTTTTGGGCTTGGCTGTTGCTGATGGCGGTGTTCGTCTCCGTGGCGGGCGCCGCGGTGACGGGGAAGGTGCAGGGCAAGCTGGTTTCCTCCGAGAACGGTGAGCCGATCGGCTACGCCGACCTCGTGCTGATTCCCGCCGACACGACGCTCAAGCGCGTCGGCGGCCTTTCGAACGCCGACGGCACTTTCCTGCTGATCGCGCCCGCGGGGCGGTACTCGCTCCAGGTGCGCGCGCTGTCGTACACGCGCAAGCTCATCGAGGGCGTCGTGGTGGACGCGGGGCAGATGCAGACGATGAATCTCGCGCTCGTGCCGCTGCTGATCGAGCAGAAGGAAGTGCTCGTCGAAGCGCGCCTGCGCCAGAACACCGAGAACGCGCTGCTCGCCGCGCGGCGCAAGAGCACCGTGGTCGGTGACGCCGTGAGCGCGGAGCAGGTGCGCCGCTCGCCCGACAAGGACGCGGCCGAAGTGCTGCGCCGCGTGACGGGCCTTTCGGTGTCCGAAGGCAAGTACGTGTTCGTGCGCGGTCTCGGCGAGCGCTACAGCTCGACCGAAGTGGACGGCGTGCGTCTCGCGAGCCCCGAACAGAACCGCCGCGTGGTGCCGCTCGACCTGCTGCCGGCCAACCTGCTCGACAACATCGTCGTGCAGAAGACGTACACGGCCGACCGCCCGGGCGAGTTCGGCGGCGGCGACGTGCAGGTGCGTACGCGCGACTTTCCCGGCTCGCGCACGTGGTCGCTCACGATGTCGCAGGGCTGGGTGCAGGGCGTGACGTTCCACGACCGCCGCACGTACGCCGCGAGCCGCGGTGACCAGTTTGGCTTCGGGGTCGGCGCGCGCGAACTGCCGGGCGCGATCCTCGACGTGATCGGCGACCGCCGCATGATCGTGAGCAACAACCCGGCGTTGGGCTTCCGCAAGTCGGTCGTCGCGCAGCTCGCCGGCGCGTTCCGTTTTGTTTGTTCGGCGACCACCGAGAGCGCGCGGCCGAACTCGAGCTACTCGCTCACCTACGGCGACGAGTTCAAGCTGTTCGGGCGCTCGCTCGGGCTGATCGAATCGTGGAGTTTCTCGACCGCGTACGACGAGCAGGAAGAATCGCAGCGCTTCTTCATGGACCGCAGCGACACGCTCTACGACTACGCGGTGAAGCGTTCGACCGAGTCCGTGCAGTTGGGCGGCATCACGGGCCTGAGCTACCGGCTTTCGCCTTCGCACGCGATCCACCTGCGCGGGCTCTACACCAACCACGCCGACGACGAAGTGCGCACGTACCAGGGCCCGGATCACAACCGCATCGACGCCGAGGGCAACTGGCTCCAGCACCGCAGCACGCGCCTCATGTACGTGCAGCGCGACGTGCTGTCCGGAACGGTCGAAGGCAAGCACGACTTCCCGAAGGCGCACGCCGCGCACGTCGAATGGAAGTTCACGCGCTCGCGCGCCGCGCGGAACCAGCCCGACCGCCGCGAAGTGACGTACGACCGCTGGGTGTGGGACGCGGGCAACGGTCTGGAGGAGCACTGGCTGCTCGGCTCGAACGGACTGCGCGAGTTCGGCTCGCTGCGGGACGACGGCTGGGGCACGACGCTCGCCACGAACCTGCCGATCAGCTTCGGGCGCTTCGGCAAGGGCAAGCTCTCCGCCGGTTACGACCGCCAGACGAAGCAGCGCGACAATCACTATCGCCGGTTCAACCTGCATCCGAACGAGAACGCGAACGTCGAGTCGCCGCCCGAATCGCTCTTCGCGGGCGGCCAGTTCGACAGCACGTCGAGCGGCGGCTGGGCGGAGGAGACCACCCTCGACATCGACAACTATCGCGCCGACCAGCGCGTCGAGGCCGGCTACCTGTCGCTCGACGTGCCGTTCGGCCCGTCGGTGAAGACGTACGTCGGCGTGCGCCTCGAGCACGGCGTGCAGGACGTGCGCACGTACGACCTCTTCGATCCCTCTCGCATCACGGCGCGCGGCCGGCTCGACGACATCGACCTGCTGCCCACGATCAACGTGTCGTGGAACGCGACGAAGCAGATCGGCGTGAAGCTCGGCGCGAGCCGCACGCTGTCGCGTCCGGATCTCAACGAGATGTCGCCGAGCCCGGCGCTCGAGTACGTCGGCGGCTATCGCGTCGCCGGCAATCCCGAGCTCGAGCGCGCGATGATCGACAACTACGACCTGCGCGTGGAGGCGTTCCCTTCCGTTTCCGAAGTGTTCGCCGCGGGCGTGTTCTACAAGCGCCTGCACGATCCGATCGAGCAGGTGATCCAGGGCGGCACGCCGCCGCTGCTCGTGCCGCGGAACTCCGACCACGGCCGCAACCTCGGTCTCGAGCTCGAGGCGCGCACGAGCCTGTCGCGCATCCACTCGAAGCTCTCGCGCTTCTCGGTCAACGCGAACGCCTCGATCATCTCGTCGAAGCTCAAGCTGCGCCCGATGATCACGCGCACCGGCAGCTCCGAGCATCCGCTGCAGGGGCAGGCCGCGTATCTCGTGAACGCCGCCGTCACGTACGCGGTCGTTCCGAGCCACGCCGACCTCACGGTGCTCTGGGCGGCCAACGGCCGCCGGCTGCGCACGCTCGGCATGCAGCCGCTGCCCGACGTCTACGAGCAGCCGTACAACACGCTCGACGCGTCGTTCAGCCTCGTGGCGACGCACGGCGTGCGGCTCAAGCTCGCGGGCAAGAACCTGCTCGACGGCAAGCACCAGCTGTTGCAGGGCGGCAAGGAAGTCTCCGGCTACCGCACCGGCCGCAGCGCCTCGATGTCGCTGTCGTGGGGGTCGTGATGAAGCGCTGGCACGTGGCCCTGCTGCCGATCGCCATGCTGCTCGCCGCGTTCGTGGCGCGCGCCCCGCCAGCGGCGCGTCCGGCACCGGCGGCGCCCGGGACGCCCCCTCGCATACGGACTCGCCCGGCTACGTGCCGCTCGTCGATCCCGAGTCGTCCGCCGTGCGTCTCGGCCGCCGCACGAACGCGCCGCTCGTCTCGAAGCGCTTTCGCGGCGGCGCGGCGAGTCTCACCGAGCTCGGCCGCTCGGTGTGCTGGGGGCTGCAGCACGCGCAGACCGACTCGCTGCTGAACCTCTGCGTCACGGACGGCGAGTTCCGCGACATCCTCTGGCGCGAGTTCCCGCAGAGCCGCCCGGCGACGGGCGTGCAGTGGGAAGACGCGTGGAAGGTGCTGTACGCGCGCCAGCGCGCCGGCGTGTCGCACGCGAAGCGCGACTACGGCAATCACTGGTACCAGCTCGTGAGCGTGAAGGCGGACTCGGTGTCGCGGTTCAAGAACTTCACGCTGCACTCGGGCGTCACGATCGTCGCGAAGGACGACACCGGTGCGATGCACGAGTGGAAGTGGCTCCGCGCGGTGGCCGAGCGCAAGGGCCGGTTCAAGATCTACAGCACCGAAGATTGACCGGCGGGCGGCCGACAACTTGGCGGGTGACGGCGGTCACGGATACCGTGGCCGCCGCTCTTTTCCTCACGTTGATCCCCCGACTCGTACCGGAGGCCGCTCCACATGCCGCGCTTCGCCCGTTCGCTCGCCCCCGCCTGCCTGCTGCTCCTCGTGTCCGTCGCCGCCTGCTGGCGCAGACCGGCTGGTGGGAGCTGCGCGGCGGCGCCACCAGTTCGACGCTCACCGGTGACGTCTCCGGTTCTCCCGGGGACCAGATCGGGATGCACTTCGGGGCCCCGGCGCGCGCTTCCTGGTTACCGAAACTTTCGGCGGCCCCGGGTGGACCTACCATGCAGCGCGGGCTGTCGCGCGACCAGGACAGAACACGCTTCGATCGCGATCGGCGCGACGGGCATGACGTACAAGATCAACTACTTCGAGTTCAACGGCCTGATGCGCGTGGGCACGCCCTCGCTCGGCGGCCTGCGCCCCGTGCTGCTCGGCGGCGTCGGCGCGGGGTTCAAGAAGAGCGAGAAGCTCACCGTGGACGGCGGGCCTGAGGCCGGCACGAAGGACTACAAGTCCATCGACGGGCTCGACCTCACCATGATCCTCGGCGTCACGATGGACCTGGGCGAGAACGACGGCGGCCGCTGGTTTGTCGACGCGCGGTACGCCAAGAGCCTCATGAGCATCGCCGACCCGTTGCATTCCGTGACCATCGAGACGCCGGACTACCGCAACCGCACGTTCTCGATCGCGATCGGCCACGCCTGGCAGGTGAACGACTTCTAGGCCGTCCGCCCGGCAAGCCCTGCGGCCGAAGCACTTGCGCGGGCCGTCCACCTTCAGGGTGGGCGGCCCGCGGTGCGTTCCGGCCGCGGCCGGCGAGCGGTCGCCGCCACGCCGGCGGGGCCGCCGTGCAACCGCCGCCCGCGCGGCCCCGTAAGTACGGCCGAGTCCGCTCCCCAGCGACAGATCTCCGGCCGCGCCCCACACTCACGCGCGCACGGGGCTGCACGATCGCCTCCGGAGAGCCGGCCTCGCCGGCGAGCCCGCAGTACGGGCCGCCCACACGGAGGTCGCACCCCGATGCCCTCGCAGCAGAAGCGCCCCGCCGTCGCGTTCCTCACGCGTCCCGCGCGCATCGCGAATCCCACGCGCCGTTCCCGCTTCGTCACTCCGACGTAGAATTCCGCTTCGGGCTCCGAGTCGCGCTTTTCTCACCGAGCGACTCGTGCGAGCCTGTCCGCGCACCCGCGCGCCGAAGCTCTCTCTCGCTCACATCGCACTTTCATTCCTCACGCGGCTCCCCGCGCGCATTGCCGCGCACGCCCCGCGCGCTCGAGAGGTGACTCATGGCTGCCTTGTTCCTGCTCACTCCCGTGATCGGTTTCCTGCTGCTGGTGCTCGTGTTGTTCCTGCTGAGCGGCATCCGGTACATCCCCAACAACAAGATCGGCGTCATCGAAAAGCGCATCTCCGGCCGCGGCTCGATCAAGAGCGGCATCATCGCGCTCAACGGCGAAGCCGGCTTCCAGCCGAACATGCTGCGCGGTGGTCTGCACTACCTGATGCCCATTCAGTACGCCGTCCACGTGCTGCCGATCGTGACCATTCCCAGGGCAAGATCGGCTACATCTTCGCCCGGGACGGCAAGCCGCTGCCGCCTTCGCAGACGCTCGCGGCGAACGACAAGGCCGACGACTTCCAGGACGCGATGGTGTTCCTCAAGGCCGGCGGCTCGCGCGGTCCGCAGCGCAAGATCCTGCGTGAAGGCTCGTACGCGATTCACCTCGCGCAGTTCGTCGTGATCGCGGAAGAGCGCGTGTACGCGCTCGCGCTCGACAAGGCGGAGGAAGAGCTGTTCCGCCGCATGGCCACGCTCATCAAGGAGCGCGACGGCTTCAACCCGGTCGTGATCAAGGGTCACGACGACATGCTCGGCATCGTCACCGTGCACGACGGTCCGTCGCTCGCGCAGGGCCAGATCATCGCGCCCACGGTGGGCGAGGACCCGGCGAACGCCGCGACGTACCACAACAGCTTCCAGGATCCCGAGCTCTTCCTCGCCGCGGGCGGTAACCGCGGCCGCCAGTACCAGGCGCTCGTCGAAGGCACGTACTACATCAACCGCCTGTTCGCGACGGTCGAGCTGGTGCCCAAGACGGTCATCGAGGTCGGCAACGTCGGCGTCGTCGTGTCGTACACCGGCGCGGTCGGCACGGACCTGTCGGGCGAGCAGTACAAGCACGGCGAGCTGGTGCAGAAGGGCCTGCGCGGCGTGTGGAGCGAAGGCCTCATGCCGGGCAAGTACGCGTTCAACACGTACGCCGGCAAGGTGAACATGGTCCCGACGACCAACTTCATCCTGAAGTGGAACAAGTCGGAGTCGGGCGAGCACAAGTACGACGAGAACCTCGCCGAGGTCTCGCTGATCACCAAGGACGCGTTCGAGCCGTCGCTGCCGCTGTCGGTCGTCGTGCACATCGACTACCGCAAGGCGCCGCTCGTCATCCAGCGCTTCGGCGACATCAAGCGCCTCGTGGAGCAGACGCTCGACCCGATGGTGAGCGCGTACTTCAAGAACATCGGGCAGACGCGCACGCTCATCCAGCTCATCCAGGACCGCAGCGCGATCCAGCAGATCGCGGGCGAGCAGATGAAGGAGAAGTTCGCGCAGTACAACCTCGAGCTGCAGGAAGTGCTCATCGGCACGCCCACGAGCGGCGCGCCCGGCGGGCAGATCGAGCAGATCCTGACGCAGCTGCGTTCGCGCCAGATCGCGACCGAGCAGGTCGAGACGTACAACCGTCAGGAAGTCGCCGCGGTCAAGGAACGCGAGCTGCGCGAAGCCGAGCAGCGCGCGCGCCAGCAGGCCGCGATGACCGAGTCCGAGCTGTCGATCGTCGTGCAGTCGAACCAGGGTAAGGCCGACCTGGCGCGTGCCCAGCAGGAAGCCACGAAGATCCAGACGCTGGCGACGGCCGAGGCCGAGAAGGTGCGCATCATGGGCGAAGGCGAAGCGGCGAAGGTGAAGGCCATCGCCGGCGCCGACGCCGAGCGTGCGGCGCGAGTCGGCGTGGCGCAGGCCATGGCGATCGAGGAGCAGGTCCGCGCGTACGGCGGCCCGCGCTTCCAGCTGACGCAGCAGGTGATGAACCGGTTCGCCGAAGCGATCCAGGTGTCCAAGGTGGACGTCGTGCCCCGCGTGGTCGTGGGTGGCGGCGGCTCCGAGGGCGGTGGCGCGTCGGGCAACGTGATGGAAGCGCTGCTCACGATGCTGCTGTCCGAGAAGATGGGCAACGACCTCGTCGGCGCCGCGGCCGGTGCGCGCAGTGCGGAAGCCGCGGAGATGCGCGACAACATCCGCAAGGGCATGTCGGAAGGCGACAAGCCGAAGAGCTGACGCGGGCGCGCGGCGACGCGTGACCGCGAAGAGCCCGGCGCGAAGGATCGCGCCGGGCTTCTTCGGTTCCGGAGGGACGCATGTTGAAGCATCTGCCCAAAGTGATTTCCTTCGTCGGGACGATCCTGATGCTCTGGCTCGACGAGTGGTGGACGCGCTCGCATCCGGGCGACGGCTCTCTCACGTCGCACCCTTTCCTCATCGGCCTGATCGCCTTCTTCGTCGTATTGCTCGTCGCGTCGTTCCTGATTCCGCGTTCCGCGCAGCGTGCGCTCGGTCTCGATTCAAATATCGATGCCGACCCGGACGGCTGGTTCGATCCGGATGACTCGGATCCCGAGCAGCAGGAAGCCGACCGAGAGCTGAAGCGCATCACGAAGATGGGGGACGACCCTGCTGCCGAATCGGCGTGGCAGGCGTGGCTCGCCGCGGAGCGACGCCGCGAGGAGGCGTGCTTCGTGAAGCGCCGCGCGCGGGCGGGCGACTCTCGCGAGCGGATGACGAGCTACGTGTCGGCCATTCGTGGGGAGCTCGCCTTCGACCGCTCGACGATCGACCCGGAGGATCCCGAGGACAGCGCGCGGGCCGTCGTCCGGCGCCTCGAGGAAGAGCTCGCGTGGGCGGAAGCCGAACTGGAGCGAATGCCGAACGCCTGAACGAAAATGCCGCGCGGCTCGTGAAGCCGTCGCGGCATCGTTCTTCACGCAGACCGCACCCGGCCGGAGGCCGGGGCGCCCGCCATCACCACGGCGTCTCTTTGTAGTCCTTCAGGAACTTGCCCCACACGTGCTCGCCCGTGTTCAGCCCCACGATGATGGGATCCACGATGCGCGCGGCGCCGTCCACGATGTCGAGCGGCGGGTGGAAGCGATGGTCGGCCGTCTTGCGCGCCGCGATCTCGAACGGGTCCTCGTCGGTCACCCAGCCGGTGTCCACGCTGTTCATGTGGATGCCGTCGCCGAAGTAATCCGCCGCCGCCGTGCGCGTCATCATGTTGAGCGCGGCCTTCGCCATGTTCGTGTGCGGATGACGCGTCGTCTTGAAGCTGCGGTAGAACTGACCCTCGACCGCCGACACGTTCACGATGTGCTTGTCGCGGGCGTCCGTGCGCATCATGAGCGGCTTGAGCCGCGCGTTGAGCACGTACGGCGCGATCGCGTTCACGAGCTGCACCTCGAGCAGTTCGACCGTGCTCACTTCCGCGAGCAGCAGCCGCCACGAGTTGCGCCCGCGCAGGTCCACCTGCTGCATGTCCTGGTCGAGCTTGCCGATCGGGAACAGGTCCTTTTGCGCGTTCATCTCCTCGGGCAGCAGCGGCACCTGCGACAGCTCGGCCGCGTGCACGAGTCCCGCGAGTTCCGGCGTGAGCGGCTTCGCGAGCGTCGCGCCCGCCGCGCCGGCCGCGCCGCTCGCGTCGTTCTCGGGCAGCAGGTGATAGCCGCGCAGACCTTCGTACGCGCCGAGCAGCTTGCGCGCGTGCTCCGGCATGTCGTGCAGCGACGCCGTCTCGAGCTCCATCATGTGCGCGTAGAAGTCGGGCGGACGGCGCACGGTCTGGCAGGCGTTGTTGACGATGAAGTCGAGCCGGTCGCGCGTCGTCATGAGGTGATGGCAGAAGCGCTCGACGCTCGGCGTGTGCCGCAGGTCGAGGCCGACACCTCGAGCCGGTCGCGCCACTCCTCGAAGTCGGGTTCCATCGCGTAGCGCATGGCCGAGTCGCGCGGGAACCGCGTGGTCACGATCAGGTGCGCGCCGCAGCGCAGCAGCTTGAGCCCGGTCTGGTAGCCGATCTTGACGCGGCCGCCGGTCAGCAGCGCGACGCGCCCGGAGAGGTCCGCGAGCTCGGTGCGCTTGAAGAAGTTGAACTCGCCGCACTCGGGGCACATGCGGTCGTAGAAGTGGTGCACCGCCGTGTACTCCTGCTTGCACACGTAGCAGCAGCGCACTTCTTCGGTCTGCGGCAGCTCGGCGCCGCTCGCGAGCAGCGCCTCTTCGTCGGGCGAGCCCGGCGGGATGTCCACGGGCGCGAACTCGCGCGGCGCGTACGCCGACGGCGTCGTGAAGACGGGCTTGCGGCGCAGCTCGCGGATGCCGGTGCCGGAGAGCTTCTCCTCGTCGCGCTGGGCGCTTTCCACGCGGCGGAGCCGGGCACTGGTCTTGACCATGCGGCGGCGCTCGGCCGGATCGGGATGGAAGACCTGGCCGGCCAGCTGGATCAGCCGGCGGCGCTCGAGCTGGGACAGGCCCATCAGCAGGCCGCGGTCTTCGACGGCGGCGGCGAGGGCTTCGGTGGCGTCGAGCAGCTTCTGGCGGAACTCGGCGATTTTCGGATCGGGCGCGGGTGTCGTCATGGGCGGGGAAGGTAGTCGGTCCGGCCGCCGCGGGGAAGCGCGAGCCCCGCCGGGGCCGATTTCGAGCGGGAAACCCGTGGTCAAACAGGAAAGAAAGTTTCCTGTTTTGTCATTGACTCGTCACGCTGGCGGAGGCGAAAGTGCGCCCGGCGCCCAGTCCTCGTGAATCCCCCAGCCGCAGAAACTCCCTCGGTTCCGCGGCAACCACGAGGCTGGGCCGCCGTTTCTTCGCCGGCGCCGGGGCACAGGATGTGTCCCGGGCGCCGTTGCGATCGAGGCCCCCTACCTCCTGGAGGTGTCATGCGCAGCACCCGCATGTCTGCCGCGATTCGGGCAGTCCTCTCGTCCCTCGCCCTGCTCGTCCTGGCGATCGCGCTGTCCGCCGCTCCCGCGGCGGCCCGTCCGTTCGCGCCCGTGCAGGGTGGCTTCCAGCCGAATGCTCCCGAAGTGCCCGAGCACGTGCCCGGTCGCGTGCTCGTGAAGCTCACGAGCGCGGCGCGCGCGTCTTCGTTCCGCGCGCAGTCCACCCGCTTCGGCGGCGCGGTCTCCGGCGCCCGCTTCGGCATCGACGCGATCGACGGCGTGCTCGACAACGCCGGCGCGACCACGGTCGCTCCGACGTACCTCGAGCCCGCGAACGCGGTCGAAGCGGCGCGCCTCGGCGTCGCCCGCTGGTACACGGTGAGCTTCGACGAGTCGCAGGACGCGGTGGACATCGCGGACCAGCTCGCCAGCGCGGAAGGAGTCGAGGCCGTTTCGCTCGACTGGATCGCGTTCCCGGCCGTCGTGCCCGCGGACCCGCTGCACGCGATGCACTGGGGACACAACAACACGGCGCAGATGCTCAGCTACAACTGGACGAACAACAATCACGAGACGGGCTCGCTCGTCGGCACCGTGGGCTTCGACACCAACGCGCAGGCCGCGTGGGACGCCGCGCAGGGCTACGGCTCGGCCAGCGTGATCATCGCGATCATCGACTCGGGCGTGCAGGCGGGACATCCCGACCTCACGCAGGTCGCCGGCTACGACTTCGGCGACAACGACTCGAACCCCGACGACAACTCGGCGTCGGCCGGACACGGCACCGCGTGCGCGGGCGTCGCCGCCGCGAAGGCGAACACGCTCGGCAGCGCCGGCGCCGCGCCCAACTGCACGATCATGCCGCTCAAGGTCGCGAACTCGGCCGGCACGATGAGCTTCACGTCGATCCAGAACGCGCTCTACTGGGCGGCGGATCACGGCGCGAACATCATCAGCATGAGCCTCGGCGCCGCCATCTCGAGCGACGCGGCCACCGACGCGGCGATCCTGTACGCGTACAACGCGGGCTGCACGATCCTCGCGGCGACCGGCAACGAGAACAAGAGCACGATCAGCTACCCGGCCATCAACGCCAACGTGATCGGCGTCGGCGCGGCTTCGCCGTGCGGCGACCGCAAGCGCTCGAGCAGCCTGTCCACGGAAGTGAACCCCGGCGTGAGCACCGACCCGCGCGGCTACACGTGCGACGGCGAGCGCTGGTGGGGCTCGAACTACGGCGTCGCGACGGCGGACGCCGGCGGCGCGGTGGACGTGATCGCGCCGACGATCCTGCCGACGACCGACCGTCTCGGCTCGCTCGGCTACGACGCGAGCGACTACTCGAAGTGGTTCAACGGCACGTCGTGCGCCACGCCGTACGCGGCGGGCGTGTGCGCGCTCATCAAGTCGGCCAACCCGACGTGGACGAACGCGCAGATCCGCGCGCGCCTCACGTCCACGGCGCAGGACGTGACGAACGCCGAGTCCGGCGCCGGCTGGGATCGCTACGCCGGCTACGGCATGGTGGACGCGGCCGCGGCGGTCGCCGGTGCGGTGCCGCCGACCGACCAGGTCACGGTCACGTACCCGAACGGCGGCGAATCGCTGACGACCAACTCGTCGGTCAACGTCACCTGGACCTCGGTCGGCACGTTCACCACGGTGAACCTCGACTACTCGTCCGACGGCGGCAGCACGTGGACGTCGATCGCCGCGAACACGCCGAACGACGGTTCGCAGGCGTGGACGGTTCCGGCCGCGACCACGACCACGGGCCGCGTGCGCGTCTCGGGCGGCACGGCCACGGACATGAGCAACGCGAACTTCACGATCGCCGCTCCGCCGGCCGATCAGGTGACGGTCACGTACCCGAACGGCGGTGAGTCGCTCGTCGCGGGTTCGTCCGTGAACGTCACGTGGACGTCGGTCGGCACGTTCACCACGGTGAACCTCGACTACTCGTCCGACGGCGGCACCACGTGGACGTCGATCGTCTCGGGCACGCCGAACGACGGCACGCAGGCGTGGACCGTTCCCGCGGGCGTCACGACGACGGGCCGCGTGCGCGTCTCGGGCGGCACGGCGACGGACGCGAGCAACGCGAACTTCTCGATCGTGGTCTCGACCGGCTACGCGTCGCTGCCCTACAGCACGAGCTTCGACTCGGGCGTGTTCGACAGCTACTGGAGCACGTACCTCACCGCGAGCGGGCGCGTGCAGCTGCTCACGACGAACACGCCGCACACGGGCACGCGCCACATGGTGATGGATGCCTCGACGGCCACGTACAGCATCGCGGCCGCGAACCTCAAGCTGAACCTCGCCGGTGTCACGCAGGCGAACCTGTCGTTCTGGTGGAAGGACTTCGGCGACGAGACCCAGACGCAGGACGGCATCTACTTCTCGAACAACGGCGGCACGACGTTCACGAAGGTGTACTCGCTCGCGCCGGCGAGCTACTCGAACAACACGTGGCGCAACGTGGTGCTCGACGTGGACGCGCTCGCGGCGGCCGGGCTCGCGCTGAACGGCACGTTCGTCGTCCGCTTCGAGCAGTACGACAACGCGTCGGTGAGCGGCTCGGACGGCATGGCGTTCGACGACATCTCCGTCACGATCCCGGCGACGCTGCCGGCGGGCATCTCGGCCGAGTCCGAACCGAACGATGCGTCCACGACGGCCGACGGTCCCGTGGGCACGGGCCGCGCGGTGAGCGGCGCGCTGGGTTCGACGACCGACAACGATTGGTACTACCTCGACGTCACGACCGCGGGCACGCTCAACCTGTCGCTCGCGATCACGGGCACCGCCGACCTCGACTGGTTCCTCTACAACTCGGCCCTCACGCAGGTGGCGCAGGGTTACTCGACCGCGAACCCCGAGGTCGGCACCTACACGGCGACCGTGGGCCGCTACTACGTCAAGGTGAACGGCTACCTCGGCGCCATGGCGAGCTACGCGCTCACGGTGACGGGTGGTCTCGCGAACGCGAACATCCCGCCGCAGAAGGGGCTCGCCCCGCTGTCGGCGATCGCGAACGCGATGCACCAGAACTCGCCCAATCCGTTCAGCGCCGGCACGACCATCCGGTTCTCGCTCGCGCAGCGCGGACAGGTGAACGTGCAGGTCGTGGACGCCAGCGGACGGCACATCGCGACGCTGCAGGACGGCGAGATGCCGGCCGGCCAGCACCAGCTCGAATGGGCGGGGCGCACCTCGCAGGGCACGCGCGTGCCGGCGGGCGTGTACTTCTACCGCTTGAGCACGCCGGGCTTCACGCAGACCCGGAAGATGGTCGTCACGAACTGACGGTTGTGCTCGGAAGATTGGTGAGGACTTCGGGCGGTCACCTTCACGGTGACCGCCCGCTTCATTTTCTCAGGCGGCGTACCGAAGCGCGTGCTCGCGACCGTTCGGGATCTCTCGCGACTTCACCTTCCCCCAGTAGTACTCGCTCCAACGCTCTGGCAACCGCACCTTGCTCGGGAACAACCTCGTCGTCAGTACTTCAGTTGGTTTCAGCCGATGATCCGTGAGCCCGAGCCGCATGGCCGGGGTGTCGTGATGTCTTCGCTCCGACGCCCACTTCATGTAGTTGCGCCACACCATGAATACCGCCATGCGCCAGATCGCCATCTGCCTTCGCTTGGGGAACGCGATCGTCTCGCGCTTGTGGTTGGCGCCGGTGTGCCGAGTCAGCATGTCGTTCAGGTTCACGCTGAAGATCGGGTTCGTGGTCGTGCGGGCCGCGCGCGAGCTGATCGTGCGATGCGTGACGTCCAGGTGCGCAGTCCGCGCGATCGCTCGCGGATAGGCCTTGTGCTTGTCGGTGTGGAGCACCAGCGACTGTGGCTTCGGCGCCACGATGCACAAGAGCTCGGCGCAGTCCTTCTCCGTCGCGCGCGGATCGGGCTTGCCGAGTCGGGCCTCGTTCTCCGTGCGATAGGCCTGCTGCGCCTTGGTCATCGTTCCCGATCTGCGCAGCTCGGTGACCGTGAACCCGTGAAGGAAGTAGCTCTTCCGTCCCACGAGCACGTTGTAGCTGGTCGGATGGAACTGGCTGTACTCGAACGAGAAGAGCCCGTCCATGGCCACCGACTCGGTGATGCCGTCCTTGGGGCGCAGCTGCTCATGGAACAGCTGGCAGTGCCGCCCGAGCCGATTGGCGTGGAGCAGCACGGTCTGCGGCGAGCACTCCTGGGCGCGCGCGATCTGGCGCAGGCACGAGCACGAGAGCAGCCCGTGAAAGGTCGGCAGCAGGAGTTCCGGGCGCTTCAGCCAGTAGGTGAGCAGGAACGATTGGTCGCTGAACCGTCGCCGACAGTGACAACAGCGGTAACGCTGGACACGGTGCGGCGCGGCCTTGCGCGAGTGGTAGCCATCGCGCTGATAGCGCCAACCTTCTGGCGCAGTGTGGAATGGGCATCCGGGGTTGGGACAGAACGGGGGCGCCTGGGGGGCAGGCGTCGTGGTCATGCAGAGCTACCCCTGCACGAGCCGTTCCTTCACCAATCTTCCGAGCACAACCAACGCACCGCGGGCCCGGTCGATCACTCGACCGGGCCCGCTTGCTTGCTGCGCTGGGGAGCGCCGCTACTTCGATTCAGTCTGCGAGATCGACCGCACGTAGGCGACCAGCGACTTCATCTGCGCGGGCGTCAGCGTCTGCGTCCACGCCGGCATCTGCACGGCCTTCTTGAAGTGGCCGCCACCCAGGGCGATCGTCGCGTACAGGTCGGAGTCCTTGCGGTCCTTGAAGTAGACCGAGTCCGTCAGGTTGCGCGGCTGGACCTTCGCGGTCTCGAGCAGCTTGGCCGCGAACGGACCGTCGCCCTTGCCTTCGGAGCCGTGGCACGCCACGCAGTGGTGCACGAAGAGCGAGCGACCGTCGGCCGGCACACCTTCGGGCGCCGCCATGTACGCGGCGAGCGTGGACGACGGCACGGACGGGTTCATGTAGCGCAGCTGCACGACGAACTGGACGAGATCGTCGATCTGCTCCGGCGTGAGGCGCATCGCCCACGGCGGCATCAGGTCGGAACGGTGCGTCTTGCCACCGCCTTCGGCGATCACCTTGCGCAGTTCCTCGGGGCTGAGCTTCTCCATCCGGTCCGAGTTGTTGAGCTTGGCGACCATCACGCTGTCGCGCTGGAAGCGGGCCGCGGCTTCACCGTCGCCGGCCCACCGTCGCCGTGGCACATGGCGCAGTAGGAGAGGAACAGGTGCTGGCCCGCTGCACGGCGGCGGCGGTCTTGGCGGAGTCGGCGGCCGCCTGGGCGGCTGCCGCGGCATCAGCCGCGGACTTGGACGGCTGCTGGGCGCATGAAACCGCCATGGCGGCCGTCGCGAACGCGGCGATGACCATGGCGAGACGAAGCGTGCGGATCATGTGGCTCCTTCCTGCATGACGCGCTGGTCGCGCGGCTCGTGTCGTGAGCGATCGCGGTCACCTTCCCTGCTGCGAAAAGCAGCTTCGGCATTTTGTCCGCGTTTCGCAATGCGCCCTTTTGCTACCCCCGGGAGAACGCCGGGGTGGATCGCCCGGCGGACCCGAAGGTCCACCGGGTCATCGCACGTGGTTCAGGGGTTCTCCGCGCCCGCCACCAGCCGCACGGTGTCGCGGGCGATGATCAGCTCTTCGTTGGTCGGGATCACCAGCGTCTTCACGCGGGCGCCGTGCGCCGAGACGTCGGCCTCGGTCCCGATCGCGGCGGCGTTCTTCTCGGCGTCCACCTCGATGCCCATGAACTCGAGCCCCGAGAGCGAGCGGGCGCGGATCGCCGGCGAGTTCTCGCCGATGCCGCCCGTGAAGATCACCGCGTCCACGCCGCCCATCGCGCCGGCGTAGGCCGCGACGTACTTGCGCAGCCGGTAGCAGAAGAGGTCGATCGCGAGCTTGGCCCGCTCGTGCCCCTTCGCTTCCTCGGCGAGCAGTTCGCGCATGTCGTTCGACACGCCCGAGAGCCCGAACAGGCCGGAGTGCTTGTTGAGCATGGTCGTGACCTGGTGCTCGGTCAGGTCTTCCTCGTGCATGACGTGGAAGACGACCGACGCGTCGAGGTCGCCGCTGCGCGTGCCCATCAGCAGGCCTTCGAGCGGCGTGAAGCCCATGCTCGTGTCCACCGAACGGCCGTGGTCGATCGCGCACACGCTCGCGCCGTTGCCCAAGTGGCACGTCACGAGGCGCGTCTCCTCGCGCGGACGGCCGAGCAGGTGGCGCGAGCGCCAGCCGACGAACCGGTGCGAGGTGCCGTGGAAGCCGTAGCGCCGGATCTTGTGGCGCGAGTACAGCACGTAGGGCAGGCCGTACAGGTACGACACGGGCGGCATCGTCTGGTGGTACGCCGTGTCGAACACGAGCGCGTGCGGCACGTCGGGCAGGATGCGCTTGGCCGCTTCGTAGCCGCGCAGGTTGGGCGGGTTGTGCAGCGGCGCGAGCGGCACGCACGCCTCGACGGCCGCGATGGCCTCGGGGCTTGCGAGCGCCGACGTCGTGAACTTCTCGCCGCCGTGCACGACGCGGTGGCCGACGGCGTCGATCTCGCCCGGCGACGAAATCACGCCCTTCTCGGCGTGCGTCAGCATGCGCACGATCTGAGTGAGCGCCTCGCGGTGCTCGAGGATCTCGCCGGACTCGGTGATCTTCGCGCGGCCGGCCGGCTGGAACGTGTGCACCGCGCTGCCGGTGCCGATGCGGTCCACGGAACCCTTCGCGATCACCACGTCGGCGTTCGCCTCGATCTGCTCGAGCGACGTCTCGATGAGCTGGTACTTCACGGAAGAAGAGCCGCAGTTGAGGACGAGCACTTTCATCGCGAGACCTCCTTCTCGGAGCGCACGCGCTCGTTGCCCTTCCACTCGAAGAACCCGCGTCCCGCCTTGCGGCCGAGATGCCCCGCGCGGACCATCTTGCGCAGCAGCGGGCACGGCCGGTACTTGAAGTCGCCCAGCTCGCGGAACAGGTGCTCCATCCAGCCGAGCATCGTGTCGAGGCCGACGCGATCGGCGTATTCGAGCGGGCCCATCTTGAACTCGAAGCCGAGCCGCAGCGCGAGGTCCACGTCCTCGGCGCTCGCCACGCCTTCCATGACGATGTGCATGGCTTCGTTCACGAACGGCACGACGGCGCGCGTGACCACGTAGCCGGGGTACTCGAAGACTTCGATCATCGTCTTCTCGAGCGTGCGCGCGAGCGCGGTGGCCTTCGCGAACGTCTCGTCGGACGTCTCGGAGCCGCGCACGATCTCGACGATCTTGCTGCGCGTGACCGGGTGCATGAAGTGCATGCCGACGACGCGGTCGGAGCGCCCGGACGCCGCGGCGATCTCGGTCACGCTGAGCGTGGACGTGCTCGTCACGAACACGGTCTCGGGGCGGCAGACGGCGTCGAGGCGCAGCATGACCGCCTGCTTGAGCGCGAGATCCTCGGGCACGGCCTCGATCGCGAGGTCGCAGTCGGCCGCCTGCGTCGGATCGGTGGTGAACGTCACGCGCGACAGCACGACCTTCTTCTCGCTGGCCGTGATGCCCCATTTGCGAAGTTCGTCGTCGAGGCTGTTCGCCATGGCTTCGCGCGCCTGCGCGATGCGTTCTTCGGAGACTTCCAACACGGTGACGTCGATGCCGCTGGAAGCCATTTTCTGTGCGAGTGAGCGGCCCATGAATCCACCGCCGCCCACGAGTGTGATCTTCCGGAATTCCACGATGCCCTTCTCCATATGAGAGGGAGGGATGACTGCGAGCCGCGCGATGCGCGGAAATGCGCCGCCATACTAGACCAGCGGGCGGCCGCGCTCACGGCGGCGGGGCTCCGACGGAGTTGCCGTCGCGCGTTTGCGCTCGCGGCCCCGGCGCGGCAGGCTCCGGCGACGATTTTCCGTGACGGCACACCCATCGGAGCGACCCATCCCCGCCATGCGTCTCGATCCCGCCGAAATCGCCCTGCCCCAGATGTACTCGTTCCTCACCAGCGCCGTGGTGCCGCGGCCGATCGCCTTCGTCTCCACGCGGAGCGCGTCGGGCGCGTTCAACCTCGCGCCGTTCTCGTACTTCATCGCCATCTCGAGCGCGCCGCCGCTCATCGGGCTCGCGGTGGTGGACCGCAAGGACGACCCGAAGGACACGCTGCGCAACATCCGCGAGACCGGCGAGTTCGTGATCAACGCGGTCGACGAGGACCTGCTGCCCGCGATGGTGCAGACGGCGGGCGAGTGGCCGACCGGCGTGAGCGAGTTCGAGGTCGCGGGCCTCACGCCCGTGGCGTCCGAAAAGGTGAAGGCGCCGTCGGTGCAGGAGTCGCCCATTCATCTCGAGTGCAAGCTCCACCGCGAGATCCCGCTCGGCAACGCGTTCTTCCTGGTCGGCGAGATCGTGCTCGCGCGCGTGGACGATCGCGTGCTGACCGAAGGCCGCGTGGATCCCGCCAAGCTGCGCCCGGTCGGCCGGCTCGGCGGCGAGTTCTACATGCCGTTCCGCGAGCTGGCGAAGGTGCAGCGCCCGCGCATCTCGCGCAGCAGCGGCCAGCCGCTCACGTAAGTCTTCGCCCGTTCACGGAGGACGCCATGCCCACGATGTTCGACGATGCCGCCCGCGCCGCGATGTTCGCGCGTCTCGACCGGCTCACGCCCGGCACGCAGCGCCAGTGGGGCTCGCTCACGCCCGCGCAGATGGTGTTCCACCTGAACGCGCAGATGCAGAACGTGCTCGGCGAGATCCACGTCGCGCCGCGGCCGACGCCGCCGATGTTCAAGTGGCCGCTCTTCCACTGGCTGATCATCGACTCCGGCATGTCGTGGCCGAAGAGCACACCGACCGCGCCGCAGTACCTGAGCGACGCGCCGGGCGAGCTCGAGGCTCTCGTGCCGCAGCTCAAGGCGCGCGTCGAGCGCATGATCGCGAACGGCGAAGCGAAGGCCGCCACGGTCCACCCGGCGTTCGGCCCGCTCGACGGCGCGACCATGGGGCGGCTGCTCTGGCGTCACTGGAACCACCACCTCACGCAGTTCGGCCTCTGACCTCTCGGGAGTCGCGCATGCGCGTTTCGTTCATCCGTCGCCGTCTGCTCTCGCTCGCGCTGTGCGCGGCGGTCGCGGTCGCGATCGCGCCGCGGCCCGCGCACGCCGAGGACCTGCTGGCGAAGTACTCGGCCACGGATCGTTTCCGATCCGGCACGCCGCGCGCGTTCACGATCACGCCCGACGGCGGCGAGGTGCTGTTCCTGCGCTCCGCCGACGGCCGCAGCCGCACGCTCGACCTGTGGGCGTACGACACGCGCACGAAGCGGGCAGCAGCGCCTGCGCTCTTCCGCGCGTGGCATCGCGTCGTTCGAGCTTTCGCGTGACGGACGGCGGCTGCTCGTGCCGCTCTCGGGGCGGCTGTTCGTGCTCGATCGCGCGAGCGGCGCGGTGCGCGAGTTGTCCGCGGGCAAGACCGGCGCGCAGGACGCGCACTTCTCGCCCGACGGCGCGTTCGTCGGGCTCGTGCGCGACGGCTCGCTGTGCGTGATCGAACTCGCGAGCGGCGCCGAGCGCGTGCTCGCCGCGCGCGAGGGCGAGCACGTCACGTGGGGGCCGCCCGACTTCATCGCGCAGGAGGAGATGCACCGCTACGAGGGCTGGTGGTGGTCGCCCGACTCGCGCGCGATCGCCGTGCAGCGTACCGACGAGAGCAAGGTCGAGCGCATGCGCATCGCTGATCCGTCCGATCCGGTCGCGACGCCGCTCGAGTTCGCCTATCCGCGGCCCGGCCGCGCGAACGCCGACGTGCGGCTCGCGGTCGTGAGCGTGGACGGCGGCGCGCCGCGCTTCGTCGAGTGGGATCGCGCGAAGTATCCGTACCTCTGCACCGTGCGCTGGCAGAAGGGCGGACCGCTCGCGGCGCTCGTCATGGACCGCGTGCAGCAGAATGAAGCGTTGCTGGCATGTGATGCGACGACCGGCGCCACGCGCACGCTGCTCGCTGAGCACGACGACGTGTGGATCAACCTCGCGCAGACCTCGCCGCGCTTCCTCGAGAAGGGCGGATTCCTCTGGATCGCCGAGCGCGACGACTCCGGTCCGCAGCTCGAACTGCGCGGCGCCGACGGCGCGCTCGTGCGGCGGCTGACGCCGTGGGGGCTGCGCGTGCAGTCGATCGTCGCGGTCGACGAGAAGCTCGCGGTCGCGTACGTGAACGCGACGACCGATGCGCTCGAGAACGACGTGTACGTGGTCCCGCTCGGCGGCCACGGCGAGATGCAGCGCGTGAGCGCCGAGCCCGGCACCGACGAACTGGTCGTGCGTCCCGGCGCGCGGGCACGCGTGCGCACGCACAAGCCCGTCGCCGGACCGATCGCCTACGTGGTCGAGGACGCGCGCGGCAAGGCGATCGGCGAACTGAAGTCGAACGCCGAGCCGCTGCCGTTCACGCCGAACGTGTCGTGGGAGCGCGTGACGCAGGACTCGCTCGCGACGGCGATCGTGCGCCCGCGCGACTTCGATCCGAAGAAGCGCTACCCGGTCGTGGACTGGGCGTACGCCGGTCCGCATTCGAACCGCGTCGTGCACCGCGCGGACGGCTACGTGCTCGAGCAGTACCTCGCGGACCAGGGCTTCATCGTCGTCGCGGTGGACGGCCACGGCACGCCGGGACGCACACGATCGTTCGAGCGCTCGATTCGCGGTGACCTGATCGGTCCCGCGCTCGCCGATCATCAGGCGGCCATCCTGGCGCTTTGCGGGCGCCACCCCGAGATGGACTTCGAACGCGTCGGCGTGACGGGCTGGTCGTTCGGCGGCTACTTCGCCGTGCTCGCGCTCGAGCGCGCGGGCGACTTCTACAAGGCCGGCGTCGCCGGCGCGCCCGTCGTGGACTGGCGCGACTACGACACGTTCTACGGTGAGCGCTATCTGGGCATGCCGGATGCGGACTCGCTCGCGTGGGCGGTCAGCTCGGCGCTCACGGACGCCGCGAAGCTCGCGCGCCCGCTGCTCGTGATTCACGGCACCGCCGACGACAACGTCTACTTCTTCCACACGCTCAAGCTCGCCGACGCGCTCAACAAGGCGGGCGTGAACTGGGACTTCCTGCCGCTTCCGGGGCAGGCACACTCCGTGATCGAAGCCGTGCAGGTGCAGCGCGTGTACTCGCGCATGACGGAGTACTTCAAACGGCATCTGGGCGCGCCGGGCGATTCGGCGCCGCCGCGCCCCTGAGGAACGCACGTGATCGAGTTCCGTTTCGCCCGTCACAAGCAGTGGGCCATTCTCGCCGGCACGTTCGCGATGGCGATCGTGTTCGGCTGGATCGCGTGGCACTCGCACGACCGGTTGCGCGTGTACGCGTGGGCCGCGGTCGCGATCTTCGGTGTGATCGCGCCCATGATGCACGTGCCGCGCATGTTCATGGGCGAGCTCGCGCTTCGCATCGACGAGCACGGCATCGACGACCGCCGCATGGGCTGCGGGCTCGTGCGCTGGGACGACATGCAGCACGTGGCCGTGCGCAACGTGGGCATCGCGAAGGCGCTCGAGGTCTATCCGAAGGAACCGTGGGCGGTGGTCAAGCGCATGACGCCGCTCGCGCGCCCGTTCGCGGCGATCAACGTGATCGGCGGCAAGCCGGCGCTGCTCGTCCAGTTCCAGGACGTCGAGCCGGGCTTCGACGAAGCGCTGAAGGCGATCGAAGTGCTCGCCGCCGCGCACGGCGTGCGATGAGCGCCGAGGCGCGCATTCCGGTGAAGACGCCGGAGGACGTGTGGACGTTCACGCAGCGCAACGTGCCGCTGTGGGACATCCTCGAGTTTTTTCCGCGTGAGAGCATCGGCCCGCGCGGCCCGAAGGACGAGCCGCGGCCGTACGAAGTGAAGCCGCTCACGATCGAGACCGATCTCGGCTGGTCGTTCGAGAGCGACATCCAGTACGGCTCGTGGGTGTTCCGTCCGCGCTCGCCGAACCAGCCGGGCCTGATGAAGTGGTGCCGCGAGCGCGGGCTCGAGCCCGGCGATGCGATCGTGTTCGCGAAGGCCGGCGAGGGCCGAGTGAGCGTGAGGCTCGAGAAGGGATCGCCGCCGCCGAGCGGCTGAGGCCGGCCGACTTTCCGCTTGTCCGCCGCGCTCCGCCGCACTCACACTGCACACTCCGGGAGAAGGGGGAGCGCGGTGGGGGTTTCTTCGCGCGGAACGCGCGCAGGCGTTCGTACGTCGGGTGTCGTGGCGCTCGCGATCGCCGCGTGGTGCGCGGCCTCGTCGTGCTCCGAGCGCGGCTACATGGGCGCGCTGATTCCGAACGCTCACCCGACGGTCGAAATCACGCAGTGGCCCGCGCAGGCCGGCTCGCCCTCGCAGTACGCATTCGAGTTCAGCTGGTCGGCCTCCGACGCCGACGGCGCCGTGACGGGCTTTCGCTGGGCGGTGGACCCGCCTCGCGCGGCGGCTTCCGAGACGCTCTGGATCGCGACCACCGACAATCGGCGCTTCTTCCAGTTCCCCGTCGACAGCGCGAGCGCGGGCGCCGGGGCCGTCGCGCACCGCATGCACACACTCGTCGTGGAGGCCGTGGACGACCGCGGCGCCTGGTCGCCGCCCGCGTCGGTCACGTTCGACGCGACGACGATCGCGCCGACGGTGACCATCACCGGCCCGCGGCCCTCCGGACTCGGCTCGCGGCTCGTCTCGCCGAATGTGCAGATTCACTGGATCGGTGCCGACGCCGATGGCCCCGCGTCGAAGCTCCCGGTGAACTACAAGTACCGAGTGTTTTCGGTGAGCACCTCGCCCTCCGCGACGGATGTCGCCGCGAATCCCGACACGTTGCGCGCGGCGTTCGCGCCGGCGTTCGCGGGCTGGGACTCGCTTCCGGGCGCCGCGAACATGCTCACGCTATCCGGCCTGAAGCCGAGGCAGCGCTACCTGTTCGCGATCGTGGCGTTCGACACGGCGGGCGCGATGTCGCCCGGGTTCTCGCTGTTCGAGAACGTGCTCGACCTGTACATCGACACGAACGCGTCGATCGGCCCGCAGCTCACGCTCTACAACGACTCGTTCCTGTATCGCTATCCGTCGGGCGGCTGGTTCTCGGAGCCCGGCAGCTTCATCTACCAGGAGTTTCCCGCCGACCTGCCGATCACGCTGTCGTGGTCCGCGATCAACTCGTCGGGCACCTACGTGCAGTCGTACCAATGGGCCGTGGACCTGAGTTCGATCGAGGACGGCACTCCACGCACGAACGAGCTCACGGACCTCTCCCACTGGAGCCAGCCGACCACCGCCACGAGCGTGCAGCTGCCGCCGTTCGACGCCGCGGCGTCGGGCGTGAGCGCGCCGCACCTTTTCTATCTCAAGGCCACCGACGACATCGGCTATCAGAGCCTCGCGGTGGTGGAGTTCCGCTGCCGACGCCCGACGTTCGAGCGCGACCTGCTCCTCGTGAACGACACCGGCTTCCCCCTCGACAAGGTGGTGGCGGGCGGCTGCGTGGACCGTCCGCGCGGCACGTGGCCGACGTCCGCCGAGCTCGACTCCTTCTTCGTCGCGGTCGGGGACAAGCCGTGGCGCTGCTACACGGCCGGCACGCGGAGCGTGCCTGGCCTCTTCGCGGGCTACGACCTCGACACCCTGAGCACGCGCTCGATTCCGCTCGGCGCGATGTCGCTCGGGCTGCTCGACCGCTACCGGGACATCGTCTGGGTCACGGACATCACTCGTGCACGCAACGGCATCAATCCGATCGGTTCCGGTGCGTTCTCGATCCCGATGCTGCGCGCGCTCACCGGGCCCGGCGTCGGCAATCCGCTCGCGGTGTGGATCGCGCAGGGCGGCAAGCTGTGGGTCATGGGCGGCGGTGCGGCGTACGCGAGCCTGATCTCTGCAAGCCGGCGCGCGGCACGCCAGACAACGTGTTCACCGCGGCGACGGGCGAACTCGTGCCGGGCCGCTTCTTTCACGCGTTCCCTCACTGGCGGAACGAGATCACGCTCAACAACACCGTGCGCGCCGCGCGATCGCCACGCGCGGTCGGTGGTTGGGACGGTGCACCGGACTACGCGGCGCTGCCGCCGCTGCTCGCCGAGAAGGCCGTCTCCACGGACCCTTTGCCGCCTTATCGGGTCAACGGCGAGTTCCACGTGTCGAGCTTCATCGCCGAGTTCCTGTCGACGCCCACGCGGGTCCTCGAAGGGTTCGACACGCCCGCGAGCCCGTTGCGCTCCACGCTCGACACGCTCTACGTGACGCAGGGAGGGCCCGCCGGCACCGGCTGGCCGATCATGACGCTGTATCACGGCGGTGACAGTCCCCCGGTCGTGACGTCGGGGTTCCCGCTCTGGTATTTCCAGCGCGCGCAGGCGATCGCACTGGTCGACTGGGTGCTGCAGGAGTTCTGGGGCCTCTCCAGAAGACCGGTGACGCGATGAGCCGCTCCGCTCGCGTGCGATCGCTCGCCGCGCACGCTCTCCTCGGCGCCCTCGTCGCCGCGACCGCGCTCGCTCCTCCGGCGCGCGCCGTCATGGACATCGAGGACCGCGGGCCGGTGCTCCACGCGGGACGGTTCTCGCTTCGCGTGAGCAACGTGGGCGTGCTCGGCAATCCGTGGTTCGCGATCGGGCGCTCGTTCGATCCGTCTTGGGAGTATCCGAGCGGCAGCGGGCACGAGTTGCTCGGTCACGCCGAACTCTGGGTGGGAGGGCTGACCGAGTCCGGCGAGCGCCGGGTGTCCGGAGGCCCGATCCTCGAGTGGCGGCCGACGCTCGCACCGGACGACCGCGTGCGTCGCACTGTCGCGGGCGCATCCGGCGGGCGCTGGAACGTGGACGACGACGGCGACGGACGCGTCGACGAAGAGACCGTGAACGGTCGCGACGACGACGGCGACGGGCTCGTGGACGAGGACTTCGACATGCCCGCGCAGGAGATGCTCACGGCCGAGTACACCGACGACACGCGAGAGGCGATCGAGTACGGCTACGACGGCGGCGAGCAGCACGTGCCGCTCGGGCTCTCCGTGCACCAGGAGGCGTTCACGTGGAGCCGGCCCGGGCTCGACGGGATCGCGTGCGTGCGGTTCGTGATCACGAACCACTCCACGCACACCGTGCGGGATCTGCGGCTCGGGCTCTACGCCGATCTCGACTCGCGCGGGCGCAACGAAGGCTCGGGACATCTCGACGACGCGATCGCACGCGTCGAGTATGAGCGCGTGGTGCCGAAGCCCGAGTCGGTGATCAACGCGGCCGGCCTCTGGCGGAAGCCCTGTTTCGAGCGCACGCGGGGCGTCGCCGTCGCCGCGTCACCGCTGCCCGGGCAGGAGGGCGTGCCGATCGGTGCGATCGTGCCGCTCTCGCACACGACCGATCCGCTCGCGACGTTCACGAACGACGTGTTTCCCGGCGTGCGCGAAGCGCGAGCTGCGGCGCGGGCGCCGGCGAGCGACACGACTTTTCACGTGTACGCGTTTTCGCCCGGCCTGCCGCCGGGACAAGGTGGTCCACCGACGCTCGACCGCGACCGATGGAGTGCGCTCGAAGGCCTCTGGCCGGGATTGCGCGACGAGACGCATCGGCAGGACGTCTCCACGCTGATCGCGTGCGGCCCGTTCGCGCGCCTCGCCCCCGGGCAGTCGGTCGAGTTCTCCGTGGCGTTCGTCGCCGCGTCCACTCGCGACAGTCTCACGGCGCTCGCGCTCACCGCGCGCGACCTGCAGCGCGGAACCCGCTTCAATCTTCGACCGGACACGACGATCGGCCGGGCGTGGTTCGCGGGCAGCACGGGCGTGAACGGCCACGAGGCGTACTACGAGCCGCCGGAAGGAGTCGTCTTCTCCTACGATCCGCACTGTCCCCAGAAGATCTACTCGGACTACACGCCGGATCCGCGGTCGCAGGGGCCGCCGGTTTCGTTCGAAGTCGAGTACCGCCACGGCAAGCCCGTGTGGACCGACCTCGACTGCGACGGCTGTACGGGCGACGACGGCGTGGACGGAACGAGGCCGTGGTACCTGATCAGCCTGTTGCCCCCTCCGCCCGCACAGCGCGCGACGGCGGGCGACGCGCGCGTGCGCATCGAGTGGGACGATTCGCCCGAGGCCGTGCTCGCGTCGGGACGTGTGGGCGACTCGGGTCTGCGCTTCGCGGGCTACAAGCTCTATCGCCTGTCCGACTGGCGCCGCGACGGACTCTTGCCGCCGCCCGAGCGCTGGCAGCCGTTCGTGGACTCCACCGTGCACGACGGCTTCGACTACAGCTACGTCGTGACGTCGTTCCTGCGCGCGCACGCGCCCTACGACACGCTACCCGGCTACGTGGCGGAACTGGAAAGCTCGTTCGAGCCAGACTTCGATCGGCGCGTGGTGCCGCACGTGGCGGCCGGGGCCCGCGGAGGCGACGTCTGGGTCGCGCCGAATCCGTATCGTGCGAGCGCGCCGTGGGACCGGCCGGCCGTGCCCGGCGACGTGTTCACGAAGCACGTGGATTTTCTCAGGCTGCCGCGCGAGCGATGTACGATTCGCGTCTACACGCTCGCGGGTGACTTCGTCGCGGAGGTCCCGCACGACGGTGGTTCGGGCGACGGCCAGGCTTCGTGGAACCTCGTCACGCGCAACGGCCAGGACGCCGCGTCCGGCGTGTACCTCTTCGTGATGGACAGCGCGTCGCGCCATCAGGTCGGGCGGTTCGTGATCCTGCGGTGAAGCGCGAGCGCTCCGGCCGATCACCCGCCCGTCACGTCGCGGGGATGAGCGCGAGCACCTCTTCCAGATCCGGGAAGCGTCCCTCCGCCTTCTTCGAGAAGGCGAGCTTGCCGTCGATCGTCACTTCGAACACACCGCCACTGCTCTTCACGAGCGTGGCCGCGATGCCGCGTTCACGCTGGATCTCGGCCGCCAACCTGGAGGCCCGGGGCAGATAGCCTCACTGCCCGCAGTACTGGATCTCGATCGTCATGGGACGCTCCTCGTGTCGTGCCCGCGCGCCGTGCGCGGGCGGACCGCAGGCTATCACCGCTGCGATTTCGCGCGAGCCGGGGCTGCGAACGCATTCGCGGCACGCCGGAACGCGGCGGCCTCGTCCGCGCGGCCCTCGGCGGTGCGTGCCACCGCGAGCGCTTCGAAGTGCGCGGGCCATTGTTCGCGCGGCAGCCGTGCGAGCGACAGCGCGCGCGCGGCGTCGTCCGTGCGGCCGAGGAGCGCGTGCAGGTCGGCGAGCCACAGCGACAGCTCGGCGTCGCCCGGATCGATCGCGACGGCCCGTTCGAGTTCGGTCGCGGCGTCCGCGGTGCGTCGCAGCTCGAGCAGCGAGATCGCGCGCGAGGCGTAGAGCGACGCGCGGATCTTGCGGCGCACGTCGGACGGATCGCCGCCGTCCCCTTCGCGCTGGTCGAGCGTCACGGCGCCGTCGTACGCCTCGAGCGCGCGCGCGGGGTCGCCCGCGCGCAGGAACGCGTCGCCCTGCGTGACCGCGGCGTCCCACGCCGTGCGCGTGCGCGCGTACGGGAACGCCGGCGCGAACGTGAGTAGCGCGCCGATCGCGCCGCCGGTCGCGAGGCGCACGAGCGGGACACGCCGCCGGCGCGCGAGATCGGCGAGCGCGCGCAGCGAGAACGCCGCGCCGAGCGCGAGCGGCGGCACCAGGTGCACGCGATAGCGGTCGGTGACGAAGAACACGCACATCGCGGCGACGTGCACGAGCGCGATGCCGAGGATCGCGCGCGACGACGCGTCGGTACGCCACGCGCAGGCGAAGCCCGCGAGCCCGAGCACCGCGAGCAGCGCGAACGAGCCGAACGCGGGTGCGCCGAGCGGGCCCAGCAGCCGCTCGTACGCCTCGCGGCTTTCGATCTGCGGCAGCTCGCGATGGTGGAAGGCGAGCAGGAACTTGCGCGCGGTGAGCGACAGCGCGCGCCCGGGCTCGGCACGCATGGACGTGAGCGCGAGGTCGGAGAAGTACGCGCTGTGTTCGTGCGGACTCGGATCGTGGCCGACCGCGCGCGTGACCGCCTCGCCGTAGTCGCCCGCGCGGCTCGGCGCGTCGTGCGCCGCGCCGGCGAACGACGACGCCTTGAGCGCGGGCATGCTCCATGTGCCGTTCGCCCACGGGCCGTGGCCGACGAACAGGTTGAAGCCGCCACTGTAGGTCCACGGCACGAACTCGCCGCTCACGCGCGCGTGGTGCCACGTCGCGGGCGCGGCGCACGCGGCGATCGCGAGCACGGCCGTGAGCGCCGCGCCGGCGATCGCGCGCCGCGGCAGCCGCGCGGCGAACAGCGCGACGAGCGGGAGCAGCAGCAGCGCCGAGCTCGGCCGCCCGAGCGCGAGGAGCCCGACGAGCGCGCCCGGCGAGCAAGCCGCTCCCGCGCGCGGACGCGCGCCTCCCAGTTCCACAGCACCATCACGGCGAGCAATGCCGAGCCGAGCGCCAGCTGCAGCGACTCCGACAGCACGAGCAGGTCGAAGAACGTCCACGACGCGTTCGCCGCGAGCATCAGCCCGACCACGATCGCCACGGCACGTCCGGCGAGCCGGTGCGCGGCGAGCGTGAGCAGCAGGACCGCGATCGCGCCCGCGACGCACTGCAGCGCGAGCACGATCGCGACCGAGTGCCCGGCGAACACGCGCACGAGCGCGAGCACGTACGGGTAGAGCGGCCCGAGGAAGAACGGCGCGTCGCCGCGCCCGCCGGACTCGAGCAGCGCGCCCGACCAGCGCCAGTACGCTTCGGCGTCGGCCTCGCGCAGTTCGGCGAGCGGCGTGGCGAGGAGCCGCGCCAACGCCCAGAGCTTGAGTGCGAGCGCGACGAGCGCAGGGAGCGCGAGCCACGCGAGCGTTGGGCGCGCGGGAGCAGGGGACGCGTGATCGGCGTGGTGGCGCGTGGGGCGCATGTCACCTCGGAGGAGTGCCGGACGGAGCGAGCGTGGTGCGGCAAGAGGCATTTGACCGTTTCGCGGCGGCCGTTGCAACGTGCGCGCATGTCCACACCCGATCGCACCGCCGAGGCGCTGCTGCGCCGCGAGCTCGGCGACGCGCTCCTCACCGACGAGCCGCTCCGCCACCACACGACCTTCCGCATCGGCGGCCCGGCCGACTATTTCGTCACCGCGCGCACCACCGACGTGCTCGTGCAGGCGCTGCGCCTCGCGCACCAGCTCGGCATGCCGGTGTTCCTGCTCGGCGGCGGCAGCAACCTCCTCGTCTCCGACGACGGCCTGCGCGGCATGGTCATCCGCAACGCGTGCGAGCGCGTCGAGTTCGACGGCACCGCGGCGTTCGTCGAAGGCGGCGCGGACTACCTGGAGTTCATCGGCCGATGCCGCGATCACGCGCTCGCCGGGCTCGCATACGCCGCCGGCATCCCGGGCTCGGTCGGTGGCGCGCTGTACGGCAACGCCGGCTGCTACGGGCAGGACATCGGCGCGCGCGTGATCGAGTGCACCGTCGCGACGCTCGACGGCGCGTCCGTCGAGACGCATCCCGCGCCGTGGTTCGAGTTCGCCTACCGCGACACGCGGCTCAAGCGCGAACCGCGCGTGATCCTGTCGTGCCTGCTGCAGCTCGAAGCCGGCGACCGCGCCGCGATCCAGCGCGAGATGGACGAGAAGCTCGAGATCCGCCGCGTGAAGCATCCCGAATGGCGCACCGAGCCGACCGCGGGCAGCTACTTCAAGAACCTGCCGCCGGGCTTCCAGGTGCCGGGGCTGCCGCACTCGCCGGGGACGCACCGGATTCCCGCCGGCGCGCTGCTCGACGCGTGCGACGCGCGCAGCCTTCGCGTGGGCGACGCCGCGGTGTTCGCGAAGCACGCGAACATCCTCGTGAACGCCGGACACGCGACCGCGCGCGACATGCTGACGCTCGCCGAACTCATGAAGGCGCGCGTGCGCGAGAAGTTCGGCGTCGACCTCGAGGAAGAAGTGATGTTCCTCGGCGCTCGACCTGCGCTGCCCGAGTCCGCCGGCCGGCCTTCGTGACGAAGGCCGAGCGGGGCCTCGCCGGGCTGGACGCCTCGCGACGGCGGTTCCTCTCGGAGCTGGCCCGCTTCGATGAAACGCGTGCCGAGCAAAGTCCGCCGGGCGGCGGATGGTCGCCCTCGCAGGTCGGCGAGCACGTCGCGCGGGTGGAAGCCGCCGTCACGCGGGGGTACCACGCGGCCATCGCGGGCAAGGTCCACGCGGCGTTCGGCCCGGGCGACGTTCCGGGCAGGCTGGTGTGGCAG
The DNA here is from genome assembly GCA_016710095.1 of Candidatus Eiseniibacteriota bacterium. Classification (GTDB taxonomy): domain Bacteria; phylum Eisenbacteria; class RBG-16-71-46; order RBG-16-71-46; family RBG-16-71-46; genus CAIXRL01. The sequence goes on along the minus strand of JADJLL010000003.1, from coordinate 12,003 downwards.
CTTCAGCTATACCGATTCGTGCGGATCGAAGCCCCCGCTGCACACTGCCCGGAAAAAAGCGCGATTCTGGCCGAAACGATTTCTCTGCTGGGGCGCAATCGTGAGAGTCTGCTCGCCGTCGTACAGGCGGCGCCCCTCGAAAGGCTGCGCCTGCGTCACCCGGTGTTCGGTCCGTTGAACGGCATCGAGTGGCTCTCCTTTCTCTCGATGCACGAGGAGCGTCACCGGCTGCAGTTGGTCCGAATCCAAAGAGCGTTCGGCCGTTCCTGAACGTGCCGAACAAAGTTCGTCTTCCAAATCTGCTCCCGCAGGCCCCCCCGAGCTCCAAGCCCCCGAAGAGACCATGGGAATCGCACTCCAGAAACGACTGCTGACTTCGAAGTTCGAGAACTCCGTTCACGAGATGATGATCAACGTCATGCTCGCGAACACGTTCCTGCGCATGCGCCTGGACGAAGCGTTCGAGGACACCGACCTCACGTTTCCCCAGTACAACCTGCTGCGCATCCTGAACGGCGCGTTTCCCAACGGCTATTCGCGCGGCGAGATCTCTCGCCGCATGATCGACCGCGCGCCCGACATGACGCGCATGATCGATCGTCTCGTGAAGCGCGGGCTCGTCGAGCGCGCGCGTTCGGGCGAGGACGGCCGTCAGGCGATCACCACCATCACCGCCAAGGGCCGCGCGCTGATCACGCCCGTGAACCTGAAGGTGAAGGCCGTGCACAAGAAGGTCGGCGAGGCGCTGACCGAGAAGGAAGCGAACGAACTCTCGCACCTGCTCGAGAAGCTCTACGGCTACGGCATGCCCGCGACGGCTGCCGAGTCCGGAGCCGAGGAGTAGCGAACCGGCTTCAGCCGCCGATCGCGCTCATGCCCCGATCGGGCTGGCGGAACTCCGCCTGCCCGATCAGGTGGCCCGGCTGCTTGCGCAGCACGGCGTCGCGCAACAGCTGTTCGACCTGCCCGTCGGTGGCTCCCTCGCGCAGCAGCGCGCGGAAGTCCCACTCCTTGAGCGCGAACAGGCACGTGCGCACCTGGCCGTCCGCGGTCAGCCGGATGCGGTCGCAGCTGCCGCAGAACGGATTCGACACCGAGCCGACGAAGCCGACGCGGCCCCGTCCGTCGCGATAGCGCCACGGGCGCGCGGGCGCGCTCGGGTCGTCGCCCTCGGCGGGCTCGAGCGGGAACACCGCGTCGATCGCGCGGCGCGTTTCGTCCGCGCTCACGAGCTTCGCGGTCCCACTTCTGCTGGAAGTCGAGCGGCATCCACTCGATGAAACGCAGCTCGAGATCCTCTTCGCGCGCCCAGCGCGCGAGCGCCACGGCTTCGTCGTCGTTGAAGCCGCGCATGAGCACGGTGTTGATCTTGATCGGCGCGAAGCCCGCGGCCTTCGCCGCGGCGAGCCCCGCGAGCACGTCCGCGAGCTTGTCGCGGCGCGCGATGGAAATGAACCGCTCGCGATCGAGCGTGTCGAGGCTCACGTTGAGCCGGTCGAGGCCGGCCTCGCGCAGCTCGCCCGCCATCTCGCGCAGCGCGATGCCGTTGGTCGTCATGCTCAGGTCGAGCGACGGCGACAACGCGCGCAGCATGCGCACGAGCGTCGAGAGTCCCTTGCGCACGGTCGGCTCACCGCCCGTGAGCCGCACACCGGTCACGCCGCATTCCATCGCGACGCGCGCGATGCGGGTGATCTCCTCGTACGTGAGGATCGCCTCGTGCGGCAGCCACGGCATGCCTTCGGCGGGCATGCAGTACGTGCAGCGCAGGTTGCAGCGGTCGGTGACCGAGATGCGCAGGTCGCGCACGGTGCGGCCGTGCGAATCGACCAGATGGGGGCGGGCGCTCATGCGATGTGTGGGAATCCGATCGGCCGGGTGTGTCCGGCGCGTCCGCGCCGGGCGCCTACCTTACGAGGTGGACGCGCGCGTCGGCAATGGTCCGCGTGCGCTCGGCCGGCGGCAGCCCGTCGCGCGCCACTGGCGGGTGGCGCGCTCGGAGCATGTGCGCGAACCCGGAAGCCGGGCGCCACGCCGGGAGGCCAATCTCGGCGCGACGCTCCGGCGAACCCGGCGGCGCAGGTTTGACGCTCCCGCGCACGCGTCCTAGCGTGCGGCGGTCGGCGGGCGGCGAGGGTCCTGAGCCTTCAGCCCGTGACCGGCGGGGCGTCATGTCCCCAAACCCCAGCACCTCCGTTCCAGTTCCCGGGAGTTCACGTGCGGTTGGCCGATCGTCTACGCGTCGTTCAGGCGGACATCACCACGCTCGACGTGGACGCCATCGTCAACGCCGCCAACGCGGCGCTGGCCACGGGCGGCGGAGTCTGTGGCGCCATTCACCGGGCCGCCGGGCCCGAACTCGCCGAGGCCTGCGAGGACGAGGCGCCCTGCCCGACGGGCGAGGCCCGCATGACGCCCGGTTTCCTGCTTCCCGCACGCCAGGTGATCCACGCCGTGGGCCCGGTCTGGCGCGGCGGCGACCAGGGCGAGGATCGCCAGCTCGCCTCGTGCTACCGCTCCGCGCTCGCGCTCGCGGCGCAGGCGGGGCTCGCGACGATCGCGTTCCCGGCGATCAGCACGGGGATCTACGGCTTCCCGCTCGAGCGCGCGACGCCGCTGGCGCTTGCCGAGATCGCGGCGGCGCTCGAGCAGCCCGGCACGAGCCTGAAGTGCGTGACCTGCTGCTGCTTCGACGCCGCGACGCTCGCCGCGTACGAGAAGGCTCGCGCCGAACTGGGGCTGTAGCCGCGCCGACCGCGGGCCGATGACTGGGCCGTACGCCACTGCCTGAAGAGGCCTTCATGTCCACACGGACGTTCCTCGCGGGGCGGCCCCTCCTCGCGGTACTGATGGCTCTGCTTCTCGTCGCTCCGGCGTTCGTTCGCACGCCGGACGCGCGCGCGTACCCGCGCGGCGGCGCGGCCGACTCGATCGCCCGGATCATTCCCACCAAGCCGGTCGTGGTCGAGATCCTGAGCCCGAAGCTCTCGCGTGAGGTGGAAGACATCGCGGTCAAGCTCGAGGCCGCGGCGCGCCACAATCCCGCCTGGTTCCAGGCCTACACGCAGCGCCACACGCGGCCGCTGCCGTGGCATCCGAACCTCGGCGTGACCAAGCCCGAGTACCAGCGCTACCTCGACGAGTCCGCCAACGTGCCGCTCGCGGTCACGCAGCGCGCGACGCTCACGTTCAAGCGCGACGGCACCGCGAACCGCTGGACGCTCGAGGGCTGGGGCAAGCTGACGCCGATCAACGGCACGGTGATCGACCTCGATCGCGCGACGGCGACCAACCGCCGCGGCCGGCTCGACCTGATCGGCACGGCGCGTCCCGACAAGGAGCAGCAGGCCGCGCGCCTCGACTGGCGCTGGTTCGGCACGTTCCGATCCCAGCACGGGCTGGTGAAGGGCGGCGCGAGCGGGCAGGCGCTCGTCGCGAGCCTGCACATCGGCCCGCTCGGTGACGGTTCGACGACCGGCATCTACTGGTCGTACCGGCGCTTCAACGACGGCCGCAAGATGGACGACGAGTTCCTGCTGCTGCGCTTCGCGAACCAGCCGCGCTGACCGTTCACTCGCGCACGCGAAGTTGCTAACGTGCGGGCCATGCGCCCGCACGTTTTTCTTTTCGCGATGCTCGTCATGCTCGCCGCCGCTTTCTCGGCCGCGCCCGCCGCCGCGCAGCAGGTGCCCGACACGCTGTTCGACACTTCGATCGCGCGCCCGGCGTGGGCGGCCGGCGAAGGCCCGCGCCTCGTGCTCGACCAGGCGCACTTCAACTTCCACACGCTCGCCGGGCGCTATCGCCCGTTCGGCGATCTCGCGCGCCACGACGGCTTCCGCGTGAGCGCGGGCACGGCGCCGCTCGGGCGCGAGTCGCTCGCCGAGTGCGACCTGCTCGTGATCGCGAACGCCGCGGGAGCGCTCGACATGGGCGACTCGACGGCCGAGCACGACGCGTTCACGCCGGACGAATGCGCGGCCGTGCGCGCGTGGATCGAAAAGGGCGGCGCGCTGTTGCTGATCGCGGACCACGCGCCCTTCGGCGCGGCGACCGCGTCGCTCGCTCGCGCGCTGGGCGTGGACCTGCGCAACAGCTACACGGCGGACCCGCGGCGCGGAGAGAAGGGGAGCGAGACGAACCCGATCTACGAGCCCGGCGCCGGGCTCGACACCACGCACGCCATCGTGCGCGGGCGTGATGCGTCCGAGCGCGTGCGTCGCGTGAAGGCGTTCACGGGTGAATCGATCGCCGGCCCGCCCGGCGCAGTGAAGGTCTGCGCGCTGAGCGACGAGGCGTACGACATCACGATGTCGTTCGCCGCGTTCCAGCGCGCGCGCGGGAAGGTGCCGAAGAGCGCGCGCCTCTCCGCGAGCGGCCGGGCCCAGGTGATCGCGTTCACGCTCGGCAAGGGCCGCGTCGTCGTGGCCGGCGAGGCCGCGATGTTCACGGCCCAGCTCGCCGGCCCCGGCGGCGAATACAAGATGGGCATGAACGAGCCCGGCATCGACAACCGCCAGTTCGCGACGAACGTGCTGCGGTGGCTGGCGAAGAAGCTGTGAAGCTCCGGCGCTAGTTCGCCGGCGTTTCCTGCGTGTCCGCGGCCTGCGCCGTTCCCGTCGCCGCCGTCATCCCCGACCACACGTCCCACTCCGGGCCGTACTGGCGCAGGAACATCGGGCCGTTGGCGCGGAAGACGAAGCTCACGGGCAGCAGCGTCACGGTGCCGAGGTACGGGATCACCATCAGCACGAGCCCGATGCAGCACGTGAGCAGGCCGGCGAGCAGCACGCCGATGCCCGCGAGGATCGCGATCAGGATCATGAAGAGCAGGTACGCGACGAAATCTCCCATGCGGGAGAACAACAGCGGACGGAATCGCGCCCACGCCGCGGTGGCGCTCTCGTCGTAGCGCCACATGAGCGGGATCACGAAGTCCTCGTTCAGCGCGAGCACGATCAGGATCAGCACCGCGAACAACAGCGCGAACACGATCCCGAGCGCGAGTGGCGCCGTCATGACGTGGCCCCAGACCGTACCGCCCAGGAAGGAAGCGAGGGCGGGCAACGAGCGGCACGCCGATGCAGCCGATCGGCACGAGCCACGCGAAGCTCATCGCCGCCTGCCACAGGAAGAGCGACTGGCCGAGCTTGCCGTTGCGCCGCCAGGGCTCGACGAAGGCGGCGCGGCCGTGCACGACGTTCTCGAGGAACACGAACTTCGCCCGCGCCGAAACCCACGACGACCACCAGCAGCAGGATCGCGATCATGAGCAGCCCGGCCAAAACGACCGCGACCGTCGTCGGGCTCGCGAGGAAGTCGCCCGTTCGCGAGGCCACTTCGCCCAGCGTCGCTCTCCGAAGATCCATGAGGCCGGCCGATCCGTTGTTGCTCGTGAGCAGGTCCGCGAGCCACGCGCCGAGCCCCATCACGAACCACGCCTCGATCGGGAACGGCTTGCGGAACAGCACCGCCTTCATGCGTTCCCAGGAATGCTCGAGCGGACGTGTGTATGAAATCGTCACGGGTTCCTCCGGTGGAGCGTCGCGGTCGTTCGCGAATGCCGTGCAGCATAGTGACGCACGTGCGTCCGTCCAACGCATTCCTCGCGCGGCGGGCGTGCGTGGCTATACTGCCGCGCCATGTTCACGCCCCGCGCACTTCTCGCAGCCGTGCTTCTCGTGTTCGCGTTCGCCCTCGCTACGTGGTTGCTCGCGCCAAGGTTGCTGCCCGGGCTGCGCGACGACGCGCCGGACGCCGCGCGCGTGCTGCCCTCGCTCGCCGAAGCGCAGGGCTGGCTGCACTCGCCGCCGGTCGAGAGCGCGGCGCTCGAGGGCAGGCCCACGGTCGTGCTGCTGTGGAGCGACACCGACCCGCGCGCGCTCGCGGCGCTGCCCGTGCTCGAGGCGTGGCAGCGCGCGTGGGAGCCGCACGGCGTGCGCGTTCTGGCGGTCCACGAGCCGGAGTTCTCGTTCGCCGCGGACACGACCGTGCCCGGCGCGATCACGCGCGCGGCCTGCCCCGGCGTGCCGATCGCGCTCGATCCGGCCGGACACATCGCGATGGCGCTCGGCGGCATGACCGAGGGCGCGCGGCTGATCGTGACGGACGAGAAGGGCGCGATCGTCGTGGACACGGTCGGCACGCTGACGCCCGCCGAGGACGCGCTGAACGAGTGGTTCGAACGCACGCACCCGGGCGTCGCGGCGCCGCCGCGGCTCGCCCCGGCGCTGCCCTCCGGCGTGCGCAACGTGCCGATCGGCGCGGGGCTCGTGGCGCAGGGCCCGCTGACCGGGCTGACCGCGGGCGTCGAGCAGGTGTTCGTGGCCCCGATGCGCTACGAGGAGCAGGGCGCCGCCTGGGCGCCCTATCCGGTGGGCGGCTGGCGGCTCGAACGGGAGGGCCTCGTGGCCACGCGGTCCGGGGCGGCGAACTTCGTGAGCATCCGTTATAGTGCCGGCCGCGCCGGGGTGGTCCTCAGTCCTCCCGCGGGCGCGAGCGCGCGGGTGTGGATCCTGCGGAACGATCAGTGGCCGCGCGCGCAGGATCGCGAAGCGGACGTCGTCACGGACGCACGTGGAGCGGCCTGCATCGAGGTCCGCGAAAGCCGGCTGTACTGGTTCGATCGCGGCGAAGGCGAGCGTGTGGTGAAGCTGTCACCGGACGCCGCCGGAGTGACGTTTCACGCGTTCGTCTTCACGGACGCCCGCTCCGTCGGGCGCTGAAGTCGGTCCATACAGGAGTCATCGCGATGCCGTTGTGCGTCTACCTTTGCTACACGCCGGGCTGCCAGACGAAGCTGGACCGCTGGATGCCCACCGCCGAAGAAGGCGCGGCGACCCGATTCGAGTGCCCGCGCTGCGGTGTGGTCATGTCGTGCGCCTGGACGGGTTCGCAGACCAAGACGCCGAACATGAAGGACGCGGCGCTCATCAAGCCGCGCGGCTGACCGGTCCGCTCGTCAGTGCGCGGCGAGCATCATCCGCAGCGTGAGCATGTGGCGTTCGATCGCGGCGCGGTCCGCCGCGTCGGGCCGCACGCGCAGGTAGTCCTCGAGCGACGCGAACGACGCGCGATAGCGGTCGAGCTGGTAGAGCAGCAGCCCGCGGTCGCGCAGTTCGGGCGGCGAGTCCGGGAACACCAGCAGCAGCTGGTCCACCGCGAGCAGCGCGCCCGGAAGGTCCTTCTCGCGCAGCCGCGCGACCTTCAGGTTGAGCAGCAGCCGCGCGACCATGTCGCGCTTCCCGATGGATCGCGCCATCTCGGGCTCGTAGTGCAGCGCTCCCTGCGACGACGCCGCGATCATGCGGCGGCAATCGTCCTCGGCCACCGAGCTGCCGTGATCGAACGGATCGAGCAGCAGGTCGGACTCCTCGCCGGCGAGCCGCACGAGGAAGTGCCCGGGAAAGCCGACGCCCTCGAACTGCATGCCGATGCGCCAGCCGAGTTCCATGAACACGATGCCGAGCGTGAGCGGAATGCCGAGCCGGCGGTCCATGACCGAGTGGAGCAGCGAGTTCTCGGGGCTGTAGTAGTCGTGCACGTCGCCGCGAAAGCCCAGTTCCTCGAACATGAACTGCCGGAGCGCCGCGAGGCGCTGCAGGCTCGTCGCGTCCGCGCTCACGCGTTCGGCGAGCGTCGCCGCCCACGCGTCGAGCGTCGCCATGCTCGCGTCCACGTCGAGCATTTCGTCGCGCTCGGCGGCCACGAGCAGCGCCGCACGCGCGAGCTCGATGCGCTCGTCGTCGCGTCCGACCAGTTCGGCGAACTGCGCGCGGATCACCGCGGGGTCGTGCATGGCCGCTAGACACTCCGTGAAAGTTTCGGCGCTTCCGGTACCAGCCGGCTCCGTGGCCCAACTGCGCCGCAAGCTGCTCGACTGGTACCACCGGTTCCGCCGCGACATGCCCTGGCGCCGCACCCGTGACCCGTACCGCATCTGGGTCTCCGAGGTGATGCTGCAGCAGACGCAGGTCGCGACCGCGACACCGTACTACGAACGTTTCGTGAAGCGATTCCCCGACGTCGTCACGCTCGCCGACGCGCCGCTCGACGACGTGCTCGCCGCGTGGGCGGGACTCGGCTACTACCGCCGCGCGCGGTTCCTGCACGAAGCCGCGCGCGTCGTCGCGCGCGAGCACGGCGGCCGCGTGCCGACCACCGCCGCGGCGTTCGCGTCGCTGCCGGGCGTGGGGCGGTACACGGTGGGGGCCGTGCTCTCCATCAGTGTCGGGGCGCGCCTGCCCGTTCTTGATGGCAACGTCGGCCGCGTGTTCGCGCGCTGGACCGCGAGTCCGCTGCAAGCGAAGCGTCCCGCGGACGCGAAGCGGCTGTGGAGCATGGCCGAGGCGATGCTTCCGCCCGCCGGGGGCGCGGCCGCGAGCGGTGACTGGAACCAGGCGCTCATGGAACTCGGCGCGACCGTGTGCACGCCGCGCGCGCCGCGCTGCCCCGAGTGTCCCGTGCGCGCGCATTGCAAAGCGCACGCGGCCGGCACGCCCGAGGCGTTTCCCCCGGTCGCCTCGCGCCGCGAAGTGGTGAAGCTGCGCCGCGCGGTCGCGCTGCTGCGGCGCGGCGGCGACGTGCTCGTCGCGCGGCGCGAAGGCGCGCTGCTCGACGGAATGTGGGAGATGCCGGGCGTGGATCTCGAGCCGGACGCCGATGCCGGCACCGCGCTGCGTGACGCGCTGCGTGCGCTCGGCGTGAAGGCGCGCCTCGCCGACAGCGGGCGGCGCGTGAAGCACACGATCACGCACCGTGCGATCGAAGTGGAAGTCTGGGAGGCGCACGGCGCCGTGACCGCGCCCCGCCGCGCCGCGCTGCGATGGACCGATCCGGCGAGCCGCGAGCTCGCGTTGACGGCGCTCGCGAAGAAAGTCGTGGCGGGGATCAAACCAAAGCGCGCATGATTCGGCCCCCGGGCACGAAAGGTCGAGTCATGAGAACGCTCCCCAGACTGGTGCTCGCGGCGTGCGCATTCGCCGCCGCCCTGCTGATCGCCCAGAACGCCCGCGCCTCGGACCGGCCGGTTCCCGGCACGGCCGCGCTCGAGGGGATGCTCGCGTGGCGCAGCGTGCGGGGCGAGGTTCAGCCGCTCGGCTTCGCGAACGTGCTCGTCTTGGGCCCGAAGCTCGGCACGATGAGCGACGACACCGGGCGCTTTCGCGTGATCGGGATCCCGGCGGGCACCTGGCGCGTGAAGGTCATGCAGGCCACGTTCCGCCCGCTCGACACGCTACTCACGTTCTCGGAGCACGGCACGACGCGACTCGACGCCGTTCTCGTGCCCGAGCCGCTCGGCAATCCGGGCGACGCCTTTCGCGGCGCCGAGCGCCCGTCCGCCGAGCTTCGCCGTCGCCTGGCCCGCGCGGACGTCGTGCGCGCGTTCCGGCTCACGCGCATGCCCGACGCGCCCACCGACACGTCGAACGCGATCGGCGGCGCGCGCATCGTGGCGGAGCTGACGCGCGATGCCGCATGGCAGCGACGGCTGCGGAGCGCGTTCGGCCATGAGAAGTCCTGGTCGCACGTCGGGACCGCGGGCGTCGACATGAGTGAGCTGTACGGCCTGCGATTTCACGACGCCAACGGCTGGGTGGACGTCGTGGTCTCGGCGCGCAGCTCGTGGGTTTCGGTGAGTGAGAGTGGCGAACGCTCGACCGCGTACGCATGGAACGTGAACCGGGGGCCGGTGGGGCGCTGGTTCGAGTAACTCGCGCCCCGCTCACCCGCGGGCGGCCCCCGAGCTTTCCTGCTTGCCTAACTCCGCCCGACGAATCAGATTGTCGGCCTCGACTGGGCATGCAAGGACTGGCATCCGACTCGGCATCGCCCGCCCGGCGACGTGTGCGCTCACAGGACGTGGAGGCCCCCGAGAATCCCGTGATGATCAAGATCGAGGCCGAAGGATTGCAGCTGGCCACGCTGACCGACGTCGGGCGCAAGCGCTCCGGCAACGAAGACTCGCACGCGGTGTGGGTCAGCGAAGAGCCCGCCGAGTTCGCGCGCCGTGGCGCGCTGCTCGTGGTCGCCGACGGCATGGGCGGCGCCAATGCGGGTGAAGTGGCGAGCCGGCTGGCCGCCGACACGGTGATCGAGACCTACCGCGCCGACACGGGCGGCGATCCCGCGCACGCGCTGCGAGTCGCGATCGAAACCGCCAACTCGCGCGTCCACTCGCAGTCCGTCGCCAACCACGACCAGCGCGGCATGGGCACCACCTGCACCGCGGTCGTCGTTCGCGGCAACAAGGTCTGGATCGGTCACGTCGGCGATTCGCGCGCCTACCTCGTGCGCGACGGCGAAACGCACCGGCTCACGAGCGACCATTCGCTGGTCGCCGAGCTGGTCGAGCGCGGCCACCTGACCGAGGAGGAAGCCAAGCACGATCCGCGCCGCAACGTGGTCACCCGCAGCGTCGGCGCGCTCGCCGACGTGCAGGTGGACGCGGGCCCGATCGACGAGCCGCTGCGCGCGGGGGACCGCATCGTCCTCTGCAGCGACGGCCTGCACGGCCAGGTGTCCGACAGCGAAATCGCCATGCTGACGAGCGACCAGGAGCCGGACGAGGCCTGCCAGTCGCTCATCGACCTCGCCAACGAACGCGGTGGGCCGGACAACATCACGGTCGTCATCGCGCGGATTCCCGGTTCTTCCGGCGGCGCACATCACGACGCCGAGGCCGCGGCGACGACGACGCTCGTGCTCGAGCCCGAGGCGACTTCGGCGCCAGCGGCGCCGGCGGCTGCGAAGAGCGATTCCAAGGCCGTCGGCGGCTCGCCGATGCTGCCCAAGCTGGTCCTCGCGCTCGTCGTGCTCGTGGCGCTCGTCGCCGTGATCGCGACGCAGGTGCTCAAGCAGGTCGGCAAGCCTTCGGACTCCGCGCCGTCCGCCGATTCCGGCGTGGCGGGCGAGCAGGCTCCGCCTTCCTCGGAGCCGCCGTCGAGCGACGCCGGATCGCAGGACGAAGACGTCGCCGCGGCGCCGGAGTCGCAGGCCGACCCGGCTGCTCCGGCGGAAGCCGCGCCCGCCAAGCCCACGGCGGCCAAGCCTTCGACGCCCTCGGCGCCGACGGCCGCCAGCGCGAAGCCGCCGGCGAGCAAGCCGTTCGGCAAGACCACGCCCGTGCCGTCGGCGGTGACGCCGCCGGTCGTGGCCGCGACGCCCACACCGGCCGCCGCGACGATGAAGACGGAAGTGATCATCGTCACGCGTCCGTTCCAGCCGGCGATGTTCCAGGTGGACGGACAGCTGCACTCGCAGGACGTCGGCAGCGTCACGTTGCGCGACCTCACGCCCGGCTCGCACAGCGCGCACGTCGAGGACTCGCGTGGACGCGGCGTCACCATGACGTTCAACGTGGGCGACGCGCCCTCCAAGGAACTCGTCGCGCTGCTGCCCGGCTTCGACAAGGTCGGCGACCTCGACGTCGTGCTGAACGGCGCCGAGTCGGCGCGGCTCTACATCGACGGCGCGCAGTATCCGCGCGTCGCGCCGTGCGTCGTGCGCGGTCTCGCGCCGGGCCCGCACAAGATCCGCGCGTTCAATCCCAAGACGCGGCGCACCTCGGAAGTCACGGACGCCGAAGTGCGCGCCGGCGGTACCGCGCGCGTCGAAATCGTCTTCCCGCAGTAAGAATCCCCCTGCAGCGGAACGGAAACCATGGCTGACCCGACCACCCTGGGCTCGTACACCGTCGAAAGCGTCATCTTCCGCGGCCAGATCGCGACGTCGTATCTGGCGGCGCACACCGTCATGCGCGGACAGCGCGTGGTGCTGCGCGTGCTCAACCCGGAAGCCGCTGCCGACGCCGACCGCGTCGCTCGGTTCGAGACCGAAGCGCGCAACGCGGGCCGGTTGAAGCACGAGTGCATCGCCGGCGTGGTGGACCTGCAGCGCGACGGCGACGCGCCGTTCCTCGTGCTCGAGTACGCCGAGGGGCTCGACGTGTCCACGCTGCTGAACACGTTCGGCGCGATGCCGCCGACCGTCGCGGGCGTGATC
>JADJLL010000002.1 GCA_016710095.1 Candidatus Eiseniibacteriota bacterium | reverse complement strand
GCCGACGAGCGGATGGCTCACGCGTTCGGCGACCGCGACGGGATCGATCTTCGGCTTGGCGGCCTTGTCGCCCGCTTCGACCTGCACGGGTTCGAACGGCACCGCGAGCACGGTGAGGCGGTCGCCACGCGTGCTGTCCACGCCGACCGCGTTGCGCACCATGGCTTCGATGTCCGCGAGCTGCTTTTCCTTCTCGCCCGCGCGCATCGACTTCTCGTCCACCAGCACGGCGACCGTCATGCGCGTGAGGCGGCCGGCGAGGCTCGTGCTCTTCTCGAGCCGGCGCGAGTTCTGGTACTGGTTGCTCACGATGGTCTGCGGCGTGCCGGCGTCGGCGGGACCGCCTTCGCTGCGCTGCTCGGTCTGCAGCACCTGACCGTCGGGATTGAACGTCTCGGTCGTCGCGTCCACCTGATCGAAGCTGACCTGCGCGGTGACCTGCGCGCGGACGCGGCCGACGCCGACGACGGTGCCGACCAGGTCCTGGATCTTGCCGACGACGTTGCCCTCGATGCCGCGAGCACTTCGAGCTGGCGGCCGGTCAGGGCCGCGCCGCCCGCGCCCGAGCTGGGCAGCGACAGCACGCGGCCCGGCGTTGTCCATCACGGCGACGTTGTCCGCGGACAGTCCCTCGACCGAGTTGCTGACGACGTACGTGATGCCCTGCACGGCTTCGGGCGCCAGCGGCGTGCCGCCCTTGAGCGTGAGCACGACGGACGCGCCGGTCTGTCGGTCCTGGCGGCGGACCGAGCTGACGTTCGGCAGCAGCAGGTGCACCTCGGCCCGCTCGACGCCCTGCAGCTGGCCGATCGTGCGCGAGAGTTCGCCTTCGAGCGCGCGCTGGTACGTCACGCGCTGCGTGAAGTCGGTCATGCCCCAGGACGGCTTGTCGAACAGCTCGAGGCCCGGGCGGCCGTTCGCCGGCAGTCCGGACTTCGCGAGCGCGACGCGGGCGCGCGCCACTTCGGCGGTCGGCACCTGCACTTCGGTGCCGCTCGCGCCGAGCTTGTACGCGATGTTCGCCTTGGCGAGCGCGTCGCCGACCTCACCCGACTCCTTGAGATCCATGTCGTGGAAGAGCGTCACGTAGGTCGGCGTCGAGGCCCAACGGCCCACGAAGCCGATGCCTACAATGAGCGCGACGAGCAGGCCCGCCACGAGGAAGCGGCGGGAGCTGTCCACGCCTCGGACGGTGTCGACGATGGGAAGCGCGGAGTCGGCCATGGGGTCCTGGTGGTTACTGGATGTTCATCACGGTGCGATACGCCTCGGTGAGCTTGTTGCGCACCTCGACGAGGAGTTCGAGCGAGATGGCGGCTTCTTCACTCGCCGCCATGACCTGGTGCAGCTCCACCGGCTCACCGCGCAGGAACGCCTGGATCATGTCCTTGGCGTTGTCCTGCATGCCGGAGGTGTCGTTGATGGACTTGCGGAAGACGTCGGCGAAAGAGCCGCCCGGGCTGCTCACCGCGCCCGGCATTTCGGGACGCTCGAGAGAACCCGAGAAGGCGGCACCCACACCGCCCGGAAGACCGCGGCCGATTCCGTCGATCGCCATGGCTCAGCCCCTCACGTCGAGCCGCTGCCCCGTGGGCGCGGCCGGGATCGCCGCCGCGGCACGCGACGGGCGGTAAGTGATCGAGCCGAGCGCGGCGGCCTGCTGGAAGAAGTCGCGCTCCTCGGCGGTGAGCAGGTCCCAGAGCGTCGGCTCCGAAGCCGCGGCGGCCGAGTTCGCGGCGGGACTCGCCGCGGTGGCTTCCGCGTCCTTCGCGGCGCGCGAGCCGGCGGCCGGCGCCGCCGGGCGCGCCGGGTAGGCGCCACCGGGCAGGCGGAACGGAGAGGAAGACGGGCCCTGGATGCTCATCTGTTCGATTCCTTTCGCACTAGATGTCCAGCGCCCGGCGCATCATCGCCTTGGCGGCCTGGAACACGGTGACGTTGGCCTCGTGCACGCGGCGCACGATCATGAGATCCACGAGTTCGGTGTTGACGTCGACGTTCGGGTACTCGACGAAGCCCTGCGCGTTCGCGTCCGGGTGCGCGGGGTCGTAGACCATGCGGCCGCGGTTCGGGTCCTGCGCGACCTGCAGCGTGGGCTGCCCCGTCGCCGGGTCCGTCGCCATCTGCGCGACTTCGCGCTTGTAGGCGCCGCCTTCGGGCGTGCGCGTCACTTCGGCGTTCGCGAGATTGCGCGCGATCACCTCCATGAAGCGCTGCTGGACCGACATGCCGTCGGCGCTCGTGCCCAGACCGGGCATGAGCTGCCGCACGGGCCGCGGCCACTGCGGGAACCGCGAGACCGGACTCGCCATCAGCCCCTCATCGCGGTGCGCAGGCGCTGATACGCCGCCTGCAGCAGTTTGGCGTCCGCTTCGTAACGCAGCTGCGTGTCCGCGAGCGAGGCCATGTCGCGTTCGAGATCCGCGGCATCGAGCTTGCCCTGGGCGGTACGCGCCTGCAGAGCGCTGGCGAAGTCGGTGCTCGTACTGGTGCCGAGCACGTTCGCCACACGCTGTGCGATCGCACGGTGCGTCGCGGAGGTCTCTTCGAGCCCTCCCCGCAGCATCGAGGTCACGCTTCCATTTCCGAACAGTGAACGGATCATCGCTCTTCCCCCTCAGAAGGCACTGGTCCGACCCGGTCACTGCAAGCGACGGGCCGTTCACGTTTCGGCGCCCGCTCGGCGTGCGCGACGCGCCGTGAAATGACGGCGAACACGGCGCTTCGCGCGCGGAAGTTTTCTCGCGGCGAGGGCGGGAATGCGCGCTTCAGGAGAGTTCGAAGCGGTCCGCGGGGGCGTCACGCGGCACTTCCGTCCGGAAGAAAGTGCCGCGCCCGGCGGCGTGAGCCACCGGGCGCGGCGGGTGTTTCTCGGGATCGCTGCGAAGCGTCAGGCGGCGGCTTCGGGCGGTCCGTTGAGCTTGTTGCGCAGCGTGCGCTCGCTGATGCCGAGCAGGTCGGCCGCGCGCGTGCGGTGCCCGCCGGTCGCGGCGAGCGCGCGCTGGATCGCGATGCGTTCGAGGTCGTGGAGGTTGAGCGGCAGCTCGCCCGCGCCCTCTCCCGCGTTCGCCGCGGGCGCCGAAAGCGCCCCCGCCGTGGCGGCCGCCGCCGCAGCGGTGGCGGCAGGCAGAACGGCCGTCGCGGAGACCGGAGCGCCGAAGGCCTCCGGACCGAGCGGATTGCCGCGGCTGAGCAGCACCGCGCGCTCGACCGCGTTGGCGAGTTCGCGGATATTGCCGGCCACGGGCGCCGCTCGAGCACCGCGAGCGCGTCCGCGCGGACGACCGGCGACTTCACGCCGAGTTCGCTCGCGGTGACGGCGACGAAGTGCTCGACCAGTCGCGGCAGGTCGCCGTGACGGTCGCGCAGCGAAGGCGTCTTCACCGGCACGACCGCGAGACGGTAATAAAGGTCGCGCCGGAACCGGCCGGCTTCGACTTCCGCGAGCAGGTCGCGGTTGGTCGTGGCCACGATCCGCACGTCCACGCGCACCGGCTGGCTGCCGCCGACGCGCTCGAACTCCTGTTCCTGGATCGCCCGCAGCAGCTTGGCCTGCAGGTCGAGCCGCATTTCGGAGATTTCGTCGAGCAGCAGCGTGCCGCGGTGGGCGCGTTCGAAGGCGCCGGCCTGGCGCTGCGTCGCGCCGGTGAAGGCGCCGCGCTCGTGCCCGAACAGCGTGCTTTCGACGAGCCCTTCGGGCAGCGCCGCGCAATTGACGGTCACGAAAGGCTCGTCCTTGCGCGGGCTCTGCTCGTGCAGCGCCCGGGCGAAGAGTTCCTTGCCCGTGCCGGACTCGCCCTCGAGCAGAACGGTCGCGCGGGTCGGGGCGACCATCGCGATGGTCTCCATGACGTCGCGCAGGGCCGCGGACTCGCCGACGATCGTGCGCTGGCCGCGCAGCGAGGTGATCTCGCGGCGGTAGGCTTCGTTCTCACGGCGGAGCCGGGCGACCTCGATCGCGTTGTTGACCGCGATGCGCAAGGCCTCTTGCCGCAGCGGTTTGGTGAGGTAGTCCACCGCGCCGTGACGGATCGACATGACCGCGTGCTCGATGCTCGAGTAGCCCGTCATGATGATGACCGGGATCTCGTAGCCCTGCGCCCGCAGCAGCTCGAGCAGATCGAGCCCCGTGGCGTTCGGCATGCGGTAGTCGGAAATGATGAGGTCGAACGGCTGTTCGCGGACGGCCTTCAACCCCTCGTCCACGCTCGTCGCCAGCACCGGATGGTGCCCGATTTCCGTGAGGTGGTGCTCGAGCACCACGCCGACGGACGGTTCGTCGTCGATGCAAAGGATGTTGGACATGACCCTCGCGTTGTCGGCAGGGAGCCTGGAGGGGTTCAGGACTCTTTCCGCCGCGATCGCGAGCCGGGCCTGACGCGAAACCTCCGTGTCCGCGAGGCATGGCTCAAGACGTTGCGGACTGTAGCCGATACTCCGGGGGCAGGACCACCGCATACCACGAGGGGGCACATGCGGATCTCGACCTTGATGCTTCAGAAGAATCTGGCTTCCGGCCTTCGCGGCCGGATGACATCCATCGCCCGGGCCGCGGCCGAAGCCTCGACCGGACGTCGCGTACGGACCATCTCCGATGATCCCGTGGACGCCGCGCAGATCATGCGCATGGAGTCCCAGGTCCGCGACATCGACCAGTTCCGCCGCAACGGCACCTTCGCGACGACGAAGCTGACCACGGAAGACGTGGCGCTCTCGACCGTCCGCGACGTGCTGCAGCGCGCGAAGACGCTCGCCATGTCCACCACCTCGGCCAACATCGGGGATCCCGGCCGGCTCGCCACGCTCTCGAGCGTGCGCCAGCTGAAGGAAGAGCTGGTGTCGCTCGGCAACACGCGGGTCGGCAACGAGTACATCTTCGGCGGCGACCTCAGCACGACCGCTCCGTTCCAGGCGGACGGCACGTACGTGGGAGACGCGAACACGCGTGAGCTGGCGATCAACGACGGCGTCACCGTGGCGCTCAATCACTCGGGCCAGCCGTTGTTCACCGACGCGATCGCCGCGATCGACAACCTGATCCAGCAGCTGCAGACAGGCACGCCCGATCAGGTGTCGGCCTCGATCGGCGACCTCGAGGACGCGACGCAGCAGGTGATGCAGCTGCAGTCCGAAACCGGCGCGCGCCTGAAGGAAATCGCCGACACGAGCTCCGCCCTCGCCAAGCAGAGCGCGGCCCTGCTCGACCGCCGCGACACGCTGCGCGACGTGGATCCGGCCGAGGCCATCATCAAGGCGCAGGCGGAACAGGCGGCGCTCGAACGCGCGTACGCCGTCGTCTCGCGCGTGCTGCAGAGCACGCTGAACGACTACCTGCGCTGACGTTTTTCCGTCACTTGCGAGGGCCCGTTCGAAATCTTCGAGCGGGCCCTCAAGCTTTCTTCCCGGCGCACGAAGCTACTCCCCGTTGGTCACACAGGCAGCCCGGTAGAACGCCGGATGTCGGTTCTTCAAGACCCTAGAAAGGGGAAATCGCCATGGCGATCAATGACATCACCCTCGCGGGTGGAATGCGGAACAACCTCGTCTCCCTGCAGATGGTTTCTGCCATGCAGGCGCGGACGACCGAACGTCTTGCCACCGGCAAGCGTGTCAACTCCGCTGTGGACGATCCGTCCGCCTACTTCGCCGCGCAGAACCACCGCAACCGCGCGAACGACCTCGCCGCCCGCAAGGACCAGATGGGCGAAGCGATCCAGACCGTGAAGGCCGCCCTCCAGGGCATCGAGGGCATCACGAAGCTGATCGAGCAGGCGAAGGGTCTCGCCGCCTCCGCCCGTTCGGCCAACGCCGCCGACCGTGCCTCGCTGTCCGACCAGTTCGACGCGCTGCGCACGCAGATCGACGAGATGGCCGCCGACGGCAGCTACAAGGGCACGAACTTCCTCGCCAGCGACAGCCTGACGGTGGACTTCAACGAAGACGGCAGCTCGAGCCTGACGGTGAGCGGCTTCGACGCCTCGACGACCGGTCTCGCGATCGGCGCTTCGACGAACAGCTGGATCGCCGACTCCGACATCGACGCCGCGGTCACGGACCTCGACGACGCGCTCTCGACCCTGCGCGCGAACGCCAAGACGCTCGCCTCGAACAACGGCGTCGTCACGGCCCGCCAGGAGTTCACGACGCAGCTGATCAACACCCTGACGACGGGCGCGGACGTACTCACCGCGGCCGACACGAACGAAGAAGGCGCGAACATGCTGGCGCTGCAGACGCGTCAGCAGCTCGGTATCGTCGCGCTGCAGCTGTCCTCGCAGGCGCAGCAGAGCGTCATGCGGCTCTTCTAGAACGGACTCGCAGGTCTCGATAAGCAGTGACAGGAACCGGATCGCGAGGCGCAGGATGCGTCGGCGAACCCGGCCCAGGGAAGGGCACCGCCGGCGGGCTCGAAGGCCACTTCGAGACCCGCCGTCGGCGTTTGTGGGGGTGCGTTTCCCGCCCGCGAACCCACTGCGGATCGCAATCGCGCGAAGTGCGTTTCGCCCGCGTGAATCGCGGACCAAACGCACATCCGAGCGACGATTCACCCCTCAAGTTTCGTGGAAGTCCACCGACGCTAGCACTGTCGGCATGGTGCCGGCGGCCGGGCAGAAGCCAGGTCTAGAACTTCAAGATCCCGAGAAAGGGATTCGAGACTCATGGCCATCAACGACGTCACCCTCGCCGGCGGAATGCGCAACAACCTCGTGTCGCTCCAGAACGTGACCGGCCTCCAGGCTCGTACCACGGAACGACTCGCCACCGGCAAGCGCGTCAACAGCGCAGTCGACGATCCGTCGGCATTCTTCGCCGCGCAGAACCATCGCAACCGTGCGAGTGACCTCGCCGCGAAGAAGGACGCGATGGGCGAAGCGATCCAGACCGTCAAGGCCGCCCTTCAGGGCATCGAGGGCATCACCAAGCTCATCGAGCAGGCCAAGGGTCTCGCGGCGTCCGGCCGCTCCGCTTCGACCGCCGACCGCTCGACGCTGTCGGACCAGTTCGACTCGCTCCGCACCCAGATCGACGAGCTCGCGGCCGACGCCGGCTACAAGGGCACGAACTTCCTGGACAGCGGTTCGCTGACGGTCGAGTTCAACGAAGACTCCTCGTCGACGCTGACGGTGTCGGGCTTCGACGCTTCGACCACCGGTCTGTCGATCGGCGCCGCCGCCGGCAACTGGGCGACGGATGCGAACATCGACGCGGCCGTGACCGACCTCGACGACGCGCTCTCGACCCTGCGCTCGAACGCCAAGACCCTGGCTTCGAACAACGGCGTCGTGACGACTCGTCAGGAGTTCACCACGCAGATGATCAACACGCTGACGAGCGGCGCCGACGCGCTGACCGCGGCGGATTCGAACGAGGAAGGCGCCAACATGCTCGCGCTGCAGACGCGTCAGCAGCTCGGCATCGTCGCCCTCCAGCTGTCGTCGCAGGCGCAGCAGTCGGTCATGCGACTTTTCTAAGTGAGGCGGGTAACACCGCGGCGTAGACGGAAACGTCCTCGCCACGGAACCCACTGAAGTCCGTGAAGTGCGGGCCGGTGAGCGGGAAACCACGGTTTTCCGACTCACCGGTACCCGCCGGCCGCAAGGGACCGCGGCCGGACCAGAACGGTCAAGACGACCAGAAAGCAGCCCACTCATGGCACTGCGGCTCACACTCAAACCCAACGAGAGAGCGATTCTCGGTGGAGCCGTCCTCACGAACGGGAAGCATCGTGCCGAACTATTCGTGGAGACGGAAGTGCCCGTGCTTCGAGGGTCGGACATTCTCAGTCCGTCGATGGTGCGTACGCCGTGCGAACGGATCGTGCTCGCCATCCAGCTGATGTACGTGGATCCGCAAAGACGCGCCGCACACGAGCAGACGTATCGAGGGCTCGTGGAAGACGTGCGACGCCAGCCCGAGTTCTCGGCGCTGGATCGAGCCGATCGAGGAATGCGTCGGAGCGGGCCAGTACTACCAGGCGCTGAAGCACGGCAAGCAGCTACTCTCCTTCGAAAAGGAACTGCTCTCGAATGTTCGCTAGTGCACGACGCGCATACGAGTCCGGAACGAAGGCCGCGCCTTCGGGCCGCGAACTGGAAGCGGCAGCCCTCTACAAGGCTGCCCGGCAGCTCGAGCAGTGCCGCCAGGACTGGGACACTCCCGATCGCGACCGCCGGCTCGACGAGGCACTGCGGTACAACCAGCGGCTCTGGACGTTCTTCCAGGGCGAATGGATGGCGGAGGACTGCCACCTCCCGGCGGCCCTTCGCTCCAATCTCCTCCGGTTGAGCGCCTTCGTGGACCGCCGCACGTTCGAAGTGATGTCGAAGCCCACGTCGGAGGGCCTGCGAGCCCTGATCGAGATCAACCGGCAGATCGCCGCCGGCCTCTCGACACCGGTGGGGTTGTCGGAGACCACCGCGCGGGCGGCCTGAGAGCCCCCCTGCGAAATGCAACAGCGTTGCTCAAGTCGGACAGGGATCTGACCGATAATGCCTCCCGAAGGCAGTGGGCCCGGATGGCCCCGGGGCGCCGGAAGCGTCCGCATCTCGCTGACGCATCCACGTACCGTTCGACTGCATCGAGGGGAACATGAACATTCGTCCGCCACAGTCCGGTCAGACGTCGCGCACTCCGCTGAGCCGCGCGAACACGCCTGCCGTGCCGGGCTCGTCGCCCCGCCCCGCCGATTCCGGCCAGGCAAGCGCGCCGGCCGCCGCGCCGCAGCGCGACGCCGTACAGATCTCCGCGCAGGCACGCCAGCTCCAGGCGTCCGATGCGCCGGGCCGTGAAGACACCGGCGCCCTGGATCCGCAGCGGTTGTCGCAGATCCTGGAGCGCATGAGCGACGGCCACTACGACCGCCCCGAAGTCCAAGACGCTGTGCTGAAGCGGATCGCGGCCGAACTCTGAGCCATCGCTTCCCGACCATAGGATCACACCCATGAAGTGCCTCGTCGTCGACGACTCCGCCATCACCCGCCGCATTCTGGTCAACAGCCTCCGCATGATCGGCTTCAAGGAGATCATCGAGGCCGGTGACGGGAAGGCCGCGTTGAACCTGTGCGACTCGTCCGTGGATGTGGTGCTCACCGACTGGAACATGCCGGGCATGGCCGGCGTCGAGCTGGTGCGCAGCCTGCGCGCGAAGAGGAAGACGTGGTCGAGGCGGCGAACGCGGGGATCAACGGCTACATCGTGAAGCCGTTCACGCCGGAAATCCTGAAGGTGAAGATCGAGGAAGTGCTGCACCGCGAGACCACCGAGGAATAGCCTTCGGTCTCCCCGACGCACTTGAAGCGGGCGGTCCCTTTTCCGGGGACCGCCCGCTTCGTCGTCCGGGGCGACTCCGCCCGGCGCGCCGCCTCGCCCTCGCCGGGCGTGAAGAAGCCGCCGGGCGAAAGGCACCCGGCGGCTTCTCGTCACGGATTGCGATTCGGGATCAGGCGCTCAGCTGGAAGTGCGCGACCTGCTGCTGCAGCGCCTCCGCCTGCTGGGAAAGGTTCTGCGCCGTCGACGTCAGCTCCTCGGCCTGGGCCGCGTAGCTCTGCGTCACGCGGTCCATCTGCTCGACGGCCTTGTGCACCTGCTCGATGCCCTGCGACTGCTCGCGCGTCGCGGCGCTGATCTCGCCCGCGAGCGTCGCCACCGCCCGCACGTCGCCGACGATGTGCTGCAGCGTGTCGCCGGCCAGGTTCACGAGCCGCGTGCTGTCCTCGACGCGATCGACGGAGTTCGAAATGAGGTCCTTGATCTCGTGCGAGGCGTTCGCCGAACGCAGCGCGAGCGTGCGCACTTCGGCGGCCACGACCGCGAAGCCGCGGCCCTGTTCGCCCGCGCGCGCGGCCTCGACCGACGCGTTCAGCGCGAGCAGGTTCGTCTGGAACGCGATCTCGTCGATCGTCACGCTGATCTCGGAGATGCGGCGCGACGCCTCGGACAGCCGCTGCATCGAGTCCACGGCGCGGCGCACGGTCTCGCCGCCGCTTTCCGCGCCCGAACGCGTCGCGGACGCCCGCTCGTCGGCCTGCGCGGCGTGCTCGGAGTTCCCGCGCACGCTCTCGCTCATCTGCGTGAGCGAAGCGGCCGTCTCCTCGAGCGCCGACGCCTGCGTCTGAGCGCCTTCGCTCAGCGCCGCGCTGCCCGCGGACAGCTCACGGGCGGCTTCCGACGTGTGCTCCGCCGCCGAACGCACCGCGGCGATCTGCGTGTCGAACTGCTCGAGCATCCCGTCGAAGGCGAGGGCCACGTGGCCGATCTCGTCCTGCTGCTGGATCCGAAGCCGGACCGAGAGGTCGCCCTTGGCGGCCCGTTCGACCCCTCGAAGCATGTGGGAGATCGGGCCGGTCACCATGCCCGATATCACGATGCCGAACATCATCGAGAGCGCCACGATCAGGACGCCGGCTCCCACGAGCTTCATCCGGCCCGCGTTCGCGAGCGTGGTCGCTTCGACGCCCGCCTTGCGCAGGTTGTCCGTCTTTTCCTCGTTCAACTCGACGCGGAGCTTCTCGTAGGAATCGAACGCTTCGTCCGCTTCCGCGAGCGCGGCCACGGCGTCGGCATCCCGGTTCTCCCGCGCGAGGTCGAGCGCCTGCTTCCAGTGACCGAAGGCGTCCTCGTAGAAGGTGAGCAGCTGCGCGGCCTTCTCCTTGTTCTTCTTCTGCTTGATGCGCGAGATGTACTCGTCGAAGCACTCCCGGGACTCCTTGTCGTGTTCCCCGAACTCGGAGGCGAGCTTGCCCACCACCCCCGCGTCGGACGCGAGCACGGCGGCGCGGACGGCGTCGGAGGCCGCGAGGGCCTGGCACGCCCCCTCCTTGAGGAACGCGAGCCCGATCGCGTGACGCTCGAACACCGCGTCGGTGTGCTTCTGGAGCGCGCCGAGCGCAAGGACTCCCGTCACGCACATCACGGCCGCAAGCGCGGAGACGACACCGAAGCCCGTCATCAGTTTGCCGCGCATCGGTAGATTCACGAACCAACGCATGTGTCCTGCCCTCTCGACGTGAGCGCCGGTATGGGGCCCGGGCCGGCGAGAAAGAAGTTGTTCGCGTGGCGATGCTCGACGGCGGCGCGGCCAGGCGCATCCCGAGCGTAGCGCCCAGTCTCGGGAGGACCTCGGCCCGCCGGAGTGCCCTCCGCAAGGAGTTGTCACAGGACTTACCCAGCCGGACGAAATGTCCGGCCGGAGTGAGCGCAGCGCGAAGGGGTTCGCAGGTCGAACCGCCCTCTCGGTCCGGATGCCGCCCACCGGAACTCCGGGCCGCGCGCGGTTCGCACTCAAGTGACGGGCAGTTCGCGGCCGATACCGGTTCCGAAGAAGCCAACCGTGGAGGGAACCCGACGCTCGTGCGCGGCCAGTGGGCCGTGCGTGCGCCAAGGTCCGGAGGACTACGAACCATGCCTGATTCGACCGTGCTCAAGCTCCGCCTCTCGCTGATGGGGCGTCCCGTGCGCAACTACACGTTCGACAAGCCCGTCGTGTGCGTCGGACGCGACCCCGAAGCCGACATCTTCGTGGACAATCCCGGCGTCTCGCGTGACCACTTCCGTCTCGAGCGCACGCCCAGCGGCGAGTACCAGGTCACCGACCTGGGCAGCGCCAACGGAACGTTCCTCAACGACCAGATGGTCAACGCGGCCACGGTGCGCAACAACGACGTCGTGCGCTTCGGCAAGTACACGCTGTGGGTCGGGTACGAACACGACCGACGCAGTGCGAGCGACCAGCCGACGTCCGCGCCGCCGACGCCGGGCAACACGGTCGTGCTGTCGCGCAGCGAACTCGGCTCGCTCTTCGACGCCGCTCGCGATCGCGAAGCCAACCCGACTCCGCCGCCCGTGACTTCCGCCTCCACCACCGTTCCCGCCCGTGTCGTGGCCCCCGCGCCCGCCTCGAGCGCCGCGGTCGTGCTGGCGTTCCTCATGGGCGCGGCGCTCGGCGCCGGCGCCGCCTACCTGCTTCTCACCCGCTGAGGTCCCGCCGGAACTCCACGCTCCGGCTTCCCTGCCCATGAACTTGTTCCGGCGACTCCAGGCGGGCCTCGCGGCCCGGCGGCTGAACGACACGGACGGCGGAGACGCCGGACGTGCCGAGCGCGCGCGCGAGGATCTCGTCGCGCTCGGGCCGCATGCGATCCGCTCGCTGCTCGGCGGCATCGCGAACGGAACGCCCGCGGCCGGGGCCGAAGCCGTGCTCGAACGGCTGCTCACCAACGACACGCTGCGCCTGTTCGTCGAGGCGCTGCAATCGCCGTCGGCCGAAGTGGCCGACGTCGCGGTGCGTGTGCTCGCCGCCGGACACGGTTACGACGCGACGCCGCTGCTCGCGCTGTACGGCGACTCGCGTGTCGCGCGCTCACGGCTCGAAACCGTGCTCGAGGCCCAGATGGCCCGCATGCAGCCGATCGGCCTGCTGCGCGCGCTGCCCGGACTCGGCAAGGAAGGGCGCGCGAGCGTCTTCCGCCTGCTCGATCGCCGTGCCGACGTGAGCATTGTGCCCGAGGCCGTGCGCCTGACGACGCACACCGAGTGGTGGGTGCGACTGCACGCGGTGAAACTGCTCGCCCGCTTCCCCGGCGGCCAGACGATCGAAGCCGTCACCCGCCTCACGCGCGACGACCACGCGGGCATCCGTCTCGAGTCCGTGCGCGCGCTGGCGACCATGAAGGCGTCCGACAGCCTGCCGGCGCTCTGCGCCCGGCTGCGCGACGTGGACATCAAGGTGCAGAGCGCGGCCATCGAGGCGCTCATCGCCCTCGGCGACGCCGCGGCGGTGCCGCACCTGCTCGACTACCTCAAGGACGACGCGGAGTACGTGCGCCGCGGCGCCGTCGAAGTGCTCAACCAGGTCGTGACGGTCGAGGCGATCAAGGATCTCGTGGACGCGCTGCGCGACAGCGACTGGTGGGTGCGCGTGCGCGCCGCCGACGCGCTCGGCACGCTCGGCGGAAGCCGCGTGATCGACGCGACGATCGAACTCGTGCGCGATCCCGACGAGTTCGTGCGCCGCACCGCGGTCGAGATCCTGAACACCGTTCCCGACCGCCGCGCCACCGACGCGCTCATCACCGCGCTCGAGGACGAGGACTGGTGGGTGCGCGAACGCGCCATCGACGCGCTCGCGAAGACCGGCGAGGCGAAGGCGATCGATCCGCTCCTGCGCATGCTCGGCCGCGACGTGCGTGCGCTGCCCTCGTGCATCCGCGCGCTCGCGCAGATCGGCGACGAGCGCGTCGTCGAGCCGCTCGCGCGCCTCGCGACGTCCGAGAACACCGAAGTGCGCCGCGAGGCGCTCGGCGCCCTCGGCACGCTCATGCGCCGCGACCTGCCGGCCGACGCCAAGCGGCTCGCGGCCGAAACGCTGCAGCGCTCGGGGGCCGCCGTGGACTTCGGCACCGCGCGTCCGCTCGAGGTGCGCGGCACCGGCGCCGAGACCGTCCGCCAGGACGTCTCGCACCGCCGTACGCCTCCGCGCGTCGAAGGCATCGAGCACGGGAGCAACACGCCGGTTCCGCGCCAGCTGAACTTCCAGAAGCTCGACCCCGGCACGATGCTCGTCGGCCGCTATCGCGTGCTCCAGCGCATCGGCGGCGGCGGCTTCGGCACCGTCTACCTCGCCGAGGACGTGGTCGTGCGCGAGGAACTCGTGCTCAAGGTGCTGAGCCCGCAGCTCTCGCTCGACGAGAACATGATCCGCCGGTTCGTGCAGGAGCTGCGACTCTCGCGGCGCATCACGCACCGGAACGTGATCCGCATCCACGACCTGCTCGACCTCGAGGGCGCGCACGCGATCTCGATGGAGTACTTCGCCGCGCGCGATCTCGGCTCGATCCTCAAGGCCGAGGGACCGTTCAGCGTCGGCCGCGTGCTGCGCATCGCCGAGCAGGTGCTCGAAGGACTCGTGGCGGCGCACGAAGTGGGCATCATCCACCGCGACCTCAAGCCCGCGAACCTCCTGCTCTCCGACGACGAGGAGCTGAAGATCGTGGACTTCGGGCTCGCGTCCGTGCGGCACCAGTCGGGCTCGCGCCTCACGCAGAGCGGCATCCTGGTGGGCACGCCCGAGTACATCTCGCCGGAGCAGATCACCGGCCACGACGTGGACGCGCGCACCGACCTGTATTCGCTCGGCGCCGTGCTCTACGAGCTCGCTTCGGGCAAGCAGCCGTTCGCGGGCGCGAACGCCGTGAACGTGCTGTTCCAGCATCTCGAAGCCGAGATCCCGCGGCTCTCGACCGTCGTGGCGGGCATCCCGCCGGCGGTGGACGAGCTCGTCATGCGCTGCATGTCGCGCTTCCCCGACGACCGGCCCGAGAGCGCCCGAGCGATGCTCGAGATGCTCCGCCACCTCGCCTGAGCCCCATGGCCCGAATCGACGCATTCCTCGAGATCGGCCGCCAGCAGGGCGGCTCGGACATCCACTTCACCGTCGGGCTGCCGCCGCTCGTGCGCCTCGACGGCGAACTCGTGCCCGTGAAGTTCCGCAACCTCGACGCGGACGAAGTGCTGTCGTTCGTGCGCGAGATCCTCTCGCCGCACCACGAAGAGGAACTCGAGCGCCGTGGCGCCACCGACTTCGCGTACGCGGCCGCCGGTGTCGGACGCTTCCGCGTGAACGTGCTGCGCCAGCGCCGCGGCGTCGCGGCGATCTGCCGCGTGATCCCCGACAACGTCCCGCAGCTGAACGATCTCGGACTGCCGCGCGTCGTGCACCAGTTCACGAGCCTCACGTCGGGACTCGTGCTCGTCACGGGACCGACGGGCACGGGCAAGTCCACGACGCTCGCCGCGATGATCCGCGAGATCGCCGAGACGCGCAGCGTGAACATCGTGACGCTCGAGGACCCGGTCGAGTTCCTGCACCGCAGTTCGCGCTCGCTGATCATCCAGCGCGAACTCGGCACGCAGGTGGCGTCATTCCGCGAAGGCCTGCGCTCGGCGCTCCGCCAGGACCCGGACGTGATCCTCGTGGGCGAACTGCGCGAACCCGAAGCCATCTCGCTCGCGCTCGAAGCGGCCGAGACCGGCCACCTCGTGCTCGGCACGCTGCACACGCGTGGCGCCGCGCAGACGATCGACCGCATCGTGGACGCGCACTCCGCGGACCATCAGGCGCAGGTGCGTCACTCGCTCGCGGACAACCTCAAGGCCGTCGTGAGCCAGGAGCTCATCCGCGCCGCCGACGGCCGCGGCCGCCGCGCCGCGCTCGAAGTGCTCGTGATCACGACCGCCGTGCAGCAGATGGTGCGCGAGGGCAAGACGTTCCAGATCCCCGGCGCGATCACGACCGGCAAGCGGCTCGGCATGCAGCTCATGGACCAGGCGATGCTGCAGCTCGTGCGCGCCGGCGAGATCGATCCCGACGAAGCGTTCCTGCGCGCCGAGGACAAGTGGGGCTTCGCCCCGTTCCTCACGCGCCCGGAGCTCCTGGCGATGACGACCGGCGACCGGGTGGCCTGACATGAACCGCATCGACGCATTCCTCGAACTCGCCGTGCAACAGGGCGGCTCCGACCTGCACCTCGTGTCGGGCCAGCCGCCGCGCATCCGCATCTGGGGCGACCTGCAGCCGGTGCGTTTCCGCGAACTCTCGTCGCACGACGTGCTCGAGTTCCTCACGGAGTTCATGACGCCGCAGCAGCGCGAGTCGCTCGAGTCGCGCACGGCGATCGACTTCGCATACGACTCGCCGCACGGCCGCTTCCGCGTGAACGTCTACCAGCACGCCGGCGGCCTCGGCGCCGCGTTCCGCGCGGTCGCGGGCACCCCGCCGACGCTCGAATCGCTCGACCTCCCGCCCGTCGTGCAGCAGGTGCTGTCCGTCGGCAAGGGCCTCGTGCTCGTGACCGGCCCGACCGGCTCGGGCAAGTCCACGACGCTCGCCGCGATGGTGGACTGGCTCAACCGTTCGCGCACCGGGCACATCATCACGATCGAGGATCCGATCGAGTACCTGCACGACTTCGGCCGCAGCGTCGTCACGCAGCGCGAAATCGGCGCGCACGCGCCGAGCTTCGCCGAAGCGCTGCACGCGGCCGTACGCGAGGACCCGAACGTGATCCTCGTGGGCGAGATGCGCGACCTCGAGACGATCCAGCTCGCGCTCACCGCCGCCGAGACCGGCATCCTCGTGCTCGGCACGCTGCACACGAACGGCGCCATCCGCGCGGTGGACCGCATGGTGAACGTGTTCCCGGCCCGCAAGCAGGAACAGGTGCGCACCATGCTCGCCGACGCGCTGCGCATGGTGATTTCGCAGACGCTCGTGCGCCGCGCGGATCACTCCGGACGCATCGCGGTGTGCGAGGTGCTGCTCAACACGTCCGCCGTGAGCGCGATGATTCGCCAGGGCGGGGCGCACAAACTTTCCGCCGCGATCCAGTCGGGGCAACGCGTGGGCATGCAGTCGCTCGACGGCGTCCTCCAGGATCTCGTGCGGCGTCAGGTGATCACCGGAGAAGAAGCACTCGAACACGCGCTCGATCGCCAGATCTTCGAGCGCTACGCCACGGGAGAGCATGCGGCATGAAGCGAGCGATCAAGGCGTCCGTTCCGAACCCCGAGGGCGCTCCGGCGTCCGCGACACCGGCCGAGTCCGGCCCCGATCCGCGTCAGGCGCTGCTGCAGACCGTTCGTGCGCTGACGATGGTCATGGACGGCGGCGATCCGTTCACGCGCGGCCGCACGCTCCGCATCTCGCGCTACTCGGTCCGCCTCGCCCGTGAACTCGGCGCCTCGCCCTCCGAACTGCTCGGCATCGAACTCGGCGCGCTGCTGCACGACCTCGGCCGCACCGCGCTGCTCAACGACGTCGTGACGAGCCCGCGCGCGCTGGACGCAGGCGAGCGCGCGATCGTGCAGACGCATCCGACCATCGGCTACGACATGCTCAAGGACATCCCCGGCCTCGAGGAAGCGGCCGAGATCGTCTGGAAGCACCACGAGCGTCCGGACGGCAAGGGCTACCCCCGCGCGCTCGGCGCGGAGCGCATTCCGCTCGGCTCGCGCGTCGTGATGGTGTGCGCCGCGTACGACGCCATGACGGAGGATCGCCCGTACCGCCGCGGCCTCTCGCCGCGCGCGGCGTGCGACGAACTGCGCGTGCACGCGGGCTCGCAGTTCTTCCCCGACGTCGTGGAGTGCTTCGTCACGCTGCACGACAGCGGCAAGCTCTGGGAGCATTTCACCAAGGAAGAGATCGAACTCTACGTGCGCCGCGGCGACCTCGCCGCCGCCTGAGCCGGACCGACCAACGCGGCGCCGTTCCCCACGGGAGCGGCGCCGCTCGGCTTTCCGCCGAGTCTTGACCGCGCCGGGACACCGCACGCGCACCTGCCGCGTCGGAGGGTTCGCCGCACGCAGCCGCCGTCTCCGCCGTCCATTCTCCGGAGGTGTCATGCGTCCCCTCGCCGCCGCTCTCGCCGTACTCGCGCTGTTCACCACCACCGCACTCGCCGGAAAGCCCGCCCGGCCCGCCGCCGCTCCCGCTCCCGCGCCGTCCGTCGAGAAGGTCGGCAAGGTCGAGCGCACGGACGCCGAGTGGAAGCGGCTGCTGTCGCCGATCCAGTACGACGTGCTGCGCCACGCGGGCACCGAGCGCGCGTTCACCGGCGCGTACTGGAACGAGCACCGCAAGGGCGTCTATCGCTGCGCCGGCTGCGCGCTGACGCTGTTCGACTCGGCGACCAAGTTCGACTCCGGCACCGGCTGGCCGAGCTTCTGGCAACCCGTCGCGAAGTCCCACGTGACGATCGGCACCGATTCGAGCCTCGGCATGGAGCGCGACGAAGTGCGCTGCGCCCGCTGCGGCGGCCACCTCGGGCACGTGTTCAACGACGGCCCCGAGCCCACCGGACTGCGATATTGCATGAACTCGGCGTCCCTGAGCTTCATTCCGGGGCGCTAGGCGCACTTTTTCCGTCCCGGTGATTGCATGGCCGGAGGTTCCTGCGTCATTCTTACGGGGACCTTCTCCCACCGAGGACCCCGTCATGCACCTTCGCACCGCACTCCCGCGCTTCGCGGCGGCCCTCACGCTGCTGCTCGGCGCCGCCACGACCGCCTTCGCCACCCCGACCGCGTCCGCCGACAACAACATCGAATGGTCCGGAGTCTCCCACGTCACGTGGCAGGACTGCCGTCCCCTCTGCCCCGTGAACGGCGAGTCGTTCCAGGTCCGCTTCCAGACCTGGGGCAACGACATCACGTCGGCGCGCGTGCACCTCGTCGTCGGCGCCTCGAGCTCGAACATCACCGCGAGCAAGATCGGCCGCCGCGGTCCGTACGACATCTGGGCCGCGACGATTCCCGCGACGGCGCAGTCGAGCGAGAACTACTGGATCGAACTGACGGACGGCACGCTCACCGACTACCTCAGCGTGAACGGCCTGACGCACGCGACGCCCGTGGACGGCGGCTTCGCCGTCAACTTCACGACCCTGTCGCACGCCCCCGTGGGCGCGACCCCGGTGACCGGCGGATGCGTCTTCAAGGTGTGGGCGCCGACGCGCACGTCGTGCTACGTGCGCGGCACGTTCAACGCGTGGGGCATGACGGCTCCGCTGACGAAGCAGGGCGAGTACTTCGTGGGCCGCGTGACGAACGTTCCGGACCGCTCCGAGTACAAGTACTTCTTCAACAACTCGGTCTGGAACACGGACCCGCGCGCCCGCGCGCTCAACGTGTTCGGCGGCGGCAACAACGCCTACGTCGAGAACCCGTTCCGCTACTCGTGGGGCGATTCGAACTTCACGATCCCGAACTGGGACCGGCTCGTCGTGTACCAGCTCCACATCGGCACGTTCGCCGGCTACAACGATCCCGCGGGCGCGACGGCGTTCCCGTCCGGATACCGTGACGTCGGCAACCGCGCGGCCTACCTCGCGCAGCTCGGCGTGAACGCGGTGCAGGTCTGCCCCTGGGTCGAGTTCCCCGGCGACCTTTCGGCCGGCTACAACCCGATCACGCAGTGGGCGCCGGAATGGAAGTACGGCACGCCGGACGATCTCAAGTTCATGATCGACAAGCTGCACCAGAACGGCATCGCGGTGCTGCTCGACCTCGTCTGGAACCACTTCTCGCCGACCGACAACTTCCTCTGGAACTACGACGGCACGCAGACCTACTTCGACACCCCGCAGGTGGACACGCCGTGGGGCGCGCAGGCGAACTTCGGCATCCCCGCCGTCGCCGACTACTTCGCGCACAGCTCGCTCTACTGGTTCCAGGAGTTCCACGTCGACGGCTACCGCATGGACGCCACGGCGTACATGAACCCGGGCGTGCATGCCGCGTCCGGCTGGGCGCTCATGCAGCGCCTGAACAACGAGAAGTACAACCGCTGGGCGGACAAGATCACGATCGCCGAGAACCTTCCGAACAACGAGTGGGTGAGCAAGCCCTCGGTGGACGGCGGCGCAGGCTTCGATTCGCAGTACCACATGCTGTTCCGCGACGCGGTGCGCAACGCGATCTTCACCTCGGCGTTCGGCGATCCGGACATGAACTCGGTGCGCTCGGGCCTCCTCGGCAGCGGCCAGTACATCAACTACGTGAAGGCGCTGAACTACGTCCAGCTGCACGACGAAGCGTGGCCGTCGAGCGGCGGCCAGCGTCTCGTGAAGACGATCGACAGCACGTATCCCTCGAACGACGACTACGCGAAGGGCCGCAGCAAGCTCGCCGAAGGCCTCGTGCTCACCTCGCCCGCGATCCCCGAGATGCTGCAGGGCGACGAGTGGCTCGAGGACATCGGCTTCGGCGCGGAGTCCACGAACCGCATCGACTGGTCGAAGAAGACGCTGTACGCGCCGATCTTCCAGTACTACCAGCGGCTCAACTTCCTCCGCCGCACGCTTCCGGCGCTGAGCGCGTCCGCGTCCATCTACGTGTCGCACGTGAACGAGAGCGGCAACGTGATCGGGTTCCGCCGCTGGGACAACGGCGGCAACAACGTCATGGTGATCGCCAACTTCTCGAACACCGACTTCTCGAACTACCGCATCGGCGTTCCCGAAGGCGGCGTGTGGATGGAGCTGGTCAACAGCCAGGACCCGCTTTACGGCGGCGCCGGCGCCACGAACGGCCTGAACGTCACGGCGCAGAACTCGTCCTACGACGGCTTCTCGAACTCCGTCCTGGTCAACGTGCCGAGGATGTCGCTGATCGTCCTCGGTCCGAAGTCCACGGTCGGCGTCGACACCGCGACGCCGCGGCCGTCGTCGCTCGAGCTGTCGCTGCCGTTCCCGAACCCGACGCGCGGCGCGGCGAGCATGACCTTCGCCCTGCCGCAGGCGGGCCGCGTGCGGCTCGCGGTGCACGACCTGTCGGGCCGCCTCGTGCGCCAGCTCGCCGACGCGGACTACGCGCCCGGCCGCCACGGCGTCGCGTGGGACGGCAGGGACGCGGCGGGCCACGCGGCCGCGCCGGGTCTGTACTTCGTGCGCCTGAACGCGAACGGCGCCGAGCGCGTCGCGCGGCTCACGATGCTGCGCTAGTACCGGACACGTTTCGAAAACGCGGAAGGGCGCGCACCCCACGGTGCGCGCCCTTCTCGTTTCGGCGCGGACGCTCAGGCCTGGTGTTCGGGCCTCAGCAGGTCGAGCACCGTCTTCACGGGATTGAACACCGCGAGCGGCACCTCGACGAACACCGTGTTCCAGCGCGCCATCGCGCCGTTCCACAGTCCCGGCCGCTCGAGCGCGAGCAGGTCGCGCCCGAAGGCGGACTTGCGAGTGACGATCACGGCGTCGGGATCGGTGTAGCCCTCGAGTGCGTACGGCGAGCCGCCGGGTCCGCGCAGCGCGCACGCGAGGAACACCGGATTGAAGTGCGTCGCCGACTGGAGGATCGCGGACTGCTCCGCCGACCCGGCGTCCACCTGCGCGCTCTCGACGATCTGGCGCGTGACGCGCCCGTCGCGCTCGCGCACCCAGAACGGTCCGCCGCCGGGCTCGCCCGTGTTGCGCACCATGCCGCACACGCGCACGGGGCGTTCGAGCATCGCGCGCAGCGCGCTCGCGTCCGAAGGCACGTCACGCTCGCCGAGCGAGTCGCGCAGGAACGCGGCCGCCTCGGCCGTCGCGGCCGCGTCGCCGGCGGCGAGCCGCGCCGCGAGCGCGTTCGCGGTCGCGCCGAGCTGGGCCGCGAGCCCGAGCAGCGCCGCCGACCAGCGCGAGGTCTCGCCGCGCAGCCGTCCCGTCGCGACGTTGTCGATGTTCTTGAGGAAGACGAGATCGGCGTGGAGCGCGTCGAGATTGCGCAGCAGCGCGCCGTGACCCGCCGGGCGGAAGAGCAGCGCGCCGGATGGATCGCGGAACGGCCCGCCCGAGGGATCGCCCGCGAGCGTGTCGGTCGCGGGATGCTGTTCGGAGAAGCCGGTCTCGAACGTGAGCGTTCCGGGCAGCTCACGCTCGGCGCGCGCGCGCGCGAGCAGCGCCTCGAACTGCGCGCGGTGCTCGGGCGACACGGTGAAGTGCATGCGCGTCCGGCCTTCGCCGTCGCGCGCGAGCATCGCGCCTTCGGCGAGCTGTTCCTCGAACGCCGTGCGCGCGACGACACCTTCGCGATGGAACTCGAGCAGCGCCTTGGGCGCCTGCGCCTGCGCGAGCCCGTCTTCGTTCAGCGCGGCTTCGAGCAACGGGCGCCAGGGCCCCTGCGCGCGCAGCGTCTCGAGATCGAGACCGCGCGAAGCGAGCGCGCGGGCGAGCGCCTCGCGGAACGCGAAGCGCGGCAGCCCTTCGATCCACGCGAGCAGCGCGCGCGCGTCCGGCTTGCCGGCAGCCGCGGCGGAACGAACATCCTCCGGCGCGAGCGGGCCCGGCTCGGCGAGCAGCGCGAGCAGGTCCTTGAACATGCGCGTCGCGGCGCCGGAAGCGGGCACGAAGGCCGTCACGCGGCCCGCCGCGGCGGCCTCGGCGTGCGTCTCGACGCACGCGGCGAGCCGCGCGTCGTCGAGCACGACGATGCCGTCGCCTGGCGTGCACGGGCGGTCCAGTACGGCGAAGCCGGGCGGGTTCGCCAGCGTACGCAGCTGGCGCATCGCCTCGTCCAGCGAGACTCCCCGGCGGGCCAGGACGACCTCGTCCTCGGGGGTGAACCACTGCGGGGTGCCGCTCATCCGTCCTCCCTGACGAAAGGTCCGCCGGGGTCATCGGCCATCGGGGGCGCGCTCTGCACGGGGCGGTCTTCAGACCGGCCCCCCGGCTGCCGAAACTCTCCCGGGAGGAGTCCTTCCGGCCCGGCACCTTCGCAAGGCAGGCCCGGCCCGGCAAGTCCGTCCCCATCGGAAGGCCACCGTGCGCATACTGATCGTCGACGACGAGCCCGTGAACCGCCTCGTCCTCGCCCGCAAGCTCACGGGCTGGGGGCATGAAGTCGTTCAGGCGGCCGACGGCGCGCAGGCGTGGGACATCCTCCAGCGCGAGCCGTTCCGCATGGTGATCACGGACTGGATGATGCCGGAAGTGGACGGCGTCGAACTCACGCGCCGCATCCGCCACTCGCCCGCCGGCGGCTACACGTACGTGCTGCTCCTCACCGCGAGTTCCGGCACCGCCGCGCTCGTCGAGGGCATGGACGCCGGCGCCGACGACTTCATGGTGAAGCCGTTCCAGGTCGAGGAGCTACGCGCGCGGCTGCGCGCGGGCGAACGCGTGCTGCAGCTCGAGTCCGATCTCGCGGAGCACAACCGCCGCCTCGCCGAGGCGAATGCCGCCGCGCGGCGCGACCTCGAATCCGCGGCCGTCATGCAGAAGGCGCTTCTGCCCGCGCCGGAGCTCGAAGTGACGACGCTGAAGCCCGCGTGGCGCTTCCTGCCCGCGAGCCTCGTCGCGGGCGACGTGTTCAACGTGCATCCCGTGGACGAGCACACGAGCACGTTCTACCTGCTCGACGTGGCGGGGCACGGCGTGCCCTCGGCCATGCTCTCGTTCACGCTCAGCAAGCTGCTCGCGCCGTCGCTCGCACCGGACGGGCTCGTGAAGCGCGCCGCCGACAACGAGCGCGGCTGGGAGCTGACGCCGCCCGCGGACGTGCTGCGCGAGCTGAACGCGCGCTTCCAGGACGACAGCGACGCGCTCAAGTACTTCACGATGATCTACGGCATCGCCGACGCGCGCCGCAACGTGGTGCGGATCGCGCAGGCGGGGCATCCGACTCCGCTGCTGCAGCACGGCACGCAGATCCTGCGCACGGGCGATTCCGGCTTCCCGGTCGGCATGCTGCCGGGGCTCGACTACGAAGAGGCCGAGTTCCCCTTCGCTCCCGGGGACCGGCTGTTCCTCTATTCCGACGGCGTCACCGAGTGCGCCAATCCCGGCCGCGAGCAGTTCAAGCTCGAGCGGCTCGAGGACTGCGTGCGCGAGGGGCGCGAGAAACCGATCGAGGCCGCGGTCGAGGGCATCGAGTCGGCGCTGCGGCACTGGCGCCAGGCGCACGAGTTCGAGGACGACGTGACGCTGCTCGCACTCGAGCGGAGGGCGGCATGAACGTGCAGCTGCCGAAGGACTCGAACGCCCCCCGCGCGTTCACGTTCTCGACGGACAGCCGGCTCGGCAACGTCGAGCTGCTCGCGCGCGCGGTGCGCGGGCTCTGCGGCGCAGCCGGGCTTCCCGGGCGCGACTGCGCGCGCGTGGAACTGGCGATGGTCGAGGCCGTGAACAACGTCGTGCGGCACGCCTATCACGGCGAGCCCGGCCACACGGTCGAGGTGACCGTCACGGTCGACGGCGACCGCCTGGCGCTCGAGGTGGCCGACGAAGGCACGCCCATGCCACCGCACGGCACGCCGGTGCTCGACTTCGATCCGGCCGACCTCGCGAACCTGCCCGAGGGCGGCATGGGGCTCTACCTGATTCACAGCGTGATGGACACGGTCGAGTACCAGAGCCGCGACGGGCGCAACGTGCTCGTGATGACGCACCGGATCGCCGAAGCCGCCTGAGCGCCGCACCGAACGCACGAAGCCCCGCGAAGCGTGAGCGTCGCGGGGCTTCTCGTTTGCCGCTCGCGGCCGCGGGCCGCGTGCTCGTGGGCGAGACGGCCTAGGCGGCCTTCTTCATCCGTTCCTTGGCCACGGTGATGGCCTCCTCGACCGTCGCCGTGATCGGGAAGACGCGGTCCATGCGCGTGAGGCGGAACACGTCCGTCACCATTTCACCCGCGTTGCAGATCACCATGACGCCGTTGCCTTCGAGCCGCTTGAGACTCGAGACGATGGCGCCGAGCCCGGTGCTGTCGAGGAAGTTCACGTGGCTCAGGTCGAGCACGATTTGGCGCGATCCCTGCGCCACGAACTCCGCCATGCGCTCGCGGAACGGCGACGCCGCGTAGGCGTCGAGCGCCTGCTCGAGCGGTTTCACGACGAGCACGCCCTCTTCGACGCGATCTTCCATCTGCATCACGTGTCCCCCCTCGGACGGTTCCGGTCACACCCGGCGCTCGCGCGCCCGTTCGTTGCGATGTTCAAGGTCTCGGACGCTCGGCCCTCCGGCTTGAGAGCCCGGCCGAACTTCCCGTGATTCCGTGCTTCCCGCTCAGGCGGCCTTCGAGTACGGCATCGGCTCCCCCGGAGGCTCCGGCGCGTCCGGACGCTCCGGGCGGGCGATCGCCGGGGTTTCGGGCGCGGCCACCAGCAGGGCCGCCAACAGCGTGCCCAGGGCGCGCAGGCCTTCCCCACCGGACGCTCCGCCGAACACCGCGATCACGCCCAGCGCGAGCACCGCGGCGCCCGCCCCGCGCCAGCGTGCGGCCTGTTCGGGCCGGGCCCGGCGCAGGTCCCACGCGCACTTGACCAGTCCGGAGAGCACGAGCATGAGCACCACGATGCTGGAAAAATGCAGCGGATCGTCGAGCCGGGCGAGGGCCGAGGAACCGAGGCCGCTGCCTCCGGCGGCGCCGAGCAATCCCAGCGCGATCACGCCGAGGATCGAGAGCGCGCTCCAGCCCCGCGCCGCGCGAGACTCGAATGCGCGCGCGACGAACAGCACGGTCAGGAAGAGGAGCGACTTGAAGAGTCCCGCGCGCGCGCCCCACCCGGCGTCCGCGGCCGCCGACGACTCGCGCAGCGCGCCGAGTCCGCTGGTCACGGCGAGCAGCGCGTGCGCGCTCGCGATCACGCCGGCGAGCGCGAACGCATCCCACAGGCGTTCGACCGCTTCCGGGTGGCGCCGCGCCTGCGCGGCCATGCCGTAGTAGATCGCCGCGCACGCGAGCACCTGCCGCAGCGGGAACGCCGGGCCCTGCGCGCCATCGACGGGCACGAGCTGCACCGCCGCGACGAGCATCCCGCCGAGCACGCGTCCGTCGAGCGGCGTGTGCCATGCGCGGCGATCGCGAAAGACACCGGGGATCGCCGCGGCGCCCCCGAGACAGCCGAGAGCCGCGACCTCGAGCCACTGCACGCGAACGCCGAAGAGGCTCCACTCGTGGCCCAGCGCGTCGAGCGCAACGGCAAGCACCACGGCAGTGGCGCACCAGAACGAGGTGCGCACCACCTGCGTGTGCTGCTCGGCCTCGGGGGGGAAGCCGGCGATGACAGGCTGAGGAGCCATCCATCTCCCGGAAAGGAAGCCTGATCCCAAGCCCCGGGGGAGGCGAGGGAGTTTCCGGGGTTTTCGGCCCGGTCGGAGCCGGGCTTGAGGACGCGTATGGGCCTTCAGCGTCCCCGCAAGGCCGCGCGGATCATGGCGATCGCCTGGGCGCCCTGGCCGATCGCGACCGGGATGCTCGGGGGCGTCGGCCGCGTGATGTCACCCGCCGCCCACACCGCGGGGGCGCTCGTCGCGAGCCGCTCGTCCACCGCGACGAAGCCGTCCGCGTCGCAGCGGACCGGCCCGCGGCACCACTCGCTGTTCGGCACCACGCCGACCTTGATGACGAACCCCTCCGCGGCCAGCTCGCGTTCGCCGCCGGGCCCGCTCACGCGCATGACGCGCGCGCGCGTGTCGCCCTTCACCTCGAGCACGCGCGTGTGGTCGAGCACGGGGATGCCCGCCGCGCTCGCACGCGAGCGGAACTCGGCCCGCGCCCGCGGCTCGCCGCGCACGACGAGCGTCACGCGCGAACCGGTCTGCGCGAGCAGCAGCGCATTCTCGAACGCGGCGTCCCCTCCGCCGACGATCACGACCTCGCGACCGGCGAGCTGGTCGCGGTCGCGCGTCGCCGAAAACGACACTCCTCGCCCGTCGAACTCGCGTTCGCCCGGCACTTCGAGCCGGCGGCGGCGCACGACGCTCGCGACGAGCACCGCGCGCGCTTCGATCGACTCGCCGCCACGCAGCGTCACGACGGGATTGCGCCCCTCGGCCGCGTCGAGCGATTCGGCCGGGCTGGCCGTGCGCAGCGGCACGCTCGCCGCGGCGAGCTGGCGCGCGTAGGCCGCGGCGAGCGCGGGACCGTCGCCCTGCTCGAACCCGGGGACGTCCTGCGGATGGAAGTGCACCGAGTGCAGCTGTCCGCCCGGCACGTCCGCGCCGTCGAGGAGCAGCACGTCGAGTTCGAGCGCCTTCGCCCACAACGCCGCGGACACTCCCGCGGGTCCGGCGCCGACGACCAGCAGTTCGACGCTCACGGTGGCTGGCTCCCTAGCGCTCCCGCGCCGGCGCGAACTGCAGCGTCTGCGCCCAGCGAGGATCGTCGAGTGCGCCGCGCACGGTCCGGGTCTCGACCATGCCGTACCCGGCGGATGCCGCGCATCTCCATGCACAGGTGACGCGCTTCGAGGATCACGGCGACGCCGCGCGGCTTCGCGACGCGTTCGATGTGATCGGCGATCTGCTGCCCGATGCGCTCCTGCAGCTGCGGCCGGCGCGCGTAGGTGTCGAGCAGGCGGGCCATCGCGCTGATGCCGAGCAGTTCGTCGCCCGGCAGGTACGCGATGAGCGCGCGGCCGAAGAAGGGCACGAAGTGGTGCACGCACAGCGAATGGAACGGGATGTCGCGCACGAGGACGATGTCGCCCTGGCCGTCGTGCGGGAACGTGGCGACGTCCGGGGACTGGGCCGGGTCGAAGCCGCCGAAGATCTCGCGGTACAGGTCGGCCACGCGGGCGGGCGTCTCGCCCAGCTCGGGCTCGGAGGCGGCATCGAGGCCGAGCGCGCGGATCAGCTCGGCGACGGCCTTCTGGACGGCGGCCGTATCGCTGCCGGGTACAGGTGCGCTCATGGCGACTCCGGGGCGGCCGGAAAGGCGGAAAAAAAATCAACGGGGCCGGCTGTTGCCAGCCGGCCCCGCGACATGGAGCGGAAGAGGGGATTCGAACCCCCGACCCCAACCTTGGCAAGGTTGTGCTCTACCGGGCTGAGCTACTTCCGCGAACAAGAGCGGCGGGGAATATACGAATCGGATGGCGGGCCGTCAAGTGTGCGCTCGTCCGGAGTCGGTGAAACCGTCGCGCGCCCCCCCACCGGGCGCCCCGCGGGCGGCCCGCCGACGGTCACGAGCGTGCATGTCGGCCGCATCGCGGGTACAAATACGCCCATGTCCACTCTCGTGCACAAGTACGGCGGCACTTCGGTCAACGGCCCCGAGCGCATTCGCGCCGTCGCGCGCCGGATCGCCGACGCGCGCGCCGCGGGGCACGACATGGTCGTCGTCGTTTCGGCCATGGGGCACACGACCGACGAACTCATCGCGCTCGCGCGACAGGTCTCGCCCGTTCCGAACCGCCGCGAGATGGACATGCTGCTCACCACCGGCGAGCGCGTGTCCATGGCGCTGCTCGCGATGGCGCTGCACGATCTCGGCGTCGAGGCGATCTCCTTCACGGGCTCGCAGAGCGGCATCCTCACGGACGACGCGCACTCGAACGCGCGCATCGTGGCGATCCGGCCCGAACGCATCCGCGCGGCGCTGCAGGCGGGCCGCGTCGTGATCGTCGCGGGCTTCCAGGGCGTGAGCCCGGTGACCAAGGAAATCACGACGCTCGGCCGCGGCGGTTCGGACACGACGGCCGTCGCGCTCGCCGCGGCGCTCGACCGCGCGCCGTGCGAGATCTACACCGACGTGGACGGCGTGTTCACCGCCGACCCGCGCGTGGTTCCCTCCGCGCGCATCATTCCGCAGTTGTCGTTCCGCGCCTGCTCGGCGCTCGCCCATCTCGGCGGGCGCGTGCTGCACGCGCGGTGCGTGGACCTCGCGGCGCGCGAACGCGTGCCGCTCACGGTGCGCTCGTCGTTCACCGACGCGAGCGGCACCCGCATCGTGGAGGAAGGCGTGGAAGCTCCCCGTGTCGAAGCCGTCGCCCACCAGAAGGACGTCACCGTGGTGATCGCCGAGGGCACGTCCGGCGGACGCGGCGAGGCGCGTGGCATCCTCGAAGCCGTCGCCGAGGCCTTCCCCGCGCTGCAGCTCGTCGCGCACGAGAAGCTCACCGAGGCGCACGGCGCGCTCGTGTGGACCGGACCGCGCGAGGACGCCGAGGCGCTGCAGAAGCAGTTCCGCGACCTGCGCGGCCCCGGCGGCGAGTGGTCGCTCACGCTCCAGCACGACGCGGCGTTCGTCTCGCTGGTCGGGCTCGGGCTCGGCGCGGCCGAAGGCGCACGCGGCGAACGGGCGCTCGAGAAGGCCGGCCTGGGCATGCTGGCGCTGCGCGCCACGCCCGCGGCGCTCGTCTTCCGGGTCGAAGCGGCCGAATGCGAGGCCGCCGTGCGCGCGCTCCACACGGAGTTCCTGGGCTGATCGCGGAGCCAGATGGCGCTGCAGTGCGCGGCCCTGCCGGCCGATGACACGGGCACCAGACGACTTGCGATCCGGCCGCCTCCCCTCCGCGCGCCGAAACGCGGGTGGCGGGCGCACGCCCCCTCCCGGTCGGACGAGCGCGCAGAAGCGCGAGGAGGTGGCATGCGGTACTGCATCGAGGACGCCGCGCAGATGCTCAAGGCCCGTGACTTCGACGGCGCCGAGACCGCGCTCCGCTCGCTGATCAACGCCGACCCGCGCGACGCCGTCGCGTACAACGTGCTCGGGCTCGTGCACCTCGAACGCCGGCGCTACGCGGAAGCCATCGCGTCGTTCTCGCAGGCGATCCGGCTGCGCAGTCCCTACCCTGAAGCGCTCATCAATCTCGCCGTCGCGTGCAACCGGACCGGGGAGCACGAGCTCGCGATCAAGGTCAGCGACCTCGCCCTCGCCGCGGCGCCGGGCAGCGTCGCCGCGCTGCTGAATCGCGGCATGGCGTGCAAGGGTCCTTCGCCGGCTCGGCGAAGCGAAGCGGGCGTTCGAGCTCGCGGGCGATCACCCGATGGCGCGCTTCAACCTCGGGCACACGCTGCTGCTCGAGAACGACCTCGAGCGCGGCCTGCCGCTGCTCGAAGCGCGCCGTGAAGTGTTCCGCACGGGCGCGGATCTCGCCGGGGAAGCCTGGCGCGGCGAAGCGCGCCCCGGTGACACGCTGCTCGTGCTCGCGGAGCAGGGCCTCGGGGACCACCTGCTCATGAGCCGGTTCTTCCCGCGGCTGTTCGACTCGTTCGCGCGCGTCGTGGTGCAGACCCCGCCGCCGCTCGAACGCCTCATGAGCCGCTTCGACCCGCGCCTCGAACTCGTGACCTCGCCGGAAGGGGCGCGGTTCGACGCATGGGCGCCGATCATGAGCCTGCCGCTCCTGCTCGGCGTGCGCGGCGTGCTCGACCTGCCGAACGAGCCGTGGCTCTCGGTGACGGCGCCCGAGCGCCCGACCGGCCGCCCGCGCGTCGGCCTCAACTGGGCGGGCAATCCCTCCTACGCGTACGACGCCGTGCGTTCGACGTCGCTCGAGACGTTCGCGCCGCTGCTCGCGATCGGCGACGTCGAATGGGTCTCGCTCCATCGCGGCGTTCGCGAGCACGAAGCCGAGGCCTTCGGCCTCGAGCAACCGCTGCGCGAAGCGAAGGACTTCCTCGACACCGCCGAGGTGATCGCCGGGCTCGATCTCGTGATCTCGACCGAGACGGCGATCCCGAACCTTTCCGCGGCGATGGGCGTGCCGACGTGCGTGCTCACGACGATGGACGTCGACTGGCGATGGGCCGCCTGGTACTCGGGCGTCACCGTGTGCGCACAGCAGACGCCCGGCAACTGGTTCGGCTCGATCGCGGAGGCGGCGGAGACGATCCGCACGCTGCTCGCCTCGCGCGCATCCGATCAGGCCGCCTGAGTACCGCCGAGCTCAACCACCGCGTCGCGCGACGAGCAGCACCGACGTGCTGACGTGGTCGTTGATCTTGAGGTTCAGGTGGTATTCGCCCGTGTACGGGAACGGATCGACGTAGAGATCCGCCTCGTGCTTGCCGGCCTGGAGGTCGAACGGCCAGAGTTCGTCCCCCTGCGCAGCGACCAGGCGGGCGAGGCGTTCGAGATCGCGGCGGCGGAACAGCACGAGATTGCTCGACTCGACCGTCGTGTCGTTGCTCGCGAAGTTGTACTCGGTCGTGTGCGCCGCGATGCCACCGGGCTTGAGGCACTGCATCTGCTGCAGGAAGAAATCGATCCCGGCCTGGATGCCGCCCACGTGTTCGAACGAGCCGGCCGACCACGTGAAGTCGAACTCGCCCTGGCGCAGCGGCTCCGGGATGTCGCGCATGTCCACGGCCTCGAAGCGCACGAGTTCGTGCAGCTTCTTCTCGTCGCAGATGCCACGGAACGGCAGGTCCGCGAACCCGCCCGAGTGCTGCCCGCTCCCGGTCCAGACCTGCGCCGTCTCGACGGCCTGGTCGCTCGCGAGCACGCGGCACCCGCGATTCGCGAGCCACGCCGGGATCGGTTCGCGTCCGCAGCCGAAGCCGATCGCCGAGCCGCCCGACCCGATCTGCTCGAGGTACACCTGCTGGATCACCCCGAACTCCCAGAGCTTGCGATGGATGCGGTGGGGTTCGGCGATCTCGCGGATCCGGTCCGGAAGCCACGGGCCGGAATAGTCCTCCGCGCGCACGCGGGTCGAAGTGGTGATGTGACGATCGTCCATGAGCGTCCTCGCGGTTCCGTGGTCGTGAGAGGGGATTTGAGCCACAGGAAACACGGCTCGCGCGGCCCGGGCAAGGGGATTCTCCCACCGGCGTGGGCACGGCGGAGCTCCGGCCGAACCCGGACGGCGTGCAGGACGCGCTGGAGGCGAAGGGCACGAGTGCCGAAAACGCCATCGAGTCGCGCGCGGTCCAGGGAGGGGCCCGGAGCACCGCCGCGCGAATCGCCGAGGGGATGCCGCGATGCACGAGAGACTTCCGCACGCCCGCGCGCAGTTCGTGCGCCGGGACTTCGCAGCCGCCGAACGCGAGGCGCGAGCGGTGCTGCAGGACGACCCGACGAACCGCGACG
The DNA here is from genome assembly GCA_016710095.1 of Candidatus Eiseniibacteriota bacterium. GTDB lineage: Bacteria > Eisenbacteria > RBG-16-71-46 > RBG-16-71-46 > RBG-16-71-46 > CAIXRL01. Next base: position 189,472 of record JADJLL010000002.1, on the reverse strand, counting down.
CGATCGAAGTGCTCGGCCGCATTCACGTCGAGCGCCGCGAGTACGACGAAGCGCAGCAGGTGCTTCTCGCGGCCTGCACGCCGCGCCGTCCGCACCCGGACTCCGTCGCGCTGCTCGCCACGATCTGCAATCGCACGGGGCGGCACGAGGCCGCGCTGCGCATGGCCGACCTGGCGATCAAGTCGGATCCCCGTCACGTGGACGCGCTGGTCGAGAGCGGCATCGCGCTGCGCGCGCTCGGGCAGTTCGAGCATGCGGTGGACGCGCTCGATCCCGTGCGCGACGACGCACGCGCCGCGGTCGAGCTCGCGGCGGTGCATCTGCGCCATGGCGACTTCGTGCGTGGCCTGCCGCTGTTCGAACGGCGGCGCCAGTTCCGCCCCGTCGGTGTGGGACTCGCCGAAGAGGAATGGCGCGGCGAATCGAGGCCGGAAGCCCGGCTACTCGTGCTGCCCGAGGGCGGGCTTTCGGAGTTCCTGCTCATGAGCCGCTTCTTCCCCATGCTGGCCGATCGCTTCGAGCGAGTCGTCGTACTCGCGCCGGGGCCGCTCGCGCGGCTCGTGGCGACGATCGATCCTCGCCTCGAGGTCGTCCGCTCGTTGCCCGACGCGCGCTTCGACGTGTGGACGTGCGCCGGGAGCCTGCCGCTGCGGCTCGGCGTGCGCCGCCCGGAAGACCTGCCCGTCGAGCCGTGGATCCGGGTCGAAGCCTCTGCGGCGCCCGTGTCCGGCCCGGGGGTGCGCATCGGCATCAACTGGGCGGGCGATCCGTCGCATCCGAGCGACGCCATCCGCTCGACGCCGCTGCGTGCGCTCGCGCCGCTGCTCGAGGTGCAGGGCATCGATTGGGTGTCGTTGCACCGCGGCGCCCGCCAGGACGAGGCGAAGGGGTTCCGGCTCCCGCGGCCGCTCGAGGACGCGAAGGACTTCCTCGACACCGCGAAGGTCATCGCAGGCCTGGACGTCGTGGTCTCGACCGAATCCACGGTCGCGCATCTCGCCGCGGCGATGGGCGTGCGCACGTGCGTGCTGGCGACGCAGAACGCGCACTGGTGTTGGGCGGGGTGGTATGCGGATGCGCAGTTGTGTCCGCAGCGCGAGGCGGGTAACTGGAACGGACCGATGAGCGACGTCGCCGGCATGCTGCTCACGCTCCCCGTTGCTGCCTAATCTGGGTTGTGCTCGGAAGATTGGTGACGACGTCGGGCGGTCACCTTCGCGGTGGCCGCCCGCTTCATTTCCTCAGGCGGCGTACTTGAGCGCGTGTTCGCGTCCGTTCGGGACCTCTCGCGACTTCACCTTCCCCCAGTAGTACTCGCTCCAGCGCTCCGGCAACCGCACCCTGCTCGGGAACAGTCTCGTCGTCAGCACCTCTCGCGGCTTCAGCCGGTGATCCGTGAGCCCCAGCCGCATCGCCGGCGTGTCGTGATGCCTTCGCTCCGACGCCCACTTCATGTAGTTGCGCCACACCATGAACACGGCCATGCGCCAGATCGCCATCTGCCTTCGCTTCGGGAACGCGATCGTCTCGCGCTTGTGGTTCGCGCCAGTGTGCCGCGTCAGCATGTCGTTCAGGTTCACGCTGAAGATCGGGTTCGCCGGCGTACGCGCGGCGCGCGAGCTGATCGTGCGGTGCGTGATGTCCAGGTGCGCGGCCCGTGCGATCGCCCGTGGATAGTCGCGATGTTCGTCGGTGTGGAGCACCAACGACTGCGGCTTCGGCGCCACGATGCACAGGAGTTCGGCGCAGTCCTTCTCGGTTCCGCGCGGATCCGGCTTGCCGAGGCGAGCCTCGTTCTCCTTGCGATACGCCTGCTGCGCCTTCGTCATCGTTCCCGAGCGCCTCAGCTCCGTGACCGTGAACCCGTGCAGGAAGTAGCTCTTCCGCCCCACGAGCACGTTGTAGCTGGTGGGATGGAACTGGCTGTACTCGAACGAGAAGAACCCATCCATGGCCACGGACTCGGTGATGCCGTCCTTCGGTCGCAGCTGCTCGTGGAACAGCTGGCAGTGCCGCCCGAGCCGGTTGGCGTGAAGCAGCACGGTCTGCGGTGAGCACTCCTGGGCGCGCGCGATCTGCCGCAGGCACGAGCACGAGAGCAGCCCGTGAAAGGTCGGCAAGAGGAGTTCCGGGCGCTTGAGCCAGTAGGTCAGCAGGAAGGTCTGGTCGCTGAACCGTCGCCGGCAGTGACAACAGCGGTAACGCTGGACACGGTGCGGCGCGGCCTTGCGCGAGTGGTAGCCGTCGCGCTGATAGCGCCAACCTTCTGGCGCAGCGTGGAATGGGCATCCGGGGTTGGGACAGAACGGGGGCGCCTGGGGGGCAGGCGTCGTGGTCATGCAGGGTTACCCCTGCACGACCCGTTCCTTCACCAATCTCCCGAGCACAACCCTTAGGCCGGCGGCGGTGTGATTTTTGCGGGCACGCTCACGCGGACGCCACCGAACGGAACGGCAAACGTCTCCTCCCCCCGTGGCCCACCCCACTTCTCCTCGTAGTACGCCTGGTTGCGCTTGAAGCGGTTCCAGAACAGCTCCGTCGCGACCGGGTCGAGCGCCTTCATGGACTGGCTGTGCTCGTGCTCGAAGCGCGCCTCCTTCACGTCCACCGGCGTGTAGCCGAGCAGGCGCAGGCGGTAGCCCATGCACACGTCTTCCCAGTAGATCGGCCAGAACACCGGATCGAACGGCCCGGCCTCGAGGTACGCCTGCTTCTTCAGGAGGAAGAACGAGAACTGGTCCTTGAAGCCGAAGAACAGCGCCTCGGTGGATCGCTCCGCGGCCTCCGCCATGATGCGCAGCGTCCCCGGCTCGACGATGACGTCGTCGTTCCCGATCACGATGTAGTCGTCGTAGAGCGCGTAGAAGAGGTTCCAGGTGGGCCCGAGGCCGATGTTGTGCGGCATCGTGATCACCGTGACGCCCTCGAGCCCCTCGAGCAGACCCGCGGCGTAGTGCTCGCGGCTCAGGTCCACGACGGTCACCGAGGCGAGTGGGATGTCGCTCGCGAGCGCGGCTTCGACGGCGCGCCGCAGCATGTGCGGCTGGTTGTAGGTCGGGAGACAGTAGTGGACTTTCACGCGGCCCTCATGAACGACGCGTACGCGGCCCAGTTGCCCATGTCGCGGTAGTCGAGAATCGGGAACGTTTCGTAGCCGAACTCCTGCATCGCATGCTCGAACGCACGGTCGTAGTGGTCGTACTCGCCGTGCCGCTCCTGATGATCGCGCCAGAACTTCGCGACCGCGGCGCTCCAGTACACGCAGCCCCACGCGTGCCAGTTCCCGGTGGCGTCCTCGGGCTTCGTGAGGATGCGTCCGTCGTGGATCAGGCTGAAGCGGGCAGGCTCGTCGGTCTCGAAGATCCCGAACGCGATGTCGGCCCCTTCGGGAATGCGGCTCGTGCACGACCAGGACGTGTCCGGAAGCACGAGGAAACTCGCCTCGTCGAGCGGGATCTCGCGGCGCAGCGCGCTCCACAGGTTCTCGTCGTTCTCCGACCGCACCGAAAGCTCGACCTCGAACTGCGACGCGTGCCGGGCGAGGAAGCGCTCGTGCGTCGGGCGCTTGTCCCGGTTCGAGATGACGAGCGCACGCTCGGCGCCCAGCACATGGCCGCGGCGGATCGCCGCGCTGAGCAGGAACTCGCACGGCCCGATGGGCAGCAGCTCCTTGTAGATCCCGTCGAATCGTTCGGCCCGGCCTCCGGCCGGCAGAATCGTCAGCATGCGTCCTCCTCTACGTGTGTCTCGCGGCCCGGCGACGCCGGCCGCATCAGGCGGCCGCTCGGGCCGTGTCCATGGCGATGTCCCGCTGCGCTCGCACGGCTTCGATGCGATCCCGATAGACGGCGCCGACCGAAGCTTCGCCGTACACGCGCTCCACGAGCTCGCGTGCGCGCGCCACCTTCTCCGCGCGGTCGCGTCCCGCGAACACCTCGAGCATGCGTTCGGCGGCGTGCTCGACGTCGGGGTCCGCCCACTCCTGGCCGGGCTCGTCGTAGACGAAGTCCGCCGCCGACACCGGCACGAGCTGGTAGCGGACCGGATACGCCGTCTGCTCGGTCGTGAAGTCCTCGTTGCCCGAATAGCCGGTCGCGATGACCGGCACGCCCAGCTTCATCGCCTCGGCCATGCCGTATCCGAAGCCTTCGGAACGATGCAGCGCGACGTAGCAGTCGGCCGACGCGATCAGGCCGTGCACCTCGCGGCTGGAGAAGCTTTCGTTGATGAGCACGACGCGTCGATCGGCGCGGGAGAGGCGCCGCAGTTCGGCGAAGAGCTTCTCGTCCGCCGGCGTGAGCCAGTCGGTGTTCTGCAGCTTGAGCACGAGCTGCACGTCGTCACGCGACGGGAACGCGGTCTGGAACGCCCGCACGGCCGCGAGCGGGTTCTTGCGCGTCAGCCGCGAGGCGCCGTCGAACGTGTACAGGAACGTGAACGGGCGCTCGTCGAGCCCGAAGTAGCTGCGCGACGCCCACGACAGGTCCCCCATCTCGGCGACGGGCACGCGCGCGACGATCACGGGCTTGCTCGTCACCTGCCGGAAGATGTCGCGGCAGTACTCCGTGGACACCCAGATCTCGTCCACGAGATCGGCGCCGAGCCGGTGCGCGAGCGTGGCGCGCGAAGTCTCCCAGTAGAAGTGCCCGATGTTGTAGCGCCCCTCGAACTGGTCGAGCCCGAAACGCGAGACGTTCTCGATGATGACGTCGGGATTGAAGTGCAGGATGTTGATGTCCCCGCGAGCGCGCGTGACGCTCGGCGCGCCGGAGCTTTCGTTGTTGCGTCCCCAGGCCGTCTTCAGGTTGAGCACTTCGACCGGCACCTCGGCGGAGCGAAGCGCGGCCACGCAGGCGCGCGCCGCCGCCCCGAGCCCCGAGCCGTGCCCGAGCGGTCCGAACACCGTGACGACCGGAGCGACGGGCTCCTGTTCGACGACGGACGTGGACGCGCGCAGGTACTTCGCGTGCGCCTCGCGAATCGGCGCGGGCAGCCGCAGGTTGGCGAGCAACACGGGGATCTTCGCCTGCACCTGGGCGGCGAACTGCGGGCGTTCGAGTTCGCGCTCGGGAACGCGGCCACGCTCCACGACCAAGTGATGCAACAGGCCCGTGAGCTGGAGCCCGGACTTGCGCGCGGGCTTCGTTCCGGCGAGTTCGGCGTACTGCGAAGGCGACAGCACGTACGAAGGGAGCTTGCCCTCGTCCATGTCGGAGAACAGCGAGAGCAGGAACCGGCTCGCGTCTTCCGGCTTGTCGAGGTCGAGCCCGCGGAGCAGGTCAGCGTTGCGGCGCACGAACTGCATGCCGCGAGTCATCCCCACGCGCGCGGCGAATGGAACCCCGGGCGCGGTCTCCCACAGCACCTCGCGCAGCGCCGGACCGACGATGATCTCCGGCCACTGCAGCTTCATCGCGAGCGTGAGCCCGACGTAGAGCGCGAACTCCTTGTAGTCGCGCTCCGCGCCGAGGTCGTAGCGCTTGCGGAGGTCGGCGTTGAACTGGTGCAGGAGCGCCATCAGGCGCGGCACGGGCCGCCACCCGCGGATGCGGTCGTCGGGCGCGGAGAGCCACTCGGCGAGCGCCGGGCCCGCAAGCACGCGCGTGAGCCCCGTGCGGTCCTTCGCGCCACGCACGAGGTACTCGGCCACCGCGCGGCGGCGATCCTGCTCGTCGCGCGGAGGACGGCGGTGCTTGATGAGCCAGTTCTGGACGATGTGGCGATGCAGGTGATCCGGGAAGTCGGGATCAGCGGTCAGCACCTCGTCGATCATGTCTCGCCCTCGGTTGGGTTCCCGCCCGACGACCGCCGCGCGAGCGGCCGCCCTCCCGGCGTCACGGCGATGCCGGGACTCCCCGGTGTCGCCGCGCGGCATGCTTCTGCCGGAGCGCCAGTGCGGTCACCCCGGACCGACGTGCATTTGCAATCCCGGTGCCATGCGAGGGGCGCGGCCGGGCCTTCGGCTCAACTGCTCCGGTGGCCGGGTATTGCGCGAATGCCCCATGTTCGACGCCCGCGGGAGAGCGGCCCGATCGCGGCAGGAAGTTCCGCACGGACCGGAAAGGTCGGAGCCGCAGCGGGCGCGCGGAAGGCGCGGCCGGCCCGGCGCCCCGTCAGCGCGTGGCGCGGACGGCGCTCGCGAGGGTACGCAGTGGCCAGAGCGCCAGCAGCCCGACGCCCAGGAGCCCGGCGATCGCGACCACCTGCCAGCCGATGCCGAACATGCCCTGCAGCGGTCCCGAGTCGAGGTACCACGCGAGCGGAAGCGCGGCGCCGTAGACGAGCAGCCAGCCGCGGCGATCGGGGTCGCCCGCCGCCCACAGCGCGAGCATGGGCGCCCAGAGCACGGCGTACATGGGCATGAACTTGGGCGCGAACGCGGCGAACGCGCCGTACTGCCACACGGCGTGGTCGGCCACCCCCGCCTCCCGCTTGCACAGAAGGACGCCGCCGGAGGCGGCGAGGGCGAGAAACACCGCCCAGCCCGCGGGGCCGAGGTCGAAGTTCCACAGCACGACGGGCACGCGCCACAGCGTCGGGCCGACGCCGAAGTTGCCACCCTCGAGCGTGAGCGGCTGCCACACGGGCGCGCCCCACGCGAGCAGCACGCCGTAGACGAGCACGACCGGAATCGCGGCGCCCGCAAGCAGCGCGACGCGCTTCTTCGAGCCGAGCAGGAACGGCAGCGCGAGCAGCGCGAACAGCGGCTTCGTGACGACGAGCCCGAGCCCGAGCACGAACCCGGCGAGCGCGGCGCGATCGCGGCGCGCGAGCGCCCACGCGATCGCGACGAACATCGCTCCGAGCGCCTCGTCCTGCGCGTAGCGCACGGTGAAGTACCAGACCATCGGCAGCGCGGCCCAGGCCCACGCCGCCTCGCTCCCCTCGCCCTCGGACCACGCGAGCGCGCGCCACGCGACGAAGTCCGCGAGCAGGAAGAGCACGAACGGCCCGGCGTCGCCCGCGACGCTCACCACGAGCCCGAGCAGCGGCGCGAACAGCGGGCCGTATGCGGTCGCGAAATCGCGGTACGGCACGCCGCCCGCGAGCGCGTGCCTCGCCTGCGGCAGGAAGAACGCGAGCTGGTCGACGCCCGAGTGTCCCATCGCGCCCCAGATGAGCGCGCCGAACGCGAGCCGCGTGAGCAGCCACGTGATCCACGCGAGCGGCACGCGGTGCGCGCGCAGGAACGGCAGCTGCGGCGCGATCGCCATCCACGCGGCGCCGAGCGGAACGGGAGCCAAGCTCGCCAGCGCCAGGAGGGGCCGGGTGTGCCAGAGCTCCGGGTTCACGCCGCGCTCAGAAGGAGTCGCGTACGGTTTCGAGCGTGGGCACGCGCCCGTGCGCGATGCGTTCGAGCGCCTCTTCGTAGAGGCGGTCGTAGCCGTCGGTGCTCGCGCGCCAGCTGAAGTCCTGCCCCATGCCGTTCTTCTGGAGCGCTTCCCAGAGATGCGGCTCGGCGTGCACGGCGAGCGCGCGTCGCAGCGCCATCACCATGTCCTCGGACTCGAACGGCGCGAACACGAATCCGTTCCCTTCGCGCGTGATCGGATCGAACTCGCGCACGGTGTCCGCGAGGCCTCCCGTCGAACGCACGACCGGCACGGTGCCGTAGCGCAGCGAATAGAGCTGGTTGAGCCCGCACGGCTCGTAGCGCGACGGCATGAGGAACAGGTCGGAACCCGCCTCGATCCGGTGCGCGAGCGCCTCGTCGTGCGCGGTGGCGAAGTGCCACTGCCACGGGCGCTCGAAGGCGAGACGGCGGAAGAGCTCCTGGTAGCGCGGCTGACCGACGCCGAGCATGACGAAGCGCGCGTGCAGGTCGCACAGCTCGCGTTCGGCCTGCTCGATGAGGTCGAAGCCCTTCTGCTCCACGAGGCGCGAGACGATGCCCACGATCGGCCAGTCCGGCTCGAGCGGGAACCCGCACGCCATCGCGAGACGTCGGCGGTTCGCCTGCTTGCCGTCGAGATGTTCGCGGTCGTAGTGCGCGTCGAGGTGCGTGTCGCGCGCGGGATCCCACACGCGGTCGTCGATGCCGTTCAGGATGCCGCGCACGTCGCCCGTGCGTCGCCGCAGCACACCCTCGAGCCCACAGCCGTACTCGCCGCTCGACTGGATCTCGCGCGCGTACGTCGGGCTCACCGTGCTCACGAGGTCCGCGAACACGATGCCGACCTTCATGAAGTTCACGCGGCCCCAGTATTCGAACGGGCTCTGCGGGAAGAAGAACTCGCGCGTGAAACCGGCCACGCCGAGCACCCACGGATCCACGATGCCCTGGTAGCCGAGATTGTGGATCGTGTAGATGGTGGCGAGATCGGCGAACGCGGGCTCGTCGGCCTCGTGCGTGCGCACGAAGCACGGCACCCACGCCGCCTGCTGGTCGTGCGCGTGGATGATGTCGAACGTCTCACCGAAGCCCTTGAGCGCCTCGACGGCCGCGCGCGCGAAGAACAGGAAGCGCTCGGCGTTGTCCGGCCAGCCCTCCCCCGTGTTCGGGTCGTCGTAGAAGCCCGGCCGGTCGAAGAAGCGGCGCTCGCCCGCATGCTCGACGAGCAGCGCGCGCAGGTGGCCGTTCTCTTCCTCGGCGATGTGGAAACGCGCCGGCTCGAGGCCCATGCCCCACGGCACACGCGTCGCGCCCCAATCGTGGACCTTCCAGCCCTTGGGGATCTGGAGATCTCGATAGCGCGGCATGACCACGAGGACGCGATGACCGCGCGCCGCCTGCTCGCTCGCCAACGCCGAAACGACGTCGCCGAGTCCGCCGACCTTGGCGAGCGGCGCCATTTCGCTGGCGACGTGCGCGATGGAAAGAGGCTTCATGTGCCGGAGCTCCCGCGCGTCACGCGAGCGCGACGATCTCCCGGAGGTACTGCGCCGCGTCCTCCGGCGGAGTCGGATTGATGTAGAAACCCGATCCGATCTCGAAACCGGCCACGCGCGTGAGCTTGGGCATGATCTCGAGGTGCCAGTGGTAGTACGGCAGGTCGTCGTCGCCGAGCGGCGCGGTGTGCAGCACGAAGTTGTACGGCGGATGGTCGAGCGCGACGTTCAGGCGCTGCAGCGTGTCCTTCAGGATGCGCGCGAGATCGAGGAACTCTTCCGGGTCGTCGATCATGTGATAGCTCGAACGGTGCGCGCGCGGCAGGATCCACGTCTCGAACGGGAAGCGCGGCGCGAACGGCGCGAGCGCGACGAACCGGTCCGTCGTCGAGATGACGCGGCGGTTGTTCCCGTCGGACATCTCCTGGTCGAGGATGTCCGTGAAGACGCTGCGCTCCTTGAGCTCGTAGTAACGGCGCGCGCCGTCGAGTTCGTCCTGCACCATGCGCGGGATGATCGGCGTCGCGATGATCTGGCTGTGCGTGTGCTCGAGCGTCGCGCCGGCTCCGGCGCCGTGGTTCTTGAACACGAGCACGTAGCGCAGGCGCTTGTCCTTCTTCAGGTCGAGCATGCGCTCCTTGTACGCGATCAGCACCTTCTGGATCTGCTCGACGGGCAGGTCGGCCAGCTGCAGCGCGGGGTCGGTCGTCTCGATCACGACCTCGTGCGCTCCGACGCCCGTCATCTTGTCGTACAGGCCCTCACCGCGGCGGTCGAGCGAACCCTCGACCTGCAGCGCGGGGAACTTGTTCGGCACGACGCGCACGTCCCAACCCGGCGTGTTCGCCTTCCCGCCCGTCGGACGCACCGCGTACACCTCGGGCGGCGTCATGTCCTCGCGGCCCTCGGCGAACGGCGAGAACGTCTGGATCTTGGCGAGCGACTCGGGAATGAAGTTCGTGGGGCGGCGGCTGCGTTCGGTGGAGATGATCACCCAGCGGCCGACCACGGGATCTTTGCGGAGTTCAGGCATGTGCAGTCCTTGCGAGGAGCGTCCTGCGTGCCGCCCTTGTGGCGCACGCACCGGGGGAAGAGCCCGAGAAAGTCTAGGAAGCCGTCCCGAACAGGGTCAAGCCTGTGGGACGGGAGGCCGGGATGGTTTCAAGACACCTCTGTCATCGGACGGCGCTCGTCCGCGGTCGAGGCGAAAAGTGCGGTGACCGCGCTCTCCTCGGCAGGGCCGAAGGTCCGGGAGCGGCGGGACATGGCGATGCGGGCCGTGCCCATGAACTTCGGCAACTCGTGATCGACCGTACGCTCCCCGTCCCACCAGGCGAACGCCGGCGTGAACTTGGGAGCGAAGCGTCCTCCCCCGAACAGGTTGGCGCCGGTGCCGACGCTGGCCCCCGTCGGGAGCAGCGTGCCGATGCCGGTCTTCACGTGCGATCCGATGAGCGAGCCGACCTTGCTGCTGCCGCTGTCCATGTCGGTCCGGTCCACGCGCACGCGGACCGAGCCGTAGTTGTTCTTGAGGTCGCTGGTGGTCGTGAGCGCGCCGAGGTTCACCCACTCCCCGACGAGCGAGTGCCCGAGGAAGCCGTGGTGGCGCTTGTTGCCGTAACCCTGCCAGACGCTCGCCTCGACCTCGCCCGCGACGCGGCACTCCGGGACCGAACGTCGTGCCCGAGACGAAGCCGCCGAGCAGCTGCGTGCCGCCGCCGATCACGCACGGGCCGGTCACCGCGGTGTGCGGCGCGATCGACGCGCCGTGCGCCACGTAGATCGGACCCGCGCTCGCGTCGAGCACGGCGTAGGGACCGACCTTCGCGCCGCGCGCGATCGTGATGCGCTCGGGCGCGATCAGGCACGCGAGCGCGTGCACGTCGCCGTGGTTGCCCGGCTTCGCATCCGCGAGATCGGAATGAATCGCGTCGGCGTTCCACTCGAGCATCTGCCACGGATAGTTCAGGAACGGTGCGTCCACGGCCATCGTGGGCAGCCCCATGCCGAGCAGCATCTGCTCGAACGCCTCGCCCTTGCCGATGGCGTTGCGGAGCAGTGCGAGCGGCACGAGCGCGCCGGCGATCCGGCCCTCGCCCATCCACAGCGCGGGCGAGCGTCCTTCGAGCGCGGCGGCGAACCACGGACCGGGCATCGCGGCCGCGTTCACGACGAGCGCTTCGGTGGAGGGATCGACGGCGGACGTGTCGGGCACGGGCGCGTGATGCCAGCAGGCGAGCGCGTACGCGCGCGCTTCGATCGCGAACAGCGGCACGCCCGCGGCGCGCATCCAGCGGCGCGCGAGATCGGACGCGCCGAACGTGAGCGCGGGCACGGGCAGCAGGTCCGTCATCGGACGCAGCGTGCGCCAGTGGCGATCCTCGTAGAGGACGAGCCGGCGGGGAGCGATCGCGCTCATGGGCGCTTGATGTACCGCACGAGGAACACGCCCTGGAATCCGGACGCGAGCGCGCGCGCCTTGAGGCTCTCGGCGGTGGTGCGGTTCACGCAGTCCTGCGTGCGCACCTTCCAGAGCCCGCGTTCGTGTTCGACGACCATGCGCATGAGCAGCTGCGATTCGGCGGCGGCGCGCAGGCGAGCGGCCTTCGCGCGCACCGAGGGCGCGCCGACTTGCACGCGCCAGCACGTGTCGGCCGCGGCCGCGCTCTCGATGGGTTCGGCGGCGGGCTGCGCGGGAGTCGCGGGCGGCTCGGCGGCCGGCGGAGCGGGAGCAGCCGGCGTGGGCGGGAGCGCGGGCGCGTCCTGCCCCAGCGCGCGCGTGGGCGCGGGCACCGGAATGCTCGCCGTGTCGGGAGTGTTCGTCGCGGCGACGGGCTTCGCGGGCGCGTCCGACGGAGCCGAGACTTCGCCCGACTGCAGCGAGTCGGCCATCTCGGCGGGCGCGGGAATCGAGACGGGCTTCGGAGCCGGAGGCGGCGTGCCCGGAGCGTCCTTGCCCTTCTTGCCGCGCGGCGTGTCACCGAGCGGCTCGGGAATCGAGGCGAGCACCGCGAGCGCCGCGGGCGACGGCACGGTGTCGGGCGCGGCGGGCGACGCGACGACCGGCTTCGGCGTCGCGGGCACGGCGGGCGTGGTGGCCGGGGGCGTCGCGGCCGGCGGAGCGGGCAGCGAGGCCGGGCCCTGTGGCGCGGGCGCGCACGAGACGAGCAGCGCGAGCAGGCCGGCGGGCAGCAGGAAGCGCGCGACGCGCGTCGTGGCCCTCACGCCTTCACCCGCGCGCGGACGGCTTCGGAGACCTTGCGCACGTGCTCGCTGTCGTCGAGATGGCAGGCGAGCACGCCGTTCTTCGTCGCGACGACGATCATGTCCTTGAGCCGCAGCGGCGCGGCGGTCACGCCGTCGCCCACCACGATGCAATTGTCGCATTCGACGGGCACCGCGTCGCCGAAGACGACGTTGCCGCGCTCGTCGCGCTTCTCGCGGCGCGCCCAGGCGCTCCACGAGCCGAGGTCGTCCCAGTCGAAGCCCGCTTCGATCACGACGGTGTTCGGCGAGCCCTCGAGCACGGCGTAGTCCACGGAGATCGACTCGAGCGAGGGGAAGATGTCGCGCAGCGCCTGCTCGAACTCGCGCTCCTGCCCCGGCGCGAACGACAGTCCGGCGAGCGGTGCCGCGATCGCGGGCCGGCCGGCTTCGAGCGCGGCCATGAACGTGCGGCGCGTCCAGACGAACATGCCGCTGTTCCACGCGTACTCACCGCTCGCCACCCACGCGGTCGCGCGGTCACGGTCGGGCTTCTCGGTGAACTGCGCCACGCGATGCAGGCGGTCGGCGAGCTTCGCCCCGCGCTTCACGTAGCCGAAGTTGGTCTCGGGCGCCGTCGGCTTGATGCCGAACGTCACGAGCACGGCGTCGCGCGCGGCGAGTTCCATCGCGCGGCGGAAGTCCGCCTCGAACGCGTCCTCGTCGTCGATCGCGTGATCGGACGGCAGCACCGCGAACGGATCGCCGGGGCCGAAGAACGCCGCGGCGGCCGCGATCGCGGGCGCGGTGTTCCGCATGACGGGCTCGCCCACGACGACGGCTCCGGGGCACTCGGCCCGGCAGGCGTCGACGAGGGATTCCGCGGTCATGACCACGACGCGCGAGGGCTCGACGATGCGGCAGGCGCGCTCGAACGTGGCGGCGAGCAGCGTCCGCCCTCCGCGTGCGAGCGGCAGCAACTGCTTGGGACGGGCCGCCGTGCTCCACGGCCAGAAGCGTTCGCCGCGGCCACCCGCGAGGATCAGGGCGCCGGGTCGTGTCGTCGGAAGTGCCATGTGGGCGGCAGGTTTAGCACAGGGCACGGGGAGCGACAACGCCCCCCCCGGGTCCCCGAGCCCGCGCGCCTCAGGCCAGCATCGAGCGGTACAGCTCGGCGGTGGACTCGGCCACCTTGTCCCACGAGTAGTGCTGCAGGATGTGCTGCCGCGCCCGGTCGCCGAAGCTGTGCACCACGTCCGGGTTGCGGATCAGGTGCTCGAGCTTCTCCTTCAGGTCGCCGACGTCCTTGCTGCGGAAGCTCACCGCGCATTCCTCGGCGACTTCCATGTTCTCCGGGATGTCCGAGATGAGCACGCAGCGCCCGTACGAGAGCGCCTCGAGCAGCGCGATCGACAGCCCTTCCATGGTGGACGGCTGCACGACGCAGTAGGCGTTGCTCCAGAGCTCGTCGAGCGACTCGCCGAACACGTAGTCGAGCAGGCGGATCCGGTCGCTCTCGTACTTCTTGAGCACGTCCACGTAGCCCTGCGAGAACGACAGCCCGCCGACCAGCGCGAGCTTCATGTCGGTGTCGATCTGCTGGAACGCCTCGCACAGGTAGTGCACGCCCTTCTCGGGCACGAGCCGTCCCACGAACAGCACGTACTTGCCGGGCGTGAGCCCGAGCTGCGTGATCTTCTTCGGCGGCCGCACGACGGGCAGGTTCGTCCCGTTCGGGATGAACGCGGCGTCGCAGTGGTGCGCCTCGCGGAAATGCTGGCGCAGCGTCTTGCTCACCACGATCGTGCGGTCGGGCAGGTGCGCGGCCGGGCCTTCGCACTGGCGCAGGAACCAGCGCGCGAACTTGCCCCACTTCTCGCGCTGCCAGTCGAGACCGTGCACGGTCACCGCGGTCTTGGCGCCCGTCAGGCGCGGCAGGCCCGAGAAGATCGCGGGCCCGAGCGCGTGGAAGTGCACGATGTCGTAGCGCCGGAAGATCGACTCCATCGTCGCCCACGTCGTGTGCGTGATCGCGTCGAGGTGCTTCGTGTGGATGCTCGGGCGGCGCAGCAGCTTCACGCCGTGGTACTCCGCTCCCGCCGGCGTGTAGTACAGGCGGCAGAACACGTCCACGTCGATGCCCATGGGCACGAGGCGGCGCGCGATCTCGTCCACGTGGCGCTCGATGCCGCCGTACGTGGCCGGAATGCCCTTCTGGCCGATCATCGCGACGCGCATCAGGCCGCTCCCTTCGTGCCGGCGGCGGATCGCAGCCGGCGCTCCATGTCCTCGCCCAGCTTCTCGCCGAGCCGTCCCCACGCGTACTCGCCCAGCGCCTCGGGCGCGCGCATGCCGCGCGCTCCGTGGCCCGCGGGCCGCGCACGCAGCGCGTCCGCGAACGCATCCACTTCCGCCACCACCACGTGCGGCTCGAGCGGGGCATAGCCTCGCACGCCGAACGGGGTCGTGACCACCGCGAGTCCCGCCGCGAGATAGGTCGGCACCTTCACGTTGCTCCCTCCGCCCGAAAGGACGGGATTCAGTCCCGCGTCGGCCGCGTGCAGCAGCGGCAGGATCGCCGGCGCCTCGCCGTGCGCGATCAGCCACGGTTCGCGCCGCCCGGCCAGGGCGCGCGTCACGGTGCCGACGACGAGCAGCTTCACGCCTTCGCTCGCGAGCGCCGGCATCACGCGTTCGGTGAGCGCGGCGAGCGCTTCGCGGTTCGGGCCCCAGTCGGCGCCCACGAACACGGCGACGTACTCGTCCCGGGCGAGTCCCAGCGCGGCGCGCGCGGCGTCGCGCTCGCCCGGCAACGGCGCGCGCAGTTCGGTTTCGTCGAAGCCGTTCGGGATCACGACGAGCTGCTCCGCGGACGCGCCGTAGAGTTCGCGCATGCGGCGCGCGTCGTCGTCGGTGCACACCACGGTGAGGTCGGCGCGCGACACCGCGCGCTGCTCGATCGCGCGCAGGCGGTTCGCCCACGACGCGCGCAGCGCCACGGGCGGCGCGGCGTGCGTGAACCGGTCGAACTCGACGTTGTGCGAGGTGTACACGCGCAGCGGCGCCTTCGCGCGCTCGAGCACGGCGCTCACGTTGAGGTCGGCGGTCACGACGTCGGGGCGGTCGGTGACTCCGGCGCCTCCGGCGCCGTGCGCCGGGGCCGCGAGTTCGGCCGCGTAGCGCGCGGCGTTGCCGCGGTGACCGGACTCGGCCGCGAACAGCGGCGCGAGCTTCGCCTGCTCGAGCCGCCACGCGAGCGACGTGTGCCACGCCTTGCGGCGGCGCAGCTCGACGCCCGCGACGCGCTCCTCCGCGGCGCCCTCGCAGCGGTTGGGCACGACGCAGAGCACGCGCACGCGATGGGCGCGCGCGAGTCCGCGCGCGAGCCCGAACGAGCGCTGCGAGCCGCCGAAGCGCGCCGGGTAGATGTCGTTGTCCACCACTCCGTGGATCGTCACGACGCTTTCCCCCAGTCGAGCGCGCCGTGCGGCGCGCGGCCGCCCTGCGCGAATCCCACGACCATGCCGGCGGCGTTGACCGTCCACGTGAGCAGCGAGTGCAGCGCGAGACGCGCGCTCTTCTTGCGCAGCGTCATCAGCAGGAAGAGCGCGATCGGCGCGAGCGACCACGCCGCCAGCGCGCGCGGCCCGGCGATGGCGAACGCGACCGGCGCCGCGGCCCAGAGCGCGAGCGTCGCGAAGTAGTGCGCCTGCCGCGCGACGTGCGCGCCGAAGCCCGGCGTGCCGAGCGTCAGCCGCAGCACCTGTCCCTGCCCGAAACACAGCCCGGTCGCCCAGCGGCGCCCGATCTCCGAAAAGCTCGGCCGCGGCGCGCTCCAGTGCTTCGCCGCCATCGGCGCGAGCGAACGCAGCGCGAAGCCGTGCGCGCGAAGCCGCACGCCCAGCTCGAAATCCTCCTCGGAGTTCAGCCGCGGGTCGTACGCGCCGGCGCGCTCGAGCCCCTCGCGGCGATAGAGCGCGAGCGTCGCGAGGTAATCGCTCGAGCGGTCGCCGTCGCCCACGCGGTACATGTCCCGCATGCCGGGGCGTTCGGCGCCGCCGTCCACGAACCACTCCTCGAGCCGTCCCCAGTAGCCGCCGTCCGCGTTCGCGCTGTCGCGTGCGGCCTCGTCGAGCGCGCGCGCGATCCACGCGGCGTTCACCTCGACGTCGGCGTCCACGAACAGCACCCACGCGCCGCCGCACGCGGCGAAGCCGCGGTTGCGCGCCGCGCCGGGCGTGAGCGGGCGCGCGACTTCGGGGCGCAGCACGCTCCAGCGCGCGGACAGTTCGGGCAGCGCGGTCGCTTCACCGGGCGCGCTCAGCACGAGCACGCCGCGCCATTCGCGTCCGGCGAGCGCCGCTTCGAGCGCGGCGATCGTGCGCGGCAGGAACCGCTCCTGGCGGTAGCAGGGAATGACGACGCCGAGCGTCATCGTCCCCTCCGGGGGCGCGCGGGCTCGGCGGGCGAGAACGTCGCCAGCCCGAGCACGTCGTCGTACACGGCCTCGAACCCGTCGGCCACCGCGGCCCACGTGTAGTCGCGGCGCACGAGTTCGCCGCCGGCGCGGCCCATGCGGGCGGCGCGGTCGGTCTTGCGATGGAACAGTTCGAGCGCGTCGGCGAGCGCGGGCACGTCGGACGGCGGCACGAGATGGCCGTTCACGCCGTGCTCGATCAGTTCGGGCACGCCTCCGACCGCGGTCGCGATCACGGGGCGCGAGCGCGCCATCGCCTCGAGCAGGATGAGCGGCAGCCCTTCCCACAGCGACGGCAACAGCACGGCGTCGGACGCCGCGAGCAGCGGCCCGACGTCGTCGAGCGCGCCCACGAAGTGGATCTTGCGTTCGATGCCGAGGGTGCGCGCGCGCTCTTCGAGCGGACCGCGCAGCGTGCCGTCGCCGGCGACGACGAGCGAGTAGTCGAGCCCGCGCTTCCAGAGTTCGGCGAGCGCGTCGAACAGCACGGCGTGGCCCTTCTGGTCCTCGAGCCGTCCGGCGACCACCCAGAGCGGGCGGATGAGCGACGCGTGGAAGCGCTCGCGCCACGCCTTCGCGGGCATCGCCTCGGAGTCCTCGTCGGGCACCTCGGCGCCGTTCGGCACCACGCGCACGCGGTCGCGGCCGATGCCGTAGTCGCGCACGAGCGTGTCGGCGACCGCGCCGCAGACCGCCGTGACGGCGTCCGCGCGCAGCAGCTCGTCGCGCTTGAGCGCGCGCTGGCCGTCGGAGTGCGACTCGCCCACGATGTGCTCCGTCACGACGACGTGCCGCACGCCCGCGGCACGCGCGAGCATGCACAGGTAGCGGTCGGCGGCGGGCCAGACGTGATGCACGTGCAGCACGGCCGGGCGCGCCTTGCGCAGGCGCATCCACGTGTCGAGCATGCCGCGCCAGTCCCAGCGCGAATCCACCTCGGCGATCCGTTCGACACCGAGGCCGCGGGCCTCGAGCGCCGCCGCGAACTCGTCGAGTTCCTTGACCGGACTGAGCCACACGGAGACGTCGAAGCGCTGAGGGGAAAGCCGCGTGGCGAGTTCCCACACCACGCGCTCGGTCCCTCCCACGCTCCGCCCGCTCTCGGCGAGCACGACTTTCAGCCGTTCGCCCGGCGCGTTCCGCATAGGGTCTCGTAGGCCCGAATCAGTTCGCCCGCGTTGTGCTCCCACGCCATCTGCGTGAGGAAGCGCTCGCGGTTGTAGGCGCCCATGCGCTCGCGGAGCGCGGGGTCGTCCAGCAGTTGCTCGATCTTCGCGGCGAGGTCCTCGACCACGTCGGCCTCGGCGTACAGCGCGCCTTCACCGGCCGAATAGCGGTGCTCGCGCAGGTCGTAGCACACGACCGGCTTCGCGCACGCCATGTACTCGAGCACCTTGTTCATCGTGCTGACGTCGTTGAGCGGGTTCTTGGGATCGGGGCTCACGCACACGTCGGCGGTCGCGAGGATGCGTTCGACGTCGGCGTCGGGCACGCGGCCCGTGAACTGGCAGACGCCGTCGAGGCCGAGGCTCGTGGTGAGCGCCTTGAGGTCGGCGAACGAATCGCCGCCGCCGATGAACGTGAACGCGACGTCGTCGCGCTTGCGGTCCTGCACGAGCACCTTCGCCGCGCGCACGAGATGGTCCACGCCGTCCTGCGGCGCCATGACGCCGAGGTACGCGACGAGGAAGGGCTTGCCGCGCTTGAGCGACGGCTCGCTCTCGCGCACGACGCCGAAGCGCTTCTGGCTCGGGCCCGAGCGCACGACGAACACGCGGTCGGGCCGCTTGCCGCCGCGCGACATCGCGACCTGGCGGTACGAGTCGTTCGTCGAGATCACCATGTCCGCGGTCGCGAACTGCATGCGTTCGAGCCACTGCAGCGCGCGGTGCGGGAACGAGCCCGCGCCCTTGTCGCCGAAGCGCGACAGGTACAGCTCGGGGCACAGGTCGTGGTGATCGAACACGAACTTGCGCCCGAACAGCTTGAAGAAGGCGGCGATCGCCCAGAACGTGTCGGGCGGGTTCGCGCTGTGGATCACGTCGAAGCCGCGGCGCGCGAGCACCGTGATCGTGAGACGCGCGGTCTGCAGCCAGCAGTACAGGAACTCCCACGCGTAGCTCGCGAAGCCGGAGGCCTCGGGCGGCGGCGGGTAGCGCCAGATGTGGATGCCGTTCAGCTCTTCGTACGGCAGCGTGCCGCCGTCGCCCATCGGGCAGATCGCGGACACGTCGTACCCCGCGCCTTTGAGCGCGTTGAGTTCCATCCACACGCGCCGGTCGAACGGCAGCGTCAGGTTCTGCGACAGGTGCAGGACGCTACCACGCGAGGCCATGGTACTCCCCGCGCGTCACGCTCTCGCGCTTCACGCCGTCGACGAGGTCCACGACCACCTGGCCTTCGCGCATCATGGTTCCGATCTCGCGATAGATCGGGGCGCGATTGCCCACGACGATCACGTCGCTCGATTCGACGACTTCGCGCAGGTCCGCGCGGAGCCGCTCCGGCAGGTACGGCACTTCGTCTTCGACGAAGCGGCGGTTCGCGCCGAGCACGCGCTCCATGTCGATGTTCGGATCGTGCAGAAGCACGGCGTAGCCCTTGCCGACGAGCGTTCCGATGACGCGCAGGATCGGGCTCTCGCGCAGGTCGTCGGTGCCGGCCTTGAACGACAGTCCGAGGAAACCCACCTTGCGCTGCTTGAAGCGCTCGATCAGGTGGATCGCGTCCTCCACGTGCACGTCGTTCGAGCGGATGATGTTCTGGAGCACGGGCAGCTCGAGGTTGTGCTGGCGCGAGCGCGACACGATCGCGCGCACGTCCTTCGGCAGGCACGAGCCGCCGAACGCGAAGCCCGGGCTCAGGTAGTAGGGCGACAGGTTGAGCTTCGTGTCGCGCACCATGAGCTTCATGACCGCGTGGCTGTCGACGTGCTCGCGCTTGCAGATGCGGCCGACTTCGTTCGCGAATGCGACCTTGAGCGCGTGGAACGAGTTGTTCACGTACTTGAGCATCTCGGCGATCGGGATCGACGTCACCATGAGCTCGCCGCCGACGCCGTCGTAGAGCGCCTTGAGCGAATCACCCGCCCGAGCGCAGCCCGCGCCGATGACCGTGTACTCGGCGTTGTTGAAATCGTCGACCGCCGTGCCTTCGCGCAGGAACTCGGGGTTGTACGCGACGCCGAACTTCTCGCCGGCCTTGCCGCCCGCGGCCTGCTCGATCACCGGCGTGAGTTCGTCGAGCACCGAGCCGGGCAGCATCGTGCTGCGCATGACGACGGTGGTGAACTTGCCGGTCGACGCGATCGCGGAGCCGACTTCGGCGCACGCGCGCTTCACGTGGTCCAGGTTGAGCGAGCCGTCTTCACGCGAGGGCGTGCCCACGCACACGAGCACGACGTCCGCGCCGGGCATCGCCTTCGCGATCTCGGTGGTCGCGGTCAGCTTCCCGTTCGCGCGCGCGGCCGAGATCAGTTCGCCGAGACCCTTCTCGACGATCGGGCTCTCGCCCCGCTCGATGCAGTCCACCTTGAAGGCGCTGGTGTCCACGCCCACGACCGTGTGGCCGCGGCTCGCGAGACACGCCGAACACACCGAACCCACGTAGCCCAGACCGACGACGACGACCTGCATGTCCGATTCCCTCCGGAGCGGTGAAGGCGGTGTTGCCGGGGGGCCGCCTGATGCGCTCCGCGTTCGACTCGATGAAGGGTCAAGGCACGGCGGGCGTGGACGGAGCCTCGGCGGCCCGGTCCGACCCGGTGACGTGCCACACCCGCACACCGGGACGCGACCAGCGTCCGGCACGCGGATACGTCTGCTCCAACCAGCGGGCGAAGGTGTCCTGCGGGTCGAGATCCTCGGCCCGGCTCAAGACCACCCACGTTCCACCGGCCTGCGACAACTTCGCTGCGAACTTCGCCGGCATGACGCCGGGCTGCTCCACGTGCCCGAGCCACAGCCGGTCCACCTTCAGGCCCCGCGCGTAGAACTGCACGGGATCCTCCGAACCCATCGCCAGCACCTGCTCGCCCGGCGCCACCTGCGCGCGCACGACGGCCAACGCGCCGCGATAGTCCTCGCGCGCGTAGTCCGCCACGAAATAGTGCTGGTACAGCGAAACGCTCCACAGCGCGGCCACCGCCACCGTGGCGATCCTGCGCAGCCGCGGCGACAACGACGCGAACCCGGCCGCGAGCACGAGCAGCACGCACGGCAGGGAGACGGCGAGGTAGCGCGGATGGAAGACCTTGAAGTTCTGGGCCGCAAAGTAGCTGACGAGCAGCCCCGGTGCGACGAGCCACAAGAGTGTATCGGCCAGCCGCTTCCGTCTCGCCAGCGCCACGATTCCGGCCGCCCCGAGCGCCCCGAAGACGAGGGTGACGAGGGCGAGCTCGCCGGCGTGGCGCTTCAGGGTCTCCGCCCCGGCGTGGGAGCGCAGTTCCCGGAGGCTCGGCCCGAGCGTGTACCCGACGGCGAACGCGTGCAGGGCGAACGGCACGGCGGCCGCATGGAACGTCGTGGATCCGCGCAGCGCGGTCTCCCCCGCGACGGCGCCCCGCTCGGGCTGGAGCCGGCGCCAGTCCCACGTGCGCGCGATCGAGCCGAACCAGGGCGCGGCCACGAGCAGCATCACGCCCGCGGTGACGGCGAGCGAGCGCAGCCGGGCCGGGCGGGTGGCCGGATCGCCGGCGAGCCACCAGCGCAGGTGCAGAGGCGCGAGCAGCGCGAACGAGAGGTTCGACAGCATCGCCATCGCCGCGAGCCCCAGGTAGCGCCCGACTCCCGCGAGGTCGCAGCGGCGCTGCAGTTCGAGCAGCGCGGCGGCGCTCGCGCACACGCACAGCACGAGCAGCGAGTAGTTGCGCGCTTCCTGCGAGTACCACACGAGGAACGGCGAACCCGCGGCGAGCCACGCGGCGGGTGTCACCGCGTCACGCCCGAGCCAGCGTCCCGCGAGCCACGCGAACGCGGGCACCGTGAGCACGCCGGCGACCGCGCTCGGAAAGCGCATCGCCCATTCGGCGTCGCCCGCGACGCTCGTCCACAGGTGGAGCAGCAGGCTGTAGAGCGGACCGTGCACGTTCTCGAGCAGGTCCTTCAGCGACAGCGCGCCGCCCATGCCGGCCGAGTACCACGTGAAGATCTCGTCGATCCACAGGCTCTGGTGCCCCAGCCGGAAAAGCCGCAGAGCCGCCGCCACGAAGGTGGCGGCGGCGATCATGCGGAACTGGGCCGATGTGGAAGATGGGATGGAAAGCTCTGCGGCCGGCCGCGCTCGCCGGTTCGGAGTGGACACTCCCTCAGTACGCTCCCTCTCGGGACAGCACGGCGGGAATGGTGCGCAGCAGGATCTTGAGGTCGAGCCCGAAGGACTGGTGCTTGATGTACTCGAGGTCGAGACGCATCCACTCCTGGAAGCCGATGCGGCTGCGGCCGCTGATCTGCCACAGGCAGGTGATGCCGGGACGCACGTCGAGACGGCGGAGCTGCCATGGCTCGTACTGCGCGACTTCCTCGGGGATCGGAGGACGCGGGCCGACGAGGCTCATGTCTCCGATGAGGACATTGTAGAACTGCGGGATCTCGTCGAGGCTCGTCGTGCGGATGAAACGCCCGACGCGCGTGATGCGCGGATCGCGCGCGATCTTGAAGATCGGGCCGTCCGCCTCGTTCATGTGCGCGATGTTGTGACGCTTGCGATCGGCGTCCTTCACCATCGAGCGGAGCTTGTAGAAGGTGAACGGGCGTCCACCGCGACCGACGCGCACCGACTTGTAGAAGACCGGGCCGCGCGACTCGAGGCGGATGAGCGCGGCGATGACCGCCACGATCGGCGCCGCGAGGATCAGCGCGACGAGTGCGCCGGCGATGTCGAGCGCGCGT
The DNA here is from genome assembly GCA_016710095.1 of Candidatus Eiseniibacteriota bacterium. GTDB lineage: Bacteria > Eisenbacteria > RBG-16-71-46 > RBG-16-71-46 > RBG-16-71-46 > CAIXRL01. Next base: position 167,074 of record JADJLL010000002.1, on the reverse strand, counting down.
TTGCCGAAGCGGAGGTAGAAGCCCGCGGCGACCGGGGTCTCGAACGGGAGAACGGGTGCGACACTCGCGGCCAGCGACGCGGCGCGGGGGCCGTGCGAGGACGCGTGCGTCGTGACGCGGGGCCGAGCATGTCCATTCGCGAAGCCCGCCGTGTGCGGAGCCGCGTGAGCGGCACCGTTGGCTGGCTTTGACCAGATGGGCGCCCGCACGGCACTGGACTGCAGCCGCGACGGGAGAGTCGCTCCGGTCGGCGTTGTCGATTCCACGGAGTCGTTGTCCCTTGCCGGATGTTCGACCGAGGGCTGCCAGTCCGGTCTACTGGAAGCTGCCTCACCTGCGGACGAGAGGATGTCGGGGTCCATCGGGGCCATTCTCAGTTGTCGCCGCCCGATACGAGAAAACCGAAAGGCACGCACTGCCCCTCGGCTTCACGACACTCGCTTCATCCGTTCGATGATTCGCTGGACTGTTCGAGCACGAGCGACTGGGGGATCACCAAGATGTCTGTTCCTGAGATGTGTTACCCGGCTTCACTTCAACCCGGACCGCCCGAGGGGGCCGTCCGATGCTGCTCGTCGTGCGCAACACAGTTCGCAAGGGATCGTGGTGGGCTCTCTCCGTGTGGGACTTCCGGCGGCTGGGACTGCCGCCTACGGACATCAGGTTAGCAAGGCCCTGACAGGCACTTCAACGGCAGATTTCATCGCGGGAGGGTTTCCTCGCGGATTCCTTCCGAAGGGGCCGCCTGCATGCGGATCAGGGAGTCCACGGCGGCGGCCAGGCGCTGGTTCAGCTCGCCCCGGAAGTGGGCATCGGCGGTGAAAGTGCCCGCGTCACCCGGCGGCGCGATCGTGTGTGTGGACAGGTAAGGGCACTCCGGCCGCCCGCAGCGACGCGCCGAGCGCGCGCTCGAGATGGTCGTCGTAGCCGCGGTCCTCGATCAGCAGCACGACCGGCACGCCGCCGTCGGCGCGCACTTCGCGCGTGAACTGCACGGCCAGCGCCTGCGCGGTGCGCACGCCCTCGGCCCCGGGCAGGAATCCGTGACGATCGTGGAGCTTCGCGGTCATGAGACGGTTCTCGCGCTGCGCCCACGCCTTGCGGAGCAGGCGGAACGCGACCGAATGGTCGAGCCACGACGCATGGAAGAGCGACGGGCGGTACCACGCGTCGGTGCGCGCGAGTTCGCGACCGTAGGCGCTCCAGCGCCCGGGAGATGCGAGCGCGGCGCGCATCGAGTCGGAGCACGCGAGGCTCGGCCAGTCTCCCACCACCGAGTCGCCCTCGGCGCGCCAGCGCGGGTACGAGTACGGGTACGGGCTCTCGAACATCCACGTGGCGCCGGAGGCCGCGTTCACGCCGCGAAGGCTCGAGGCGAGGATGCCGAGCACGGCGGCGTCCGAGTGGACGCGCCGCCGGTCGACGCGCCACAGCGCGAAGACGTGCGAGACCGGCGCGGCGGGGCCACCGCGGGCGCGGAACTGCCACTCGGGATTGCTCGAGGCGAGCGTGTCCCCGATCGCGAGCGCGAACGACGGCCCGAACACCGTCAGCGAGCGGCGGCCAGGCTCGAGTGGCCGGTCGGCAGGCCACCGCACCGGGTCCACCCAGCCGGAGAGCGTGACGGGCGCGGCGTGCGTGTCGTCTTCCCCGAGCATGCGGCGCAGCTTGGCCTCGACCGAGCGCCCGGCGTCGAGATAGCTCGCGACACGCCCCGGCGGCACGGCGGGATCCGCCGGCATCGGAAATGCGCGATCGAGGGCCTGGTCGAAGACGACGAACGCCACGGCCGTCCACAGCAGCGTGGCGAGCCAGTCGGGAATCGGCGAGGTCTTCGCGGGCGCGTTCATGGTCAGAACTGGAAGTAGATGAACTGAGTGGACGTGTTGCCGAGCCCCATGCACACGAGCAGCAGGAGTCCGGCGTAGAGCGCGCCGCGCACAGGTGAAGGCCACGCGCGGTAGAAGTGCACGTCGCGCGCGCGCCACTGCAGGACTTCGAGCGCGAGCAGCACGACGGTGCCGATCACGGCGGGCAGCGTCGGCAGCGGCACGGTGAGCGGCCCCGGCGCCGTGAAGAGCGCGGCGGTGTACGTCGCGATCTGCGAGAACGAGCGCGCGCGGAAGAGCAGCCAGCCGTAGCACGTCACCTGGAAGAACAGCAGCACGGTGATCGCGAAGCGCAGCTGGTGGAGCCACGTCGCGGCGTGCGAGGCGGCCTTGCGACCGCCGGTCCAGAGGCGGTGCGCGCAGAGGATGCCGCCCTGGTAGATGCCCCACAGGATGTAGTTCCACGCGGCGCCGTGCCACAGCCCGCCGAGCCCCATCGTGAGCATGAGGTTGCGATAGGTCATCGCCGTGCTGCCACGGTTTCCGCCGAGCGGCACGTAGAGGTAGTCGCGCAGCCACGTGGACAGCGAGATGTGCCAGCGGCGCCAGAAATCGCTCGGATTCACGGCGAAGTACGGCTGGTCGAAGTTCGTGATGAGGTCGAAGCCGAGCAGCTTCGCGAGGCCGCGTGCGATGTCGGAATAGCCGGCGAAGTCACCGTAGATCTGGATCGCGAACAGCCACGTCGCCACCGTGACGTCGGCGCCGGAGACCGCGCCCGCACGGTTGTAGATCGCGTCGACCGAGCCCGCGACGCCGTCGGAGATCGCGGCCTTCTTCACGAGACCGAGCAGGATGAGGTACATGCCGCGCGTGAAACCGTCCCACGTCACGCGACGCGGGCTCTGCACGCGTGGCAGCAGCGTGACCGCGCGTTCGATCGGACCGGCCACGAGCTGGGGGAAGAACGACACGAACGTGAGGAACTCGAAGTAGTCCTTCCCCGGCTTCAGGTGACGCCGGTACACGTCGATCGTGTAGCTCATGGACTGGAACGTGTAGAACGAGATGCCGATCGGCAGCACGATGTGCAGCGTCGTCCAGCTCGCGTGCAGGCCCGCGAGGCTGAGCACGTGCGCGAACGAATCGGCGAAGAAGTTGAAGTACTTGAAGAACCCCAGCACGGTGAGGTTCGCGGTGAGCGAGGCGACGAGCCAGCGCTTGCGGCGCGCGTCGTCGGCGATCTCGCCCAGCTTGAGCCCGACGAACCAGTCGAGCGTGGACGTGCCGATCAGCAGGAAGAGGAAGCGCCAGTCCCACCAGCCGTAGAAGAGCAGGCTTCCGGCCAGCAGCAGGTGATTCTGTCCGCGGTGCGGCAGCAGCCGGTAGAGCGGATAGAAGATCCCGATGAAGGCGAGGAAGACGAGGCTGACGAAGCTCATCCGGAGCGCTTCACCCCGTACAGGCCCATGGAGATGGCGTACAGGTAGTAGGGCCACTTGAGCACGGGCGTGCGATGCATGGCCTGCACGACGGCGCCCTTCGCGCCACCGTCACCGCGGCGCGCCATCAGGTCGATACGGTCGAGCGGTTCGAGACCGTGGCGGCGGAAGGCTTCCGACATCGCCGGGAACGTGAACCAGTTCACGGCCGGGAAGTCCGTGAAGTTCACGAGATCGCGCCGGTGCTTCATGATCCACGCGAGCACGCGCCGCTGGATCGGGTCCGGGCAGCCACGAGTAGAACGGGAAGTGATTCACTTCCTGCTGCAGCGGGCACGTGCGGTTCGTCGTGTACATCACGAACACTCCGCCCGGGCGCAGCACGCGCGACGCCTCGGAAAGCACGCTCTCCCACGCGGGCACGTGCTCGAGCAGCGAGTTGCAGAACACCGCGTCGAAGCTGCCGGCCACGTAGGGCAGGCGGGTCGCGTCGCCGCACGTCCACACGGGCGCGGGCGCGTCCGGCGCGGCTTCGGAGACACGGCGGCGGCCGGCGACGAGGAGGTCGTGATCGAAGTCAATGCCGGTGACGCGAAAGCCACGCTCCGCCCACGCGAGCGTGTGCGGCCCGGAGCCACAGGCGAGGTCGAGAATCGGCGCGCCATCCGGGAGCGAGGCGAACAGCGGCCCGAGATAGCGCCACTCCTGCTCGAGGAGCGCGCGCGACGAACCGTTCTCGCGCTGGTCGAGGGTCAGCTCGATGAACTTCTCGCGATAGCGGGATCGCCGGAGCACCTCGGCGGCGCTCCGCGTTTCTTCTCTCTCGGGCCGTCCGCTCATGCGCCGCTCGGGGTCCGTTCACGCTGCCACTCGACCGTGCGGCGCAGCCCCTTCTCGAGCGTCACTTCCGGCACCCAGCGCAGCGCGCGGCGCGTCTTCTCGATGTTCACGACCCGGCGGCGGATGTTGTCGATGTCGCGGCGATCGGAATGCGTCGCCTCGACGTTCGCGCCGGTCACCTTGATGAGCGTCGCGACCAGCTCGTTCACGCGCGTCTCGACGCCCGTGCCGACGTTGAAGACCTCGCCCAGCGCGCGGTCGGAACGCGCGGCGGCGATCGTGGCTTCGACCGCGTCGTCCACGAACGTGAAGTCGCGCGTCTGGTTGCCGTCGCCGTGGATGATGGGCGAGCGCCCCTCGAACAGCGCCTCGATGAACTTGGCGACCACGCCGCAGTACGGGTTCGACGGATCCTGGCCGGGTCCGTAGACGTTCGAGGTAGCGCACCGCGGTCGTCGGCAGGCCGTACGATTCGTAGAACGCCATGCAGTAGTTCTCGCCGCCCAGCTTCGACACCGCGTACGGCGTCAGCAGCGACAGGCGGTCGTCCTCGTTGATGGGCAGGTAGCGCGGATTGCCGTACACCGACGTGCTCGACGTGTAGAGGATGCGCTCGACCTTCGAGTTCCGCGCGGCCATGAGCACGTTGAGCGTGCCGCCGATGTTCGACTCGAAATCTTCGCGCGGGTTCTTCGTGCTCACGATGATGTTGCGCGCGGCCATGTGGAAGATCACCGCGTGCTCGGGCACGACCTTGTCGATCAGCGCCGCGTCGCACACCGAACCCTCGATGAACTCGAAGCCCGACGGCGGCAGGTTGTCGAGCGAACCCGTGAACAGGTCGTCGAGCACGGTGACCTTCGCCCCTTCGCGAATCAGCCGGCGCACGAGATTGCTGCCGACGAAACCGGCGCCACCGGTCACGAGCACGGGCTTGTTTTCGAGCACGATCACGTCAATCTCCCGGCGCCCGAGGGGCGCGAGCCCGCGTCTACTTGCGCAGCCCGAAACGAAGGAACACGAGTGGTCGAAGAATGCGCCAACCGTCCTGGAGCAACCGCATCTTCGTGGTGCCGCGCGAGTGGTATCGGACGGTGACCGGCGCTTCGCGCACCCGGTATCGGCCACGCACCACCTGGAACAACAGGTACGGTTCGAGTTCGTAGCGGTCGAGCCAGTCCTGCTCGAGCCGGATGGCCGGGTCGTCGAGCAGGTCGAGCCGGAACGCGCGCATGCCGTTCGTGCCGTCGGTGACGGGGAAGCCGCTCGTCAGGCGGAAGAGCAGCGGATAGAGCTGGGTCAACCACCGGCGGGAAGGCGGGATACCGGGCGTCGCTCCACCGGGCAGCCAGCGCGAGCCCTGCACGAGATCCGCCTCGCCGGAGAACAGCGGCCCGAGGATGCGCGGCAGTTCGTCCGGCTCGTGCTGGTCGTCGCCCGAGAGCACGGCGGCGTAGCGCATGCCGCGGCGCTTCGCCTCGAGCAGTCCGGTGCGGATGGCCGCCCCGACACCGCGATTCGTCTCGTGCCGGATGACGACTTCGGCGCCGGCCGCGCGGGCCTCGCCCGCCGTGTCGTCCTGCGAGCAGTCGTCCACGACGATGACGGTCGCGGCCCAACGGCGCGGGACCTTGCGCACGACAGCGCCGATCTTGCCGGTTTCGTTCCATGCCGGCACCACGATGGCGACGACGGCGGGATCGATGAGGCCGGCGGAAACCGGAATGGGCACGGGCAGGGTCGTGGGATCGGGGGCCATGAGGCGAAAAATCGTAACACAGGAGCGGCCGGATTCCGTCGCGGCTCTCGTCCGCCCGGGCCTCTCGTGAGGGCTGCGACCCGCCCCGGCCCCGTGCTACTTTGCGCGCCCATGCGCTCCCCCGCCCGCCCTGCCGCACGTCGCGGCGCCCTCGTCCTGACCGTTTGTGCCGCGCTCGTGCAGTTCGCCGGCGCCGCGATCGGTTCTTTCCGCGCGGACGACTGGACCAACCTCGAACGCGGGCTCTGGGCGACGACGCCCGAGGGCGCCCGGGGCATCTGGACCGGGCTCAACCCGTTCACGCTCTACCGGCCGCTCGTGGACCTCTGGCACGGCGCGATGATGCGGGTCTTCGGACTCGACGCGCCGCCCATGCTCGCCATGATGGTGCTGCTCACGATCGCCCAGACGTTCCTGCTCGCGCGCCTCGCCCGCGAGCGCGGCGGCGACCGCACGGCCGCGGCGCTCGCGGCCGCCGCACTGTGGGCCCAGGTGAACACGTACGCGTGGACGACCCAGTGGGTCTCCAACGTGACGGGCAGCCTGCTCGCGCTCTTCTCGCTGCTCGCGCTCGTGCAGCACCACCGCGCGGTGCGCGCGGCGGCACGCGGCCGCTCGCCGGTTCCCGCGCTCGTGGCGATGACGCTCGCGTTTCTCGCGGGCGCGCTGTGCAAGGAGGAGATCGTGCTGCTGCCCGCCGGCCTCGCCGCGCTGGAGTGGGCGCGGCGCGAGCGCCTGAGCGAGCGCGAGCGGCGCACGGCGCTCGCGTCGTGGCTCACGCTGTCGGTGGTGGCGGCCGTCTACCTCTACTTCCGCACGCAGGTGCTTCCGACGCCCCAGGTCGGCGAGACGCGCTACCACCTCACGATCGGCCCGCACATCCTGCTGAGCATCGCGTTCTTCGCCGCGCATCTCGGCGCACTGCCCGCGCTCGCGTGGACGGTCACTCGCGTCGCGTGGCCGGAGGCGCACGCGCGCGACGTGTGGGAGACGCCGGAGGGGCGGGCGGCGCAGCGAGAGGCCTTCGCGGCGCTCGTCTGGAGCGCGTCGGCGACGCTGCTCTACCTGCCCATCTCGGGTCGCCCGGCCTACGGCTATTACTACCTGCCCGCGTTCGCCGTGGCGCTCGCCGTAGGTCGCATGCTCGCGCACGCCGGCGCGCACGCGCGCCCCGGCCGCATCGGAGTGACCGCCACGCTCGCCGCGCACTTCGTGCTCGCGCTGGCGCTCACCGCGACCGGGCTCGTGCTCGGGGAGTGGCACACCTACCGCGCGCGGACTCTCGCGGTGTGGGCGACGCTCGACCGCGAATGGCCGTCCCCGCCGGAGCGGGCGCGGTTCGTCTTCCTCGACTCGAGCGGGGCCGAGACCTTCGTCGGCCGCTCGATCTTCAACCTCGTCTTCGACGGCGCCACCGGCAGCATGCTGCGCCTGCACTACCAGCGCACGGACCTCGAAGGCCGGACGATGTACGGTCCCGAGCAGGCCTCCCTCGGGGCGCTCCCGGACAGCGTGACGGCCGTGTACCGCACCCGTCTCGGGAGCATCGAACGCATGGTGAATCCGCAGGCCGCGAAGGCCGATGACCCGATGGAATCGGGCGGGACGCGTTGAGGCGCCCGGCGTTCGTGCACCCTGCAAGATGGAAGAGTGGCACCGGGGCGTTTCGGCGCAGCGGTGCTTGTGACGGCTTTCCCCGCACCACTACGATTTCGACGATGCGTCCCCCCAAGACGCCGCCCACGCACCATGTTCGCGGACCCGGAAACGAATCGGCATGCGCCAGAACCTGAAGTTGAGCGTCGTGATCCCGTGCTACAACGAGGAGGACGGCGTGCGCGAAGTGATCGGGCGCATGCCGAAATCCGTCGACGAGATCGTCGTCGTGGACAACAACTGCACCGACCGCACCGCGGCGGTGGCGACGTCCCTGGGCGCGCGCGTGGTGGCCGAAAAGGTTCCCGGCTACGGCGCGGCGTACAAGACGGGTCTCGCGGCGGCGACGGGCGACGTGATCATCACGATGGACGGTGACGGCACGTACCCGCCGGAAGAGATCGACCGCCTCGTGGACGAGCTGGTCGCCAAGAAGTGGGACTTCCTCTCGGCGAGCCGCTTTCCGCTGACCGATCCGAAGGCGATGAACTTCACGAACCGCGTGGGCAACTGGGTGCTGACGGTGACGGCGCTGGTGCTGTTCTTCGTGCCGATCAAGGACAGCCAGTCCGGCATGTGGGTGTTCAAGCGGGACATGCTGAAGCGGATGCGGTTGAAGTCGGACGGCATGCCGCTTTCCCAGGAGATCAAGCTCGAAGCGATCCTGCGCGGCGGCAAGTTCGGCGAGTCGCACATCCCGTACGGGGCGCGCATCGGCGAAGTGAAGCTGCAGAAGTGGCGCGACGGCTGGCTCAACCTCACCCACCTCGTCGCCAAGCGTTTCGGGGCCGCGTGAAGTTCACGCTCTATCCCGCGCGTCCGGTCCACCAGCCCTCCGTCTGGGGGCAGTGGTTCGACCGTGCGGTGAACGCCCTCGTCGTCATCGCGCTGGGCGTCATCCTCGGCTCGCAGTACCTCGAACCCAACAAGCGGCTGTTGTCGGTGGCCGCCGCCGTGATCGTGATCGGCATCGCATGGCGACTCGACATGGTGTCGGGCATCGGCGTGATGATCCTCGCGCTGCCCTATCCGCGCGGCACGGTCTTCGGCAGCACGAACATCGCGCTCATCCTGCTGCTCGTCATCATCTACCTGTTGCGCATGTCGCAGCGCGAGGTGGCGCCACCACGCCCGACACCCGCGGACGCGCCCATCGCGGCGTTCTTCCTCACGTACGTCGTCTCGTTCTACAACGTCGAGAACCAGCACGATCTCTACTTCGCGCTCCAGAACTTCCAGCTGCTCGCCGGCACGCTGATCATGTTCTACCTGATCGTGAACTCGGTGCAGACCGAGGCCGACGTGAAACGCATGCATTTCTTCCACACCTTGTCGATCGTCGGGCTCATGCTCATCTCGGTCTGGGAGCTGAACCACCCCGGCGCCACGCTCGTGCCCGGCTGGATCAACTTCGAGAACACGCACGGAGACGAGTTCAACCGCCACGGCGTGCGCGTCGGTGCGACGTTCTACGACTTCGAGCTGCTCGCGGACTTCTGCGGCCTCAGCCTGCTCTTCCTCGGCTTCCGGCTCGCTCAGCAGAAGGAGTTCTACGGACGGGTGATCCACGTCGCCATCATGGTGCTCGTGCTGTTCATCCTCTTCGCGACCGTGACGCGAGGCCCCGTCGTCTCCCTCTCCGTGGCGCTCGTCTACCTCACGTTCCTCATGCGCCGACATCTGCGCGTCGTCCCGATGACGATCGCGCTCGGTGGCGGAGCCGCGCTGCTGTTCGGCATGAACTTCTTCGTTTCGACCTTCACGCGGTCGGGCAACCTCTTCGAGCGCGTGGCCGGCACCGAAATGGTCGGCTGGATGCCCGAGACGCGCGTGGGCACCTGGACCGAGGCGTGGCAGCGCATGATGTACCACCCGATCATCGGTTGGGGCCCCTACTACAGCTCGCAGCGCGGGCTCGACTACTGGTACTGGCCGCACAATCTCTACCTCTACGTCGGCAATCTCACGGGCCTCGTCGGGCTCAGCTTCTTCCTCTGGATGTTCTGGACGTACTGGCGCATCACGCGCCCGCGCGTGGACACGCCCGCCAGCGACAACTACCTCGACTCCTACCTCTTCATCGCGCATGTCCAGATGGCGTTCTTCGCGGTCGACCAGTTCAAGATCGAGTATCTCCGCAACAACACGTACCAGTACCAGGTGTGGTTGATGTTCGCGATGTGGGTGTCCGCGTACCGCGTGCGGCGAGACCAGCTGCGCGAACAGGGCATCAAGATCTGATTCGGCCCCCCCCCCCCCCCCCCCGCCCCCCCCCCCCCCGCCCCCCCCCCCCCCGGGGGCCGCGGCCGGGGGGGGGGGCCCCCGCCCCGGGGGGGGGGGGGGCCCCCCGCCCCCCCGGGGGGGCGGCCCCGGGCCCCCGGGGCCCCCGCGCCGCGGGCGGCGGCCGCCTCGCGCAGTTCGCACGAGGCCGGCGCCGGATCGGGCCAAGTCGTGCAAACCGCAACCGGAACCCCGGCTCCACCCGCTCCGATCACCCAGTTCGTTGTCCGCCTTTTCGCGCCTTTGTTACGCTTCACACGGCAACACCCGTCCCCGTGAGTGGCATCCCCCGAGACCGTACCCACCCGGAAGCGAATCGGCATGCGCCAGAACCTGAAGTTGAGCGTCGTGATCCCGTGCTACAACGAGGAGGACGGCGTGCGCGAAGTGATCGGGCGCATGCCGGCATCCGTGGACGAGATCGTCGTGGTAGACAACAACTGCACCGACCGCACCGCGGCGGTGGCGACGTCCCTGGGCGCGCGTGGTGGCCGAGAAGGTTCCCGGCTACGGCGCGGCCTACAAGACGGGTCTCGCGGCGGCGACGGGCGACGTGATCATCACGATGGACGGTGATGGGACCTATCCGCCCGAGGAGATCGACCGCCTCGTGGACGAGCTGGTCGCCAAGAAGTGGGACTTCCTCTCGGCGAGCCGCTTTCCGCTGACCGATCCGAAGGCGATGAACTTCACGAACCGCGTGGGCAACTGGGTGCTGACGGTGACGGCGCTGGTGCTGTTCTTCGTGCCGATCAAGGACAGCCAGTCCGGGATGTGGGTGTTCAAGCGGGACATGCTGAAGCGGATGCGGTTGAAGTCGGACGGCATGCCGCTTTCCCAGGAGATCAAGCTCGAGGCGATCCTGCGCGGCGGCAAGTTCGGCGAGTCGCACATCCCCTACGGCGCGCGCATCGGTGAAGTGAAGCTGCAGAAGTGGCGGGACGGCTGGCTCAACCTCACCCACCTCGTCGCCAAGCGTTTCGGGGCCGCGTGAACGCGCGTTCCGGCATGAGCGCCCCTTCGCACACGCACCGCCTGCACGGCGCGAGCGCGCCGGAGGCGTGCACCTTCGAAAAGGCGGCCGCCTGATGTGCGGCTTCGCGGCGTGGTACGACCCGCAGGGCGGCAGCCCGGAGCGCGCCTGGCTCCAGGCCGCGGCCGACCGCATCCGCCATCGCGGCCCGGACGACGAGGGCTTCTTCGTCGAACCCGGCGTGGGGCTGGCGTTCCGCCGGCTCGCGATCGTGGACGTCGAGAGCGGCCACCAGCCGTTGAGCAACGAGGACGGCACGATCTGGATCTCGTTCAACGGTGAGATCTACAACCACGCCGAACTGCGCGCGCAGCTCGAGGCGAAGGGCCACCGCTACCGCACGCATTCCGACACCGAAACCCTCGTGCACGCCTACGAGGAATGGGGCCCGGACTTCGTGAAGCGGCTGAACGGCATGTTCGGCTTCGCGATCTGGGACCGTCCGCGCCGCCGGCTGTTCGTCGCGCGCGACCGCGTCGGCATCAAGCCCGTCTACTGGACGCGCTGCGGCAACGGCAACGGCGCCTCCGGATCGCGCCCCGCTTACGCCTTCGGCTCCGAGATCAAGTCGCTGCTCGAGTTCCCCGGCGTCGAACGCGCGCCGAAGCTCGACAGCGTCGTCGAGCACCTCACGCTGCGCTACGTCGCCGCACCCGCGACGATGTTCGAGGGCATCTTCAAGCTTCCGGCCGGGCACTCGCTCACGCTCGAGAACGGCCGCGAAACCCTGAGCTGCTGGTGGCAGGCCGAATACGGCCCGAAGCACGACCCGTCCGACGAGGACGCGCTCGTCGAAGTCGAGAAGCGTCTCGAGGATTCCGTGCGCTCGCACCTCATGAGCGAAGTGCCGCTCGGCGCGCTGCTCTCCGGTGGCGTGGACTCGTCGCTCGTCGTCGCGCTCATGGCGCGCATGAGCGACCGTCCCGTGCAGACGTTCTCGGTCGGCTTCGACGCGCCCGGGCCCTACAGCGAACTGCCGTTCGCGCGCCGGGTCGCCGAGCACTGCCGCACCGACCATCACGAAATCGTGGTCGGCGCCGCGGATCTCGCGCGCGAGCTGCCGCAGCTCGTCTGGCACCAGGACGAGCCCGTCTCGGAGCCCGCCGCCATCCCGACGTTCCTCATCTCGCAGTTCGCGCGCCGCACCGTGACCGTCGTGCTCACGGGTGAAGGCGGCGACGAACTCTTCGCGGGATACCCGAAGTACGCGGTCGAGCCGTGGGCGCGCACGCTGGCGCACGTGCCCGGGCCGCTGCGCGACCTGTTCCTCGATCACGGCATCGACAAGCTCCCGTTCCGGTTCCGCAAGCTGCAGGTCGTCGGCCGCAGCGCGCGATTCCGCGACGAAGCCGAACGCCTCGCCGCCTGGTTCGCGGGCTTCACGGGCTCCGAACGCGACGCGCTGCTCGGCCCCGCGCTGCGCGATCACGCCGCCGCGGGTGTCGCGCCGTTCCGCCGCGCGCTCGCCGCGACCGCCGCGCGCGATCCACTCGACCGCATGCTCGACGTGGACGTGCGCACGTGGCTCGTGGACGACCTGCTCATGAAGATGGACAAGATGAGCATGGCCGCCTCGATCGAAGCGCGCGTGCCACTGCTCGACAATCCGCTCATCGACTGGGCGACGCACCTCTCGAGCCGACACAAGATCCGCGGACTCGAAGGCAAGGTGCTGCTCAAACGGCTCGCCCGGAAGCTGCTTCCGGTCGAGGTCGTCGACCGACCGAAGGTCGGCTTCACGGTGCCGCTCTCGCCGTGGTTCCGGAACGAACTGCGCGAGCTGCTCGCCGACACGCTGCTCTCGCCGAGCGCGCTCGGCCGCGGCTACGTCGAACCCGCGGTGCTGCGCGGCTACGTCGAGGAGCATCTCGCGGGACGCCGTGACCGCGGCCGCGAGCTCTGGACGCTGCTCACGCTCGAACTCTGGCACCAGCACTGGATCGACCGCGCCCCCGAGCGCGCGACGCCGTGGACGGTGCCGCCTCGCGTGTCCCCACCTCCTCCCGCGAGGACCGCATGAACGCCCCTCGTCTGGCCAGTCCCGCACCCGTATCGCATAATGGTCCGCGACATCATTTCGGTTCAGGCCGCCTCTCACCCCACGCCCCGTGTTCCCGCCCGCTCCGCATCACACGGGGAGAGCTGCCGCGCCTCGTTCCGACCGCCCGGAGCTTCCCCTCGTGAAACTCGTCATCCAGATTCCCTGCCTGAACGAAGAGGCGTCGCTGCCCGCGACCTTCGCGGACCTGCCGCGCTCGCTCCCCGGCATCACGACGATCGAATATCTCGTGATCGACGACGGCAGCACCGATCGCACGAGCGAAGTCGCGCGCGAACTCGGCGTGCACCGCGTCGTGCGCTTTCCCGCGCGCCGCGGACTCGCGCGCGGCTTCGAGGCCGGCCTGCGTGAAGCGCTCGCGATGGGCGCCGACATCATCGTGAACACGGACGCGGACAACCAGTACCAGGGCCAGGACATCGGCAAGCTCATCGAGCCCATCCTCTCGAGCCGCGCCGACATGGTCGTGGGCACGCGGCCGATCGACAACATCGAGCACTTCTCACCGCTCAAGAAGTCGCTGCAGAAGCTCGGCAGCGGCGTCGTGCGCACGCTCTCGGGCAGCGACGTGCCCGACGCGACGTCCGGCTTCCGCGCGTATTCGCGCGAAGCGGCGATGAAGCTCACGGTGCTCACGAACTTCACGTACACGCTCGAGACGATCATCCAGGCGAGCCAGAAGAACATCACCGTCGCCGCCGTACCGATCCGCACGAACGGCATGCTGCGCGAGTCGAGGCTCTTCAAGGGCATGCGCGCCTACATCTCGCGCTCGCTCGGCACGATGTTCCGCGTCTACGTGCTCTACCAGCCGCTGCGCTTCTTCCTCACGCTCTCGGCGCTGTTCGGCACCGGCGCGCTCGTGCTCTTCGGCCGGTTCTTCTTCCTCTACTTCACGACCCCGGGCAGACCGGCCACGTGCAGTCCGTGATCGTCGGCGGCGTGCTCGCGATGATCGCCGCGCTGTTCGCCGCGTTCGGCATTCTCGCGGACCTCACGGCGATGAACCGCCGCATTCTCGAGGAGATCGTCATGAACTCGCGGGCGCTCCGCTACGGCGCACGCGCAAGGAACAGGAGCGCTCGTGAGCGGCGGCCCCTGCTCGAGGACGACATCGCGTCGGCAACCGATTCGACAAGCACGGCCCGGCAACCCGTCTGCGCCGGCTCATGGAGGGTCGATCGCGGCATGTTCGGCATCGCGCTGGTGCTGGCCTCCCGCCTACCCCCCCCCACCCCCCGCGCCCCAACCCTGCAACACCGCGCCACACACTGGCCCGGCCCCGAGTGCGCCCCCCGACGCAGCCGCCCGGGCGGCGTGAAGAAGGGCGCCGGGATACTCCTCCAGTTCGCCGTGTCCGCGCTCCTGCTCGTGCTGCTCGTGCGCAAGGTGCCGGTCGCGGACGCGCTCGAGGCGTTCGGGCGCGTGAAGCCGCTCACGATCCTGATCGCCGTGTCGCTGTCGCTGGCCGGCTACTGGGGCCGCGCGCGGCGCTGGACGGTGCTGCTGAAGCGCGCGGGCATCGCGATGCGCACGTGGACGCAGCTACTGCCTCACGCTCGTCGGCACGTTCTACGGCCTGTTCACGCCCGGCCGCGTCGGCGAGTTCGCGCGCGTGCTGCACCTGGACGCGCCCCGCTCGCGCACGCTGCCTTCGGTCGTGTGGGACCGAGTCGCCGACGTCGTGCTGCTCGAACTCATGTCGCTTCCCGCGTTCGTGCTCGTGCCCGCGTGGCGCGGCCCGCTGCTCCTGGTCTTCGCCGGCCTCGTCGCCGTGACCATCGCCGGCATCGTCGTTGCTGTCGCATCCCGGCGTCCTCGCCGCCGCGCGCGCGCGCTTCCGTTCGCCGCGGGGCCCGTCGCGCGCTGGAGCGAGAGCTCCGGAGGGCATCGCGTGGTCGCCCGCGTTCGCCTCGAGCCTCGCGTACGGCCTCGTGTTCTACTTCTTCGGCTACGCCGGCGCGTGGGTGCTGCTGCGCGACCTGGCGCCCGGCACGTCGCCGCTGCTGCTGCTCGGGCTGCCCGTGATCCCGCTGCTCGGCAACCTGCCCATCGCGTTCGGCGGGCTCGGCCTGCGCGAGCAGGTCAGCGCCGCGCTGTTCGGCCAGTTCGGCGCCGGCGCCGGCGACCGGCGCGGCGTTCTCGCTGCTCTGGTTCCTGACCGCGACGCTGCTCCCGGGCCTCGTCGGCCTCGCGCTGTCCGCGCTGCCGTCGTCGCGCGAACCGGCCTTCGGGGAGAGCCGTCCGTGAACGGCTCGCCGCTCCTGCGCCGCCTGACGAGCCCGTTCGCGCTCGTGGCGCTCGCGCTCGCGCTGCGCTTCGCGTTCGTGCTCAGCATGGGCAATCGCTTACTTCGCCGACACCGCGGAGTACGAGAGCCGCGTTCGCCTGCTCCCGGCGCAGGGCCCGGGCGCGACGTCCCGCGCGCGCCGCTCTTCCCGGTCGAGATGGCGCTCGGCTTCCTGATCGGCGGCCAGGGCAATCTCCTCGCCGTGCGCATGCTCCAGCTGGCGCTGGCGGCCGTGCTCGGAGTGCTCGGCATCCGGCTCGCCACGCGTCTCGGCGGGCGCGCCGCGGGCGTGCTCACCGGGCTCTGCCTCGCCTTCGCGCCCACGCTCGTGTTCACGACCGGCATGCTGTATCCGACGTTGCTCTACTGCACGCTGCTCATGACCGCGGTCTCGGCCGCCGTCGCCGCCGACGACGAGCCCAGGCGCGCTCACGGCGCTGGGCGTGGGCGCGTCGCTGGCGCTCGCCTACCTGACCGACCCCGTCGCGCTCGCTCCGGGCCTCGCGCTGCTCGGCTGGCTCGCGGCCGGACTGCGCCGCCGCCGCGCGATGCTGCCCGTGCTCGCCGCCGCCGCGCTCACGGTGCTCGTCGTGCTCGGCCCGTACGTCGCGTGGCGCAAGGCCGCGTACGGCGGCAAGGCCGTCTTCATGCAGAAGGCGCAGTACGTGCTGCACTACTCGCGCACGGATTCGACGCTCGCCGGCGACCGCCGGGTGAAGCTGCCGCCGGACGCCCTACCGGCCGCTGGCGACCGGCGCGTTCGTCCGGCACGAACTGGACATCTTCCGCGACCAGCCGGGCGCCTACCTGCACGACGTCGGTTCGAGTTCCTGCACTTCTTCCAGGCGATGCCCGACCGCATCCAGACGAAGAACCAGTACAACCGCGGGCCGGTGCTCATGTTCGGCGCGATCTACTTCGTGCCCGTGCTCCTGTTCTCGATCGTGGGCCTGCTCTTCGGCGCGTCCGAGGCGCGGAAGCGCTGGGCGCTCGCTCGTCGTGCTCGCGACCGCCGCGTTCTACGCGCTCTTCTTCACGCAGACGCGCTACCGCATCCCGTCGAGCCCACGCTGATCATGCTCGCGCGCTCGGGACGCTGCGCGCCGTGCCCGCGCTCGCCGCTCGAAGCGCCGGCGAAGACGCGCCGCGGCCCCGCTGAGCCCATGGCCGACGTCCGCAAGCTGCAGAACGCCGACCGCGAGCGCTGGGACGCGTACGTGCGCGCCTCGGACCTCTCGCACTTCGGCCAGCTCACCGCGTGGAAGGACCTCACCGAGCGCGCCTACGGCGTGCCCGCGCGCTGGTGGCTCGCCGAAGAAGGCGGTCGCATCACGGGCGTGCTGCCGCTGTTCGCGAAGGGCGGCCGAGCGCCGCAGTTCTTCTCGGCGCCCGGCGGCCTGCTCGCCGACTCGCCGGAGATCGCCGCCGCGCTGCTCGAGCCCGCTCGCGAGGAAATGCGCCGCCGGAAGATGGCGTGGATCGAGCTGCGCGACCAGAAGACCGCGTGGCCGGGACTCGAGACGAACGACGAGCACGTCACGATGGTGCTGACGCTCGCCGAGAACTCCGAAGCGCAGTGGAAGGCGTTCGACGCGAAGCTCCGCAACCAGATCCGCAAGGGCGAGAAGGCCGGCTTCGAGCGGAAGTGGAACCGCGACGCCGCGACGTTCCACCGCGTCCTGCTCGAGAACATGCGCGACCTCGGCTCCCCGATCCGCAACGTGCGCTACTACGAGGGCGCGCTCGCCGCGCTCGGCGAGGACGCCGAGCTGCTCGTGATCGAGCGCGAACACGAAGCCGCCGGCGTCATGTTCACCGTGCGCCACGCGGGCACGATGACCGACCCGTGGGCGAGCTCGCTGCGCCGGTTCTTCACGCACTGCCCGAACCAGGTGCTGTACTGGGAGGCGCTGCAGCGCGCGTTCGCGCTCGGCATGAAGCGCTTCGACTTCGGGCGCAGCCAGTGGAACTCGGGCACGTTCGCCTTCAAACGCCAGTGGGGCGCGGAGCCCGTGCAGCTGCACTACCAGTACGTGCTCGGCACGGCGAAGACGTTCCCGACGCTCTCCGCGCAGAAGGGATCGCTCGACACGGTCGTACAGCTGTGGAAGAAACTGCCCATCCCGGTCGCCGGATTCGACGACCAGTTCCCCGAACTGATCGTGATCGAGGACGACGTGACGATCTCGTTCCGCGTCACGGTGATCGTGCACGACGACGCGAAGCGCATGGACCGCACGCAGGCCGGCGCCGGTGACGGCACGGTCGCGCCGGTCGTGCTCAAGCGCGGCTGCTACCTCGGCGCGGGCGCCTGCTGCTGCCGGGCGTCACCGTCGGCGAGGACGCCGTCGTGGCCGCGGGAGCGGTCGTCACGCGCGACGTGCCCGCGGGCACGGTCGTGGGCGGCGTGCCCGCACGGGTGATCAAGGACGCCACGCGGTGAAGCTCGCGCCGCGCGTGTGGGTGCTGGCGGCGTTGTTCGTGCTCGCCGTCGCCGGACTGCGCGCGGACGGACTGATCGGGCAGATCGGCATCTTCGTCTGGCTCGGCGTGTTCCCGGGACTGGCCGTCACGCGGCTGCTCGTGCCTCGCGCGGGCGTGGCGACGCGCTGGACGCTCGGGCTGCTGCTCTCGCCACTCGTGAGCGCGCTGGTCGCGTGGGCGCTGCTGCGCGCCGGCCAGGACCTGCAGACCGCGTCACGCCTCGTGGGCATGGGCGGCTGGCTGCTCTTCGCCGGCGGCGAGGCCGCTCGCTCGGCCGCGCCGCGGACCCGACGAGCCGGAAGCGCCGGTGACGCGCTGGGCCTGGATCTGGCTCGGCGCGGCGTCCTCTTCGTGGCGATGCTCGCCCGCGTTCAACCCGTGGATCCGCATCCGCTCCGACACGTGGGTGCACGGCGCGATCGTGACCGAGATCCTGCAGCACGGCGTGCCGCCGGTGGACCCGCGCTTCATCGGACTCAAGCTGAACTACGTCTGGGTCTGGCACCTGTTCATCGCGCAGCTCACGTCGCTGCGCGGGCAGGACCCGTTCGTGTTCATGTCGCTGCTGAACGTCGTGGGCATGGGCGATGTTCGTGCTGGTCTGGCAGCTCGCGTGGGCGCTCTCGAACGGCTCCGAGCGCGCGGCCCGCGGCACCCTGATGCTCTTCACGCTCGGCCTCAACGCGGGCGCGTGGCTGCTGTGGCCGCTGCGGCTGCTGCGCGCGCTGACCGGCGACGTCCGGGCGGTGGAGAGCTCCGGCGCATCGTCGCGAACTCGAAGTGGAACTCGACGGACGTGCTCTACGAGCTGCAGGCGCCGTTCGCCCACATGGTCAACTTCTGGGACAAGTACACGCTCGGCGGCCCGCTCGGCGGCGCGTACCTCTACCTGCTGCTCCATTGGTGGGCGCTCGCCCGCCTGGTCGCGGACGGCTCGCGCCGCTGGATCGCGGTCGCGTTCGTGGCCGGCGTGGGCAGCGTGCTGTTCCACAGCGTCGTCGCGCTCACGATGATCCCGGTCTCGACCGGCGCGTTCGTGCTCGCGCTGCTGCTGCGCCCGCGCGCACCGTGGCTGCCCGCGCCCGGCCGTCTCGCCACGTTCTGGGCCGCGACCGTCGCGGGCTTCGCCGTCGCGCTGCCCTACCTCGTCTCGATCGCCACCGGCTGGCGCGAAGAGTCCGGCATGCACCACCAGGTGATCCAGCTCGGCTGGATGATGCCGTGGACGATCCTGACCGCCTGCGGCGTCACGCGCTCCTGCGGCTGGGGCGGCGCCGCCGCCGCGTGGCGCGAGGCACGCCCGCTCGCGGCGTGGCTCGCGCTCTGGGCCGGCGGGCTGGTCGCGCTGCTCGGCTCGTGCACCTGCCCGAGGGCAACGAGCACAAGTTCGTCTGGGAGATCTCCGCGCTCGCGCTGCTCGGCGGCGGCATCGTTCCTGGACCGCTCGACGCGCTGGCGCGCGCGCTCGGACGCCCTGGTTCGCCGTGCTCTTGGTGGTCGTGTTCGTGTTCCCGTCCGCGGTGTTCCTGCGCGGCTACCTGCCGATCCCATGCGCGCGCAGGCCGAGGCGCTCGCACCCGCGCCGGGCGAGAAGCGCGTTGTACGCGTTCCTGCGCGACTCGCACGTGCCCGACGCGGTGGTGATCGGACCACCGTTCGCGCGACCTGCTCATGGTGGGGAGAGCGCCGCATGCTCGCGGGCACCGTGTTCGGCCCGGAGCGCGCGGCGTTCCCGGCGTCCGACCTCCTGCGGCGCCGCGAGCTGACGGCCGACCTCTTCGGCCCGGTCGCCACGCTCGACCAGGACCTCGCGGTGCTGGCCGACGTCGTGACGCACGCGCGCGCCGTGCACCCGGTGCGCCGCGTCTTCGTGGTGTACCGTCCCGGCGACTTCGTGCCCGGGGACGAGCCGTGGGCGCGCCTCGAACGGCCGGCGGCGGCCGCGTGCGCCTCGACCTCGAGCGCGACGGCTGCCGGCTCTACCAGTTCCTGCTCCGCTCCCCTGACCCGGACCCGCCGGCAACCCTTCCCGCACCTGGCCTCGTTCTCGTTCGACATCGAGGACTGGCACCACAGCGAAGTGAACCTCGTCTCGGACGAAGTCCGCGCGCGCGAGAGCATCACCGTGAAGGGCACCGAGGCGATCCTCGACCTGCTCAAGCGAGACGGGCTGCGCTGCACGTTCTTCGTGCTCGGCGACGTCGTGCGCGAACACCCGGCGCTCATCCGGCGCATGGTCGACGAAGGACACGAGCTCGCCTGTCACGGCATGTCGCATCGGCCGGTGTGGCGCGCCACGCCCGAGACGTTCCGCGACGAGCTGCGCGAGTTCCGCCAGGTCGTGACCGATGCGCTCGGCGAGTTCCCGGTGATCGGCTTCCGCGCGCCGACGTTCAGCATCGACAAGTCGAACCCTTGGGCGCTCGAGGTGCTGCGCTCGGAGGGTTACCGCTACGATTCGAGCATCTTCCCGATGAAGGTGAAGATGTACGGCACGCCGGGCGCCCCGTGCTGGATCTACCGGCCCTCGCCCGTCGACCTCACGAAGCACGACCCGCACGCCGATCTCGTCGAGTTCCCGGTCGCGACCGCGCAGGTGTTCAAGGTGCGATTCCCCGTCGGCGGCGGCTTCTACCTGCGCGCGCTGCCGCTGCCGATCTTCCGCGCGGGCCTCGACTACATCCTGAGGCGGCGCCCGTTCGTGCTCTATCTGCACCCGCGCGAGGTCACGCCGGAGTCGCACCGCATGTCGCTCGATCCGCTCGACGGGTTCATCACGTACGTGAACCTGCACACGGTGGTCGAGAAGCTCGAGCACCTGTTCGGGCGCTACCGGTGGGCGCCGATGCGCGAGATCCTCGAGCGCGAAGGCTGGCTGGGTCCGCCGAAGGCGTGACCGCCCCGAAACGCGAGAGGCCGCCGTGGGACTTCCCCGCGGCGGCCTCTCGCGTTTCGGACGGCACCCCGGGAATCAGGCCGGCGTGGGCTCCGCCTCGCCTTCGGCCTCCGCGTCCTCGGCCGCCGCGATGCGCGCATCCACCGGCACGCGCACCTTGGCGAAGAGCACGTACACGGCGGGCACGACGAGCAGCGTGAAGATCGTGCCGATGATCATGCCCGAGACGAGCGTGATGCCGATGCTGTTGCGCGCTCCGGCGCCCGGGCCGTGCGCGAAGATGAGCGGCAGGTGGCCGAACACCGTCGCGGCGGTCGTCATGAGAATGGGCCGGAGACGCGTGCCGGCCGCCTCGACCACGGCGTTCACCTTGTCGCGCCCCTTCTCCTGAAGCTCGTTCGCGAACTGAACGATCAGGATGCCGTTCTTCGCGATCAGGCCGACGAGCGTGATGAGCCCGACCTGGCTGTACACGTTGAGCGACGTGAAGCCGAGGAACGTGAACAGCATGGCGCCCGACAGCGCGAGCGGCGCCGAACCCGCGAGGATCACGAACGGGTCGCGGAAGCTCTCGAACTGCGCGGCGAGCACGAGGAAGATGAGGATCGCCGACAGCAGGAACACGCCGAGGAACTTGCCGCCCTCGGTGCGCAGCTGCCGCGACTCACCCGCGTAGTCGATCGTGTAGCCGCGAGGCAGGATGCGCTTCGCTTCCGTCTCGAGCACGCTCAGCGCCTTGTCGAGCGGCACGCCGGGCGGGATCACGCCCTGGATGCGCACGGCGTTCAGCTGCTGGAAGCGCTTCAGTTCCCGCGGCTGCGTCGTCGTCTGCAGCGACGCGAACGTCGCCAGCGGCACGAGCTGGTCGCCGGGCCCGCTCACGTAGAGCTTCTGCAGCTGCTCGGGCGTGAGGCGCTCGGCGCGCGAGACCTGCGGGATCACCTTGTAGCTGCGCCCCTGGATGCTGAACCGGTTGACGAAGTTGCCGCCGAGCATCGACGACAGGTCCTGTCCCACGCGGCGCATGTCCACGCCGAGCGAGCGCACCTTGTCGCGATCGAAGACGACTTCCGTCTGCGGCTGGTCGAACTTGAGGTCCGAGTCCACGTACATGAACACGCCGCTCGCGTAGGCCTTCTGGATCAGCTGGCCGGCGAACTGCGCGAGCTCCTCCGGCGGCGCGGTGGACGCCATCACGAAGTCCACCGGGAAGCTGCCGCCGCCCGGCAGCGCCGGGGGCACGACCGAGATGATGCGGATGCCCGGGATCTGCGCGAGCTTGCCCGACATCTCCATGTTCACCTGCGCGGCGCTGCGCTTGCGCTCGTTCCACGGCGCGAGGTTCGCGCCGCCGAAGCCGCCGCTCGGGAACGTGATCTGGAAGATGTTGCGCGTCTCGGGCAGCGACTTCATCGCCTCGTACACGCGCGTCGTGAAGAGCCGCGTCTGGTCGAGCGTGGCGTTGGGCGCCGCCTGCACGATCCCGAAGACGACGCTCTGGTCCTCGGCGGGCGCGAGTTCGCGCTGCGAGAACAGGTAGAACGGAATCATGAGCAGCGTGAACACGATCCACACCGTGAGCACGGCGCCGCGGTTGGCGAGCGCGCCCGCGATGCGCTTCACGTAGTCCGCGCGGATCGCCTCGAAGCGGTGGTTGATCCAGCCCGCGAAGCCCTTCTCGGAATCGCCCTCACGGATGAGGCGCGAGCCCATCATGGGCGACAGCGTGAGCGCCACGATGCCCGACACGAGCACCGCGCCGGCGAGCGTGAACGCGAACTCGCGGAACAGCGAGCCCGTGAGGCCGCCCTGGATGCCGAGCGGCGTGTACACGGCGGCGAGCGTGATCGTCATCGAGATGATGGGGCTCAGCAGTTCCCGCGCGGCCGCGAGGGCCGCGGGTATGGGCGCCATCCCCTCGTGCACGTGCCGCTCGATGTTCTCGACCATGACGATCGCGTCGTCCACGACGAGTCCCACGGAGAGCACGATCGCGAGCAGCGTGAGCAGGTTGATCGTGAAGCCGGCGACGAGCATGAGGAACACGGCGCCGACGAGCGAGATGGGAATCGCCACGACCGGGATGATCAGCGAGCGCATCGAGCCGAGGAAGAAGAAAATCACGAGCACGACGATGAGCAGCGTCTCGACGAGCGTCTTGAGCACTTCGTCGATGGCGCTCTGGATGTACACGGTCGAGTCGTACGGAATGCCCGACGTCATGCCGACGGGCAGCTGCGCGTCGATCTCCTTCATCGCCGCGCGCACTTCCTTGATCACTTCGAGCGAGTTGGCCGTGGGCAGCACCCAGATGCCCATGAACGTCGCCGCCTGCCCGTTGAAGCGCACGTCGGTGTCGTAGTCCTCGGCGCCCAGCACGACGTCGGCCACGTCGCCGAGCCGCACGACGTCCGAGCCCTGCTGCTTGATCACCATCCGCTTGAAGTCCTCGGGCGTCTTGAGGTCGGTGTTCGCCACGAGGTTCACCGACACCATGGAACCCTTGGTGCGGCCGAGCGCGGACAGGTAGTTGTTCTGGGCGAGCGCGGTCCAGACCGTCGACGGCGACAGGTTGCGCGCCGCGAGCCGGTCGGGCTTGAGCCAGATGCGCATCGCGAACGTGCGGCCGCCGAGGATGTCGGCGCGCTGCACGCCGCTGATCGCGGAGAGCCGCGGCTGGACCACTCGCGTGAGGTAGTCCGTGATCTGGTTCCGGTCGAGGTCCTTGGACGCGAATCCGAGGTACATGGACGCGAACTGCGAGTCGGCCGTCTGCACCGAGATGACCGGCGCCTGTGCCTCCGGCGGCAGGTCGTTGCGCACCTGCGCCACCTTCGCCTGCACCTGCGTGAGCGCGGCGTTGGTGTCGTAGTTGAGCTTCAGGTGCACGGTGATCGTGCTGACGCCCTGCGCGCTCGACGACTCGAGGTAGTCGATGCCGTCGGCGGACGCGATCACGCGTTCGAGCGGCGACGTGATGAAACCGCGCACGAGGTCGGCGTTCGCGCCGATGTAGGCCGTCGTGACCGTGACGACGGCCACGTCGGAGCGCGGGTACTGCCGCACGCTCAGGGAGCGCACGGCCTGAAGGCCCGCGATGAGGATCACGAGATTGACGACGATCGCGAGGACCGGCCGGCGGATGAAGAGGTCGGTGATCTTCATGCGTCAGTTCTCTTCGGGCTTCGGGTCGGCGTTGTTGCCCGGCGTCACCGAGTTGTTGACGATCACGGCGGCGCCGCTGCGGAGCTTGAAGACGCCCGAGCTGACCACTTCGTCGCCGTCGTTCAGCCTCTTGAGCACCGCGACCTGGTCGCCGCGCTGGCCCCCGAGCACCACGAACTGCTGCTTCGCGCCCTTGAACGTCTTGCCGTCCGGGCCCTTCACGTCGCCGACGACGAACACCGAGTTGCCGTACGGCGCGTAGTTGATCGCCGACGTCGGCACGGCGAGCAGCCCGCGGGTGCCGCCGGTGGCGAGACGCACGTCCACGAACATGCCCGGGCGCAGGTGACCGCGCGGGTTCGGGAGCGTCGCCTGCACCTGCACGTTGCGCGTGGACTCGTCCACGATCGCGTTCACCGCCGTGACGCGGCCCTTGTAGCGGAGCGCCTTCGCGGTGTCGGCCGTCACCTCGATCGCCGAACCGACGTTCAGCGAGCCCAACTCCTGCTGCGGCACGGCGAAGTTCACGTACACCGGGTCGAGCGACTGGATCGGCACGACGGGATCGCCGCTGTGCAGGTACTGCCCGACGTTGACCTGCCGGATGCCGGTGACGCCCGAGAACGGCGCGCGGATCACCTTGCGTTCGAGCGTCGCGCGCATCGCCACGACGGACGCCTGCGCGATCTCGAACTGCGCCGCGATCACGTCGTGATCGGCCTGCGCCACGTTCTGCGACTCGAGCAGCTTCTTGGAGCGCTCGAGCTGCGCCTTCGCGAGCTGGAGCTGCGCCTCGGCGCCCGCGAGCGCCGCGCGTTCCTGCCGCGCGTCGAGCGTGACGAGCACCTGCCCGGCCTTCACGTGCGCGCCGGACTCGAACGAGATCGACTCCACGATGCCGGAAAGGTCCGCGCTCAGCGTGACGCCCTGCACGGGCGCGACGCTGCCGACGGCGTCGAGGGTGGCCGGCCAGTCCACGGTGCGCGCGATGGCGGTCGTGACGGCCTCGGGCGGCATCTTGAAGGCCTTGCCCTGGGCGATGGCGCCCTGGATCTGGTTGAACTTGTAGAAGCCGATCGCGGCGACGAATACGACGATCGCG
The DNA here is from genome assembly GCA_016710095.1 of Candidatus Eiseniibacteriota bacterium. Lineage (GTDB taxonomy): Bacteria > Eisenbacteria > RBG-16-71-46 > RBG-16-71-46 > RBG-16-71-46 > CAIXRL01. The sequence goes on along the minus strand of JADJLL010000002.1, from coordinate 142,239 downwards.
ACCAACGTCTGGATCAGGCGTCGGGACATGAGTGGAGGAACTCCCGGAAGAGGCGGATGGGCGGCTGGGTCCCGGCGACGCTCCGCCGAACGCGCGTGGCGCGATCGGGATGGAGGGAGCGTGCTCGGACGACCGGCTTTCAGATGGGCGAAGGCAGCCAAAGGTGCAACTCGAATGTGCGGCGCAGTGTCGCACGACCAGGACCCCACCTGCCCACCCGCGCCGACGAGCGCGTGCGCCGGCGTGTCGAGGGCTGGCGCGGCCCGCTCGGACCGGGGTAGGCTCGCCATCCCCCGGAATCGTCACCGATCGTCCGGAACGCTGCAGCCGACCCTCGCCGCGGGAGCACGATGTCCGACCGTGCCGCACAGTCGCCGAAGGCGCTCGCCCTGCCACAATTCCTGCGGCCCCTGCTCGCCCCCGCGGCCGCAGCCGCACTCACGGGGCTCGCGCTGCTCTCACTCGTGGACACGTTCCGGCATCACCTCACGCCGGACACGACCGTGTACCTGCTCCACGCCCGCACCTGGCTCGACGAGGGCAACCGGTTCGTCTCGTCGTTCGACTCGAAGGGCCCGTTGCTCGCGCTGGCTCTCGCCCCGGCCGTGCGGGCGCTTGGCGCGACGGCTGCGGCGGCCGCCGCTTCGCAGGCGTTCGCGTACCTCGCGGCGGCGATCGCGCTGTACGCGCTCGTGCGCCGATTCGCGGGCCGTGCCGAGGCGGTGCTGTTTTCCTCGCTCGGCGTCCTGCTCGGCTGCTCACCGTTCCTCTGGGGCGCGGTCGCACGACCCGAGAACTTCGCCTTCGGCGCCGTCGCGATCTCGCTCTGGGCGGGGACTCGTCGGGGCGCGGCCTGGCGCGCGGCGGGCGGGGCGCTCGCGGGCGTCCTGTTGTTCACGAAGCTCACGCTCGCGCTCACGCCGCTGGCGATCACGCTCGCCGCGCTCTGGCGAGACTCCGCGGAGGGCGGCGCGGAGAGCTCCCCGCAGGAGAGCGCCCTGCGATCCGGCGCGGCGGCACTGGGCGGCTTCGCGCTCGTGTGCGGTGCGGTCCTCGCGTGGCTCGCAGCGGGCGACAGCCTCGCGGGCTGGTACCGGCAGTGCATCGCCTGGCCGCGCGAGACGCGCGCGGTCGGCGGCGAACAGATGGGCGGTGTCTCGGGAGTGCTCGGGCTGCTGCGCAACTGCGGACTCGATTATCTGCTGTTCGTCTCGCTCGCGGGCGTCGTGCGCGGGTGGCGCGCAGGGCACCGGCGACTCGCCACGCTCGCGGTCGCGGGCATCGGCGCCGAGTGGCTTCGCATGACCGGTGAAGGCGCGGTGTGGCACTACTTGCCCACCGCGGGAATCGCACCCCTGCTGCTCGGCGCCGCGCTCCTCGGCGCGCGCGAACCGTCGCACGCGCGCGGAGCGCGCCCGTTCGCGATCGCGGGCTGGATCGTGCCCTTGCTCGCACTGGCGCCCTGGCTGCTGCCGCAGGCGCGCGCCGAAATGCGTGCGTTCCAACTGCGCACGATCGCGCACGCCCAGTCCCCCGACGAATTCCTCGTCGAGCGCCTTCGGCCGCTTTATCGGTCCGGCGAGACGATGCTCGTGCAGGGCAACGGCTACGCTCCCCTTCTGCTGCTCGGAGCGCCGCGCCCCGCGCCGGTACTGCCGCTCGACTACGCACGCGTCTCGCCCGCGGAGCAGACGGCCACGCGTGCGTTCTACGCACGTCGCGCCCCGGACTGGGTGGTCCGCATGGCGCCCGCGGTGCCGATGCCGCCCGGCCAGTACCGCGGCAGCACCGACTGGGCGTACTTCGTGCAGAGCGCTGCCCCCGAAGCGGACACGACGAAACACGTGGCGGAGACGGGAGACGCGATCGCGCCCATGCTTCCTCACGGGAGCCGCTACACGCTCGCGTTCGACACGGGCTGGGCGGAGGTCTGGCGGCTCGAGAGCGCGGTGCGCTGAGACGTGCCGTCGCCGGGGGTCAACGCCCGGCGGACGCCCGGAACACCGATTCGAGTCGCGCGAGCACCGCATCCGGCGCGTGCTCGCGCATCGCGTAGGCGCGCGCGCGCGCGCCGGCGGCACGCCGCTCTCCGGGATCGGCCATCGCCGACTCCACGGCCGAAACCAGATCGGAGATGTCGGCCGCCACGATGCCCAGCCGCTCGCGCGCGACGATGCCGTCCGGATCCACGCACGTCACCGTCGGCACGCCATGCGCCCACGCTTCGAGCACGGTGTTCGGGAAACCCTCCGCAGGCGACGTGTGCACGAAGAGTCCGGCCGACCGATACAACTCACCGACGCGTTCCTGGTCGAGGTAGCCGCGCACTTCGAGATTCGGCAGCTCGCGGGCGGCCGCCTGTGCGCGATCCCACGCCTCGGTCGTCTCCGGCGGAATGGGCACGATGCCGCACATGACGAAGTGTCGATCCGGCAACGCGCGAGCGAGTTCCACGAACCAGTCCGGACGCTTGGAGGGCTTGTAGGTCGCGAGCCAGACGACGTCCTCGCGGGACGCCACGTCCGTGGCGTGGTTTGGCACTTCGACCAGATTGCGCACGATTGTCGCCTCGATGCCGAACTCGCGACGGAAGGCGTCACGCTGCGCGGCCGTCTGCGCGACGACGGCCCGTGCACCTCGCAGCGCGCGGCGGTACCACGCGCGGTCGCGCGGGTTGCGCAGAAGCGGCAGGGCCGTACTCGCGTCGCCGTCGTGCGCCGCGCCGAACACGAACGCACCCCCGCGGAGCTGCGCGGCCTCGAACGCGATGCCCGCTTCGAGCGACGCTCCGCGCACGTAGTAGACGTCGGCGTCGGCGGCGAGCAGCGCCGCCATCGTGCGCGACAGCCGCGGGTGGAAGAAGCGCAATACGGGCCATCCCGCGTCGAGCGCGTACGTCTTGCGCACGTGGACGCCGTGCACCGTCGTGAGCGACGGCTGGCCGTAGTCACACGTCACGACGGTCATGTCGACTCCGCGGGCGGCGAGCCCGCGCGCGAGGCGCGCCTGTTGCACCTCGGCGCCGCCCGTGAACGCAACCTGCCCTCCGCTCCACAGCGGCCAGAGCAGCGGTGCGTGGAAGCAGACCTTCAGCGGCGCGGCTGCGCCGTTCATGCGACCGCCGTCACGGCCGGATGGATCGCCAGCGGGCCGTCGGTGGGCTGTACGAGCGACGCGCGCGGACGGTCGAGCCACGTCTGCGCCCAGAGCTCGAGACAGAGCAGCGTGAACACCTGCTTCGCGTGCAGGTCCGCGGGGAGCCCACGTCCGCCGAGCACGCGCTCGACCGCGACGGGGTCGAGCCAGCCGCGCTCGCGACAGCGCCGGTCGAGAAGGACTTCCCGGGCGAGCGCACCGAAGCCGGCGCCGAACCAGCGTGCGAGCGGCACGCCGAACCCCTGCTTGCCGCGCTGCAGGATCGAAGGAGGCAACAACGGACGGGCGACCTCGCGGAGCACCCATTTGGAGATCTCACCGCGCAGCTTGTACTCGAACGGCAGCCGCGCGACGTACTCGAGCACGACGTGGTCGAGCAACGGCGCGCGCACCTCGAGCGAGTTCATCATCGAGGTTCGGTCCACCTTCACGAGGACGTCGTCGGTCATGTAGGTGCATGCGTCGAGGTTCAGCAGCGCCGGAATCTCTCCCGCGCCCCGCCGGGCCGAACGGTGGATCGCGCGGGCCGCAGCGTAGGGATCGTGTCGCCGAAGCGACTCACGAAACGCCGGAGAAAGCACTTCACGCAGCAGCCGCGGGGGGAAGTGCGACATCGCCTCGAGGTGACGATCGGCCACGTCGAGCCCGGCCCGGTGCAGCTTGCGGCCGAGGGCGTCGTCGAACGGCATCGCTCCGGAGACGGCGCCGAGTAGCTTGCGCAACGGATGTGGAATGCCGTCCAGCCGGGCGTACTGCCTCGGCCCACGAGTACGTGGTGTCGCCCGCGTACGCCTCGTCGCCGCCGTCGCCCGACAGCGCGACGGTGACGTGCGAGCGCGCCATGTGCGCGACGTGCCACGTCGGGATCATCGAGGCGTCCGAGAAGGGCTCGTCCATGCCCCACACCAGGCTGGGCATGAGGTCGAGCGCCCGGGGCGCGACCACCAACTCGTGGTGCTCGGTGCCGAGATGGCTCGGCGACGCGCCGCGCGTGCGACAGCTCGCTCGATCTCGTCCTCGAAGCCGATACTGAAAGTCTTGACCGGCTCGTCACTCACCTGCGACATGAGCGCCACCACGAGGCTCGAGTCGATGCCCCCGGACAGGAACGCCCCGAGCGGCACGTCGGACATGAGCCGGATGCGCACGGCTTCCTGTCCTGCACGAGCGACTTCAGTTCGGACGCGAAGACGATGCGCTTGCCGTCGTCGTGCCAGAAGAGCGGCTTCTTGCCGACGCGGTCGCGCGCGAGCATGAGCGTTCGGCGCTTCGAGTCCCAGATCGCGAACGCGAACATGCCCCGGAGGTCGGCGAGCATCTCCGGGCCCTTTTCCTCCCAGAGGTGCAGCAGCATTTCGGTGTCGGCGTTCCCGCGGAAGCGGTGCCCGCGCGGCGAGCTGCGGCTTGATCTCCGGGCCAGTTGTAAAGCTCGCCGTTGAAGGTCACGTGGACCGAGCCGTCTTCGTTCGCCATCGGCTGGTGGCCACCGGGCGAGAGATCCACGATGGCGAGCCGCCGCTGGGCGAGCGCGATCGGGCCGTCGACCCAGACGTCCCAGTCGTCCGGCCCGCGATGACGCTGGGCCGTCGCCTGCCGCGCGACGAGAGCGCGGTCGGCCGTGCCGCCGTGGTAGTGGTAGACGCCGTTGATGCCGCACATGTCAGCGCCCCTCCCCTTCGGCCGTGCGCACGAAGAGATCCTCGTACGCCTTCACCATGTTCGCGAGGTCGAACTCGCGCACGGCGCGGACGCGCGCCGCTTCGCCCATGCGCCGGCGTTCCGGCTCGTCGCGAAGCAACTGCGTGAGCCGCCGCGCGAGCGCGTCGACGTCGCCGATCGGCACGAGCCAGCCCGTCTCGCCCTGGGCGATCACGTCGCGCACGGAACCGACGTCGGTGGAGACGCCGGGAACTCCGCACGCGTGCGCCTCGAGCAGCGTCACGGGAAGCGTCTCGACGACGGGATGCGAACTGAGGACGGCCACGTCCATCGCGGGCCAGAGCTGGGGAATGTCGCGGCGCGCGCCGAGCATGAGCACGACTTCGCCGAGACCGTGCGCGGCGATCTCGGCTTCGATCTTCGCGCGCTCGGGACCGTCGCCGATCACGAGGGAATCGTGCTTCGGGCACCTCCCGGTGCACGCGCAGCGCGGCCCGGACGAAGAGTGCGTGGTTCTTCTCGGGCCGAAGCGCCGCGACGATCGCCGCGAGCGGAGCGGCTTCGGGCAGGCCCAGCTCGCGCCGGAGCGCGACCCGGTCCTGTGCCGGCCGGAAACGCTCGAGGTCCACGCCGGACACGATCGTGTCGAAACGCGACCGATCGAGGTGCAGGTGGCTCGCGAGGTACTCGAGATGCGAGCCGGCGAGCGCGACGAACCGATCCGCGACCGGAAGCGTCGCGCGATTCGCGAGGAAGTGCTGCACCGGATCGCCGAGCTTGCCGGTCGAATGGAAACCGAGCACGAGCTTCGGCACGCTCGTGCGACGGCGGTTGAGGCCCGCCCAGAACATCGGCAGCGCGCTGTCGTAGACGTACACGACTTCGACGCGCTCGCGCTCGAGCGCCTCGCGCAGCCTTCCTCCGATCCGCAGGTCGAGCTTGCTCGAGGCGAGCTGGTCGATCGAACGACGCCCCGCGGCGATCAGCTCCTCGCCGACCGCTCCGGGCCCGTAGAGGTTCACGAGTCGCGCGTCGATGCGGGCGGGGTCCATGCGCATGACCAGGCTCTGCACGAGCCGCTCGGCCCCCCCGAACGGCAGCCACGCCTGCAGAACGCCACGCGCACCGGCTGCGTCCGCTTCGTCATGACCCTGTCCTCCCCGGCTCGATGCGCAGCCCGCCGACGACCGGGCCGCTGTAGTAGTCGCGGAAGTAGAAGATGTCCGAAGGCGGTAGTTCGGGTAGTGCGGTTGGCGCAGCATGCGCACCTCGACCCGCCAATCCCCGAGCGCGAGCGTGGACGGCAGGTTCAGCACGACGCGTTCGCGCACGACTTCGTCCGCGCGCCAGAGGTCGGGACCGTAGGCGCCGTTCACGGGCAGGTGGTCGCGGCGGAACCGGTACACGTGCCGGTGCGCGATCTCGTACAGCTTGCGCGCCGGTTTTCGAGCCACGCGGGCGCCGAGAAATCCGCCGGCATGTCGCGGTCCACGCGCACGGCGACGAGGTACGAGCCACCGGGCAGCTTCTCGGTCGCGCGCCAGTCGAGCGTCACCGCGATCGAATCGCCCGCGCGCACGGCGGCCGGCTCGATCGCCGCGCCGACCAGTTCGGGCAGTTCCGGCCCCATCGCGGCGCGCAACGTGTCGCGCGCGGGATCGAACGCGTGCACGAACGTGCGCGGGGCCTGGCGGGCGCTGACAGCGTGTCGAGCACGGCAGGCCGGATGCATAGACGACGAAGTCGCCCGTGTCGTACACGCGTTCGAACGCGTCGGCCGGCCGTCGAGGCCAGGCGCGGGCAAGCGCATACCACGCGTGCGAGGGCGCCCAGTAGTCGAGCCGCGGGGTCTCGGCGAAGCGCCCGTTGAGCGCGATCGCGGTCACGCCCCAGCGCCGCGTCACCTCGCGCGTGCGCTCCCACGTCGCGTACGGATCGAGCGCGTCGCGCGCGTCGAGGATGCGCGTGAGGCCGAGCGAGTCGTTCGGCGAGCTGTGCTGGTCCACGAGCGTCGCGACCCAGTGCCGCGTCATCATCGGGATCGAGTACGACGTCGCCGGGTCCGAAAGCACGACCGACCCGGCCGGCAGCTCGCGGTCCATCCATCGCAGCGCATCGCCCCAGCGGGCTACGCTCGTGCGGGACTGCGCCGCGAGGGCGTCTTGCGGACGTCCGAGCACGTGCATCGCGTCGAGCAGCGGCAGGTGGACGAGGAACACGACACCGGCGAGCGAGACGGCACCGCGCACGCGCGAGGCGCGAGGCCCCGAGCGCATCGCGCGCCAGGACTCGGTGACGGCGAACGCGATCGCACCGGCGAGCGGCAGAAGCCACACGAACCGCATCGTGAGGTAGCCGAGCTTCGGGCGCAGGATCGCGACGACGGGCGGGCAGAACATGAGGATCGCGGCGGCGAGCGACGTCGTGAGCAGGTAGAGCACGGGTGGGCGCTTCGCCTGCCGCGACCACGCCCACCACGACAGCGGAAACAGCAGCCACGCGGTGCCGAGCCAGTCCCAGAGCACGCCGTACGACACGATCGTGGCGCCGTCCCACAGCGTGAGCAGCCCCTGCGGCTCGGTGTGGATGACGTTGTTCGGCGCGTACGACAGCCGCGCGCGCCAGAGCAGGTACGGCAGGCACGAAAGCCCGAGCGCGAGCGCGGTGCCGAACAGGCGCTTCGCGTCGCGCGAGAGCGAACGCGTCGCGCACGACCGTCCCCACCCACATCGCGCCGAACACGACCGCGAACTGCATCGCCGCGAACACGTGCGCCGCGGCCGCGCCGAGCGCGAGCCCCACGGCCGCGATGCGAGACGTCGCGCTGCGGCGGCGAAGGTCGGCGAACACGGCGGTCGCGGTGGCGAGCGCGAGCTGGTCGGCGAGCTTGGTCGCGAACACGGCCTCGCGCAGGTAGGGCGCGGCGAGCGAGCCGCCGTACGTGAGCAGCAGCGCCCACGCGCCGACCGCGGCGGCGGCCGAGCCGCCCAGTTCGAACGCGAACGCGGCGGCATTGAGCACGAAGAGCGGCGCGAGCAGCGCGGCGAGAAGCCGCCACGCGGCGAGCGGGTCCACCGCGGCGCTCTTCGCGATCAACGCGACGATCGGGTGCCACAATCCCTTGCGTGGATCGGCGCCGGCGCCGCCGGCGTCGCGGAAGAAGGCGTCCGTCGGGAACGCGTCGCCGCTCGCGAGCATGCGGCGCACGGTGCCGATGTGGTCGGGCGAGTCCGTGTAGTAACTGACCGGCGTGCCGAGCCGCGCGCAGTGCACCGCGGCGACGAACGCCGCGAGCAGCACGGCGACGAGCGCGGCGCGAGAGAGCACGGGCTCGTTCGAATCGTCCTCGCGCGCGCGCCACAGGGCGAGCGCCCACGGCAGCGCCGCGGTCGCACCGGCCCACGGCGAGAGCAACGTGAACGGTACGCCCGCCATGCGCGTGAGGAGCACCTGCAGTCCCATCCACAGCACGCCGAAGCCGAGCGCCCAGCCGCTCGCGAGCCACGGCCCGCCGGGCGGCAACGCGCGCGTCGCGGCGAGCAGCGCGTGCCCGGGCAACAGCACGAGCGCGGCGAAGGCGAGCGCGAGGCGCACGCCGTCCGGCAATCCGGCCAGCGCACCGGAAACGAGCAGGTACGGCGACACGATGCTCGCGAGCGCGAGCGCGAAGGCGACCGGGCGCCTCACGAAGGCCTCCGCACGCGCCAGAAGGTCATCGCGGCATTCCCCCACAACCGCTCGAAGCGCTCGGGACGCGCGGCGACCGCCGCGACACTCACGATCGAGTCCGGCGCATCCGCGCGCGTGACGAGCACGACCTCACGCTTCGCCGCGGAGAGCAGCATGGCGGCGCCGCCTTCGGGGTCGCGTCCGATCGCGAGCGCGCTCACGAGGTCGCGTCGCGCCTGCAGCGCCGCCGGATCGTAGCCCCAGTCGCGTTCGCCGTAGGGCCCACCCCACCACACGCTGCGCGCGCCGTGCACGATCAGGTCGCGCGCGACGATCGGGTCGCACAGCGCCGCGTCGGCGGGCGTGTGCTCGCGCACCCACGCGCACGCCTCGCGCTGCGCCGGGGTCGCGCGCCACGAGTGCATGCCGAGTCCGCGCTCGCCGGCGAAGCCCCAGATCGCGAGCCCGAGGTTCGGCAGCGCCGCGCAAGCGAAGAACGCCGTCAGCAGCCACGCGAGCGGGCGCCCGGCGCGGTCGAGCGCCGCCTGAAGTCCGAGCGCCGCCGGCGCGGCGAGCAGCAGGAAGAGCAGGTTGAGGAACTTGCTCTGGTTGTTCTCGGGCAGGCGCAGCACGAGCGCCATGCCCGCGACGAGCAGCGCGGGCACGAGCAGCGCGAGGGGCGCGAGCGTCTCGCGCGGCTCGGCTGACGCGTTGTCGCGGCGCATGCGCGCGGCGAGCCAGGCGAAGCCCGCCGGCACGTAGAACGCCCCGCCGACGACGAACGACCAGAGCGCCTTGCGCGTCAGGCCGACCGAGAGCTGGCCGCGTTTGCCGAGCGTGATCTCGATCAGGTACGGCGCCAGCACGCTGATCGCGCCGGCGACCGCGAGCGCGATCGGGAAAAGCGCGGCGAGCCGCCGATGGTCACCCGTCACCCCGCGCACGGCCGCCACCACGAACCACGTGGCGCAGAGCAACAGCAGCGCGTAGCCGACGACGGTGTGCACGAACAGCGTGGCCGCCACGCACGCCGCGAGCGCGACGCCGCCGCGCGCGGTCGGCCGTTCGAGCAGCGCGAGCGCCGCGGCGACCGCGAGCGCGAGCAGAGCGAGCCCCATGCCGAACGGCGTGAGCACGAGGTACTTGTCGCCGAAGAACGCGAGCGAGCCGTGCAGCTGGCCGGTCGCCATCGTGGCGAGCACGGGGTCAATGCCGTGACCGGCCTGGTGCACGACGTCGGCCCAGCCGCGCACGTCGCCCGTGAACGCGCGGCCGGCGATGAGTCCCCACGCGAAGGGCGAATAGCCGAGCAGCGCGAGCAGGCAGGCGCCCGCGACGGCTTCGGCGTTCGCGCGCAGGCGCTGCGCGATTCCCGCGACGCCGAGCACGACGGCGAACGCGCCGCTCAGGTTGAGCGCGAGCAGCGGCGTCCACGGCTGGAGCTTCGGCACGAGGGCGAGCCAGCCGGCGGCCCACGCGTGCGAACCCCAGAAGTAGAGCAGCCGCAGCCCGGCGAAGTAGGGATCCTCGGGCGGCACGCCGCGCTGCGCGATCTGCGCGACGACCGCGGCGTGGAACCAGCCGTCCGAGCGCAGCGGCAGCAGGTCGTTCGTGCACAGCAGCCACGCGCACAGCGCCGTCCAGAGCGTCGCGAGCACGAACGCGACCGCGTTGCCGTGCGAGAACGGCGAAGGCGCGATGGGAAGCGCGGAGCCGGCGTCGGATTCGTCCGATGACGCGGCCCGCCGGGCCGCAGGCGCAGCGCTCCCACGCAGTGCGAGAACCGCCGCCACAACCGCGAGCAGTGCGACGAGCGCACAGCCGCGCGCGGCAAGCGGCGCGCCACCCCGGCGAACACGAGCGCGGCGAACGGCGCGCCGATCAGGAACGGCGACAGCGCGAGCGCGGCGAGCGGGCGCAGCACGCCCGGCGCGCCGCGGAAGACGACCGAGGCGAGCAGCGCGCCCGGCGTCACGCACCACGTCAGTGCGAGGAAGGCGACGGCGGCCTCCGGCCGCCACAGTTCCGGGAAGGCCGAAAGGGCGGCGGCCACAGCCGCCGCCCCGAGTCCGGCCGCACTCCACTTCATGCGCGCTTCGCCCCCGCGAACAGCCCGGCGAGCTTCGACGCGTCACCGCCCACATCGGCGATGTCCACGACGAGCCCGGCCGCGCCCTTCGACAGCGCGTACTTCGCCGAGTCCACCAGCGGCTGCGTGCCGCCCGCGGTGAGCTCCTTGGCGAGCACCGGGAACTCGGCGATCGCGATCTCCTCGAGCACGCGCGACGGTGTCGGCTTCATCATGAAGCCCGTCGGCGTGATCGGACCGATCACGAGATCGGGCGAGATGTTCCACTCGCGCAGGTAGCCGAGCAGGTGTCCCAGGTTGTGCGTCTCGAAGCCCGCCTTGGCGCCGTATCGCGAGCGCAGGAAGTGCGTCAGGTGGAAGAAGAACCGGCGGTGACGGCCCGCGAGCGCGACGTCCGTGATCGCCGCGGCGATCACCACGCCCTCGAGCTTGGCTTTGCCGAGACCGGCGGCCTCGAGCTCGAGCAGCAGCGGCACCATGCTCGCGAAGTCACCCGCGACGACGCCGAGCGCGTGCTGCATGCCCGTGAGGCCGAGCCGCACGATCGTGCCCGGACCGGCGCCCTTCACGCGCTTGACCGCGGCACCGACGAAGCCGCCTTCGGACGAATCGCGAACGAACGCGGGCACGTTCGGCAGCAGCGCCCACGTCGGGATCGGACGGCCCGCCGCGGTGAGCGCGGTGCGGACCGATGGCATGGGCGAGGCGAGCACGCCGTCCGCGCCCGCGTCCATGGCGCGCGCGAACTGCTGCGCGAGCACGGCCGGGTCGTCGAAGCGTGCCTGCAGGTCGGCGGTCGTCTGGCGCGGATGGCGCGTGACGCCGAGCATCGTCTCGGTCGAGAACAGCAGACGGGGCGCGCTCATCGGGCCACCTCCACTTCCACGCCGTTCTTGTCGCAGGACGCGTACAGCGCGCCCATCATGCGCTGCACGTCGAGTCCGAGCGCCGCGGTGCCGGGCGGCTCGGTCCCTCCCGCGACCCACGCCGCGAACGCCGCGTCCTCGAGCGTGTACGCCTCGCCGTTCAGGTCGAAACGGCTCGGCTGGGGCAGTTCGGGATGCAGCAGCTTCGTGACGCCGGCGGGCCAGCCCGCGGCCGCGGCGGTCAGGTTCAGCTCCACCGATTCATTGGTCACCGTGATCGTGCCGTTCGTGCCCGTCACCTCGAGCGTCGTCGCCGACATGTTGTAGCCCTTCACGCTCCACGACGACTCGAACGACACCTCGGCGCCGTTCTCGAGACGGAACGTCGCCTTCACTTCGTCCTCGACCGCGCCGTAGAGCTTCTTCCACTCGCCCTTCACGGCCACCGGCTGGCCGAGACACCAGCGCAGCACGAACAACAGGTGCGACGAAATGTTCGCGACCACACCGCCGCCGGACTTCGTGGGATCCACGATCCAGCCCTTCTGCGGGCCGAACACCTGCGACAGGAACATGCTCGACTTCGCGCTCTTCACCTCGCCGATCGCGCCGCTCGTGATGGCGTGCTGCGCCGCCGCGAAGCTGGGCCAGAAGGCGAGCGTGTAACCGCACGCGACCTTCGCGTTCGGACGCGCCGCGAGCGCGGCGAGCGCCTCGGCGGACTCGACGCTGTGCGCGAGCGGCTTCTCGACGAACGCCGCGGCGCCCGCCTCGACCACCTGGCGCGCGACGGGCTCGTGCGCGTGCGGCGGCGTGCAGATCCACACGGCGTCGGGCTTCGCCTGCGCGAGCAGTTCGGTCACCGACGGATAGAACGGCGCGAGATAGCCCATGCCGCGCAGGCTCTTGCCGAGCGCGGGCGCGAGGTCGGTCACGCCGACGAGTTCGGTGTTCGGCACCATGGACAGCACGGCCGTGTGCGCGACGCCGAGCTTGCCGAGACCGACGACCGCGACGCGCACGGGACGCTGCGGACGCGGCATCGCGGCCATGAGCGGCGCGACGGGCACGCCGGCACGGCCGGGAGCGATCGCGCCTTCGTCACCGGGCTGCGGCTCGATCAGCACGTCGCGCAGTCCCTGGTCGAGCGTCGTCCACGCGAGCTTGAAGTCGCGGAACGCGCCCTCGCGGTCGATCTTCGCGGGCGAGGTGAGCCCGAGCACGTTGTCCTCGGTGACCGGGAACTTGCCGAGCAGCGCCTTGCCGACGTGCGCCGCGAGCAGCATCGGGCCGCCGGGCAGGTGCACGTAGGGCTTCTTCACGCCGATCTCGGCCGAGAGCCGGTCGAGGAATCCGTCGAACGAGATGCGATCGGGCCCGAGCAGGTCGTACGCCTTGCCGAGCACGTCGTCGCGCGTCAGGCACTGCACGATGATCTCGTTGACGTCGTTCAGGTGAATCGGATCGAGCTCGATCTTGCCGTCGCCGATCACGGGCACCGCGGGCAGGCCGCGCAGGTACGCGGCGAGATTCGCGACGAGGCCGACGCCGTGCGCGCCGTACACGAGCGACGGGCGCAGGATCACGAACGGCATGCCGGACTGACGGACCACGACTTCGGCTTCGAGCTTCGTCTGGCCGTACGGTCCGCGCTTTTCGCGCAGCGCCGAGAGCGTGGACGTGAACACGAGGCGCTTCACCTTCGCGCGTTCGCACGCGGCGAGCAGCGCACGCGTGCCGTCGACGTTGATCGCGCGGGCCTTCGCCCAGTCGGTCACCGCCGTCGCGTTCGCGAGGTGCACCACGACGTCGCAACCCGCGACCGCGCGGTCGAGCGAGCCGGCGTCCGTCATGTCGCCCTTCACGACCGTGAGTCGCTCGCGCGGGAGCTTGAGTTCGCCGCGCACGGTACGAACGAGCGCCACGACGTCGTGGCCTTCGGAGAGAAAGCCGCTGCAGGAGCCGCAGGCCGATGAAACCACCGGCCCCGGTCACGAGGATCTTCATGGGTTGTCCCGGGACGAAGACCCGTCGCGGAACCGCTTGAGCAGCGGGCCGATGACGGGCAGGTTGAACTCGGAAAGCATCTTGCGGATACCGATACCGCGCGCGAGCGGCCACACGGCGAACGTGTACACGACACCGAACAGCAGCATGGAGCCGAGCATGCGCAGGAGGAGCTGTCCCAAGGAGGCATCGGCCCCCGGAAGGTACCGCTCCAGTGCCCAGACGAGGGCGATCGCCAGCCCCATCGGGAGGTACAGACGGCCCACGCCGGCAAGCACTTCCCGGCCCCGCAGGCCGAGCCCGGTGAGCGCCATGGTCAGGAGCACGGCGCCGTTGACGGCGTACGTGCAGAGCGTGGCCCACGCGACCCCCGTGATGCCGTAGCCGAGCTTCACGGCGCCGAGGTCCAGGGCGGCCCCGAGCCCGATGGCGACGAAGGCCGTGGGCATGAGCATGGTCTGGCGGCCGACGGTCATGAGCACGACCGAGGCGAAGTTCGCGAACGCGAGCCCGAGCGCGCCGAACGCGAGCGCACGCAGCGCCCCCACGCCGGGAAGGAACTTGGGCAGCAGCAGCCCGACGACCGGCGCCGAGGCGAGGAACACGAGCCCCGAGAGCACGGGCACGAAGATCGAGCTCGTCCGCAGCGCGCGCACGACGACCTCGCGAATACCGGTGGGATCGCCGCCGTCCTCCCCGTACTGGCGGAGCAGGCGCGGGTACATGACGTACGTGACGGCGTCCGGCATGTAGAGCAGGAACGTGAGCGCCATCATCGAGATCGAGTAGAAGCCGAAATCGCGATGGCCGAGGTAGCGCAGGATGATGAGCCGGTCGAGGCTGCGCATGACCATGGCCGAGGCCATGAGCACGAACATCGGGAAGCCGACCTGCACGAGGTCGAGCCTTCCGGCGCCGGCGACGGAGACATCGGCGCGTGCTCGCGCGAGCGGGCGGACGAGTACAAGAGCGCGACGAGGCAGCCGGCCGTCCAACCCACGAGCAGCCCCCACCCGCCGAGCCATGGTGTCAGTGCGAGTCCGGCGACGCCGCCGATGGCGCCCTGGATGAGCATCCAGCCGCTCACGGTCGAGAAGTCGCCGTGCGAGCGCTGGATCGAGGTCTGGTAGTTCGCGAGGTTGATCGCCGCGATGCACGCGAGCGCGAGCACGATGCCCCACGGGCCCCACGCGCCGAGCAGGCGCGAGCTGCCGAGCGTCACCCAGCCGATGCACGCGACCACGAACAGCGACGTGAGCAGCACGATGTTGAACAGCGCGGCGCGCTTGACCCGGCGCAACGCGGACTCATCGCCCGCGACGATGCGCGGAGGCACCATCTGGTCGAGGCCCTGCTGCGTGCCGAGCAGCGGCAGAGTGCCGTACTCCATCATCATCTGGAGCGCGCTCCAGGCGCCGAACGCGTCGGGGCCGATGAGGCGAGCCGCGATGATGCCGCGCAGCATGAGCGTCGCGCGCACGACGTACTGTGCGAACGCGAAGTTCATGGAGTCGCGGACGAACTTGCGAGGATGCATCGGGGGAATGGCTCCTCGAGGGGGACGCTGCGGCGTTACGTGACCGACGTGCGTGTTCGGTGTGGCATCGCGCCGGGGGAGCGCATTACACTGGCTTCGTGACGAACTCCGACGACGTGACGCGCGGGACCTCGCCGCTCGCCTCTCAGGGCGGCGCGCCGGTCCGAGAGAACTTCCTTCCCATCGCCGTGCCGTGGATCGGCGAGCGCGAGAAGCAACTCGTGCTCGACGCCCTCGAGTCCGGCTGGATCACGACGGGCCCCAAGACGCAGGAGCTGGCCAAGCGCCATCGCCGCGATGGCGGGCGTGAAGCACGCCGTGGCCGTGAACAGCGCGACGGGAGCGCTGCACCTGGCGCTCGAGGCGCTGGGCGTGGGACCGGAGCACGAAGTGATCACGTCCACGTGGACGTTCGCCGCGACGGTCAACGTCATCGAGCACGTCGGCGCGAAGCCCGTGCTGGTCGACGTCGAGCCCGACACGCTCAACATGGATCCGAAGCTCGTCGAGAAGGCCATCACGCCGCGGACGAAGGTCGTGCTCAGCGTGGACTACGGCGGCCAGCCTTGCGACTACGACGCCCTGCACGCGATCTGCGACCCGCGCGGCATCGACATCGTCGACGACGCGGCGCACGCGCTCGGCGCGGCGTGGCGCGGGCGTCCGGTGGGCTCGCTCGCGAAGGTCACGGCGTTCTCGTTCTACGCGACCAAGAATCTCTCGACCGGCGAAGGCGGCGCCGCGGTCACGGACGACGAGGAAGTCGCCGACCGCATCCGGCTGCTCAGCCTGCACGGCATGAGCCGCGACGCGTGGAAGCGCTACACCGCGACGGGCTCGTGGTACTACGAAGTCGTGGCGCCGGGCTGGAAGTACAACCTGTCCGACGTGCTCGCGGCCATCGGCCTCGGGCAGCTCGAGCGGTTCGACGAGTTCCAGGCGATCCGCGCGCGTCTCGTCGCGCGCTACCAGGCGAACCTCGCGAACGTGCCCGAAGTCGGCTTCCTGCGCGCGCGCGAGGGACTCACGCACGCCTGGCACCTGTTCCCCATCGCCGTGGATCTCGACGCGCTCACGATCGACCGGGCGCGCTTCATCGACGAACTGCGCGCGGAGAACATCGGGACGTCCGTGCATTTCATTCCGATCCACCGCCATCCGCACTTCCGCGACAGCCTGAATGCGAAGCCGGAAAGCTTCCCGGTCGCCGAGCACGCGTACGCCCGCGCCATCACGCTGCCGCTGTTCCCGCGCATGACCGAGGGAGACGTCGACGACGTCTGCACCGCGGTCGCGAAGATCGCGCGCGCCTTCCGCCGCTGAGGCGGCGCTCGTGCCGGGGGCCGGTCGGATCACGCCGCGGGAGCCTCGGTGTCCTTCTCCGCGTCGCCGAGCGACGCCAGCGAGAGCCCTTCGCGGTTGAGGAAGATCAAGCCGACCGTGGTGATGGGCAGCCACTGGCTGAAGAAGTAGAACCAGCCGAACGCGCTCGCGGGGCCCTTGCCCACGCCGTACAGCGCGAGGCCGGCGGTGCACGCGATGTTCAGCGTGCCGACGTAGCCCGGCGCCGCCGGGACCATGATGCCGATCGCGGTGACGACGAGCATGACGAGGCCCGCGTACCACGGCAGCGCGATGCCGAGCGACCACGCGGTGATCCAGAGCGCGACGGCGAAGCAGCCGAACATGCCGAACGACAGCGCGAACACCTGGACGAGCTTGCCGAAGTCGCGGAACAGCGCGAAGCCGTCGAGGAAGCGGTCGAGCAGCTTCGCGACGCGGCCCTGGATGTTCTTCGGGAGCATCTCGACCATCGTCTGGGCGAGCTTGCGGTTGCGCTCGGCGGCCACCACGAACACGGTGAGCGCGACGGACAGCGTGAGCAGGATGCGCGCGCCGCCCTGCACCATCTTGCCCGCGGCCGTGTCCTCGGAGATGGGCGCGACCATGAGCGCGATGCCGAAGATCGTGAGCAGCGTGAGCATGTCCACGACGCGCTCCACGACGACCGTCGCGATGAGCATGCTCTTCGAGAGGCCCTCGCGCCGCGCGAGCGCCCACGGGCGGATGAACTCGCCGAGGCGGAACGGCAGCACGTTGTTCGCCATGAAGCCGATCATCGTCGCGCTGAACAGGTTCAACAGCGGCACCTTCTTGTCCGTGCGCAGGAAGTAATTCCAGCGGATCGCGCGGACCCAGAAGGCGAAGATCGTGATGACCATGACCGCCACGAAACCGCCGCGGTTCGCGTTGCGGAGCGCCGTCGTGACCAGGCCGATGTCCACTTCCTTCATGGACACCCAGACGCAGACGGCGGAGATCGCCATGGCGACCGCGAGCTGGATCGCACGCTTCACTTGCCCTCCTCCCCGCTCGTGCGGGTACGCAGTTCGTCGAGTTCGTGGCGAAGCAGCGCGAGATCCCGCGTGAGCGTGTGGTTCTCGAAGCCGAGCCGGGAAAGCTTGATCGACAGGTACAACAGCATGGCCACCGCGAACGCGAGGCCGAAGGCGAACACGGTCGAGGCCGCGCCCATCATGCCGAGCAGGTCGGTGATCCACACGAGCAGCGGCGTGGAGAAGCCGAGCACGGCGATCACCGCCGTCGCGAGCACCCAAAGCAGCGAGTACTCCTCGGAAAGCCTCCGCCGGCGGACGAGGTCGAGCACGTAGAGCGCGAGCAACACCGCGCCCACCGCGACGACGATCTGGGTTCTCGAGAGAAAAGCCACGGGAGCCTCCGGACTAGACGGGACGACGGATCAGCGCCATGAGCGACGCCAGAAGGTTCTTGTAGGGGTAGTAGAGCTGCTTGCCGAGCGTGTAGAACGACTGCCCGGCGACGCGCTCGCGCATGACCACCGGCACCTCGACGAGACGGAAGCCGTTCCTCGCGAAGGTGATGAGCAGCGGCGCGTCGGGGAAGTCCTTCGGGAAGTCGTGCTGGCAGACCTGCATGACCGGGCGCGCGTAGGCGCGGAAGCCCGAAGTCGTGTCGGTGATCGTCTTGCCGAGCGCCAGCTTCACGACGCCCGAGAACAGCAGCATGCCGAGGCGGCGGTTGAGCGGCGCTTTGTAGCCGGTGCTCGTGACGTAGCGCGAGCCGATCGAGACCTCGCACTCGCCCTTGAGCACGGGCTCGAGCAGCACGTTCAGGTAGGCCGGATCGTGCTGGCCGTCCGCGTCGAGCTGCACGCCGATGTCGTAGCCGTGCTCGACCGCGAAGCGAAAGCCGGTCTGCAGCGCTCCGCCCACTCCGAGGTTCACGGGGTGGCGGACCACCTGTATGCCGTGCTCGCGCGCGCCACGGCTCGTTCCGTCGCGCGAACCGTCGTCCACGATGAGGATGTCCACACCGGGCGCCTTGGACCGGACTTCGGCCAGGGTTCCCGGGAGGCTGTCCTCCTCGTTGTGGGCGGGAATGATGACCAGCACGCGTGCGGGGGACGTCATGCGGCTCTCCGGTATTCGAAGGTGCGCGCCAGCCGGTCGGCGACCGACACGAGCGCGTCCCGGACACGCGGAAGCCACGTGCCCGGCAGGGGGAGTGAGGACACTTTCTCCAAATCGTAGCGGTTGAGCAGGCCGAGCGCGAACACTCCGAGCAGACTGGGCAGAACGAGCAGGAGCCGGATCGGCAGCGAGGCGTGCACGCCCAGCTCACGCTCGGCGAAGAGCGTGAGCAGCAGGCTCGGCGCGAGCAGCAGGATGTTGCGCACGACGGCGCCGAGGCGCTCGAACGTGCCCTCGGGCACGATCGTCGAGGCGAGGATGAGCGCGCCGGTGAACGAGGCCGCGGCGCCGGCGAGATTCGCCGCGCACGCGCCCATGGCGCCGAAAGTCTTGAGCAGCACGAAGTACCCGGCGACCTCGGAGAGCAGCTTCACGAGGGCGAGCGTGAAGACGAAGCCGGGGCGCCGCGGCCTGGAAGAGCATCGTGAGCGGCTGCTGCGCCGTGCGGGCGATCGGCACCAGCGCGATCACGCGCAGGAGCGGGATCGCGGGCTCGAACAACGGGCTGCCGACGATACGCACGATCTCGTGCGCGTACACGAAGAGCACGAACGAGAGCATGCACGCGAGCAGCTGCACGAGCCGGAACGCCTGGTCCACGACGTAGCGGAGCTTCTCCTTCTCGTCCTTCGCGACGATCTGCGTGAACGCCGGGAGCATCGCCGCGGGGATCGTGTGCACGAGCTCGACGAAGCGCTCGACCGTCTGGAACGCGAACGAGAAGTAGCCGAGCTGCGTCGCGTCGAGCACGGTGCCGAGCACGAGCTTGCCGAGGTTCTGGCCCGAGAGGAACGACAGCCGCGCGCCGTAGAGCGGCAGGCAGTAGCGGAAGATGGACTGCACGAGGTTCGGCTCGGTCGGATCGTTCTCGCTCGACGCCGCGCGCGCCTTGCGGAGCACCCAGAGCGACGCCGCGAGCGTCGCGACGGCCTGCAGCGCCGTGAGCATCGAGAAGCCGAGCGCGAGCGCCTGCAGCCCCTCGTGGCTCCACCAGAGCCACGCGACGAGCAGCGTCTTGCCGAGGTTGAAGATGAGCGACAGCCCGCTCACCCACTCGAATCGCTGCAGGCTGAACAGGACGGCGCGTCCCGTGGTCGCGAGACCGTCGGTGGCGACGAACACGGCGAGCAGCGGGAGCAGCACCTCGAGCTCGGGGATCTTGTAGAACGTCGCGAGCCGCGGAGTGATCACGAGCAGCACCGCGGTGGCGATCACGCCGAACGCGAGCTTGAGCCCGAGCGCCGTGAGGTAGGCGCGCGTGAGCGTGCGCAGCCGGCCGTGCACCTGGTACTCCGCGCCGAAGCGCTCGAGGTACATCTCGAAGTTGCCGGTGAACGCCGTGACGAGGCTCACGACCGAGAACGCGAGCGTGAACATGCCGTACTTGGTGGGGCCCAGCCAGCGCGCGAGCAGCAGCGTGTACACGATCGTGGACGTGATCGCGATGCTCTTCTCGATCCCGAGGAAGAACGTACCGCGCGTCAGGCTCTTGGCGACGTCACCGCGCTTCATGCGGCCTCCGTCGCGAGCGCGTCGAGTTCGCGTTCGAGGAAGCCGCGCAGATCGGCCAGGTGGCGGACGTCCGCGGGCAGCTCGCGATTCGACGCGAGCAGCGCGGTCATGTCGGGATGCGACGCATCGTAGCCGTGCATGCCGGCGACGGCGCGTGAGCCCATGAACGACGGCACGAGCAGCGCGCCGGGTTCGAGCAGGAACACGTCGTCGCCGTACTCGCGTTTCTCGAACAGCGCACCCTCGGCGCGCAGCTCGTCGTCGGTCAGCCAGCGTCCGAGCGGCTCGGCGTCGAGGGCGGCGCGCACGGCGTCGCGCGCGGCGGGCGTGCGCCACCAGAAGCGCGCCATCGTCGAGTCGTAGAACGCCACGTAGTCGCGGCCGCGCGCGTACGGCAGCGCGTCCACGCGCGCCATCACGCCGGCGTGCGACTTCACGTCCACCATGCCGTGATCGGAACAGAGGTACAGCCACACCGGCCGGCCGGCGGACGCCGCCAGCTCGCGCGTCCACGCGTCGTAGCGACCCATGCGCTCGTGCACGTTCGCGCCGCCCGAACCTTCGCGGTGCAGCAGCGCGTCGAGATCGGCGGTGTAGAGGAACAGGAAGTCGTGCGCGCCGGCGCGCACGGCGTCGCGCAGTTCGGCGAACGCCTGCGCCTCGGGCGTGCGCCAGTTCCAGCCGCGCCAGCGAACGCCGCGGCGCTGCAGCGAGTCCCAGAGTGAATCGAGCGGAAGACCGCCGGGCGCGAAGATGTCGGCCTTCTCGGCGAGGTCGAACTGCGCGAGCTCGTGCGGCGGCACTTCGTACAGGTTGAAGTAGCCCTCGACGCCCCGGCGACGCCACGAGCGCGCTCAGGTACTGCGTGAGCCGCCAGCTGCGGCGCAGCCTCGAGGGCAGCCACGCGAGTTTCTCGAATCCGGCGAACGGAGACGGCTCGAGACCGGCGCGGCGGTACATGAGCCAGCGCCCGTGCTCGGACGGCATGCGTCCCGTGAACGCGGTCGGCAGCGCGCCGGAGCTGAAGCCGAGCAGCGTCGCGATCTCGCGGCGGTGCGGCAGCGGCGCGGCGAAATCCGCGCGTGCCGAGGCGAGCGACCAGCCGAGCGCGTCCACGAAGAGCACGACCATGACGGGCTTCATGCCTCACCCGCCGTGCGCTGTCCGTCGAGCACGCGCTCGTCCCATGCGCGAAGCACGTCGGCACGAGCCGCGGCCCATTCACGTGCGCCCGTGACTCCGAGCGCGCGCAACACGCGCAGCGAGCCGACCGGGAGCGCGGGGCCGCTCGCGCTGCCGTTCACTCGGTGCTGCGGCGTTCCGGCGAACCAGCGACGGAGCCGCGACAGCGCGGGCTCGGGCCGGCCGCTGCGCGTCGCGTGATCCACGGCCTGCCGCGCACGGCGGCGCAGCGGCGCGCGGGCCGCCACGGCGAGCACGCGCTCCCAGACCCCGCGGCGCGGTTCGTCGCCCGTCAGCCACCACACGGCGCACCAGCAGCGCACCGCGGCGTGCCATTCGGCGCGCGCATCCTTCGGATCGATCGTGCGGGCGTCGCCGGCCTTCCACGCGAGCGCGGTGCGCCAGAGCGCGGGCAGGCGCTCGATCGCGTCTCCCCACTCGGCCGGCAGCACGGCGTTCAGCTGGGGCAGCACGTGCTCGGACGCCCACGCCACGCGAGCGGCGGAGCCTTCGGGCCATTCGTGCCGCGCGAGACAAAGCACGGATGCGCGAGATCGGCGGCCGCCTTGAGCACCGCGTGGCGGGCCGCAGCCGCGCGAGGCCTGCCCTCCGTCGACGTCCGGCAACGCCGAGCAGGACTCGAACGCGCGGTTCTCGAGCAGCAGCCGCACTTCCTCGAACGGGACGTCCGCGGGCGTCCACGCGGGCACGCGTCTCCGACGGATGCGTCCCCAGACGACCGCGCCACAGCGCCAGGGTTCCAGCGTGCCCGGCCGCGCCGGCATGCGCGCGACAGGTCCGCGCGCGTGAGGAAGCCGACTTCGAGCGGCGCGGCGAGGCCCGTGCTCCAGCAGCCGCGGGGCGAGCCGGCTCGGGCCGCTGCCGCGCGGCGCGGCGGCGGCCGCTCCGCCAGGCTGGTATCGCGAACGACCGCGTAGAAGTCGATGTCCGAGAGCGACACCGCGCGGCCCTCGCTCTGCACCCAGACCCCTTCGCCCTCGGCATGACTGCCGACAGCACGAGCGCTTCGAGCCCTTCTCCCGCCCACTCGCGCGCGATCGTCAGCGAGGGTTCGAGACGCGCCGAAACCGAAGAGCCCGTGACCAGCTTCAACGGCGTCACGGGCCCTCCCTGGGATTTCGCGCTGTCGTGCATGACGGGGCTCGGCTCCATGGCCGACCTTCCTGTGTTCCGCGGCGGCCCGCCGGCGGGGTCAGATCCGGCGGTAGATGAACTCGGGAATCTCGAGCACGCGGCGGTTCAGGACGCTGCCCATCACTCGGGCGCCGGCCTTGCGAAGCAGGTCCGCGGCGCGGGTGAGCACGGGACGCTTGGTGCGGCCCGCCTGCACGACGAGCACGACGCCGTCGGCCAGCGCTCCGAGCGCGGAGGCGTCGGGCGACTCGAGCACCGGCGGTCCGTCGAGGATCACCCAGTCGAATCCCGTGGCCGACGCGTCGAGCACCTGCCGGAGCGTGGAAGGCTGGTAGAGACCCGTGCGCCGGACTTCCTCCGGCACCGGAACGACGAACAGGTTCGAGCTCACGGCGGGCGGCTCGGCGCCGCGGGGAGCGACGCTCGCGGCGATGATGGCGCCTCGCACGGACGAGTCCTGATCGAAGGCGGGACGGCGCACGTTCGTGTCCACGACGACCGGACGGACGCCGGGGTCGCGCGCGAGCGCCTGCGCGAACTGCAGTGCGATCGTGCTCGTGCCTTCGCCGCCCTGCGGACTCAGGAACATGACGACGCGGGGGTTGCGGTCGCGGAGCGAGGACTCGAGGCTCACGCGCAGCGCAGCCATTTCACGAAGGGTCTCGTCGTTCATTTCGACGGCGCCGAGCAGCGGCAGCGGACCGCCGTCGACGACCGGACGCGGCATGGGCGCGCGCGCGGGCAAGTGCGAGGGCGAAGCATGCAGGGGCGAAACCGGCCCTCCCGCGGGGGAGGCGGCTTCCCGTGCCGCTTCAGCCTTCTTCAGCGCGTCGAAAATGCGGGTCATGTTCGAACCACTCTCCTCTGGGGGACGATCAACCGCGCTTGCTGCGCCGTTCGGACAACGTGGCGAACACCGGGATTTCGAGGAACTCCTCGGCCTGCCCGGCGGTGCGGACGGTCATGTCGAGGCCGTCGATGAAGAACGCGAGACCGATACCGATCACGAGACTGAACGCCGGCGCGAGCGCCATACGAACGTAGTCGCGCGTGTTCTGCGCCACCGCGATCCCCGCCGGGTTGAGCAGCACGACGCTGCGCTCCTGCGAGGTGTTCGCCGTGATGAGCGCCTGATCGCGGGCCTTCGAGAACTCGGCGTAGCGCTCGCGCAGGTTCCTGATCTCGGCGTCGAGGTCGTCGAGATGGCGCTGGCTGGACGGGATCAGGCCGAGGCGGCCGCGGAGCTGCGTGAGGTCACGATCGTAGACCGAAAGTCGTGCGCGCAGCGACTCGATGCGCGACGTGGACATCGTGAGGCGGGCGTCGACTTCCTTGCGGAGCAGCGCCTGCAGCGTCTCGAGCGTCTCCATCGCGTTCTGGACTTCGGGCGCGTCGTCACGGAAGCGCTCGCGCAGGGTCGCGATGCGCGCCTGCTGCTCCATGATCTTCTGCTTGAGCCCGACGAGCGCCGACTCGTTCGTGAACGACTGGCCGAGCGTCGGCAGGTCGATGTCGGGATTGCGCTGGAGATCGCGCATCGCCGTGAGCGAGTTCTGCGCCTCGGCGAGGTCCGCCGCGGCGTCGTTGCGCTTCTGCTCGAGCGAGCCGAGCTGGTTGCCCCACTCGCGAGCCTGGTCGCCGGCGTTCGTCACACCGCTCGCCATGCCGATCTGCTGGCGCTCCATGAGCCGCGCTTCGATCTCGCCGTTGAGGCTGTCGAGGCGCGTCTGGAAGAAGCTCTCGGGCTGGCCGAGGCGCTGGCGGTTCTGGCGGTATTCGACGTAGGACGTGAGCAGCGCGTCGCAGATCTGCTGCGCGACCTCGGGCTCGAGGTCGGTGTAGCCGATGCCGAGCACGTTGCTCTTGCCCATCACTTCGACGTCCACGGCGCCGTAGTTGATCTTCGGCGCGGGCTTGCCGGAGGCCTTCGCGCGCTCGTCGAGCAGCGCACGCGTGCGCTCCATCACGGGCGTGCTGCGCACGTTCGCGACTTCGCTCGCGAGCTCCTGCTCCCAGTCGCTGAACAGCTGGCGACCGGGGCTCAGGGCGCTCTGGCGCTCGCCTCGGATCACGAGCACGCGGCCCGACGACGAGAACGTCGTCGGCGTCGTGAGCGAGATCGTCATGACGGTCGCGGTCACGGCGACGAACAGGCCGATGATGAACCACCGCCGCCGGAACAGCACGGCGAAGAACTCACGCATCGTCGCCTGGCGCGCCGAGTTGTTCATCTGGGGAGTGTGGCCGGACTGCGGAGTCATGCGGGCTTACTCCTTGACCACGCGGGTCACGAACACGCGGTCGAGATTGAACAGCTCCCAGCCGAGAAGGCCGGTACTGACGGCGGGCGACAGCCCGGAGAACAGCGTCTGCAGGAACACCGTGACGTTGCCGATCGAGGTGCGCGGCACGTACACGATGTCGAAGCGCGAAACGGGAGCGTCCACGAACTCCTCGCCCTTCAGCGTGCGATCGAGCCGCACGCGCGAGACGCGCACGGTGCGCGCGCCGTCGCGATGGATGAGCAGCACGTGCCCCTTGTTCGCGTCGTCCTTGAGCCCGCCCGCGGCCGCGACGGCCTGCGTGAGCGTGAAGAACGGACCGGTCGGGTACGAGCCCGGACGCTCGACGCGTCCGAGCACGTGCACCTGGTTGCTCGCCGTCGAGACGACCTCGACGGTGACGCGAGGCGAGCGGAAGTCGGCGGAGAGCAGCGACGTGATCGCGCGCTGCAGGTCCATGGGTGTCAGGCCGGCGGCCACGACGTCACCCACGGGATGCACGGTGATGCGGCCGTCGGAACGGACCGTCACCTCGTGGATGTTGTCCATGTTGGGATCGGCCTTGGGGCCGAGGTTCAGCGACAGCTTGTCACCCGGAACGATGCGGTACTCGGGGACCTGGCTCCAATCCATGCCGAGCGTGTCGGCCACGAGATTGGGCGCCGCCGCGGAAGCGACGCTGGACAACGCGCCGCACAGCGTCAGAGCGAGCAGGCAGGCGTGCAGCACCCTGTGCACGATTCGGATCACACGAACTCCCGATCTGGAGAAGAACAGGACCACGGCACGAGCGGGCCGGGCGAGAGGCGCACCGAAGGATTCGGCGGCACACAGGCTTTTCGGACGCACTCGGGCTCGATGGCTCGATACCCGGCTAGCAAATCGACGGCAGGGCCAAAAACCACAGGGCCCTTCCCGATGCAGTAGCAAGATGCGTCTGGGTCGATCCTCCGCCTGCGACAGGTCGGTCACCGCAAGTGTGGGTGACTCAAGGGCCTGAAGTATAGGAGGAGGGTTTTCAGACTGTCAACGCTTGCGCATGCACGAGGTGGTCACGGAGAAGGCATCGCAATCGCCGTGCCGCACGTCGGCCAAGGGTATCGGCCGGTCGAACGCCGGAAATCAGCCTCGCGCACGGGACCACTCCCCGTCCGGTCTGGGCGGGATCGCGCGATCGGCCCGCGGGCGGGGTCGAATCCCCCACCGGCCGGCGATCGTCTCGCCGGAACGGCTCAGGCGGGGGTCTTCGCCTCCTGGAGCACAACGCTGATCGAACCGATCAGCACCTTGCTCTTCATGAGCACGGGCATGCGGCGTTCGTCGTCCGTCAGCCAGATCACGAGCCGGCCCTTGTTCTTGAAGATGCCGCCGGCCTTGAGCAGAGGCTCGATGACGACGCAGTTGAACTTGCCCGCGGGAGTCTTCACGGTCTGCCGGCCGAGCACACGCACTTCCATCGGAGCGCTCTTGCGGCTCGCGTGGTAGTCGAACGTCACCGCGCCGCCCAGCGGCAGCGCCTGGAAGCGCGTGTAGTAGAACGCCGAGAGCGCGTCCTGCACGTGCGGAGGCACGGGGTACGTCTGGCCGTTCTTGTAGCGCACCTCGCGGATGCCCGGATCGAACCACAGCGTGTCGTTCGCCTTGAAGTGCCCCTCGTGGCGATCCTCGAAGTAGCGCCAGCTGAAGAGCGAGTCCTTGTCCCAGAACGACTCGATGCGGTTGCGCACCTTGTACATCTTGTCGAAGAAACCGTTCGATTCCGCGCGCGCGACGAGCCGGTACACGGGCTTGCCGTTCCACGTCGAGACTTCCGGCACTTCGAGCCAGGCCGAGCCGGCCTTGATGAAGCCGTACTGCACGCTGAAGCGCAGCGACTCGCCGGGACGGAACGGGTGCGCGACGGCCGGAAGCACCTCGTGATGGTTGAGCGCCAGGTCGGTGGTGTCCGGAAGGTCGGTCTCGTCGGCCTCACCCGCGCGCACGGGCATCGCGGGCACGAGCAGCGCCGCCGCGAGGGCGAAGCGCAGCGCCGTGTGGGCGGCGAGCGAGCGCAGCACGGCCAGCGAGGCGAACGGGGCCGCCGGGTGCATCGGCGTATGCGTACGGGGAGTGGTCATCATGCTCCGGTAGCAAGGCAAGTCCGATGCCGCGCCGGCCGGCGCGGCGTGGCGCGCGACTATGGGCAGCGCACAACCCCAAGTCAACGGCCCTGTTGCGCGGGGCAGGCGGTTCGTGCCCGGGCGCGCTCGGCGTGCCGGGTACTGGTCGCGGAGTGTGCAACCGCCGCCACGGAGCGTGGCGGCGCGGTCACTCCCCGCCGGGGACGCCATCCGGAGTTCGAGCACGCGGACGCTCGGCGTGGCGAAGGCCACGCGGGCCACGGCGGTATCCCGCAGGTCGGGCTGAGCGTGCCGGTCGCGAGCGAGTCGTCGCACCAGACGTAGAGCGGCCACGGTCGCGTGCGGAGGAACCCGAGTTCCTCTCCCGTCAGCGGCCGGTCCGAGAACACGGCGCGTTGCGCGGCGTCACGCCGCTGCACTTCGTTCCACACGGCCTCGGGGATCGGAGGACGCGAGCCGGTCGAGAAGAACGTGGCGCGGTAGAAGACGTCCGCGAAACCGAGGAACAGTCTCCGCCCGCCGTGCACGAGGATCGGTTCGGTGCCCTGCGGGCGCAGTGGTTGGACGAACACCGCTTCCCGCGGCGAGCGATCGCGCACCCAGCGGAGCGCCGCGGCTTCGTCGCGTGTAGAGCGCGGCGCGGTACGGATGCTTCGCGTCGACCATGTCGCGCAGAGGGCGGTGGTCGCCGAGGAAGCCGGTCGCGGTGATCGCGGCCGTGCCCACCGCCGCCGATCACCAGCGCCGCGGCGGCCGCGCGCGCGAGCGCGCCACCGCGCCGCCAGCGCTCGAACGTGATCCCGGCGACCGCGACGGCGACGAGGAACATCGGGTAGAAGAGCTTCTCCTCCGCCTCGCCGGGCAGGTCGAAGAACAGGCACGGCAGCACGAGCCCGACCAGCAGGCCCGTCCACAGTCCACGCGCGCGCGCGGGCAGCTCGCGCTGCGCGAGCGCCGCCAGCAGAGCACCGGCCGCCCGCGATCACGAGCCCGGGGAGATTCAGGCGCGACAGCGCGAGCAGCATGACCTTGTTGTTGCCGCCGACCGTGACCATCGTGAGGTACGGCTTCGCGGCGGCGAAAGCGAGGACGACGCTCCCGCCCAGCCGGGCGAGCGCGCCGAACGCGCCGCGCGAATCGTCACGCAGGCGCGGGATCGCGCCGAGCACCGCGCCCACCGCGCGCGATCGCGATCGAGAGCGCCGTGAGCGTGTGCCAGTGGACGAGCAGCGTCATGCCGAAGGCGAACAGCAACGTCGTGCGCCACGTGGGCGAGCGCCAAGTCTCGAACGCGAGCGCGAGCAGGAACGCGCTCGAGGCGAGCGCGAAGTTGAATGCCGTCGGCGTCCACAGCCGCCCGAGCCAGGTCGCCTGGAACATCGGGAAGTTCCACTGCAGCGCGATGAGCACGCTGTTCGCGTCGGACGCCATCTGGCGCAGTACGGCCGGCCCCGAGGTCTCCCCCACGAGCCCCTGCAGCAGGAACAGCACGGGCCCCGCCGGATTGACGCCCACGAAGGCGACGACGGCGGACGCCACGCCGGCCTTCGGCGAAAGCCCCGCCGCGCGCGCGAGGACGTACACGGCCGCGCCCCAGAGCACCGCGGTCCAGACGTTGAGCGACGCCATGACGAGGAACGGGTCCGCGTTCACGAGCGGACGGCAGGCGACGAGGTAGACGTGGAAGAACCACGGGTACGGCAGCGGACCGCCGGCGAAGTGCGGGAACTCGACCGGCACGCCGGCGCGCAGGATTTCGTTGAAGACCGCGGCGTGGAACCACGAGTCGCTCCAGCGCGCGAGCCGCGGATTGAGCAGCCCGAGCGCGACGATCGCCGCGAGACCGATGCCCATGGCGAGGGCCGTGCGGTCGGCCGCGTCGGAGCGCGCCCAGTCCGGAACGGCTTTCGCGTGAGTGCCGCGCCGCGGCAGCGACAGCGCCACGAGCGACACCGCGACGAGCGGCAGCGCGACGCGCTCGATCGAGCCGTGCGCGAGGCCGACGGCGAGCGAGACGCCCGCGACGATCGGCGGCGAGAGCGTGCCCGCGCCGAGCGCGACCCACGCGGAGCCGCGGTCGGCGAGCCCCCAGAGACGCATCAGCGCGAGGCCCGGCAGCAGGTTCACGAGCAGCATGCCGGCGGCGCCCTGCAGCACGTCCACATGCAACGCACGGGCGGCCAGCCAGACGGCGGCGGGCCACCAGCACCAGAGCCAGGGGGACGGAGTTGCGCGCATGCGATTCTCGAGCTCGCGGAGCCATCGGGGGGCGCCGGCGAGAGGGGGTCTCGGTCAGGGACGTGGGCGCATCCGTTGCGCAGGACCCGGGAATGATAACCAAACCCGGAGGGCGCTGTCAGTCCTCGAACGTGCGATCAGGCGTCGATGGGCCAGTCGGCGGCCGTGAGCAGCCCGCCCGGGGCCGGTCCGAGCGCGCCCATCGAGAAGCGTTCCGGCCGCACGAACTCGGCGGCCAGGGCCGCGACCTGCTCGCGCGTGACGGCCAGCACCGCCGCGACGTGCTCCTCGGGCGGCGAGTAGCGGCCGGTGTAGAGCTCCTGCCGCGCCATGTGCTCCATGCGGTTCGAGACGCTCTCCATGCCGATGATGACGCCGCCCTTCAGGTACATCTTGGCGGCCTCGACCTCGGACTCCGACGGCCCTTCGGCGACGAGCTTCTCGAGTTCGATGCGAAGCAGCCGGAGCGCCTCACGTCCCTGCTCGGGCGCGACGCCCATCTGGATGGACAGCAGCCCGGTGTCGCTGAGGAAACTGAGGCCGGAACCGACCGAGTACGCGAGCCCGGCTTCCTCACGGATGCGCTGGAAGAGCCGCGAGCTCATGAGCCCGCCGAGCAGCGTGTTGAGCACGCGCAGGCCGTAGCGGCGCGGATCGGAGTACGCCGGCGTCGGCGCGCCGAGCGCGAGGTAGAGCTGCTGTTCGTCGCGATCCTCGTGCACCACGGAGACCGGGTGCGGCACGGGTGCCGGATCGCGCACGACCGCGGGCCCGTGCGGTGCTGCGAAGTGCTGCTCCACGAGATCGCGCAGCTCGTTCGGATCGAGCCCGCCGGACGCGGCGATCACGAGCTCGTCGGCGCGGTAGCGGCTCGAAAAATTCGCCACGAGATGGTCGCGCGTGATCGCGTCGACGCTCTCGACCGTGCCGAGGATCGGACGCCCAAGGCCGTGCCCGCCGTACAGCTGGCGCGCGAGCAGCTCGTGGATCTTGTCGGACGGATCGTCCTCGCACGCGGCGATCTCCTGCTTCACGACCGACTTCTCGCGATCGATCTCCGCCACGTCGAAGCGCGACCGGCAGGTGATGTCCGCGAGCACGTCCACGACCTGCGGCAGGTGCTCGCTCAGCGCGCGCGCCTCGTAGCAGACGTGTTCGTGGTTGGTCCACGCGTCGAGATGACCGCCGAGCCCCTCGAGACTCGCCGCGATGCTGCGCGCGTCGCGCGTCTCGGTGCCCTTGAACATCATGTGCTCGATGAAGTGCGCCATACCCTGCCGCGCGTCGTCCTCGACGCGCGACCCGCTCCTCACCCAGACGCCGACGGCGACGGTGAGGCGGTCGGGCATGGGCTGCGTGAGCAGCGTGATGCCGGAGGACAGTCGGAGCTTCTGCACGGTCGAAGACGCCATGTGCGCGGTTCTCTCCCAGCGGGGGGGCGTGAGCGGTGACGAGGACCGCACGCTGCCCGAGCGCGCGGCAAAAGACAAACGGCGGGCGGCCCGAGGGCCACCCGCCGTGTCGTGCGTCGGTCTAGCGGCGACGCGGGCCGCGGTCCCGGTCACGGCCGCGATCACCCCGATCGCCCCGCTCCCGGTCACGGCTCGGCGCCCGCTCCACGTAGCCTTCCGGCTGCGGCAGCAGGGCACGGCGCGACAGCTTGACCTTGCCTTCCTTGTCCACACCGATGACCTTGACCATCACCATGTCGCCGACGTTCAGCACGTCCTCGACACGCTCGGTGCGGCCCCAGTCGATCTCGGACACGTGCAGCAGGCCGTCGCGACCCGGAACGATCTCGACGAACGCGCCGAAGTTGACGACGCTGCGCACCTTGCCCTGGTAGATCCGATCGACTTCCGGATCCTCGGTGATGTTGCGGATCAGCTCTTCCGCGCGCTTGCCGGCGTCGAGATTCACGGCGGCGATGCGCACTTCACCCGTGTCCTGGATGTCGATCTGGCAACCGGTCTCTTCGGTGATCTTCTTGATCACCTTGCCGCCCGGTCCGATGACTTCGCGGATCTTGTCGGGGTGGATGTTCACGATCGTGATGCGCGGCGCGAACGGCGACATCTCCGGACGCGAAGCCGCGAGCGTCTCGTGCATCTTGCCGAGAATGAACATCCGGCCCTTGTGGGCCTTCTCGAGCGCGTTGCGCATGATGTCGAACGAGATGCCACCGATCTTGGTGTCCATCTGGAAGGCCGTGATGCCCTCCGTCGTGCCCGTCACCTTGAAGTCCATGTCGCCGAGGTGATCTTCGACGCCGAGGATGTCGGTGAGGACGGCGACGCGGTCGCCTTCCTTGATCAGGCCCATCGCCACGCCGGCCACCGGCGCCTTGATCGGCACACCCGCGTCCATCAGCGCCATCGAAGCGCCGCAGACCGACGCCATCGACGACGAGCCGTTCGACTCGAGGATGTCCGACACGATGCGGATCGTGTACGGGAAGTGCGTGTCCGCCGGGATCACCGGCTCGACCGCGCGCTCGGCGAGAGCGCCGTGACCGATTTCGCGGCGACCCGGCCCACGGATCGGGCGCGTCTCACCGACCGAGAACGGCGGGAAGTTGTAGTGCAGCATGTACGACTTCCACGACTGCCCTTCGAGTTCCTCGACGCGCTGCTCGTCGGCCTTCGTGCCGAGCGTCGCCACGACGAGCGCCTGCGTCTCGCCACGCGTGAACAGGCAGGAGCCGTGCGTGCGCGGGAGCATGCCGACCTCGATCGAGATCGGGCGGATCGTGTCGCAATCGCGGCCGTCCGAACGGACGCCCTTGTCGAGGATCATGTTGCGCAGGACGTCGCGTTCGACGTCGTGCAGCAGCTTGCCGATCTTGTCGGCCTTGTCCGGGAACTGCTCCGCGAACTTGGCGACGGCCTCGGCGGTGATGATGTCGATCTCTTCCTGGCGCGCTTCCTTGCCGGGAATGCGGATCGCCTCGGCGAGACGCGTCGTGTAGGCCGCGCGCAGCGCCGCGTCCAGATCGGACACGTCGGCGACGGCGACCGGCGAGCGCTTCGGCTTGCCGTGGACCTTCTGGAGTTCGTTCTGCGCCGCGACGATCGCGCGGATGTGCTGCATCGCGAAGTCGAGGGCGCCGACCATGTCGGCCTCGCTCACTTCGCGGCAACCACCTTCGACCATGATGATGTCGGTCGCCGTACCGGCCACGACGACGTCCATGTCGGACTCGTCGAGCTGGGCGAACGTCGGCATCACGACGAACTGGCCGTCCACGCGCGCGACACGCACGCCGGCGACCGGCTCGGGGAACGGAATGTCCGAAAGCACCAGCGAGCAGGAGCCGCCGATGAGCGCGAGGACGTCCGCGTCGTGTTCCTGGTCCGACGAGACGACGGTCGCCATGACCTGGGTCTCGTAGAACCACTGCTTGCTCATGAGCGGGCGGATCGGACGATCGATCTGCCGCGAGCTGAGCGTCTCCTTCTCGGTCGGCCGGCCTTCACGCTTGAAGAAGCCACCCGGGATCTTGCCCGCGGCGTACGTCCGCTCGCGGTAGTCGCAGGTGAGCGGAACGAAGTCGAGGCCCGGCTTGGCCGACTTCGCGGCGCTGGAGGCGACCAGTACGACGGTGCCGCCGAGCTGGACGACGGCGGAACCGCCGGCGAGCTTGGCCCACTTGCCCGTGCTGATCGTCAGTTCCTTGCCGCCGAGATCCACGCTGACTTTGTGCTCTGCCATTCTTTTCTCTTCCTGTGCTCTCGCATGTGACGACGACCCTCGTCATCACGTCCACCCGGTCGGGCGTGCGGCGCCCGGCGGGTCGAGCAGGGACCTTCCCCGCTCTTGCAGAAACGCGGCCCCGATGGGGGCCGCGTTCCCATGTCGCCAGGATGTTCCTAGCGACGAAGTCCGAGTTCCTTGACGACCTTTCGGTACCGATCCACCTTGGTCGCCTTCAGGTAGTCCAGCAACCGGCGGCGCTGGCCCACCATGCGGAGCAGGCCGCGGCGCGACGCATGATCGCGCTTGTGAACCTTGAAGTGCTCCGTGAGGTAGTTGATCTTTTCAGTCAAGAGCGCGATCTGGACCTCGGGCGAGCCGGAATCCCCTTCGTGCGTCTTGAACTTCTCGATGATGCCCTGCTTCTGCTCCTTCGTGAGCGTCACAGTGGCGATCTCCTGCCAAGAGGTGGGAAGACGAGGTTTTTCGTCCGCGAGTGTCAGGTCTCGTCGGAGGGAGCGGAGTATTTCGCCGCCCTGAGGACCCGGAGAGGGTCGGAGCGACGCGGCAATCTAGCATCCTGACCCGGTCGCGGCAACGGTCGAGGAGCCCTCCGGGGCACGAATGCTGCGTTTTCTCCGTCGAGAGGGCCGCAAACGTCAGAACGATGCAATGAGACGGCCCCTCTCGGGCGTCTCAGGCCCGCTCGGGAGCGTTCCCGGGCTCGGCGAGCCGCACGCGCGTGTGTTCGACGTCGGCCGCGATCGCCGCGACGAGCGCCTCGCGCCCCTCGAACTTCAGCTCGGGACGCAGCCACTGGACGAACTGCACCTCGACGTCGCGGCCGTAGATGTCGCCGTCCCAGTCGAGCAGGTGCACTTCGAGCGTGCGCAGCTTGCCGTCGAAGGTCGGACGGATGCCGACGCTCATCGCGCCCGCGCGCCAGACGTCCTCACCCGCGATGCGCGCCCAGACGGCGTAGATGCCGAGGGCGGGCACGGCCTTCTCGTCGTGCAGGCGCAGGTTCGCGGTCGGCCAGCCGAGCGTGCGCCCGATCTTGTCGCCGTGCACCACGAGCCCGGTGAAGGAGTAGCGCCGGCCGAGCAGCGCCGCCGCGTCGGTCACGCGTCCTTCGGTGAGCGCTTCGCGGATCCGCGACGAACTCACGATGTCGGCCCCGTCGGCGAGCAGCGGCACCGACTCGACCTCGAAGCCGTACCCCTCGCCGATCCGGCGCAGGCGCTCGACGTTGCCGGCCCGGCCGCGGCCGAGCGCGAAGTCCGCGCCGACCACGAGCGCGCGCGGCGCGAACGGCGTCACCAGATGGCGCTCGACGAACTCCTCGGGCGAGAGCGCCGCGAGTTCGCGCGTGAACGGCAGCACGTGCAGTTCGACGCCCATGGCGGCGAGGCGCGCGTGCTTCTCGGGCAGCGGCGTGAGCGGCGCGATCGGCCGGAACTCCTTCGCGAGCACGACGTCCGGATGCGGATCGAAGCTCACCGCGACGCAGCGCTCGCCCGCGGCGCGCGCGAGCGCGCGTTCGAACAGCGCACGATGCCCCCGGTGCAGCCCGTCGAATACCCCGACCGCCACCACGCTCATGCCGCTCTCCCTTCTCGCACCGCCCAGGGGAACACCACGTTGGGCCGCGCGAGCACGCGGCCGTCGGCTTCGCGCACGAGTTCGCCCAGCGCGAGCGCGCGCCCCGAAAGCTCGCGCAGCGCGACGGTGCGCGGGCCGGCGCCGATCGCGGCAACGGCCGCGGCATCAGGTGCCACTTCGACGAACTGCCCGTGCCCGAGCGCGTCGGCCTGCGCCGCGTCGAGCCGCACTTCGGGAAGCACGCCGAGCGCGCGGTCGAGCGTCACGCCCCAGCGCGCGATCAGCGCGTCGCGGTCCCCGGGCACGAACGCCTCCCACGGGCACGCGTCCTCGACGCGGAACGGCTCGCTCGCCAGCCGCCGCAGCGACGCGAGCGCCGCCCCGCAGCCGAGCGAGGCGCCGAGGTCGTGCGCGAGCGTGCGCACGTACGTGCCGCCCGAGCAGCGCACGACGCAGTCGGCGTCGGGCATCGCGAAGCGCGTCCAGTCCCACGCGTGCACGGTGATCGGGCGCGGCTCGCGCTCCACCACCTCGCCGCGGCGCGCGATGTCGTAGAGCCGCTCGCCCTTGTGCTTCAGCGCGGACACCATCGGCGGCACCTGCGCGGAATCGCCGAGCATCGCGTCGGAGGCGCGGCGCACGGCCGCTTCGTCCGCGGTCACGTCGCGCGTTTCGAGCACGTCGCCGTCGAGATCCTGCGACGAGGTCACGACGCCGAAGCGCACGGTCGCGGCGTACGTCTTCGCGCCGCCCTGCCAGACCTGCGCGCAGCGCGTCGCGGGTCCGACCGCGAGCACGAGCAGGCCGCTCGCGCCGGGATCGAGCGTGCCGAGATGGCCGATCGCGCGCGTGCCGAGAACGCGGCGCGCGCGGGAGACCACGTCGTGCGACGTCATGCCGCCGGGCTTGTCCACCGGCAGCAGGCCCGCCCACTCGAGCGGTGCGGGACGCGCGGGGCGCGCGGGTCGCACGGGCGCGCCGGTCATTCCGTTTCCTCGTCCTCCACCTTCTCACCACGCTCGAGCTTCTTGAGCAGTTCCTCGACGCGCTGCCCGTGATCGAGCGACTCGTCGTACAGGAACCGCACTTCGGGCACTTCGCGCAGTCCGAGCCGGTCGCCCAGCTCGCGGCGCACGAAGCCCGCGGCGTGCTGCAGCGCGGCCATGCCGGCGGCGCGCGATTCGCGCTCGCCCATCATGGTCACGTAGATGCGCGCGAAAGAGAGATCGTGCGTGACCTGCACGTCCGTCACCGTCACCGTGGTGGTGAGGCGGGGATCGCGCAGGCGCGTCTCGAGGATGTCCGCGACTTCGCGGCGCATCAGGTGCGCGACTTTTTCCGGTCGAATTCTCACTCGATCCTCTCCTGCCAGTCGGTGATCTGCGCGGCGTACTCCTGCTCGACCACGCGCCGCGCCGCCTGCAACTGCTCCCGCACGTGGCCGCTCTCACCCGAGACGAACGCGAGCCCGAGGGCCGTGCGCTGCCAGAGGTCCTGATGATCCACCTCGGCGACCGCCGCGTGCAGGCGCTCGCGCAGCCGGTCCTTGAGCGAGCGCACCACCTGCCGCTTGTCCTTCAGCGAGCGCGCCGCGGGAATGTGCAGCTCGACGCGGACGATGCCGACGAACACGGGTCCTCCCGAGAGAAGCGAACGGCGGCGCGCCCGGGTGGACGCGCCGCCGCCGGGATGAGGCATTACAGCGTGCGGGCGTGCTCCTGCACGGTGAACGACTCCAGACGATCGCCTTCCTGGATGTCGTTGCTGCCGTTGAGCGTGATGCCGCACTCGAAGCCCTGCAGCACTTCGCGGACGTCGTCCTTGAAGCGCTTGAGCATGTCCACCTTGCCGGTGAACACCGTCTCGCCCGCGCGCACGAGGCGAACCTGCTCGTTGCGCGAGATCTTGCCCGTGGACACCATGCAGCCGGCCACCACGGAGCCCTTCGACAGGCGGAACACCTGCCGCACCTCGGCGACGCCGAGGATGACTTCCTTGAGCTCGGGCTTGAGCATGCCTTCGAGCGCCTGCTTCACGTCCTCGACGGCCTTGTAGATGATGTCGTACAGACGGATTTCGACCTTCTCGCGCTCGGCCATCTCGCGCGCCTTGGCATCCGGACGCACGTGGAAGCCGACGATGATCGCGTCGGAAGCCGCCGCGAGCAGCACGTCGGATTCCGTGATCTGGCCGACCGCCTGGCGAATGACGCGCACCGCGACTTCGGCGGTGCCGAGCTTCTGCAGCGATTCCGCGAGCGCCTCGACCGAGCCGTCCACGTCGCCCTTGATGAGCATCTTGAGCTCGTTCGGACCGCCCTGCGACATCTGCGAGTGGAAGTCCACCAGCGAGACGGCCTTGGTCGAACGGAACTCGTGCTCGCGGTGCAGCGCCGCGCGCTTGGTCGCGATCTCTCGCGCCTCGCGCTCGTCCTCGAGCGAGACGAACAGGTCGCCGGCGCCCGGGGTGGTGTTCCAGCCCAGCACTTCGACCGGAGTCGAGGGCGGAGCCGACTTCACCGGCTGCATGCGCTCGTTGAACATCGCGCGGACGCGGCCGAAGTTCTGGCCGGCCACGAACGCGTCACCGATGCTCAGCGTGCCGCTCTGCACGAGCACGGACGCCACGACACCGCGACCCTGCTCGACGCGTGCTTCGAGCACGACGCCGCGCGCCCGGCGATCCGGGTCGGTCTTGAGTTCGAGGAGCTCCGTGGAGAGCAGGATCATCTCCAGGAGCTTGTCCATGCCGTTGCCCTTCTTGGCGGAGATCTCGACGGCCACGTACTTGCCGCCGAACTCCTCGACCACGACGCCGTGTCCCGCGAGCTCCGTCTTGATGCGCTGCGGTTCGGCGGCCGGAAGGTCGCACTTGTTGATCGCCACGACGATCGGCACGTTGGCCGCCTTCGCGTGATCGATGGCTTCGATCGTCTGCGGCATGACGCGATCGTCGGCCGCGACCACCAGTACGACGACGTCCGTGACCTGGGCGCCGCGTGCACGCATGGCGGTGAACGCCTCGTGACCGGGCGTGTCGAGGAAGCAGATCTTGCGGCCATCGGGCAGCGTCACGTCGTACGCGCCGATGTGCTGCGTGATACCGCCGGCCTCGCCCGCGATGACGTTCGTCTTGCGGACGTAGTCGAGCAGCGACGTCTTGCCGTGATCGACGTGACCCATGACCGTGA
The DNA here is from genome assembly GCA_016710095.1 of Candidatus Eiseniibacteriota bacterium. Lineage (GTDB taxonomy): Bacteria > Eisenbacteria > RBG-16-71-46 > RBG-16-71-46 > RBG-16-71-46 > CAIXRL01. The sequence continues at coordinate 104,770 of JADJLL010000002.1, read as the reverse complement.
CGACGGGCGCGCGCGGACGCAGGCGCTCGACGGGAATGACTTCCGCGGCGGCGGCCTCTTCGTCCTCGGCGAACTCGGACACGATCTCGACCGAGAAGCCGAACTCGTCGGCCACGGCCATCATGGAGTCCTTGTCGAGGCGCTTGTTGAGCGTCGCCATGAGCCCCATGCGCATGCAGGTCATGATGACTTCCTGCGGCTTCACGTCCATCATGTTCGCCAGTTCGGCGACGGTGATGAACTCGGCCGCGTTCAGCACCTTCGGTTCGTCGGTCGTGATCTCCGAGCCGTCCTCGTCACGCCGGCGGTGCTTGCGCTTACCGCCCGCGGTGTCGAGGCTCGCGAGAGTCTTGCGGACGCTCTCGGCGGCCTGCTTCTCGTCGACCCAGTTCTTCTTCTTCTTGCGGTCGCGACGGCGGTGGCTGCGCACCGCGCGCCCGAAGCCGCGCTGGCTCCGGCGCCGGGAGTGCCACCACCACCGGCACCGCCGGGGCTGCCCGCTCCACCGCCGGGACGACCGGCGTAACCACCACCGCCACCGGGACGGCTGGCGCCACCGCCCGAACCACCGGGACGGCCGCCGGGTCCACCGAACGACGGACGACCGCCGCCGGGACCGAACGTGGGACGACCACCACCCGGACCACCGGGCCCACCCGGTCCGCCCTGACGGTGCGGCGGACGCGAAGGCGGCGGCGTGGTCGCGCGCGGCGCGCCCGTCGGGACGACGGGCTGCGGCGGACGGTAGACCACGGCCGAGCCGGCGCCGGGAGGACGGTTGTACGGCAGCGCGGGGTTCTGCACGTGCGAGGGCGCAGGCGGAGCGGCGGCCGCACGGGCGCGATCGTCGCGCGCGCGCTGCTCTTCCTTCTCCTTCTGCTGAACCACTTCCTCACGGGCGGCGGCCTTCTCGGTCGCCATCTCGGAGCGCACCTTGTCGACCATCTCGACCGGCAGGGTGCTCATGTGGTTCTTCACTTCGACGCCGAGCTTGCGGGAGATCTGGATGATCACCTCGCTCGACATGCCGAGGTCTTTGGCGACCTCGTAAATGCGCAGCTTCTTGCCGGCAGGACTATTCGCCACGGTCAACTCCTTCCGCGGCTTCGCGAGATGCGGGCGCCTCGGTGCCGTCGCCCACCGCGAGTTCTTCCTCGTCGGCGGTCATCTCGGGCGTGAACTCCAGTTCGCCACCCGACGTTTCGGGCGCCACCGGCGGATGCGCGGCCAGGTACTCCTGCGCGGTCGCCAGCACCTTCTCGGCGGTCTTTTCGCCGATACCCGGGATCTGCACGAGCGTCTCCAGCGGCGTCGCGACCAGTTCCTGCACGGTCTCGATACCCGCGGAGATGAGCTTCTCGGTCGTCGCTTCGCCGAGTTCGAGCTGCTCCACCTCGATGCGGCTCGCCCGCTCGAGGTCGTGACGCTTCTTTTCCTCGCTCTTCGAGACGAGGTCGATCTTCCAGCCGGTCAGGCGCGCCGCGAGGCGCGCGTTCTGGCCACCCTTGCCGATCGCGAGCGAGAGCTGGTCGTCGGCCACGATCACGTTCATGCGGCCGTCGGCCTCGTTCACCTTCACGTCCATCACGCGGGCCGGGGACAGCGCGCGCGACACGAACACCGCCGGGTCGGCCGACCACGGCACGATGTCGATGCGCTCACCGCCGAGCTCGCGCACGATGCTCTGCACGCGCGAACCCTTCAGGCCGACGCACGAGCCGACCGCGTCCACGCGCGGATCGGTCGAGAACACCGAGATCTTCGAGCGGGCGCCCGCTTCGCGCGAGACCGCCTTCACCTCGACGATGCCGTCCGCGATTTCGGGGACTTCGTTCTCGAAGAGGCGCTTGAGGAAGTCGGGATGCGTGCGCGACATGATCACCTGCGGGCCCTTCGCGGACTTGTCCACGGTGAGCACGACGGCGCGCACGTAGTCGCCCTGACGGTGGTACGAGCGGGGAATCTGCTCGCGCGCCGGCAGCACGCCTTCGGAGAAGTCGAGCTTCACGATCACGTTGCCGCGGTCCACCTGCTGGACGACGCCGCGCACGAGCGTGCCGATCTTGTCCGAGTACTCCTTGAACACGCGGTCACGCTCCGCCTCGCGCACGCGCTGGATCAGCACCTGCTTGGCGGTCTGGATCGCGTTGCGGCCGAACTCGCTGATCGGCAGCGGAATGCGGATGACGTCGCCGACGGCGGCATCGCTCTTGTGGGCGCGCGCCTTCTCGACCGTCCACTGGAACGCGGGGTCTTCGACGGTGTCCACGACGGTCATGCGCAGCGCGCACTCGAGCTGGCCGCTCTTGTCGTTGAAGCGCACCTCGACGTCCGCGGTGAGGCCGTGCTTCTTGCGCACGGCGCTCGCCAGACCGGTCTCGAGCGTCTCGATGAGCATCGCGCGATCCACGCTCTTCTCGCGCGTGATCTGGCTCAGCGCATCCAGGATTTCGTTGTTCATCGAGCCCCTCCCCGCGGCTTCGGCTTGGACTTCGGCTTCGCCGCCGTGTGGCCCGTGGTCTTCCGCAGGCCTTCCCACGGATCCACCACCAGGCGGGCCGACTTCACCTCGGCCCACTCGAACCCATGTTCTTCGTTTTCTTCGGTGCGAACGCCCACGCGGTCGTCGCCCAGCGCGAGGAGGACTCCCTCCCAGCGACGGCGCCCTTCCCGTGGTTCGTGCGTGGTCAGCGTCACGCGCTGACCGGCGAAACGCTGGACGTGTTCCATCGTCCGGATGGGACGGTCGAGCCCAGGCGAGCTCACTTCGAGGTTGTAGCTCCCGGGGATCGTCTGATTCATGTCCAGGCAGTCCGACAGCCGGCGGCTGAAACGGGCGCAATCGCCCAAACTCACCCCGCCCGGCTTGTCGAGGAACACCCGAATGATGCGATGACGGCCTGCGGACGCCAGTTCGACGTCCACGAGCTCGTACCCGTCCTCTTCAGCCAGTGGCGTTGCCAGCTGGCGCACTTCGTCACGCACTTCCACTATGGCTCCCGCGTAAGACAAAAAAGGGAGTGGTCGCACCTGCCCCACTCCTGAGCCGCAAACTACTCGATGGCACAGGCAATGGGCAAGTCGGCCCCCCGGGGAGCGATGGCGGGTGCGGGTCGGTCAGGGGCGGGCGAGGACGCTCCGGTAGGCGATCCATTCGAGCACCCGGGAGACCTCGGCGAGGCTCTCGGCGCTGATCTGGTCGGGGGTGTCGCGGTGGGTGTGCCAGGCGGGATAGTCGAAGTCGATGACGTCCACGGTCGGCAGGCCGGCATCCAGCAGGGGCACGTGATCGTCGATGATCGACCACTTCACCTCGTCGTGGAACGACCGGGCCCCGGTCGCGCGAGCCCCCTCGGCCACGAGGGCGGTCAGGTTGGAGGCGCGCTCGGCGGAGTTCTTCTCGTGGAAGATCTGCAGGTCGCGGTCCCCGACCATGTCGAGCAGGAACCCGGCGACCGGACGGTTGGGCGATCCCGGAGCCGGCAGACGCTCGGCGTAGCCGCGCGAGCCGAGGCAGAACTCCTCGGGACGATCGTTCGTGCCGAGGTCCTCGCCGTCGAAGAAGACGAGGTCCACCCCCACCGGCGGGGGCGACACCTTGAACAGCTCCGCCATCTCGAGCAGCACCGCGACGCCGGAGGCGCCGTCGTTCGCGCCGGGCACTGGCTGGTCGTGGAACGCGGGATCGGGATCGCGATCGCACCACGGCCGCGAGTCGTAGTGCGCGCAGAAGAGGATGCGCCGGCCGGTCTTCGGGCCGAATCGCGCGATGACGTTGGTGAGCGTGAGCGCGCGGCCGGTCGCCGAGTCCTCGAACGTCTGGCGTTCGACCGCGCCGCCGAGGCGCGTGGCCTCGGAGACGATCCACTCGAGCGTCTGCGCGTGCGCGGGCGTCCCCACGACGCGCGGACCGGCGGCGCACTGATGGTTCACGCGCTCGAGCGCGCGCGCGCCGTTCACGGCGGACTTGCCCGCGCAGGAGGTGGGCAGCGCGAGGCCGGCGATCAAGGCGGCGAGGAGCAGTGAGCGCATGATCAGAAGGAGAACTGCGCGCGGACTTCGACGCGGACGCTTCGCCGCACGATGCCGCTCGCCTTGTTCCGGTTGTGGTTGAAGCCGAGGACGGCGCTGCCCGTGACGTTGGAGCTGAAGCCGTAGGAGCCGGTGCTCGTGACCGAAAGCCGGGTTTCGTCCCGGAGCTGGCCCGAGCCGGCGTTGTTCGCGTAGCGCGTCTCGCCCTTCGTGTGCGAGTAGATCGTCGCGAGCTGCATGCTGACGTTGCTGCGCACCGTGCTCGTCTTGCCGAGGAACGTCACCTTCTGGCCCTGCGAGTACGAGCGGCTCAGGGTGAAGTTCACGTCGGAGTTGCTCTCGACCGTGCTCGACGTGCCGAACTGGTGCACGAGGCGCTCGGTGCTGCGGTGGTTCACGCCGAGGTCGGCCTGGATGCCGTTCTTGAAGCTGCCGCGCATCGAGAGCAGCGGATGGAAATCACTCGTGCGCGATTCGCTCGTGAGCGAGTCGCGGCGCACCTGGTAGTCGTGCGTCCTCGAGACGCTCCATGCCGTGCGGATGGACGGGTTCTGGAGGAACTTGGTCAGCTTGATCGCGTTCGCGACGCGGCCGTAGTCCACTTCGAGGTCGGGGAAGCGGCGGTCGGACGTGCGCGAAAGCACGCCGTTGTTCTCCCCCGTGCGATCGCCGTAGCTGAACCGAAGCATGACCTGGCTGCCGAAGATGATCGGAATACGCGTGCGCGCATTCGTGCGCCAGTCGAGGCCGGTCTGCGAGTTGTTGCCCGCGGCCGGGCTCACGCCGCCGGTCGAGTCCGCGAGGCCCGGATCCTCGGCGAGCCCGACGAGGTAGAGCAGGCTCGGGTTGCCGCGCAGCCGCGAGTAGCTGCTCGAGCGCGAGAGCTGGAAGTCCGTCTGCACGTTTCCGACGCGCGCCGCGAAATCGCGCCAGCCGATCGACGGCCCCTTCGGCTTCGAGGCGGGCTTCGTCGAGTCGGACACCACCGGAGCGACGACCGGCGCCGGGCGGCGGTTGAGCAGTCCGTCGAACGGCAGGTCCCAGTTCATCTGCAGGTTCTGGCCGTTGTTGATCGCGCGCACCGCGAGGTTCGGCGACGTGATGTCGTTCTGCTGGCCGAAGTTCGAACCCCAGTTGAAGCTCGGCCGCAGCCATGCCCCGCGCTGCAGCGTGTAGCGGGTGCTGAAGTTCTGCCGCCACGAGGTGAGGCGGCCGAAGTTCACGAAGCCGATGTGGTCGAGCGGTACGTTGTCGAGGCTCAGCGCACGCGTGCCGTCGAAGTGGTGCGAGAGCGCGTCGAACGGGCGCGAGTCGGCGCCGAAGCCGAGCGTCGCCTGGCGGCCCTTGAGGTTGCTGCTCGGCCGCAGGTCGCCCGAGCCGTCGGTCGCGCGCGTGAACGACTTGCTCTCGTTGCGCTCACCTGATAGTTCCAGTAGACGCGCTCGGGCAGCGGGTAGAACTTCGCCTTGGCCAAGCGGCATGCCGATCGCGACGAGCGCGCGCGGCGCGACGCTCCAGTTGACGCCCGCGTTCGTGGACGCGCTGCTCGAGACCGCGCTCGGCGTGCGCGAATCGGTCTCGGAACGGCTGATGTTCGCGGTGAGGCCGGCGACCGTGTACTTGAGCAGCGGGTTCGTACGCTCGCCCCACATGCGCGAGTACGTCGACGAGATGCTGCGCGTCTCGGAGCGCGTCTCGCTCGCCTCCTGCTGCGCGCCGGTGCGCACGACGTCGTCACCGGCGGTGAAGCGCGGCTTGGAGGAATTGCGGTTCCACGCGATCGACACGGGCAGCGTGATGCCCGTGCCCTCGAAAAAGCGATGCGCGTCGAACTGCGTCGTGGCCTGGATCTGCGTGTTGCGGCTGCCGCTTCCGCGCGACTCGCCGACCGAAAGGAAGTTCTCGTCGCGCGAGTTCCACGCGACGTTGTAGCTGAGCAGGTTGGCCATGCGGCCGTTGACGAGCACGCGGTTGGCGTAGCCCACGTCCTTCTTCACGTCGGTCGCGCGCAGTTCGTTGAACCAGAACTGGCCGCTCGGGAACTCGCGCCCGCCCGGCGGATTCGCGTTGATGACGCCGAACGAAACGCGGCGCAGGCGCGTGAACGACGGCCGTCCGACGATGAGTACGGAGTCGCCGGGACTGCCGAACGCGACGCGGATCGGGGCGTTGCCCGTCGAGCTGCGCGAGAGCTTGAAGTTCGAGACCTCCTCGAGCAGGACGCGGCTCTCCTGCCAGTCGATCGAGCGCGGCGCCGAGGAACGCGGCAGCCGGCGCTTGATCTCGTAGTAGTTCTGGCCGCGCTCGTCCGAGGAGAAGCGCACGAAGTAGAAGAGCGTCGTGTCCACGCTCGCGTCGTAGCCGGCGACCTCGAAGCTCGACGCATACCAGCGAAGCGCCCCGTAGCGCGTGTAGTCCTCTTCGAGCGAGAACGAACGGTACGCCTCGAGCGTGTCGGCGCCGAGGTTGGTGAACTCGAGCGCGATGGACTGCTCGCGGCGCGTCTGCGCCTGGTTGCCGTTGCGCGTCTCGCCCGGATCGAAGGGCGGCACGTACACGTCGGCGTTGTCGAGCGAGTTCACCGAGTTCAGCGTCATCGTCGTGTGGCGCTGGCGCTGCTCTTCCGAGAGCTCCACCGCGAGCCAGCGGTTGCCCACGATGTCGAGGCCGCCGAGCAGCAGCAGCGGACGTTGCACCGACGCGGTCTTCGGCTCGGCTTCCTCGAGCCCCTCGATCCAGACGCGCACGTGGCGCGCCATCGTGAGGTCGGGCGAGCCGAACTGCACGCGCAGGCTGTCCGTGATCGGGATGCGGTAGCGGCGCCAGCCGTTGTCGTCGGCGACGGCGGCCTGCCCCGAGAAGTCGCGGTGGACGTCGGTGACGAGGTAGCGCTGGCTCGAGTCCGCGAGCGGGATCGAGTACTCGAAGTAGTTCTCTTCGCGGTCGAGGTTGTCGTTGCCGTTCAAGTCCTCGGTGTCCGGATACGGCGCGAGGCGGAAGTTGTCCTCGGTGCCGTTCGTGAACTGGAACTTGCGCGGGTCGATGTCTTCCTTGTCGTTGTCGGGATCGCGATAGTTGTCACCTTCGCGATCGCCTTCGCTCGCGGTCGTGAGGTCCGCGATCGGCAACTGCTCGCTCGCGCCGCGCACGCCGTCCACGCCCGTGTCCTCGTCCTTCGCGGGAGGCACGGTGAGCTGTCCGTCGCGCGGCGCCGTGTCCTCCGTGTTGAGGAAACCGTCGGGCAGGCGGTTCGGCGCGCGCATCTGGTCCTCGCTGACGACCCCGAGGTCCACGTGCAGCGTGACGCGCTTGTCGTTCGCGCGCACGAGGTCGTGCGCGATGGCCGGATCGTGCCGGTCGCGGAAGTCGTTCACCCAGACTTCGAGGAACTGCGCGCGCGACAGGTCGATGCCCTGCGGATCGAGGACGTACGTGAGGCCGGTCCAGAGCGAATCGCGCAGGCCCGGATCGTCGCGCATTTCCTTGGGCAGCCGGGGCACGGAAAGCGCGAGCGCCTGACGCGGGTTCTTCGCACCCTGCGCCTCCTCGAGCGTGGGCTTGAGGTCACGCTCGTGGACGTAGTTGGGCGGCATGTACCAGCGCACTTCCGCGTTGCGCTGCCCGGGCAGGTCGAGGAAGTCGTCCACGACGAGCGCGCGGCGGTTCGCGTCGAGCGAACGCGCGCGCGACGGCACGCTCATCGCGTGCCAGCGGTCGGCGGTCAGCGACAGCGACACGGCGTCGCGCACGCCTTCCATGTCGTCCACGAAGACTTCGTTGCGCGTGTTCGGGTTCGGGAACGACGCGCCGACTTCGGCCTGGATGCCGAACTCGGACGGCGTGCTCGTGCGCACGCCCGGCAGCGCGTCCACCATGCGGGTGAGGAACGAGGGGCGGAAGCGCCACTCGGAGTTCAGGTCGGTGATGAGCGTGCGCGAGGGTTCTTCGCCCAGTCGCGGACGCAGGTCCTGCGCGCCCTTGCTCTCGTACAGGAAGGCGCCGCCGAGCGAACGGTCGCGGCCCTCGAGCCGGAACGCCGAGCCGATGAGCGTCTTGCCCGCCTGCTGGAAGAGCGGCGCGTACGAGTAGTCGATGCTCAGCTGGTCCGTCGGCCCGAGGCCGCGAATGAGCGTGATCTGCCCCGTGTCGTAGTCGATGCGGTAGTCGCGATCACGCGTCCAGCGTTCGCCGTTCACGGTCACGACCTCGGAGCCTTCGAGCAGGCTGCCCCGGTTCAGGCTGATGTTGCCGCCCGAGCGCTGCGCGGCGTAGTCGAACACGAGGTAGTAGCGCGCGTCGGCGACCGGATCGAGCTTGTACTTGTCGTAGATGCCCGCGTTCGGCGCGAGCCCCAAGCCCGTGGCGCCCGTGAGGTTCGCGCGGCGGTTCGCGTTCGCGTCCATGAGTTCGTCGAACAGGCGGCCGTTGCCGCCGTTCAGCCGCGGCGCGAACGGATGCGGATCCGGCAGCCACAGCACGCCGTTCGCGTAGTCGACGTACGCACGCGCGCCGGACGAGCGCCCCGTGCCGTCCACGCGTTCGTCGTGCCCCTTGACCGGCGTCGAGTTCGACTCGTCGTAGTAGTCGAGCCCGAGCACTTCGATGTAGTTCAGGCGCACGCCGCCCGGTCCGTCCGCGTACTGCACCGGCGGCACGTCGCGGCCCTTCTGGATCGTGAGCGTGAACGACTTCGGATCGATGCCGTAGCCACCGATCGCGTAGAAGTTCTTCATCTCGAGTTCGCGCACGACGTCGAACGCCTTCGTCGTGTCGAAGGCCGAGCTGTTGAGGTCGCCCGAGTTCGCGGCGGCGAGCAGTTCGCGCGGCGGGCGCAGCATCTTGAGCAGCGTGTAGACCGAGTCCGCGCCGGCCGAGGGGCCGAGCTTCTGGCCGCCGACCGTGAGGATCGGGCCGCCCGTGCCGCCGAACGGCACGGCCGTGTAGGTCACCGCGAGACACATGTTGCTGTTCACGGGCATCGGCTGCTTGAGACGGATGATCTTGTACGCGAAGCCGTCGGAAAACGTGTAGAAGTCCGGCAGGATCTCGTAGTCGACGAGCGGCGTGAGGCGGTCGAAGTTGCCGCGATAGCCGGCCGTGTCCGACACGGTGCCCGCGATCGTTCCGGCCATCATGACGCCGGTCGGGTCCACCATCGCCATGCCGCGGAGCGGGTTCGTGTCGTTGCTGTTGATGCGGTCGTCGCGATAGATCGTGATGCTCGCGTCGTCGATGTTCCACGCACCGAACTGCGGGTCGTAGAGCAGGAAGTACTGCCCCTTGATCCAGTCGACGTCGGAAACCGTCGGATTGCTGCGCGTCGAGCCGCCGGAGTACGACGCGCGCTCCGAGCGTCCCTCCTGCTTGGACGCGAGCGCGGTGAAGTCGAGCGGGCCGAAGCGCGTCGCGACCTTGACGCCGAAGAGGCCTTCGTTGCGTCCCGAGTACGACACGTACTGCGTTCCGGGCAGCGCGAGACTCGTGTTGCCGAGGTCGAGCGCCTGCACGAGATCGTCCTCGTCGCCGCGGTAGTTGATCGCGATGCGGTTGGCGAGCGGGATCTGGTTCGCCGAGTTCTGCAGCAGGTTCACCTTCACGCGATCGGACAACTGGCCCTCGAGCCGGATGTCGAGGTCCTGCTGCATGTCGAGCGAAGGGAACAGCGACTTCTTCTGCCCGAGCACGGTCGATCTGCTGGTTGGTCCAGTTGCTCGTGCCCGAGAGCCGGATGCTCTCCGAGCCCGAGACGTTGAGTGCTGGCCCGCCGGGGCCGAGGATGCTCGAGGCGAAGCTGGGCAGCTGGACGGGCAGCGCGAGCTGGAGCCCCTGCCTCGCGGCGGGAGCGTTGCCGGCCCCGAGCGAGTTCAAGTCACGGCGCGAGCGTTCCTGCCAGCGTTGGAGGAACGTCTGGTTCATGTTCGTGGCCGCGAACATCGACAGGTCGGAGCGGAACGGCGCGCCGAGCCGGATGTCCCCCACCTCGACCGCGACCGACCAGCCACCCGAGTCCGGCTCGATGCGCGTACGCACCTTGCGCGGGTCGAACGTGGGCTGGAGCTTGATTCCGGCCGTGCCCTGGCCGAAGCGAGGCAGCCCGCGCTGCACGAAGTCGCGCTCGAGCGCGAGGCGGGTGGCCGGCTTCCACGCGGGCGGAAGGCTGTCGAGAACGACCGCCTTGGGTTTGCGGTGTCCCAGACCCTTCAAACCGGGCAGCGCATTCAGGCCAGGGATCCCGGAGATCCCCATCAGGAACGCGAGCACCGGTACGGCGAGCACATTGAGCATGGTCGGGTCGGGAGCGCTGCGGGAGAGGGGTACAACGGGAGCGGGGACCGTATCAGCCGGTTCACGCGGCGGTCAAAGCCTTTGCCCTCCCTGCGTTGTGGCTCCTTTCGAGGTGCCCCTCCCCGGCCATTGGGTTAGATTGCGCCACCGTGCGCATCCTCTCGTGGTACATCCTCCGGCAGCATCTGGTTCCGTTTCTCCTCGGACTGGGCGTCGTCACGTTCCTTTTCCAGATGGACGCCCTGTTCCAGTACCTCGATCTCGTGCTCAATCGCGGGGTCCCGGTCTGGGCGGTGGTCCAGATGTTCGTCCTTTCGCTCGGCTTCGTCGCGGTGCTTTCCGTGCCCTGCGCGGTGCTCGTGGCCGAGCTCATGGTCTTCGGCCGGCTCAGCCAGGACAACGAGATCACCGCGCTTCGTGCCAGTGGCGTGCACCTGTTCCGCGCGATCATTCCCTCGCTCCTCGCCTCGATCGTGCTCGCCATCGGGCTGACGCTCTTCAACAACCACGTGTACCCCGAGGTGAACCACGCCTTCGCGAACCTGCTCGTGGACATCCAGCGCATGCGCCCGACAGTCCGGCTGCAGGAAGGCGTGTTCATCACCGACCTGCCCGGCTACAACCTGCTCGTGCAGTCGGTGAACAGCCGCACGAGCGAGATGCGCGGCGTGACGATCTACCAGCTCAACAACGGCGGCTCGCCCACGACGATCCTCGCGAAGACCGGCAAGCTCAGCTACACGCCCGACGGCCGCACGGCGGTGCTCGAGCTGCGCGACGGCGAGATCCACGAGATCCCGCCGAGCGCCGACGGGCCGCGCGTGTACCACAAGCTGCGCTTCGAGAAGCACAAGATCTTCATCCAGGACGCGGGCGGCATGCTCGACCGCACCGTGCGCAACTCGCGCAGCGATCGCGAGAAGAGCGCGCGCGTGCTGCTCGACGAACGCAAGCAGATCGAGGATCAGTACGACCGCTCGCTGGCCGTGCGGAAGGAGCGCTTCCAGGCGCTCGGCGTCACGGGGCGCGAACTCGAGGCGCTCGCGCCCGAGCGCGCGCCGCTGCTCCACCGCCCCGCGCTCTGGTGGACGGCGGTCACGCACAAGGGCTGGGCGCTCGCGCCGGTCGGGCAGCGGCAGCCCGCGCTCGCGATGGACGTCGACCTGTGGAAGCTCGAGAGCGAGTCGCTGCGCCGGCGCATGGCGACCTTGTCGGTCGAGGTGCACAAGAAGTTCGCGCTGCCCGCGGCGTGCGTCGTGTTCGTGCTGATCGGCGCGCCGATCGGCATGCGCGTGAAGCGCGCCGGCCCGGCCGTGGCGTTCCTCTCGATCGGATTCTTCCTCCTCTACTACGTCTGCCTCGTGGGCGGTGAGGAACTCGCCGACCGGCTGCTGCTCCCCGCGTGGCTCGCGATCTGGCTCGCGAACATCCTGCTCGGCCTGCTCGGCATCGACCTCACGGCGCGCGCCTGCGACGTGAAGCTGCCGTGGCATCGCCGGCACGTGCACTCGCGCATCCCCGCGGGCGCCGACCACAGCGGCCGCCGCCCGGCGACGGGAGGCGCGTCGTGAGGATCCTCGACCGCTACCTGCTGCGGGAGTTCACGGTCTACCTGCTGCTCGGGCTGGCCGGGTTCATCGTGATCTACGCCGTCGTGGACATCATCGAGAAGCTCGGCAGCTTCCTCGACCACCGCGCGTCGGCGCTGCTCATCGCAACCTACTACCTGAACCTCGTGCCGAAGATCCTCGTGCAGATGATGCCCGTCGCGCTGCTGCTCGCGACGTTCCTCGCGCTGGGCCAGCTCAACAAGTTCGGCGAACTGACCGCCATGCGGGCCGCGGGCATCTCGATCCTGCGCATCCTCGTGCCCGTGTTCGGCGTCGCCGTCGTGGCCGCGGTCGGCACGCTGCTGCTGAGCGAGTTCGTCGTGCCGAAGTCGGCGCGCGAGTGCAACGACATCCTCAACCGGCGCATCCAGCAGATGCAGAACATGCGCGGCATCGAACGCACCGACCTCACCTACCTCGGGCAGGGCGGACGCATCTGGTACATGCGGCTGTACATCGTGCCCGAGCGCCGCATGCACGAAGTGTCGCTGCAGGAGTTCACGCGCGGCCAGCTCGTGCGGCGCATCGACGCGTCGGAAGCGAGGTGGGACGGCAACCGCTGGGTGTTCGTCTCGGGCGTGAAGCGCACGTTCGACGCGCAGGGCCGCGAAGTCGCCGAGACGTTCCCGCGGCTCGCGGTCGGCGGCCTCGCCGAGCGTCCCGAGGACTTCGCGCGCGACGACATCCGCCCCGAGGAGATGAACTACTTCGAGCTCGCCGCCTACATCCAGCGGCTGCGCACGAGTGGCGCGCGTGTGGCGAACTACCTCGTCGACCTGCACATGAAGCTCGCGTTCCCGGTCATCTGCGTGGTCGTCGTGCTGATCGGCGGCGCGCTCGCGACCCGCATGCGCATGCAGAGCGCGGCGCTCGGCTTCGGACTCTCGATCGCGATCGCGATCCTGTACTACGCGGTGATGCGCGCGGGGCAGGCGCTCGGGCACAACGGCGCGATGCCGCCCTACCTGGCGGCGTGGCTCGGCGACATGATCTTCGGCGCGATCGGGCTCTTCATGCTGAGGCTCGCGCAGAAGGCGTAGTCGCGGCGCGGCGAAAGCCGCGCTCGGCACGCATCCCGGCACCACGGAGCCGGAGGCGCGGAGTCTTCTAGACGAAGTATGCCGCGTCCACCGCGTCCATCGTCGCGCAGAACGCCACGTCGCGCGCGAACTCCGGCCCCAGCGCGCCAAGGTAGCGTGCGTGCGAGGCGCCCTCGACGCGCGCGCGCGCTTCTTCGGCGTTCGCCGGCGCGAGCGGCGCGACGAGACGCGCCGCGCCGCCGTCGAGCGTGGCGCCGTCGCGTTCGAGCGCCGCGCACAGCCAGCCCGCGAACGCCGCGTCCTCGAGCGCGAACCGCCCGAGCTTGCCGGCGCACACGATGTGCAGCTTCGCCGCGCCGCGCACCGCGAGCAGCAGCGCCGAGGCGTTCACGAACGAGCCGAGCCAGCGCGCGTCGCAGCGTTCGAGTGCGAGCAGCGCGCGCGAACCGTTCGTGGACGCGAACGCGAGCGTGCGCCCTTCGACCACGTCGCGGCCGAACTCGAACGGCGAGTTGCCGCGGTCGAAGCCCACGACGATGCGCCCTTCGCGCTCACCGCAGACGAGCGCCCGCGGATCGCGCTCGCGGTGGCGCAGCGCTTCGGCGGTGTCGCCGTAGGGCACGACGCCCGCGGCGCCGTTCGACAGCGCCACCGTGAGCGTGGTGGTCGCGCGCAGCACGTCGATCGCCACGCCGATCCAGCCGGGCTCGCCCGCGGCGCCGGGCGCCGGAGGCGTCAGCGACACGCGGACGATCATCGCGCGCGCCGGCTAGCCGCGCGCCGCGGCGGCTTCGGCTTCGCGCTCCTTGAACAGCTCTTCCACGAAGCGCGTGTCGATGTTGCCCGCGCGGAAACGCGGATGGCGCAGCGCGATCTTGTGGAACGGAATCGTCGTCTTGATGCCCTCGACCACCATCTCGTCGAGCGCGATCTCGGCGCGGCGGATCGCTTCGGCGCGGTCCTTTCCGTACGCGATCAGCTTGCCGATCATCGAGTCGTAGTACGGCGGGATCGAATAGCCGCTGTACACGTGGCTGTCCACGCGGATTCCGGGGCCGCCCGGCTTGTGCCAGTAGGTCACCTGGCCGGGGCTCGGACGGAAGCCGTGCTCGAAGTCCTCGGCGTTGATGCGGCACTCGATCGCGTGCCCTTCCCAGCGCACGTCTTCCTGGCGGAACGACATCTTCTCGCCGGCCGCCACGCGCAGCTGCTCCTTCACGAGATCGATGCCCGTGACCTCTTCCGTCACCGGGTGCTCGACCTGGATGCGCGTGTTCATTTCCATGAAGTAGAACTTGCCGTCGGCGTCGTAGAGGAACTCCATCGTGCCGGCGTTGCGGTAGCCGATGCTCGCGGCGCCGCGGCAGGCGAGCCCGCCGATCTCGACGCGCTGCTCCGGCGTCAGGATCGAGCTGGGCGCTTCCTCGATGAGCTTCTGGTGATTGCGCTGCACGGAGCACTCGCGCTCACCGAGATGCACGACGCTGCCCTGCCCGTCACCGAACAGCTGGAACTCGATGTGGCGCGGCTGGACGATGTACTTCTCGACGTAGACCGCGCTGTTGTTGAACGCGGCGCCCGCTTCCGCCTGCGCGATGCCGAAGCCCGCGCGCAGCTGGCGCTCGTCCCACGCGATGCGCATGCCGCGGCCACCGCCGCCGGCGCTCGCCTTCACGATGACCGGGAAGCCGATCGACTTCGCGATCGCGACGGCTTCCTCGATGTCCTCGATGATGCCATCGGAGCCGGGCACCATCGGAAGACCGGCGGCCTTCATCGTTCGCTTGGCCTCGGCCTTGTCGCCCATGCGTCGGATCATCTCGGGCGTCGGGCCGATGAACGTGAAGCCGCACGAGCCGCACACTTCGGCGAAGTGCGCGTTCTCGGACAGGAACCCGTAGCCCGGATGAATGGCCTCGGCGCCGGTGACTTCGGCGGCCGAGATCACGCGCGCGATGTAGTTGTACGACTGAGCCGGCGCGGGCGGACCGATGCAGACGGACTCGTCCGCGAGGCGCACGTGCATGCTGTCGCGGTCGGCCGTGCTGAAGACGGCGACCGTGGCGATGTCGAGCTCTTTGCAGGCGCGAATCACGCGGAGCGCGATCTCGCCGCGATTGGCGATCAGGATCTTTCGGAACATGGGCGGCGGAAGGGGTCCGGCTCGGTTCCTACTCCTTGGACATCCAGTCGGGACGGGAAGCGCCGCCTGATGCGTGCGAGTCTCCCTTGTCGCCCGACACGGCGTCGACCGGCTGCCACATGCGGTCGCTCGTCGCCGAGATGCCCTTGAGCTTGAGTCCGAGTTCGTTCGGGTTGTTGCAGTTCCGGAGCGCTTCTTCCTCGGTGATGAGCCCCTCGCGCAGCAGCGCCAGCACGGACTGGTCGAACGTCTGCATGCCGTACTGCGTGACGCCTTCCGCCACCACGGTGTGGATGAGCGGAATCTTCTCGGGGTTGAGGATGTACTCGCGGATGGTCGGAGTGCTCACCATGACTTCGCACGCGGGCACGCGGCCCGCGCCGTCACGCCTCGGAATGAGGCGCTGTGAAATCACGGCGCGCAGGTTCGCCGCCAGCGACATGCGGATCTCGTCGTGCTGGTGCGGCGGGTAGAACGAAATGATGCGCTGCAGGCTCTGCACGACGTCCGTGGTGTGCAGCGTGGACATCACGAGATGCCCGGTGTCCGCCGCCATGAGCGCCGTGCTCATGGTCTCGAGACTGCGGACTTCGCCGACGAGGATGATGTCGGGATCCTGTCGCAGCACATAGCGCAGGCCGTCGCTGAACGACTGCGTGTCGAGGCCGACTTCGCGCTGGTGGATGAACGACAGGCGGTCGCGGTGGAGGAACTCGATCGGGTCCTCGACCGTGATCACGTTGCGCGTCGTCGTGCGGTTGATCTGGTCGATCATCGCGGCGAGCGTCGTCGACTTGCCCGAGCCGGTTCGGCCCGTGACGAGCACGAGTCCGCGCGGCGAGAAGGCGAGATCGCGCACGACCGGCGGAAGGCCGAGGTCGTCGAGCGTCGGCACTTCGACGGGCACGTGACGCAACGCCATCGCGGGCGTGCCGCGCTGCATGAAGACGTTGGCGCGGAAGCGCGCGAGCCCGGCGACGCCGAAGGCGAAGTCGATCTCGCTGTGCGACGAGAAGTACACGCGCTGCTCCTCGTTGAGGAGCTGGTTCGACACCTCGCGCAGGTCCTGCGCGCTGGGCGCCGGTTCGTCGAGCGTGTACAGCACGCCGTCCACGCGGACGACGGGAGGAGTACCGGCCTTCAGATGCAGGTCGCTCGCCCGAGCCGCGATCATCTTCTCGAGCACCGCACGGATGTTCATGCCGCCCCCATCAGGTGCGGCGCCGCGAGGCGGCGCCGTCGATGCCGGCTCGTCAGGCCGGTTCCACCAGGAAGAGCTTCTGTCCGAACTCCACCGGCTGCGCGTTCTCGACGAGGATCTGCACCACGCGGCCCTTGAACTCGGCTTCGATCTCGTTCATGAGCTTCATGGCTTCGATGATGCAGACGGTCTGGCCGAGGTCGACGGTGTCCCCGTTCTCGACGAACGGATCCGCGTCCGGTGCGGGCGAGCGGTAGAAGGTTCCCACCATCGGCGACGTGATGGCCTTGAGCTTGTCGTTCACTGCGGGAGCCGCAGCGGCTGCCGCCGGAGCCGCGGCCGGTGCCGCTTCCGCGGCACGGACGGGAGCCGGAGCGCTCACCGCATACGTCGCGGCCGGCGCATGGCCGGTCGCCGAGATCCGCACCGAACGGCCGCCCGCGGTCAACTCGAGCTCGCCGATGCCGGTGCGCTGGACCAGCTTGATGAGCTGACGAAGCTCACCCATTTCGAAGCCGGCAACCGACGCACCGACAGGCTTATCGGCCTTCTCCATGGCGGGCTTCACGCCCTTGCCGCGCGCGGACGCGCTCTTCTTAGAGCTGGCCATGGGACAGGTGCTGGTGGAGGGCGCGAAGGCCCAGTAGATAGCTGTCCACACCGAATCCCTGCACCGTACCGAGCGAGACGCCCGAGATGAGGGAGGTGTGGCGGAACTCTTCCCGCGTGAGCGGATTGGACACGTGCACCTCGACGGTCGGTAGGCCGGCTCCCCGAACCGCGTCACGGAGCGCGACGCTGGTGTGGGTGAGGCCGCCCGGATTGATCACGACACCGTGGAAGCGGCCGCGCGCTTGATACAGCGCGTCGATCAGCAGCCCCTCGTGATTGCTGTGGAAGAACTCGACTTCGGAACCGAGCTCGCGGGCGAGCGCCGTGAGGCGCGTTTCGACATCCGCCAACGTGACACGGCCATACACCTCGGGCTCGCGTGTGCCGAGTGCGTGCAGGTTGGGTCCGTGAAGGATCAGGATGCGAGGCATCATGGCAGTCACCGGACGGGCGTCAACCGCGCGCGCCGGCGTGCAGCAACGCGGCACGCACGAGCGAGTGATCAATGGCGCGCGGCACGCTAGCAACTCCGATTTTGGGCGTCAACACCCAGCGGACGTCGCCCTTCGCGCTCTTCTTGTCGTTCGCCATGGCGGCGAGCAACGCGCGCAACGGAGTGCGCGGCATCGTGACCGGCAGCCGCAGGTGATCGAGCGCCGCCTCGAGCCGCGTCCGCGATTCGGCGGAAAGGCCGGCGGCGTGCTGGCTGAGTTCGGCCGCCGCGCGCATGCCGATCGCGACCGCCTCACCGTGCAGCAGCCCGCGATAGCCGTGCGCCGCTTCGATGGCGTGCCCGAGCGTGTGCCCGAAGTTGAGCGCGGTGCGCACGCCCCCTTCACGCTCGCGCTCGTCCGCCTTCACCACGGCCGCTTTGACGCGGATCGCGCGTTCGATCGCACCCGCGAGCGCATCCGGCTCACCGTCGGCGAGCGCGTCGAGGTTGCGCTCGCACCACGCGAACAGCTTCGCGTCCACCGCGAACCCCTTCTTCACCACTTCGGCGAGTCCCGCGCGCACGTGGCGTGCACTCAGCGTGGCGAGCACGTCCGGGTCCACGAGCACCCCGGTGGGCTGGTGGAACGCGCCCGCGAGGTTCTTGCCCGAGGGCACGTCGATGGCGGTCTTGCCGCCGATGCTGCTGTCCACCTGCGCGAGCACGGTGGTGGGCACGCACACCCACGACACGCCGCGCAGCCAGGTCGCCGCCGCGAATCCCGCGAGATCGCCGACCACGCCGCCACCGAGCGCGACGACCGTGTCGGCGCGGGAAATGCGGGCGGCCGCGAACGCGTCCCAGAGGCGCGCGAGTTGCGCGGCGCTCTTCGAGCGTTCGCCGACCGGCACCGTGACGAGCGTCGTCTCGAGCCCCGCGCGGCGCAGCGACCGCAGCGCGGCGGCGCCCCAGAGCGGACCGACGCGCGAGTCCGTCACCACGACGGTGCGCGAGGCACCCGTCGTCGCGACCGTGAACGCTCCGAGAGACGCGAGCGCGCCCGAACGAATGCGCACGCGCGAGCGCACCACGGTGCCCGCATAGCCGAGTACGAGATCGCTCTTCACGCGGCGCACCCTACACCAGCGTCCGCGCACGCGCTCGCGCGCGCTCGTGCGGAGCGCTTCAGCGGACGGAGTCCTGCTGTTCGCGAAGCCGGCCGAGTTCGCGATTGAGCCGGCGAATCTCGTCTTCGATGCCACGGATGCGGGCGGGCGCGGCGCCGCTCATGCCGCTCGGCGCGCCGGCGGCGCCGGCCGCGACCGGGGCATCGTCGCTCTCGAGACGCATCCACGAGGGAATCGTCTCGTGTGACTCGCCGATCGCGACGCGTCCCGTACGCTGCATGTCGTTGCGCGCCCAGACGAGCGTGACGACCGTGCCGGGCGGCGTCGCCGCGACCCAGCGGGCGAGCTGCTCGGGATACTCCACACGCTCGCCGTCGTACGCGACGATGAGGTCACCCTTGCGCAGTCCGACCTTCTCCGCGGGGCCGCCGGGCTGGGTCGCCTCGACGATCGCGCCGATGGGGATGCGCACGCCGGGCTCCGACTCGCTCTCGACGAACGCGCCGCGCGTCGAGACGCCGAAGTAGCCGAGGTGCACGCGCCCTTCCGCCTTGAGACTGCGGTGCACGGGCACGATGTCCTCGGACGGAATGACGAAGCTCATGCCGCTCGGGCGGCGTTCGCTGTCCGCGCCACGGCGGCCGGGTGCTTCGGGCGCGCCGAGCTCGCCCTGCACGAGTCCGATCAGCTCGCCGCGCGTGTTGAGTGCCGCGCCACCGCTGTTGCCCGGGAAGACTTCGTTGGTCAGCTGCAGCAGGCTGGTGCGCGGCTCGCGATAGCGCGACGACACGTGCCCGACCGACTGCGTCGGCTGCGCGCGGTACGAGCTTCCGAGCGTCACGACCCAGTCGCCGAGCTGCGGCGCGCGCGAGGCGAACTTCACGGGCGAGAGCTGGAGCCGCGGCGCGCGCAGGAGCGCGATGTTGCGGATCGGGTCCATGCCCACGAGCTGAGCCTCGACCTGGAGGCCGTTGTCCGTGACCACGATGATCCGGTTCGACGCGAGCACGACGCTCGCGGTCGTGAGGATCTCGTCCGTGCCGACGGCGACGCCCGAGCCCATGCGGGAGTGCGTACGCCTGGCGGGTGGCAGCCCGGCCGTGTGCGAACGCGTGACGATCGTTCGTCGCGCGACGACGGTGAGCATGGACGGTCGAGCGCGCTGCACGAGGGCGTCCACATCCACTTCGACGGCGGTCACGGCGCCCTGCGCGTGCGCGAGGCGTGCGGTGGAGCCGCCGGCGCCGAGCACGGTCACGAGCGCGAGGAGCAGGATGCCGAACACGCCGAAGCGCGGGCGGTCCGTCGAGCGGTCCGTCCGCGCCTCGGCGCGGTGTCGCATGTGGATGAAGGGAAACATGCGGGCTGGGCTAGAACGTGATGACGGCCTGTTCGCCCTGGACTCCCTCCGGAAGGTTCGACACCGCCACCGCACGGCCGCGGCGCACCTGCACCGGGTCGAGCACGAAGTCGATGTCTTCGGTGTGATCGAACAAGTTCTCGGCGACCGCGGATCCGCCCGACGTCGCGGACGAGGTGGCGGCCGTCTCCGGCGTCACCGAAGGCTGCGTGCCGTTCGGCGTCACGGCCACGAGACGCGGCGCGGCGACCTTCGCGTCGCGCTGCGCGAGCAGCGGCGAACCCGGCATGCGCGCGACGTACGGCGCGAGCGCCAGCACGGCGAGCAGCACGGCGGCCGCGGCGGCGACGGGCGCCCAGCGCGGAGTCTCGCGCACGAAGATGCGGTCCGGCTCGGGAGCACGGCGCTTCGCCTCGGCGAGCGCGCGTTCGGCGAGATCCGGTGCGGCCTCCGCGCGCGGCAACTCCTGCACCAGTCCGAGCGCACGCGAGTACGTGTCATACTCGGCACGGCAGGAGGCGCAGTCGCGGAAGTGGCCTTCCAGCCAATCCCGTTCGGCGCGGGTGATTTCGTCGTCCCAGAAAGCCCCGAAAAGGTCGTGGGCCCGGGTGCAGTGGCTCATCGGGATTCCTGCTTTCGAAGTAGCGGTTGGAGCTTGCGCTTCAGCATGCCGCGCGCGCGATTGATGCGTGACCGCACCGTGCCGCCCGGGATGCCGAGCACTTCGGCGATCTCCTCGTAGGGCAACCCCTCGATGTCGCGAAGCACCAGCGCGAGCCGGTACTTCTCCGGCACCGTTGCGATGGCCTTCCCGACTTCCTCACGGAGCTGCTCGCGTTCGAGCCCGATCTCGTGATTTTCCGTCGGGTCCGCCAGCTGGGGAGCACTGTCCTGAAGCACTTCGGTCAGCGCATCCAGCGAGAACCAGTTCCTGCGTCGTACCCTTCGGCGGATCTCGTTCTTGGCGAGGTTCGCCGCGATCGTGAACAGCCAGGTCGAGAACTTGGAACCGCGGCGGTAGTTCCGGCGGTGGACGAACACGCGCACGAACACTTCCTGCGCGAGATCGTCCGCCCCGTTGCGGTCGTTCAGCACCCGGCTGATGAGGTTGGTCACCCGGCTCTGGAACCGCCGGACGAGTTCGGGGAATGCCCGTTCGTCGTCCTCGGCCACTCGGGCCATGAGGTCTTCGTCGGACAAGCTCACGACCTGCGGCAGCGGCGGTTGTTCAGGGGCCAAGTGGTTCCTCACCACGGCGATATACACCGCTGGGGGGCGGGAGTTCCCGATCTCCTCGGTGCGACGGACGGCGCCGGGACGAAATCACCGAAGCGCGTCCAACTTGCTGCGCACCCGAGGGTTGGGACTCTCGACCGCGAGGCTCGCCCGGTACTGCTTGCGGGCGGGCTCGACCATCTTGAGCGCCGCGTAGACGTCCCCGAGGTGTTCGTGGACGACCGCGTCCCCGCCCGTCAGTTCCACGGCGCGCTCGAGCGCCACGCGGGCTTCCTCCAGACGTCCGAGGCGATAGAGAACCCATCCCCAGGAGTCCACGTACGCCCCGTTGTCGGGGTCCTGCACGAGCGCGCGATGGACCAGGCGCTCGGCTTCGGCGAGGTCGCGCTCGTGGTCGGCGAGCAGGTACCCGAGGAAGTTCAGCGCGGGCCCGGCGTCCGGCACGAGCGCGAGTGCTTCGCGTCCGGCCTTCACCGCGCCGTCGATGTCGCCCGACTGCTCGAGGCAGATGCCGAGGTCGAGCAGCAGCGCCGGATCGTCGCCTCGCAGTTCGCGAACCGCGCGCCACTCGGCGATCGCTTCGGTCCACTGCTTGCGGTCCTGGAGGATGCGAGCGAGAAGCCTGCGCGGCTCGACGGAATCCGGTGCCGCCGCGACTTCGCGGCGTGAGATCGCGGCCGCCGAGTCGAGCTGCCCCGTCATCGCGTATGTACGGGCGACGATGAGGCGCGAGCGCTGATCGGAATCGTGGGCGCTCGTCCAACGGCGGGCCAGATCGACCGCTTCCCTGCCTCGGTCGGCGCGCGTCAATGTGGTCACGCTGCGCATCAACAGCCCCGGGTCGTCGGGATCGAGCGCGCGCATGCGCTCGAGCGCGCGCCGGCCGTCCTCCGCCCGCTTGAGGTCGTACGCCAGCTCGGCCTCGGCCTGCTGCGCGTCGGCGTCCTTCGGCCGCGCGCGCGCGACGATCTGCGCCTCACGGTAGGCGTCGGCGGTGCGATGCGCGCGATCGAGCAGCATCACGAGGCGGCGGCGCGTGCCCTGGTCGTTGTCGTGCACACCGAGGTGATGCTGGTACGCGGCGATCGCGGTTTCGAGGTCGCCGAGGTTCTCGCGGATGAACCCGCGCAGGAACAGCGATCCCGGCCGCGCCGGGTTGATCTCGGTCGCGATCCCGAGCGCGGAGTCCGCTTCGGGGAAGCGGCCCGAACGAGCGTAAAGCGTCGCCAACTGGAACCAGCTCTCACCATCGTCTCCGTCGAGCCGCGCCGCGCGCTCCCAGGCGCGCTGGGCGAGCGCGGGCTGATCGGCCGCCTCGGCCGCTCTCGCAAGCGTGCGCTGGTAGTTCGCGTTGAGCGAATCGAGCCGGGCCGCCCTGGAGAGCGCCTCCACCGCCTCCGTGGGCTTCTCGAGGTTGAATAGCGCCGCGCCCGGCCAGCCAGTGCGCTTGGGCGTTCGTCGAATCGATCGCCACCGCTCGCCGCGCCAGTTGGAGCGCACGCGAGGGATCGCCGGCGCGGCTCGAAGCCTCGGAAAGGCGAAGCAGAACGCCGACTGCGGACGGATCGAGCGCGAGCGCCCTCGTGAGTTCGGACACGGCGCCGTCGGTATCCCCGGCCTCTTCCAGCAAGCGCCCCTGAAGGTAGTGCCGCGTGGCCTCCTCCGGGGGCACGCCGGACCGCGTCGAGTCCGCGGCACGGGCCGCAGTCTGCGCCGCGAACACGGGAGCGGCGAAGCCGAGCAGGAACAGCAGAACGAGGACCGGCGACGTGCGGGATGGGAGCATGGTGAAGGTCAGCGTAGCACGCGGCTTTCCCGGCGAGCCAAGCCGAACGCTGGCCTGCATGTCCGGAGCGTGGTAATCCTCGCGTCGGCCCGGTGCTTTCGCATTTCGGTGAGGTGGGTTCATGGAAGAAGAGACCAAAGTCCTCGTCGTCGACGACAACGACGTCGCGAGCGATGTGATCGCGAAGTTCGTACGTCGTCACGGTCACACGGCGGTCGTGTG
This sequence comes from Candidatus Eiseniibacteriota bacterium, assembly GCA_016710095.1. Taxonomy (GTDB): domain Bacteria; phylum Eisenbacteria; class RBG-16-71-46; order RBG-16-71-46; family RBG-16-71-46; genus CAIXRL01. The sequence goes on along the minus strand of JADJLL010000002.1, from coordinate 81,683 downwards.
CAAGAACGTCGAAGAGGCGTTCCGAGCGTTCGACGCCGACCACTTCCACGTGGTGCTCACCGACGTGAAGATGGGCGTGCTCGGCGGGTTCGACCTGCTGCGCGGCATCCGCAAGCGCGCGCCGAACGTGCCCGTCGTACTCATCACCGGGCAGGCCAGCGTCAGCGACGCGATGGACGCGATGGACGCGGGCGCCTTCGACTACTTGAGCAAACCCGTCGAGTACTTGCCGCTCGGGCAACTTCTCCGCCGTGCGATCGAGCACCATCGCATGATGCTCCGTGCGGAAATCGAAGACGCGCCGAACGAGCCGCTACCGCCGCCTCTTCCGAACATCATCGGATCCTCACGGGTCATGCTGGCCGCGTTCAAACGCGTGGCCAAGGCTGCGCGCGGTGACGCCAACGTGCTCATTCTGGGAGAGAACGGAACGGGCAAGGAAATGGTCGCTCGCGCCCTGCACGACAACAGCGACCGCGCCGACAAGCCCTTCGTCGCCGTGAACGTCCCCGCGATCGCAGCGGGCGTCGCCGAGAGCGAGTTGTTCGGCCATCGGCGCGGCGCGTTCACCGATGCTCGCGAAAGTCGGACCGGCCTCTTCGAGCAAGCGCACGGGGGCACGCTCTTCCTCGACGAAATCGGCGACCTCGACCTCGGGCTCCAGGTGAAGCTGCTGCGCGCCATCCAAGAGCGCACGATCAAGCCGGTCGGCGGAAACGAAGAAATCGAAGTCGACATACGGCTCGTGTCCGCGACGAACCAGAACCTGCTGCAGCGCGTGAAGGATGGACGATTCCGCGAGGATCTCTACTACCGGATCAACGTGGTCCAGATCTCCCTGCCGCCACTGCGCGAGCGCGTCGAGGACATTCCCCAACTCGCGTCCTATTTCCTGGCGCGGTATGGGTCCAAGCCGGGCCGCCGCATCCCGCGCCTGTCGGAGGAAGCACTCCTGGCGCTGCAGCACTATCGCTGGCCGGGAAACGTGCGAGAACTCGAAAACGTCATGCAGCGCTCCGTGCAGTTCTGCACCGACGGACTCGTGACCCCCGACCTGCTCATGCTCGGTGAAGACGAGTTGCTCGCGGCGCGGACGCGTCAGGACATGGACGACGCCGGCGCCGCCCCCCCCCAGGCCGTCGGCGCTCACGGATTCCTGCCGCTCCGGGACAAGATGGAGTTGTACATGGACGAAGTGATCGAGGCGACGGGTGGAAACCTGACGCAGGCGGCGAAAATCTTGGGCGTCGCGCGCCGGACTCTCCAAAGATTGTCCGCGAAGCGGAAACGCACCGCGTGACACCGTGACAATCCGTCGCACATCGCGTCATTTTGACCATCGCCGCGTTTCTCGTTGAGCTATCCGCAGTTCCGAGAGATGGACGCGAAAAAGTGCGACACAATGTCGCGCAAGCCCCGCCGAAGGCCCCGCCCCTCCACGCGCGTGGCCCCAGCCACCAATCGCACAACTCGTTGCAATCATTAGCCACTATGTCGACGCCGGGAAAATGCATCACGATTGGCACCGATACTGCAATGCAGTTTGGTCGAAGGGCAAAGCCAGGGATTGGCGGAGCCCAGGAGAGTGAAGCGGCTCTCCGAGACAGATTCGCGCCGAAGCCGGCGCCACCATCTGTCGCCACTATGTGAAAGGGCACGGAAATTCCGAGGGGCCTGTCCTGATCGTATGTGGCGGCAGTCTTGAGGCGGGGAGCGAAAGCTCCTCGCCTCGCTGTTTCAGGCGAGAGCGTTCTCCCCTGCTTCCGCCATGCGAAAGCGGCCTCCGGTCACCCGGAGGCCGCTTCTCGTTTCCGTGCTTCGGTACGGATTCAGCGTTTGCGGCCTCGTCGGCCGAAGGTCGAGCGTTTCGGCGCGGGATCGGATCCCTTTCGCTGGCCGAAGTTCGCCATCGCGCGCTCCATTTCCTCGATACGCGCGTCAACCTGCTCGTCGTCCTCGTCCGGATCGGCGACCGGCGGCACGACTTCGACTTCCGGAACGAGCTCTTCCTCTTCGCGCATGTCGAACGGATCCACGAGTACTTCCTCGTGCACCGGGCGAGACTCGTCCTCGATCGGCTCCGGGGCCGGAATCGGCGCGAGGATCGGAGCGGGACCGGGCACGGCCACCCCCACGACCTCCGCCACAGGGGCCGGCGCCGCGGCACCACGAGACACACGACGAGTTCCGCGTCCCCAGGCCATGGGGGCCGGAGAGGACGCGGGGGCGGCAGGGGCCCCCACAGGAACCGCCGCGACTGCAGCCGCGGGACTCGGTGACGGCGCAGCGACCAGAGCAGGCGTGACGACAGGCGAAATGAAGTCCTCCTCGCGGTCGTCGTCGTCCTCTTCCTCGTCTTCGTCATCCCCGTCTTCTTCGTCGTCGTCGAGATCGTCGTCCTCGCCCTCGAGTTCATCGTCGTCCTCGAGGTCGTCGACCTCTTCCTCGGAATCCACACCGCCCGTTGCGTCGACGTCCACCTCATCGTAGTCGTCGTCGTCGAACGGCTCGGAATCCTCGGCGGCTTCCCCTGTGTCGCGGGACGCGAGTTCGAGCAGTTCCTCCGGCTCACCTGCCGGAGCGGCGACAGCGCTCATCGGCTCGAGCTCAGCGCTCTCGGCAGAGTCGGACGCCGCGCTTCCAGCGCCATCACGGCGCCCACGCCCACCGCGCCGTCCACGACGGCGGCGACGGCTCTCTCCCGACTCCTCGCCGTCCTCATGCTCTTCCGCCACACGCGCGACCGGGGCGCGCTCACGCGGCGTCTCGGGCTGTTCCTCGCGCGCTCCGCCACGCACCTTCTCGACACGCTCGAGCGCGTCGCGCGCGGCGGCCTGTTCCGCTTCCTTCTTGTTGTGACCGCGGCCTTCACCGAGCGTGCGGCGGCCGACCATCACCTCCACCATGAAGTGCTTGGAGTGGTCGGGACCGTTCTCGCTCCGGATGCGGTACACGGGGTGCGTGCGGTAGGTGCTCTGCACGTACTCCTGCAGGTGGCTCTTGTAGTTCGTGTGGCGCTTGTCCGCCACGATCGAGTCGGATTCCGCGAGCAGGTGCTTGTGGATGTACTCGCGCGCGACCTCGAAACCCTGGTCGAGGTACACGGCGCCGAGCACGGACTCGAACGCGTCGGCGAGGATGGACAGGCGCTGACGGCCGCCCGACTCCACCTCGGAGTGGCTCATCAGGACGTAACGGCCCAACCCCATGCGCAGCGCTCGCCGCGACAGGATGGCCTTCGAGACCAGCAACGACTTGGTCTTCGTCAGCTGGCCTTCATGCTCGTCCGGGTGGCGGCGGTACAGGTACTCGCTGGTGACGAGTCCGAGCACCGAGTCGCCGAGGAACTCGAGCCGTTCGTTCGACTCGCGCGGCCCCTGGCCGGTCACGCTCAGGTACGAGCGGTGGGTGAGCGCGAGCTTCAGCAGGCCGGGGTCACGGAACGTGATGCCGAACTGCTTCTGGAACTCTTCGAGGACACGCTTCTCCTGCTGGTCCAGCGACGCTGAACCACGGCGCGGGCGCTTGTCCGCTTCCTTTTCCTTGCGCCCGAAACCGAACAGGGACTTCAGCCAGCCGAAGAAACCTTGCGACTGGGCAGGAGCAGGCGTCGTCTCACGCTTCCCGCGGCGCCGTCCCCGGCCTCCGCGGCGTCGTGCACGCGCCTTTACGCGATAGCCTTCATCGCCAGTGTCACGTTGTGCCCGCCGAACCCGAACGAGTTCGACAGGGCGGCCTTCACCTTCACGGTTCGGGCCTGATTCGGGATGAAATCGAGGTCGCATGCCTCATCCGGTGTGTCGAGGTTGATCGTCGGGGGGACGACGCCTCGCGCGAGCACCAGCGCGGTGACGACCGCTTCGAGTCCTCCGGCGGCACCCAGCAGGTGGCCGGTCATGGACTTCGTCGAACCCATCATCAGGCGCCGCGCATGTTCCCCGAACACCGTCTTCACGGCCGTCACTTCGATCGGATCCCCCGCGGGCGTCGAAGTGCCGTGAGAGTTGATGTACATGACCTCGTCGGTGGCCATCCCGGCGTCCTGCAGCGCGCGCTTCATCGCGCGCGCGGCGCCGTCACCATCCAGGCAGGGAGAGGTCATGTGGAACGCGTCGCCCGAGGCTCCATAGCCCACGAGTTCGCAGATTGCGGTCGCACCACGGCGTCGGGCGTGCTCTTCGGTTTCGAGCACGAGCAGTCCGGCGCCTTCGCCGATGACGAAGCCGTCGCGGTCCTTGTCGAACGGACGGCTGGCGCGTTGCGGGTCGTCATTTCGCGTGGAGAGGGCGCGCATGTTCCCGAATCCCGCGACCGCCATGGGCGTGATCGTGGCTTCGGCGCCTCCGGCGATGATGCAGTCGGCGTCCCCGGCGCGAAGCAGTCGAAACGCTTCGCCGATCGCATGCGCACCTGAGGCGCACGCGGACACGGTGCTGAAGTTCGGACCTTTGAATCCGAACTGGATCGACACCTGGCCTGCGGCCATGTCCGAGATCATCATCGGAATGAAGAACGGGCTGACGCGGCCGGGGCCCTTCTCGACCAGCTGTGAATGCTGGGTCTCGAAGGTCTCCATGCCGCCGATGCCTGAACCGATGATCACGCCGATGCGGTCGCAATCGAGCTGTTCCGGTACGAGACCGGCGTTACGGACGGCTTCGTGGCTGGCCACGACCGCGTACTGGACGAAGCGATCCATTCGCCTCGCCTCCTTGCGGTCGATGATTCCTTCGAAACTGAAGTCCTTCACCTCACAGGCGAACTTCGTCTCGAAGGCGGAGGTATCGAAGCGCGTGATCGGCGCCGCCCCGGACTTGCCCGCCACCAGGCTGTTCCAGGTTGCCTCCACGTCATTGCCAACCGGCGACAGCACTCCTGCGCCAGTCACGAAAATGCGTGGCCCGTTTCCACTCATGTTTGCACGGTCTCCCTACGCTGTTCCGGGCCCGCCCGCCGACCCGCGCCGCACCGCCCCGACACTGGGCTGAACGGCGCGGGTCCGGTCCGGACCCGGAGTCCTGTCACGAACGCTTAGGCGTTCGAGTGCTCCTGGAGGTACTTGAGGGCGTCACCGACCGTCTTCAGCTTGTCGGCGTCCTCGTCGGGGATGTCGAGGCCGAACTCCTCCTCGAGCGCCATCACCAGCTCGACGATGTCGAGCGAGTCGGCGCCGAGATCCTCGATGAACTTCGCCTCGGGCGTCAGGTTCTTGACGTCCACTTCGAGTTCCTTGGCGATGATTTCCTTGACCTTGTCTTCGTTGAACGCTGCCATGTTTTCACCTCCCATTGCAGTTGAAGGTCCTGCTTCTCGATCCAGTTCGCTTCTATTCCATCACCATTCCGCCGTCCACCGTCCAGGTCTGGCCGGTGACGTAGGCCGCGCGCGGCGACACGAGGAACGCCACGACTTCCGCGACGTCCTCCGGCGTGCCGAGACGGCCCAGCGGGATCTTCGACGACAACTCCGCGCGCGCCGCTTCCGGCAGCTGCGCGGTCATGTCCGTCTCGATGAACCCGGGGCAAACCGCGTTCACCGTGACGTTGCGCGAGGCGAGCTCGCGCGCGAGCGACTTCGTCAGGCCCAGCAGGCCCGCCTTGCTCGCCGAATAGTTCACCTGCCCGGCGTTGCCCATGAGGCCGACGACCGAGGAGATGTTCACGATGCGGCCGTAGCGCGCCTTCATCATGCTGCGCGCGACCGCGCGGCAGCAACGGAACGCGCCGCCGAGGTTCGTGTTGATCACTTCTTCCCACTGCGCGTCGCTCATGCGCATGAAGAGGCCGTCGCGCGTGAGGCCCGCGTTGTTCACGAGTCCGTCCACGCGGCCGAGCTTCTCGAGCGCCGCAGCGAACGCCGCGTCCACCGACTCGGTTTTCGCGATGTCCGCCGAGAACGCGTGCGCCGTGTGGCCCGCGGCGAGGATGCCCTGCACCGCGGCTTCGGCGCGCTCCTGGTTGCGATTGAAGATCGCGACCGTCGCGTTACCGGCCGCGAGGCGCCGAGCCACCGCGAGTCCGATGCCCGTCGCGCCGCCGGTGACGAACATCACCTGGCCCGCGAGGTCCTTGGGCGTCCCCTGCTCCGGCATGGCCTGAGTCTCGCTCACGCGTTGCTCCCTGTCGCCGAACCGAGCGCCGTCACCGTGGCCTGGAGGCTCTCCGGATCCTCGACGTTCCAGCTCGCCGCTTCCTTGTGGATGGTGCGCAGCAGACCGCGCAGCACCTTGCCCGTTCCCAGCTCGACGAAGCCCTCGACGCCCGACTCGATCAGGAACCGCATGGACTCCTCCCAGCGGACCGAAGACAGCAGCTGCTCCTCGAGCGCCGCGCGGATCTCGTCCGCCTTCTGCACCGGGCGCGCCCACGCGTTCGACACGATCGGGCAGCGCGCGTCGGAAATCGACACGCCGGCGAGCGCCTCGCGCAGGCCGTCGGCCGCCGACGCCATCAGCGGCGAATGGAAAGCACCGCTCACTTCGAGCTTGATCGCGCGCTTGGCACCGCGCGCCTTCGCGGCTTCGCACGCCGCATCCACCGCGGCCGGTTCGCCGCTGATCACGATCTGGCCCGGCGCGTTCAGGTTCGCCGCGCGCACGACACCCGAAGACGAGGCCTCGGCGCATGCCGCTTCGACGTCCTCGCGCGAAAGGCCCAGCACCGCGGCCATCGCGCCGGGACGATCGAGTCCGGCCTGGTACATGAGTTCGCCGCGGCGACTCGTCACGCGCAACGCGTCTTCGAACGACAACGCCCCGGCCGCGACGCACGCCGAGTACTCGCCGAGGCTGTGCCCGGCGACGAACGACGGGACGAGTCCGGCCGCATCCACCTGGCGCCACGCGGCGACGCTGTGCGTCAGCAACGCGGGCTGGGTGTGCACGCTCTTCTTGAGGTCTTCCGCCGGCCCCTCCCAGCACATCGTGCTGAGCGAGTAACCGAGCACGCGATCCGCGGTCGCGAACGCGTCGCGCGCGGACTCGTGGGCGTCGGCGAGGGCACGGCCCATGCCGACGCTCTGCGCGCCCTGTCCCGGGAAGAGGAACGCGAGCTTCACGCGACGCCTCCCGCCGCGGCGGCGGCTTCGGCCGGAGCGCCGGCGCGGCACCGGAGCGGTCCACGTCATCGTGCTCGCGCCCCACGTGGCGCCACCGCCGAACGCGGCGAACGCCACATGGTCGCCCGGCTTCACGCGGCCCGCGCGCACGAGTTCGTCGAGCGCGATCGGGATGGACGCGGAGGACGTGTTGCCGTAGCGGTCGATGTTCACGTACACGCGGTCCTCGGGAAGCCCGAGCCGCTCGCGCACGCCCTCGATGATGCGCAGGTTCGCCTGGTGCGGAATGAACATCTGCACGTCGTCGGTGGTCCAGCCGGCGCGCTCCACGCACTTGCGCGTCGCGTCTTCCATGCTGCGCACCGCGAACGGGAACAGCTTCTTGCCCTGCATGCGGATGAAATGTTCGCGCGCCGCCACGGTGTGTTCGTTGGCGGGATTGCGCGAGATACCCGCGGGCACTTCGAGCACTTCGCCGAGTTCGCCGTCGCTGTGCATGTCCACCGCGTGGATGCCCGTACCGGGCTCGCACGCCTGGAAGACCGCCGCGCCGGCGCCGTCACCGAAGAGCACGCACGTGTTGCGATCGGTGTAGTCGACGATGCGCGACAGCGTCTCGACGCCGACGACGAGCACCGTGTCCGCCATACCGCCGCCGATCAGGCCGCGCGCCATGCCCATGCCGTACACGAAGCCCGTGCACGCCGCGAACACGTCGTACGCCGCGGCCTTCGTCGCGCCGAGCTTCTTCTGCAGCGTGCATCCGCACGACGGAAGAATGCGATCGGGCGTCGTGGTGGCAAGGATGATCTGGTCCACGTCCTTCGCGTCCACCTTGGCCATCTCGAGCGCACGCTGGCACGCGATGAGTGCGAGGTCGGACGAAGCCTGCTCCGGCGCGGCCTTGCGGCGCGCACGGATGCCGGTGCGTTCGACGACCCACTCGTCGGTGGTCTCGACGAGCTTCGCGAGATCGTGGTTCGTGACGATCTGGTCGGGCACGTACATGCCCGTACCGGTGATGGTCACGCCGCGAAGGGTTTCAGGACGAAGGGACATGGTCGGAAAGGATCTCCTCGCGGATGGATTCGTTGACCCTCTGGTCGACGAAGCTGGTCATGAGCTTGATCGCGCTGCGGAACGCGCGCGGACCACTCGCACCATGACCGATGAAGCAACCGCCGTTGACGCCCAGGAGCGGCACTCCACCGAACTCCTGCCAGTCGAGCTTGCGCCGCATCCGCCCGCGCGCGGGCGACATGATCAACGCCCCGAGCATCGAGAAGACGTCGCGCTTCGCTTCGTTCTTGAGCACCCGGCTCAGGAAAGCCGCGGCGCCCTCGGCCGTCTTGAGCAGCACGTTGCCGGTGAAGCCGTCCGTCACGATCACGTCGCAGTGGCCGTTGAAGACGTCGCGTCCCTCGACGTTGCCGATGAAGTTGAGATGCTGGGCCTGACGCAGCAGGGGCAAGGTTTCCTGTACGAGCGCGTTGCCCTTGCTGTCTTCCTCACCGATCGAGAGCAGCCCGACGCGGGGCTTCTCGACGCCGAGCAATGTGCGGGCGTAGCACGAACCCATGTGCGCGAACTGCACCAGGTAGGAGGCCTTCACCTCGGCGTTCGCGCCCACGTCGAGCACGACCGTGCCCGCGCCGTCGTTGGGAATGAACGCCGCGAGCGCCGGGCGCGAAACGCCTTCGAGACGCCCGAGACCCAACAGAGCCGTCGCCACCACTGCGCCAGTGTTGCCGGCGCTGTAGATGGCGTCGAGCTTGCCGTCCTTGTGCATCTGGGTGAGCACGCCGAGCGATGTGCCGGCCTTGCGGGCGGCGGCTGCCGCCTTCGCGCCCATGTCCACCTTTTCGGAGGCATGGACGACGGTGATCGGCAGGTGCTCGGCGTGCGCGCGCTGGAGCGAAGCGCGAATCTCGGACTGGTCTCCGACGAGCGTGAGCTCGAACTTCCCAGCCCACTCGCGAAACGCTTGCGCGGCGCCTTCGGCCACGGGCTGCGGGCCGAAGTCGCCTCCCATCGCATCAATCCCGATGCGCGGGATGGGTGACATGATCAGTACGCCGTGCGCCTACTGCTCGCGCGGCGTGACGATCTCTTCGCCCTTGTAGTAGCCGCAAGCCTTGCAGACTCGATGCGCAAGGCTCGGGGCGCCGCAGTTGCTGCACTTGCTGGTGCCAACCTTCTTGAGCTTCCAGCCGGTGCGGCGCTTCTTGCCGCGGGTGGACGAATGCCGCCGCTTGGGAACTGCCATGTGACCAACCTCCTGCAGCCGGCGCGTGCCGGAAAAGTGACGCTATGCCGTGCAGTTGCACGGACCGACGGTGAGGTCGGCGCCACACTTCGGGCACAGCCCCGGGCAATCCTCCCGACAATGGGGAGTGATGGGCAACTCGAGCAACAGCATTTCCCGCACGGTTTCGCGAAGGTCCAGCCGCCGCCCGTCATGAAACAGCATGTAGTCGTCACGCTCGAGGGCTTCTTCCTCGCGGCGGTCGGACTTGCCCGATTGATCCGCGAACAAGCTGAGTTCCACTTCCACGGGCCAATCGAACTCGTTCAGGCAGCGAACGCATTCGAGCCGCGCGGTGGAACTCACCAAGCCGCGCACCGACACGCGCGAGCCGGACTTCTCGACTCGGAGAGCGCCCACGATCGGGCTGCGCCATTCCGTCTCGGTAAGTCCGACCTCTGGTGCCGTTGCTTCGACCTCCACCCGGTTCAGCGTGGGCTTCAGCGTGGCGAGGTCGAGGATGAAATCGGTCATGAACGAAGAAGTCGGCCACCAGGGCCGACCCCCCAAAAGCGCGCGCAAGCTAGCATAGTCACGAAGCTTCCGTCCAGCGTCGGCCCCGATCGTCCGGCTTGCCGGATGGCTCGTCCCCGAACCGGGAACGCGGCGGGGAAAACTCCCGAAGCGACTGTGCGAGCAGCACTTGGTGAAAAAACTGGGCGGCCGCCCCGGAGGGACGGCCGCCCGTGAACGACCTTCAGTGCGACAGCGCGGCGACGCCGAAGAACAGCTTCACCTCGCGCTCGGCGGAGGGCAGGCTGTCCGACGCGTGCACCGAGTTGGCGCCCTTCGACTTGGCGAACAGCTTGCGGACCGTGCCCTCGGCGGCCTGGGCCGGGTCGGTCGCGCCGATCGTCTCGCGGAGGAACGCCACGGCGTTCTCGCGCTCGAGGCAGCAAAGCATGACCGGAGCCGAGGTCATGAAGTCCACCAGTTCGTTGAAGAACGGCTTGCCGACGTGCTCGGCGTAGAACTCCTGGCACTGCTCGCGAGTGAGGCGGGTGTAGCGCGCCTCGACCAGGCGGAAACCCTTGTCCTCGACGTGGGCGAGAATCTTGCCGACGAGGTTCCGCTCGGTGGCGTCCGGCTTGACGATGAAGAGAGTGCGTTCCAGCGACACTTCCTACCTCCTGACAGGGGGGATGGACGGCCGCGGGGGCGACCGTCCCGGATCCTTGCGTCGAAAACTCCGCGTCCTCGCCCTACTTCTTGCGGGCGGGCGCCTTCTTCTTGGGGGCCGGCTTGGCCTTCGGCGGCTTCGCCGCCTTCTTGGCGGGGGCCTTCTTGACGGGCTTCGCCGCGGCCTTCTTCGCCGGCTTGGCAGCCGGCTTCGCCGCCTTCTTCGCCGGCTTCGCCGCGCCGTTCTTCTTGCGGGCGCGACGGCGCTGGAGCAGCTCGGAGATCAGTCCGGGGATCTCGGACGGGATGCGCGCCACCGGCACGCCCACCGCCTCGAACGCCGCCATCTTCTCCGCCGCCGTGCCCTTGCCGCCCGCGATGATCGCGCCGGCGTGGCCCATGCGCTTGCCCGGAGGGGCCGTCTGGCCGGCGATGAACGCCACGACCGGCTTGGTCACGTGCCGCTTGATGAACTGGGCCGCCTGCTCCTCGGCGTTGCCGCCGATTTCGCCCATGAGCACGATGCCCTCGGTCTTCGGATCGGCCTCGAACAGCGCGAGCGCGTCGATGAAGTCCGTTCCGATGATCGGGTCACCGCCGATGCCGATGCAGGTCGTCTGGCCGAGCCCCTTGTCCGTGAGCTGCTTGACCACTTCGTACGTGAGCGTGCCGCTCTTGCTCACCACGCCGATGGGACCCGGCGTCACGATGTGGCCCGGCAGGATGCCGACCTTGGCCTGGCCCGGCGTGATGAGGCCCGGGCAGTTGGGACCGATCAGGCGCGGCTTGCCGAGTGGATTGTTGGCGCCGCGCATCTCGATCACCTTGTGCCACGCGTCCATCGTGTCGTTCACCGGAACGCCTTCGGTGATGCACACGATCAGCTGCACGCCCGCGTCGGCCGCTTCGTGGATCGCGTCCGCCGCGAACGCCGCCGGCACGTAGATCACCGACGTGTTGGCCTTCGTCTTCTCGACCGCCTCGGCGACCGTGTCGAACACCGGCACGTCGTGCATCTCGGTGCCGCCCTTGCCGGGCGTGACGCCGCCCACGACCTTGGTGCCGTAGGCGATCATCTGCTGCGTATGGAATGCGCCGTCGCGGCCGGTGATGCCCTGCACGATCAGGCGGGTGTTCTTGTCGATCAGGATGCTCACGAGGCCACCTCCTGCGCCTTGGCGATCACCATCTGCACCGCTTCGTCCATGCTCGTCGTGGCGCCGAGACCGAAGTCCGACAGGATCTGGCGGGCCTTCTCCTCGTTCGTGCCGGTGAGGCGGATGACGAGCGGCACGGGCAGCGGCGATTCCTTGAGCGAAGCCACGATGCCGTTCGCGACGTCGTCGCAGCGCGTGATGCCGCCGAAGATGTTGAAGAGGATCGCGCGGACGTGTCCGTCGTTCGTGATGATCTTGAGCGCCGCGGTGACCTTCTCGGGATTCGACGAGCCGCCGATGTCGAGGAAGTTCGCCGGTTCGCCGCCGTAGTGCTTGATCAGGTCCATCGTCGCCATCGCGAGGCCGGCGCCGTTCACGACGCAGCCGATGTCGCCGTCGAGCTTCACGTACGACAGGCCCTTCTCGCGCGCGAGCCGCGACCACTGCGACTCGTCCGCCGGGTCACGCCAGTGCTCGTCCCAGTCGCGGTGACGGAAGTCGGCGTTGTCGTCGAGCACGACCTTCGCGTCGAGCGCGATCACGCGGCCTTCGGGCGTCACGGCCAGCGGGTTGATCTCGGCGAGCGAGCAGTCGTCGTCCATGAACACGTTGTAGAGCTTGAGCAGGATCGTCGCGGCCTGCTGCGCCTGCTTGAAGTCGGTGAAGACCTTCATCATCAGCGCGCGCGCCGCGTAGGGACGCAGCCCTTCGAGCGGAATGTGCTGCTTGAGGATCTTCTCGGGAGAGACGCGCGCCACTTCCTCGATGTCCACGCCACCCTCGGCGGAGAGCATGATGAGCGGCAGCTTCTTCTCGCGGTCCATCACGATGGAGAGGTAGTACTCCTTCGCGATGTCGGCCGCCTGCGCGACGAGCACCTTTCGCACGGGCAGGCCCTTGATCGTGAGCGCGAGGATGTCACGGGCCTTCTCGAAGGCTTCGTCGGGCGTGTGCGCGAGCTTCACGCCGCCAGCCTTGCCGCGGCCGCCAGCCTGCACCTGCGCCTTGATCACGACGAGGCCACCGATCTGGGCGGCGATTTCGCGGGCTTCTTCCGGCGTACCCGCGACCTGCCCGGGAAGCACCGGCAATCCGTAACGGGCGAACAGCTCCTTGCCCTGATATTCGTGCAGATTCATGGGGTCTCCCGTGAACCGAAGCGCCCGCGGACGCTCCGGACGGCCCTCAAGAGGATCATGGACGGGGGGAGTGCAGATGGACGCGGAAAGCTACCGAACGCGTTCCGGCGTGGCAAGCGGGGCGGGACCGCGCCGGGTCGAAGCGCCGATCTCGCCCGGGCTCTCGCTCGAACGGCAGCCGGCGCTTTCTCGCTCGCATTCCGCGAAGGGCGCGGGATAGGCTTCATGCTGCACGCTCCGCACGCCCCCCCCCCGAGCACGTCGGGCCGGCCCGCAACCCTTCGACGGAATACCGCACCATGCGAAGCTCCCTTCTTCGAAGCCGTTTTCACGCTGGTTCCGGAGCCCCCGTCTCCATTGCCCTCGCGCTCACGATGGCGGTGCTCCTCTCCCCTCCCGCCCATGCCGGGTGGGGTCTGGCGGGCATTCCGGCCTCGCGGGCCGCACGAGTGCAGGCCCGCCCGATCGCGGTGTCCGACGGCGCGGGCGGCATGCTGCTCGCCTGGCTCGACTACCGCTCGGGCTACAACACCGACGTGTACGCGCAGCGCATCCTGCCCGTCGGCTCGATCGGCACGAACTGGTCACCCGACGGCAACGCGCTCACGCACGTCACCTGCACGAAGTTCGACCTCGCGCTCGCGGGCGACGGCGCGGGTGGCGCGATCGCGGTGTGGTCCGACATCCGGTGCCCCGGCAACGGGATCGCGCGCATCTACGCGCAGCGCGTGCGCTCGACCGGCGCGACCGATCCCGCCTGGCCCGCGGCTGGGCGCGCGCTGTGCGCCGCGACCGCACTGCAGGAGAAGCCCGCGATCGTTCCCGACGGCTCCGGCGGCGCGTTCGTCGTGTGGAACGACCGCCGCTCGCTGGCCATGCAGCTCTACGCCACGCGCGTGACCGCGGGCGGCGCGATCGCGCCTGCCTGGCCCGACAGTGGCGTGCGCCTGTCCGCGATCACGCGCGACACGTGCGCGGCGGTGATCGCGAGCGACGGCGCGGGCGGCGCGTTCGTCGCGTGGGTCGCGCCCGGACCGAGCGCCGACACGGTGCACGTGCAGCGCCTCACGGGCGGCGGCACGATCGCCGCGGGATGGCCGGCGAACGGTGCGATCGCGTGCGCGGCCGCCGGACGCCGTGAAGGACTCGCGATCGCCGCGTCTCCGTCCGGCGACGTCTCGCTCGCGTGGACCGACCGCCGCGGCACCGACGCCGACGTGTATGCGACGCGCCTCACCGCGAGCGGCGCGCTCGCCCCGGCTGGAACACCGGCGGCGACGCGATCGCCGCGGGCTCCGGCGCCCAGCTCGCTCCCGCCGTGGCCACGGCCGAGGGCGACCAGGTGGTGCTCGCGTGGCAGGACGGCGGCGTTCCTGCGAACGGCGCCGACATTCGCGCGACCGCGCTCGACGCATCGCGCGCGGTCGCGTCCGGCTGGCCGGCGCTCGGGCGCACCGTGTGCGCGGCGAGCGGCGACCAGACCGCGCCGCTGCTCGTGCCCGACGGCACGGGCGGATTCATCGTCGCGTGGAGCGACGCGCGCGACTTCGCGGCCGCCGGACACGACCTCTGTACGCGCAGCGCCTCGGCGCCGACGGCGCGATCGCCGCCGGCTGGGACGCGGACGGCTTCGCTCTCTGCCGCAACGCCTCCGAGCAGGCGCAGCCCGCGATCACGGCCGACGGCTCGGGCGGCGTCATCGCTGCGTGGACGGACCTGCGCAACTTCGCCACGTCCGACGTCGACCTGTACGCGAACCGCCTCGGCGCGGACGGGCCACTGCCGACGCAGATCCGCAACCTCGCCGCGCTGCACCACGACGGCCAGACGTTCCTGACGGGCACCGCGCCCGCGACGACGGGCTACATCTACCGCTTCTATCGCTCGGACAGCCCGATCACCAGCACAGCGGATCTCGCGAACGCCACGATGATCGGCTCGCCGATGGACTCGAGCTGGTGCGCGGAGCGGCTGTCGCAGTTCATGGGACGGACGTACGCGTACTGCATCGACTCGCTCGCGGCGCCGCTCGATTCGATGCAGGTGCTGTTCGTGGCCACGCCGACGCAGAACCGCACGGTCTGGTACGCCGCGACCGCGCAGGCGGCCGACGCCGAGGAGAACGTGACGGTCACGCCCGGCGACAACGCGCTCGCCGCTCCCGTGCAGGAGTTCGTGAGCCGTCCGCGCCCGGTGTTCCAGCGCGAGATCCGCGTGCACGACCAACCGACGCGCATGTACACGCTGTGGACCGCGGCCGAGGAGACGTCGTTCTTTCCCGCGATGAGCAACCGCCCGAGCCTGCCGTTCGACTGCGCGATCCGCCCCGGCTATACCGCGCTCGACAGCACGTCGATGCTCGTGCGGCCGGCGACGCGCAACCTGTACTGCCTCGACGTGATCTGGTGGACACCCGGTCACTGGCTCATGTCGTTCGACGACCTGCTGCCCGCGGTGCAGGGCTCGTTCTACTTCGGCTGGCACGAAGGCTTCGACCTCACACTCGCGCACCAGGCGCCGCCGACGGGCGGCATCGTCCACGACTACACGCGCCAGCGGATCGTCTACATGCTCGGCTGGGCGCGGCGGAACTTCCCGATCGACACGACGCGCGTGTACGCGTTCGGCTACTCGCTCGCCGGCGCCGCGGCCGCGACGCTCACGTACGCGGCGCCGGAGTGGATCGCCGGCGCGCAGAGCGTCTCGGGGCACTACGACTTCTCGTACTCGACCGAGCCCGTCGCGAACTCGAGCTTCAATCCGGGGCAGTACTACGACCTGCTTGAGACCGAGCTGTGGGGTTCGAAGGCGCTCAACCTGCCGACGAGCGCGGGCAGGCGCGTGTACGAGCTCACGAACCTCTCGTACATGTCCGGCGCCATGGAGCCGGTCGCGGTGCCGCCGCTCGTGAGCTTCGACGGCCGACAGGACACGGCGATGGGCTGGGCCGAGAAGGTGAACTACTACCGCGCGATGCAGTATCACCGGCAAGGCGGCACGTTCTTCTGGGACCAGCACGTCCACAACACCGACCTCTCCCTCATGTACTGGCTGCCGCTGATCGGACCGAGCAGCCTGTGGCGCTTCGCGACCGACCGCAGCTTCCCGGCGCTCTCGAACTGCAGCGCCGACCAGGATCCGGGCGACGGCACGCCGGCGAGCGGCGACACGCTCGGCACGATCAACGGTTACGTGCAGTGGGACTCGCTGCTCGTGGACCAGCCCGGCGGCTGGAGCACGACGCTCCGCCCGCGCGACCTCGTCTCGTCGCTGGGCCCGAAGCCCGCGCCGGATTCGTTCACGGTCGACGTCACGCCGCGGCGCCAGCAGGCGTTCCATCCGCTGCCCGGGCAGACTTTCCCATGGCGCACCATGCGCATCGACGACGACGCGATCGTGCAGAGCGGCGTGGTCGTCGCGGACTCGCTCGGCCGCGTCACGATCGAAGCCGTGCGCGTCTACCGCGGCGGCTCGCTGCTCTCGATCGGCGACGAGTCGCTGCTCGGCGTGCCGGGCGGGACGGCTTCGCGGCCCGCGCGGCTCACGCTGTCGCTCGCGCGCAATCCCGTGCGCGGCGCGGGCGACGCGTTCGTGTCGTGGACGCACGCGGGCGAAGGCCGCGTGGACCTGCTCGACGTGACGGGCCGCCGCGTGGCGACGCTGCAGCACGGCCCGGTCGCGGCCGGCACGTCGCGCGTCGCGCTCGGCTCGCACGCGCTGCGCCCCGGGCTCTACTGGGTCGTCGCGAGCGACGGCCGCGACCGCGTGACGAAGCGCGTCGTGGTGCTCCGGTAACTCACGGAGCGCACGCCGCGGGGGAAATATGCAGACCGCCGGAACGGTCGTCAGCGCTTCCCCCGAAGGCATCTGACTTCCGACCGGCGGCCTTGCGTGCGGCCCGGGAAAGCGGCATCCACGCTGGACCGGGTCTCCAGCTTGCGGGGGCGCGTCGCCGCGAACGGCTGGCGGGGCATCCCTTGCACCCGCGACGCTTCCCCTCATCTGGAACAAGCGCAGTCCCGGCAGCGAACCGGCAGGAAATCTCGGGGGGGCCTTCTCGCGGCGGCACTCGCCCGCCGGGGAACCGCGGCGCGGGGGCGCCGTCAGTCCTTCGCCATCTCCCGGCGCAGCCAGGCGCGGGCGAACGCCCACTGCGAGCGCACCCAGCGCTCGCTCATGCCCATCGCCTCGGCGATCTCGACCTCGGTCAGCCCGGCGAAGAAGCGCATTTCCACGATGCGCGCGGCGGGCTCGTCCACCTCGGCGAGGCGCCGGAGCGTGTCGTCGAGCGCGAGCAGGTCCTCGATGCCGCCCTCGGACACCGCGACGGACTCGTCCACGGTGATCTTCTGCCAGCCGCCGCCACGCTTGGCGGCCAGATGCGCTCGCGCGTGATCCACGAGCACCTGCCGCATCGCTCCGGCGGCGATCGCGAGGAAGTGCGTGCGGTCGTTCACGTCGAGCCGCGATTGGCGCGAGAGCTTGAGGAACGCCTCGTGCACGAGCGCCGTCGGCTGCAGCGTGTGGTCGGAACGCTCCTGGCGCAGGTAGTGCGCGGCGAGCGAGCGCAGTTCCTCGTACACCTCGGGCAGCAGCCGGGCGACGACACGGCGCGGGTCTTTGTCGGGAGTCTCGGTCACGTCGAAGCGGCCAATCGGCGCCACGCAGGCTCGTGGACACGGTCGGGGAAGCGGCTCGACGCGGCTCGGGGGTGCCGCATTCGCGTTCAACGCAACATTAGGCGACCGCCGCGGGACGCGGCAATGGCCAAGTGCGTCAGAACGCCTTCACCGGCGCCGACTGTTCCGGCCCGACCCGGCCGGTGACGATGTCCGCCACGAGATAGTTCTCGCCGTACACGGGCGAGCCGCTCATCCGGCGCAGCATCATCAGCTGCCCCACGTGCGTCAGCGCGTCGGCGATCGGGCCCTGCAGCAGCCGCGGCAACTCGGCGTTCACGGGCGCGTCCGACGCGAGGTGTGCGTCGAGCGCGGCGAGCGCTTCGAAGAACCGTGCGGCCTCGCCGTCCCACGTCGTGGGGGTGTGCTTCGGCCACTGCCCCTCGCCCTTCGCGTGCGAGAGCGTCCACACGAGCAGGTCGCCCAGGTGCGCGAGGATCACGAGCGGCGTGTGCCCGGCGCCGGTGTCGAACGACGCGAACTCGGGCGGCGCGTTCAGGATCGGCTTGCCGCCGCGGTAGGCGAGCACGGCGAGCGCGTGCCGGAGCAGCTCACGATCGCTCACGCGTCACTTCCCTTCGTAGCCGCTGCGTCCGGCGCGGATGCGCTCGACGAGCGCGCTCGTGCTGAGTCCCTCGCGCAGCGTGATGCGTTCGACTCGCCCGCCGCGCGCTTCGACGAACTCGCGGCCGACGATCTGGTCGAGCGCGTAGTCCGCGCCCTTGCAGAGCACGTCCGGCGCGACGGCCTCGATCAGCCGCTGCGGCGTGTCGTCGTCGAACACGACCACGAGGTCCACGCACGCGAGAGCGCCGATCAGCGTGGCGCGATCGTGCTGGTCGAGGATCGGGCGTTCGGGGCCTTTCAGCCGCCGCACCGACGCATCGCCGTTCACGCCGACCACGAGCCGGTCGCCGAGCGCGCGCGCGTCCTCGAGGTACTCGACGTGCCCGCGATGCAGCAGGTCGTACACACCGTTCGTGAAGACGATCTTGTCGCCCGCCGCGCGCCAGAGCTCGAGCTTCGCGCGCGCCGCGGCCGGAAGGTCGAACGCCGCGCTCACGACAGCGCGCTCGCGAGCGAGTCGCGCAGCTGCGCGGCCGAGCAGCACGCCGTGCCGATCTCGCGGATCACGACGCCGGCGGCGTGGTTCGCGAGGTAGCAGGCTTCCGGGTAGTCGGCGCCCGCGGCGAGCGCGACCGCGACGACGCTGACGACCGTGTCGCCGGCGCCCGTCACGTCGAAGACCTCGCGCGCCACGGTCGGCAGGTGCGTGTAGCGCCCGGTCTTCTCGAACAGGCTCATGCCGTCGGCGCCGCGCGTCACCAACGCGCACTCGGCGTCGAGCCGCTTCTGCAGTCCCCAGCCCACTTCCATGAGACTCGCCTCGTCCACGACGCGGCGGCCCATCACGTAGCCCGCCTCGAGCTGGTTCGGCGTCAGGATGCTCACGCCCTGGTACGCGTCGATGTGGCTTTCCTTCGGATCGACCGCGATCGGGATGCCGCGGCCGCGCGCGAGCGAGATCGCGCGGTCGAGCACCGCGCGCGTGAGCACGCCCTTGCCGTAGTCCGACACGATGAGCCCGTCGCACGCGGGCAGTTCGCGCGACAGCATCGCGAGCACGCCTTCGAGCGCGACGCCTTCGATTTCGGCGCGCGATTCCCAGTCCGCGCGCACGACCTGCTGGTGCTGCGCGATGATGCGCGTCTTGAACGTCGTCGGGCGCGACGGATCGCGCACGAGCAGCCGCGTGTCCACGCCGCGATCCGTGAACGCGTCGAGCAACTGCTGCGCGCGCGTGTCCTCGCCGAGCACGCCGACGAGCGCGGGAGTCGCGCCGAGCGCCACGAGGTTCGCCGCCACGTTGCCGGCGCCGCCGAGCGAGCTGGTCTCGCGCTGCACTTCGACGACCGGCACCGGCGCTTCGGGCGAGATGCGGTCGCAGCGGCCCCAGAGGTAGTGATCGAGCATGAGGTCGCCGAGCACGAGAATGCGGCGGCCGGCGAATCGCTGCACGAGATCGTGCAGGCGCGGAAGCGCGAACGGCGTGGGATCGGACATGCGCGGCAGGTTAGGTGCCGTTCCGGAAGCCGTCAAAAAGAAGATGCCCCGCAGCCGACCCGGCCGCGGGGCATCCGATTCGTTC
The DNA here is from genome assembly GCA_016710095.1 of Candidatus Eiseniibacteriota bacterium. Taxonomy (GTDB): domain Bacteria; phylum Eisenbacteria; class RBG-16-71-46; order RBG-16-71-46; family RBG-16-71-46; genus CAIXRL01. The sequence continues at coordinate 62,079 of JADJLL010000002.1, read as the reverse complement.
GGCCGGCTACCGCACGACGCTCACGCGCTTCGTCACGAGATGCCCGCCCTGCTGCAGCCGCGCCCAGTACAGGCCCGGCGCGAAACGCTGGCTGCGCAGGTCGAGGTCGTGCTGCCCCTCGCCCATGCCGGCGAGGTCGCGCGCGAACACGCGGCGGCCGCTCACGTCCACGAGGTCGAGCGAGGCCGGGGCGTCGCTCGCGAGCGTGTACGACACCACGAAGCCGCGCGTGGACGGGTTCGGCGACACGGCGCCGATCGCCAGCCGCGCCTGGGCGCCGACGTCCACCGACACGCGGCCGAGCACGAGCGTGCCCACGCGGAGCGCGTACTCGTAGCGCGCGCCCGGCAGCACGTCCGCGTCCTCGTACGCCACGGTGCCGACGCCGTCGAGCGGCAGTTCACCGAGGTCCCGCCACTCGCCCGGCACGCTGCGGCGCTGCAGCGTGACGACCGTGGTCTGGTCGCCGCTCAGCTGCCAGCGCAGGTGCACGCGGCCGCCGTCGACACGCGCTTCCATGAGTGAGGCGAGCGCCGCGGTGGCGTTGTTGAGCGGGTACTCCCACAGGCCGCGGCCGTGCGTCGCGACGCGCAGCAGCCGCGCGCGCGGCTGGATCGCCATGTCGAACACCGCGACGATCGGCAGTCCGGTGCCGAGCGGCGTCCACGTCGTGCCGAAGTCCGACGACACGTACACGCCGATGTCCGTGCCCGCGTAGAGGAAGTTGTGGCTCAGCGAGTCCACGACGAACGCGTTGACCGGGATGTCGGGCAGGCCCGCGCCGGCCGGCTCCCACGCCGACGCGCCGGCCGCGAGATCGCGCGTTCGCCAGATGTGCTGGCCCGCCGTCACGCCGTAGCCCGCGAACGTGACGTACGCGGTGTTCGGGTCCGCGGGATCGATCACGGCGCGCGAGACGTAGTTCGCCGGCATGCCGGTGTTGCGCACGTCGGTCAGCACGCTCGAGCCCGTCGTGGTCGCGAACAGCTTGCCGTCCTCGGTGCCCGCGATGCGCACGGCGTCGTTCATCGCCGCGACGCCGATCGCGCTGATCGCGAAACCGTTCGACAGCGTCTGGCTGACCGCCGTCATCGTGTCGCCGCGCGTCGTCGAGCGGTACAGGATGCTCGTGCCGAAGTAGACCGTGTTCGGCGAGCCCGGCCCGAGCGCGATCGGCGCGTAGAAGAGCACGGGATCGCTGCCGCCGATGCCGTTGTTGGCGCCGTACGCGACGCCTTCGCAGTTCGGCGTCGGGTCCACGTAGCCCGCGCCGCGGAACGCCCACTCGCCGTCCGTCGCGCACGCGGTGGTCGTGGCGCGCGCGAGACCGATGAGCTGGTTCGAGAGGTTGAAGTACGTGTGGTACATGACCACGTTCGCCGTGTCCGCCGAGCTCTGGTCGATGGCCGTGAAGCCGCCGTCGCCGAAGTCCGAGCGGAACCAGCTCGCGTCGTGATCCATCCAGTTCGTGCCGTTGTCCTGCGTGCCGCCGATCGTGAAGTGCGGATCGTACGGATGCACGGCGAGCGACTGGAACTGCGTCGCGCTGAAGCCCGCGGTGTTGCGGCTCACCCAGCTGAAGCCGCGGTCCGCCGAGCGGTAGATGCCGCCGTCGTTGCCCATGTAGACGACCGACGGGTTCGACGGCGCGCACTCGATCGCGTGGCAGTCGGCGTGGATGCCCGCGTCGCTCCAGTTCGCGTCGCTGAAGCCGACGCCGGCATTCACCGAGCGGATGTACTCGCTCGAGCACGCGCCGTCGGCCGAGCCGCCGAGGTGCACGACCGTCGTGTCCTGCGGATCGGCGGTGATGACGATGTCGTACCAGCACTGCCCGCCGCAGAAGCCGCCGCCGCCGCTCGCCTGCTTGGCGCTGAACGTGAGTCCGCCGTTCTGCGAGCGCCGGATGGCGCCGGAGCCGGTGGTGCAGTCCGTGCCCGTGGCGAGTTCGCTCGTCGCGAGCAGCACGCGCGAAGGCCCGCCGGCGCGAGGCGTCACGGTGAACGCGGCGCGGCCGTTCGTGTCGGTCGTCGAGAGCACGAGCGAGAACGTCGGGCTGCCCGAGAGCAGGTTCGACGTGCGCCACACGCCGCCCACACCGACGATCGAGCGCACGTAGCAGAGCAGCACGTTCGGGTCTTCCGGCAGGAACACCATGTCCATGATGGACACGTTGCCCGTCAGGTCCGCGCCGACGCTGCCCTGCCCCGTCACGCGCACCTTCGTGAACGACGGGTCGGCCGACGTGGCGTCGGTGCTGTGGTAGAGCCCTCGCAGGGCGAGCGGCGGGACCGAACCCGAGAGCACGTCGCAGCCGATGCCGCCGATGCCGGTGGCGGTCGCGACCCAGATGTCCGCGGGATCGGTCGGCGTCACGAGGATCTTGCTGATCGAGCGGCCCGTGAACGCGTACGTGCCGGGCACGCCGGTCGTCACGGGCGGATCGATCGGGCCGTTGAGCACCGGCGTCGCGTTCGCGCCGTCGATGCGGTAGAGCCCGACGCCGAAGTAGCTGTCGCACGAACTGCTCGGCTCGCCCGTGCCCACGTAGAGGATGCTCGGGTCGCTCGGCGCCAGTGCGATCGCGCCGATCGCGAGCGACGCCGCGCCGTCGAACAGCGACGTCCAGTGCGCGCCGCCGTCGAACGAGCGGTACACGCCGCCCTGCGCGGTGCCGACGTAGACCGTGTCGGCGTGCTGCGGATCGACGGCGATGCACGTCACACGGCCGCTGACCGCGACGATCGGGAACGTCTGCCCGTTCGGGATCGGCTCCGGCCCGAGCGGCGTCCACGCCGGCGCGACGCCGAACGGCCCGAACGAGCGCACCTGCGCCTGCATCTGCCGCACGGCCTGCTCGCGATTGCGGGCGGTCGCGCCCTGCATCGTGCCGCGGACGCGGTCGTACCAGCCCTGGCGGCGCGCGAGGTATTCGCCGCGGTCCATGCGGTCGCGCATGAACGCGGGCATGTCGGGCTCGGCCTCGACGACGGCGGGCGGATCCTGCGCACGCGGCGCGGGCGACCAGGCACGGGGGCGCTGCGCGGCCTGTGCGGCGGGCGCGAGCAGCGCGGCGGACAGCAATGTGGCGGAGAGTACGGAGCGGACGTCCATGGCGCGGCCTCACAGGAACGAGAGCGTGGGGTGAACCCGCGCAGGCTAGCGTTGAACAGGGGTTCGCAAAACAGGAAAAAACGCGAGCCCGAATCCGTCGTGGACCGGGCCCGCGTGCGTGAAGCTCCGCTTCGCTGTGAGTCGTACAGCGCTGCGCGTGCCGCCGCGCGGGCGTCTTCGTCCTGACGACGTGATCCGCGTGCGGAACGCGAGCGCATGAAACCGCACGCGCGCGCGGGAATCAATCCGATCACGGCCCGTTGCGAGAAAATTGACGCGATTTCTTTCGCCCCCTAGCGTGCCGCGCATGGCACTCGAAATCCTCCCGTTCAGCGACACGCGACACGAAGTGCTGCGCGCGCTGCTGCACGATCCTTCGATCGCGCCGCAGTTCGACAAGTTCCTCGGCCCCGACGGTCTCGAGCACAAGCTCTCCGACCGCAAGCTCGCGCGCGACTGCCTGCGCATCGCGCTGCTCGACGGCGTGCCCGTGGGCTTCGGCGTCGCGTGGATGCTGCCGCAGCCGGGCACGACCTGGACGATGACGCGCGTCGCCGTCCTCGAAGCGCACCGCCATGCCGGCATCGGCCGTGCGCTCGCCGAAGCGGTGATCGAAGCCGTGCGCGCGAGCGCGCCCGCCGGCGTGCCGGTGGACGTCGCCGGCGCGGCGTGGCTGCCGCAGCCGCACGCGGCCGCGCTCGCCGAGTCGCTCGGCTTCTCGCACGAACGCTACTTCTGGCTCATGGAGCGGCCGCGCGGTCCCATCGCGGCGCCCGAGTGGCCCGCGGGCGTGACCATGCGCACGTTCGACGGCACCGACCGGATGCTCGAGGAGTGGAACGCCGTCTACAACGACTCGTTCGCGCAGCACTTCCGGTTCATGCCGGCGACGGTGGAGGACGGCCGCCACATCACCTCGAGCCCGCACTTCCGCGCCGACGGCCTGATGCTCGCGTACAAGGACGGTGCGTGCGCGGGCTTCTGCCGCATCGAGCTGCACGAGACGCGCGGCGAGATCGGCGTCCTCGGCACCGCGCACGCCGCGCGCGGCATCGGGCTGGGTCGCGCGCTGCTGCGCTGGGGCGTGCAGTGGCTCGAGCGCGAGACCACGACGCCCGTCACGCTGCTCGTGGACGGCGAGAACGAGAACGCGCTGAAGCTCTATCGCAGCGAGGGCTTCGAGGTGACGCGCACGCGCCAGATCTGGGGGCGCAAATACGAGGCGCGCGCTTGAGCGGAGCGGTCGCGGCGGAGGACCGGCGGTCGTTCCGCACGTTCCTCGTGCTGTGGAGCACGCAGACGCTGTCGCTCTTCGGCTCGTTCGTCACGCAGTTCGCGGTCAACATCTGGCTCACGATCGAGCGCTACCCGCGCCCGGAGCAGAAGGGCGAACTGGCGCTCGCGCTCACGGCCTGCGGCGTCGCCTCCACGCTGCCGCTCATCTTCTTCATGCCGCTCGCGGGCGCGTTCGCCGACCGGCACGACCGGCGCCGCATCCTGATCGTGGCGAACATCGTCTCCGCCGCGCTGACCGCGCTGCTCGTCGCGCTGTACGCGGCCCACCTCCTGACGCTCCCGGCGGCGGTCGTGCTGCTCGCGGGCTACGCGCTCACGGGTTCCTTCCACAGCGCGGCCTTCGACAGCTCGTACGCGACGCTCGTGCCCGAGGCCCAGCTCGGCCGTGCGAACGGGATGATGCAGACGTCGTTCGCGCTGTCGCAGGTCGTCGCGCCGGCGATCGCCGCCACGCTCATCGGGCTGCCCGCGCTCGTGCGCGCCGGCGGCCTGACGCTGCCCGCGTCGTTCACGAGCGGCGTGCCGTTCGCGTTCGCCGCGGACGGCGTGAGCTTCGTGATCGCGGCGGTCGCGGTCGCGCTGCTGCGCTTCCCGCCCGCCGCCGGCGGCGCGCGTGGCGCGAGCGTCTGGCACGACACGGCCGAGGGCTTCGCGTGGATCGTGAAGCGCCGGCCATTCCTGTGGCTCATCAGCTTCGGCGGGCTCGCGAACCTCACGTTCGCGCCGCTCATCCTGCTCATGCCGCTGCTCGTGCGCGACCGGCTCGCCGCCGACTGCGCGGCGCGGCATCTGTCCTACGAGGCGGCGCTCGCGCTCGTGAACTCGGTCATGGGCCTCGGCGGCGTCGTGGGCGGCGTGCTCATGACGGTGTGGGGCGGCCTGCGGCGCAAGCTCGTGTTCGGCATGGTCGGCTCCATGATCGCGCTCGGGGCCGGCCAGGTGTTCGCGGGACTCTCGACCACCGTCGCCGCGTTCGCGGCCGGACTCTTCCTGAGCGAACTGCTCGTGCCCGCGCTCAATGCGCACTCGTTCCTGCTGTGGAAGGACCTCACCCCGCCCGGCATGCTCGCCCGCGCGCTGTCGACGCGGCGCTTCATCGCACAGAGCGCGTTCCCGATCGGCACGATGATCTCGGGCTGGCTTGCCGTCAGGTTCGAGCCGTGGATCGTGGTGACGATCGCGGGCGCGCTGCTCACCACCTGGTGCACCGCGATGATGCTGACGCCGTCGTTCGCGACGCTCGAGGCCCGCATGCGCGCGAGCGCCGCGAGCGACTGAGGCTCAGCGGCCGAACTCGAACCGCTGGCGGCACCACACCGCGACCGGCCGCCCGTTCTGCGACGCCGGCCAGAAGCGCATCGCGAGCGCGGCTTCGATCGCCGCCTCGACCGCGCTCGAGTCCGCGGCGCCGTCGGCGAACATCGCGTCCGAGACCGCGCCCTCTTCGTCCACGCGCACGTCGAGCTCGACCCAGCCGCGCTTCGCGCGCGCGCGGTCGACACGCGCGCCTTCGCGAACGATCGGCGCGCGCAGCTCGTCGTCGGTGACGAGCGCACCCGAAGCCGGCGGCGCGGCGTGCGGCTCGGGCTCGCTCGGCTCGGGCAGCGGCGGCGCGAGGGCGAGGTCCGCGCGCCGCGGCGCGACGCGCACGACCGAAACGCTCGGCTCGGGCGAGACCTGCGACGGGTCGAAGTCCGCGAGCGGACGCAGCGCCCCGGGCGCGGTTTCGACCGCGCCGGAGCCGGCGCTGTCCGCGCCGCGACCGGCGGCCGTGCCGTGCACGGCCGGCCGCGGACCGCAGCCGCAGGCCGCGGCCAGCAACGCCGCGGCGACCAGGAGAGCGCTCGCTCGCATGGCCGCACCATAGCGTCCGGGCGCGGCGGCGTCAGCCCCGCGACACGTTCTCTCGCGCGCGCGGACGCTGGCACGCAAAGTCGCGCGAGGCCGCGCTTGTTCCCGCTCGGGGCGCGGGACTACTGTCGGCGCATGACCTCTCGCGAACGCATGCTCGCCGCCCTCCGCGGCGACTCTCTCGACCGCCCGCCCGTGTCGTTCTGGGGCCACGTCTACCATCGCGAATCCAGCGCGGAAGATCTCGTCGCGCACACGATGGAGCGCTGGCGCCGCTTCGAATGGGACTGGGTGAAGCTCAATCCCCGCAAGCACTGCTTCGTCGAGGACTGGGGGGTGCGCTACCGCTACAGCGGCGTGCCGGATGCCAAGCCCACGCTCGAATATTTTCCGGTCGCGAACAGTTCGGACTGGGACCGCATCGCGGAAATCCCGCACGACCAGGGCGTGCTCGGCGAACAGATCGAGTCGGTACGACAGTTGCGCGCTCAGTTGCCCGCCGACGTGCCGATACTTGCCACCGTGTTCACGCCGCTCGCGATCCTGGGCGAGCTCACCGAGCCGCCGACGCTGCTGCGCGATCACCTCACGAGCGCGCCCGCCGCGGTCGAGCGTGCGCTCGAGAAGGTGACGCGCGTGTACGAGAAGTTCGCCGCCGCGCTCATGGCCGCCGGCGCCGACGGGCTGTATCTCGCGACCGTCGACTGGGGCTCGCGCCAGTTCGTGACGAGCGAATCGCTCAAGCGCTGGTCGCGGCCGTACGACCTGCGGCTGCTCGCGGCCGCGGGCGCGTCACCGTTCCACACGCTGCACGTGTGCAAGGGCGACAACCTGCTGTTCGAGTTCGCCGACTATCCGGTCGGGGCGTTCTCATGGGACGCCACGGCGCCGGGCAATCCCTCGCTCGCCGAAGGGCTGGAGCGCCTGAGCGGCGCCGTCATGGGAGGCATCTCCCACGAAGGCGCCATCCTCGACGCTTCACCGGACGGCGTGCGGTTGCAGTACCGCCGTGCGCTCGAACAAACGGGCGGACGGCGCTGGTTGGTCGCGCCCGGGTGCTCGATGCCACCCGCCACACCCGAGGGAAACCTCGCGGCGATCCGGGAAGACGTCCTCCACACGGTCGCGTCCGAAGGGCGCTGACCCGAAAAGCAGTCCGGCTGCGCCCTCTGTCACCGGGACGGTTCCCCGCCGCTCCGGTTCACGAGTGGAGGTGCGTCATGCGGAGTGTGTGGATCGTCCTCGCGTTGCTGCTGGTTCCGGCCGTGGTCGGCGCCCAGAGCGTCGAACGCTATCCCGCCGGAATGCCCGTACCCGTGCCGCGCTCACCGAGCGAAGGCGGCACGCTGCCCGTGCCGCACCGCTCGATCGGCTCGGTCTCGGTCGGTGAGCGCGCGCCGGACTTCGAGCTCGAGTCGGCGGCGGGAGGACGCCGCCACCTGAGCGACTGGCGCGGCAGCTGGGTCGCGGTGTGGTTCGGATCGCGCGCGGCGTCGATCGAGGTCGCGGACTCGCTCGCGCACGCGGTGGCGCCCGACGGCGTCGCCGTGCTCATGGTCGCGGCGGAGCGCACGGGCATGCTGCGCGGCTGGCTCGACAAGCATCCCGGCGCGATGGCGACGCTGCTGTCGGACTCGATGCACGACATCGCGTGCGAGTACGGCGCGTTCGATTCGGTGCGCGGACAGAGCACGCCCGGCTTCGTGCTGCTCGACGCCGACGGCGTGGTGCGCGTGGCGGTGATGGGCGTCGCGCTCGGTTCGGACGACGCGCGGAGGATGGTGCAAATCGCGAAGACCACCCTCTAGCTTTGCACGGCGCCCCGGCGATTGACTGGGGCGCCGTGACTTGGCCTCTCGCACATCGCACCGATTCAACCGGGTGCGGGAACGGGACGATACGCCGGGTGTGGTGTCCACACCCGTGAGTACGCACGTCTTCCCTTGAGGGCAATCATGACGACCCGCTGGATCTCCGCGTCCCTCCTGCTGCTTTCGCTCGGCGCGAGCACCGTGCTCGCCGCCGGTTGGAACTCTCCGCCGCCCCGCATGGACAACTCGACCGCGCTTCCGCTCGTGCCGCTCGGCACCAGCGGCGAGTACGCGCTCATCGACGTCGGCTCCTCGGCGCCGGACTTCTCGTACGAACCGATCAGCGGCGGCTCGAACCGCCTGCACGACCTGCGCGCGCAGGGCCCGGTGCTGCTCGTGATCGGCGCGACGAGCGAACAGCTCGCCTCGCTGCAGCGCGAACGCCAGGAGCTGCTCGGCATGGGCGTCGTGCCCGTCGCGGTCGTGGACGCGCGCACGAACACGGTGCGCCGCCAGATCGACAAGCTCGGCCTCACCTATCCGGTCATCGCCGATCCGCGCCGGCTGATCGCGGCGCAGTTCAACTCGCTCGAGCCGAACTCGCGCGCGGCGATGCCGGCGTGGTTCGTCGTCGGACCAGCGCGGCCGCGTGCGCGACCTGAACCGCTTCAGTGGCCGGCCCGCGAGTGGGCGGCGATCGCGTCCACCGCGCTCGGCCTGCCGCGCAGCGAGGAGCCGCGCCCGGCATCCGCGCGCTAGCACCAGGATCCGAGAACGCACGAAGGGCGCGCCGGCTTCGGTCGGCGCGCCCTTCGTGTGCTCGGGTTGCCCCGGCGCTCGTGCGCGTCTAGGCCGCGCGCAGCCTCCGGGCGCTCAGCACGCGCAGCGCGTTCTCGACGTCCTCCCACGAGAACGGCTTCGCCATCACGAGGTCCACGCCGCGCGAGACCGCCGCTTCTTCCTCGAGCTGGAAGCCCCACCCGGTCACGAGCACGACGTCGGGCGGGTTCGTGCACGCCTTGGCGGTGAGCGCGAGGTCCCAGCCGTTCACCTCGGGCATGCCGAGATCGGTGAAGACCACGTCGAACGAATCGCGGCTCAGCGCCTCGACGCCCGCGGGTCCGCCGTGCGCGCGCGTGACCTGCATGCCCATCGCGGCGAGCAGGTCCACGAGCACCTCGAGCACCGTCTGTTCGTCGTCCACGACGAGCACGCGGCGCGACTCGGGCGCCATCGTGGAATCCGCGGCCTGCGACTCCGACTCGATCGCGCCCGAGGGGAACTCGAGCGTGAACACCGTGCCGACGCCCGGCTCGCTCTGCACTTCGATCGAGCCGCGGTGACGCGACACGATGCCGTAGGCGACCGACAGGCCGAGGCCGGTGCCCTTGATCTCCTTGGTCGTGAAGAACGGGTCGAAGATCTTCGCCCGCGTCTCCTCGTCCATGCCGACGCCGGAGTCGCGCACCTGCACGCGCACGGAATCGTGGCCGTTCTCGGACGTGATCCAGAGACCGCCACCTTCCGGCATGGCGTCGAGCGCGTTGAGCACGAGGTTCGTGAACACTTCGCGCAGCTCGGAGCCGTTGCCCGCGGTGGGCAGGTTCGCCTGCAGCTCGAGGTGCACGTCCACCTGAACGCCGCGCCGCTTGGCGCCCGTCTCCCACGCGGGTCGGGTGAGTTCGAGCACGCCGAGCAGCACCTGGTTGATGTCGAGCGTCTCGAAGCGCTCGTCCTGCCGCACGCGCGTGAACTCCTGCACGCGCCGCACGGTGTGCGCGCCGTCGAGCGCGGCCTGCTCGATCACTCCGAGCTGGCGGCGCATTTCGCCGTCCGTGCACGTCTGCAGCAGCAGCTGCGTACGTCCGAGGATCGCGGCGAGGATGTTGTTGAAGTCGTGCGCGACGCCGCCGGCCATTTCGCCGAGCGCGTTGAGCTTCGCCGACTGCACGAGCTGCGCCTGCGTCTGGCGCAGTTCGTCGAACGCGACCTTCATGTCTTCGTAGAGCCGCGCGTTCGCGATCGCCGCGCTGCACTGGCCGGCGAACAGCGTCGCGAGTTCGAGGTCTTCCGTCTGGAATCCGCGCGGCCCGATGCGCGTGAGCGTGATCACGCCGACGACCTTGTCGCGCGAGAGCAGCGGCACGCACAGCAGGGCCGTCTGCTCCGGCGGCGTGCCGGGCACGGTCACGGCTCGCGGATCGGCCTCGGCGTCGTTCACGATCTCGCCGTGACCGGTCTGCGCCACCATGCCCGTGATGCCTTCGCCGAGCTTCAGGCGCACGGCCATCATCTCTTCCATGTACGAGCGCGCGTCGCACACGACGGGCACGAGCACCTGCTCGGCCTCGTCGAACAGGAACACGCTGCACTCGTCCGTCTGGATCACCTGTCGCACGAGCTTGGCGATCGTGCCGAGAATCGTGTTGAGGTCGAGCGAGTTCACGACCGCGTGGCTCACCTCGAGCAGCGCGGCGAACTTCTCCTTCTGGCGCTTCTCGCGATCGAGCATGTCGGCGAGCGTCGCGTCGGCGATCGCCTGCGAAGCGTCGGCCGAGAAACTCACGAACCACCCGCACAGCGTTCCGTTGGGCGCGAACGGCACGCGCGACACCATGAGTTCGCGCTCGGGCCGGATGCGCAGGCGCACGCGGTCGAGTTCGAGCGCTTCGCTGGTGTGGCCGTCCTCGCGATCGCAGCAGCGCGGCTCGCCCGCGAGAAGTTCCGGCAACCGCATGCCCAGCAGCACGTCGCCGCGCTCCTGCGCGAGCTCGCGGAACGCCGCGTTCGCGCTGGTGATGCGCGTGTCCGCGTCCACGAACACCATCGGCGCGGGAATGAACTCGAGGATCGGCGCGAGTTCCGCGCCCCAGCCCTGCGCGCCCTGCCGCGTCGTCTGCCGGCCTTGCGCGCGGATCAGGGCGACGAGCGCCTGACCGACCGCGCCGCGAGGCACACCGCTCGACGACCACCGCTCCACCGCGCCGCGCACCTGCTGAAGGAAGGCGGTCGAGTCGGGCGATCGGAACGCATGTTCGAGCCCGTCCACGAAGCCGCGCGCTTCTTCGAGTGCGGACTCGTGGCCGAGCGAAACTTCGAGCGGTGACGCGATGGCTTCCGCCAATCGCGTGCGATGTCGCTTCAAGTAACGAGCGATGGACGCGTACACGGGGGCTTTCTCCGAGGGAGGGAGAGTCGGACCTCCCCGTTTTCGGAAGCGGCCCCTTCGGGCTTGAGCATTCCGCCACTTGAGAGAGCCGCATCGTGCGAGATGCGAACGGTCCGTCGCGTTTCGCAATACCGCGCCCGTCGACGGCCCGGCCCCGTCCGTGCAGGGGACTCGCCAGAAGGGCGCATTCGGTGTTATCCGTCCCCGGGACGCCGTGACTCCCCAGAGAAGCCCGGAGGATCTCCCGTGAAGCTCATGCGCTGGCTCCCGCTGGTCGTCGCCGCCGCCCTGTTCGCGGGCGCGGCGGTCGCGCCCGCCGCCACGTCGAAGAAGAAGCGCAAGCCGGCCTCGCGCCCCGCGCGACGCGTTCCTCACGTACCTCGCACCGACCGCGGTGCTCTTCCGGCCGGGACCGGTCAACGGCCCCAAGGCGATCACCGCGACTTCGGTGTCGCCCGCGCTGCTCGCGTGGATGCCCGAGCGCGTGGTGCTGTCCTCGAGCAACGACCTCGCGCTCTCGGTCGGCCCGTGGGCGTGGCACGAGATCGCGAACAAGCCCGCCGTCGCGTGGGGCACCTACGTCTCGATGTGGAAGCGCATGAGCGACGGCTCGTGGAAGGTCGCGCTCGACGCGGGCGTCTCGCACGCGCGCCCGGCGGTCGACTCGGTCGACGTGTTCGCTTCGAAGTTCGCCCCGGTGCCCTCGTCGGGACGTGGTCCGCTCGCGCGTCGCCAGACGCTGTGGCAGACCGACGTCGCGTTCGCGAAGTTCGCGGGCGACTCGGGCGTCGCCGGCGCGCTGCAGCGCTATGCCGCATCGGATCATCGCCGGCTGCGCGAGGGCGCCGTGCCGATCGTAGGCCGTGACCCCGCGCACGTCGCGGCCGAGCAGGCCGACGAGCGTGGCACCTTCATGTCGCTCGCGCAGTTCATCTCGGCGAGCGGCGATCTCGGCTACACCTACGGCACGTTCGTTCGCACGCGCGGCGCCGACGTCGATTCGAGCTACTACGTGCACGTCTGGCAGCGTGGGTCCGACAAGCCCTGGGAACTGCTGCTCGACATGCTGCTGCCGCAGCCGAAACCCAAGAAGTAGGCGCGGTCGCACCACCGTCGCCGCCGTGCGCGTTTCGTCCACGCGCGTGGCGGCGATTCGCTTGCGTTCCGCACGCAACCGCGTGCGAATGCGCGGCGGGGACGCGCGCACGGCGCTTGCAGTGTGCAGCGCTCGACCCGCCCCCGCCCGGGTGAACCTCCGCATGCTCGCTCGCGTCCGCACGGCCGCGCTCTGGGGACTCGACGCCTTCGCGGTGGACTGCGAGGTGGACGTGGGCCCTGGGCTGCCCGGCTTCGTCATGGTGGGACTGCCCGACACGTCGGCGCGCGAGGCGCGTGAGCGCGTGTGGCCGGCGCTGCGCAACGCCGGGCTGTCGCCGCCCGACCGGCGCGTGACCGTGAACCTCGCACCCGCCGATCGCCGCAAGGAAGGCGCGGCGGCCGATCTCGCGCTCGCGCTCGGGCTGCTCGTGGCCACAGGCCAGGCGCCGCCCGAGAAACTCGAGCGCACCGCGGCGCTCGCCGAGGTCGCACTCGACGGGCGGCTGCGCGGCACGCGCGGCACGCTGCCGCTCGCGGAGGCGGCGTGGCGCGCGGGCGCGCGCACACTGCTGTGCGCGGCGGAATCCGCGCGCGAGGCCGCGCTGGTCGAAGGGCTGCAGGTGCTCGCGGCGCAGACGATCGGCGAGGCGTGCGACTGGCTGCGCGGCGAGCCGCTCGACATCGCACAGCCCGCGGCGCCGGACGACTCACGCGCCACGGCCGACGATCTCGCGGACGTGCGCGGGCAGACGATCGCGAGGCGCGCGCTCGAGCTGGCCGCGGCCGGCGGGCATCACCTGCTGCTCGTGGGCCCGCCCGGCGCGGGCAAGTCCATGCTCGCGCGCCGGCTTCCCGGCATCCTGCCGCCGCTCACGAGCGCCGAGGCGCTGACCGTGACGCGGCTGCACTCGGTCGCCGGGCTGCGCCGCCCGGGAAGCGGGCTCATGCGCGAGCGGCCGTTCCGCGCGCCGCATCATTCGCTGTCGCGCGCGGGCCTGATCGGCGGCGGCGCGCCACCGCGCCCGGGCGAGCTGTCGCTCGCGCATCACGGCGTGCTCTTCCTGGACGAGCTCGCGGAGTACCCGCGCACGCTGCTCGACGCGCTGCGCGAGCCGCTCGAAACCGGAACCGTCGATCTCGCGCGCGCGAGCGGCCACGTGCGCTTTCCCGCGCGGCCGCTCATCGCGGCGGCGATGAACCCCTGCGGATGCGGTTGGCTCGGGCATTCCAAACGCGGGTGCCGCTGCACGAACTCCGACCTCGCGCGTCATGCCACGCGCGTGAGCGGCCCGGTGCTCGACCGGCTCGACCTGCAGGTCGAGGTGCCCTCGCTCACGTCCGCCGAGCTGCTCGCCGCGACGCCCGGCGAGCCCAGCGCGCGCGTGCGCGAGCGCGTGCTCGAGGCGCGCGAGCGCCAGCGCACACGCGGCGCGCTCAACGCGATGCTCGGCAACGCCGCGCTGCGCGAACACGCGGCGCTCGACGCCGACGGCGAGCGCCTGGTCGCCGACGCGATGGACCGCGGCGGCATGAGCGCGCGCGCCGTGCACCGCGCGCTGCGCGTGGCCCGCACGATCGCCGACCTCGCGGGCGCGACGCGCCTGACCGCGGCGATGCTCGCCGAGGCGCTGCAGTACCGCGCGTACGAGAAGCGCCGGACGGGCGTGACGGCGGCGGACTGAGAGAGCCGGGCCGCGCTGGTCACTTTCCCCTTTCGTGGCAGTCGCCCGCCGACCATCCTCGCCGGGTACATGCGCCCTCCCACTCGCTCCCTGCGAAAGGCCGCCCCCATGCGACTCCGCACGCTCCTCCCGACCGCCGCGTTCCTCGCGGCCTGCGCTCTCGTCGCGCCCGGCGCGGCTCATGCCGCCGTCGCCGACAGTTCGGCCGCGGGCTTCCTCGTGCACCACGAGGCGGTCTTCCATGCGCCGGCCGCCGACGTTTACGCGGCACTCGTGAAGGTCGGCTCGTGGTGGGACGGCAACCACACGTGGTCGGGCCAGGCGGCGAACCTCTCGCTCGATCCGCGCGCGGGCGGCTGCTTCTGCGAGAAGCTCCCGAACGGCTCGGTGCAGCACATGACGGTCGTGTACGCCGACCCGGGCAAGCAGCTGCGCCTCGCGGGTGGGCTCGGCCCCCTGCAGGGACTCGCGGCCAGCGGCGCGATGACGTTCACGCTCAAGGGCGGAGACGACGGCACGCGCGTCACGTTCGACTACATGGTCGGCGGCTACATGCCCGGCGGCATCGGCGCGCTCGCCCGGCCGGTGGACGGCGTGCTCGGCATCCAGTTCGCCCGCGCGAAGCGCTTCGTGGAGACCGGCAAGCCCGAGTAGCCGCGGCAAGGAGCACCCCCGAGCGCGGTGGATTCGCGCACGAACGCGGGCCGGATGTTAGGCTCTCGTCATGCGCTTCAACTCACTCGACTACCTCTTCTTCTTCCTCGCGGTCGTGGGGCCGTTCTTCGCGATCCCCCCACGGCTGCGCAAGACGTGGCTGCTGGTCGCCAGCCTCGTCTTCTACATGTACTGGTCGCCGGTCTTCATCCTGCTGATCCTGTACTCGACGACCATCGACTACTTCGTCGCCCGCCGCCTCGCGGTCGTGGACGACGCGCGTGCCCGGCGCGGCCTGCTCGCCTTCAGCTACGTCACCAACTTCGGCGCGCTGTTCGTCTTCAAGTACTTCGACTTCTTCATGGACAGCTGGGCGGGCGTCATGCAGGCGGCCGGTTTCCCGGTGGACGCGCCCGCGCTGCGGCTGATCCTGCCCGCCGGCATCTCGTTCTACACGTTCGAGGCGATCAGCTACACGACCGACGTGTACTACCGGAAGTACCCGGCCGAACGCGACTACGCGCGGCTGCTGCTGTTCATCGTGTACTTCCCCAAGCTCATCGCCGGCCCGATCGAGCGCGCCTGGCACCTGATCCCGCAGTTCGAGCGCACGGTCGTGTTCGAGTACGCCCGCGTGCGCGAAGGGCTCGCACGCATCTTGTGGGGCCTGTTCAAGAAGGTGGTCGTCGCGGACCGGCTTGCCGTGTACGTGGACACGATCTACTCGCACCCCGACCAGCACGTGGGCAGCACGCTGCTGCTCGCGACGCTCTTCTTCACGTTCCAGATCTACTGCGACTTCTCGGCGTACTCCGACATCGCGAGCGGCACGGCGCAGGTCATGGGCATCGACCTGCTGCGCAACTTCCGCCGTCCGTACTTCGCGACCTCGATCGCCGACTTCTGGAGCCGCTGGCACATCTCGCTGTCCACGTGGTTCCGCGACTACGTGTACATCCCCCTCGGCGGCAACCGCTCCGGGTTCTGGAAGACGAACCAGAACATCTTCACGGTCTTCCTCGTGAGCGGCATCTGGCACGGCGCGAACTGGACGTTCGTGATCTGGGGCATCTGGCACGGCGTGTTCCTGCTCGCGCAGAACATCCTCGACCGATACGCGCCGCTGTTCGTGCGCCCGGGCAGGCTGTCACACGTGCTGCAGGTGGCGTGCACGTTCGTGATCGTGACGCTCTCGTGGGTGCTGTTCCGCGCCGCCAGCGTGTCCGACGCGCTGCACGTCTACCGCGCGATCTTCACGAACTTCGACGCCGCGCGGTTCTTTCCCGGCAACGGCGCGCAGCTCGCGTACGGCGCGTTCGGGATCGCCGTGCTGCTCGCGGTCGAGACCTGCACCGAGCTGGGGTTCTACTCGCGGTTCTTCCTGCCCCGCCTGAAGCCGGCACGCTGGCTCGCGTACGCGAGCGTCGTGCTCCTCCTGCTGCTCATCGGCGTCGTCGACGGCGGCCAGTTCATCTACTTCCAGTTCTGATGCGAAAACTCCTGCTCTCCCTGCTCGCGATGACCGCCCTGCTGTTCGTGCTCGACCGCGCGATCGGCGCGGGGCTCGAACGGCTGTTCCGCGCGTCCGCCAATCCCACCGACGGCGACGTGCTCGGCCACGCGTGGACGATGCGCGCGCCGGTGATCGTGTGCGGCGCCTCGCGCGCCTCGCATCATTACGTGTCCGACTCGCTCGGCGCGGACCTCGGCGCGCCGGTCTTCAACCTCGGGCGCGACGGCTCGTGGGGCGCGGCGTACGAGTACGGCACCGCCGGCATCCTGCTGAACCACTACACGCCGTCCCTGTGGATCATGGACGTGGACCCGATGCTCGTGCGCACGCCGGAGATCCTCGACCGGCTCTCGTGCTTCCTGCCCTGGGCGCACTCCGAGCCCGTCGCGCGCGAGCTCGTGGGGCTGCGCTCGCACTGGGAACCCGTGCGGCTGCTGTCGCGCATCTATCCGTTCAACTCGATGGTGCTGCGCCTCGTCGCGGCGCATCGCGGACAGGATGCCGCGCCACGTGCCGGATTCCTGCCGCTGCTCGGCGCCATGAGTCCGGCCGACGTCGAGCGCGAAGCCGTGGGCGTGCCCGG
Organism: Candidatus Eiseniibacteriota bacterium; assembly: GCA_016710095.1. Lineage (GTDB taxonomy): Bacteria > Eisenbacteria > RBG-16-71-46 > RBG-16-71-46 > RBG-16-71-46 > CAIXRL01. Next base: position 45,308 of record JADJLL010000002.1, on the reverse strand, counting down.
CGCGCGCGCCGACCTGGACACGCTCAAGCTGCGCTTCCTCGCGCGCGCGATCGGCGCGCTGCACGCGCGCGGCGTGACGGTGGTCGCGGTGCGCTCGCCGCGTTTCGTGCGCGCGGAAGCCGCGATCGCGCGCGAACGCCTCGATGGGCAGGAGCTCGAGCAGGTCTTCGCCCGCCACGGCGTGCGCTTCCTCGACTTGTCCTCGAGCGCGCAGCCGCAGTGGGCCGACCCTTCGCTCTACCGCGACGCCTCGCACCTGAACGAGACCGGAGCGCTGCGGTTCACCGCCGAGCTCGCGGATTCCTTGCGCGCGCACGCCCTGCTCCCGGCCGTTCGACCGTGAGCACGGACGTTCGCGACCTCCCGGCGAACGGGGTCCATTCGAACGCGAGGCGCCCGTGGCCGACTCACTGACCTTCTCGCTCCTGGTCTCGCCCCGGGATCTCGATGCGTTCGTCGCGAACGTCTCCTCGCGCCTCGAGCCGTGCCCCGAGTTCCGCGCGGAGACGCTGCTCGCCGTCGCCGCCGGGCATGCGAGCACGGAGCTGGAGCTGACCTTCCGCTTCCCACCCGACGCGACGCTCGAGGCGTTCGCGGCGGAGCATCCGGACGCCGCCGGAACCACCGCCGGACAGATCGCGTTCGGCGCCCTCTTCGCCACCGCGCACTTCCGAGGCGACGACGTCGAGGTCGCGTTCTTCACGACGAGCCGCGCTTTGACCGCGATCCTCCGGGAATCCGCACAGGTCCGCGCGTTCTTCCGCGCGCTCGGCCGCTTCTCGACCGACGGCCGGGTACTCGTGACCGACGAGCAGAACGACTCCTCTCCCCTCTGACCGGGCCGCCGCGGCCGCGCCGAGCTTTCGACCGGCTTTCGACAAGTGTTCGTCATGCTGGCTTCCCGGCGTTGAACACACGGCCGGACCGCGAGTAGTCTGCCGCCCGCTGCGCCCACCGATCGCACGGTCCATCCCATGGAGATCCCCACTCATGCGCATCCGCACCGCAGTCCTCACGCTCGGCCTCGCCGCGCTGACGCTCGCTTCCGCCACGCCCGCTTCCGCGCAGCTCAAGCTGCCGCGCATCAGCCCGAACGCCACGATCTCGCAGACGCTCGGCGTCACCGACATCACGATCACGTACAGCCGTCCCGGCGTGAAGGGCCGCGCGGTGTGGGGCACGCTCGTGCCGAACGGCCAGCCGTGGCGCGCGGGCGCGAACGAGGCGACCACGCTCACCACGACGAGCGAGATCACGTTCGGCGGCCAGAAGCTCGCGGCCGGCACGTACGCGCTCATCGCGATCCCGGGCGAGACCGAGTGGACGATCGCGCTCAACACCGACAAGGAACTCTGGGGCGCGTACGGCTACAAGGCCGAGAAGAACGTGCTCACGGTGAAGGTGAAGCCCGAAGCCGCGCCGATGGAGGAGTGGCTGTCGTACTCGTTCGACGGCCTCATGCCGAACGGCACGACCGCGATGCCGAACTCGGGCAACCTGGTCCTGCGCTGGGAGAAGATGCGCGTCGCCGTGCCGATCTCGGTGGACGTGAACGCCGCGGTGCTCGCGTCGTGCCGTGACGCCATCGCCAAGGCCAAGCCCGACGACTTCCGCACACGAGTGCAGGCCGCCCGCTGGTGCATGGACAACGATCAGGCGCTCGCCGAAGCGCGCGTCTGGATGGAGCAGGCCGTCGCGATCCAGAAGAACTACTCGACGCTCGGCCTGCAGGCGCGCTGGCTCATGAAGGAAGGCAAGAAGAAGGAAGCGATCGCCGCGGGCGAAGCCGCCGTCGCCGCCGGCAAGGCGAGCCCCGACAAGCCGGACACCTCGGCGCTCGAGAAGCTCGTCGCCGAGTGGAAGACCGCGAAGTAAGGCTCACGCGCTTCCGAAACGAACAGAAGGCCCGCGAGGTTCGCACTCCTCGCGGGCCTTCGTCATTCGTGCCGCGCGGCTCCCCGGATCAGGCGGCGGTCGCACTCGTACTCGCGCTCTCCCGTCGCGGCCACACGACCGACAGCACGGTCGCGACGATCATCACGAGCGCGCACCCGATCAGGTTGTACCAGAGGAACGAGATCTTCGTGCTCGTGAAGCACGCGACGACCACGGCCTCGGCCACGATCGCGCCCGCGAACACGGCGTGCCCGCCGACGCGCTTGAGGTAGAACGCGCACAGGAAGATCCCGAGGATCGTGCCGTAGAAGAGCGAGCCCAAAATGTTCACGGCCTCGATCAGCGTGCCGAGCCCGCTCGCCCACTGCGCGAAGCCCACGGCGAACGCCGCCCACACGACCGTCACGACGCGCGACGTCCACACGTCGCGGCGCTCGTCCGACACGTGGCCGGGCAGCCGCCGCAGCACGTCCACGACCGTCGTGGAGGTGAGCGCGGAAAGCTCGGCCGAGGTCGAGTTCATGGACGCCGCGAACAGCGCCGCGAGCACGAGCCCGACGAGCCCTGCGGGCAGGAACTTGAGCACGAACTCGAGGAACACGTAGTTCGTGTCGTTCGTCTGCGCGCCGGGCACCGTGCGCTTGAGCAGCCCGACGACGTCCGTGCGCGCCTCCGACATGCGCGCCTGCGCGTCGCGCACCACCTGCGTGGCGGCGCCCGCCGCGCCGTCGTCCTTCGCGCGCAGCGCCTGCACGAGCGCCTCGGCGCCGTCGCGGCGCTCCGCCCACGCGGCGTCGTGACGCGCGGCGATCGCGCCGTATTCCGCGGCGTGCGCGCCGCTCGCGAGCTTCGCGCTCTCGCGCGGCTGGAAGAACACCGGCGCGGGCACGAAGAGGTGGAACACGAACACCGTCACGCCGAGCAGCAGGATCAGGAACTGCATCGGGATCTTGAGCACGCCGTTCGCGATCAGCCCCTTGCGGCTCTCGGCGACCGACTGCCCGGTCAGGTAGCGCCCGACCTGCGACTGGTCGGTGCCGAAGTACGCGAGCTGCAGGAAGAAGCCGCCGATCAGGCCCGACCACAGGTTGTAGCGGTCGTTCGGATCGAACTTCGTCTCGACCGCGTGCAGCTTGCCGAGCCGGCCCGCCACGGCGAGCGCGTCGGAGAAGCCCACGCCCTCGGGCAGCGAGCGCACGACCATCAGGAACGCGACGGCCATCGTGCCGAGGATGATCCCGAACTGCAGCACCTGCGTGTGCCCCACCGCGCGGCTGCCGCCGGTGGCCGTGTAGATCACCACGAGCGCGCCGATCAGCGCGCACGTCGCCCGCACGTCCCAGCCGAGCACGACCGACAGCACGAGCGACGGCGCGTAGATCGTGAGACCCGCCGCGAGCCCGCGCTGCACGAGGAACAGTCCGGCCGCGAGCGAGCGCGTCTTCCCGTCGAAGCGCGACTCGAGGTACTCGTACGCCGTGTACACGCCGAGCCGATGGAAGATCGGCACGACGGTCACGCACAGCACGATCATCGCCAACGGCAGCCCGAAGTAGAACTGCACGAAGCGCAGGCCGTCGGCGTAGCCCTGCCCCGGCGTGGACAGGAACGTGATCGCGCTCGCCTGCGTGGCCATGACCGACAGCGCCACGGCCCAGCCCGGCATGCTGCGCCCGGCGAGCAGGTAGCCCTTCAGGTCGTGCTGTCCGCGCCCGCGCCACACGCCGTATCCGACGAACGTGGCGAGGGCGCCGAGCAGCACGACCCAGTCGAGCGCGCTCACTTGCGCTCGGGGCTCACGAGGTTGGCGAACAACCGGTACGCGCCCGGCACGCCCGCGGGCAGCTGCCGGAAGAACGCGAGCCCGGTGTAGACGTACGAGCCCTTGCCGACCTTCGCGTAGAGCAGTCCGCCGTCACGCGACGGCTCGCCGGGATCATTCGCGCCGAAGACCGCGTCGTAGCCCGCGTCGTACGGCTGTGCGAAGTACAGCCCGCGCTCCTGCACCCAGCCGGAAAAGTCGCCGGCGCCGATCGCGTTCGGCGTGCTGAGCAGCGGATGCGCGGGCTTCAGCACGCGCATCTCGGCCTCTTCGGTCGTCACGCGCTCGCGCGAGATCTTGAACGGCAGCGGCCCGAGCTTGTTGTCGAACGAGCCGTCGGCGGTCTGGTACTGCACGACGAGCCGTCCGCCGGCGGCGGCGTACGCGAGCAGCCGGTCCTGGTGCGCGAGCAGGCGCGGCCGCGTGTTGTAGGCGCGCACGCCGATCACGACGGACTCGAAGCGCGACAGGTCGCCCTCCTCGACGTCCGCGTCGGTGAGCAGCGTCACGGCGAAGCCCATCTGCTGCAGCGCGGCGGGCACGGCGTCGCCGGAGCCCATCACGTAGCCGACCTGCGTGCCGGCGTGCTTCACGTCGGCGCGCACGAGCTTCGCCTCGGCGACCGGCAGCAGCGTCTGCACGGGAATGTGTTCGTGATCGATGCGCACGAGGCGGCGGTCGTACGTCGCGCCGTCGGTCTCGACGAGGCAGCGCACGGTCACCGGCGCCGCGGCGCTCGCCGCGGGCGGCGTCACGCGGAACGCGAGCGTCGTGTCGCCCTGCGCCGCGATCGCCACGGCGCGCACCGGCGGCTCCGCGCGCCAGCCTTCGGGCAGCGCGAGCCGCACGCGCGCGGCGACCGGGTCGAGCGACGACTCGACGACGACGCGCACCTCGCGCGGGCCGCCGTCGGCGAACAGGTAGGCGCCCTGCTCGAAGCGCGACGTGACCGGCGGGATCACTTCGAGCGCGCGGTAGCGCTCGCCGAGCACCGGGTCCACGGAGCGCGAGACGACGGGCACTTCGTACTCGAGCATCTCGCCGCCGCTCGTGAGCGTGAAGCGCGCGAGCATCGCGGGCGCGCTCTCGGGATCGCCGACCAGGCGCTGCTCGGGCACCGAGAACGCGCCCTTGTCGCCGGGCTGCGCGAGCCACCACGGCTGCGTGAGCGGCGCGTTCGGCGAGACCGGCGCCTGCAGCGTGTCGTTCGCCGCGACGTTGCGCGAAAGGACGCGCGCTCCGCGCGCGCTCGCCGGACCGTTCACGATCTCGACCTTCGTGAGGGTGAGCGCGGCCGGGCTGCGGTCGAGCACGCTCGTCACGACGCGCACCTTGCCGCCCGGCACGGCCGTGGGCTTCGAGGCGATCGCCTCCATCCACAGCCCGGCGCACGACCGGATCACTTCCATGAGCTCGGCGCGCTTGACCGCGATCATCGGGTCGTCGCCGCACGCCGCCATCGCGGCGCGCGCGCGCAGCAGCACGGGCAGCAGCGCCTCGGGCTTCGCGGGATCGAACGTCGTCTCGGCTTCGCGCAGCAGCGTGGCGACCTTCGCGCCGTTCGGGAAGCGCGCCCACGTCAGGTCGACGCCCTCGAACAGGTCGTCCTTCGCGCGATCGCCCAGGCGATGCTCGAACGTGTTCACGAACTCGCCGCGGCGCTCGGCGGATCCGAAGCCCTGCGACTTGTGCATGCTGCGGCTCTCGCCCGCGATCTCGGTGTACGAGCGGCCGAGCAACGGCTGGTACGCGCCGACGTCCACGCGGATGCGGCCCGGCGTCGTGTCGGGGCCGGCGTTGCCGAACCGGAACGCGTTCCACACGAGACGCTTCGCCTGCCACGGCTTCACGCTCGCGAGCTGCTCGGGAAAGCGCGCGGGATCGGCCGCGGCCGCGAACGCTTCTTCCGCGAGGATCGCCGAAGCGGTGTGGTGCCCGTGCCCGCCGCCGCCGTCCGTCGGGAAGCGCGTGACGATCAGGTCCGGGCGGAAGCGCCGGATCACGTACACGGCGTCGGCGAGGATGCGCTCGCGACCCCAGAACGCGAACGTCTCTTCGGGATTCTTGCTGTAGCCGAAGTCGAGCGCGCGCGTGAAGAACTGCTCCGCGCCGTCCACGCGACGCGCGCCGAGCAGTTCGTTCGTGCGGATGAGTCCCAGCTGCTCGCCGATCTCGGTGCCGATCAGGTTCTGCCCGCCGTCGCCGCGCGTCATCGACAGGTAGCCCGTGCGCACTTTTCGGCCGCTCGAGAGATACGCGAGCATCGCCGTGTTCTCGTCGTCGGGGTGCGCCGCCACGAAGAGCGCGGTGCCCGTCACCTGCAGCTTCTGCAGCGCGAGCCGCAGCCGAGCGGCGTCCAGCACGTCGCGCGGGCGCGGATCGGCGGAGGCGGTGGAGACGAGAGCGGCGAAGCCGGCGACGGCCAGCACCGCGGCGAGCGCCGCGCGACGAAGGCGCGGCAGGACGTGCGAAGGCGAACGCATCGTGGGGGTCATCCTCGGAAGGGTTCTCGCGACTTCAGGGAGCGCTCCCGCGCGCGTCGGCCGCGGCGCGAGGGGCGGGCAAGTTACCACGCGACTCGCGCGATTCGCGTGTGAAAACCCGCTCAGTCCGACGAGAGCAGCGAAGCGACGACCGAGCGCAGTTCGGGAATCCCGGTGCCCTTGGCCGCGCTCACCCAGGCCATGGCCTCGGGCCGCCGGCCGAGCGCTTCGGCGATGCCGCGCACCTGCGTTTCGCGGCGGCTGGGCTTCACCTTGTCGAACTTGTTCGCGACCACGACCGCGGGCAGGCGGCGCGACACGAGCCACTCGAGCATCTGCCCGTCGAGCGGCGTCGGTCCGATCTCGGCGTCGATGAGCACGAACACCATGCGCAGGCTCGGACGCTTCGAAAGGTAGCGCTCGATCATCCCCTGCCACTCGTCGCGCTCGTGCTTCGGGCCCGAGGCGTGGCCGTAGCCGGGCAGGTCCACGATCCAGCGGTCGGGTTCGCCGACCGTGAAGACGTTGATGAGCCGCGTGCGGCCCGGCGTGCGTGAGACGCGCGCGAGCGTCTTCTGGTGGACGAGCGCGTTGAGCAGCGAACTCTTGCCCACGTTCGACCGTCCGACGAACGCGACCTCGGCGTGACAGGGGCCGAGTTGCCGGACGTCGGAGGCGGACTGGAGGAAGCGTGCGTCGGAAAGGGGATGCGCCATGGCGCGCATCCTACCCGCGCGGGGGCTTCCGCGTCAGCGTGCCGGTCCGCGCGAGCCCTCGCCCGCCTCGCCCCGGGGCGGGAACAACCGCCGGACGCCGCCGCGCACGAGCTTCACGAGCGCGTGCAGCAGCACGAGGGCGAGCACGACGCAGATCGCGACCGCGGCGATCGCCACCCACGGATGCGCGAACGCGAGCCACAGCAGCCCGCCGACGCCGAAGTCCTCGAGCGTCGAAACCAGGAAGTTCGACAGCGGCTCGGGCGAGGTGTTCACCGCCACGCGCGTGCCGGCCTTGGCGAAGTGGCTCGTCGCGGCGAGCGATCCGCCGAGGATGCCCGCGGCGATCGTCCACTCGGTGGGCGCGCCGCCGAACACGGCTGCGGCGAGGGCCGCACCGGCGGGAATGCGGATGAACGTGTGCACCGAATCCCACAACGTGTCGACCGCGGGAATCTTGTCCGCGAGCAGTTCGACGAGGACCATGAACGCCGCGGCGCCGAGCACGAGCGGATGCGACAGCGGCGCGAACGCGTGCGGCAGCGGTGCGAGGTCGTAGCGCCCGACCAGTCCGAGCACGAGCAGCACAGCGTAGAGCCGCACGCCGCTCGCCAGGCCGAGCGCGGCCGCGAGCGCGATCCACTGCGTGAGATCGATCCGATCCATCGTCCGAGGCTCTCCCATTCCGGCTGCCCTTCGGCCGCGCGGGAAATGACCCACAACCCGGGCGCGGCACCCGCATCGAACGCCGCGCACCCGGAGACTCTTTCATGAACGACGCCCCGACCGCCACGCCGACTTCGCCCGCTCCCGTCATCCGTCCCGACGGCGCCGGCTTCGTGCTCACGACCACACAGTACGTGCCGCGCCCGCTGGAGGAGACCTTCGCGTTCTTTTCGGACGCGCGCAATCTCGAACGCATCACGCCGCCGCACCTGGGCTTCGACATCCGGACGCCCATGCCCATCGCGATGCACGACGGCACGCTGATCGAATACCGCATCAAGCTGCAGGGTATTCCCATGAAGTGGCTCACGCGCATCGACCGCTGGCGGCCGGGCGTCGAGTTCGTGGACACGCAGCTGCAGGGTCCGTACGCGAAGTGGGTCCACCACCACACGTTCCGCGCCGAGGGCGCGGGGACGCGCATGGAGGACCGCGTCGAGTACCGGCTGCCGCTCGCGCCGCTGTCGCATCCCGCGCACGCGCTGCTCGTGCGCCCGATGCTCGACGGCATCTTCCGCCACCGCTACGAGGTGATCGCGAAGATGCTGGGCTGACCGAGCGCGGCCTCGCGCCGCGTCAGCCGAACAGCGCGGCTTCGAGCTCCGGCGTGAGCGCCGCGTAGTCGGCGATCGTCGTGAACGCGCCGGCCTCGCGCAGCGCCGCGTCGCTCGCGGCCGTGCGCACGCCGACGACCGCCATGCCCGCCGCGCGCGCCGCGAGCACGCCGTTCACCGCGTCCTCGAACGCCACGCACCGCTCGCACGGCACGCCGGCCAGTTCGGCCGCGCGCACGAAGAGATCGGGGTGCGGCTTTCCGCGCACGCCCGGTCCCGGCGTGGCGAGCGCCACGAAGCGCCCAGCGAGCCCGAGCCCTTCGAGCACGAAGTCGCGGTTCTCGACCGGAGCCGCGCTCGCGATCGCGAGCTTCACGCCCGCCGCGTCGAGCCGGTCCAGGAACGCGCCCAAGCCGGCCAGCGGCGCCAGGTGCGGCGCGTAGGCCGCGCGGTACGCGGACTCCTTCTCGTGCTCGAGCGCCGCGGCTTCCGCTTCCGGCACGTCGCGCCCGAGCAGCGCGGGAAAGATCTCGCGCGCGGTCTTGCCCGCCCAGCGCAACTCGAAGTCCTCGCGCGTCGCGGCCGAGCCCAGCCGCCGCGCGAGCGCGACCCACGAGTCACCGTGGTACGTCATGTTGTCCACCAGCGTGCCGTCGAGATCGAAGACGGCGGCGAGAGCACGAGTCATGCGCGCAACCTAGCCCACGCACACTCGCGCTGTCGCCCTCACCGCAGGACGGCGACCCGCCGCACGCGCGTCCCGAACGGCGTCGTCACGCGCGCCAGATAGACGCCGTTCGCGAGCGCCACGCCACGTTCGTTCTTCAGCGGTGCGGTCAAGGTGTGCACGCCGGCGGCGAGCGCGCCGCATCGGGTCACGCTCACGCGCCGTCCGCCCGCGTCGAACAGCTCGATCGCGACCTCGGCCTCGCCGGGAAGCACGAGCGAGAACGAAGCGCGCTCGCGCGCGGGGTTCGGCAACGGCGCACCCAGCGCGAACGCGCCACCGGCATGCGGCGGCGCATCGAGAGCGCCCGCGAGCCGGGCGACCGCCGGCACGGACGGGTTCCCGTGCACATCGAGCGCCACGACCTTGTACGTGAGCCCGGGGCGCGCGAAGACGTCCACGTAACCCGTGTCCGCCTGCTCGGCGAGCAGCGTCACGTCGCTCGGCACGAACGCGGGATCGGCGCCTGCGAAGATGCGGTAACGCGCGAAGTCGGCCTCGCCGTTGCGCGCCCAGCTCAACCGTGCGCCCACGGGCAGCGACTGCGCGAGCAGCGCCCCCGGTGCGTAGGGCGCGAGGTTGTCCACGGAATATCCGGTGGCCGCCGCGCTGTTCCAGTATTCGGCGCCACCGTCGCGCTCCGCGCTCACCATGAAGTAGGTGAACGGATTCGATCCCGGCATGGAGTCCGTCGTCGTCGGCACGACGGCACTGTAGTAGGACATTCCCGCGCGCGCCGGAGACGAACCGATCCACTCGTACCAGTTCGCCGGCCCACCGGCCTGACGCAGCGCCCGGAGGCCCGAGACGCGCGCCGCGGCCGCCGGCGCCTCGCTCGCTTCGCCGTTCGCCAGCCATTGCTGCGCGAGCGCCACGGGAACGCGGCGCCACAGGCTGTAGCTCGTGACGCGACGCTCCGACGCCGGCGCGTCGAGGTAGGACGCACGCCACTCGACCACGACCTGCCCGCCCTGGTCCGCCGCGACGTCGCGCACGCGGAAGATCGAGGGCTCGGCGTCTCCCAGTTCGCCGTACCGATCGAGCCGCTGAGCGACCGGAATGCCGTCGGGAATCCGGTGCCAGCAGAGCAGCGAACCGCCACGCCCGTCGTGCACGGCGAAGGGCAGCATGGCCGGCATCGCGGGATCGGCGACGAGCCGCCCCGCGCTTCCCCACGGCAACGCGCCGATCCCGGTCACGTGCTGGGCCCACAGCCCTCCGCCGCCGCTCGGGCGATAAAAGCAGAACGCTCCGCCCGCGAAGTCGGGCACGAGCGTGAGGTCGTCGTTCCACTCGGGCGTCCCGATGAGCAGATCGATCGGTGTGCGTCCCCAGCGGCTCGTGCCACCGGACGTGATGCGGGCGGCGCGCCGCGTCGTCGTTCCGAACACCGCCACGATGCCGTCGAAGCCGTCGGACGCGATCAGGAGATTGGCGACGTCGGTCGAGTTGAGGAGGTCGTGGCGCGACCAGAGTGTCGCGGTGGCCGAAAGCCGCTGCGCCCACAACTCGCCCTCCATCGAATACACGGCGAGCACGGAGTAGTCGCCTTCCATCTGCAGGTAGGGTCCGTCACCCAGCCAGAGCGAGCTCACCGATGCGAGCAGCTCGCCGTTCGCGTCCAGCACCGGATTGCCGCTCCAGTCCACCGACTGCACGTAGGGCTGGCCGATGCCCGAACGTTCGTCCCGCCACGCGGCCCAGACGGCGCCGTTCTCGTCCGCGACCACGTCGGTCAGGATCCGCTCGTTCGCCGCGCTGCAGATCGTCACGTCCGTGGTGAATGCGCGCATGGGATCGATCCACTGATTCGCCTTGATCTGCTGGTTCGTGCCCCAGACGACCCACGCGCACATGGGCTGCGCGGGCATGGCCACGATGCGCAGCTGGTACAGATCGGCAAGCGAGCCCCGGAACAGCGTGCCGTTCGTCGGAAGCTGGGTCGTGCCGGTCGCGTCGAGGTGCTGGAGGTAGATCGCGCTCGTCCCACCCACGCGCTGATCGCGCCACACGACGAACACGCCACCGCCCTGATCCACGCACAGCGAGGGCATCGCTTGATTGCCCGGAGCGTCGCACACGACGGCCCCGGCGGCGCCCCACATCGGCACGCCGTCGAAGCGCACGTGTTGCGCCCGGATGTCCCACTGGCCCGCGACGTAGCAGCTGTAGGCCACGAAGAGCCCGCCCTCGCCGTCGGGCTGCATCGAGGGCCGAGGGAGCACCTCCATCTCGGCGGTGCCGATCGGGATCCCGGCGTTGGAAGACACGTTCGGCCAGTAGGCGGCGGCGGGAGCGGCGCAAAGCGCCAGCAGCGTCAGGGCGAGTAATGCGATCGATGCGAGGCGCACGGAGGACTCCGGATCGGGAACAGGCACGAGGCCCGGGGGTGCACTTGATTGTGGGCGCGAACGAGCGGCGCTCCTATGCGCCTTTGGGTGCATGCCGCGTCGCGTGCGACGGCAGGCGGTCTCCCCTATCCTGCGCGCCGACATGTTCACTTCCTCCGACACGCCCTTCACGCGCTGGTTCGACGCGCTCGAAGCGCGCCACCTCGCGACACTCACGTTTCCCGAGGTGCGACGCGCGCTCGAAGCGCTGTCCGCCGTCTACGTGCAGCGCCGCGACAGGCTGCAGGCCGGCGCCGACCTCGAGTCGGCGGGCAAGCGCGCGGCGTTCGCGCTCTTCTACGGGCCGCTGCACTTCCTCGTCGCCGACCACGTCGTGCGCGCGCTCGAGATTCCCGCGACCTCGCCGACGCACGTGCTCGACCTCGGGTGCGGCACGGGTGTCGTCGGGCTCGCCGCGTCGCTCGCGTGTGGCTCCGTGCCGCTCGACGGCGTGGATCGCAATCGCTGGGCGATCGGCGAGGCGAACTGGAACGCCGAAGCCTTCGGCATCACCGCGAAGACGCGCCCGGGCGACCTGCTGCGCGCGCGGCCCGCGGCCGGGCACACGCTCGTCACGCTCGGCTGGGCGGTCAACGAACTCGACGACGACGAGCGCGACGCACTGTCCGCGCGAGTCGAGGAATGGCGCCGCGGCGGAGCGAGCGTGCTCGTGATCGAACCGATCGCGCGCCGCATGAGCCCGTGGTGGGACGAGTGGGCGGGCTTCTTCCGCGCGCTCGGCGGCCGTGCCGACGAATGGAAGTTCACGCCGCGCCTGCCCGAGCGCCTCGCGCTCATGGACCGCGCCGCGGGCCTCGATCACCGCGAGCTCAAGGCGCGCACGCTCTACCTGCCGGCGGCGCCGCGATGAATCGGCTCCTGCGTCCCGCCGTCGCGCTGCTGCTCGCGTTCGTGCTCGCCGTCTTCGGCACGAGCGCGCTCGAACTGGCGCCGCGCGCGGCGAAGGCGCCGAGCACGTGGTGCTGCTGCGCCGAGACCGGAATCGACGCGCGGTGCACGTGCGAAGGGGACTGCTGCCAGCACGAGCCGGTTGCGGCAGTCTGCAGCACGGCACGGGCGCCCGAGCCCACGCCGGGCGAGACCTGCGTGTCGAACGCCTGCCGGCGCGCTCCCGTCCGGACGCACGCGGCACCGGTGCTCGATCCCTTCGTCGCGGTGACGCACGCCTGCGTGCTCCGCGGCTTCGCGCGCGAGCTGCGCTTCGCCGCGCCGGCGCTGCGCGCCTCCGACCGCGCGACGCCCTCTCCCGAGCGCCCTCCCAACTCCGAACGCGTGTGAGCAGAGCCGGCCGTCGCCCTTCCCGGGCGTGCGGCCGCATCCACGCGCCCGGCGCCGCCCTGCGGCGACCGGCCGCCCCCCTCGTTCCGTGAGACGCGGGCGCCGACGCGCGCCCGCCCGGGAGTTCATTCATGCGCATCCTGTTCGGCGTCCTGACCGTGATCGGTCTGGCCGCGACATGCACCGGCGTTGCGGCGCAGCCCGCCGCCGTCGCGTTCGACCTCGACACCACGCTCGTCCACTCGCGCCAGCTCGTCTTCGGCGCCACCACCATTCTTCCCGGCCGCGAGGACTTGAACCGCTCGCTCGCGCAGCTCGGCCTGCACGTCGTACGGCGCGGCCCTTCACTGTCGGCGGACCTCAACGCCGACGGCTTCCGCCGCGCCGATCTTCCCGCCACGGTGGACGGCGAGCGCTACCACTGCGCCTGCCCGAATCGCATGGACCCGCCGACGACGCTCGCGCTGCCGATCGAGCTCGCGTCCGTCACCTGGGATCGCACCTCGGCGGCGCCGACCGCCGGACTCGCGGGCGAACTGGCGCTCGAGCGCCGCGCGCCTTCGAGCGAGTGGCGTGTACGCGGCGGCATCGAAGGCGGAGCGGGAGTCACGAGCGAAGGCTCGGCGACCGCGTCGCTCGAGGGACGCGGCCAGCGCGTCGCGTTGCGGGCGGCGGGCGGACGTTCCTATCGCGACGCCCGCGAACGTTCGTTCAGCGAGTTGTACGGCTACCGCGACACCGACGTGAAGTGGTCGCAGTCCGACCTTTCGTGGCACGCCGCGCTCGGCCGGGCGACGGCGCACGCGCAGGTCTCGCGCACCGAGGACGTTCCTTACGCCTACCTGCAGATGGACGAGCGCGAGAACATCGTCTGGAACGGCTCGCTCGCGTGGGCGGGCGCGAAGCTGTACGCGAACCGCTCGCAGCACCTCATGGACAACGGCCTTCGCCGCGCGACGATGGGCATGAGCACGGCGGCGGACCAGTTCACCGCGGGCGCGACGGGCACGTGGCGCGGCTTCGAGGGCGAGACGTTCCTGCGCCACTGGAACGCGAGCAACACGATCGCCACGAGCATGTCGCGGGTCGAGAACGCGATGATCCCGCGATACCGGCAGTGGTCGGCGGGCCTCGCTCGCCGCTTCGGCGCCGGGGAGACGCGCGCTCATGCCCGGCTCGCACTCACGCAGGCGTGGATCTCCGACCGCAGCCGGATGAGCGTGTATCGCACGTTCGATCCCGGCGCTTCGTCGGAAGCGTGGTTCCTGCCCTTCGCCCTCGGTGTGGATCGCACGTGGGCGGCGAGCGGCCGCATGGGAGCCGGGCTGTCGGCCGAGCTCGCTTCGGAAGCGCCGACCGCCGAGCAGCTCTTCATCACGGTGCGCCGCCCCATGATGATGGGGACACGCAAGCCCGACTGGACCGGCTCGCCGTCGCTGCGCGCGCCGGTGCGCGCGTCGCTGCGCGGCGAGTGGCGGTCGTCTCTCGCGCGGCTGGAACTCGGCGGCTCGTACGTGGACGCGTACGTGCTGCCCGTTCGCGCGCCGCTCGGGCACGACCTCGGCGGTGACGTACGTGAACACCGACGTCGCGCTCGCGACCGCACGGGCCGACGGACGAATGGGCGTGTTCGAGTGGAGCACGTCGTACACGCTCGGCTGGAACCTCGACGGCGACCGCGCGCTGGCCGAGGCCCCGCCCTTCCTGGCGTCGCTCGTGGCGCGTCCGTCGCTCGGGCACGGCCTGCGCGCACTCGTGCGCTTCGAGGCCGCCGGAGCGCAGCGCCGCGTGGACACGACGCTCATGGAGCTCCCCACCGCTGCATGGGGACGCGCGGATCTCGGGATCGACTGGATCCCGACCGCTCGCACTCGCTTCGCGCTCGAAGTGGACAACGTGACGAACGCGCTCTACGCCGAGCATCTCTCCTATGCGCGCGATCCGTTCTCCGCGGGTGTGCGCGTGCAGGAGCCGGGGCGCAGCGTTCGCCTGCTCGTGACGTTCGGGGACTAGAACGTTCGCACGGCGCGGGGCGGCGCATTTTCTTCTTGCGCCGCCTCGCACGCGCGTGGTTTTGTCTCGGCACCGGGAGGGCGCGACGCCATCAGTCGCCCTCCCGCGTGCTTTTTCCGCACTTCGCCTCGACCGGGCGCACGCGCGGCGCGATGCCGCGCACGGAGCCGCACACTTGCGTCACCACGGTCAGGCCATCCCACACACGATCCCGACTTTCCCGCGCTCGTCGATCGCGCGCACACGCGCGCCATCGCGGCCGGTCCTGCGGCTGGGTTAGCGACCCGGCCACCGGCCGGAGCCCGGGCCTGGGCAGGGGGATCGCGTACACACGCGGTTCCCCACCGGCCGGATATTCCTGGGCGCGCGCCGTTCCGTCCGCGGAGCGGCGCGCCGCCGTCTACTCGTCCGCGTCGTCGGGCATTTCCGGCGCTTGCGGCGCCTGCGGCGCATCGAGCGCCTCGAGCGCTTCCATCGCGAGCGCGAGCGCGTGGAAGTCCTCGCGCCCCGCGGCGTCCATGAGGTCGAGGATGCGCGGACGGATGCCGCGCTCGCCGCGGCGCGCGAGCAGCAGCGCCGAGTACGCGCGATCGCTCGTGCCGCGCAGCAGGTGGTCGTCGTCCACGAAGAACGTGCCGGGCTCACCGAACAGGTCGCAGAGCTCGGCCTCTTCGGGCGTGGCCGCGCGCGGCTTGAAGAAGCCCGCGAGCACCGCGTGCAGCAGCGGCACGACGAACGGCGAATGGATGCGCGCGAGCACTTCGAGCGTCTCGGTGCGATTGCGCGGCACCGGATGCTCGAGCGTCCACTTCGCGGTCTCGGCCACGAAGCGCGCGGCGTCGTGCGTCACCAGGTGCGCCGCGCCGCCCGCGTGCAGCAGCCAGCGCGCCGAGCCCGCCATCCCGACCGGCTCCTCGAGCACGCGCTCGACCGCCGCGCCCACGAGTTCGCCACCGATGCGATCGTGCAGGTAGGGCTCGACGAGCCGGTCGAGCGGCATGCCGACGTGCCACTCCGGCGCCGCGGCCCCGAGCACGCGCAGGCAGGCGCACGTGCGCTCGAGCGGCCCCGGCAGGAGCGACTCGAGCACCTCGATGCGCTCTTCATTGCGGCCCGCCTCCCACAGCCACTCGGGCGCGCCCGCGGGGAGCAGCGCGCCCTGCGCGGCGACCACGCGATCCCAGAGCAGCCCGCGGCGGCGCGAGTGCTCGGTGCGCGCGGCGACGGCGGCTTCGGCTTCGCGTGCGGCGCGCAGCGCTGCTTCGCGTTCGTCGCTTTCGGGGGCCAGGACTTCCTCCGGGGAGATGCTCGGGCGAGCGGAGTGACGGGCGCGCAGACTTCCACGCCGCGCCCCCCCCGCTCAAGCGCAATCTCACGCCACGCGAATATTCGCGTGCCCGGCACGCGCCCCCGCGCCGAGCGCGCCCGGCCAGCGGCCGGGGCTCCCGCCCTTCCTAAATCAGCTGGCGTGCCCGAAAGCTCACCAGCCCGCGCGAGGCGACGACCACGTGATCGAGCACGCCGATCCCGACCAGGTCCCCCACCTCGACGAGCCGCCGCGTGATGGACAGGTCCTCCTCGCTCGGCTCGGGATCGCCGCTCGGATGGTTGTGCACGAGCACGACGCTCGCGGCCGATTCGACGATCGCGGGCAGGAACACTTCGCGCGGGTGCACGATGCTCGCGTTCAGGCTGCCGATCGAGATCACCTCGCGGCGCTGCATCTCGTGCCGCGCGTTGAGCAGCAGCACCACGAAGTGCTCGCGCCGCGCCGTCGCGAGGTCGCGCACGTGCGGCAGCACGTCGTCCGGCCCGCGGATCGCCGTGCCGGGCGCGGGACGCTCGGCCGCGCGACGGCCCAGCTCGAACGCCGCGCACAGCGCCGAGGCCCGCGCCGGCCCGATCCCCGCGAGCGCGAGCCAGCGCGTGAGCGGCCACTGCGCCAGTTCGGCGGGCGGCCGGCGCGCGAGCGCGCGTCCGAGGCGCACGGCGCTTCGCCCCGCGACACCCGAGCCGAGCACGAGAGCGTAGAGTTCGGCGTCGTTCAGGCCGCCGGCCCCCCGCGTGCGCAGCTTTTCGCGCGGCCGCAGGCCCCGCGCGCTCGGGGCCGAACCGGGCCCGGCGGGTCCTCCACCCCTCGGGTGGCGCAGGCCGTCCTTGTGGACGAATCGTCAGGAACGGGGACGGCGGGCGACTCGGGACATGCGGTGCTCCGCCGGGGGCGAGTGTTGAGCCTTTTCAGGAGCGACCCGGCTCGGCGATAATGTTCCGCCAGTTCACGACCCCGGTGGCCCCGTTTCGGGGCGCGCCGCGCCGGAGGAATCGCTGGGTCGCTCCTCATCACACCTCGAGGTTTTCTGCATGCGTCGTGCCATTCGTGTCTTCACTCTCGCCGCGTTCGCGCTCGCCTTCGCCTGGGTCTCCGGCCACACCGAAGCGACGGTCGTGCAGCGCATCAACGGCATCGGCATCGTCGACTACAGCCACAAGCCGACCTTCAAGGTGGGCGACTGGGTGCGCTATCGCATGACGGGTGAAAGCCAGATGGGCATGCGCGACGACTACGAGCTCACGCTCGTGATCGCGGGCGAGGAAGAGTGGTGGGGCGAGGAGTGCTTCTGGGTCGAGACGTGGACCGACGCGAAGGGCCGCGGTCCCGAGACGGCCGCGACGCTCATGTCGTACGCGATCTTCGAGGACAGCGCCGCGATCCAGCACCTGCAGTCGTACCAGCGGAAGTCGATCAGCGGGATCGACATGAACGGCGAGCCGATCGAGGAAGTCACCAGGCGGCCGCGAGCGCGCTCAAGACGCGCACGCCGTACCAGCGCCCGATCAGGTGGGACGTCGACACGCTCGCGGCGGACACGGTCATGACGCCCGCCGGCACGTTCCAGACGCGCAAGATCTCGATCAAGCAGGGCACGGCCGTCACCACGAACATGCCGGACAGCACGCTCTACACCGAGGTGCGTGAGGACCGCCTGACGTGGTTCTCGCTCGACGTGCCGATCACGCACATCGCGCGCGAGGACGTCGAGAACACGATCGCTCGCCGCTCGTGGATGATCGGACGCTCGGCCGAGGGCTCCCCGATGCGCATGAAGGAGCGCGGCACGGGCAGCGCGCGGCTCGTCGGCATGGGGCACGGCCTGGAAGCGAGGCTGCTGCCGCCGGATCGGCAGAAGTCGCTCGCGCAGTGGCGCGCCGAAGCGGCGAAGCGCCAGCCCGGCCGCGGCGTGCGCCGGCCCGCACGGGCGGCCGCGCAAGTACGGCCTCGACTCCTCGAAGAGTCCCTTCGCGAAGGCCTCGGCGTCGAACGGTTCCCAATCGTCGAGGCCTTCGCCCAGCCCCACGAGGCTGACGGGCACGCCGAGCTGATCGGCCACCGCCAGCACGGCACCCCCTCGCGACGTGCCGTCGAGCTTGGTCACCGCGAGGCTCGAGAGCGGGACGCACTTGCCGAACTCGCGCGCCTGCGACAGGCCGTTCAGGCCCTGCGTGCCGTCGAGCACGAGCAGCACGTGATGCGGCGCGCCCGGCAGCACCCGGCCGCAGACCCGCTGCACCTTCTCGAGCTCGGCCATCAGGTTCTGCTTCGTGTGCAGCCGGCCCGCGGTGTCGACGAGCACGACCTGCGTGCCGCGCGACTTCGCGGCACTCACGCCGTCGTGCACGACGGCCGCCGGATCGGAACCGTCCTTCGCGCGCAGGATCTCGACGCCGGCGCGAGCCGCCCACACGACGAGCTGCTCGGACGCCGCGGCGCGGAACGTGTCGGCCGCGACGAGCAGCGTGGACTTGCCTTCGCGCGCGAAGCGTGAGGCGAGCTTGCCCGCGAAGGTCGTCTTGCCCGCGCCGTTCACGCCCACGATGAGCGCCACCCACGGGCCTTCGTGCCCGGCCGGAGGGCCGAAGCGCACGGGCTCGCGGTCGCCGCGCATCATGTCGGCGGCGGACTTCTCGAGCGCGCCACGCAGGTCGAGGTCGCGTTCGGCGCCCATGCGCTTCTTCGCGCGCGCGATCAGGCGGTCGGCGGTGTCCGGCCCGACGTCGGCCTTGAGCAGCGCTTCCTCGAGCAGCTCGACCGTCGCGGCGTCCACGGTGCCCGTCAGCCGAAGCGCGGCGCCGAGCCCGCCGACGATCGCGTCGCGGGTGCGCTTGAGTCCGTCCTTGAACTTGTTCCAGAGGTTCATGCGTTCACATGACACGGCGCGCGACGGTGGTCCGCCGCGCGCCGGTCCGGAAGGGTGTGTGCGCGGCTCAGCCGATCGCGGCCGTGATGGCCTCGCGGCGCGACTCGTGGCTCACGTCCACGCCGTCGAGGTTCACCGACACGAGCTTCGAGACGCCCAGTTCCTGCATGGTGACGCCGTAGATGCAGCCGGCGGCTTCCATGGTCTTCTTGTTGTGCGTGATGACCACGAACTGCGTGCGGTCGCCGAAGCGGCGCAGCATGTTCAGGAAGCGGTCCACGTTCGCGTCGTCGAGCGGCGCGTCGACTTCGTCCAGCAGGCAGAACGGCGACGGCTTCACCAGGTAGATCGCGAACAGCAGCGCGATCGCCGTGAGCGCGCGCTCGCCACTCGACATCAGCGTGATGCTCTGCAGGTGCTTGCCGCGCGGCTTCGCGACGATCTCGACTTCGCACTCCATCGGATCCTCGCCCACCATGCGCAGTTCGCAGTCGCCGCCCTCGAACAGCGTCTTGAAGATGTCCTTGAAGTTCTCGTGCACCTTGGCGAACGTCTCCGAGAACATCTGGCTCGCCGTGAGGTTGATCTTCTCGATCGCCTCGAGCAGCTGCGCCTTGGCCTTGTGCAGGTCCTCGCGCTGCTGGGTGAGGAACGTGAAGCGCTCCTTCTTCTTCGCGTACTCCTCGAGCGCGAGCAGGTTGACCGGCCCGATCGCGCGCAGCTTCGTGCGCGCCTCCTCGAGCTGCTTCGGCGCCGACTCCGGATCCACGCCCTCGGGCAGGGCCTGCGGCTGCCACTGCTCGGGATCGATCTCGTACTCGGAACGAAGGCGCTCGAACGTGCGGTCGAGGTCGGCGCGCGCCTGGACGCGGTCGAGCTCGAGCATGTGGAGACGCTCGCCCAGTTCGGTCACCTCGAAGCGGCGCTGGGCGGCGAGACCCGTGACCTCGGCGTCGATCTCGGCGATGCGGCCCGAGTGCTGCGACGCCTCTTCCTCGCGGTGCTTGATCGCGCTCTCGAGCTCACGCACGGTCTGCTCGGCGCGCGCCCAGGTGGTCTCCCACTCGCTCGCTTCGCGCGAGTAGCGCAGGAGCGCCTCACGCGACGCCTGCGCCTTGGCGGCCGCTTCGTCGCGCGCCATTTCCTTCGACTTCACCTCGATGTCGGCTTCGGCGAGCTGCGCGCGCACCGCGTCGAGTTCGGACTGGAACGACGCGAGTTCGGCCTCGGCCTCGGCGAGCGAACGCGCGAGGGCCTCGAGCTCGATGTCGTGCGTCTCCATTTCCTTCACGCGATCGTCGGCGTCCTTGAGCGCGATACCGCGCTCACGCTCGACACCCGACAGCTCGCGCACCTGCGACTCGAGCGCGGTCTTCGTCTCGTCGAGCATCCAGCGCGCCTGGTCGCGCGACTCGACCGCCTGAGCGCGCGCGTCGTCGAGCTGCTCGCGTTCGGTCGCGGCGCCCTCGATCGCGAGCGACAGCTCGGCGAGCTTGCCCGACAGGTCGCGGATCTCCATCTCGCGGTGCAGCAGCCCGCCCGTGCTCTTGCCCGAGCCCGCGCGCACGCGGCCGCGTTCCCAGACTTCGCCGTCCAGCGACACGAACCGCATGCCGCCCATGGACAAGTGCGCCAGTTCCGCGGCGACCTCCCGCGACTCGACCACGAACACCGTGCCGAGCAGGCGGTCCACCAGTGGACGGAAGCGCTCGTCGCACTTGACCAGGTCCGACGCGCGACCGAGCACGCCCGCGTGCTGCGGGCCGTCGATGCGCGGCGACGCGGTGAGCGCCGACAGGTCCACCAGCGTGGCGCGGCCGGACTCGAGCCCGCGAGGCGGCCGAGCGCGGGCTCGATCGCGGCGCGATCCTCGACCAGCACGAACGCCGACGCCTCGCCGAGCGACGCTTCGAGCGCGTCGAGGTACTCGGACGGCACTTCGAGCACGTTCGCGACGACGCCCAGCATGCCGGGGAGCGACTCCTCGGCCGCGAGCAGCGCCTTCACGCCCTCGGAGACACCTTCGAAGTTCTTCTTCAGTTCGAGCAGCGTGCGCAGGCGCGAATCCGCCGCCGCGGCCTGCTGCCGGAGCTGGCTGAGCGCGGCTTCCGCCGACGCGATGCGGTCGTTGGCGACCGTGATGGCCTCTTCGCCCGCGGCCAGTTCGGCGCGCGCGGACTCGACTTCGCCCTCGAGCTGACCGCGGCGCTCGGCGCCCTCGATCAGCGACTGCTCGAGGAACGACGCGCGCTCGAGCTGGTCGTTGCGGCGCAGTTCGGCGTCCGCACGGCGCTCGCGCAGCGACACCGACCGCTCGCGGTAGCGCTCGCACAGGCCCTTCTTCTCGGCTTCCGTCGAGAACAGGTCGAGCGAGAGCTGCTTGTGCGTCGCGGCGTGCGCGCGGGTGGCGCGCAGGTCCTGCTCGAGCAGGTTGAGCGACGCTTCGTTCGTCTCGGAGTCGCCCTGCGCCGTCTCCCGCATCTCGCGCGCTTCGGCGAGGCGCTCCTGCGCTTCCTGCTCACGGCCCTGCGTCTCGATGAGGCGCTCGCGCATGCGGCCGGCCTCGTCGGTGGCCTCTTCGGCGCGGCGCGTGAGTCCCGTGGCGCGTTCGCGCAGCAGCACGACCTGGTGCTCGGCCGCCACGCGCGCTTCCTCGCGATCCTTGAGGCCGCCCTGCGCCGTGCTCAGTTCGCGCTCGAGTTCGAGCAGCGCCAGCTTCTGGTCGTTGAGCTGCGCCTCGACCGTGTCGAGCTCGGTCGCGATGCCTTCGCGGCGCACAGCTTCTTCCTGCCACTCTTCCTTGGCCTTCGCCTCACGCTCCTTGAGCGCGGCGATCGATTCGGCCGCCAGCGCCAGGTCGAGGTCGCGCACGTCGTCGCGCAGGCGCTGGTAGCGCCGGGCCTTGCCGACCTGCCGGGCCAGCGAGCGCAGCTCACGCTCGATCTCGAACACGATGTCGTTGAGTCGCGTGAGGTCGCCCTCGGTCTGGTCGAGCTTGTTGAGGGCCTCTTTCTTGCGCTGCTTGTACTTCGTGATGCCCGACGCCTCCTCGAACAGGAACCGGCGATGGTTCGTGTTGTCCGAGAGGATGTTGTCGACCATCGAGCGCTCGATCACGGAATAGGCGTGCGAGCCCATGCCGGTGTCGAAGAAGAGGTCCTTGATGTCCTTGAGGCGGCAGGGCGTCTTGTTGAGGAAGTACTCACTCATGCCCGAGCGGAACACGCGCCGCGAGATGGTGACCTCGGAGAACTCCGTCGGCAGGATGCCGCGGTCGTTCTTGAACGTGAGGTGCACCTCGGCCATGCCGAGCGGCTTGCGCGTCGGGCAGCCGTTGAAGATGACGTCTTCCATCGAGTCGCCACGGAGCTGCTTGGCGGACTGCTCGCCCAGCACCCAGCGGATGGCGTCGGAGACGTTGGTCTTGCCGCAGCCGTTCGGCCCGATGACGCCCGTGATGCCGTCGCCGAAGTTGAGCAGGGTCTTGTCGCAGAACGACTTGAATCCCTGGATTTCGAGCTTGTAGAGGAACATCCGTGCGCTCTCCACTGCATGAAATGCGCGGGAGAGGGCCAGACGGTAGGGATGGCCCTGCCCGTCGGCGCATGGAGTCGCCGCGGGGGGTGGTCCCTCCGATGTTGGACCTCTCTCGAGCACGGCCCGCGGGGAGTCGTCCCGCGATAAGTGTCCGAGTTCCGAGACCTCGGTGCTTGATCGAACGTTGCTGGTGCGCTGTCTCCGGGCGGAGTACCCGAAAGGCGCGAGGGGCCAAAGGCTTCCCGCCGCGGACGTGTGGTCCGCTGCGTGTGGCGGGTGGAGCCGGCCGGGTGCCTGTCTGGGGAGTCCTGCCGGGGCGCACTTTACGGGCGCGCGAGGGGCCGGGTCAATGAATTCGAAGGGCGAAAAGGCGAGCGAAATCGCCCATTGACGCGGGTTTGGCGGGATTGCCGGAGCGACCCTCAGGTCGCAGGAGTCGCTCTGCGGAGGTGCTCTCGGATCGCCGCGACGATCGGCAGCGGGCTCACCCCCATCGGGACCAGCTTGAAGCTGCCCGAGCGGGTCTCGATCGTGGCCTCGACCCAGCGGCTGTCGCGCATGCTCACCAGCCGGAAGCCGCAGTGCGAGATCTCGTCCCAGCCGAAACGCTTCTCGCCGAGCGGCCGGCGGATGGTCAGGCCCGACTCGTCCAGCTCCAGCGCCACCACTTCGAGCGTCGCCACGAACGCGAACACGGCGATCATGACGAGCCCGATGACGAGCGGCAGCAGCAGCACCGAACCGAATGAATACAGCAGCAGTGACACGCCAACCACGACCGCGAGCAGCGCGAAGCCAGTGGGGATGCCGCGCAACCCGTAGCGCGCCGGCAGCTGCGGGCGATCGAGCCACGCGGCGTCGGCGACCAGGTCCAGGCAGTCGTGCGCCGACTCCAGCCGGTCGTCCACGCCGGCGAGCACGCCGCCCTGCGCGTCGGTCAGCTCGGTCACCAGCTGCCAGTCGCGCCTGACCGCGCCACGCACCTGCGACCAAGCGATCTCGGCGCCACCCTTGTCGGGAGCCACGGTCAGCCCCGAGGGCGACACCCGGATGGTGGAGCGGGGCACCCGCAGCCGCCCGCGAACGCCGCGCACGCCCATCGCCGCCATCAAGGCGGCGAGCAGCGGCACCAGCAACTCCTGCAGGCGGAACGGCGACTCCCGCGGGGCCAGGAAGACCGAGCTGATCGCGAGAGCCAGCACGATTGGCGCGAGGGCGCCGCCGAAGGCGATCACTTTCTGCCAAAGGCTCATGGTGAACGTGCGCTCGCGCTCCGGCGCGACGCGCTCATCGCGGCTCATCGGCTCTTCTCTCCCGAAAGCAGCAGTCTCAGCACGCGCACCCACACGCTCCACTCCGCCCACTCGCCCACCGTCCCGGTCAGCGCGGCGGCGCGGTCGAGCAGGTCTTCCAGCAACGCGTCGTGGAGTGGCCGGAAGACGAGCGGCCAGCTCAGGAGCGCCGGGCCTCTCGTGTCCATCGTGATCGTGTGCACGAGTTCGCAGCCGCCGGTCGTCTGCGGCAGCACCTCGAACGCGTGCGTGCCGTCGAAGCCCGCGGGCGCGAGGAAGCGCAGCGAGAGCTTGCGCCCGGGCTCGACCGCCGTCACCTCGTAGCGGATCGGGCCGTGGCCGCCGCGCGCGCCGGGCTGAAGCGCGCGATCGAAGCGCACGCGCGGCCAGGAGTCGGACGGCCAGAGCAGGTCGTCGGGGCCGCCGAGCTTCTCGACCATCGCCCACACGTCGGCGGGCGACGCCGCGAGTACGCGACGGTGCAGGTTGAGCACGCGCATGTTCAAGAGCCCGGGAGTCCGGCGCCTCCGGCGCCGAAGTCGACGCAGGCTCCGGGCGTGAACACCACGAAGGACGACGGCGCCCACTCCACCTCGGTGAATCCGCGCGCAGTTCGGCCAGCAGGCGTCCTCTCGCGCAGCTCGGGCCGCACCAGCAGCACGCGGCCATCCACCAGCACGACGTCCGCCCACCACCGCACGCGCTCGTCGCTCGCGGGGCACGGCTCGAGGTCGGTGATGACGCGATTCGTGCAGGCCCGTGGTCTTCCACGACTTCGAACGATCGGCGACGCACGAGAGCAACGCGCCGGACGAGCCTTCACCGAACCTCTCGAGTCCCAGTCGGGCATCTGGTTGCCGACCGCGTCCGCGCGCGGTCGGCGCGCGTGAATGAAGAGCAGCTCGCCCTGCTGCAGGTGCGCGCCCGCGTCGTCGTCGGCGCCCCCTCGCCACACGCACGTCGCCGGCACGAACACACCGGAGAAGCCGCGCGCGCGGAACGCCGCCAGCGCGTACAGCAGCCGCAGCCGCCCGATCAGCGCCATCTTCTGCGCGACCTCGGCGTGCTTCGGCTCGTACCAGCCGTAACCAGTGCGCAGCCCGAGCATTCCTCGCTCCTCGTGCCCGGTCGCGAGCGCGAGCAGGTCGCCCTGTTCGCGTTCCATGTAGCCGATGCGCGGGAAGACGAGCGCGAGCGCCTCGAGCGTCTCGCGTGCAGACGGACGAGCGTGAGCGGTCCCGCCTCCGTCGTGACGACGCGCGATTGCTCGGTCATGCGTTCCACACCTTCGCGAGCGCCGTCGCGGCGATGCCGACTTCGGATTCGCTCAGCGTGCGCGGGTCGAGCCGGAAGCGGTTCGCCTTCACCGTGCCGATCACCGGCGGACTCGCGGCGCGCGCGCGGCGCTCGAGTTCGGCGGCGGAGTGCTTCGCGTGCGCCACCTCGACGACCGGGCCGTGCAGCAGCGTGCGCGGCAGCGATC
Organism: Candidatus Eiseniibacteriota bacterium; assembly: GCA_016710095.1. Lineage (GTDB taxonomy): Bacteria > Eisenbacteria > RBG-16-71-46 > RBG-16-71-46 > RBG-16-71-46 > CAIXRL01. Next base: position 20,174 of record JADJLL010000002.1, on the reverse strand, counting down.
CGCCACCGACTTCGCCCGCGCCCTCGCCCAGCTTCGTGGTCACGCCTTCGACGCGCGCGGCGATCTCGTGCGCGAGACGCTCGGCGCGTTCGGTCAGCGCGCGCTCGCTCACGTGCAGCGCGGCGAGCACGGGGATGTCCTTCTTCGCGCGCTCGGGATCGGCGTACAGGTGCAGCGTCGCCTCGAGCGCGGCGAGCGCGAGCTTGTCGGCGCGCATGGCGCGCGCGAACGGATCCTTGCGGATCTTCGCGAGCCACACCCTGTCGCCCAGCACGAGGCCGGCCTGCGCGCCGCCGAGCAGCTTGTCGCCCGAGCACGTCACCACGGACGCGCCTTCGGCGAGCGACTCGGCGACCGTGGGTTCGTGCTCGAGCCCGAACTCGGCGAGGTCCACGAGCGCGCCGCTGCCGAGGTCCTCGATCAGCGGCAGCTTGTGCGCGCGCGCGAGCTTCGCGAGCTCCTTCAGCGTGGGCCGCGCGGTGAAGCCTTCGATCCGGAAGTTGCTCGGGTGCACGCGCAGGATCGCGGCGACGCCGTCGTGTCTGTCGAGCGCCTTCTCGTAGTCGCGCAGGTGCGTGCGGTTGGTCGCGCCCACTTCGACGAGCGTGGCGCCGCTCTTCTCCATGATCTCCGGCACGCGGAACGCGCCGCCGATCTCGACCAGTTCGCCGCGCGAGACGAGCACCTTGCGGCCCGACGCGAGCGCCGAGAGCGCGAGCAGGACCGCGGCGGCGCCGTTGTTCACGACGGCCGCGGCCTGGGCGCCGGTGAGCCGCGCGAGCGCGCGCTCGACGCCCGCGCCGCGATCGCCGCGCTTGCCGGTGCCGAGGTCGTACTCGAGCGACGAGTAACCGGCGGCGACTTCGGCGACCGCGCGGCGTGCGGCTTCCGGCAGCGGCGCGCGGCCGAGGTTCGTGTGCAGCACGATGCCGGTCGCGTTGAGCACGCGGCGCAACTGCGGCATCGCGTCGCGCCAGGCGAGCGCGGCGGCGGCTTCCGCAAGAGCGTCCGCGGAGGGCGGAGACCCCGCGCGCGGCTTGGCGAGCGCGGCGCGTGCGTCGGCGATCACGGCGCGCGCGGCGCTCACGGCGAAGGAGCGTGGCAGGTCGCGGAGCACGGCGGCGAGCGCCTCGTGCTGGAGCAGCGTTTCGACGGCGGGCAGGGCGCGCAGCGAGCGCGACGCGGGCTTGGACATGCGCCGCAAGCTACCAGAAGGGTTGTGGTTCGCAGAATGTTGCTGCCCACTTCTCGCCCTCACCCGATCGGGCAAGCCGTTGTCACTGCGTGGATCTCACGGCGTGATCCGGCCGAAAACAGCCGGGCAACATTCTGCGAACCACGGGGAACCGGACGGCTTTGCCGCGGCGCACCCCGCCGAGGGGACGGGGCGCAGCTCGCGACGGGTCGCACCGGGAGAGCCGGCGCTGCCGCTAGTGGGCGCGGAGCCGGGGAGTGCACGCCGGCGGCGGGGGCCGCACGGACGCATCGCTCGGGGGGTGGCTCGCGGGGATTCGCGAGCCGCGCCGGACACCGCGCCACATCGGGAGTTCACCCTGCTTACATGGCAATCGCGGTGCCGCGCCGCGAGCGCCGCAAGTACGTGCGGCTGCGATGGGCGCCCTCACGCGAAGAGCCGCCGCTGGGCCTGATGCCCCGCGGCGGCTCGATCGGTGGGTGATGCGGCGCAGCGCGCGGCGCCGGAGGCGCCGAAGGCGTCTCAGCCTCCCAGGTAGGCGGCCTTCACTTCCGGGTTCGCCGCCAGCTTCGCGGCCTCGTCCTCGAGCACGACCTTGCCGGTCTCGAGCACGTACCCGCGCCGCGCGATCGACAGCGCCATGTGCGCGTTCTGTTCGACCAGCAGCACGGTCACGCCGCGGCGATTGATCTCGACGATGTTCTTGAAGATGTCGCGCACGAGCAGCGGCGCGATGCCGAGCGAGGGTTCGTCGAGCAGCACGACGCGCGGGCGCGACATGAGCGCGCGCGCGATCGCGAGCATCTGCTGCTCGCCGCCCGAGAGCGTGCCCGAGAGCTGCTTGCGGCGCTCGAGCAGTCGCGGGAACAGCTGGAACATCGCGTCGCGGTCCTTGCGGATCTCGGGCTTGTCCTTGCGGCGGTACGCGCCCAGTTCGAGGTTGTCCTCGACCGACAGGTTCGCGAACACCATGCGGCCTTCGGGCGACTGGCTGAGGCCCAGCGCGACGATCTCGTGCGCGGGCACGCGCGTGATGTCCTTGCCCTCGAACATCACCCGGCCGCTCTTCGCGGGCACGAGTCCCGAAATGGTCCGCAGCAGCGTCGTCTTGCCCGCGCCGTTCGCGCCGATGAGCGTGACGATCTCGCCGGCCTCGGCGTGCACGGACACACCTTTCAGCGCGTGCACCGCGCCGTAGTAGACGTCCAGGTTCTCGATCGCGAGCTGGCTCACGCGTGCACCGCCTCTTCGCCGAGGTAGGCCTCGATCACCTTGGGGTTCGCGCGGATCTCCGCCGGACTGCCTTCGGCGATCTTGATCCCGTAGTCGAGCACCGCGATGCGCTCGCAGATGCCCATCACGACCTTCATGTCGTGCTCGATGAGCAGGATGGTGAGCGAGAACCGGCGGCGGATCTCGGTGATCAGCCGCATGAGCTCTTCGCTTTCCTGCGGATTGAGGCCGGCCGCGGGCTCGTCGAGAAGCAGGAGCTTCGGTCCGCCGGCGAGCGCGCGCGCGATCTCGAGCCGGCGCTGCTGGCCGTAGGCGAGTTCGGTCGCCATCGAGTCCGCGTGGTTGCCGAGTCCGAGCACCTCGAGCATCTCGCGCGAACGCGCGCGCAGCGAGGCTTCGTCCTTCTCGAACGCGGGCGTCGCGAACAGCGCGGAGAACAGCCCCGCCTTGCGGTGCTGGTGCGCGGCCACGGCGACGTTGTCGAGGCACGTGAGGCGCGGGAACAGCCGGATGTTCTGGAACGTGCGCGTCACGCCGCAGCACGCGATGCGGTTCGCCTTCATGCCGCTCACCTGGCGGCCTTCGAGCAGCACGCGGCCCTGCGTCGGCGCGTACACGCCGGTGATCACGTTGAAGACCGTGGTCTTGCCGGCGCCGTTCGGGCCGATGAGCCCGACGAGTTCGCCCGAGCCGATCTGCAGGTCGAAATCCGAGACGGCCTTGAGGCCGCCGAACTGCATGGTGACGTGGTCGAGGTGCAGCAGCGGCGCGCTCACGAGCGTCCCCCCTGCTTCTTGCCCGTCAGGAACGCCCACGACAGTTCGCGCGTGCCCATGAGCCCCTGCGGCCGCGTGATCATGAGGACGATGAGCATGAGCGCGTAGATCACCATGCGGTAGTCCTTCACCGCGCGCAGCGCCTCGGGCATCAGGGTGAGCACGATCGCGGCGAGCACCGAACCCGTGATGCTGCCCATGCCGCCCAGCACGACCATCGCGATGACCTCGATGCTCTTGAGGAACGTGAACGTGCTCGGGTTGAGGTACGACAGGTAGTGCGCGAACAACCCGCCGGCGACGCCTGCGAAGAACGCGCCCAGCACGAACGCCGTCACCTTGTAGCGCGTGGTGTCCACGCCCAGCGCCTCGGCCGCGATCTCGTCGTCGCGGATCGCGAACAGCGCGCGGCCGTGCGTGCTGTTGGCGAGGTTCACCGCGAGCGCGATCACGATCGTCGCGACGAGGAACACCCAGAAGAAGTTCGCCCACTGCGGAATGCCGGGCAGTCCGCGCGCGCCGCCGACGGCGTCGATGTTGAGGATCAGCACGCGGATGATCTCGCCGAAGCCGAGCGTGACGATCGCGAGGTAGTCGCCGCGCAACCGCAGCGACGGCAGGCCGACCAGGTAGCCGAAGATCGCGGCGAGGCCGCCGCCGAGCAGCAGGCTCACGAGCAGCAGCGCGCCCTGTGCGACCGGCGCGGGCACGTGCGCGGCGATCATCGCGGCCGCGAGGCTCTGTCCCCACGTGACCGTGAACATCGCCGAGCCGTACGCGCCCGCCGCCATGAAGCCGGCGTGGCCGATCGAGAACTGGCCCGTGAAGCCGTTCACGAGATTGAGCGACACGGCGAGCGTGATGTTGATGCCCACGAGAATGAGCACCTGGAAGTAGTACGGGTTCAGCACCGTGGGCAGGAAGCGATTGAGCGCGAGCAGCGCGACGAGCGCGACGAGCGGGCCGAGGACGCGCTTCACGTCAGACCTTCTCCGTCACGGCCTTGCCGAAGATGCCGGCCGGGCGCACGAGCAGGATGACGATGAGCAGCACGAACGCGATCGCGTCGCGGTAGGTCGGCGACAGGTAGCCCGTCACCATGACCTCGGCGATGCCCATCACGAGTCCGCCGACGACGGCGCCGGGAATGTTGCCGATGCCGCCGAGCACCGCGGCCACGAACGCCTTCAGGCCCGGCATGATGCCCATGTAGGGCTCGATCTTCGGGCTCTGCAGCGCCACGAGCACGCCCGCGGCGGCGGCGAGCGCCGAGCCGATCATGAACGTGATCGTGATGATGCGGTCCACCGAGATGCCCATGAGCGACGCGGCCATGTGGTTGTGCGAGACGGCCTGCATCGCCTTGCCCGTGCGCGTGTGCAGCACGAACATGCGCAGCGCGAACATGAGCACGATCGACACGACGAGCACGATGAGCTGCTGGTTGCTCACGGTGACGCCGGGCAGCAGCGCGATCGTCTTCTGCGGGATCAGCTGCGGGAAGAACTTGGGATCGGCGCCGAACACGAGCACGCCGCCGTTCTCGAGCAGCAGCGACACGCCGATCGCGGTGATGAGCGCGGAGAGCCGCGGCGACTTGCGCACGGGCTTGTAGGCGAGGCGCTCGATGAGCATGCCGATGAGCGCCGAGAGCAGCATGCTCGTGAGCAGCACGAGCAGCGCCTTCACCGGGCTCGGGTTCTCGGCCGCGTGGAACCAGCGCGACGCGTACAGCCCCATGAACGCGCCGAGCATGTAGATGTCGCCGTGCGCGAAATTGATGAGGCGGAGGATGCCGTACACCATGGTGTAGCCGAGCGCGATCAGGGCGTACACGCTGCCCCACGTCACTCCGTTCACCAGCTGTTGCAGGAATGTGCTCATGCGTTCCGGAGAAACGCCGGCCGGGAGTCCCGGCCGGCGTTCACGCGTGTCTCCTGCGTCTAGGGATGAATGGTCGTGTTGTAGACCTTCTTGCCGCCCTTGATCTCGATGACCACGGCGGGCTTCGACGCATTGCGGTTCGCATCCAGCGTGATCGAGCCCGTCACGCCCGCGTAGTTCTGCGTCGCGGCGATCAGGTCGCGCAGGCGGTCGAGCGCGGCCTTGCGCTCCGGAGTGCCGGCCTTCGCCGAGCCGAGCCCCGCGAACACGGCGGGCTCTTCGGTGGCCATCTTCTGCATGGACGCGAACAGCACGCGCGCCGCGTCGTACGCGAGGCCGCCGATGGCGTCGGGATCGGAGTTGTACTTGGAGTGGTACTTGGTGAGGAACGCCTGCAGGTTCGTGTCGGGCATGTCGAGCGCCCAGTGGTTCGAGTAGTACGCGCCGTTGATCGCGTCCTGCCCGATCTCGATGAGCTTCTCGGACTCCCAGCCGTCGCCGCCGAGCAGCGGCACCGTGATGCCCTGCTGGCGCGCCGTGCGCGCGATGAGGCCGACCTCGGTGTAGTAGCCGGGAATGAAGATCGCGTCGGGGCTCTTGGACTTGATGGCCGTGAGCTGCGCGCTGAAGTCCTGGTCGCCCGCCGTGTACGCCTGCTCGACCACGATCTTGCCGCCCAGGCCCGTGAACGAGTCGGTGAAGTACTGCGCCAGGCCGACCGAGTAGTCGCTCTTGACGTCCTTGAGGATCGCGACGCGCTTGAGTCCCAGGTTCTGCGCCGCGAAGCGCGCCATGGTCTGGCCCTGGAAGTCGTCGAGGAAGCACATGCGGAAGATGCGGTCGCCGACCTGCGTCACCTTCGGGTTCGTGGACGACGGCGAGATCATCGGCACGCCGGCCGCCTGGCAGATGGGCGCGGCCGCGAGCGAGCGCGACGACGCGACTTCGCCGAGGAGCGCGACGACCTGGTCCTGGTTGATCAGCTTCTGCGCCGCGGTCGCGGCCTCTTCGGCCTTGCCCTGATCGTCCTCGACCACGAGGCGCACCGGCAGGCCGCCGATCTTGCCGCCCGCCTGTTCGACCAGGTCGGCGAGCGCGACTTCGACGCCACCCTTGGTGGACTGGCCGAACGTCGCGTCGTTACCCGTCATCGAGCCGTACACGCCGACGACGATCTCGTTGGCGCCGCCGCCCGAACCACCCTTGCCGCCGCAACCGGCGAGCGCGACCACCACGAGGGCGAGCGCCGCGACCGGGGCGAGCCACTGGCGAAGCTTCATGACGTACCTCCGTGTGACGGAACGAAGTGCCCGGTCCGGCAACGAGGGGCGCGCACGAAAACAGCGCGGCCCGCGCGGCGGGATGGACAGCAGGAAGGACCGTAATCGAGCGCAGAGAGGTAGCACGCGCGCGGAACCGCGGGCAAGAGCCATGTGCCCGGCGAGGCGTCCGGATCGTCGTGCGCGGCGGGGTGCGTTCGGGCCCGGTGCGAAGCGCGCGCGAGGGTTGCGGCGCGGACCCGCGCGCGGCTACGGTGCCGCGCATGTCCGATCACGCTCCCGCCTGCAGGGATTGCGGGCCGCGCGCATTCCGCGCGCTTCGTGCGCTCGCGCTCGTCGCGACGCTCGCCGCCCTGAGCGCCGGCTGCGGCCGTCCGTCGCAGCCGCCGCTCTCGCCCGCTCCGCCGCCCTCGCGCACCGGCACGCTCGCGCTGCCCGCGACGCCGACGCTCGCGCCGAGCGGCCGCCCCGTCGCGGGCTACGTCGCGCGCCAGGACAGCCTGCCCGCGGCCGACCCCGCGTTGCTCAAGGGCAAGCGCGTCGCGATCGATCCCGGCCACGGCGGTTACTTCCGCGGCTGCATGGGCGTCAACGGGCTGAGCGAGGCCGAAGTGAACCTCGGCGTCGCGCTGCGGCTGCGCGAGCTGCTGGTCGCGCGCGGCGCCACGGTGCTCATGACGCGCGATCGCGACCGCGACTTCCTCTCCCGCCGACAGTTCGCTCAAGTCCGACCTCGCCGAGCGCGCGCGGCTGGCGAACGCCTTCGCGCCCGACGTGTTCGTGTCGGTGCACCACAACGCCGACCCGACCGGCCGGCACGACGTGAACGAGACGCAGACCTACTACCGGCTCGGCGACGAAGGGCCGTCGTACGACCTCGGCACCGACCTGCACCGCTCCATGGTGCGCAACCTCGGGATCGAGGTGCAGAAGCTGCTGCCCGGCAACTTCTCGGTCGTGCGCAACAGCGACGCGCCGTCCGTGCTCACCGAGGCGAGCTACCTCACGCACCCCGAAGTCGAGGCGCGCCTCCGCACGCCCGAGGCGCAGCAGCTCGAGGCCGAGGCGATCTTCACCGGACTCGCGGCGTGGTTCGCGCGCCCCCGCCCGATCGTCGAGTCGCTCGCACTCGCGCTCTCCGACACCGCGCGCGTCACGCGCACGGGGCTGCCGGTGTTCGAAGGACGGATCGCGGGCGCGTGCGACGTCGTGAACGCGCGCGTGGACGACGTCGCCGCGCGCGTGACCGTGGCCGAGGGGATCGTGACGATCGTTCCCGCCGCGCCGCTCGCCAACGGCCCGCACGAAGTGACGCTCGCCGCGCGCCTCGCCGCCGGCGGCGCCGCGACGCCGCGCAAGCTGGCGTTCCGCGTGGACAAGCCGCTCGCGAGCGTCGAAGCCGAAGTGGTCGGCGACGACGCGGCGGGCGTCGCGACGCCGTGGGCGGGCGACCAGCCGATCGCCGTGCGCGTACGGCTGCGCGACGCCGACGCGCTGCCGGCGAACGCGACTCGCACCGTGTCGCTGCGCGTCGAAGCCGCGCACGGCGTGGCGCCGGTCGAGACGACCGCGGTCGCGGCGAACGGCGAAGCGTGGTTCGTGCTGCGCGCGACGAGGCCGCTGCGCCGCGACGTGCTCAAGGCGTTCGTGCGCACGATGGGCGAGACGCGCGAGATGGTGACGCTCGTGCGCGTGCCGCTCGATCCGGCCGCGCGCTCCACCGTGCGCGCGGGCTTCGCGATCGCGGAGCCTTCGGGCCAGCCGCTCGTGGGCGAGACGCGTGCGCCGTGGCTGTCGCCGCAGGGCTTCGCGACCGTCGCGGCGGACTCGAACGGCGCGCGCATGCCGAGCCTGCCGGGCTGGCGCACGTGGGGCGCCGACAGCGTGTGGCCGCCGCACTTCACGCGCATCGCGGGTGGCGTGCTGCGGGGCAAGCGGATCGCGATCGATCCCGAAGGCGGCGGCGACGACGCGGCCGGCATGGGGCGCTCGGGCTCGCGCGCGGCGACGTTCAACCTGGAGGTCGCGCGCGCGCTGGGCGCGATGCTCGAAGCCGCGGGCGCCGAAGTCGTGCTCACGCGATCGGCCGACGCGGCCGTGTCCGAACTCGAGCGCGTGCAGGCCGCCGAGCGCTTCCGCGCCGACCGCTACCTGCGCATCGGTCACGCCGCGGCGCCGCCGATCGCGGGCTACTACTTCTCGAGCGGCGGCGGACGGCGCTGGGCGCAGACGCTCGCGCGCACGTGCGCCGAACTCGGCGTGTCCGATTCGCTCGCCGTGGGCGAAGCCGCGAAGTACGCGCTCTCGCAGGCGTCGGCGGTCGCGCTCTACGCGTCGCTGCGCCGCGTGGACGATCCGGCGTCGGAGGAGCGGCTGGTCGCGCCGGGCGCGCTGCGCGCCGAGGCGTACGCGCTGTTCGTGGCGCTCGCTCGCGACTTCTCGCGTGACGGCGACGGCGCGGCATGGCCGGCGGATTCGATCGTGCTGAAGCGCGCGGACGGGAGCCCCGCTTCCGGCGCGCTCGTCACGCTCGGTGGCGCGTTCGTGCTGCAGGCGGACGCCGCGGGTGTGGTGCGCTTCGTACGCACGGAGCCCGGACCGATCGAGGTGCGCGGAGCGGATTCCCGCTCGGCATTCCGCGGGCTTCTGTTAGATTCCGACCGAGGCCGCACCCTGACCGGAGCGCGCTGACCGACCGGGCGTCACACGTCACGACCTTGCAGCCCGGGGAACCCATGCGCCACGGGATCGACGCCTATTTCGCGGAGATCGCGAGCTTCGAGCGCCGCTTGAGCGGCATCGGCCTCGCGGTCGCGCTGGCGCTGCTGGCCGCCGAGTACGGCGCGCGCCACCCCGAGGTCGTCGAGGCGCTCAACGATCCGAAGCACTTCGGCTTCGAAGGCCCCGAGCAGTACGTGCGCCGCATCCAGCTCGAGACGATCGGCCCGCAGGACCAGGCCGGAGCGAACGCCGAGAACTTCACGCCGGTCGAGATGAAGCGCGGCGGCGGCACCGGGGTCGAGACGCACGAGGACGGCGGGGCCGTGCCCGCGACACCGCGCCATGGCGTGGGGCTCGGCGAGGACGAGAGCGATCTCGTCTCACGCATCCGCGCGCTGTCGCTCGAGGGACCGATCATCCGCTCCGAGGAGCTCGTGGTCGAGAAGCTCGTGCGTCCCGAGTACCCGGACGCCGCGCGCGACAAGGACCTCGAAGGCGTCGTCGAACTGGTCGCGCTCGTGGACACGACGGGCTCGGTCACCGAGGTGCACATCGTCGGCGGCACGGGCAACGCGGACTTCGAGCAGAGTGCGACGAACGCGGTGTTGTTGTGTCGGTATAGACCGTACAGAGTTCGCGAAATTGCGCAGCGTGTCTGGGCGCACTTCCGGATCAGCTTCACCCTGTACTAGGACTGAGGCTGGCGCTCGCCTGAGCGTTGCGATCGCCGCTGCGAAGGCAACAACACCGCGTGCGTCGCACGCGATTTTTTCAATTAGAAGATGCGGGCCTCCGGCCCGCGCGCGCTGGGGCGCCCATGAAAAGAGACAGTGCCGAGTCCAGCGCGCCTACCCGTTATTGCGTGGGGTCGACGCTTTTGCCGCGTTGCACGACGTAGACGGGGAGTGATGCGCCGTCGAGGGTGCATTCCAGGTAGCCGGCGGTGCGGCGAGTGGCGTCGCGGTGGCGAAGCCTGGCACCGAGTTCGGCGGGGGTGCGGGCGCCGGCGTCCACGGCGGCGGCGATGCGACGGCCAGCAAGGAAGCCGCGGACCCAGATCGCGCCGGCTCGCTCCGAACGGGACTTCGCGATCGAATCGAGTACGGCCTGCTGCGCGGTGGGCAACTTCCAGTCGTCCGAAACCCAGCGCACTCCGTCCAGCAACGGACGCGTCATCGCATGCATGCGGTCGGGCGACAGCTCCGAGCCACCACACACCTTCACCGAGACGCCGTCCGCGGACATCTGGCGCAACAACGCGTCGGCCTCGCGGCTCTCGCCGTCCCAGAACAACACGTCCACGCCAAAGGTGCGCATGCCGCGCGAGGTCACGCGAAAGTCGGTCGTGCCGCTCGCGTACGTGTCGCGGCGCACGATCTTCGAGCCGAGCGACTCGGCCGCCGCCGCGAACGCGCGCACGAACGGATCGCCCGCCGACGACTGCGCCGTCAGGATCGCCACCTTGCGCGGCTTGCCCTCGAGCACCGCACGCGCGAGCAACGCGCCGCGCTCCTCGCTCGACGGGCCGATCGCGAACACGAGCGGGCCGCTGCGGCCGATGCTCTCGTCCGTCGCGGTCGGCGACACGACGGGCACGCCGGTGTAGCGCGACGCCGCGGCGAGCGCGAACGTCGGCGGACTCAGCAACTCGCCCACCACCACGGCGCACTGGCGCGAAACGGAATCGAACGCGGCGATCGCCCGCGCGGGCTCGTTGTCGCCCGAGCCGGCCATCAGCACGTCGAAACTCGGCGCGCTCGTCCTGCCGTACGCGAGCCCGGCCTCGAGCGCCACGCGCAACGCCTCGCCGTAGCCGGCATAGTCGCCCGCGTCGGGAAGCACGGCGCCCACGTTCCAGACGGACGCGCGCGGACGCTGCGACTCGAGCTCGAGCACCTCGCGCCCGGTCTTGCGGCCCGTCGCCTCGGCGAGTTGGCGACGCAGTTCGAGCCGGCGGCGCAGTTCGGAACGCGCGGCGGGCGTGTGGTCCATCGCGGCCTGCACGAGCGCGCGCTCGGCCTTGCCCAACTGCGAACCCGGACGGCGCAGCACCCAGAGCACGTCGTCGAGCGGCGCACGGCGCGCCCAGTCGCCGAGCCGCGCGTCACGATCGTTCGACGCGGGCGACGCGGCGAGCGCGTCGGCGGTGATGCGGGTGAGCGGCGGCGACGCGGCGAACGCGGCGGCAGCGGTCGTCGCGGCGATGGCGAGGATGGGGAGCCAGCGCACGAGGGGTCGCATGAGCCTCTCTCTCAGAGATTGAACTTGCCGAAGTCTTCCGGGCTGAGCTTCTCGAGGAAACGACGCAGGCGCGCGGCCTCGTCGTCCGCATCTTCGGGCCCTCCGGGCCCGTCGGAGTCGTCGTCCCCGCCGCGCCCCGGTCCGCCGGAACCGCTCGGACCGCCCGAGCTGCCGGTGCCGGGCGAAGGCGGCGACATCGGCGCCATCTCGGGACCCTGCGGGGGCTGCAGCAACTCTTCGTTCACGAAGATCGTGGCCTTCGTGCGGAGCGCGATGGCGATCGAATCGCTGGGGCGCGCGTCGAGCGACAGCACGCCGCCCTCGCGCTCCACGATGATCGTCGCGTAGAAGGTCGCCTCGCGCAGTTCCGAGATCAGGATGCGCGTCACGCGGGCCTTGAGTCCCTCGATCAGCATGGCGATGAGGTCGTGCGTGAGCGGGCGCGGAAACTCCTGCTCCTGAACGAGGCGCTGGATGGCCAGCGCCTCGCCCGGCCCGATCCAGATGGGCAGCACGCGAACGCCGTCGAGTTCGCGCAGCACGACGATGTGCTGCTGCGACTTCGGCTCGACCACGAGTCCATGGACCCGCGCTTCGACGATCTTCACGCTACTTCTTCGGACCCTTCCCGGGAGCAGCTGCCGGCGCGCTCGAGTCCGCCTCACCCGGCGAGAAGCTCGGGGCCTCTTCGGTGCGCATGTGATCCACCATCCACTGCGCGGTGGCCGCGAGTTCCGACTTGGGGTACTTCGCGAGGAGTTCGCGGAAAGCCTTCTCCGCGGAATCGTAGTCCTTCAGCTCCTCGGAATAAATGAATCCGACCATGAACGCGGCCTGCGGCGTGATGTCGGCGTCCGGCCACTCGGCGACGAGCCGGCGGTAGGCGTCGATGCGGGCCTGGGGCGCGCCAGCCTGCTGCGCGTCCTGGAACATCTCCCGCGCGGACTTGCGCGTGCTCATGTAGCTGCGCATCGCGACGGAGTCCGTCACGACCTTGCTGTTCGCCTTCGCACGGCCGAGCAGCTCCTGGTAGAAGCTGGTCGAACGCTGCTGCGCGAGCTGGCGCACGATGAAGCTGCGCACCTGATCGAGCGGCCGCACGGCGTCCGCCTGGTACGAGTCCACCTTCAGCACGTGCCAGCCCTTGTTCGTCTTGAACGGGCCGCCGATGCCGCCGGTGCCGAGCGCCATCGCCGACTCCGCGAGCGCGGGCTGCGCGCCGAGCGCGACGAAGCCGCCGTCGTTCGTCACGGTGCCGAGATCGCCGGCGTTCGCCTTGGTGAGCGTGTCCTGCGACCACGTGGTCACGAGCTTCGCCCAGTCCGCGCCCTTCGCCTTCGCGAGCGCGAGCACCTTCTTCGCGTCCGCTTCGCTCTTGAGCTGGATGTGGCGCACGTGCACGTTGGCCGGCGTGCGGAACTCTTCCGCGTGGGCCTCGTAGTAAGCGGCCGCTTCGGAATCGCTGGGCGCCGGGTTGCTCGCCATGAGCTCGTTGATCCAGGTGCGGATCAGCAGGTCACGGCGCTGGCTCGCCAGCTGGCGCTCGATCTCCGGACGCTTCGGCACGCCGTGGGCGGCCGCGTCGTTCAACCACACCTTCTCTTCGATGACGCGGTCGAGGATCTGCTGCCGGCCCTCGGGCGTCATGTAGTTGGCGCGGTACTGGTCCGGGATCTCGAGCAGGCGTTCGGCGATCGTGCGGCGCGTGATCACTTCGTTGCCGACACGCGCGAGCACGACGTCCGAATCGTTCACCGCCGCGGCAGCGACGGTCTTCTTCGCGCGGCGGGTTTCTTCGCGGGCGCCAGCCATCAGAGACACCGCACCCACCGACAGCAGGATCAGCGTCAATCCGAGGACTCGCACGCGCTTCATGCCCGCACCACCCAGACCTTGATGTTGGCCGTCACGCCGCCGAAGAACTTCACCGCGACGTCGTAGTTGCCGAGCGCCTTGATGTTCTCTTCGAGCTCGATCTTGCGCTTGTCGACTTCGTGGCCGGCGGCCTTGAGGGCGTCCGCGATGTCCGAGTTCGTGATCGAACCGAACAGGTGGTCTTCCTCGTTCGCCTGCGCCGGGATGTTGATCTGGAAGCCGTCGAGCTTCGCGGCCTCGATCTTCGCGGCGGCGGTCAGCTTGTCGGCCTGCAGGCTCTGCTGACGCTCGAGCTCCTGGTACAGGTTCGCGGCCTTCGTCCCGGTGGGGATCGCGAGGCGGCGCGGCAGCAGGTAGTTGCGGGCGAAGCCCGGCTTCACGTTGACCGTGGTGCCCTTGGCGCCCACGCCCTTCAGGTCTTCGATCAGGATGACTTCCATCGTTCTCTCCTACGCCTCCCCCTCGGGGGCCGGCTCCAGCTTGCGATAGTCGAGCCACACGTCGCTCAGACCCACGACGGCAACGGCCGGCAGGATCCAGAGCAAACTCACGGCGATCACGAACAGCACCGTCAGTGCGACGAAGACGGGAGGCATGCCGCGCGACAGCAGCAGCGACTCCACGACCGCAACGCCCTGCACACTATAGCCCAGCACCGAAATCACCAGCAGCGTCGCGGCACTCGGCTGCATCACCGGACCCGTGAACACCAACAGCGCGATGCCCACGATGAGCGGCACCAGGGCCGCGTCCGGCAACCTCCACAGATACAGCGGCGAACGCGAGAGCGGCGGCCAACCCAGCACCGTCGCGAACCGCGCCGCCAGTGCGCGCCCGGCCATCACCAGCAGACCGGACCACACGAACAGCATGTTCGGCACCATCAGCACCCAGAACTTGCGGCGCTCGTCGGCCGGCGTGGCGTCGAACTGCTTCTTCGCTTCGACCCATGCCGCCGGCACGTCCTTCGCCGGCACCGACTTCATCACCATTTCCTGCTCCGCCACGATGCGCGCATCGAGCCGGCCCATGGCCTCCGGGAAACCCGGCGCCAGCGGCAGGGCCGCCGCCAGTCCGAGCAGCGGAACGAGCATCCACGCCCGCTCCCCGATTCCCGGACCGCCACCTTCTTCGCGCAGTCCCATCCAGCACCCGATGACCGCCGCGAGCGGCGTCCACAGCGTGAACCAGACAGGCCAGCCGATCGCGACCTGCGCCGCCACCGCACCCGCGAGGAGCAGCGCCGGAAGCACGAAAGCCGTGTTCCCGAATCGCCAGCTCGCCAGCAGGCCGCCGGCGACGGACGCCGGAAGCACCAACCAGAGCGCCGCCCAGGGCCACGGTGTTCCGATCGCCCCGAACAGCAGGAACAACATCAACAGCGAAAGGCGCACCCAAGCGATCGGGCGGGCCTCCCGCGGAGGCTCAACGATAGAAGTCACTGGTGAACGGCAGCAGCGCCAGAACGCGCGCCCGCTTGATCGCGGTCGTCAGCTGCTTCTGGTGCATCGAGCACGTTCCCGACACGCGACGCGGAACGATCTTGCCGCGATCCGTGACGAAACGGCCGAGCCGCTTCTCGTCCTTGTAGTCCACGAACATCACCTTCTCGAGGCAGAGCTTGCAGTACTTCTTCTTGACGCCCTTGCTCTTCGCCTTGCCCTTACTCCTTGCTCCTTGCCTTTGCTGTCACGTTCCCGTGCCATGGGTCTCTCTTTCTTCTATGAGGTTTGGATCCCCGGAAGGCGCACCGTCCGGCCCTTCGCCGGTTGCCGCCTTCTCGAGGAAGTGGACCGACTCCGCACGCAGCTCGAGCGTCTGGCGCTTCTCGCCGCGGGTGGTCGCCCACTCCCGCATCTGTAGCCTTCCTTCCACCACCACCGGGCTTCCGGCGCGCAGGTACTGCGCGACCACTTCCGCCAGGCGCTGGTAGCACATCACCGTCACGTACCCCGTGTTCTCTTCCCACTCGCCGTCGCGAGTCCGGTACCGCCGGTGAAAGGCCAACGAGAAGTTGGTCACCGGTGTGCCGTCCTGCACGTACCGCTTGTCGGGATCCCGAGTGAGCCGTCCGCTCAAGGTCACCCGGTTGATTTCGGGCAGCTTCAGTTCGGACATGGCCTCCCTCCCACGGGGGCGTGTGCGTTACCGATTACTCGTCGTCGCCGCCGTCGGCACCCGCGCCGACCGCTTCACCCTCGGGCACGCCCTGCGTCAGCTCCGGCGACACGTACATCGTCGTGAGCACGCGCATGACGGACTCGTTGAGGCGAAGGCGACGTTCGACTTCCTTCACCATGTCGCCCTTGCCGTTCCACACGAACAGCGTGTACACGCCGTCGCGCTTCTTGTTGATCTCGTAGGCCAGGCGACGCTTGCCCCACTTCTGCACTTCGACCACTTCTCCGCCCAGATCCTTCATCCAGCCGGAAACGCGATCGGCTTCCTCGTTGGCCGCGTTCTCATCGAACGACGGGTCGAGGATGTAAACCGTTTCGTACTTGGTCACGACTCGGAAACCTCCTTGCGGACCTTGCGATTGAACTGATTCATGGCCGCCAGGGTGCCCTGCGACACCCAACATTCCACCGCGTCCGCCGCGTGGCGGACGGCCTCTTCGAGCGCCGGAGCTTCCTCCGGCGCGAACTCATCCAGCACGTGCTCACGGAGCTCGGCGCTGCTCTCCGCCGCTCCCACGCCGAAGCGCAGTCGCGCGTAGTTCCGGTGTCCCAGCGCGCTCTCGATGCTCTCGAGCCCGCGATGGCCTCCGCTCGAACCGTTCGCCCGAAGGCGCAACGCTCCCAACGGCAGGTAGACGTCGTCCGACACCACCAGCAGGCCCTCGGCATCCAGCTCGTGCCGCTCCCGCCATTGCATCCATGCGTCACCGCTCAGGTTCATGAACGTGAGCGGTTTCATCAGCACCACGTCGTGCTCGCCGATGCGAACCCGCCGTGTTTCGTACCTCGTGTCCCGTTCGCCGATCGTCGCGCCGTGGCGCGCCGCCAGCTGGTCGAGCACCCACCACGCGACGTTGTGTCGCGTGCGGGCGTACTGCTCGCCCGGATTGCCGAGGCCCAGCACCATCCGCATGAACGCTTACTTCTTCTTCTCCTCGGCGGCGGCTTCTTCCTTCTTGCCCTTCGCGCCGACGACTTCGGGTTCCGACGAGGTGCCCGGGACGACCGCAGCCGCCTCTTCGACCGTCGGGGCCGCGATCAGGATGAGGGTCGTGTCGGGATCCGACAGGATCTCGATGCCCTCGACCTTCACGTCGGACACGTGCAGCGACTGACCGACCAGGAGCGCCGTGACGTCCACGTCGATCGAGCCGGGGATCGCCGTCGGAAGGCAGCGGATCTCGAGCGTACGGTGGATCATCTCGAGGATGCCGCCGCTGTCCTTCACACCGATCGCGATGCCGACCGGGTGGATCGGCACTTCGACCGTGATCTTCTCGGTCAGCGAGATGTGCTGGAAGTCGACGTGCAGCACCGCCTGCGAGATCGGATCGATCTGGGCGTCACGCACCAGCGCCGTCACCTCGTTGCCGCCGAGGTTGAGGTTGACGATGGGGTTCGCGCCCTTGTGCTTGCGCATCTGGGTCATGAACTCGCGGTAGTCCACCGCGACCGCCATCGGCTCCTCGCCGTGGCCGTACACGACGCCCGGGAGCTGACCAGCCGCGCGCGCCTTGCGGGCGCCGCCCTTGCCGACCGACTCACGACGGGTGCCGTTCATCTGAATCACCGACGACATGTTGCCTCCTCTGTTGCACTGCCACCCGGCAGAACCGGGGTTCCTCGAAAACCTTCCCTGGCGCTCAGACGAACAGCGAGCTGAGCGAGCGTTCCTCGTGAATGCGCTGCACGGCCTCACCGAGAAGCCCCGCGACGGGGAGCTGCTGCACCTTCGTGCCGAGCGTGCCCGGCGCGTGGTTCAGCGTGTCGGTGACGACCACCTGCTTGATCGGGGACGCCTCGATGCGATCGAGCGCTCCCGGACAGAAGACGCCGTGCGTGACGCCGGCGTAGACATCGAGCGCGCCACGCGCACGGATGGCGGCGGCGGCCTGGCACAGCGTGCGTGCCGTGGTGACGACGTCGTCGAACATGACGGCGTTCTTGCCCTCGACGTCGCCGATGATGTTCATCACTTCGACGGAATCCGCCTTCGGACGGCGCTTGTCCACCAGCGCGAGGTCGGCGTTCAGACGCTTCGCGTATGCGCGCGCCATCTTCACCGAGCCGATGTCCGGCGCGACCACGACGAGGTTCGGGATCTGCAGCTTGCTGAAGTGTTCGATGAACACCGGAGCCGCGTACAGGTGGTCGAGCGGGATGTCGAAGAAGCCCTGGATCTGCGCGCTGTGCAGGTCCATCGTCAGCGCGCGATCGGCGCCCGCGACCGTGATGACGTTCGCGACGAGCTTCGCCGTGATCGGCGCGCGGGGCTGGTCCTTGCGGTCCTGGCGCGCGTAGCCGAAGTACGGCATCACCGCCGTGACGCGTCGGGCCGACGCGCGCTTGGCGGCGTCGAGCATGACCAGCAGCTCCATGAGGTAATCCGCCGGAGCGTTCGTGGACTGCACGATGAACACGTCGCTGCCGCGAATGTTCTCGTTGAAGCGCACGGACACTTCGCCGTCCTCGAACGTCGACACTTCGACGTCACCGAGGGGCACACGGAGCTTTTCGCAGATGGCGGTGGCCAGAGGACGGCTGGCGTTTCCTGCGAAGATTCGACACGGGTCCAAGCTGGACCTCCCGGGTTATCGCTCACGGACGAACGAGATACACGGGAGTCCCGCTCCCGCGCAGGAACAAAAAGAACAGCACGTCACACGGGAGCGCGCCGAAAAGGGGGCGCGTTCGATCCGCATGCGTCGCTCACGCAGGGGATCGAACGCTCGCCGCCCTTGAGATGGCTGGGGCGGGAGGATTCGAACCTCCGTATGCGAGAGCCAAAGTCTCGTGCCTTACCGCTTGGCCACGCCCCACCAACAGAACGGGATTTCCGTCACGGTCCGCTCGGCAAGAAGCATCGCTTCGCGGGGTGCTGGCTATTGGCCCAGAAGAAACTGCAGAGTGGAGAAAAGCGGGGGGCAGAATACCCGGTGGAAGGGTTTCAGGTCAATGCCGCCGCCGCGCCGGGGTCGGGGGCCCCGGTCCGAGATGCGCCGCAACCGCGGGTCATTCCGAGTAGGAGGGGGACTCCTCGTGGTGCGGGACCGACGGGTTCGTCAGTTCCCGCTCGTACTCGGCCATGACCTTGTCGGTCAGGTATTTCCGCGTCGGGTCGTTGATCGGGTGGGCCAGATCCTGATGTTGGCCGTCCGGCCGCTTGCGGCTGGGCATGGCGACGAACAGTCCGGAGTTGCCCTTGATGATCTTCAGGCCCCGAATGACGAACGAGTCATTCAGCGTGATGCTGACGAAGGCCTTCAGTTTTTCATCGTTCCGAAGCGAAACCCTGACCTCGGTGATCTCGATCATGAAGATCTACCTCGGAGCCATCCTTGAGGGGCAGCTGGCTCGATTAGGCGCTCGTCCCGAGCGCCGGGAGACTGCATGCACCTGGGTTCACGAGCATCCTTGCCGCTTCCCAAGTCACGACTGCGTGCGGAGACGCAAGCCTTTCACCGTTCCGCGAACCACATAGAGCGGTTCGCTCCCGATGAAGCGGCCTGTGATCTCCCTGGGCGAGACACCAGCCGGCACGAGCGCGAAAACCCCGGAGCCGCTCCCGGTCAACCGCGGCTGGACGAGGCCCGCCGCGCGCAACCGTGCGCACAGCGTGTCGAACTCCTGTCGGTGCTGCCCCAACACCTCTTCGAAGGTGTTCCCGAAACGCGCGGCATGAAACGCCGTAACTTCCGCACGCTCAAGGCTTGACGCAAATCTCAAGTGTCGCTTCCAACGTGTCAAGCCATATTTGCGCCGGTCGATGCTCCGGAACGCTTCGGCGGTCGAGATGCGCCAAGCCGGAACCGCGATCACGGCGCGCAGTCCGCCCTCGAGCCGGGTGGGCGTGAGCGACTCGCCCCGCCCCCGTCCGATGGCCGTTCCGCCGAGCAGCGCGAAGGGCACGTCGGAGCCCAGTTCGGCGCCGAGCGCCAGCCGATCGGCGAGCGGCAGCCGGACGCCGTGTAGCGCGAAGACCGCGGCAATCGCGGCCGCGGCGTCCGCGCTGCCCCCGCCCATGCCGGCCTGCGCCGGGATGCGCTTGGTGAGCGCGAACCGTGCGCCGCCCTTCAGTCCGAGCGCCTCGTGCACGCGCTTCGCGGCGCGCACGACGAGGTTGTCCGCGACCGGTCCGATCGCGCGCCGGGCCGCCGCGCCCTGACGGCCGCGCACCGCGGCCTCTTCATGGGAAACGCGCAGCGAGAATCCGCGGGCCGATCGCTCGGCGACCAGCGTGTCGGCGAGCGAGACGGACTGGAACACCGTGAGCAGTTCGTGGAAGCCGTCGCCGCGCAGCGGTCCGACCGCGAGCCCGAGGTTGAGCTTCGCGTGCGCCGTGACCTCGACGCGGCGTGGCCTGCTCGCCGCACTCACCGCGCGAAGTAGAGCACCCAGACGATCGCCGCGAGGAACAGCGCGACCGTGGCCTGGATGGGACGGTCCGTGAGCAGCACGGCCGACGGATCCTCGCTCGTCTCCGAGACGCGCACGAGATACAGGTAGCGGAACACGCCGAACGCCACGAACGGCACCGTGTACAGCAGGCGGTCGGTGCCGAACTTCTCGACCGTGCTCGGCCACATCGTGTACAGCGCGTACGACATGAGCGTCGTGGACGCGGAGACCGTGAGCATGACGTCGAGCAGTTCGGGCGTGTAGCGGCGCAGCACCGCGCGTTGCTCCGACGCGTTCGTGCCGGCGTTCACCAGCTCGCGGCGGCGCTTGCTGACGCCGAGGAAGAGCGCGCCGAAGAACGTGCACACGAGCAGCCACGGCGACAGCAGCG
>JADJLL010000001.1 GCA_016710095.1 Candidatus Eiseniibacteriota bacterium | reverse complement strand
AGCGCCCCGGCGCAGGCGTCGCGGAGGGCACGACCGTGCATTCCGCCATCCCCACTTTCCCCTCGCTATCCCGCCTCCCACTCCCGCACACTTATTCGCCTTTGCGCCGCCCGCCGTTCACCGGGCCCGACGAACCTCGACAGCCAGTTGGGAGCTGCCATGCCGCTTCGTTCCGTGCCCCGATCCGCCATGCCCTGCCGTTCGGCCGCTCGCGCCATTCAGCGCTGCGCAGCCGCCGCGCTCGCCGCCGTCGCGCTCTTCGCGACGCTGCCCGCCCCGGCGTCGGCCGTGCCCTACGGACCCTTCAGCATCACGCTGCCCGTTTTCAGCGTGCCGAGCCCGATCGCCGTCGCCGCGGGCGACTTCAACGGCGACGGCAATCCCGACCTCGCCACGGCGCGCTCGAGCGCCGCGTTCCTGTTCCTGTGGGTGGGCAACGGGAGCGGCGCCTACTCGTCCCTCACGTCGGTCGCGACGGCCGCGAGGCCCTTCGCGGTCGCGAGCGCCGACCTGAACAACGACGGCAAGCTCGACCTCGTCTCGGTGGGCGGCACGAGCGTCTCGGTGCTCCTCGGCAATGGCGACGGCACGTTCGCGGCGCACGTGGACTACACCGTGCCCAACGGCACGGGCTTCCGCTCGATCGTGCCCGCCGACGTCAACGGCGACGGCAGTCTCGATCTCGTGGTCGCCAGCCCGGCCGCCTCGACGATCTCGGTGCTGCTGGGCAACGGCAACGGCACGTTCGCCGCCCGGACCGACTACACCACGCTCTCCGCGCCGAACACGGTCGCGGTGGCCGACCTCGACAACGACGGCAGGCTCGACATCGCCACGATCTCGCGCGCGGCCTCGGGGTTCGTGTCGGTGTTCCTCGGCACCGGCGCCGGCGCGTTCGGCGCTCGCTCGGACTTCGCGTGCGGTTCACTGCCGGGCGCGATCGCGCTGGGCGACCTGAACGGCGACGGCAACGCGGACGCGGCGGTGGCGCTCACCGGCGGCTACTCGGTGCTGCTCGGCGCGGGCAACGGCACGTTCGGCGCGGCCACGACGATCGCGGGCACGCAGAACGGCGAGGCGGTCGCCATCGGCGACCTCGACGCCGACAACAAGCCGGAGCTCGTGATGACGGCGAGCAACGGAACCGTGTACCTGCCGGGTGTCGGCAACGGTACGTTCGGCGCGGCCGCGCCGGCGGTCACCTCCGCGAGCAACTACGACGGCCTCGCGCTCGCGGACGTCAACCGTGACGGCGCGCTCGACGTCGTCGCGAGCAGCCTGATCCTCAACCGGGTGAGCATCACGCTCTCGAACCGCCCGCTGTTCGGAGCGCAGCGACCGTTCCGGACTGGAAACTACTTGAACGCCCCGAACCCGGGCTCTCGCACGCTCGCCACCGGCGACGTCAACGGCGACGGCCATCCGGACGCGGTGGTGGCGAACTGGGCCGACACCACGGGCATCGTCTGCTTCGGCGCGGGAGACGGCTCGTTCTCCTCGTCGGTCACCTTGCGGACCGACAGCCTTCCCTCCAGCGCCGCCGCGGTGGACCTGAACGGCGACAACCGCGCCGACGTCCTGTTCTCGAACTACAAGAGCAACTCGGTGTCGGTGTACCTCTCGCAGCCCGGCAACACGTTCGCGCCGCGGGTGGACTACGCGGTCGGAGCGTTGCCCATGGCCGTCACCGCCGGCGACGTGAACAGCGACGGCAAGCCGGACATGATCGCGCTGGCGGCCGGCAGCAATATCTCGGTGCTCCTCAACAACGGCGACGGCACGTTTGGTCCGGCCTCCCCGAAACCGACCGCGCTCGCAGGTGGAGGTGTCCAGCTGGGCCTCGCGACCGGTGATCTCAATGCCGACGGCCTGCTCGACATCGTCGTCACCAGCACGGCGCTGCGCTATTCCGCCATGTTCGGCAACGGCGCCGGCCAGTTCACGGCGCACACCGACTCCGTGCTCGTCGGCCACGGCTTCAACCCCTGGGGCGTCGCGATCGGCGACCTGACCGGCGACGGGGTGGCGGACCTGGCCTTCGCGAACCGCGACCAGGCCTACATCGAACTCAAGCAGGGCAACGGCGTGGGCGTGTTCACGCCCATGGCGGGCTCGCCCGTGCAGCCGACGAACGCGACGGGCTGTCCGTCGGTGGCCATCGGCGACGTGAATGGCGACGGCCACATGGATCTGGTGACCAGCACCTGGCCCGGGTACATGCTGGGCGATGGGCAGGGCGGCTTCGGGCCCTACACGATGGCTCCGTTCCTCAACCTCGGACTTTCGCCGACGGAGTTTCCCTTCAACATCGCCGGCACCGCGACGCGACGAAACTACTCGGTCGCCCTGGACGACATGGACGGCGACGGCAGAACGGACATGCTCCTCGCCGGCATCCCCCACTCCGACAGCTTGGGCGGCAACCGGCTCGCCGTGCAATTGAGACTGAAGCCGACGCAGCTGACGCTCGGCCTGCCCGCTGGGGCGATCGTGCAGTCGCAGCCGCTCACGCTCACCGCCACGGTCAACGTGCCTTTCGCCGGCGCGGGCGTCCCGGTGGACGCGGACACGGTGACGTTCTTCGACGGCTTCACCGTGCTGGGCAAGGCGGCGGTGCTGGGCAACGTGGCCACGCTGACGATTCCCGCGCCGTGGCCGGGCATGCGCACGTTCCGCGCGGTGTACGGCGGCTGCGCCCCGTTCTGGATCATGAACAGCCAGAACCCTCCGGGCCTCGGGTACTACACGACGGACTGGGACTTCGATAAGGCCAAGTACACGGGCTCGATCGCGCCGGCACGCACCGCGCTCGTGCTGCCGTCCTCGGTGCTGGGCGTGCCCACGCCGCGACCGGGCACGCTGGCGCTCGAGCGCATCACGAATCCCGCGCTCGGCGGACGCATGGCGCTCGCGTTCACGCTGCCGAGCGCCGCGAGCGCGCGGCTCGAAGTGATGGACGTCACGGGCCGCCGCGTGTTCACGCGCGAAGTGGGCACGCTGGGCGCCGGCCGGCACACGGTGCAGGTGGGCGGCGACACGCCGCTGCGTTCGGGCGTTTATTTCGTGCGGCTGTCGCAGGGAGCGGATGGCGCGAGCGCGCGGGTGACGGTGCTGCGGTAGCGTCTTGCTTCGTTGAGGCGAACGGCGCCCACGGCGGTCGTGCACGTGCGAAACGAAGGACACCGAGATTGAAACCGGAAACCCGGCTGTTCCTCTTCTACGCCCTGTTCTTCACGGGATTCGTCGCCAGCCTCTGGCTGAAGTTCCCGGCGACCGGCGTGCTTCGGGGCAATTTGTACGACGCGCTGCTGGTCTTCGTCATCGCTTCGGCGGCTTTCACCACGCTCAACCTGTGGCTGGCGAAGGCGGTCGGCGATGATGCCCGCCCGGGCGAACTGCGCCGTCGACAGGCGAAGCTCAACCTTTCGTGCGTCGCGTTTTCGGCCGCCGTCGCCATCTGCGCCGAAGGCGTGCAAGGCCTGCTGCGGGCGGTGACCGGCGGGGACGTGATGGGCCGGTTCGATCCGGCGGACCTGGCCAGCTATCTCGCCGGCGCGAGCTTCTCGTACGCCGTGAACTTCCTGCTCTACCGCTGAGGTCGCGAGCGCGAGGAGAGTCGGGACAGCACGCGTCACCGGCGTCGGCCTATGCCCGCCGCCGGTACTCCCGCACCGCCGCCTCGAGCCCCGCGCTGATCAGCGAGCCGCGACGGCTGAAGGCGAGCTCGGCGAACAGCTCCTCGAACAGCTCTTCATCCGTGCGCACGCGGCCGTCGGACATGATCCAGCGCGCGAGCGACACGAGTTGGTTCGGCGTGTAGTCGCCGATCGACTGGCCGGGCGCGACGGACGGCTTCGGGCCGCGCTTCGGGAACACCGGCGCCGGAGCGACCGCTGCAGCGGCGGCCGCAACAGGCGCAGTCGCCGCGACAGCCGGCTGCCCGCCGGAATGCAGCGCGGCCTCGTACGCCGCGACCGCACGCGCGACTTCCTCGTCGCGGCGCGTGAACCAGTCGGTCGACCAGATGCGATGGAACCGCCAGCCGAGCCGCTCGAGATGCTGCTGGCGCAGGCGGTCGCGATCGCGCGCCGTCGCGCCCGAGTGATAGCTCGCACCGTCGCACTCGATCGCGAGCACGAACCGCCCGGGCTGATCGGGATGCTGCACGACGAGATCGATCCGGTACTTCGACGCGCCGAACTGCTCGAGCACGTGCAGGCCTCTCTCCTTCAGCGCGTCGCACACGTCGCGCTCGAACACGTTCGACGGGAACGCGCTCAGGCCGGTGTCGCTCAGGTTCGCACCGCCGCTCGCGGCGTACTCGAGGTAGCGCCGCAGCAGCTCCACGCCCACGGCGCTCGATCGCGACGGATCCATGTCGAGATGCGTGAACGACGACACGATCGTCATGCGCGACCGTGACCGCGTGATCGCCACGTTCAGCCGGCGCTCGCCGCCTTCCAGCAGCAGCGGGCCGAACCGATACAGCAGCTTGCCCGCGCGGTCCTTGCCGTAGCCGACCGACAGCAGGATCGCGTCACGCTCGTCGCCCTGCACGCGCTCGAGGTTCTTGATGAAGAACTTCTCCGGCAGGCTTTCGTCGAAGAACCCGTCCAGCTCGGGCCGCGTGCGCCGCGCTTCGTCGAGCGCCATCTGCAGGCGCTTCGAGTGCGTGATGCCGAGCGCGATCACGCCGAGCGTCTCGCCGGGGCGCTTCTCGGCGTGCTCGAGGATCAGTTCGATCACGCGCGAGACTTCGTCCCCACTGCTCTTCTCGTCGCCGTCCTTGGGCGCCACGGGCGGCACGTGCACGTGCGTCATGGCGTGGCCGTGCGCGGGCGACGGGAACGTCACCAGGCGATCGTCGTAGAAGTTGCGGTTCGAGAACGCGATCAACGACTCGTCGCGGCTGCGGTAGTGCCACTCCAGGTACCAGTCGCCCAGCAGGCCGTGCATGAGGTCGAGGATGCTCTCGAATCCCCGCGTGGCCGAAGCCACGGCATCCGGCGTCTCGGCGTCCTCTTCTTCCTCGTCGTCGCTCGCGGCGAAGAACGTGGTCGGCGGGAGCTGCTTGCGGTCGCCCGCGACCACCGCGTGGTTCGCGCGCAGCAGCGAGGGGATCGCGTCCTCCGGCAGCACCTGGCTCGCCTCGTCGAACAGCACGATGTCGAACAGCGCGCGGTCCGCGGGCAGCATGTGGCTCACCGAAAGCGGGCTCGCCATCCAGCACGGGCGCACGGCGGTCAGCACGTTCGGCGCGGAGCGCACGAGGTCGCGGAACGGCCTGATGCGCCGCTTGCGCGCGGCTTCCGTGCGCACGACCTGCTCCTGCTCCGGGAACTCGTTCATCACCGCGACGACGCGCTCGGCGTGCCCGCGGCGCACGCGTGCGCGTGCGAGCCGGATGCGCTCTTCGTCGAGCGCGCGGAACTCCGCCGCGATCTGGTCGTGCGTGCGCCCGTGGAATCCCGACAGCAGCGTGTGCGCGGCGTACGCCTCCTCCACGCACGAACCCAACCACGCGTGATCGAAGCAGTCCGCGAAGCGCTCGCCCGCGGGCGTCGTCTCGCGCAGCTCGGCGACCAGTTCGCCCGCGCCGGCGTCCTCCACGATCTGCTCGAGTTCGAGCAGGCGCGGAATGCGCGGCGGCGTGCGCGTGTCGGCCGCGAGCGCGGCCACGCGCTGCGCGAAGTCCGCGAGCGGCCAGCCCTCCGCGCCGCGCAGCGGCACGACGGCCGCGAGCTTGCCGTACGTCGCGCGGAACGCCGCGAGCGCCTCACGCGCGCTCGCGAGCGCCGGCGTCGCGCGCGGGCGCTTGCCGTCCGCCGCGCATTCGCGCCAGCGCGCGACCAGCGCCAGCGCGCTCGTCGCGTCCGCGCGGCACTCGACCGCGCCCTGCTTGCCCGCCGAGCGCAGCGCGCGCACCCGCGCGAGCGCGCCGCGATACGCGCCGTTCGCGAGATACGCCCACGCGCGCGCCGCGGCGTTGCCGGTCGCGGGCTCGAGCGCGGCAACGAGCGACTCGAGCACGCCGTCGTCGAACAGCTCGCCCGCGTAATCGGCCAGCACGTCCGCGACCTCGCCGAGCACCGCCAGCTGCTTCTCGAGCGCGTCGAACGTCGCGGGCTCGGCGAAGCCGGCTTCGCGCCGCACGGCCTCGAACGCCGCGGCCAGCGCGCCCCACTGCCTGGCGAGCGTCGCCGCAGCGGCGATCGCGGTGCGCACGGCCTCGCCCGTCTTCAGTGTCGCGCCGGTCCACGGCGACGCGTCCGTGCGCAGGAAGAGCGTGTCGAAGCCCGCGAGTTCCGAAAGCGCGTCGCGCACGGGCGCCACGCGCTCGGGCGTCAGCGCCGCGAGCGCGTCGCCGCGCCAGCGCGTCGTCGTGGTCACGCGATGCGACAGCGCGAGCACCGCGCCCGTCATGTCGTACAGCGATCGCCCCGTGGGCGACTTCGGCGCGTGCAGCAACTGCTCGTACTCCAGCAGCCTCGCGCGCCGCGCCGAGAACTTCTCGTGCTGCGCGGCGAAGTCCACCGGCGGCGCCTGCCGCAGCGACTCGAGCGACGACGCCAGTTGTTCCATGATCTTCGCGCGAGAGACGTCCGCGCCGTGCAGGTCGAGCGCGAGATGCCCGAGTCCCACGTCCTGAAGCCGCCGCAGCACCACGTCGAGCGCGGCGCGCTTCTCGGCCACGAACAGCACGCGCTTGCCGTTCGCCGCGAACTCCGCGATCAGGTTGGCGATCGTCTGGCTCTTGCCCGTGCCGGGCGGCCCGGCGACCACGCCGTGCTGCGCGCCGAGCGCCTGCGCGATCACGTTCTGCTGGCTCGAGTCGGCGTCGAGCACGAGGAACTCGCGCTCGGGCGGCGTGCGATCGAGCTGCCCCGGATCGCCCGGCGCGCGTCCCGACTGCAGCGTCGTGCGCGCGCCCAAGTCACCCGCGAGCGCCGCGATCAGGTCGTGGCGCGCCATCTCGTCGCCGAACGCATCGAGGTCGCGCACCATCGCGATCTTCTGGTACGCGAAGTTGCCGAGCACGAACCGCGGCTTCACGAGGAAGCCCGGCGTCTTGGCGGCCGCCGCCGCGAGCCGCGCGTACAACGGCGCGGGATCGAACACTTCGCCTTCGTCGTCGCCGAGCAGTTCGGCCAGCAGTTCGTCGGCGCCCAGCTTCACGCCGTAGTCGGTCTCGAGCACGTGCAGCAGCGCGAGGTTCACCTGGATCGCGCCGTTGCGCGCGAGCGAGTAGAGCGTGCCCTCGCGGCCGCGCGCTTCGAGCCGCGCCGGCACGAGCAGCACCGCCGCCTCGGCGTCGCGCCCGCCGTCGCCCGCGGTCCACGTCGCCATGCCCATGGCCAGGTAGAGCGTCTCGAGACCGCGCTCTTCGAAGTTCGCCATCGCGCGCGAGCGGATCTCGCGCAGGCTCTTGCCCACCGAGGTGTCGAGTTCGCGCCCGAGCAGTTCCTTGAACGCGACCGTCTCGTCCTGGAGGAACTTCTCCATGGCGGCGGGCACGACGTTCGTCAGGTCGAGCGTGCCGACCTTGAGGTCGCGGAAGTAGAGCAGGTTGTTGCGGCGCGACGTGTCGATCAGCCGCTTCTTCCACTCCGTGCGCGCGCGGTCCACGGCGTCGCGGCGGGCCTGCGGCAGTTCGGGAACGGGATCGGCCTGTGCGGGCCCGGGCGTGGTGGTCATGGCCGCAGCCTCGCGCGAAGGCCGCCGAGTGGCAAGCGGCGCCACCGGCGGCCCGAGCGTGAGGGACCTGCGGGTCGGTTACTTCGATTCGTAGTGGAAGGGCAGCAGCTCCAGCGAGTCGGGCAGCGTCACCGTCTGCGACTGCTCGCAGGTGATGAACATGTCGAACGACTTCATGGGCGTCGTCGCGGTGAACTTCGCGTTGAGCTTGTCGTTCACCTTGAGCGCGCCCATGTTGCGCACTTCGTCGCCGGGCGCCTGGCCGCGGAGCCACACGACGAACACTTCCGCGCCCGAGACGATTCGCCCGGGAGGCGCGAGGTGCGAAATCCGCAGCCGGATCTCGGTGTTGCCGTTCGAAGTCATGCGCACGCGGGCGTCACCCTGCGCCGCCGGGATGGCAGTACTGCCGCCGAGCGGAAGCGATGCGGCCGCCATGGCCATCGGGACACTGCTCGCGAGCAGGGCGACGAACAACACGCCCATGCCGAGATTCTTGAGGCTCGTTTTCATTGGAGTCCTTCGATTGTTGGGAGAGACCACCAGACCCAGGGGGTCGCCGGATGGCGCCACACGACTGGGTCCACGCAGGGGTGATACGCGAGGACCGTGCCGTGGCCGCGAATGCGGCCCGATCGAGCGCAACGTGCGGTGGGCATTCACGACGGGCATCGCCACGGACGCGGGCCCCATCGGCCGACTGCGGCATCTCGGCAAGATTGCGCATGCCGGCGGTAGGAACTTCAAACCGCGGCCATGGCTCGGCCGCGTGGAAGTGGCGCTTGCCGGAGTGACGAAGCCCGCGGGAGCGGTGCTCGGCTCCCGCGGGCTTCTCGTTGTTCTGCTTACCGCGCCGGCCTTCAGGCCGCGCGCGCCATCGGCTCGTCGTCCTCGTCCTCCGCCACGGCGACGTCGGAGTCGTCCTCGACCAGTCGCACGTCCCCGACCGCCGTCCGCATGCGGCTGACGAGCTCGCGCTCCTCGCGCAGGTTCTCGACCATGCCCTCGGCCTGACGCAGGAGCGACTTCAGCGACACGGTCTTCTGCACGGCCTGGTCCACGAGCACCTTCTGGCCCTGCAGCGACTCGAGGCTCGACTGCACGTCCACCAGCAACGCCTCGGCGCGCGCGAGGCGCTCCTCGGCCTTCGCCGTCTGGCGCTTGCGCTCGTCGAGTGCGGTCGACATCTCGCGCACTTCGGCCAGCCGCGCCATCACCGAGTCGAGCTGCTTGCGGCTGTCCGCCACCTCACGCGTGCTCGAGGTGATCTCGCGCACTTCGATCGCGGTCTTCTCGGCCATCGCGAACATGCGCTCGAGGTCGGCCTGCACGGCGTCCACCGTGCCCTGCCGCGCGACCAGCTGCTCGAGCGAGCGCGCCACGTCCTGCTCGACCGTGTCCCACTTCGCCATGCGCTGTTCGAATCCGTCGAGCCGCTGCTCGACGGGCTGCAGCTCCGCCGAACGCCGCTCGAGCTGCGTCGCGAGCGAGGCGAGCTGCGTCCGCCGCTCCTCCGCCGCACGCAGCGTCTCGGCCAACCGGCTCGCCAGCTCGTCCAGCTGGGACGCCGAGTCCGCGGCTTCCTGCCGCAGTGACGACGCCTGCTGCAGGTCGCGCTTCGCGGTCTCGAGCGCGTGATGG
Organism: Candidatus Eiseniibacteriota bacterium; assembly: GCA_016710095.1. Lineage (GTDB taxonomy): Bacteria > Eisenbacteria > RBG-16-71-46 > RBG-16-71-46 > RBG-16-71-46 > CAIXRL01. Next base: position 325,695 of record JADJLL010000001.1, on the reverse strand, counting down.
CGCTGTTCCAGTTCCTGCTTGAGCACGCGCGTGCGCTCGGCCAGCGCTTCGACCGACTCGCAGCGCGACTCGGCCGCGGCCGCCTTGCGGCGGGCGTCGTCCGCGTCGTGCGCCGCACTCTGCATGGCGGCGGCGGTCTCGGCGACCACCTTGCCGAGGCGTGCGGCTTCGTCGGACTGCGACGACAGCCCTTCGAAGCGCTGCTCGGCGGCGTCCATGCGCGCGAGCAACTGCCGTCCGCGTTCGTCCAACTGTCCGCCCAACGTGCCCAGCGTGGTCAGTCGCGCCTGCAGCTCCTCCACGAACGTGCGCCGCGACTCGATCGTCTCCATCGAGTGCCGCACCTGGCGCGTCTGCTCCTGCGCGTGATCCACGAGCGGACTCAGTTCCTGGATCTCGGCGAACTGCGCCTGCAGCACGCCCACCGTCCGCTCGACGGTCGCGAGCCACTCGCGCGTCTGCTGCTGTCCGCCGTTCGCGCGGACGAGTTCGTCGTGCGCGAGCTGCGTCTGCTCGAGCGCGTCCTTCACGCGCGCGTGCGAGCCGCGCAGCTGGCCCAGATCGCCGAGCGCGGCGTCGATCTGCGGACGCGCCTCCTCGATCCGCCCCACCTTGGCGGCCGTGGCCGCCGCGACCGTCGCGACTTCGTCGAGCCCGCGGCGCACGTCCTCGAGCCGCGCGGCCTCGGCGCGAATGCGTTCGACCTCGGACGCGATCGCCTGCAGCTGGCCCGACACGGCCTGCGTGCGCGTTTCGAGCGCGTTCACGGTGTGGTTCGACTCGGCGAGTCCGCCGAAGCGCGACTCGAACTCCGACAGCGCCGCGCGCACGTCGCTCACGCGCTGGCTCACGGTTTCGAGCCCGTGCGCTTCGAACTCGAACCGCGTCACGGCCTTCTGCAGCGCCTCCTGCGCCGACGCGATCTCGGCGCGCATGTCGCGCGCGCGTTCGTCGGTCTCGCGCTGCTGCTGGCCGATCTCGCGTGAGCGTTCGATCACGGTCTCGTGCAGCGACTGCAGCGCCGCGACCTGCTCCTGCATGGCGGCGAGCGCCGACTCGTTCGCCTGCAGCTGGCGCAGGCCGGCGTCCACGTTGCGCATGGCGCGGTCGAGTCCTTCGGTGCGCGCGAGCGCGCTGTCGATCGAATCGCGCTGCGCCTCCAGCGCGGCGTTCTTCTGTGCGACGAAGTCGCCGAGCGCCTTGAGGGTGCCGATCTGGCGCTTGAGATCGTCGATCGTCGTCTGCACGCCGTCGAGCCCGCGCACGGACTGCGACACGGACGCCACGCGCCGCTCCTTGTCCTGCAGGTCGCGGCTCAACTCCTCGCGACGGCGGTCGAGCGCTTCCATCTTGGTGACCGCGAGCTTGTGCCCGTCGAGCAACCGGTCGTGCTGCTGGCGGAACTTGCTCAGCTGGTCGTTCGTGCCTTCGAGCTGGCCGCGCAGCGCGCCCACGTCGTCGCGCACCTGCTGGAACGGCTTCTCGACCTCGAGGAAGTTCTCGAGACGCTCACGCAGCGCCTCGGCCTTCTCGATCTTGGCGCCCATCTCCTCGAAGTTCGCTCTCAGGCCCTGCGCCTGCTCCAGCGCTTCGACGACCTGCGCGCTCGCGCGCCGCTGGCCTTCGGCGAGGCTCTCGACGCGCTCGTCCATGGTCTCGAGCTTCGGGACGAGCTGCACCATGGCCGCCAGCCGCTGCTCCAGCTCGGCAATGCGCGCGCTCGCGTCTTCGACGCCGCTCTCGGCGCGCGCGATCGGCTCGCCCAGCGTTTCGAGATGCTCCGAGGACGAGCGCACCTTCTCGAGCAGGGCCTCGTAGCGGGCGCGCTCTTCCTGCATCTCCTGCAGGACGGCGCGCAGTCCGTCGGTGAGTTCGCGGTCCTTGGTGGCGTTTCCGAGCAGGTTCCTGAGCAGGGGGGCCATCGGTCGCTCCTTACATGCGGCGTGACGTGAGACGGGCGGGGACACGGGCCGCACTGCAAGACTCGGACCCTTCTCGCCCGGTGCCTCGTGCGCGCCCGCCCCCCGGCCGCCGAAGCCGGATTCCGCGAGCGATCCCGGCCGCCGCCACGCGCCGCGCGGTCGCCGATTTCGGCGAGGGGAGCCGAGGTCGAGCGCGCCGGGCCAACGGCTTAGCGCGGCCGGATGGGCGCCATCCCCACGGCCGCCGGATCGCGCCGAGTGCCGGTGAACGCGGCCGTTGCGCCGGGCGCCCGACACCGTGGGTTTGGCGGCGCGCCCTCCCACCCTCGGCGCGGTGCAAGGTTTTCCACCGCGAGGGAGTGCGGAACTGGCCGGCCGACGGCAACGTCAGCGCCGCGGGTTCGACCCCCCGGCCCCCCCCCCCCCCCCCCCCCCCCCCCCCCCCCCCCCCGCCCCCCCCCCCCCGCCCCGGCCCCGCCCGGGCCCCCGGCCCCCGGCCCGCCCCCGGGCCCCGGGCCCCGGGCCCCCCGGGGGCCGGCGACGGGCGGCGAGGGGGGGGGGGGGGGGCCCGGGGGGGCCCCCCGGCCCCCCCGCCCCCCCCCCCCCGCCCCCGCCCGCCCGGGGGGGCGCGGGCGGGCGCGCGCCCCCGCGCGCGCCCCGGGGGGGGCCGCCGGCCCCCCCCCCCCTCGCTTTCGGCGCGGCGGGGCCCCCCCGCGGCGGCCCCCGGGGCCGCCTGGAAGAGCGTAATCGCGACCCCGCTCCGGCAATACTGGACCGGCGCTGCGGCGCTTGCACGCTCGAACGTCGAGCCCGCGGGAGCGTTCGGCTCCCGCGGGCTCGCGTGTTCCCGTCGCCGTCGCGCGACGCTACTTGATGACGTTCAGCTCCACGCGACGGTTGTGCTGGCGCTCGGCGTCGGTCTTCTCGACCACGCCGTTCGCGGGCGGGCCGTAGCCCTTCGCGGTCACGCTGCCCGGCGCGATCTTGAAGTGCTCGAGCAGGTACGCGCGCACGGACTCGGCGCGCGCCTGGCTCAGCCGCACGTTCATCGGGCGCGAGCCGCGCGAGTCGGTGTGACCACCGACTTCGACCTTCAGCTCGGGATGCTTCTCGAGCGCGGCGCCCGCTTCGTTGAGCGTGCGCTCGCTCGCGGGCAGCAGCGTCGCCTTGCCCGTCTCGAAGTACACGTCTTCCAGCTCGATCTTGCCGCTCTCGACGAGCGCGCGCTCGGTCTTCGTGGGCGCGGGCGTCGGCACGGGCGCCGGTGCGGGCGGCGGCGGCGCGGGCGCGGGCGGCGGCGTCACGACGGGCGCCGGCTTGGGCGCGACCTCGCGCACCGCGACGGTCGAGACGCTGCAGTCGATCGTCGTCGGATCGAGCGCGACCACACGGTCACGCGACCACGCGTAAGCCTGCTCGCGCTCGGCGACGGTCTCCGGCAGCGCGTACACGCGCTGCGCGAGGTAGCGGCCGTCGTCCATGTGGCGATACTGCGCGCGGATCGCGACGCCGGATCCGACTTCGCCGGGCACGAGCGTGTGCGAGTCCATCGCGATGCCGACACGCTGGCCCTGCTCGGTGTCCACGATCAGCAGGTGGTCGTTCGCGCTCACGACGCGTCCGGCGATCATCGGGCGCACCGACGACTCCCACGCGAACGTCGCGCGCGGCGCGTTCATGTTCATGCCGCTCGAGGGCGCGGCGGCGCCGTTCGCGCGCGCGCTACGGCGGCCGGCTTCTTCCGCGCGTCGCCGTCGTGGCGCGCGTTCGCGTAAGCCTGCGACCGCGCGGCCGGCGCGGCGTCGCGCACGGCCCACACGCGCTCGGCGTACAGGCGGCAGTTCTCGTGCGCCGCGAAATCCACGCGCACGGTCATGCCGGCGGAGAGGTCGCGGAACGCCATCGTGTGCGAGTCCATGACGAGCGCGACCTGCTCGCCCTGATCGGTGTTCACGACGAGCTGCCGGTCGTTCACCGCGGCGACGGTGCCCGAGATCATGGGATGCGACGAGTACCAATGCGCGGTGCTTCCGGTCGTCCACGCGTGGGCGGAACGGGCCTGCGCGGCACACAGCGTGAGCGCGCAGAGCGCGCCGAGCGTGCCGATGCGAAGGGCGTGTTTGAAGTTCATCCGAGTCTTCCTCGTGCTGGCACGCGACGGAAGGGGCCGACCGCATGCGGTGGGACTGCCAGTGCCGGGGAACCGGCGGGATCCAGGGAGCCGCTCGCGCGGAGCCGGAGCGAACGCCAGAGCGCCCGCGCCGATCAGACAGGGAGGAGTGCACCTTCGCGCTTCGGGCGCCGCGGGACAAGCGTGAAGGCGAGCGTGACCAACAACGTCACGCCCGCCGGCCCCGCCGCTGCGCAATGCCACCGACTTCCGGCTTCGATGCGCAGCTCGATCAGCGTCCGACCCGCGCCTCGCGCGCCGCGTCCTCGGCGAGGAAGCGGTCCACGACTTCGGGATGCTCGTCGAAGAACTGCTTCTCGGATTCCGCGCAGAAGTAGTACGTCCTCCCGGCATGGACCGAAGAGATCGTCGTGTCGGCGTCCATCCGGCAGAGCGGACAGACGGGGTGCTGCGCGTTCGACTCCGGCAGCCGCGCGTACGCCACGTTCGACTGCGGATCGAGCCAGCCCGTGCCCTGGTACTCCATGCCCTCGACGAGTTCCTGCACCATCGCCTTGCCGCCGTAGCGCTGGACGACGCGAAGCGCCAGATCGATGCCGGACGAGATGCCGCCCGCGGACGCGACGTTGCCGCTCTCGACGAATCGCGCCCCGCGCTGCAGTTGGACCTTCGGGAACCGGCCCGCGAAGCGGAAGTAGCCGCCGTGATGACTCGTCGCCGGCTTGCCGTCGAGCAGGCCGGTCTTCGCGAGCACGAACGCGCCGTTGCAGACCGACATGGTGACGTCCGTGCCGCTCGACGCGCGGCGGATCCACTCGATCATCTCGGTGGGCACGTCGTCGATCATCGCCGGGATCACGATGACCTTGGGCGCTGGAGCGTTCGCGAACGTGTAGTCCGGCACGACGCGCATGTTGCCGCCGACCGTGACGGGCGCCTTCGTCGCCGCGACGAAGTAGGGCTTGAACATCGGCTTGCCGTCCGGCGTCCATGCCGCCGCGAACACTTCGAGCGGGCCACAGAAGTCGAGCACTTCGGCCATCGGCCCGATGACGAACGCCACCGGGATCTCTCCCCCGGGCGGCACGGGAAGCGGCGGCATCGAGTCCGCGACGGACGCCGCGGGCGAAGCGCCGGCCGGCGACTGCGCGGCATGCTCCTCCCGCGACGGCGCGTCCGAGCAGGATCCGAGCAGCACGAGCGACGACGCCACGAACAGCAAGTGAACCAGCGAACGGTTGATCGAGAAACGAGGGGTCATGGGGAAGCTCTCTTTCGGGTCGCCGCAGCGACCGGTTTGATCGTGTGGTGGATCAGGCGGACGTGCGCCCTCGCCTCGCGGCGAGCATCGCCCGGCGCGCCGCCGAGTACGTGAGCACGGCGCCCGACAGCGCGAACGCGAGCGAGAGCACGGCGAACGTGCGCAACAGGACGTTGTTGAAGTCCTCCCCGCCCGCGTAGTCCATGACGTGCAGACGGAAGAAGAAGTCGTAGAGCACCCACGCGTCGTTGCGGACCATCAGGAGCTCGCCGCTCGGTCCGTCGAAGTAGAACCGCGTGTGCAGGCGATCGGTGAAGGCCGCCCGCCACAAGTCGCGGCGCTCCCCTGCCTCCTGCACGATGCCGACGAGCGGCTCCGCGCGCTCGATCCGTGCGACGCGTGCGAGCGCACCGCCGCCGCGGTAGAGCGAACGCGCCCACGCGGCGACGCTCGCCGAGTCCGGCGCACGCCACGCAGAGCCGTCCGCGGGGACGAATGCCTGCGCGGAATCCCCGCGCACGCGGAACGCGGTCCCCTGGGGGCTCGCGAACGTCTCGAGCTTCGCCGCCTCACCCACCTGCGGCGAGGCGGCGCTCAGCGCCGACCGCCACTCGTCCGGAAGCCGGGTCGCGGGTTTCTCGACCACAGCGCCGCCTTTCACGACGCTGTCGAAGGGGATCAGCGAAAAGACCACTCCGCCGCCGATCCACGCGAGCATCTGCGCGAACGCGACGTAGGAGAGCACACGGTGAATCTTGAATGCGGCACGTTGCAGACTCATCGCCACGACTCCGAAGGGTGTGCGGCCGGGAGCGCGGGGAGCGGACGCGCCGCTCCCCGCGGTTCGGTCAGGGGTGGACGTTCGCGGTCACGTGGAGCATTCGGCCGTCGGCGAAGCGCAGTTCGATCCCCGTCGTGTCGCCTTCCGCGAGCGTCACGAACGCCTGCATCGCCATGACATGGTTGCCGCCCGGCGAGAACTCGAGCGTGCCGTGCGGCGCGACGGCGAAGCGTTCGACCTCCTGCATGCGCATCAGCCCGGCCGATTCCTTCACGGTCTCGTGCATCATGCTCATCTCGGCGGCGGGCACGTTCACACCCACGAGCACGAGCGAGTCCGCCGAGTCGTTGAGGAGCGTGAAGTAGGCCGCGGTCCCCTGCCCCGGTTCGACCGGGCGGACCCACGCGTTCTCGACGCGCGCCCCGGAGCCGGCGACGGGGGCGGGGGCTCCGCCGCCAGCGCAACCGGCGACGAACCACATGCCGAGCGCTGCGAACGCGGCCCGGCGGATGAAGCGGAAGTGCTTCGAGGACATGAAAGCTCCTTGTGGCCCGCGGGCACGAACGCCGCGCGGACTCGAGAGTGCGGTGCATGCGGCGCGGCGAAGCGCGCGCGCACGCGTTCGCTCCGGCGGGCGCCAGACGCGTCACCGGTGCGTGGAGGGAGTGTGCGGGACTCAGGCGGCCGCGGGTCGCGGCGGCGGATCGATCGCGCGCGCGCGCGACGAGGGCGGGGCGCTCGATTCGTGCGCGAGCGCCCGGGCGAGGCGCGGCCGCGGAGCCGGCAGCGCGCAGGCCGGAACTTCGTAGAGCGCCGGCGCGGGCAGCGGCACGGCGCCACCGCCGCCGGTCGAGCAACCGCCACAGTCGGCGGCGTGCAGCCCGGGCCCGGGCTCGGGCGCGTTCGGATGATGCGTGTCGCAGCTCGAGCACGAGCACGCGCCGCAGCACGAACACGCCGGCGCGGGCTCGCTCGCACGCATCGCGAGGAACGTGCGCGCGGGAACGGCGTCCGACGTCACGAGAAGAAGCATGAGGGCCACGAGCACTCGTCGCATGGGGCGGCAGTAAACCAACACGCGGAAACGCGCACAACCCGAATGAAGGATCCGGTTCGCAAACGCTACTCGATGTGAACAAAACTCCGCGCGGATCGGACGCCGTTCTGCTGCAGCTCGAGCAGGTACACCCCCGGGCGCAGCGCGGCGTCACCGAACGACAGCGCCGTCACGCCGTCCGCCGGGGCCGGCAGTACGCGTTCGAGCACGACGCGTCCCGCGAGGTCGATGACGCGAGCGCGAGCCGGGCTCGGGCCCGCGAACGTCGCCCGCCACGCGAGCCGTCCGCCTCGCGCCGGGTTCGGGGAGACCGCCTCGATCGCGAGGCGGGAACTGGGGATCGCGAATCGAACTTCCCCGGCGGGCGTCTCCTGCTCGCCGCGCAGGTAAGCCACGCGATACACGTACTCACTCCCGCGTCTCACATTGGCGTCGACGAAGCGAACGAATCCGTCGCCGTCGCCGACGCGGCTCGCCACTCGCACCCAGCCCGAACCTCGTTCGTTGCGCTCGATGTGAGTCGTCGCGCCGACGAACTCGGGGGCCTGCCACTCCAGTTCCGCGGCAGCGCCGTTCCAGCGTGCCGACGCCCTCGGCGAGAACACGCCGAGCACCCCGCCCGTCGGCGTCATGCGCTGCGCGTAGATGTCGTAGTCCGTTCCGCTGCGGTATTCCGACCAGGCCACGATCGCCGAGCCGGTGCCGTCCGGGATGATCCGCGGCTGGCTCTGTCCGCTGTCCGCGAGCGCGACGAGCTCACCGTCGGCATCCCAGCCCGGATCGAGCGCACCGCTGGCGAGAACGTGCTGGACGTAGGTTTGGGCGCGGCCCGACCTGAGGTCCAGCCACACGACGAAGGCACCGCCCGCGCCGTCGCCCGCCGGGAAGGGCGCGTACTGTGCGGCCGGCGCCGCGCACAGCGCGCGACCTTGCGCCGGCCACGCGGGATCCACCACGCCCGCTCCCGAGACGCGCTGAGCGTAGATGTCGCTGTGCACCGCGTTGCGCATGTCCTCCCACGTCACGATGGCGCCGCCCGCGCCGTCCGCGACGAGCAGTCCTCCGAACTGGTCGCCATCCGCGGTGCACAATGCGCGGCCGTCGAGCGGCCACGCGGGATCGACCACGCCGGCGCCCGAAACGCGCTGTGCATAGATGTCGCCGGTGCCTGACCGGAAATCCGACCAGGCCACCACCGCGCCGCCGGTGCCATCCGGAACGAGATGCTCGTTCCCCTGCCCGCCAGGGGCGGTGCAGAGCGCTCGGCCGCCGGACGGCCACGCGGGGTCGAGCGAGCCTGACGCCAGCAGGCGGGTCGAGTAGACGTCGGGGTCGGGGCCCGATCGCAGGTCCGACCACACGATCAGCGCTCCCCCCCTTGCCATCGGATGTCATCGCGCCGCCCGCCTGCGTTCCAGCGAGAGCGCAGACGGCGAGGCCGTTCGCCGGTATCGCTGGATCGACAGCACCGCCGGCCGTGACGTGATGCGCGTACACGTCGTACTCACCCGAGCGAAGGTCGGACCAGACCACGAAGGCGCCGCCCGCGGCATCGCTCACGATATCCGAGACACTCTGGTCTCCCACTTCCATGCACAGCGCGACGCCGGTCGCGGGCCACGCCGGGTCGACGTCGCCTGTTGCCAGCACGTGGCTGGCGTAGATGTCCCAGCTCGCGCCGCGATGGTCCGTCCACGCCACGATCACGCCACTCGCGCCGTCCGACACGACGTGCGGGCGAAGCTGATAGTCCCCGAGCACCATGATCGCGCGGCCGTCCGCCGGCCATGCCGGATCCACGGCGCCCGAGGCGAGCACGTGCTGAACGTAGATGTCGCAGTCGCCGGAGCGAAGGTCGTCCCACGCGATCAGGGCACCGCCCGCGCCATCCGAGACGATCGCCACGTCGGCCTGGAGCCCCGTGGCGTTGCAGACGGGCAGGCTCCCGAGCGGAGGAACCGGCCACGCGGCGTGCGCGGACGAGGGCAGGCAAGCGACGACAAGAAGCACGAGCGAGTGGCAGAGCAGGGATCGCATGGGTGCCTCGAGGGAGCGGAGGGTTCGTTCCATATCAGCGCAACAACACCATCCGACGGGTCTGGCTGCCCGCCGGCGTTTCCAGGCGATAAAGGTAGACGCCGGGTGCGCACGCCCCACCAGCCGCATTGCGACCGTCCCACTCCAAAGCGTGGACGCCGGCTGGGAGCGTGGTGTCGACCAGGGTCGCCACCCGCCGCCCGGCCAGATCGAAGACGCGCAACGCGGCAAGGCCGGCCTGCGGTATGGCGAACGTGATTCGCGTCGGCTCGCGGAACGGATTGGGGCGGTTCTGTGCGAGCCACACCCGCCCGTCCACCACCGGTGACTCGACGTCGAGCAGTCCCACGGGCGAGGCGCTCACTTCGATCGCCTTGATCGCGGGGTTCTCGACGCCGTGCACGAAGCCCACCGTCAAGAGGGAGTCGGGAACGTCGACGTAGAACGTCCGCACCAGGCCCGGTTCGCTCCGACCTGCGCGAACACGTCGAAGTTCGACAGCACGGTCTCGCCTTCGACCTCGACGTCGAAGACGCGTTGGCCGGCCGCGGTGATGCCCGAATAGGTCTCCGCGAAGTAGAGCCGCAGACGGTGCCGGCCCGGAACGACGGGGAAGTTCAAGTCATGTCGGAGCCGCCGTCCGGATCCCAGCGTTCGTCCTGGAACAACGCCATGGGAGTGCCCGGAGGAACGGACGAGTTCCCCATGTCGATGAAACTGGACGTCGAGGTCACGGCATTTCCCGTCGCGTAGGCGTTCACGTAACTCGACGGGGATGCGCCGGTGTCGCCGTTCCAACCCGGCTCCGCGCCCACGGCGGGCAGCGCCGGGCCACCCGCGTTGACGCGGATCGTGTGGACGCGACGCACTTCGACCGCGGCGACGGTCGGATTCTCCACCTCGTGGAGGAGCCTGATGCGCAGCGATCCGCCGGTCACGGTGGTGTTGAACGTGCGGACGACGCCCCGATCGCGGCCCCCCGCCGTGGCGAATATGTCGAAGCCCGTCGCGACCGTCCGCCCCTCGATCTCGATACCGAACTTCCGCTGACCGGGCGCCGTGATGGCGGCGTAGGTCTCCGCGAAGTAGAGCCTCACTTCGAAGTCACCATCGCCGGTGGGGAACTCCCACGTCTGCTCGGCCCCGCCCGCTGGATCCCAGCGCTGCGTCTGGAACAACTCCATCGGCGTGTGAGGCGGAACCGACGCGTGCGTCGTGTCGATGATCGTGCCGACCGACGATGTGCTGTTGCCCGTCGCGGCGGCGTTGACGTAGTTGCTCGGCGTCGCAGGTGTGTCGGAATACCACGCGGCGCCCTCGTCGCCGGACTGCACCACCGGTCCGCCGGCGTTCATCCGATACCAGCGCGGCGGGCAGTCGACCACGAGCGATGCCAGCACGCTCGTGATCGTCCCGCAGGAGGACGTGATCTCCACGCTGTACAGCCCGGCATCGGGAGCCTGGACGTTGGTCTTCGTGTAGTAGCTGTTCGTCGCTCCCGGGATCGCGACGCTGTCGCGCTTCCACTGATAGGTGAGGCCGGGAGGCCCCGTCGCACTCACGGTGAAGTGCACGACGCCGCCAGGGCAGACCTGCTGGCTCACCGGCTGAGTGGTGATGGCGAGCGGCGGATGCACGGTCAGCGGCATGCCGGGACTGGTCACCGTGCCGCACGTACTGGTCACCTGCGCCGTGTAGGTGCCCGACGCGGCGGCGTTGAGCGGCGTGACCACGAGCGTCGGGCTGTTCGCGCCCGGAATGGGCACGCCGTCTTTTCGCCACGCGTACTGCAACCCCTCGCCCGAACTCGAGACGACCAGATGCACGAAGCCCGGGCCGCTGCAGCGCGTCTGTGGCGCGGTCACCGACGTGATGCGCGGCGCGGCCGCGCCGACAAACCGCCACGTGTCGTTGACGGGGCCACCGGTTTCGCCGCCGAACACGACCAAGCCACCACCGGGCCCGACCGCGAGGACCATATCGCGACGTGAAGACGGCGAGTCCATGATCAGCAGCGACGACCACGGGAAGGGTGCCGCCGAAAGGTCGAGCTCCCACGTGTCGCCGAGCATGCCGGACCCACCCGAGCCCGCCGTCCGACCGCCGAAGAGCACCAGCTTGCCGCGCTCGGCGCTCCACTGAAGGACCGAGCCACTGCGAACCACTGGCTGCGAGGCGGCCCCGTTGACGAAGACACTCGACCACGAGGTGCCGTTCCAGCGATAGGGCCCGCCGAGAAATGCGCTGCCGTTGTTCCCTCCGAACATCGCGAGCGCCTGCGCGTACTCGTCGTACGCCACCGCGGCTCCGGTCCGCGGCCCGGGCGTGCCCACCCCGCCGCCAGCAGAGCGCAGGGACCACGTGCTGCCATCCCATTCCCAGGTGTCCTGCTGGATCCCATCGGCCGCATTGCCGCCGTAGAGAGTCACACGCTGGCGCGGCGGGTAGTACGCGAGCGCCACACCGGAGCGCGCGGAGGGCCCACTGCTGCTCTTCAGGCTCCACTGGCTTCCGTCCCACTCCCAGGTCTCGCGCAGGCGATTGCCGGCGCCGTCCACGCCACCGAACATCACGAGGGTCTTGCGCTCGGCATCCCACGTCATCGCTGCGCCGCGGCGCGCGCCGGGCCCCGACGTCGAACGAAGCGACCAGTTCGAGCCATCCCACGCCCAGGTCTCGCCCAGCACGGTGTTGAAGTAGGCGCCGCCGAACAGGATGGTGAGCCCATTCGATGCGTCGTAGGCCATGGCGTAGTCGGTGCGCACGGACGGGCGTGCCGCCGGATTCGGCCGCGTCCAGGCCACGGCCCGGCAGGCGCAGGACACCTGCACCCACTGGCTCGTGCCGGGGTTCCACTCCCACGTGTCTCCGAACGTCTGACCGTTCCACCAGCCACCGAAGAGTACGGTGCGGCCCCGCTGCGGATCGTAGACCATCGCGTGGTTCTGGCGCGGTCCCGGCCCGGTGGTCGCGGCGACTTCCCAGGTGACCACGCCGTCGTCCGGACTGCCGAGGTTGGGGCTCGGGTTGTAGATCGAAGTGGTGCGCCACGTATTCGGATCGCCGTTGCTTCCTCCGAAAAGGATTACTTGGTGCGGCGCCGTGCCGCCCTGAGCCATAGCGTGCTCGGTTCTCGCCCCGGGAAGCGGTCCGCCGAAGACGGCGGGGACTTGCTGAGCGCTCCCGAAGATGACGGCGGAGTCTCCCGGGGAGAACCAGCTCAACGTGACGTTCGAGACGGGACTGCCCGCGGCGTTGTTACCGCCGAAGGCGATCGCGCCACCATAGGAGCCCGAACCGAGGTCGGCGGTCGTCGCGGCGCTAAGCGGGTACCACTCCCCTGATCCACCGCGAAGTCGCGGCGATCCCCAGCCTTCTCCCGGGTATCCCGGTCCCCACTCCCGCACGCCCTGCTGATTGCCGGCGCGGACCGCCCACACTTCGTAGCAGTAGGAAGGGAACACGGGCTGGCACGGGTGGGACTGCCACGTGTAGTCCATGGCGACGAAGGGGTAGTAGGCGAACGACGACATGGGCGATCCGCCGGCGGCAACCTGTTGCCAACCGCTCGCGGTCCACTTCCACGTGTCGGTGAGCGCACCCGAGGCACCCCAGCCGCCCTGCAGCACGACGACCCCGTTCGCGTTGGTCATGCCGAAGCTCGCGCGCGGCGCGGGCCCGGTGGTGGCGGCGAGCGACCAGGACGTGCCGTCGAACAGCCACGTGTCACCCAGGTACTGGCCGAACTCGTCTCGGCCACCGAACAGGAGGACACGGCCGTTCGAGAGGTAGGCCAGGGCGTGATCCTTGCGCGGACTGGGCCGCGCGCCGCCGGGGTCCGTGATTGAGCAGTCCTGGCCGAATGCGCTGCGCGCGGTGCTCACGGGGATCATGCACAGAAGGGCGAGCGTGATCCATGTCCGGCGAAGGTGGGGAAACTTGATCACGGCAGGCCTCCGGAGGTACCGAGTCGATGCGGGAATGCAGTTGCGCCTCGGAGGATTGGTGACGAAACCGGGCGCCGCGTCACACCCGAACGCGAAATATCTGGTCCGAGGGAAAGCGGGTCGGCTCCGTCACGGGCTGGGCCGTCGCAAGCTCGAAGCCGTTCGTGTCGCTTGATGTCGCAGTCGCCCGAGCGAAGGTCGTCCCACGGGGAGGCGGGTGCCATGCAAGCGTCCCTCTTCCGGTCGTCAGGGCGATCCTCCGCCCGAGAGCTCCAACGGCGACGCGCTCACCTCCAATGCCCTGACCGTGGGATTCTCGACGCGGTGCATGAATTTCACGGTGAGCAGTGAGTCGGGGACATCGACGTCGAACGTCTTCACGAGCGCCCGGTTTGCACCGACCCCGGCGAAGATGTCAAAGTTCGCCAGCACGATCCGGCCCTCGACTTCGATGTCGAATACGCGCTGGCCGGCCGACGTGATGGCCGAATGGGTTTCGGCGAAGAAGAGCCGCAACCGATGGCGACCGGGGGCGACCGGGAAGTTCCAGGTCATCTCGGGGCCGCCGGGAGGATCCCAGCGATCGTTCTTGTACAACCACTGCGGAGTGCCGACCGGAACGGATGCATGCCCCTGATCGATCAAAGCAGTCGTCGAGCTCACGGCATTTCCGGTCGCAGCCGCATTCACGTAGAACGACGGTGCGGCGCCGGTGTCACCGCGCCAGCCCGGCTCCGCTCCCGTTGCGGGCAGTCCAATTCCACCTGCGTTGACCCGGATCGTGTGGACGCGGCGCACTTCGACCGCGGCGACGGTGGGGTTCTGCACCTCATGCAGGAACTTCAGGTCGAAGCTCCCGTCGGTCACTCTCGTGTAGAACGAACGGACGATTCCCCGATCGCGCCCGCCCGCCAGGGCGAAGATGTCGAAACCCGTCGCGACGCGCCGCCCCTCGATTTCGATGCCGAACGTCCGCTGGCCCGGCGCCGTGATCTCGGAGTAGGTCTCGGCGAGGTAGAGCCTCACTTCGAAATCACCGTTGCCCGTAGGGAACTTCCACGTCATCTCCGCCCCACCTGCCGGATCCCAGCGCTGCGTCTGGAACAACTCCATGGGCGTGTGCGCCGGGACCGAGGCGTGCGTCGTGTCGATGATCGTGGCCACTTCCGACACGGCGGAACCGCTCTCGCCGAAGTTCGAGTAGTTGCTGGGGGCCGAGGGCGTGTCGCCATACCAGGTATATCCTTCGTCGGTGGACTGCACGAACGGTCCGCCGGCGTTCATCCGATACCAACGCGGAGTCTCCTCGACCACCAGCGACGCCGGCTCGCTCGAGATCGAGCCACATGACGAACTGATCTCCACACTGTAGAGCCCGGCATCGGGGAGCTGGACGTTGGTCTTCGTGTAATAGGGATCCGTCGCTCTCGGGATGGCGACGCCGTTGCGCTTCCACTGGTAGGTGCGGTTCGCTGGCCCGGTCGTGGTCACCGCGAAGCGCACGACACCCGCGGGGCAGATTTCCTGGCTCACAGGTTGGGCGGTGATCGCGAGCGGCGGATGGACGGTCACCGGCATGCCGGGGCTCGTGGTCGTCCCGCAGGGGCTGGTCACCTGCGCGGTGGTAGGTGCTGACGGCGGGGTTGAGCGGCGTGACGACGAGTGTGGGGAGCTTCGCCCCCGGAATCCGAACGCCGTCTTTTCGCCACGTGTACTGCAGGCCCGAGCCCGAACTCGTCACGCTCAACTCGACGAACCCCGGGCCGCTACAGCGCGTCTGGGGTGGAGTCACGGACGTGATGCGCGGTGCGTCCGCGCCAAGGAACTTCGACATGTCGCCGAGTGCGCCGCGGCTGCCGCGGCCGCCGAACAGCACCAGCCCACTGCCCGGAGCCGGAGTGAACAGCGCGTCGCGACGTGGGCTGGGTGATTCGGGTATCGGAAGCGACGACCAGGGAAATGGCGCCGCCGAGAGGTCCAGTTCCCACGTGTCGCCAAGCAGGCCGGAGGCACCACTTCCCCCGAAGAGCACGAGCTTGCCACGCTCGGCGCTCCACTCGAGGCTCGCGCCATCGCGGGCCACCGGCCGCGCCGCCGCGGGGGCGACGAAGACGCTCGACCACGCGGTGCCATTCCAGCGATGCACCCCTCCCGTGGCTGCACTGCCGTTGCGGCCTCCGAACAGCGCCAGCACCTTCGAGTGGGCATCGAAGGCCATCGCGGCCCCGACTCGCGGCCCGGGTGAGCCGATCCCGCCGCCGCTGGAGCGCAGCGTCCACGAAGCGCCATCCCATTCCCAAGTGTCCTGCTGGAGTCCGGTGGCCCCATCGCCGCCGTAGAGGGTCACCCGCTGGCGCGGGGCGAAGTAGGCGAGCGCCGCGCCGGAGCGCGGTGACGGCCCGCTGATGCTCCGCAGGCTCCATCGGGCTCCATCCCACTCCCACGTTTCACCCGAGCGTTTGCCGCTGCCCTCCACGCCGCCGAACATCACGAGGGTCTTGCGCGCAGCGTCCCACGTCATCGCCGCGCCGCGGCGGGCGCTCGGGCCCGTCGTCGAGCGGAGTGCCCACGCCGTGCCGTCCCACTCCCACGTGTCTCCCAGCACATCGGTTCCACTGGCCGTACCGCCGAACAAGACAGTGCGCCCGTTCGAGGCGTGGTAGGCCGCGGCGAACTCACTGCGCGCGGACGGCGTCGAGGGTGGGGTTTGCGGTGTCCAGACCACGGCCCGGCAGGCGCAGGACACCTGCACCCACTGACCGGTGCGTTGGTTCCACTCCCACGTGTCCCCGAAAGTCTCTCCGTTCCACTGTCCGCCGAACAGAACGGTGCATCCACGCTGGGGATCGTAGGCCATCGCGTGATCCATGCGCGCGCCCGGGCCGCTGGTCGCAGCCACCTCCCAGGTCACCACACCTTCCTTGGAGCTGTTCGAGTTGGAGCTCGAGGCGTTGATGCCGGTGGTACGCCACGTGAAAGGGTCGCCGTTGCTGCCTCCGAACAGGATCACCTGATTCGGGGCAGCGCCGCCGCGGGCCATGGCGTGATCGGCTCTCGCCCCGGGCAGCGGTCCACCGAGAGTCGCAGGCACCTGCTTCGCGTTCCTGAAGATGAAGGCCGCGTCACCCTGCGAGAACCAGCTCAACGTGGCGCCGCTGACGGCGGCCCCTCCGAGTCTCCCACCGAATGCGATTGCCGCAGCGGAAGCGCCGGGGCCGAGATCGGCCGTCGTCGCCGCACCATCGACATGCCAATCGCCGGTCCCGCTTCGAAGCTGCGGTGTGCTCCACCCTTCGCCCGGGTAACCCGGCCCCCACTCGCGGACGCCCTGCTGGTAACCCGCGCGGACACCCCACACCGCGTAACAGGATGTCGGGAACACAGGCTGGCAGGGGGAAGACCGCCACTGATAGTCCATCGCGACGAACGGAAAGCCGGCGAACGACGTCATCGGAGATCCGCCGGCCGATACGCGTTGCCAGCCGCTCGCGGTCCACTTCCACGTATCGATCAGCGCGCCATCAGCGCCTTCACCGCCCTGCAGGATCACGACTCCGTTTGCGTTGGTCATTCCGAAGCGCGCGCGAGGCACGGGGCCCGTGCTCGCGGCGAGCGTCCAGGACTTGCCGTCGAACAACCAGGTATCACCCAGGTACCGCCCCAATGCATCGCGGCCGCCGAACAGCAGGACCCGGCCGTCCGAGAGATACGCCAAGGCGTGATCACGTCGTGGGCTCGGGCGGTCGCCGCCGGGGTCGGTGATCGTGCAGACCTGAGCATGCGATTCGCGCAGTGCACCTGCCGGCAGGACGACGAGCAAGGCGAGCGTGAAGCAGGCCCGGCGGATGTGAGGAAGGGCGACCACGAGCGCCTCCGGATGTGGCGTGCCGATGCACGAGTACGAGTTCTTCTCGGGAGGTTGGTGCCGAAATCGGGCGCCGCGTCACACGCCGCATGGCACTTTCCGGCTCGCCCGGGAGAGCGTCGGCTCAGCGCACCACCATCACCCGCACCACGCGCTTCCACTCGCCCACCCGGCACGCGGCGAAGTAGACGCCGTTGCCCACCGCGGCGCCGGACTCGTCGCGCAGGTCCCAGCCCTTCACGTGCGAGCCCGCTTCGAGCCGTCCGTCGGCCAGCGTCCGCACCGCGCGTCCGCTCACGTCGTACAGCGTGACCGACGCGCTCGCCGCGACCGGCAGGTCGAGCCGCAGCTGCGCCCCGCCGCGCACGGGATTCGCGCCCGACAGCGCGAACGCGAGCTCGCGCGGCGTCGCGCCGTCCGCGCCCGCGACCGCGCCGCCCGAGGTGACCAGGCGGAAGCTCGCGAGCTTCGCGAGCTCCGCGGCGGACGTCTTGTAGACGAGTAGCCCCACCTGCGAGCCGTCCCACGCGTACTGGCCCGCGGCGAGTGCTTCGTCCGCTCCGGCGCCCGCGGCATCGGCCTTGTTCGCGGACGGCAGCGACGCGAGGTCGAACGTCGGCCCGCCGGTCGCGGGGATCAACGCCATCGCGAGGTCGGCGTTGCCCGACAAGTTCTGCAGCAGGATCTGCAGGTCACCGCCCGGCCCGACGATGTTCGGCAGGTTGAGCCCGTAGAGCACGCCGATGCGATTCGCGGAAATGTTCAGCGTCGCGCTCGTGAGCGGCAGCGTGCCGAGCACGGTCGAACTGAGCGTCTGGATCGAGTACCCCGCGCTGCCGGACTCGCGCCGCACGGCGGCGTCGTACGAAGCGATCACGCCGCGCGCGATGAGCGCTTCCGTCCTGTCGCCCGCCTGGTTCGTGGACTGCACCAGGCTCTGCAGTCCGTCGAGCGGGCCGCCGGGCACGTACCACGCGAGACTGTTGTCCGTCCCCGTGCCCGGCATCATCATCGTCGTGCCGAAGCGCGACACGCCGCCGAGCGAATACGTCACTCGCGACGTCGCGAGGTTGTCGCGCTTGGTCGCGGCCGCCGGCATGTCGGCCCAGCCGCCCTGCGGATCCGGCGGCGCGGGCATGGATGCGAAGGCCGTGAGCAAGCCGGGCGTCCACACCCACTGCTTGCCGTACCGATTGTCGTTCTCGTCGAACTCGGTCACCGCGCCGGCCGGATCGAGCGAGTAGCTCACGGTGTGGCGGCCGCCCGCGATCGCACCCATGCTCGGCGCCCCCGTGGCGACCGCGCTTGTCGCCAGCGTGTTGCCCGTCTTCTCGATCACCTGCGCGCCGTCCACGAACACGCGATAGGTGTACGCGCTCGCGTCACGATTGCCGTCGTTCACCCAGCCCAGGGCGACGACGCTGTTGCCCGCCGACAACGTGACCGGCTCCGCGGTGAGCGACGCGCTGCCGTTGCCCACGCCGATCGGCGCGATCCAGCCGGGCTGCGTCACGTTCGCGAGGTTCGCCTTGGATTCGATCTTGAGCGAGTAAGGGAACGGCGACGTGCCCGCCTGGCCCGCATCGCGTACGAGGAAGAGGCCCATCACCTGCGCCGGGCCGGTCGTCGGCACGGGGATGTCCACGGTCACGAACCCGCTCACGTAGTCGGGCGTCACGGTGTGCGCAGCGAGCGACGTGCGCGAGGCGACGGAGTCGCCGTACGCCCACATGAGCTGGAACGGCAGCGAGCTCGGCCCCTGCAGCGTCACGCGCAGCGACGCCATGCCGGCGGTCGGCGTGTGAAGGAACTCCTCGACGACCACCATCTGGTCCAGCGCGAACGAGTGGTTCACCGTCGTGTTGAGCGCGATCGGAGTCGCGCCTGTGGCGCTGGTGCGATGCTCGATCGCGTGCACATTGCCGCCGCTCACGTACTGGATGCCCACGTCCTTCGCGCGCGGCCCCGTGATCGCGTGATTCACGAACAACGCCTCGGTCGCGTTCGCCGGAGTGGTGTTCGAGGACACGAGCTTGGTGCGGAAGTCGTTGGTCGCGCTGGTCGAGGCATCGTACAGGTGCAGGTCGTAGTTGGCCGTCGCGGTCGCGTTGCGCATCGCGATCGCCGACCACGTGCCGTACGACGACGCCACCGTGGGGATGCGCACGCCGTCCTGGTTCGCGTACACCGTGCCGCCCACCTGTGCCGTTCCCGCGGTCGGGTTCGGCGGCTGCGGGCGCACGACGGCCTGCCCGGGCATCACCTGCCGCGGGATCATCGCGATCTGCTGGGCGAGCGTGTTGTCGGTCTCGTTCGTCTCGCCGGTCGCGTTGTTGAGGTCCAGCACGCACGCCACCGTGTGCAGGCCGGGCGCGATCGCGCCCAGGCAATCGAGGTAGGCGATGCTGAGCCCGGCGGGCACCGAGGCGACGGAGAAGTTCGTCAGGCGCTGCACGCCGTCCACGAAGTAGCCGAGGTCGCCGCTGCTCGGCGCATCGTCCGGCCCGTCGTTGCCGACGGACGTGTAGACGTAGACGCAGTCGGAGTCGCCGTAGAGCGCCTCGAACCCGATGTAGTCGAAGAACGTGCTGCCCACGAGGTGGTGGCGGGGCACGGCCGGGGAATCCCAGTTCCCGCGCGGGTGCGGGCGGAGGTTGACGGCGGCCGAGGCCGGGGCGGCCGCGATCCCCGCCGTGACGGCGAGGGCGGCCAGGAGGATCAGGGGCTTCCGGATGGCGACGGGCATGTGGGACTCCCTTCCGAAGGGTGGGCGTACGAGCGGGTCCGGTGCGACTGGACGCGCAAGGAAGATCGCCCTGCGGCCCGCGCGAGCGGTATCGCCAGGGTTGCGGATCGTGTTCCCAGCGTGATTTCGGGCCCTTCGCGCGGGATCCGGGCGGCCGGAGGCGCCCGGAGAGCAAAGAAAACGGGCCCGATCGCTCGGGCCCGTCCTTCGTTCGTGCCGCCTCGACTACCAGAGCTTCACGAGCTTGCGCGACTCCGTCCGCCCGCCGGACTGCAGGCGCAGGTAGTAGAGCCCCGGCGCGACCGCGCGGCCGGTGCGATCGAGCCCGTCCCAGCGCGTCTCGTGCTGGCCCGGCGCGAACGTGCCGTCCACGATCACGCGCACGCGCTGGCCGGTGACGTCGAACACTTCCGCGCGCACGTGCCCGTAGTGCGTCTGCACGAACGCGATGTTCACGTCGCGCGTGAACGGGTTCGGGCGCGCCCAGCGCAGCAGGCCGGTCGGCTGCGTCACCGGCGTCTCGTCGACGGCGACGATGTCGGCGGCGCACAGGTCGCGGCCGATGCCGACGGCGTCCACCTCGTTCCAGTCGGGCACCGCCGGCGAGTCGAAGTCGAGCCGCACCTCGCTCACGGAGAAGCTCGTCGTGGGAAACCGCACCGTGAACGCGCGCGACGAATCCGGGCGCACCGACGCGGCGCCTTCCCAAAGCGTCACCATCTGGCTCGTGTTCGGGTTGCGCGCGGAGACCTTCACGAGCGCCCCTGGCTTGTAGGTCTCGACGACCTGCACGAAGTTGATCGGCGCGGGATCGGCGAAGCCGAGCTGCAGGTACTCCGGCTGGTCGTCCGAGTTGAGCGATGCCCACGCCAGCCCAATGTCGCCGTGCGCCGGGTACACGTCGGGCTCGCCGAGCGCCTGGATCGCGGCCCAGCCGAACGTCTCGTACTGCGACGAGTAGCCGATCACGCTGGTCGCCCAGCGCGGAGCGCCGCCGTTGCTCACGAGATTGCGCAACGTGCGGGTGGCCGTGCCATTCGCGTCGGTCACCGTGAGGGTCGCATGAAACGGCCCGGGCTTCGCGCCGAGCACGACGCGCGGGTTGCGCGCGAGCGGATCGCTCACCCACTGCGGCGCGGGATCGAACGACCACGCGTACGTGCCCGGTCCGTTCGTGACCGAGTAGCTGTCGAACTGCAGCGTGTCGCCGAGGCACGACGACCGCTTCGACACCATGGGCTGCACGAGCGTCGCCGAGGGCCCGACGAGGTCGCGCTCCCAGTAGCCGATCGGCGTCGCCATGCGCAGCTTGCCGGCCTTGTACTGGATGCCGAGGCGGCACTGGCTGGCGTTGAGCTGCCACGGCAGGCCGGCGCTGATGTCGGTCCAGTCCGTGGAGGTGTTGTCGCGCCAGAACACGTAGCCGTCGTCGCAGTACAGGTACACGCCGCCGTCCGTGCCCAGCTGGTGAACCATGTCGCCCACGACGAATCCGAGCAGCGCGTTCGTGCTCCAGTTGGTCCAGGTCTGGCCGCCGTCGGTGGACTTGTAGACCTTGTGGTCGCTGAAGCCCGAACGGAACGCCAGCCAGATCGTGTTCTCGTCGGTGCCGCTCAGGCTGATCGTGCATTCGAGGCGCTCGATCACGCTGAGGCCGGGCGGCGGCGGGCACACGGACCAGGTCTTGCCGCCGTTGGAACTCCGGAGCAGGTCGCCGCCGAGCCCCGGGAACCGGGCGGTCATGAAGACCACGTTCGGATTCGAACGGCTGACCTCGATGTGCTCGATCCGCGCGTTGGTGTCCGAGTAGCTGATCGTGAAGTCGAAGTTCGAACCTCCGTCGAACGTCCGGTAGAACCGCCTCTTGTTGCCGAGGTAGTACGTGTCCCCGTAGCGCGGATCCCACGCCTGCTCGCTGTACTGCAGGCCGACGTACGACTCGTTCGGATAGAGGTTCGTGAACCAGATCGAGTACGGGTCGGTGGTCGTCTTCGGCAGCACGAAGTTGCAGGGCGACGAGAAGTAGGCGCGGTCCGGCTCCATGGGATTCATGTAGCCCGTCGCCGGCTCGCCTCCGCCGATGTTCATGAAGGTGCCCGCCGGCCAGCCTTCGCGCCTCACGAACACGCCGTTGTGGTAGGCCGAGCCGATGATCAGGTCCTCGTTCCAACCCTGCGCGAATCCCCAGATCTGGAGACCGCGCATCCGTTCCGTGCGCGCGCTCGCGTTGGCGGGCGATCCCCAGAAGTCGGTGGACAGCATGAGCCCGCCGTCGGTGGCGACCCACGAATCGCCGCCGATGGTCTTGAACTCCTGGACGTCCGGGTGCATGGGGATCGAGCCGCAGATCCAGCCGCCGACCGGGCTCCACGTCGCGCCGCCATTCGTGGTGCGGTAGGCGGTCGTCGTGCCCACGACCACCGAGTTCGTGTCGGTCTGCGATGCCGCGATGGACAGGTCGTAGAACCCCTGCCCCGTGGACATGCCGAGCGGACCGGGTGTGCAGACCTGCCCGTACTCGAGGCTGTCGGAACTGCCGATCACGGCCCAGGTCTCGCCCGAGTCGCGGCTGCGCAGCACGCGCGAGCCCGAACTCGTGAGCAGCACGGCGTAGACGCGCGAGGGATCGGCGGCCGTGACCGCGAGCCGGCCGCCACCGTCGCCGAGTGCGCCAATCCAGCCGGTCTGGCGGATCGAGAACGTGAGCCCGCCGTTCGTGGACTTGAAGAACTCGCAGCGGGTGCCCGCGGCGTTCTTGACGAGCGCGTACACGACCGACGGCTGCGTGGGGCGGAACTCCACGTCGTAGCTCGGGCGCGCGATGATCGGCGACCAGACCGAAGCGGCCGTGCGCCGCCACAACAGATCGCCGGCCGCGAACACGACCGCACTGCTGTCCGGCTTCACCTTGAGGTCGTTGGCGATGAGCGAGGGGCGATTGAAGTCGATCGTCCACGTGGTGCCACCGTTGCCGGTGCGCACGACGCCCCACGGGGTGGCCGCGTAGACGTTGGCCGTGTCCACGGGACTGATCGCGACGGACGTGATGGGGGCCTTGAGCGCCGAGTTGTTCACGCCGATCGGGCTCCAGGTAAGCCCCTTGTCCACGGACTTCGAGAGCACGCCCGTCTCCGAGCCCGCGTACACGAGGTTCGGCGCCTGGGGCGACACGTCGAAGGCATAGATGTTCGCCTGATACATCAACTTCGGCTGCGCGGGATCCGCGAGCGTGTTGGGAATCATCCGCTCGGGACCGAGGTAGGTCCACGTGGACGCGTTCGCCTGCAGTGCAGTCGCCGGTGTGCGCGTCGACTGCACGCGTTCGCGCGGCGTCCGCGTGAAGTCGTACGAGCCGTCGGGCTGCCAGTACTGCTGCACCGCCCGGCGCCACTTCGAGTAGTACTCCTCGTACAGGTCTTCCTCGAAGTCCGGAATCCCGCTCGCGGGACCGCGCAACGCACGCTCCGCCTCGCGCGCCTCCTCCCACCGCTCGTAGGCGCGATCGATCGCCTCGACATCCACCTCGACGTCGCTGCGATAGAGCAGCTTCGCCCACTCCGGCATGTCGGGCGTGACCGGCAGGCGGTAGGCCTGGTTGAGCGGAGGAATGCCGGTCGTGCGCGGCGCGGCGAGGGCGAGCGTCGCGCAAACGAGCGCACATGCGCAGGCGAGGACGAAGGGCAGGATCCAGCGGTACTTCACGAAGGACTCCGAGGCTCGAGGGTGGGCTTCGGACCTTCAGCGGCCGCCGGGGTCCGGCACGAGCGTAGCGAGTCCGAATACGCGAGCGACAGGGAAATCCCGGGACGCGGGATCCCGGGACCCGCCGAAGGGCAGCGCCACGCGACGCCCCCGGCCTTGTTCGCTCGCATGCGCCTTCGTGTGCGAGGAGCAAACAGCCTCCGCCATCCCGGCGGAAAGTCTCGATCGTCACGTCTCCGTCCTTGATTCCGCACTCTCGACCGCGCAGGCTTCGGCAATCTGGTTCACTCCCCCATGCCGCCCGAACTCCTTCGGAGCCCCCCATGCCGCGCCGCCTGCTCGTTCTCACCCTGACCGCGCTCCTCGTCGCGGTCGCCGCGCTCTCCCACGCCGCTCCCGCACCGACCACGCTGCACGTCGCGTGGCTGGACGGCCGCTCGCTCTCCGACGCGAACGCCACGGGCGCGAAGCTGCGCGATCGCTTTCCCGACGCCGTGATCGTCGCCGACGACGCGTCGGCCGAAGCGCTCCGCGCCGCGGGCTTCCGGATCGAGGGACCTTTGAACGTTCCGGCGGGCCGCACGGTGACGCTCATCCGTGAGCGCGGCGCCGGGGCACGCACGCTGCACCTCGACGCGCGCGAGTTCGAGCAGGCCGGCGCGACGCTGCTCTGGAGCGGCGGCCGCGACGCGATCGCGCTCTCGGACGGCGCGCTGCCGGAAGAGGCGCACTCGGGCGCGCACGCGCACAAGGCACTGTCCGAAACTCCGCTCGTGATCGTGTCGCACACTCCGGGCGAGCCGGCCAAGGCCACCGCGACGACGTTCGCGCCCTCCATCACGGGCATGGTCGACCAGGTCTCGAACACGAACTTCATGAACTGGATCCGCGACATGGCCGGCCGGGCGACGACGGTGGGCGGCCTGCCGGTCACGTTCGCGACGCGCGCCACGCCGACCACGCAGTGCGACCAGGCGGAGCAGTGGGCGTTCGAGCGCCTGCAGGCGCTGGGCTACACCGACGTGCAGTACGACCCGTACACGTACAGCAGCACGACCGCGCGCAACGTCGTCGCGACGCTGCCGGGCACGGAGTCGCCGGGCAAGGTCGTGATCCTCGGCGCGCACCTCGATTCGACCTCGCCGCAGTCCGCGACGCTCGCGCCCGGCGCGAACGACAACGCGAGCGGTGTCGCGGGCCTGCTCGAGACCGCGCGCATCCTGCGCGGGTACTCGTTCAAGAACACGATCAAGTTCATCGTGTTCACGGGCGAGGAGCAGGGCCTGTACGGCTCGCAGCACTACGCGAGCGCGGCCGCGACGCGCGGCGACACGATCGTCGGCGCGGTCATCTACGACATGATCGGCTGGAAGAACACGCTCAACAAGATCGACATCGAGGGCGAGACCGCTTACCTGCCGCTCATGAACGTCATGAACGACGCGTGCGCGCAGTACACGAGCATCGCGACGAACATGGTGATCGGGAGCTGGGGCTCGGACCACGTGCCGTTCCAGAACGCGGGCTACTCGGCCTTCCTCGCGATCGAGAACGAGTACCCCACTTACCCTTGCTACCACCAGGTCTGCGACACCGTCGGCTGGAACCAGCCCGTGTTCGGCGGCGAGACGATCAAGGCCGGACTCGCGACGCTGGCGCACATCGCGGGACCGCGCGACTTCTTCATCTCGCACACGCCGCTCGCGAGCACCGAGAACTCGAGCGCGCCCTACGAAGTGATCGCCGGACATCTCGCAACTCTCGGCCCTCGTCCCCGACTCGCTGCAGTTGCACTGGTCCACGGGCGGTCCGTGGTCCACCGCGCCGCTGACCGCGACGGGCACGGCGAACCGCTGGCACGCGTACATCCCGGCGCAGACCCACGCGACCGTGACCTACTGGATCAGCGCGAAGGACGACGCCGGCCGTCACGCGTTCAGCCCCGCGGACGCGCCCACGACGGTGCACACGTTCACCGTGGCGACGCGCGAGACGCTGCTCGCCGAGGGCTTCGAGGGCGCGGCGACCGGCTGGACGCACGGCGGCACGAAGGACGAGTGGCAGATCTCGACGCCGCTCGGCCTGACCGAGGATCCGGCGGCCGCCTACGTCGGCTCCCAGTTCGCGGGCACGGACATCACAGGGCTCGGCACGGCGCTCGGCCGCTACGAGAACAGCAGCGACACGTGGTTCGAATCGCCCGCGGTGGACTGCTCGCTCTCGACGGGCGTGCGGCTCACGTTCGCGCGCAAGCTCGCGGTCGAGCGTTCGAACGGCGGCGCGTGGGACTACGCGCGCGTGCAGGTGAACGGCACGACGATCTGGGAAAGCTCCTCGAGCGCGAACACGCTCGACGCCGCGTGGACGCTGCAGGAGTTCGACCTCTCGTCGATCGCCGACGGGCAGAAGTCCGTGAAGGTGCGCTGGACGCTGCACGGCGACGGCTCGGTGAACTACGGCGGATGGAACATCGACCAGGTGCGCATCACGGGACTGACGTCCGCGCCGGCGGCTCTTGCCGTGGGACCGAACGGCGGCCGCGGCGGGCTCGTGCTGCACGCGAGCGTCCCCAATCCGGCGTTCTCTCGCGCGCTGCTGCGGTTCGAGCTTCCGCGCTCGGCACGCGCCGAACTGACGGTGTTCGACGTGCGCGGACGACGCGTACGCACGCTCGTGCAGGGCACGCTCACGCCCGGCCCGCACGAGTTCACGTGGGACGGCCGCGACGGCGAAGGCCACGCGCAGCCGGCCGGCGTCTACTTCTACCGGCTCACGACTCCCGAGCAGTCGGCGACGCGGCGGCTCACGCTGTTGCGATGATCCGCGGAGCGACGAAGCTCGCCGGCCTCGCCGGAGTGGTGATCACGAGCGCGCTCGTGGGGATGTTCGTCCCCGCGGGCGCGTTCGCGCAGGCGTCATGGGAGTCGCTGCTCGACCGGCTCGTCGGCCGCTGGACGATGACGGGCACGGTGCGCGGCGAGCCCGCGAGCTACACGCTCACCGGGGCGCGCACGCTCGAGGGGCGCTTCGTCGAGCTGCACATGAAGGACGTGCACGTGCCGCCGGCGTACGAGGCCCGCGTGCTGATCGGCTGCGACAGCACCGGGCACCGCGTACTCGCGCACTGGATGGACAGCTTCGGCGCCGCGTACTCCGTGCCGCACGGCACCGGCGTCATCCACGGTGACACGCTCGAACTGCTGTTCCCCTACGCCGACGGCCCGTTCCGCGACCGTTTCACCTACGACCGGCGGCGCGACGCGTGGCGTTTCCTGCTCGAGTCGGCGGATTCGTCCGGCGCGTGGGGCGAGTTCGCGAGCTACGACGTGAGGCGGGCGAAGTCGCGCCGCTGAGCTTCGGCGAGCTCTTCTCGACGAGGGCCGCGAGGTCCGCGACGACGCGCTCGAGTTCCTCGACGATCACGCCGGTCTGTCCCGCGTGCCGCGCGCGCTCGAGCACCGAGCGCAGGTACCAGACCTGGTCGGCCGGGCCGGCGTTGAAGCGCGCCCAGGTCTTCGGGCCGTCACGCCGCACGTCCGCGAGCAGGTCGCGCGCGTTGTAGAGCTTGTCGGCGAGCGCCACGCGGCGGGCGCCCTTCGAAGCGCGGGCGATGTGGGCGATGTACGCCTCCTTGCGCTCGCGCCACGGCGGCTTCGCGCCACCTTCGAAGCCGGCCGGCGTGTCGGTGCAGCTCACGACGATGTCGCGCACCGTCGCGCCGAAGCGCCTTCGCAGCATTTCCGGCTTCACGGCTTCCGGATGATCCTCGAGCGTGTCGTGCAGCAGCGCGGCGACGGCTTCGTCTTCCGAGCCGCCGTCCATCAGCACGAGCGACGCGACTCCGAGCAAGTGCGACACGTACGGCGTTCGCTTGCCCTTGCGCGTGTCGTCCGCGTGCACGCGCAACGCGAGCGCGAGCGCTCGCTCGAACTTCTTTCCCAGTTTGACCGTGGGTTTCATTGCACTCCTTCCACCTGGACTTCTTCCCCCTGCTCCGGCAGGTGCGGTTTGCCGATCGCGTCGAGGTAGTGCCCCGAGCGGTCGCGCTTGGTCTCGAGATAGAAACGGTTGAACTCGTTCGGCGGGATCACGTGCGGCAGCCGCCCGCTCACCTTCACGCCGAGGCGCGAAAGCTCCTCGACCTTCTTCGGGTTGTTCGTCAACAGCTGGATCGACTTCACGCCGAGGCTGTGCAGCATGTGCGCGGCGATCGAATACTCGCGCTCGTCGTCGCGGAAGCCGAGCGCGAGGTTCGCCTCGACCGTGTCGAGCCCGCGATCCTGCAGCCCGTACGCGCGCAGTTTGTTCATCAGCCCGATGCCGCGGCCTTCCTGCCGCAGGTAGAGCACGACGCCGGACTCTTCCTGCGCGATGCGCTTGAGCGAGACCTCGAGCTGGTCGCGGCAGTCGCAGCGCAGCGAGCCGAGCGCGTCACCGGTCAGGCACTCCGAGTGCACGCGCGTGGGCACGTTCTCGCGGCCGATGGGATTGCCGTGCAGGATCGCGATGTGATCCTTGCCGTCGCGGTTGTTCCAGAACGCCACCACCTGGAATCGCCCGAATCGGCTCGGCAGGTCGGCGATCGCGACGATGCGCACGCACACCTTCTGGTCCCCGACGCCGCCGCATTCGTGGTCCGCTTCGCGCTTGAGGATCTGGTCGATGAGTTCGGGTGCAAGTGCCACGAGTGTTCCTCCGCGCGGGCCGTCGGCGCGCGCTGTGGGTGCGGCGGTGTCGCGTCAGATGTGAGTGACGAGTGCGTGGTGGAGCCGCGCTGCGAGCGACAGCCCCGAGAGGTGGGCCGCTTCGGCGCCGCCGGCTTCGTGGAAGCCGTCGCCGGCCATCCCGAGCAACGCACCGCCGGGCAGGGGTCGCAGCAACGGCGCGGCGAGTTCGGAACCCGTCGCGACGCGCGCGTGGCGCCAGGCGTGCGCCTGCATGGTCGCGGGCGCTCCCACCCCGGCGCCCCAGAGGCGCACGGCTTCGTCGAGAAGCAGTTGCGCCCACGCTTCGGGCGCGTCCTTGAGATGCCGCCGCGACCAATTCGGTCTGGCTTGAATCACGAGCGTGGGCTCGGCACCCGGGCCGCGCTTCGCGGAGTCGCGCAGCGCGACCTGGATCGAGTCGCTCTCCGCCGGATACGCGGCGTCCCACTCGGGAAAACCGAAAGCCTTCCCGTATCGCGCGATCACCGCGAGACAGGGCACCACGTGCACGAGCCCGAGCAGCGGCAGCCACTCGCGCACGCCCGGCTCCGTCGCGGCGAGCGGTTCGAGCAGCGCCGTCGCGCCGGGCACGGGCTGCGTGAGCACGAGCGCGCGCGTGCGCAGCCGTTCGCCCCCTTCGAGCGTCACGTCCCACACGCGCCCGGCCGCGGGATCGGTCACGAGCGCGAGCGCTTCGACGCGCGCCATCGTCCGCACGTTCGCGTCACGGGCGAGCGCCTTCGCGAAGGCGTTCACGCCGTCGCGCGGGACCAAGCGACGGCCGCGCTCGCCGAACGCCTGCGGCTGGCAGGGCGTGCCTTCACCGTCGCGCGCGACCGGCCAGCCCTCGATCGTCTCGGCGCCGGCGAGAGCGGCGTCGAGCGCGTCGAGGAATCGCGGGTCGCGTCCGTGCAGGAAGCCGAGGCCGTGATCGACCGGCTGCCCGTCGATCCGCCGCGTCGCGCAGCGGCCGCCGACGCCGCGGGAGCGCTCCAGCACGAGCGGGGCGTGCCCGCGCGCGCGCAGTTCACGGGCCACCGTCAGTCCCGCGATGCCCGCGCCCACGATGATCACGTCGTTCGCCATGTCGGCATCTTGCCGCGATGCCCGATGCGCCGCCAGTCGAGAGTCCTGCTCCGCCGGGCGAATCGTCCGGAAGACTTCAGGGATTCTTTCAGAAATGCTCCAAATATTCTTCAAATGGACTCCGTGTGAATCCACGCATGCGTCCCCGCATCAGAGGCCACGCGCGGCAGGAGCCGCCCGATGCACGAAACACAGACTCCCGAAGCCACCCCCAAGCAAGGAGAGCTCGCATGTCCTTCAAGAAGAACGCGCTGTTCGCGCTCGCTCTGGTCGCGGTCTCCGCGGCCCCCGCTTTCGCCGCCGCCGGCCAGTACGGCCTCGGCTACTTCCGTCCCGAAGCGCCGGTCGGTGGCCGCGTGTGGTTCACGGACAAGGTCGCCGGTGACGTCGGCATCGGCTTCTCGTCGCTCTCGCCGGACGGCGGCGACACGCAGTCGGGCTTCATCTTCGACGCCGGCCTGCCGCTCGTCGCGGCCGAGTCGGGCAACGCCAAGTTCTTCGTGCGCCCCGGCGTGACCTACGCCTCCTCGCCCGAGCCGGTCGTGGCCGACCCCGACAACAAGGTCACGCAGTTCTGGATCAGCGGCACGTTCGGCGTCGAGTACTTCTTCACCGACCGCTTCTCGATCCAGGCGGCGCACGGCGTGCTGTTCAAGTCCGTGGACCCGGATCAGGCCGGCACGAAGTACACGGAACTGACGAGCGAGGACTTCGGCGTCTCGAACATCGGCTTCCACTTCTACTTCGGCGGCAAGTAGGTCCCAGTGTCGAGTCTTGCCGGCCCGGCCTGACTCGCGGCGCGAAGGCGAGGGAGCGATCCCTCGCCTTTCGTGCGTTCCCCCTTCTCGTCCGCATGAGGACCGCCATGGCGTCACGCGTCTTCGTCACCGGACTCGGCGTCTGCGCCTCGAACGGCCTCGGTGTTCCCGCCTTCTGGGAATCGCTGCGCCTCGGGCGCTCCGGCATCGCCCCCATCACGCGCTTCGACGCCTCTTCCCTGCGCAGCCGCATCGCGGGCGAAGTGCGTGATTTCGACGCGCGCGCGCTACTGCCGGCCAAGGTGGTCAAGCGCACCGCGCGCTTCACGCAACTCGCGCTCGCCGCCGCGAACGAAGCGCTCGCGCACGCGGCGCTGCCGGAGGGTGACGCGCGGGAAAACGCCGCCGTCGTGCTCGGCACCGGCGTCGGCGGCTTCGACGTGCTCGAGGAAGAGCACGCCGTGTTCCTCGAGCGCGGCCCCGGCAAGTTCGCGCCGCTCACCGTGCCGGTGATCATTCCCGACATCGCCGCCGGTGTTGTCGCCATGGAGACCGGCTGCCGGGGTCCCAACTTCGCCTGTTCGTCCGCGTGCGCCACGGGCGCGACGAGCATCGGCACCGCGTTCGACCTCGTGCGCAGCGGACGGTGCGACGTCGCGGTCGCGGGCGCCACGGAGTCCACGATCTCGCCGTTCGCGGTCGACGGCTACTGCCAGCTGCACGCGCTCTCGACGCGCAACGACGAGCCCGCGCGCGCCTCGCGGCCGTTCGCGGCCGATCGCGACGGCTTCGTGATCGCCGAAGGCGCGGGCGTGCTCGTGCTCGAGAGCGAAGCGCACGCGACGCGGCGCGGCGCGCGCGTGCTCGCCGAGCTCGCGGGCTACGGAGCGAGCGCGGACGGCCACCACCTGACCGCGCCCGATCCGGCCTCGCGCGGCGCCGTGCGCGCGATGCGCGCCGCGCTCGCGGACGCGCGCATGGCGCCCGAGCACGTGGACGTCGTCAACGCGCACGGCACGTCCACGCCGCTCAACGATCCGCTCGAGACGCGCGCGATCCGCGAGGTGTTCGGCGCGCACGCGGACCGGCTCATGGTGCACGCGACCAAGTCCATGACCGGGCACGCGCTCGGCGCCGCCGCGGCGATCGAAGCCGTCGCGTCCGTGCTCACGCTCATGCACGGCGTCGTGCATCCGACGATCAACCTCGACGCTCCGGACCCCGCGTGCGACCTCGACTACGTCGCGCACCGGGCCCGCAGGGCGGACGTCCAGGCCGTGCTGTCGAACGCGTTCGGCTTCGGCGGGCACAACGCCGTGCTCGCGTTCCGGCGCGTCCGGGGCTGAGGCGCACCGCCCTCCCGAATCGACACACCTGCGAAGAAGCACCACGCACCGGTTCGCCACGGCCGGAGGCCCGCACGCCGCCAAACCGTTGCGCCGCAACGGAGCGTTCGTCCGGCGCGCCGTGGCACATGCCCTGCTCTACCTCTCCTGCGAAGGCGCGGCACACGACTCACCGCC
Source organism: Candidatus Eiseniibacteriota bacterium (assembly GCA_016710095.1). GTDB lineage: Bacteria > Eisenbacteria > RBG-16-71-46 > RBG-16-71-46 > RBG-16-71-46 > CAIXRL01. The sequence goes on along the minus strand of JADJLL010000001.1, from coordinate 294,173 downwards.
GCCGCCGCGAACGGATGGTCCTCCACCCGCAGTGAAGGGAGTTCGTCATGAAGAAGAACCTCGCCACACTCGCCCTGCTCGCGCTGTTCGTTCCCATGCTCGCCGGTTGCGGCAAGGAGCCGACCGCTCCCGTGTCCAACGCCGTGAACGCGCCCGCCGTGCCGCCCGCCTCCAGCATGAACTTCGACTTCGGCTTCTTCGACGCGCACGGCGCCGCGCAGACCTACGCCGCGCATCCGAACGGCGCCGAAGCCACGCTCGAGCGCAGCAACTGGATCAACGCGGTCGTCCGCGTGGTGTACCTGAACCTCACGGTCGCCGACATGTTCGAAGCTCCCGTGCTCGCGCTGCAGGCCGCGCTCAGCCAGCAGCCCGTGCTCGGCGACGACGGCTGGTACACGTGGAGCTACGCGTTCTCCGACAGCGGCCACAACGTGTCGCTCAAGCTGCGCGCCCGCGTCGACGGCTCGATCGTGACGTGGCGCATGCTCGCGACCGATCCGCAGGCCGTGCCCGCGATGAACGACTTCCTCTGGTTCTCGGGTGAGACGCGGCTGCAGAACGACCGCGGCTTCTGGCTCTTCCACGACCTGCGCAACGGCTCGGCCGTGCCGGTGGCGCGCATCGACTGGTACAACGGCGCCGAGCGCGACCGCAGCCTCACGTTCCGCAACGTGGACGGCAGCTCGCCGGACCTGGACGACTCGCTCGAGTACCGCGTCGCCGACGCGCTGGTCTCGGTCACGCTGCACGACCAGTCGGCGGGCACGAACTCGGCGATCGTGTGGAACGAGACGACGGGCACGGGCAGCCTGACGGCGCCGGACTACAACAACGGCCTGCGCGCCTGCTGGGACGCGTCGCAGCAGAACACGAGCTGCCCCAACTGAACGACGCGCCACACACGAAGCGGCCCGGGAGAAGTGCTCTCCCGGGCCGCTTTCGTTCGCTCCGTCACACCGCCGGGTCGATCAGAACTGCCACACGAATCCCAGCTCGAGTCGCGCCGAGCCGCCGGAGTCCTCGATCGGGTCCTCGAACTTCACCGTGCCGCCGCTCGTGTCCTGCGACCACTCGGCCTTGTCCCAGTTCACGCCGTCCACGCGTCCCGTGACGTCCATGGCCACGTGACGCGTGAGCCCGACGAGCACGCCGGCGCCCACGCCCGCCATGCCGCCGCTGAACTTCACGTGATCGATGCCCTTGTCCGCGCGCACCTCGGTGCCGCCGAGCGAGCCGAAGACGTACGGGCACACCTGGCGCCCGGGCGCGAAGCGGTAGTGCGCTTCGAGCGTCGCGAGCGTGCGCTCGACCTCGAGCCCCGCGACGGCGGTGCCGTGCTGCGCGGAGCCCGCGGTGAGCCGCACGTGGAAACGCGGCGTGAACGTGTAGCCGCCACAGAGCACGAGGCCCGCGCCCATGTCGTCGATCGCCGGCTGCGCGGGATCGGGCGACGCGTCGGCGCCGAGTCCGTCCACGAGGTACTTGAGGCCGAGCGAGAATCCGCGCTCCTGTCCCCACTCGGGGGCTTCGTCCGCGCGCGCGGGCACGGCCGCTCCGGCGAGCAGCACGGCCGCGAGCGCGAAAGGTGTGAGAGTCCGGGGGCCGATGCGCATCAGGCTTCCTCCTCGTCGTTGGGGAACGTTCCGGGCCGCTGCGGGCGCGCTTCGAGCCCGAGGGCCTGCATCTTCTTGTGCAGGTTGCTGCGTTCGATCTCGAGCATCTGCGCCGCCTGCGACACGTTGCCGCCGGTCACGTCGAGCGCGGCCTCGATGCAGCGCCGCTCGTAGTCGCGGCGCGCCGCCACCAGTCCGCCCGCGGCGCGCACGCCGTCGAGCACGCTCTCGCGCGGGGCGGCAGCAGCGGCCGCGGCCGCGGCGGCCGTCGCTCCGGGCGCACGCCCGAGCGCCGACAGCGCGGCGAGCGAACGCACCGCGTCCTCGCCGATCGCCGCGCCCTCGGTGAGGATCGCGAGCCGCTCGATCACGTTGCGCAGTTCGCGCACGTTGCCGCGCCACGGCATCGCCGCGAGCGCCGCCGTCGCGCCGCTCGTGAGCGCGCGTGCGGGAAGGTCGTTGTCCGCCGACCACAGCCGCAGGAAGTGCTCCGCGAGCGCGGGCACGTCGGAGGCGCGCTCGCGCAGCGGCGGCACCTCGAGCGGAATGACGCTCAGGCGGAAGAAGAGATCCTCGCGGAAGCGTCCCGCCTCGACCTCGGCCGGCAGCGACTTGTTCGTCGCGGCGAGCACGCGCACGTCCACCTTGGTCACGCGCGAATCGCCGACGCGCTCGAGCTCGCCCTCCTGCAGCGCGCGGAGCACCTTCGCCTGCACGCGCAGGCTCATGTCGCCGATCTCGTCGAGGAAGATCGTGCCCGTGTCGGCCTGCTGGAACTTGCCCTCGCGGCTGCGGTCGGCGCCGGTGTACGCACCCTTCACACAGCCGAAGAGTTCGGTCTCGATCAGCTCCTCGGGGATCGCGGCGCAGTTCACCTTCACGAACGGCCGCTGCGCGCGCGGGCTGCCGTCGTGCAGCGCGCGCGCGAAGAGTTCCTTGCCCGTGCCGCTCTCGCCCGTGAGCAGCACGGTCGCGCCGGTCGGCGCCACTTTCGCGACCTGCGCGAGCAGCGCGCGGATCGGCGCGCTCTCGCCCACGATCTGGTGATGACGGCGCACGGCGGCGCGATGCGCGCCCAGCTGCTCGCCGAGCGTGCTCATTTCGAGCGCGTTGCGCACGGCCAGCACGACGCGGTCCTTGGACAGCGGCTTCTCGAGGAAGTCGAACGCGCCGCTGCGCGTGGCCTCGACCGCGGTCGCGACGGTCGCGTGCCCGGAGATCATGAGCACCGCGGCCGGCGATTCGCCCGAGCGGAACTTCTGCAGCGCCTCCATGCCGCCCATGCCGGGAAGGCCGACGTCGAGCATCACGACCTGCGCGGGCTCGTCGGCGTGCATCGCCAGCGCCTCTTCCGCCGTGCCGGCTTCGCGCACGCTGTGCCCTTCGCTCTCGAGGATGATCGTGAGCATGCGGCGGATGTTCTTTTCGTCGTCCACGACGAGCACGCGGGAACTCATGAGCCGGAGCCTCCGGAAAGGGGTGCCTGGGGCAGCGTGATCGCGAAGACGGCGCCGCGCTCCGGCGCGTCGTGAACCGCGATCGTGCCGCCGTGATGCCGCACGAGATGTTCGACGATGGCGAGACCGAGCCCCATGCCGTCGGACTTGGTCGTGTAGTCGGGCTCGAACACGCGGCGTTTGTCCGAGTCGGGAATGCCGGTGCCGCGGTCGCGCACGCGCACGCCCACGCCGCCCGCGGCGAGCGTCGCGAACGACAGCTCCACCGGCTGCGCGACGCCGGCCGAGCGCTGCGCGGCGAGGGCGTTGTCGATCAGGTTCACGAGCACGCGCTTGAGCGGATCGCGATCGGCCCACAGCTCGACGCCCGCGCCTTCGCCGCCCGCGGTGATCGCGAGCTGCGACGGGCCGTAGAGCGTCGCGAGGTCGCGCGCGAGTTCGCCCGAGTCCAGGCGCGACGCGCGGATCTCGGGAAGGCGCGCGAACTCGGAGAACTCGCTCACGAGATTGCGCATGCCGAGCACTTCCTCCTCGATGATCGCCGCGCTCTCCCGCACGAGCGCGAGGTAGCGCTCGTCGCCGGGCGGGCACGCGTCGCGCATGGTCTGCGCCGCGAGCTGGATCGGCGTGAGCGGGTTCTTGATCTCGTGCGCGAGGAAGCGCGCCGCCTGCCGCCACGCGGTCAGGCGCTCGAGCCGCCCGAGCTCGGCCTGCTGCGTCTGCAGCCGCTCGGCCATTGCGTTGAACCGCTTCACGAGCGTCCCGATCTCGCCGTCCGAACGCTCGGGCACCCGCGCGCCGAGGTCGCCGCTCGCGATCGCGTCGATGCCCTCGGCGAGATCCGCGAGCGGCCGCGTGAGCCGCGACGTGAGCCACAGCCCGAGCCCGAGCACGAACGCCGCCATGGCGAGGTACACGACGAGGAACGTCGCCTGGAAGCTGCGGTGGAGCGCGTCGCGCTCGAGCCGCAGCGCCTGCAGCAGCTGCGCGCCGCGCGAGAGCCGCGCCGCCTGGCGCACGAGCGAATCCGGCAGCGCGCGCACGAGCCACACGGGCGCGGCATCCGCGCTCGCCGCGCTTCGCACCTGCGTCACGAGCACCGCCGACGAGTCCTCCGTCACGACCTCGGGCGAGCGCAGCAGCACGAGCGCGCCGAGGGCCGTGCCGCTTTCGGGCGGACGGCGCTCGTCGAGCCGCCAGCGTTCGCGCCGCGCCGTGTCGAGCGTGTCGCGCGCGTCGCCGCGCTCGAGCGCTTCGAGCCAGCGCGACTTGTGCTCCTGCATCGCGGCGCGCACGACGTCGAGCCCGGCCTCGGCGCTCTCGGTGAGGCCGGACGTGAGCAGCGGCTCGAAGCTGCGCTCGAACAACTCGCGCGCCGCGAACGCCGCGGGCCAGAGCGGCAGCACGATCGCGAGCGCGAGCACGGCGATCAACTGGAGACGGAGTCGTTTCATGGCCGCGCGCTCATCGCCGGCGCGCGGGCGCGCGCAGGTCGAAGGATTCCGAGACGCCCTCGGCGCGCCAGGCTTCGGCGGGCGAGCGCCCGAGGAAGTAGCGCAGCAGCGTGCCGAGCCCGGCCGAGACTTCGCGCCGCTCGCCGCCGTTGCCGCTCACGTCGCCGGCGAACAACGCGTGCGTGCGGTCGGCCTCGGCCGGCGCGACCGCGTGCACGGCGAGCCGCACGCGCACGCGGCCGGGCGGCGCGCGTCGAATCCCGTGGCGCGCGGCAGCGGCAGCGGCCCGATCGTGCGCAGGATCGCCGCCAGCTCCTCCATGCTCGCCGCACGCTGGCGCCCGAACGGCGTGCGCACGACGAACGATCTCTCCCACGGGTCGGGCTCGATGCGCACTTCGGCGAGCGTGGTGCCGCGCTCGCGTCCGCCGGCGTCGAGCACCGTGACGGAGAGCGTGAGCGACGACGGAAGTCCGCTCGCGAGCGTCTCGCGCGAGCGCGCGTCGGGCAGCCCGCTCGTGCGCACGGTGCACTCGAGCGTGCTGTCGGTGCGCGCGGGCTCGACCGCGGTGATGCGCACGTCCATCTGCGCGCGCGCGACGTCCGCGCCGGCGAGCAGCGCGGCGCACGCCACCACGGCGCACGCGAACGTGACGGCGCTGCGACCGCGGCGGCCGGGTCCCTGGCTCGCGCGCACGATCAGAACGCCCATCCGAGGCTGCCGTTCAGGTGGAACGCCTCCGGCACGGGTGAGCGAGAGAGCGGCCGCGCGCCGTCGAGCCCGATCTGCCCGAACCACGGCACGCGCACGCGCAGGCCGACGCCCGCGCCCCACGAGATGTCGCGCGTCGACGGCGCGGCGCGGTTCCAGCCCGTCGCGCCGTCGAGGAACGCGATCGCCGTGACGCGCGGCTGCTCGGCGGTGCCGACCCAGACGTGGCGCAGCTCGAACGACGCCGCGCCGAGATTGAGCGTGCCCTGCGGCGGCGAAAGCGACTGGCTCGGATAGCCGCGCACGGTGTACAGCCCGCCGACGTAGAAGCGCTCGTAGAACGGCGCCTCGGCGGACACCGCGCCCGCGCGCAGCCGCGCGGCGAACTGCACTTGCGGCGAGAGCGCCGCGTAGCCGCGCGCGTCGGCCTGCCACGTCGCGTAGTCGCCGAGCTTCGAGTACGCGCCCTCGGCGGACACGCGCGCCCACGCGCCGTGCATCGCGAGGCCGCTCCCCGAGCGCCGGTCGAGCACGAGCGCGAGCCCGAGCCGGCCCTGCTCGCGTTCGCGCACGTCGCGCTGCAAGGCGGCGGGCAGCGACTCGTACGGCACTTCGTCGCCCTTGTCGCGGCCGAGCGACGCGCGGTCCTCGTACACGGTCGCGTTCGAGTCCGGGCGCGCCGTTTCCGCGGCGACCCACGCCTCCATCGCGAGCGTGCGCCCGAGCGCGCGGCCGACGCGCAGGTCGGCGCCGCCCAGCTGCAGGTGATGGCGCGTCTCGGTGCTGTCGAGGTAGTAGATGCGGTCGAGCGACTCGGAGCGCAGGCGCACTTCCCAGAAATCGCGCGCCACGGGATCGGCCGTGCTGCGCAGCGCGAGGTCCACGCCCGCGACGCGGTAGCCGACGCGCGCGCTCAAGCGCAGCGCTCCACCGTGGCCGGTGAGGTTGTCCGCGTTCAGCTGCGCGGGCATCAGGTACCAGCTCGAGAAGTCCTCGTAGCCCACGCCGAAGCGCAGGTGCGGCTTGTTCTCCTGCACGTCGAACACGAGCACGAGCGCGCCGGGCTCGCTGCCGGGGCGCGTACGCGCCTCGACCGTGCGGAAGAGCCCGCTCGCACGCAGGCGCGCGGTGGCGGCGGCGATGCCGTCGACCGACGCCGGGGCGGGCAGCGTGAGCGCGGCCGCGCGTTCGGCGACTTCGACGCGCGTGCGCGTGAGTCCCGCGAACTCGATGCGCTCGATCGTGAGTGAGCGCGGCGCGGACGCGCGCACGTGCGGGTCGCTGCCGTCGTCCTGCGGTGCGTGCGCCCGGGCGGGCAACGCCGGCATCGCGCACGCGATCGAGATCGCGGCGGCGACGAGCAGCGTTCGGAATGGCGCGCGGCCGGCACTCATGCGCGAGGGCTCGCAGTGAAGGAGAGTGGTCATGCCTCGGGCTACTGCAACGTGCGTGCCCCGTGTCGTGCGTTCACGCGTGGCGCGCCGCCGCCCGGCGAACCCGTGGCGGAGCCTCACGTTGACGCGGGCGCACGCGGCGCCGGGGCTGGCCCTCGCATCGGCGCGACGGCCATGCGGCGTGAGGAAATACCACAGGTGGGAGGAAACGAAGCACGAAACCGTGGCCCGCGCGCAGCCGGCCCGGCCGGAGTTCAGCGTCCCTCGAAGATCTCGTCCACCGATCGCCCGATCACCGGCTTCTCGAGCGCGATCCCCATCCAGGCGGCCGCGGTCGCGAACGTGTCCTCCGTCCGGACCTGCGTCGCGGGCAGGAGCGCGAGATCGAAGTCGTGCTTCACGCCGGGACCGGCCGCGATCCACGGGATCAGCCGGCTTCGAGGATCGAGCCCGCCGTGCGATTTGCCGGCGCCGCCGTGGTCCGCGCTCACGATGATCAGCGTCGAGTCGTTCAGCCCGGACTGCGCGAGCGCACGCAGCACGTGAGCGAACGCGCGGTCGACGGCCTCGGCGCCCGCGACCTGCTCGTGCGAGCCCCACCCGCGCGAGTGCCCGATGGCGTCGAGCCCGGGCAGGTGCACGAACAGCACCTGCGGGCGGCGCGTCCGGATCCAGCGATCGGCGGTCTCGGCCACGAGCGAATCGGGGAACACGCCGCCGCGCGGCGGAACGAGCGACGTGTCGAGCGAGCCCGGCGCGCAGAGCACGGAGAACTTGCTCTTGCCCGCCACCATCGCGGTCGTGAGCCCCGCGCGGTGCGCGACGTCGAAGAGCGTCGGCCAGTCGGGCACGGGCTTGTCGGCCGGCCGCGGATCGGCGTTGTACGTGATGCCGTGCTGCTCGGGCGGCACACCGGTGAGCATGGACGTATGCGAGGGCAGCGTGATCGCGACGTCGGTCGTGGTGGCGTACATGGTGAAGCTGCCGCGGTTCATGAGCGCACGCAGCGCCGGCATGTTCGCGCGCAGCCCCACGTCCGGGCGCAGTCCGTCGAGGCTCACGACGACCACATGGCGGGACGCGAGCGCGGGCGTGGCGAGCAGGGCACAAAGGAGCGCGGCCGACAGCGAACGGCGAAGTGGGAGTCGCATGGAGCGCACAGTGCCGCCTCGCGCCCCGCGGCACCAGTGGCCGAAAGTCCCGCTCGCAACGCGGCCGCCCGGACGCACGAACGCCCGCTCCGGGGAGCGCCGGAGCGGGCGTCGCGATGGCTTCGAGCCGCTGGGGCCGGACTACCTCCTCACGCCCCAGTAGCCGCCGACCAGTTCGAGCGTGCGGACGTACTCGTCGGAGTCGGAATCGAGGATTTCGACGAATTCGTCGTGGTCCGCGCCGTCGAGATGCTCGGTGTACTCGTCGAGCGACTCGAACGTGCGCTGGCAGTACGGGTCGTAGTAGTCGCAACCGGCCGGCGGGTAGTTGTCGACCTGGATCTCGGGCACGTACGTCCGCACGACCGGACGGCGCGCGTAGTAGTGCCGGTAGCGCGGCGAGTGGTAGTAGGGATAGCCCCAGCCGACGTTCAGCCGCACGATCGGGCGCGAACGCCACACGTGACGGCGCGGGTAGTCGCGATGGCGCCAGTTGTCGCCGTAGCCACCGCCGTGGCGCGAGCCCCCGCGGTCGCGATAGCCGCCGTGGTCGCGAGAGCCACCACCGCGGCCGCTGTAGCCGCCGCCGTCGCGATGGCCGTCCCCGCCGCGTCCGCGCTCGATGTCGCCGCGGCGCATGTGCCCGCCGTCACCACTGGAAGGCGCGGGCGCCGGTGCCGTGCGCGGTTCGCGCGCACGCTCGCCGCTTTCGGGACGGTCTCCCCTGCGATAGTCGCGGCCTTCGGCGCCCTGCGCATGGGCGGACACCACCGCGCCGACCGACGCCATGCACAACAGCGCGGCCACGAGGGCGGAAGCCCCCGCGCTTCGAATGCTCGTCTGCTTCGCGAACATCGGATCCTCTTCTGGCGTGCCGGGCTGGGGAGCCGAGATGGCGCGCCGCTGGTGCCAGCATGCCGCACGAGCGGAGCGACTGGCCAGCAAAGACTGCGTCAGGTCCTCGAAAGTTCCCCGGGCAATTCCGGCGACTTTGTGGGTATGGTGGTCGCCGCTCTCCTTCGTGCCCCCACCCTCGGAGGTACCCGCCGTGAACGAGACGCCCGAAAATCCGCCCGAGCCCACCGGCTCCTTCGTGGACGCCGGCATACCGACGTACCGCGTGAAGGCGGACATCGCCGCGCTCACCCACAAGGGTTCGCGCGCGAACAACGAGGACGCGTACGTCGTCTATCGCCTCGGCCGGTTCATGGACTGCGTCTCGAGCAACGTCGCCGTGGGCACGCTCCCGAACCACATCGAGGACACCGGGCACCTGCTGATCGTGGGTGACGGCCTCGGCGGCGCGAAGGCCGGCGAGGTCGCGAGCAGCATGGCGTTGCAGTCGCTGGTGGACGCCATCTCGAAGCAGCCGAAGTGGGCGCTCAAGTTCGACGACCCGGCCACGCGCGACTCCGAGATCGACGAGCTGATCACGCGCTCGCGCGCCTACCTGCAGCACATGCACGTCGCCATCCGCGCGCGCCAGGAGCAGGATCCCGAGTTCGCGGGCATGGGCACGACGTTCACGAGCGCGTACACGGTGGGCGGCGACATGTTCATCATGCACGTCGGCGACTCGCGCGCGTACGAACTGCGCAACGGCCGGCTGTTCCGGATCACGCGCGACCACACGGTGGCGCAGGAATACGCGAACATGGGCAAGCTGCCGCAGTCCGAGGTGGACCAGCACCCGATGAGCCACGTGCTCACGCGCGCGCTCGGCAGCCCGACCGCGAACATCGAGTCCGACACGCACCATCGCGACATCGAGGACGGCACGCGGCTCCTGCTGTGTTCCGACGGCCTCACGAAGGTGGCGAGCGAAGAGGACATCGCCCGCGTGCTCGCGGACAACCCCGTGAGCGCCGACGCGGCGCAGGCGCTGGTGGACCTCGCCCTGCAGCGCGGCGCGCCCGACAACGTCACCGTGATCGTGGCGGCGTTCGCGGTGAAGTAGCGGCCCCGCCGGCCCGTCTACACCGCGAAGTCGAACGGGTGTGCGGGTGGCGCGGCGGGTTCGAGCCAGGCGGCATCGCCTTCGCTCCAGCGCCATGCGGCGAGTGCGCAGGCGCACGCGGCGACCAGGTGGTCCGGCGAGCGCTTCAGCGCCTTCGCCCCGCGCAGCCCGCGGGCGTCGAGCCACGCGAGCAGCCGCGCACGCGCCGCGTCGTCGCGCTTGAGCGCGCGCACGTCGGCGATCGGCGCGCCGCGCAGCGCCATCGCGGCGCCGGGATGCACCTCGACGATCCGCGGCGCGCGCCGGCCCATCGCACCCAGCGTGCGGGACACCGCGACGCCGCGCAGCGTGAGGTACGCCATGCGCGTCATGGTCGGCGTCATCACCGAGCCCGAGTGCATCCCGGCCGCCACGATCGCGCGCCGCAGCGACTTGTCGCCCGGCCGGTCGCCGCCGCCGGGCTGGTAGGACAGCGGCGCGTCGAGCCCCGCGACGACCGGCCCGCGCGCGGCCAGCGCGCCCACGAGCTCGAACAACCGCAGGTCGCCCACGCCCGTCTCCGTCGCGCGCAGCTTCAGCCCGCGTGCGCCGGCCTCGAACACGGCGACCGCCGTGTCCGCCACGTTGCCCGGCCCCGAGAGATCCACCCCGATCACGTGCATCCGGCTCTCCTGTCTCGCTCGACTCGACTGCGCGGGGGCCGGATTTCGCGGGACGGCCATCGCGCGGTAACACGCCCGTAGCATGCACGGCCCATGATGCGCGCACACGGAGATTCCCGAGCTCCACCCTCGAGGTTCGACATGACGACGCATCCGCTCGGCTCGAGCGAACGCCCCAGCTTCCTCGTGAGCCAGCGCTTCTGGATCTACGGTCTGCTGTTCCTGCTCACGCTCGGCATACTCTGGTGGGATCGCGAGAATCGCCGCGCGCTCGCGCAGCCGTCGCCCGCCACCAGCGGTGGCGAAGCCTCACCCTCGGCGAGCGCCCCGCCGACGCGCTGATTCGCCGTCGGGCCGGCTGCTCCCACGCCGCCCCCACGCCCCGCCCTGACCGGCCCGCCGCGCCCACCCCCTCGGGGGCGCGTGCGCCCATCCCCCGCATCTCCTGTTGACAGCCCCGGCGGCCCCGGCGATAGTTTGTTCGGCACGCAAACAAAGCTCGTCCGCCCCGGCCACTCTTCTAATTGGCCCCGGCGGCTTCCCGCTCCTGAGGACCGTCCCGGAGGCGTTTCATGTCCACTCGAATCTCTCGCGTTCTCGCCGCCCTGGTCGCCGTGCTGGCGTTCGCCGCCACCGGCTGTGCCAAGCACACGGGCATCGTGGCGCCCACGATCAAGGATCCGGTCGTCTACAGCGACGGCTTCGGTGCGAACGTGGACTTCCAGGCGTTCCTGGGCTCGAAGCTCGATGCGATCAGCATCGACTCCACCACGGTGCACTCGGGAAGTTCGGCCATCAAGATCACGGTGCCCGGCCCCGGCGATCCGACGGGCGGATACGCGGGCGGCGCGTTCACGGTGAACCGCGCGCGCGACCTGTCGACGTACAACTGCCTCACGTTCTGGGCGAAATCCAACCGCCCGATCGCGGTCGACGTCGTCGGTATCGGCAACGACAACACGGGCACGTCCAAGTACGAAGCGCGCATCAACGCGCTCACGATGACGACCACGTGGCAGCGCTTCGTGATCCCGATCCCGCTCGCATCGCGCCTCGCCGACGAGAAGGGCATGTTCTTCTTCGCGGAAGGCCCCGAGAGCGGCGCCGGCAGCACGATCTGGTTCGACGAGGTCCAGTACGAGTTCCTCACCACGATCACCGATCCGCGCCCGTCGTTCACGTCGCAGTCGCTCACGCCGGACGTCGGCGAGAACCTCAGCGTGCCCGGCACGCAGGTCACCTTCGCGGTGGACGGCGTGGACGTCGCGGTCGGCTGCATGATGGGCTACTTCACGTTCGTCTCGTCGGCCGACACGGTCGCGACGGGCGGCGAAGGCATCGTGCACGTCGTCGGCGAAGGCACCACGACGATCACCGGCCTGCTCGGCAACATTCCCGCGTCGGGCTCGCTCACGCTGAACCCGAATCCCGCGCCGCTCACCGCCGCGCCCACGCCGAGCCGCGCCGCGGCCGACGTGATCTCGCTCTACAGCAACGCCTACACGAACCGCACCGTGGACACGTTCTCGGCGAGCTGGGACGTGGCCGACGTGTCCGACGTGACGATCGCGGGCAACGCCGCCAAGAAGTACTCGAACCTCGTGTACGCCGGCATCGAGTTCGGCTCCGCCCCGATCGACGCGACCACGATGACGCACTTCCATGCGGACGTTTGGGCGCCGTCGGGTAATGTGTTCCGGATCAAGCTCGTCGACTTCGGTGCCAACGGCATCTTCGCCGGCGGCGACGACAAGGAGCAGGAACTCACGTTCAACAACTCCTCCGTGCCGGCGCTGCAGTTCGGGACCTGGACGAGCTTCGATATTCCGCTGTCCGACTTCACCAACATGACCACGCGCGGGCACGTCGCCCAGCTGATCATCTCGGGCGACGTCGGCACCGTGTATCTCGACAACATCTACTTCCACAAGTAGAAGCCCGGAGAGTTCCGTGCCTCCTCGCAAGCCTCGCCTTTCCGCCAAACCCGCCGGCACCCGTCGCGCCGCGCCCGCTCCCGAAGCGGTGCGCGCGCGGCCGCTGGCCGACTCGGTCCTGCGCCTGATCTGGCAGGAGCGCGCGATCTCGCGCGCCGAAATCGCGAGGCGTGCCGATCTGTCCCGCTCCACCGTGTCCGAAGTCGTGGACTCGCTGCTCCCCACCGGCCTCGTGAGCGAGGGCGGTCCGGGCGAGTCGCTCGGTGGACGGCGGCCGATCGTGCTCAACTTCGAGGACGGCGCCTGCTGCATCCTCGGCGTCGAAGTCGGCGCCTCCCACGTGGCGGTCGCGATGACCGACCTGCGCGGGCAGGTGCTCGACTGGCAGCACCAGCATCACCCGGTGCGCACCGATCCGGCCGGCACGCGCGAACTCGTGCACACGCTCTGCGACGCGGCGCTGAAGAGCCGCCGCAACGCCGCGCGCACGCTGGTCGGCATCGGCATCGCCGTGGCGAGCCCGGTGGATCCCAAGCATCCCTTCGCGCTCTCCGAGGTCGTGCTTCCCGAATGGAAGGGACAGAGCGGCCTCGACCACCTGGGCGAGCGCTACGGCGTTCCGGTCATGGTGGACAACGACGCCAACCTCGGCGCGCTCGCCGAGCACTGGTGGGGCGCGGGACGCGGCGTGCATCACTTCGCGTACGTGAAGGTGGGCACCGGTGTCGGCTCCGGCCACGTGATCGACGGCGAGGTGTATCGCGGTGCGACCGGCTTCGCGGGCGAAATCGGCCACATGTCGATCGATCCCAACGGCGAACCGTGCGTGTGCGGTCTGCGCGGCTGCCTCGCCACGCACGTGGGCTCTCCCGCGCTCGTGAAGCGCGCGAAGGCGCTGCTGTCCGAGTATCCCGGCAGCACGCTCGCGAGCGGACAGATGACGCTCGAGGCGATCGAAGAGGCCGCGCTCGCGGGCGACCAGCTCGGCACGCGCGTCGTGCGCGACGCCGCCGAGTATCTCGGCATCGCGATCGCCGGCATGCTCAACCTCATGAATCCGTCCGTCGTCATCGTGGGCGGCGGCATCACGCAGCTCGGCGACCGGTTCCTCGAGCCGCTGCGCGAAACCGTGAGCCAGCGCACGCGCGTCAACTCCGGCGCCGCGTCGTCCATCCTCATGAGCGAACTCGGGCCGCAGACCGTCGCCGTGGGCGCCGCGAGCCTCGTGCTCAAGGAAGCCCTCGCCAATCCCCGTCTCTTCCCGTCCGCGCCCGCCGCGGCCAAGGTGGCTCGATGAAGCGTTTCCTCGCGGTGCTCGCCTGCACCGCCACCGTGTGTGCGATCGTCGGATGCGTCTCGGATCCGCTCGTGCCGCAGACGACCGCGCCGCCGACCGGCCGCACGATCACGTGGCAGGACGAGTTCGACGGGCCCGCGGGCTCCTCGCCCAACGCGGCCAAGTGGACGTACGACATCGGCACCGACTGGGGCAACTCGCAGCTCGAGTACGACACGAGCCGCCCCGAGAACGTCTCGCTCGACGGCGCGGGCCACCTGCGCATCGTCGCGAAGCAGGAGAGCTACCTCGGCAGCAACTACACGTCGGCGCGCATCCTCACGCGCGGACTCTTCACACAGGCGAAGGGCCGCTTCGAGGCGCGCATCCAGCTGCCCGTCGGTCAGGGCATCTGGCCGGCGTTCTGGCTCCTCGGCAACGACATCGGCTCCGCTGGATGGCCGGCGTGCGGCGAGATCGACATCATGGAGTACCGCGGCCAGCAGCCCACCAAGAGCACGGGCAGCCTGCACGGGCCCGGCTACTCGGGCGGCGGCGCGCTGACGGACACGTACACGCTGCCGACCGGCACGTTCAACGGCGGCTATCACGTGTTCGCGGTCGAGTGGGAAACGGGCAAGATGACCTGGCTCGTGGACGACGTGCCGTACCAGACGCGCACGGCCTCCGACGTGCCGCCGGGCGGGCGCTGGGTGTTCGAGCATCCGTTCTTCATCATCCTGAACGTCGCGGTCGGCGGTAACTACGTCGGCGCTCCGGACGGTTCGACGGTGTTCCCGCAGGCGATGCTCGTGGACTACGTCCGCGTGTACCAGGCGAAGTCCTGATGTTCCGCGCCCGGCTGCGCGGCCTCGCGTCCGCGTGGACGTCGACGGCCACGCTGGCGGGCGTCGTCGGCACGCTCGCCCTCGCCACGCTTGCCGGCTGCGCGCCGCCGAAGCACGAGCTTCCCGCCGGCGTGCTCGTCGTGGCGCAGGAACAGCTCTCGAGCTGGGTGCGCAACTTCAACCCGCTCACGCCGGCCGCCGCGTCGCGCTGGCCCACGCTCGCGGGCGTGTACGAGCCGATGTTCGTGTTCAACAGCATCAAGTCCGAGCAGGTGCCGTGGCTCGCGGTGAAGTACGAATGGCTCGACGGCAACCGCACGCTGCGGGTGACGACGCGCGACAGCGTGCTGTGGTCCGACGGAAAGCCGTTCTCGGCGAAGGACGTCGAGTTCACGTTCCGCCTGACGAAGCGCTTCCCCGGACTCGACCGCCGCGGCGTGTGGGGCTTCCTGTCCGGCGTCACGGCGCGTGACGCGCGCACGGTGGACTTCACGTTCCAGCGCGTGTTCATCCCCGGCTTCGACGAGATCGCCGCGCAGCAGATCGTGCCCGAGCACGTCTGGAAGGACGTGAAGGACCCGGTGGCGTTCGCGAACGAGCATCCCGTCGCGACCGGCCCGTTCACGGAAGTGAACGTGTTCCGCGACCAGATCTACGAGCTCGGCCGCAATCCGCACTACTGGCAGAAGGGCAAGCCCGCGATCACCGCGCTGCGCTTCCCCGCGTATCCGTCCAACGACCGCGCGAACCTCGCGCTCGTGTTCGACGAGATCGAGTGGGCGGGCAACTTCATTCCCGCGATCGAGCGCGTGTTCGTGAAGCGCGATCCCGCGCATCACTCCTACTGGTTCCCGCTGACCGCCGGCGTCGTCTACCTGTACGCCAACACGACGCGCGCGCCCTTCGACGACGTGCGGGTGCGCAAGGCGCTCAGCATGGCGATCGACCGCCGCTCATGGTGGACGTCGGCGGCGTTCCGCTACTCGCATCCGGCCGACGCCACGGGCATGAGCGACGCGTACGACGCCTGGCGCGACCCGGTTCGGTGGCCGAGGGCGCCTGGGTGAAGCACGACCTGCCGCGTGCGAACGCGCTGCTCGACTCGGCCGGCTCAAGCGCGGCGCGGACGGCCTGCGGCGCCTGCAGGACGGCAAGCCGATGCGCTACGACGTGCTCTGCGTGTCGGGCTGGTCGGACTGGGTGCGCGCCTCGCAGATCATCGCGCGCAACCTGCGCGCGGCCGGCGTCGAGGCGACCGTGAAGACCTACGACTTCGGCGCGTGGTTCCAGAAGGTGCAGGAAGGCGACTTCGACATGACGCTGGGCTGGTCCTTCGAGGGCCCGACGCCCTACCACCTTCTACCGCTGGCTCATGTCGTCCGCGACGATCAAGCCGCTCGGCCAGCCCTCCGCGGGCAACTGGCACCGCTACTCGAGCCCCGAGGCCGATCGCGCGCTCGAGGCGTTCGAGGCCGCGGCCGATCCGGCCGAGCAGCGCCGGCTGGCGAGCCGCCTGCAGCGCCTCTTCGCGGCGGAGGCTCCGGCCATTCCGCTCTACCCGAATCCCTCGTGGGCCGAGTTCAACACCTCGCGCATCACGGGCTTCCCCACCGCGGCCGATCCGTACTGCGATCCGTCGCCCAACAAGATGGAGCGGGGCGAGATTCTTCTCGTGCTCACCTCGCTCCGGCCGAGGTGACGCCCGTGCGCTACCTGCTCAAGCGTCTCGGCTTCTATCTGGTGGCGGCGTGGGCCGCGGTCACGATCAACTTCTTCCTGCCGCGGCTGATGCCGGGCGATCCCGCGACCGCGCTGTTCGCGCGCTTCAAGGGCAAGCTCGCGCCGGAGGCGATCGACGCGCTGCGCGCGACGTTCGGCCTGACCGAAGGGCCGCTGTGGAGCCAGTACCTCACGTACCTCTCGCACGTGCTGCGCGGCGAGATGGGCGTGTCGATCGCGTACTTCCCCGCGCCGGTGTCGCAGGTGATCGGGACCGCGCTCGGCTGGACGCTGTTCCTCGCGGGCTCGGCCGTCGTGCTCAGCTTCGCGATCGGCTCGCTGCTCGGCGTCGCGGCCGCGTGGTGGCGCCGCGGCTGGGTGGACACGTGGCTGCCTTCGGCGCTCGTGTTCGCGGGCTCGCTGCCCTACTTCTGGCTCGCGATGGCGGCGCTCTACCTGTTCGGCTTCCAGCTCGGCTGGTTCCCGCTCGGGCACGCGTACGCCGACGACTCCGTGCCCGGCTGGAACCTCGCGTTCGTCGTCGACGTGCTGCGCCACGCCGCGCTGCCCATGCTCACGATCGTGATCGCGACGCTCGGCGGCTGGTTGCTGTCCATGCGCAACACGATGATCAGCGTGCTCGGCTCGGACTACGTGAACCTCGCGCGCGCGAAGGGCCTCTCGCCCGCGCGCGTCGTGCTGCGCTACGCGGCCCGCAACGCGCTGCTGCCCAGCGTGACGAGCTTCGGCATGGCGCTCGGCTTCGTGCTCGGCGGCTCGCTGCTCACCGAGATCGTGTTCAGCTACCCCGGGCAGGGCTACCTGCTCGTGCAGGCCGTGCGCAACCAGGACTACCCGCTCATGCAGGGCATCTTCCTCGTCATCACGCTGGCGGTGCTCGCCGCGAACTGGATGGTGGATCTCGTGTACCTCTGGCTCGACGCACGCACCCGGGACTCGGCCTCGTGAGCGCGCCCGATCTCACCCGCGGCACGCTCGGCGCGTGGGCGCTCGCGATCCGTCGCGACCGCAAGGCGCTCGTCGGCGCGTCGCTGCTCGCGCTCTTCGCGGTCGTCGCGGTGCTCGGCCCGTTCTTCGCGGGCGACCCGACCGCGCTCGTGGGCATTCCGCTGCAGGCGCCCTCGGCGGCGCACTGGCTCGGCACGAACGGTCAGGGCCAGGACGTGCTCACGCAGCTGATCGTCGGCACGCGCGTCTCGCTCGCGCTCGGCTTCACGGTCGGCATCCTCGTGGTCTTGATCGGCGCGCTCGTCGGCGTGACGGCCGGCTACTTCGGCGGCCGCGTGGACGGCCTGCTGTCGGTGTTCTCGAACGTCTTCCTGGTGCTGCCGGGCATGCCGCTCGCGATCGTGATCGCGGCGTACCTGCCGAGCGGACCGTTCACCGTGGGACTCGTGCTCGTCGTGACCGGCTGGGCGTGGAACGCGCGCGTGATGCGCGCGCAGGCGCTCGCGCTGCGGCGGCGCGACTTCGTCGCGGCGGCGATCGTCGCGGGCGAATCCGACTTCCGCATCCTCATGGCCGAGATCCTGCCGAACATGATGAGCGTGCTCGTCGCGCAGGTGATCGGCAGCACGGTGTACGCGATCGGCGCGCAGGTCGGCCTCGAGTTCCTCGGGCTGGGCGACGTTTCGCGCGTCACGTGGGGCACGATGCTCTACTGGGCGCAGAACGACTCGGCGCTGCTCACGGGCTCGTGGTGGACGTTCGTCCCCGCCGGTCTGTGCGTCGCGCTCGTGGGCTTCGCGCTGACGCTGGTGAACTCCGGCTTCGACGAGATCACGAATCCGCGCCTGCAGCTCGAGCGGTTCTGGCGCGTGCATCTCATCCGCCGCGGGCAGGTGCCCGGGCGTTCGACTCCCGTGGTGAGGGAACATGCCTGAGCCGCTGCTTTCGATCCGCGACCTGTGCGTGGACTACATCACCGCCCGTGGCTCCGTGCGCGCGGTGGACTCGCTGAACCTCGACGTCATGCCGGGCGAGATCCTCGGCATCGCGGGCGAGTCGGGCAGCGGCAAGTCCACGCTCGCGCAGGCGCTGCTGCGCACGCTCCCGCCGCCGGCGGTCATCTCGCGTGGCAGCGTGCGCTTCGAGGGCCGCGACCTGCTCGAGCTGAACGAAGCCGAGCTGCAGAAGCTGCGCTGGAAGCGCATCTCGATGGTGTTCCAGAGCGCGATGGACGCGCTGAACCCCGTGACGACGATCGGCGAACAGATCACCGACGCGATCCGCGCGCACGAGAACGTCACGCAGGCCGTGGCCGACTGCCGCGCGGGCGAACTGCTCGAGCGCGTGGGCATCGCCGGCGACCGCCGCCGCAGCTTCGCGCACCAGCTTTCGGGCGGCATGCGCCAGCGCGTCGGCATCGCGCTCGCGTTGGCGCTCGAGCCGTCGCTCGTGATCCTGGACGAGCCCACGACCGCGCTCGACGTGGTGGTGCAGCGCGACATCCTCGAGCAGATCCGCGAGCTGCAGCGCCAGCTCGGCTTCGCGGTCATGTTCATCACGCACGACCTCGCGCGCATGCTCGAGTTCTCGGACCGCGTCGCGGTGTTCTACGCCGCGCGGCTCGCGGAGGTCGGCCCGTCGAAGGACATGACGACGAACCCTTCGCACCCGTACACGAAGGGACTGCTCAAGGCGTTCCCTCGGGTGCACGGCGTGCGCGAGGAGTTGGCGAGCATTCCGGGGTCGCCGCCGAGCTTGCAGAACCCGCCGTCGGGGTGCCGGTTTCATCCGCGGTGTGGACAGGCGGTGGCGGCGTGCGCGGCGAGTACGCCCGAGGTGCGCGAGGTGCGCCCGGGACACTGGGCGGCCTGTCCATTCGCTGTGTAGCGCCCTCGTTGTGGTTCGCAGATTGTGGCGGCCCGGAGCTTGCGGTGAATCCCGGACATGTCCAGCACGATCGCTTCTTTCGTGCCCCCGCATTGTCCGCGAAGTCATTGCCGCTACCACCTGAACGCCGCCGGCTGGCGCTGGAAGCACCACGGCTCCTACACCCGGCAGGCGTCACCGACGGAGATACCTCGCTACCGCTGTTGTCACTGCGGCGCGACTTTCTCCTCCCAGACCTTCCACACGACCTACTACCTCAAGCGCCCCGAGCTGCAGGTTCCGCTGCTCTATCGCATCGACGCCGGCTCCGGATTCCGGCAGATGGCGCGCGAGATGCGCTGCTCGCACAGCACGCTGGTTCATCAGGCGGCACGACTTGGGCGGCATGCGCTGCTCTTCATGAGCAGGCACCGGCCAGCGGGCCCGCTCGAGGAACCACTCGTCATCGACGGCTTCGAGAGTTTCGCCTACAGCCAGTACCACCCGTTGCACCTGAACCTCGGCATCGGAGCCGATACCGGCTTCCACTACGGACTCACGCACTCGCCGCTGCGACGCAAGGGCTCCATGCGTCCCGATCAGCAGGTGCACCGCGACGTGATCGAGTCGATGCTCGGCCGCCCGGATCCCAAGGCGATCGAGAAGGGCATGGCCGAGGTCATCCGCATGTCGGCACCGGTGCCGCAGGCGCTCGATATCCGCTCGGACGGCCACCCGGCCTATGAACGCGCCTTCCGGCGGTTCACGGGCTACTCGATCTTCCACAAGGCCACGCCCTCGACCGATCCGCGCACGCCAGCGAACGACCTGTTCTTCGTGAACCGGCGCGACATGATGCTGCGGCACAATGGGGCGAACCATCGGCGCGAGACGATCGCGTTCTCGAAGCGCGACCAGGGCGTTATCGATCGCGCAGCGATCCACCTGATGCTCGCGAACTACTGGGCGCCGAGTTCGGTGAACCACGATCGAAGTACGCCGGCGATGAAGCTCGGGATCTTCGAGACATCGATGAGTCCGGAAGCGCTGCTCGGCAAGAGACAGTTCGTGACGCGCACGACCATCACGGAGGAGTGGCGGCGGTACTACTTCGGCCTCGTGGACACGGCCGAGATCGAGAATCCCAAGCGGCACACGCTCAAGCTCGCCGCCTGAATGCACCGCGGGCGCGGCTCCGAAGAGCCGCGCCCGTGACGAGCAACATTCTGCGAACCACAACCTAGAGCGTCAGCTGTAGGTAGCTCCGGACTTCCCACTCGCTGCCCTTGTCGCCCGAGGCGTCGGGCGCGTAACGCGGGCTGTTCTCGTCCAGCGACCGCCACATCCCCCGCACACCCACGCTCGTCTGCGGCTGCGAGAACCACTTCACCGGTCCCAGCGTGCGCGAGACGTCGCCCATCAGCTGCATCGGGAACGTCAGGTTGAAGTCGCGGTGGTAGTCGTACGGACCCCAGTCGTTCACGTGCACCGACGCCGCGTACGCCATCGAGCCCCAGCCGAGGCGCGCATCGGCGCCGTAGCGGTGCACGAGACGCGGACTGTCGCCGTTCGGCTCGACGTCGCCGACGAACGCCGTCGCGATCATGCGGCGACTCGCCGACAGGCGGGACACCGCGCGGAGACGGAGCTCCCACAGATCGCGCGCGGGCGTCGAACGCGGGAACGCGAAACGCGTCGTGCCGTCGCCGAGCACGCCGATCGCGGCGTCGATCGCGGTCGGCATGTGGCGGTAGACGAAGTCCGCGCTGGCCGCGAGCTTCGCGTCCTCACGGATGTCGTTGTCCCACTGCCACAGCCACGTCGCGGGCGTCGGGTCCCAGCAGAGCATCAGCTCGGCGCCCGTCATCTCGCGGTTCGCACGCACGGCGAACGGATCGTTGATCACGTCGCGCAGGTGCGCCGGGGACGGCGCGTCCACCGGCACGGGGCCGATGATCGGCTTCTGCCAGAGGAAGTTCGGGCCGACCTGGATGTTGCCGTGCGAGAACGTGAAGCCGCTGATCACGTTCGTCTGGTTGCCCGTGCCCACGTCCTTCAGCGACCAGCCGGTGTACGTCTGCACCGCCGTCGGGCCGCCGTCGGCGACGAGACCCATGCGCGCGGTCTGGCCGTACCAGAGCATCCGGCCGTGCGACCACGTCACCTTCGCCTTCGCGCCGAACGCGTCGGAGTCGAAGATCACGTCCTGCTTCACGACGTAGTTGCCGGCGGAGCCTTCGACGAGCTGGAACGGAAGCCCGGCCTTGTTGCTGTTCGCCCAGATGCCGCCGACCTGGAAGCCCAGCGTGCCGCGCGTGTGCTCGAGCGACAGCGTCGCCTTGCGCGTCGAAACGGTCGGCACGACGGACGAACTCGCGAACGACGACTGCGACGCGACGTCCTCCTGGTACATGGCGGTCGCCGTCACGCGCTTCACCGCGCGGCGGTACTTGAACATCACCGACGGATTCGCGCCCCACCAGAGCTCCTGGCCGAACGCCATCTTGAGCCCTTCGAACTGGCGCTTGCCCGTCATCTCGAAACCGATCGGCGCGTCGGCGTTGTACATGTCCGTGTTCGTGCCGTAGTTCGCTTCCTGGTACAGCCCGAAGAAGTCGCCCTCGTAGCCCCAGTGGTAGTGGCCGGAGCGATAGAAGCCGTCGAGCAGGAAGTAGCGGTCCTCCCACGAGACGCTCGCGTGGTGCACCTTGAGCCGCTCGATGCCGTTGATGCCGTACTTCTGGCGGCCACGGTTCTCGTAGAAGATCTCGTTGATCGGATTGACCGGCACGTTGCCGAGCACGTTGAACGACACGGTGCCCGTCACCTGGTCGGACGGATGCGCCTCGATGTCGGCCCAGAACTCGTGCAGCTTGTCGAAGCCACGGAACGACGGGTACGTCGTCGCGGGCGCCGACGCGAGCGGCGTCGTGACGTGCGTGCCGCCCGTGCTGATCGTCTCGATCTGCAGGCGCATGTTGCTCACGCGCACGCGCTCGCTGGCCGTCGCGCGCAGCGCCGCGGTGTTGCCGCGCGCGGCGACTTCCGCGGACACGGCGTCGATCGGAGCGAAGTGCGCGGAAATCGCCGCACGATTCGCCTCCGCCGAGTACGGCTCGAACGCGAACACGCGCTGCAGCGCGTAGTACGCGGCGCGCGGGAACAGGTCGTACAGACCGCGGGAATCGGCGGGGCCCTTCGCGCAGATGCCCCACCACTCCTCGTTCATGTTGTTCTCGCCCTGCTGGAAGTCCTCGGTGAACCCGCCGTCCGGCCACGACGCGTGCGTGTCGTGCACGTCGAGACGGCTGTCCTGCCCGTACTTCCACCAGCCGTCGCTCCACTGGAACACCATGCCGCCGATCGCGTTCCCGACGCCGCCGTGGCCGGCGCTCTGCTCGTAGATCTCGCGCCACTGGCCGATCAGGAACCGCGCCTGCATGGCCTGGTCCTCGCGGTTCGTGCGCGCGTTGAACGCGTCGCAGCCGAACTCGCTGAAGAAGAGCGGCACGCCCAGTTTGTCCTTCACGCGCTGGTACATGTCGCCGACCGAGATGCCGCGGTAGACGTTCGTGCCCATCACGTCGAGGCCCTTGCACTCCTCGGTGATGATGTCGAGGTACTGCAGGTCGCCGTTCGCGATCGCGACCGGGATGCCCGGCGCGCCCGCGTGCGTCTCACCGATGATCTCGCCGAACAGCGAGTACAGCTTGCGCGCACGAGCCGCGTCGCGCTCGCCCTGCGGCAGCGCTTCGATCTCGAACGACGCCCACGTGAGGCCGTAGTTGTTCTCGTTGCCGAGCAGCCACATGAGCACGCCGGGCGTGCCCTTGTAGCGCGCGACGTTCGCGGCGACGTCGGCCTTGATCGCGTTGCGCATGACCGGGTCCGAGTAGTCGGTGACGGGATGCCAGACGCCGTTCACGGTGAAGCCGTAGCGGCCGCACGGGTGATTGAGCACGGTCCAGATGCCGTAGTGCTCGTAGATGTACTGCACCCACTTCGGGGGAAGGCCCGTGTACTGGCGGATCGAGTTCACGCCCATGCTCTTCAGCAGGCCCATCTCACGATCGAGCGCGGCGATGATCACTTCGTCGGGCTGGCTGAACAGGTCGAAGGCGTAGTTCTGCCCGATCGGGATGTAGTCCCAGTTCATGCCCTTCATCATGAAGTCGCGGCCGTCCACCTGGAGGCGCGAGCCGGTGGCGTCGTTCACGACACGGATGGTCGCGGCCGCCGGTGTCCCGGCGTCGGCCGAGGCGATGCGCGGCAGCGCGGAAGCGGCGAACAGGACGAGCGCGGCCAGCACGAGCGTGCGCAGGCGGCGTGCGCCGGTGACGGCACGGCGGATCGGGTTCACGGAAACCTCCTCAGGAATATTGCGGCACGACCGTGGGCACCGCGTGAGCGGCCACCACGTCGCGGTAGAAACGCGCACTGTGCTTCGCCGTGCGTTGCTGCGACTCGAAATCGACTGCATAGAGGCCGAAGCGTTTCGTGTAGCCCTCGGCCCACTCCCAATTGTCCATCAGCGACCACGCGAAGTAGCCGGCGAGCGGCACGCCCGCTTCGATCGCGCGCTGCGCGGCGAGCAGGTGCGTGCGCAGGTAGTCCACGCGCCGCGGATCGGCGATCAGCCCGTCCACCGCGGGCGGGTCCACGAACGCCGCTCCGTTCTCGGTGACGTACACCTGCTTCGGCGCGTAGTCGCGCGCGACGCGCGTGAGCACGTCGAAGAATCCCTGCGGGCGGACTTCCCAGCCCATCTCGGTCAGATCTTCCGGCGGCGCCTGCGGCACGCCGACCGGCCGGCCGTCGGGGCCCGCCTGCATCACCGCGCGGCTGTAGTAGTTGATGCCGAGGAAGTCCGTGGGCACGGCGATCGCCTTCAGGTCGCCGTCGTGCACGAACGGCAGTTCGGGCGCCGCGAGACGGCCGTGACGATGATGATCCGCGATCACGTCGGCCGGATACCAGCCGAGTTGCAGCGGGTCGAGGAACCAGCGGTTGAACAGTCCGTCGAACTGCCGCGCGGCGTCGCGGTCGGCGTCGCTGTCGGAGGCGGCCTCGGCCGCGGTCATCATGGTGGTGAGCCCGACCTCGGCGCCCGCGGAGTTCGCGCGCAGCACCGGCACGGCGCGGCCGTGCGAGAGCAGCAGGTGGTGCGCGACGCGCAGCGCCTCGGCGGCGTCACGGCGGCCCGGAGCGTGCGCGCCCTGCTCGTGACCGAGCGTCGCGACGCACCACGGTTCGTTGTGCGTGATCCAGTGCTTCACACGGTCGCCGAGACGGCGCGAGAGCACGTCGGCGTACGCGACGAACGCGTCCACCGTGTCGCGCGAGCCCCATCCGCCCTTCTCGTCGAGCGCCTGCGGCAGGTCCCAGTGGTTGAGCGTGAGGAACGGCGTGATGCCGGCTTCCAGCAGGCCGTCGACGAGCCGGTCGTAGAACGCGAGGCCCGCTTCGTTGGCGGCGCCCTCTCCGGTCGGAAGCACGCGCGACCAGCCGGTCGAGAAGCGGTAGGCGTTCACGCCCAACTCCCGCATGAGCGCGATGTCGCCGCGCCAGCGGTGGTAGTGGTCGCACGCGACGTCGGACGTCGAGCGGTCCTTCACGCGGGCGGGCGTCGAAGCGAAGCGGTCCCACACGGACTCCCCGCGGCCGTCTTCGCGCGCGGCGCCCTCGATCTGCTGCGCCGAGGTCGCGACGCCGAAGCGGAAGCCGCTCGGGAAGCCCGCCCCGCTCACGCGCGCCCCTCGCCCGCCGCGGTCGCGGGATACAGATGGCAGCGCACGAGGCGTCCGTCGAACTGGCGCGGCGCGGGATCGTTCGCGCGGCAGGGGCCGTGCACGTCGGCGCAACGGTCGGCGAACGGGCAGCCCGTCGCGGACGGAGCGGTCGAAGTGCCCTTGCCGCGTTCGGCGCGCGGGCCGGAGTCGGCGCCGCCTTCGGCGATCGAGGCGAGCAGCGCGCGCGTGTACGGGTGCGCGGGCGACTCGACGACGGTGTCGCTCGGTCCGTCCTCGACGACGCGGCCGCGGTAGAGCACCACGATGCGCTCGGCGAGGAATCGCGCCGAAGCGAGATCGTGCGTGATGAGCAGGATGGCGAGCCCGCGATCGCGCTTGAGCTGCGCGAGCAGGTTGAGGATGCCCATGCGGATGGACACGTCGAGCATGGAGGTCGGCTCGTCCGCCACGAGCAGGTCGGGATCGGCCGCGAGCGATCGCGCGATCGCGACGCGCTGGCGCTGCCCGCCCGAGAGCTCGTACGGATGGCGGTCCATGAACTCCTCGGCGGGCTCGAGGCCCACCGTGCGCAGCAGTTCGATCGCACGCTCGCGCGCGGCCTGCGGACTCAAGGGTCCGCCGAGCCGCGCCGCGGGGCGCTCGAGATGGTGCGCCACGTCGTGCGCCGGATTGAGCGCGTGCAGCCGCATGAGCGGTCGCGTGAGGTGGTGCGCGATGTCGTGCGCGGGGTTGAGCGAACCGAACGGGTCCTGGAAGACCATCTGCACGCGGCGCCGGTAACCGAGCGAGGCGCGGCGCGGTTCGCGCGCGAACACATCCACGCCGTCGAGCAGCGCCTGCCCGCCGTCGGCGGGCTCGAGCCGCATGAGCAGCCGGGCGATGGTGCTCTTGCCGCTGCCGGACTCGCCGACCAGCGCGACGGCCTCGCCGCGATGGATGCGGAAGGCCACGTCCTCGGCGGCCACGACCTTGCGGCCGGCCGAGAAGAGTCCCCCGGTCGCGTAGGTCTTGCGGAGCCCCCTCACTTCCAGGAGGGGCGCTTGTGATGCCGCCGAATCCGTCAGCACTTTTCTCCTCCGCACCGAAAAAAAGACTTTGTTCGGTTGGCGAACATTGTGTAGCCTTGCCACAGGGCTGTCAAGACCGAAGCCGGTTCGGATCGGCTTCGGAGCTCGTCCCCGACGCGTCGAGGTCGCGACACTACCCGACGTCTCGGAACCTTGTTCGATCGTTCGCGGGCCCGGCTCGACCTCACGCTCCGGCACCGGCCCAGTCCGCGGACACAATGCGCCGCCCGCGCCCCGCGAGCGAGCGCCGAGGAGAAATCCGTGAAGCGTCTCCTGAAGGCGGGCCTGCTCTGCACCAGCCTCATGCTGGCCGGCGCGACCCTGGCACATGCCTCGGTCAACCTGCTCACCAACCCCGGATTCGAAGATGGCGGCGGCTCGTACACGGGCTACTTCACCTTCGGTGCCGGTGTGCAGATTTCCACCCCCGCCACGGACAACATCGCCTTCCAGGGCGTGACCGCCGCGAAGATCTACGGCGGCTTCAACGGCTGCCCGAACGCTCCCGTCTTCAACGTGGGCGGCTTCGGCCAGGCGAAGACCCCGGTCGTCGGCCAGGTCTATTCGTTCTCCGGCGCTTCCTTCGTCTCGAGCGCCGATTCGATTCCCGGCACCGCCACCTGCAGCAAGAACCGTTGCATCGCCAAGCTCGTGTTCTTCGACGCGCTTTCCGGCGGCAACGAAATCGTCGGCGACGAGCAGGTGATCGGTGACGGCAACACGGTCAAGGACCGCTGGAACCCGTTCTTCGTCTCCGCGGTCTGCCCGGCGAACGCCAAGCGCGTCGAGGCGCTCATCCTCTACCTGCAGCCGGCGTGCGACCCGGGTTCGGTGTTCGTGGACGAGCTCGAGCTGCGCTCCTCGCAGGCCGAAGTCGAGCCCAACGCGCTCGTGAACCCCGGCTTCTCGTCGGCGCTGACCGGCTGGACCACGTTCGGCAACGTGTTCTCGGACACGCGCGCGTTCGCCGTGCACACGAGCACCGGCGCCGCGAAGATCTTCTCGACGTTCGTGATCGACTCGCCGTCCGGCATGTTCCAGACGCTCGCCGCGTCGCCCGGCCAGACGTGGAAGTTCTCGGCGTGGGTGCGCAACACGTGCCAGGAGAGCCCGATCACCGGCGCGAACGACAACTTCATGCTCGGCCGCATCGTGTTCCGCAACAGCAGCGGCGTCGAAATCGGCTCGCAGGACATGCTGGTCGCCGACAACACCACGCCGCTCGGCCGCTACACGAAGAAGGTCACGCAGGCGGTGGCGCCGGCCGGCACGGTGAGCGCTCAGGCCTACCTGCTCTTCATCTCGCCCACGCTGCAGGGTGGCGCGTTCTTCGTGGACGATCTCAACTTCCACCGCCTCGACATCGCCGGCGTCGGCGATGCGCCGCTTTCGGCCGGTCTCGAGATGGCGGCTCCGTCGCCGAACCCGGCGCGGAACTCCGCGCGGCTCTCGTTCACGCTGCCCGTGACGGACGCCGTCGAAGTCGGCATCTACGACATCGCGGGCCGCAACGTGGTGACGCTGCACAAGGGCACGATGCTGGCGGGCGCGCACTCGCTGGTGTGGGACGGCCTCAAGTCCGACGGCACGCGCGCGGCGAATGGCGTCTACCGCGCCGTCGTCCGCACCTCGGGCGAGCGCCAGTCGCGGAGCATCGTCCTCAGCAACTAGCGGCGGGGCGGATCCTGCACGCAAGAACGCGGCGCCCTCGGGAAACCGGGGGCGCCGCGGTGTATGGGGTCCGGGACTCGTGGCCCTTCGAGGACCTCGGTTCGCAGCTGCGTCACTCCGCCCGCAGCACGCTCTCCGGCACGCGCACGTCGATCCGCGCCACCTCGCCCGTCCGCTCGAGCACCGCGCGGCTCGCCGCCACGTCGAGCGTGTCGCCCTCCAGCACGCTCTCGCGGCCGTCGCTCCACGTCACGCGCACCGTCGGCCGGTCGTCCGTCCGCTCGTAGCGCACGGGCACCTGGCAGACCGTGAAGAGCAGGCTGCCCGCGGGCAGCTCGACTTCGGCGGCGCTTCCGTCGTACGCGTAGACCTGCGCGACCGACGGCTCGGCGAGGAACTCGGACGCCCGCAGCAGGTACGGCCGGAACGCGAGCCGGCCCGCTTCGAGACGCACGCCCAGCTCGCCCATCCGGGTCAGGATCTCTTCCTTCACCTGACCGGTCATGCCGGGCTGCTGCGCGCCGCGCTTCGCCGGCGTGTGCGAGTACGGATCGGTCGGGAACGCGCCGTACTCCTCGGCGCTCTTCTCGAACCCCAGCCCCGCGCGGACGCGGTAGTAGTGCGCGGCCAGCGCGCGGCGCACGCCATCGGGCGCGTGCTCGCGCTCGGCGCGCACGCTCAGTTCCTGCACCGCGAGCAGCAGCTTGGCCACCATGTGCCAGTAGATGCTGCCGATGCCCTCGTAGCCGTACATCGTGCCCGAGCGCCCGGTGAACGAGTGGTGCTGGAAGACTTCCTCGAACAGCGCGAGCACCGCCTGGCGGTCGCGCGCGACTTCGGCGCTCCAGCGCGGCAGCGCCTCGAGCCGGTCGAGCGCGCGCGACAGATCGCACCCGTGCCGCAGGTCGGCGGAGAACCGATAGGTCCACGAAGCGTCGCGCACGATCACACTCGTCTCGCGCTCGGCGACGAGCGCGCGCAGCAGCGCGATCTCGTCCACGCGCTCGGCCGGCGCCACGTTCTTCTCGAGGAAGCCCGGCAGCGTCTTCTCGGGATACAGCTGGAAGCTGCGCTGGTCGGCCCGATAGAGCCGGCTCGCGAACATCCGGTCGAGCACGCGCACGGCCTGCGCCGGCTCGACGAGCCCTGAACTGAGCGCGGCGACCTGGCCCTCGAGCATCTCGCTCAGGCGCGAGACGCGCAGCGCGCTCTTCTCGCGATCGAACTCGAGCAGGTTGTACGCATGCCACAGCCCGTCCTCGCGCTCGTTGGCGCGCAGCGCGGCCTCGACGTGCGCGAGCGCGGCGCGCAGCAGCGCGAGCGCTTCCGTCACCGCGAGCGGCTCGGGCGCGGAGAATCCGTGCGCCTCGACACTCGCGCGGTAGCGCGTGAACGACTCGCCGAGCGCGGCGACCATCTCGAAACGCTCGCGGTCGCCCTGCTCGCCGGGATACGGCTCGGCGCCGTGCGACTCGAACGCCATGCGCAGTTCGCGCGCCCACGTGACGACCTCCGCGGACACGGCGATCTCCCGGTCGCGGCAGCCTTCGAACAGCTCGAGCAGGAACGCGAGCGAGCGCCGCAGGTACACGAGCGTCACCACGGACACGCCGTTGCCGACGAGCGCGTTGTTCGCGTCGTTCCACTCGGGGCGCTGCGTGTTCATCCAGATGCCGGCGTCCGGAACGTAGTTCGACAGCTTGGACAGCGTCGAGACGAGCAGCTTCTCGAACAGCGTCACGTGCAGCACGCCGCCGTCGGCGCCGTGCACGAGACGGCCGTCCGTGCCCTCGGCGCGTTCGCGCGCCGTGATGCGGCCGGCCAGCGCGTGATCGAACGTGATCGTCGTGCGCGGGTTCTCGATCATCTTCGCGAACGGCGCGAGGCGGTACGGCACCTCGGCGTACGCGAAGATCGGCCGCGCGAGCATGCCCTCGAGCGCGCCGGGGTCGTGTCGCGCATGCGCTCGAGGAACTTGAGCAGGTAGATGACCTGGTGATCGCCCCAGTACCCGATGTTGCTCCACGGGTCACCGGGCTCCTCGACTTCCCAGTCGATCCCGTCGCGCGTGATGCGGTACGGGTTGAAGCCGTCGGGCGTGGACGCGTTGACGAACTTGGCCACGATGCCGGGCAGGAACGCCGGGAAGCTCGCGGACAGCGCCTCCCAGTTCTGGAAGATGTCGCGCCAGTTGCCCTCGTAGCGCAGCGCGCGTGCCGTCGGCTGGCGCACGTGGATCGTGAAGCGGTTCCACGGCCGGCTCGGGTCGCCGTGACGGCGGCCGAAGTGAATGGGCAGGTATTCGTGCGCGAGGCGCTCGAGCGACGGATCGCCCGTGGCCGCGGCGCGCGCGAGCAGGTCCTCGAACGCGAGTTCGGCGGGCAGCGCGTCGAGCCACGCGGCGTGACGCTCGGCCACGGCCGTGTTGCGCGTGCGCAGGAAGTCGGCGAAGTCCGCCGAGGGCAGCAGGTGGTGCTTCGCGAACACGCCACCACGCATGTTGTTGAAGAGCACGTTCGCGAGGTGATGCACGCTCGTCTGCGCGTCGCCGGTGCGCTGCAGGCCGTCGGCGCTCGCGACGTTGCGGCGCAGGTTCTCGCTCGCGTCGGCGATCTGCGCCTCGAGTTCGGCGCCCAGTTCGTGACTGCGCAGCAGGCGCGAGCGCAGCGCGGCCGCCTCGACGTGGCCGCGGCCGGCGTCGAGCGCGAGGTGCCAGCCGTGCGAAGCGCCGGCCTCGAGCGCGAACGACGCCTGCACGAGGTAGTTGCCGCGCTCGCCGTTCAGGCGCGGAGCGGCCGGCACGTCCTCGCCGCGGCGGAACGCGTCCACCGCGGACGCCGACAGCGACACGCGCGCGCCGGCGAGGCCGAAGCCCCACACGGTGTTCGCGCGCAGCATCTCCGCGGCCTCGGCGCGATCGCTGATCACCGACGTCAGCGAGAACATGCCGAGCCCGGTCCACTCGTCCACTTCGCTGCGCTTGTACGCGTCCACGAGCGAGCTCGAGTGCTGGTAGAGCGACAGCGGCGCACCGAACGGCAGCAGGTTGCGCACGCCGTCGAGCACCGAAACGTCCGCCCGGCTCCGTCCCGAGGTTCTCGAGCGTCGCGCTGCGCACGTGGCCGTACGCGTCGCACGCGGCCCAGCGGTAGCGGAACGCGAGCTTCAGGCCGTGGTGGATCTCCTCGAAGATCACCTGGTTGCCGAGCGGATGCTTGTACAGGTTGCGCTCGATCACCGGATCGAGCGCCGCGCGATGCGCGAACGGCTCCCACGCCACCGCGGGCGCGCCTTCGCGGCGCACGCGGAAGAGCGTGATCGGGCCCGTGTGGTGATGCGCGTCGTGCAGCTGGTCCACGGTGACGTACGGGAACAAGCTGCCTTCGGCGTCGGCGCGGCCCGCGGTCAGGCCGCCGCCGCTGCTCACGAACATCCACAGATCGGTGTCGCTCGGAATGCTCATCAGGAACGGCGGAAGACGGTCGAAGTCCGTGATGCGAAGGAACTCCTGACCCGCGAAGGGAACCAGACCACCGTTGCGCGCCTCGAGGCCGCGCGTACCGTCCAGCAGACTCACCTGCTCTCCTCTCGTTGCATCGCCAGCTTCGGCGTCCGATCCGCGCGATAGAGGCCCCAGTGCTTCTCGACCTCGTCGGGATCCGGACTGCCCTTCCAGTTTTCGTCGAACGCTTCGAACACGAACGTCGGCACGCGCGTGCGCGCGATCCACGCGCGCAGCTCGCGGTAGAACTCGGCCTGTTCGCGCTCGCCCACGGCGCCCTTCATGAGCTTGCCCTGGTCGCCCTGATCGTTGTGCGTCGTCGCCCAGCCGGTCTCGCCGATCACGACTTCGCGGTCGGGATGCACGGCGCGGATCTCCGCCAGGTTGCGCTCGACCCACGGCAGCGCTTCGTTCAGCTGCTGGCTGTTCCACAGCGGGTGCAGGTGCGTGAAGACGAAGTCGCACTCCGTCGCGATGGCGCGGCTTTCGGGCTTGTTCCAGTAGTTGTAGTCGTCGGCGGTGCTCACCGGCACGCGCGTGCGCGCACGGATCTCGCGAATGTAATCGATCACCGTTTCGGGGGGCAGGCGGTTGCCGGACCAGAAGATCTGCGTCTCGTTGCCGACCGTGATCGCGGCGACGATGTCCGGGTAGTTGCGGGCGTGCTGGATCGCACGCTCGACGTCGCGACGGTTGGCTTCGCGCGCCTTCGGGAAGCGCTCGAGCACGCGGCCGGCCGAATCGCGGCGCACCTCGGCGTCGAGCCACAGCCCGAGCACGACCTTCGTGCCGGTCTTCTCCGCGCGGATCGCACGCAGCACGGTGTCGGCGGTGCCGATCGCGCCGTAGATGCGCAGCAGGCTCCAGTCGCGCGACATGATCCGCAGGTCCTCGCGCACCTGCGCGATGGTCGGCTCCACGCCGCGCGGACGCTGTCCGTCGCGATGCGGGCCGTACGCGACGGCATCGCCGATCCACTTGCCGTTCGCCTCCACGACGAACGGCCGGACGACGAACGGAGCCTGGCGCGGATACGTGCGCGGCCGCGTGCGCGCGGACACCACGGACACGCCGCACAGCAGCGCGAGCGCGACGAGCGTGAGGCCGAGGGCCACCGATGACGTGCGGGCGCTCACTGGAGCACGATCACCCGCGCGGTCGCGGATGCCTCCCCGGCCGAAAGCCGCGCGAGATAGACGCCCGGAGCGACACGCGTACCGGCCGCGTCGAGTCCGTCCCAGCGCACGTCGTGCGCGCCGGCGCTCAGGCGCGCCTCGGCGACCGTGCGCACGAGCCGCCCCGTGACGTCGTGCAGCGTGAGCCGCACGTCGGCTTCGTGCGCGAGCGTGCAGCGCAGCGTCGCGCCGTCGCGCGAGGGATTGCGGCCGGCGATCGCGAGCGATGCGCCCGCGCGCGGCGCGACCGGCGCGTCCTCCACCGCGAGGAACGCCGTCGGCCACTGGCGGAAGGTGAAGGCGTCGAGCACCGCCTCCTGCGTGGTCGCGGGCGCGCCGGCCGTCTGCCACAGGTTGAGGTGCACGCGCGGCTGATCGGGCCGCGGAATGTGCGGACCG
Source organism: Candidatus Eiseniibacteriota bacterium (assembly GCA_016710095.1). Lineage (GTDB taxonomy): Bacteria > Eisenbacteria > RBG-16-71-46 > RBG-16-71-46 > RBG-16-71-46 > CAIXRL01. The sequence goes on along the minus strand of JADJLL010000001.1, from coordinate 261,595 downwards.
GTGTACGTCCACGAGCGCACGGTGTTCGCGGGCAGTTCGGCGTTGGGCCCGCCGCGCCACGAGCGGTACTCCACCCGGTCCGGGCGCCAGCGAAACGCGTGCGTCGTGACCTCGTCGGCCGAGAACGACATCGTGAACTGGTTGCGATTGCCGCCCCAATCCCACGGCTGCGTCACGAACTGCGCGTTCGGTCCCGCGGGAATGCCCCAGCGGCTGAACTCGACGTCGATCTCGTTGAACGGGTTCCACCAGAGGTAGCCCGCGTCCCAGCACGGGCCGTACTCCCACACGAACAGCCCGAACACGGTGGTGGGGTCGAACGTGTCGAGATCGCCGCGCGTCGTGAAGAGGTAGTCGCCGTAGCCGAGCGGTGTGTCGAGCGCGACTTCCGTGCTGTACCAGGTGGCGCCGACCTTCTTGATCGTCAGGTGCAGCCGGCCGTTCGCGTCCACCCAGACCGCGTCGGTCGCGCTCGAGAACGAGTTCGGCCCCGGGCCGTAGACGCCCGTGTTCTTCACGCGCCACGTGCGGCCCGAGAACGAAACCGTCCGGCCGTTCGTGAAGTCGCCCCACTGCAGCACGTCGAGGCTCGGCGTGGTCTGCTTCTCGAACGTGACCTGGTCGTACCACGCGTCGCGCTGCGGATCGCCGGGCCCCTGCAGCACCGCGAGGACGAGGCGCGCGCTCGTCGTGCCCGTGGGCGCGGCGGCCGTCGTGAACGAGAACGCGAGGAACGAGTCGCGCACGCTCGCCGCCGTGGCGACGTCGTGCGATTCGTAGCTGATCAGCGCTCCGGAGGAGTTGCGCCATTCGACGTTCACGACCGCCTTGGAGTTGCCCGCGAGCGGCGTGGCCGAGGGCACGCGCACGTAGCCGGTCGTCTTCCAGCGATTGCCGACGGTGGAGGCCTGCGCCTGCCAGTAGGCCGAGATGTCCCAGTTGCCGGTATTGGGCCCCGAAACGCGCGCGGCGGCGTGGCCGTGCTTCGCGGTCGAGACGGTGCCGACGGATCCGAACTGGCTCCAGCCTCCGAAGAAGTTCCCGGACTGCCCCACGATCTCGAAGCTCGGATTGGCGAGCATGCACTGCGCGGAGACCGCGGCGGGCACGAGCAAAGCCCCGGCGACGAGTGCGAGAAGGTGGTGTCGGAAGTGATCCTTCATGGAAGCTCCGGGGGAATGGTGAACCCACTTTGTCCGGCTGTCGGACAAAGATGGTACCCGATTCACCCGCTGCCGAACGAAGTTTTTTTGGGGTTTTTCGGGTGCATTGCCCCCGAAAGCGGCGACCCGCCCCCGACAACCGGGAGCGGGCCGCCTCGTCACTGCGGGCCGGCGGGGGCGGGCCCCCCGGGGGGGGGGGGGGGGGGGGGGGCCCCCGGGGGCCCGCCGGGAGGCCCCCCCCCGGGGGTTTTGGGGGGGGGGGGGGGGGGGGGGGGGGGGCCCCGGGGGGGCCGGCCGGGGGGGGGGCCGCGCTCTTCCCCCCCGGCCCGGCCGGGGGGGGGGGGGCCCCCCCGGGCCCCCGCCCGGGGGGTTCCCGGGGGGGGGTCCCCCCGGGGCCGGGGGGGGGGGGGGGGGGGGGGGGCGGGGGGGGGGCCGGGGGGGGGGGTGCCTCGCCCCGGCCCGGGGGGGGGGGGGGGGGGCCGGGCGGGGGGGGGGGCCCCCCGGCCCGGGAAAAGGGGGCCCTCCCCGGGGGGGGGGGGGGGGGGGGGCCGGGGGGCCCCGCCTTTCCCGGCCCCCCCCCCCGGGGGGGGGGCCCCCCCCCCGGGGGGGGGGGGGGGCGGGGGGGGGGGGGGGGGGGGGGGGGGGGGGGGGGGGGGGGGCCCCCCCGGGCCCCCCCGGGGGGGGGGGGGGGGGGGCCCGGGGGGCCCCCGGGGGGGGGGGGGGGGGGGGGGGGGGGGGGGGGGGGAACCCGGCCTTTCTTTTTTCTTTCCCCGCCCCCGCCCCCCCCCCCCCTCCCCGGGGGGGGGGGGGGGGCGGGGGGGGGGGGGGGGGCCGGTGGGGGGTCCCGGGGGGGGGCCGGGGGGGGGGGCCCCTTTGGGGGGGGGGGGGGGGGCCGGGGGCGGCCCCCCGGGGGGGGTGGGTTCCCTGGGCCCGGTCCCCCCCCCCTCCCCCCGGGGCGCGGGGGGTTCCCCCCCCCCCCGGGCCCCCGCCCCCCGGGGCCCCCCCCGCGGGGCCCCCCGGGCCCGGGCGCCCCCGGCCGCGCCCCGGGCCCCCCCCGCCCCCGGGGCCCCCCCCGCCGCCGGGCCGGCGCCCGCCCCCGGCCCGGCCCCCCCGCCCCCCCCCCCCCCCGGCGGGCGCCCCCGGGGGCCCCGGCCCCGGCCCCCCCCCCGGGCGGGGCGGGCCCCGCCGGGCCGGGCCCGCCCCGCGCCCCCCCCCCCCGCCCGGCCCCCCCCCCCCCGCCCCCCCCCCGCCGCCGGCGGGGGGCCCCCCCCCGGCCCCCCGGGGCCCCCCGCCCCCCGGCCCCCCCCCGCCCGGCCCCGCCCCGGGCGGCCCGGGCGGCCCGCCCCGGGCGGCCCCGGGGCGCGGGGGGCGGGCGCGCCGCGGCGGCGGCGGCCCGCCCCCGCCGGGCCCCCCCCCCCCCCCCGCCCCCCCCCGCCCGCGGCGGGCGGGCCCCCGCGGCCCGGGCGGGGGCCCCCCCACCCCCCCGGGGGCCCCCCCCCCCCCCCGCCCCCCCCCCCCCCCGCCCGGCCCCCCCGGGACCGCCCCCGAGGCCCCGGCCGGGCCCCCCGGGGCCCGGCCCGCGGGGGCCCCCCGGGGGCGCCCGGCCCGGGCCCCCCCCCCCCCCGGGGCGGGCCCCCGGCGCCCCCCCCGCCGGGGGCCCCCCCCCGCCCCCCGAGGCCCCCCCCCCCCCCCCCCCCCCCGCCCCCCCCGGGCGCCCCGCCCCCCCCCCCCCCGGGCCCGCCGGGGCCCCCCCGGGCGCCCCCCCCGCCCGCCGGGCCCCCCCCGGGGCCCGCCGCCCCCCCGCCCCCGGGGGCGCCCCGCCCCCCGGCCCCGGGGGGGCCCCCCCCCCCCCGCCCCCCCTCGCGCGCGACCCCAGTCTCGCCGGGGCCGCGCCGGCTCTTCTTTAGAACCGCACCATCCGGCCGCTGCGCACGCCGTCGGCCGTCACGAGACGCACGAAGTACACGCCCGCGCGCACGGCCGAGCCGTCGGCGGCGCGGCCGCCCCAGCGCACGGACTGCGCGCCGGCGGCGAACTCACCCTCGGTCGCCCACACGCGGCGGCCGCTCAGGTCCACGATCTCGAGCCGCGCACGGCCCGCGCGCGGCAGCGAGAACTGCAGCGACGCCTCGGCGCCGCCCGGGTTCGGCACGACGCGCGAGAACGCGAAGTCGACCCGGCCGGCAGCGGCCGTGCCTTCCTCACCACCCACGACCGGGCTCGGCGCGGGGCCGGACGGCGTGCCCGTCACGCTCACGTTGTCGAGCGCGATCTTGGGACGCGAACCCGTCGTGCCGCCCGAACCGTTGTAGTAGTAGAACCGCACGCGGGCGTTCGGCTGGTTGTTCAGCGTCGCCGGCAGCGCCACGGCCGAGACCGTGCCCGAACCCGCCACGTTGTTCGTGAAGTTCAGCACCGCGGCGCCCGTCAGCTCCGTCCAGGCCGCGCCGTCGGGGCTCGTGTACACGCGCAGGGACGACTTGCGATTGCCCGTCGAGTTGAACACGGTGCTCCACGTGAAGCCGAGCGTGCCGGCCGTCGTGCCGGTGAAGTTCAGCTTCAGGTCGATCGCGGCCGACGACGTGAGGTCGGTCGAGCCGGTCGAGAGCAGCACGATCGTGCCCACGGGATTCGGGCTCACGCCCTTCTGCACGCCGCCCGTCGTGGTCGTGGTGAACGTCGAAGTCGCGGTCGTGATCTTCGTGGCGCTCGGGATCGTCGTGCTGCCGCCCACGGCGACCGACGCCCAGTAGCTCGCCCCCACGCCGCCCGCGAAGTTGTTCGTCCAGTTCGCGATGTCGGCGAAGTTCGCGGAGAAGTTGCCGCTCGCCATCGGCCAGCCGGTGTTGCTCGAGCTGGTGAACGACGCGGCGATCGTGTGCGCGGCCTGCACGTTCGTGAACGTGTAGCTCGTCACCGCGCCGACCGAGGCGCCGTCGACGAGCACGCTCAGGATCGTGTTGCCGGCGTTCGCCGCGATCGTGAACGCCTGGCTCGCGCCCGCGGCCACGGAGACCGCGCCGCTCGGACTGATCGTGCCGCCCGTGCCCGCGCTCGCCGTGATGGTGAAGTTGCTCGCCGTCGCGGTGAAGCTCGCGGCGATCGTGTGCGCGGCGGTCACGTTGGTGAACGTGTAGCTCGTCACCGCGCCGACCGACGCGCCATCCACGAGCACGCCCGAGACCGCGAAGCCGGAGTTGGCCGCGATCGTGAACGCCTGGCTCGCGCCCTGCGCGACGCCGACCGCGCCCGAGGGCGAGATCGTGCCGCCCGTGCCCGCGCTCGCCGTGACGATCCACTTGTCCACGGTGAAGTTCGCCGTGTTCGCGGCCGACGCGCTGTTGCCGGCGGCGTCCCGCGCGGTCACACGCACGCGCACGGTCGTGCTGCTGATGTTCGGCACGGTCCAGTTGTACGTGCCCGAGTTGGCGAGCCCGGCGGCGATCGAGTTCGGGTACGTCGCGCCGCCGTCCGTCGAGTACGCGAGGTCCACCGCGGTCACGCCGACGGCGTCCGACGCGGTCCACGTGATCGCGTGCGCCGAGCCGGCCTTCCAGGTGACCGCGTTCGCGGGCGAGGTCAGCGCGACCGTCGGCGCCGTGAGATCGCCACCACCCGTGCGCGTCGCCCAGAGCGTCGCGTTCATCGCGAGCGTGCTGTCCGTGGCTCCGACTTCGCCCCAGCCGTCGTAGATGCTCGTGTTGCCGGCCTGCGCGGTGCCGTCGTCGATCGGCGAGCTGTCGCCGATGAACACGATGCGCCCGCTGCCGTACTGCGCCGAGGCGCACATGAGGCCGGTGGTGCTCGTCTGCGAGAGCCCGTTCATCCAGACCTCGCCACGCACGGTCGAGTTCACGGCCGGATACAGCGTCATCGTGGTGCCGTTGTGGAACGCGAGCCCGGTCACGTTGCCCACGGGACCGCGCGTGACCATGTCGGTCGCGAGCGCGTTCACGTTCGTGGACGTTTGCACGATGTTGTTGTTGGCGTTTCCCGTGACCGCCATGCTCACACCGAGCAGGTGCGAAGGATCGAGGTCGTTGAAGATCTCGGCCGCGTCCCAGCCGTCATTGTTGCGGTCGGCGCCGGAATGATCGGCGACGGCGACGACGCCGCCGCCGTTCTGCAGGAAGGCGAAGATCGCCGTCTTCTCGGCGGCCGTGAACACCGTGTTCGGCTCGGGAAGGACCAGCACGTCGTAGTTCGCGAGGTCGTACGTGTTGCCCGTGTTGCCGTACGTGAGCGCCGCGGTGTTCGTGTGCACGGTGTACCCGCGCTTCACGAGCGACACGCCCCACGACGAGATCGCGCCGGTCCAATAGGTGAACGGCGACCCGGGTGTGATCCCGCTCTGCGCGGGCGAGGGCACCGGCATGTTGTCGTCGATGACCCAGTCCGAGTTGCCCGCCGTTTCGGCGTGGGCGTTGTCGAACAGCGCCTTCTTCTGCGCGGCGGCGGGCGAAGCCAGGACACAGACTGCGAGCAGCGCACTCAGGAACCGAAGCTTCATCGGGGGAGCTCTCCCTTGCATCCGTGACAGGGCGAGACTCCGGGCGACACGAACATCGGCGGCCCGAAGTCGTGAGCGCTCGCGGGACGGCCGCGAGCAGTCCGGAACATAGGACGCCGTCAACGTGACGCAAACAGGTTTCGCGCGTGTGGCCCGCGGCGTGTCGAGCGAGTGAACGGACATCGAACTTCCGTACGCGGCCCGGCGCGACGAACCTCTTGCCCGCCCTCCGACGCGCGTGCTACACGGGAGCATTCGTTCTTCACCCGACGGGAGTGCGCATGTCCGAGCTCAGACGTAAGGATCGTCCGTCCCGAAATCCGTGGCTGTGGATCCCCTCGCTGTATCTCGCCGAGGGTCTTCCCTACGTCGTCGTGATGAGCGTCGCGGTCACGATGTACAAGCGCTTCGGGATGTCGAACACCGACATCGGGCTCTACACGAGCTGGTTCTACCTGCCGTGGGTGATCAAGCCGCTGTGGGCGCCGGTCGTGGACATCCTCGGCACGCGCCGCCGCTGGGTCTGGGTGATGCAGCTGCTGGTCGGCGCGGCGCTCGCGGCCCTCGCGCTGTCGCTGCCGGGCCCGGCGTGGCTGCACTTCTCGCTCATCTTCTTCTGGCTGCTCGCCTTCCAGTCGGCCACGCACGACATCGCCGCGGACGGCTTCTACCTGCTCGGCACCGACGAAAAGCAGGCCGCGCAGTTCGTCGGCGTGCGCACGATGTTCTATCGGATCGCGACGATCTTCGGGCAGGGCCTGCTCGTCATGCTCGCCGGCGCGCTCGAGAAGAGCACGGGCCGGCCGCACACGGCGTGGGCGATCACGCTCGGCGTGCTCGCGGCGATGTTCGCGCTCTTCGGGCTGTGGCACCGCTTCGCGCTGCCTCGCCCCGCGGCCGACCGCCCGGGCGAGGCGCACCAGATCCCGCACTTCATGCGCGAGTTCCTCGCCACGTTCGGCTCGTTCTTCTCCAAGCCGGGCATCTTCGTGCTCATGGCGTTCCTGCTGCTCTACCGCCTCGGCGAGGCGCAGCTCGTGAAGATGGTCTCGCCCTTCCTGCTCGACGGCCGCGACGTCGGCGGGCTCGGGCTCGACACGACGCAGGTCGGGTTCGTGTACGGCACCGTGGGCATCCTCGCGCTCACCTTCGGCGGCATCCTCGGCGGCATCGTCATCGCGCGCGACGGGCTCAAGCGCTGGCTCTGGCCGATGCTCTTCGCGATCCACCTGCCGGACGCCATCTTCATCGCGCTCGCGGCGGCGCAGCCGACCAACATCGCCGTGATCCTCGGCGGCGTGGCGATCGAACAGTTCGGCTACGGCTTCGGGTTCACCGCCTACGTGATGTACATGATCTACATCTCGCGCGGCGAGCGGCAGACGGCGCACTACGCGATCTGCACCGGCTTCATGGCGCTCGGCATGATGCTGCCCGGCATGTGGAGCGGCTGGCTGCAGGACCAGGTCGGCTATCTCAAGTTCTTCACGATCGTGATCGTGGCGACCGTCCCGAGCTTCCTCGTGACCGCGTTCCTGCCGCTCGACGCCGATTTCGGCCGCAAGAAGGCCGAGTAGCGCGCTCCCCGCTTCAGCCCACGAACGCCTTCGACAGCACGACCATCTTCTTCTCGGGCACGCGCAGCGTGAGCGCGTAGCCGTGCTTGCGGAAGAGCGACAGCAGCGGGCCGTTCGAGTCCGCGGTCCACGTCTGCGAAGCGGTCACCTGCTGCTCGCGCATCCAGGCTTCACCGCGCTCGATGAGCGCGTCCGCGACGCCGGCGCGGCGCGACTCGGGCGCGACGTACGTGGTCGAGAAGAGCCCGAACGCATGCCCGGCTTCGTCGCGCTCGATGCGCACGATCGTGTGACCGGCCAGGCGTCCGTCGGGCTCGACCGCGACGAACACCTGACCGTGCAACCGCGCGGGATCGAGGTGCTCGAGCACGCGATCCTCGAGCCACTCGCTCGTGTACATCGCGCCGCCGGCTTCGTCGCCGAGCACCTCGACGAGCGTGAGCCGCATGCGCTCGGCGACCAGCGCGACTTCTTCGCGCGCGGCCGGATCGAGCGCTCGGATCACGCAGCCCGGCATCAGCGCCCCAGCACCACGATGCGATGCGTCGCGACGTCCGCGCCGCTTCGGGCCTGGACGAAATACACGCCGGCGCCGGCGCGGCCGCCGGCATCCGTGCCGCCGTCCCAAGCGAGCGCGTGCACGCCGGCCGGGCGCAGGCCGCGCGCGATCGTGCGCACGCGTGCGCCGCGCACGTCGTACACCGCGACGTCGGTCTCCGCGCCCGACGGCAACGTGAGCGCGAACGCCGAGCCCGAGGGCGACGGGTTCGCGGAGACGACGCGCAGCCCGAAGGCCGCGGCGGCGTCCGCGACGGCCGTGCTCGGCGCGGTCACGGTCACGGAGAAGGGCGACGAGAGCGGCCCCACGTTGTCGAAGTCGTCGGTCGCGCGAAGCGCGAACCAATACGTCGCGCCGGGCGTGAGCCCTCCCACCGACAGCGTCTCGGCGACGCTCGCGGCGTTCGGCGCCGCGGCCGGCAGCGCCGTCGCGGCCGCGAAGTTCGCGCTGTCGATCGGCGCGCCCGAGAACCGCAGGTCGTACGACGTGGCCGTGCCCGCCTGGCCGTCGTCGCCCGGCGCGTTCCAGCGCAGGCGCAGCGACGTGCTGGACGTGATCTCGGCCATCATTCCCGTGGCCGCCGAGGGCGGCGTCCCGTCGCCGCGCAGCAGCGTGCGGTACGCGTTGAGCCTTCCGTTGCTCCAGACCTTGCCCGTCATCGAAGGGATCGTGTCCACGGCCGAAAGGATGAGCGCGCGCATCGCCTGCGGCGACGCGTGCGGGAACAGGCTCCAGGCGAGCGCCGCCACACCGGTCACGTGCGGCGCGGCCATCGAGGTGCCGTCGAGATTACCGTAGGTGTTGGCCGGACGGCACGAGTAGATGAGCGAACCGGGCGCGCCGAGATCCACCTGCGTCGGGCCCCAGCACGAGAACGTGCTCATGAGGTCACGGCCGTCGGTGGACGCCACGGTGAGGATGTAGGGCGACGCATAGCACTGCGGGAAGGTGGGCACACCGTCGATGTTCCAGCGCGTGTTGCCCGCGGAGTTCACGAACAGCTGCCCCGCCGCGCCGCAGGCGTCGATCGCGTCGAGCAGCGCCTGCCCGCCGGACATGCCGCCCCACGAGTTGTTCGTCAGGCGCACGCCGACCGTGAGCGCGTACTGCAGCGCGGCGATCGCCGCCGACTCCGTGCCCGCGCCCGTGCTGTTGATGAACTTGATCGGGACGATCTTGCAGCGCCAGCACACGCCCGCGACGCCGATGCCGTTGTCGCCGACCGCGCCGATCGTGCCCGCGACGTGCGTGCCGTGGAAGTAGTCGTCCATCGGGTCGCCGTCCCCGTTCACGAAGTCGAACCCGTGCACGTCGTCCACGTAGCCGTTGAGGTCGTCGTCCTCGAAGTTGTCGGGGATCTCGCCGGGGTTGGTCCAGATGTTCGCGGCGAGGTCGGGGTGGGTCCAGTCCACGCCCGAGTCGATCACGCCGATCTTCATCTCGGGATCACCCGTCGTGAGGTTCCACGCGAGCGTCGCGTCGATGTCGTCACCCGCGAACGCGCCGCCCTGGCCGGTGTTCTTCATCGCCCACAGCGAGCCGAAGCTCGGGTCGTTCGGCACCACGTCCACGTGGAAGATGTGGTTGGGCTGCGCGTACTCGACGGCCGGATCGGCGGAGAGCGCGGCGATCGCCTGCTCGGTCGTCATCCCCGTGAAGCGCACGCATTCGGCGCCGATGAGCGACAGGGCGTCCACGCGATCGACCGTGGGCAGGATGCCGCGCACCATCGCACGGCGCGCGCGCGTGGCGTTCGCGCGGTACTTCACGATCACTTCGCCGGGCACGAAGCCGGAGTCGGCGAGGGCGGTGCTGGCGAGCACGGCGAGGGCGGCGGCGCACAGGGCGGCGAGCCCCGTGGCACGGGCGGCGGAGACGAGATCGCGGCGCATCAGGTACCGGTCCGAGTCGAGGGTTTCGGTCACGCCCGTGGGGGGAGTCGGACGGAACCGGGCGCGGGGGCGCCAGACACTCGACAGGTGCGCGAAGGGGCGGTCCTGATACTTCGAGAGCGGCTCAGCAGCCCTGGTATTTCCAGTTCCGCTGCTTGCCCTCGGCGAGCCACTCGATCGTCTGCGCGATGCGCTTCGCGCGAGTTTCCACACGCTTCGCCTCGGTGATCCACTCGAGGTATTCGCGGCGATGGCTCGGCGCGAACGCTTCGAACGTCTTGCGCGCCCGGGCGTTCTTGGCGAGCGCGGCTTTCAGCTCCGCGGGCACGGGGATCGGCTTGCGCGTGCCCGGCTTCGTGACCGGACGTGCGACGCGGGTCGGCGCCTCGTTGAGCTTCATGGCCGCCTTCACGAGCCGGGCGAACTCGGCCTTGCCCGGCAGGTCCTTCACCGAGGTGATGCGGCCCATCTGTCCCATCGCGTCCTCGGACACCTTCAGCCCGGCCTCTCCAAGCAGCTTGGCCTTCCAGAAACCGAACGCGCAGTGCTGCTTGAACGCGGCCATGTTGCAGAGCACCGCGCCCTCGTAGACGAAGTTCGGGAAGCCCCACTTGATCGCCTCTTCGACGTCGGGGCAGGCCGCGTGCACGCGGGCGCGCAACTGCTCGAGGATGGGCTGCGCGAACGGCGCGGACTTCGCGATGTAGGCGTCGACGCGTTTGTCGGTCGTGGCCATGCGGACCTCCGGGGGTGGGATGGGCACCGGCGCCGAAACTCGCGCGGCGGCATGGCGCGGGTCAACGGCAAAGGTCGTGGTTCGCAGAATGTTGCCGGGCCCTGGAGCCCCCATCGCGCCGACGTAAGTCATTGCGATTCGGTCGTCGTTTCCCGGGGTAGGGGGCGGAATTCGGCCCAGCAACATTCTGCGAACCACAACCCACGGGAAAGCGCCGGGCCCCCGGATTGCCCGCGCTCGTCACGAGGGCGCTGGCGCGCGACGCGGCGGCCGGGCTAGCGTCCCGCCCCTACCCCTTCCCATGGAGGCCATCCCCATGAAGAAGATCCTGCTCGGCGTGCTGCTCGTCGTGGTCGTCGCGGTGCTCGGCGTCCTCGGGCTCGCGGCCACGAAGCCGAACCAGTACGTGGTCACGCGCAGCGCCACGATGAAGGCCGCGCCGCAGTTCGTGTACGCGCAGATCGAGGACATGCACAAGTTCCCGTCGTGGTCGCCGTGGCAGAAGCTCGACCCCGCGATGCAGACCAAGTACAGCGGCGCGGAATCCGGCGTCGGCGCGGTCTACGAGTGGGAAGGCAACAAGGACGCGGGCTCGGGCCGCATGACGATCACCGAGGCCGTGCCGAACGAGAAGATCACGATGAAGCTCGAGTTCCTCAAGCCTTTCGCCTCGACCGCGCTCACCGCCCTCACGCTCGCGCCCGAGGGTAACGGCACGAAGGTCGAGTGGAGCATGTCCGGCGACTACGACTTCATGTCCAAGGTGATGTGCGTGTTCATGGACATGGACAAGATGATCGGCAAGGACTTCACCGAAGGGCTCGCGAACCTCGACCGTGTCTCCGGCGAAGCGGCAGCGGCTTCCGCACAGGCGGCCGTGGACGCCGCGGCTGCGGGCGCGGACACGACGGCGGCGGAGGCGGCTCCGGCGAAGTAGCCGGCCTCGCGAAACGAAGAAGGCGGCCGGTACGCATCGCACCCGGCCGCCTTTCGCCTCCGCGCGGCCTCAGGCGTCGGGACCGTCGAAGTCCGCGGCGCCGATCTCGATCACCGTCTTCAGCTTGGCGACGTAGGGTTCGGCCTTGAGCATCTGGAGCATCGCGATCGCGTCCTGGTGCAGCTGCGTCTCCGCCAGCGCCACGCCGATCTGGCCGATCAGCAGGTGCATGTTCGGATCCTCGGTCGTGATGTGCGACACGGCCTGCAGTGCCACCTCGCGCGCCTCCTCGAGATGCCCGGTGCGCGCGGCGTCGAGGGCGTACTCGAAGTAGAGCTTCTCGCGCGCGATCTCGGCGCCCTTGTACTGCGAGCGCACGGCCCACGCGTCCTCGACCGTCTGGACGGCAGCCGCTTCGGCGACCGTCGCGCCGGTGCAGCGCGGGCAGCGGTCGAACGCGAAGTGCGTCACGCCCGCGCCTTCGAGGTCGCGCAGCATCTTCACGAAGCCCGCGAGCGGGAGCATCGGGATCTGCGCGTCGGCACTCTCCTGCCCCATGCAGTCCTTGTAGTCCGCGGCGCGCAGCGGCGAGCTGAAGAACAGCGCCGCGCGTTCGCCCGTGTCGGGCATCGCGAACGTCGCCATGTGGTCGCCCGCGGCGAGCGTCGTGAGCACGGGCTGGTCGTCGGCCGGGCGCTTCTGGCCGCGCAGCTTCTCCTGCCACTTCTTCTGCCACTCGGCGAACTCGGCGCTTTCCTCGTTCGTCTTCAGGTTCTGCGGCACGTCGCGCGTGGGCTTCTCGATCAACGCGGCGTAGAGCGGCACCTGCCGCGGCGGTGGCGGCGGAGTCGCGGGCGTTTCCGGCTTCTTCTTGCCGAACAGCTTGCTGAACATGGGTGTCCTCCGGACGAAGCCGGGAAGGTACGCGGTCGGGGCGGCTCTTGAAAAGCCGGAAGCGGTGGCCCGGGAGCTCCGGGCCTCCGGCCCGGTCAGCGCCCGGCCGGGGCCGCGACGGCGGCGGCGGCGGCGCGGGCCTCGAACAGCGCGCGCAGCGTGTCGGCGTACGGACCGTCCCGGCGCACCGCGGCGCCCATGTCGGCGCGCAGCGCGGCCGCGGGCCAGACTTCGTAGTCGCGCACGAACACGGGATCGGCGAGCAGCGCGTCGCGCATTTCCGCGTAGTGCGGATGCGGCAGGTAGACCAGGTCCGGGCGGTCGCGCCGCACGACGCTGTCCGCGCTCACGTGGTGGCGCATCATGCTCGTCTCGTTGAGTCCGGCGAGGTCGACGATGCGCCGCCCCGGCGACAGCACGAGCGGCAGGCCGACCTCGGTGGTCGCGATCGTGAGGTCGTCCGGCAGGCGCGAGACGCGATCGAGCGCGACCCAGTAGTCGCGGCCGTTCACGCGATACGCCGTCTGCAGGTCGAAACGCTCGGCCGCCGCGACGCGCGCGGGACCCGGCGCGATCTGGTGCGCGACGATGCGCCGCACGAGCACGCCCGCCACGGCGAGCGCGACGAGCGTCACGAGCAGCGAACGCCACACCGCCTGCGGGTACCATGCGGCGAGGTGCGCGAGCGAGCACACCGCGAGGTAGACGAGCACCGGGAACAACGGCATCTCGAAGCGCCCGGCGTAGCCCATGATCGGCACCACCGCGAACGCGTGGTACGCGGTGAACACGATGCCGGTGAAGAGCAGCGCCTTCTCGAGCGCGCTGGCGGCGTTCCACCAGCGGACCGGGTGCAGCACGACCGCCGCCGCGAACACGGCGCGCAGCGCGGACATCGCGCGCAGGAACCCGCTCACCTCGGCGATCGCGACACCGTCGTACGCGGCGCGCAGCGTGGGTCCGTAGAAGCCCAACGTCTTCGCGAAGAACGGCAGCGGCACCGGCGAGTGCAGCCACCACGCGTACACCGCCGACTGCAGCAGTGCGACGAACAACGCGAGGACCGCGGCGGACGCCTGGTTCCTGCGCACGCGCGCGTGCGTCGCGAAAACCGCGCCGAGCGCGGGCACGCCGACCGTGAACACGAGCAGGTCGGGCCTCACGCTGAACGCCATGCCGCCGAACGCGCCGAGCGTCCACGCGGCTTCGTCCGCCACGTACCGCGAGCACGCGTGCGCGAGCATGATCCACACGGTGAAGTACGCGAGCGCGAACGTCGTGTCCATGCCGCTCGCGAAGTGGCGCGCGATCGCGGGCGCCGCGTACGCGAGCGTGAAGCCCACGAGCGCGAACGCCGCCGCGCGCCGCCGGGGCGATCCCGCCGTGAGGCGGACGACCATGCGCGAAAGAAATGCGAGGAACAGCACGCCGCTGAAGAGGCTCGAGAGCAGCGCGACGCGCACGGCGTCGGGCCCCAGGAGCGCCCGGACCGGCGCGACCACCGAAAGGAAGGCGGGCGACGTGAGCCCGTACACGCCCTGCCCGCCGGGCGCGAAGGCCGGCACGCCGGTCGCGAGCAGCTGCTCGGCGTAGCGCACGAACATCCACGCGTCGTCCCACACCGAGGGCGCGGCCAGTTCGTGCGAGACCTGCACCGCGAACACGACCGCGCCGGTGAAGGCCGCGAGCCACAGGAGCGGCGCCTGCCAGGATGAGCGCGTCATGCGCGCACCGTAACAGCGCGGCGGCGCGGCCCCCAAAGCGGAAGCCGCGCCGCCAACGTCGAGACGAATCAGCGCTGGACGCCCGTCAGCAGCACCACGACGCGCTCGTCCACGCCGAGCCAGCGCACGCGCCGCAGCGCGAGCAGCCCGGCGAGGCTCGCGGAGCCGGTCGGATCCGCCGGCACTCCGGCCGCCTGCGCCATGTCGCGCGCCTCGCCGAGCGTGCCCTCGTCCACCACGACGGGCCAGCCGCCCGACTCGACCATGCCTTCCACGATCGCGAACCAGTCGTAGGTCTCGTCGTCGAGGATGCCGTGCGCGATCGAGTGCGGCGCGAACTCCCACGCCCACATGTAGCGCGCGCGGTGATCGAGCGCGTGCAGCAGCGCCGACCGCACGTCCTCGGCGTGACTCGGCGCGCGCAGGCGCACCGCGAGCGTCGGATCGTCGCCGTGCGCGCCGGGCAGCGCACGCTCGCGGAACTGCTCGTACGCGCGGCGCAGCGGCCAGCAGCCGCGCGTCTGCACGGTGTGCAGTTTGGGCAGCGATTCGATAATGCCCTGCTCCTGCGCGTGACGCAGTCCCTGGACGACGCCACTCGCGAGCGCGCCGCCGCCGACCTGCACGAACACGCGGTCCACGCGCCCGCCGGAGCTGGCGAGCTGCGACGCCAGTTCCCAGCCGATCGTGGCGCCGCCTTCGACGTTGAGACCGTTCTCGTTGCCCTGCACGCAGAACGCGAGCGCGCCGCGCTGGAGCGCCGCGTGGAAGCCGTGCACGCACGGGTCGCCGGGCACGCCGTCTTCACGCGCGCACACCACGACCTTCGCGCCGAGCGAGCGCAGCCGCTCGACCACGCGTGCTTCGGCGTCCGGCGGGATGAACACTTCGAGCGGACGCTCGGTGGCGCGCGCGACGACCGCGGCCGCCAGCGCCGCGTTGCCGCACGAGGCGATCGCGAGCCCGCGGCGGTTGGTTTCCTCGCGCGTCGTGAGTCCCGTGCGCTCGCTCACCTCGAGGTGCAGCGCGAGCGCGAAGAGGTGCCGCGCCTTGTGCGAGCCCGAGACGTTGCCCGTCTCGTTCTTCACCCACACCTGCCCCTCGACGAGACGCGTGCTCTTCGCGAGCGCGTCGCTCGGCGCGAGCGGCGTCTCGGTGAAGCCGTGGCCTTCGACGGCCGCGACCTTCGCGTCGAGCTCCTCGACCATGTCCACGAACGCGGCGTCGCTCATGCCGAGCATGCGCGCGCGCGTGTACGAGTGCAGCAGTTCGCGATGGCGCACGAACGGCTGGCCCGACGTGCCGAGCGCGAACCGCGCGCGCGTCATGTCGGGCACGCTCGCGAGCAGGTGCTCGCGACCGTCTCCGCTTTCCGCGTGCGGACAGCGGAAGGGATACGGATCGCGAGCGTCCGGCTCGGCGCCGCACGCGATGCAGCGATACCGCGTCAGCGGCTCGAACGGTCTCACAGGTGCTCCAGCGCCCCCGTCCGGGCGTTGAACTCTTCGATCATCGCGTTCCAGTGCGGCATCACGGAGTGCAGGCCCTTCCAGAACTTCTGGTCGGCGCGCTCGGTGAAGTGTTCGAGCGTCACACCGCGCTGCTCGACCCACGTGTAGTAGCCGAGGTTGAAGATGCGGCGGCGATCCTGCTCGGTCAGCTCGAGCACGTGGTCGGCGCGCGTCTCGTAGAGCCAGTGCTGGATCTCGTGCTCGGCGACCTTCTCGTCGACGCCGTTCGGGAAGTACTCGGCGAGCGTCTTCGTGTGCTCGCTGCCGTACATGCGGTCGCCGTCCGTCGCGACCGTGATGATGACGTCGTTCGGGCCGAGGCCGAGCTTCTCCGCGGTCTTGATCGCGGCGAGCACGTTGCAGATGGACGACAGGCCGAAGCTCGACAGCGTCTCGAGCACTTCGGCCGGCACGCCGTGACGGCGCGCGAGGAACTCGCGGCCGGCGGGCGACTGGAACACGACGCCGAGGCGGTCGGTCGCCTGGTCCGAGATCGCGGCGACGACGTCCGTGTTCATCACGTTGTGGATGAGCGGCACGTGCTTGTCGCCGATGCCCTGGATGTTGTGCTCACCGAAGCCGTTCTCGAGCAGCGTCGGGCACTCGAGCGCTTCCGCCGCGACGATGCGCGTGCCGAACTGCTCCTTGAGGTAGTCGCCCGCGGCGATCGTGCCGGCCGAGCCCGTCGCGGACACGAAGCCCGCGAGGCGCAGCGCCGGGTTCTTCGCGTGCAGCGACTGGAAGATCGCGCCGAGCGCGCTGCCGGTGACGAAGTAGTGGCCGAGGTGGTTCGCGTACTCGGAGAACTGGTTGAGGATGACGTTGTGCGGGTCCTTTTCGAGGAGCGCGCACTCGTCGTAGATCTCCTTCACGTTCGACTCGGAGCCCGGCGTGCGGATGATGTCGCCCGGCTGCGTGACCCAGTGGTCGAGCCATTCGAAGCGCTCGGCGCTCATGCCCTGCGGGAGCACCGCGACGCCGCGGCATTCCATGATGCGCGAGATCGCGACGCCGCCGCGGCAGTAGTTGCCCGTGGACGGCCACACGGCGCGCTGCGTGGTCGGGTCGTAGCGCCCCGTGACGATGCGCGGCGCGAGGCACGAGTAGGCGGCGAGCACCTTGTGCGCGCCGATCATCGGGAAGCGGTCGCCGAACGCGACGACGATGGGCGTGTCCACGCCGGTGAAGCTCTTGGGCAGCACGACGTGCTCGGGGAGCGCGGCGCGCGCGCGGCGCGTGGAGTCGTTCCACCAGTGCACGCGGAACAGGTTCAGCGGGTGCGGCGCGTCGGGCTCGATCGCGCTCAGCGCGTTCGTGATCTTCGCGGGGATCTTGTCGGGCTCGGCGAGCTGCTCGAACGTCGGAAGCGCGATCTTCGCGTCGCGGAAGCGCTTCACGGCGTGGTCGTAGGTCTTCTGGTCGGCGATGGCCGTTTCCAGCCCGGTCGCGATCGTGCTCATGGCTCTATCCCTTTCGCGGGGCGTATGCCCGGCGTGAGTGAGGTGTTGTCATCCGCCCGGAGACTATCAGCCGGTTGCGGCAAGGCGGGATGGGCCGATGGGATAGGTCGGTGCCGTTCATGGGGCTGCGGGGGCGGCCCTTTGCGTTCGCGCGTGCCGGTTTCGGCGCGAACTTGCGCTGTATCGGGTGTGAGACGCCGCCCGGTGGATCCCTCGCCCGGGGCCGCGCTCGGGCGTTCGCAGCCGCGAAAGGTCTTCGGCATGGCGAGGAGCGCGCTCCCTCCCGACGGACGGATCCTGTTCACGCATCGCGACCACGAGACGTTCGCGTTCCTGTGCGAGGCGTTCGAGTCGGCGTTCGTGCTGGACGGGACGCGCTGGGATTCGCTCGCGCACTGGCGCGCGGCGGGCCGGCACGGGGCGAGCACGCTGCGCGACGCGTTGCGCGCGAAGTTCACGCAGCAGCGCGGGCTGGTCGAGGCGTTGCGCGCGACCGGCGACGCGCAGCTGGTGGACGATTCGCTCGAGGGCACGCACGCGGCGAACGCGCTCGGCGTCGCGCTCATGCGATTGCGCGCGGAACTGGCGGAGGTCGCCGAGACGAAGTCGTCGCTGCTCGACGAGCTGATGGGCGTGCTGGCGCAGTGGGGGCCGTGAGAGTTGTTCGCGCTGTCGTGTGGTGCTGGCGGCGTGTGAGTGCGGGGCCGTGTCGACGTGGGGGCGAGTGAGTCGCGAAAGAAAGTGTTTGACGCGTTCGAAAGGCGGGGCTGCCGCGGAGCACCGACGCCCTTGATTCGCCCGCATTCGCGCGAGGATCGCGCGCGCGCGCGCTCTCGTTCGCGAGTTGCTGTCGCGATCTTCGTTCGTGCGCGTGCGGGCAAGTGCGGCGTTCGAAATGCCTGTGATACAAGAGGCGCGTCGCCCCCGCGTGAAGTGAACGCGCCCCCGCGGTACATGCACCATGCGATTTCGCCTGCCGACGCACCTCGCCGGAAGAAGCTCGCGCGCGTCTTGATCTCATCTACCGCGAAGAGCACCACCGGGTCGCCGAGGGTCTCGCGCTCCTCGCGTTGATCGACTCGCGACGCGACTTTCGGGCCGCCGGTTACTCCTGCATGAAGACGTACTGCGAGCAGCACCTGCGCATGACGCCGGACCGAGCGTCGAAGCGGCTCCAGGCCGCGCGGACCGCAGTGCGCTTCACGACGATCTTCGACTTCCTGTCGGACGGTCGCCTCACGCTCGGCGCGGTCATCGCGCTCGCGCCACATTTGAAGGTCGAGAACTCGGAAGAGCTGCTCGCGGCGGCGGCGGACAAGACGCGCGCGGAGATCCTGCAGTTGGTGGCGTCGCGTTCGACGCCTGTGGTGACGACGAGTGCGTCGGAGACTCCGTCTGTCAACGAAACGTCACCATCACATGCCCCGGGGCATGTAAGTGGCCAAGAAGTGGCCGGTGGTGAGGCGCTCGCGTTCATCGCGTTCGCGCAGGAGTCGGCAGCGCCGCTTCCGCCGAAGAAGCGCGGCGCGATCTCGCTCGGCGTGCCGGGCGAACATGAAGCGCCTCACGCTCACGCAGCAAGAGCGCGACGCGCTGCGCCGCGTGCAGGACCTGCTGAGCAACACCGACTGGGCGCAGGACCCCGCCGCGATCTACGCGAAGGCGATCGAGCTGCTCGAAGAGCGTCTCCTGAAAGACAAGCTCGGCGCGAAGAAGAGCGAGCAGACCGAAGAGACCGTCGGCAACGGCCGTCGGATTCCAAAGGCCGTGCGCCACGCCGTCTGGCAGCGCGACGGCGGGTGCTGCTCGTTCGTGAGCGCCGACGGCCACCGCTGCGGCGAGCGCCGGTGGCTGCAGTTCGATCACCGCACTCCGGTCGCACTCGGCGGCGAGAGCACGCTGGCGAACGTCCGGTTGCTCTGCCGCGCGCACAACTTGTTCGAGGCCGAGCGAGTGCTGGGCGAAGACCGTGTCACCCGCGCCCGCGAGCGCGCCGAACGGGAGCGCGCACGCCACAGCGAAGCGAAGGCGCGCGAGGCCGCCCGTGCCGCGGCGCGTGAAGCGAAGGCGCGCGCCGCCGAGGAGAAGGCGCGCCTCGCCGCCGAGAAGGCCGCGATCCAGGAGCGCGACGCCGATCTCCTGAGCGCCCTGAAATCGCTCCAGTTCACGCCGGAACAATCGGCGCGCGCCGCGGAAGCGACCGCGGATCTGGCACAAGGCCCGCTCGAGCCGCGAGTGCGCGCCGCGCTGAAAGTGCTGACCGCGCGGCTCGCGACGAAGCAGGACTTCTCGAAGACGGAAACGAAGCCAGCCGCGCCGAAGAGCGAGGCCGCGTGATGCGCCTCACCCGCCCCCCTACTTCCGCCGCCACTCCCCGCTCGCGTCGGTCATGTCGTAGCGGTCCATGTACTTCTTGCCCTCGCGCGCCACGAATCGCACGCCTTCCATGAGCGCCTGGAACTCGTCCTCGCGCGTCACGGGCGAGAAGCCGACGCGGACCCAGCCGGGCTTCACGCCGCAGTGGCCCTGCTCGAGCAGCTTGCGGATGCGCAGCGAGACGTCTTCGTCGATGCCGAGCAGCTCGTGGCCGTAGGGGCCGGCGCACATGCAGCCGCCACGCACCTGCACGCCGAAGTAGTCGTTCAGCAGCGCCACCACGAAGTTGTGGTGCAGGCCGTGGAAGATCATCGACACGATGCCGAGCCGCTCGACGTTCAGGTCGCCCAAAATCTCGATGCCGGGTTCCTTCGTCCATTCGGCGAGCGCGCGCGCGAGGTAGCCGTGCTCGATGTCGAACGTGCGCTGGTGGCCGATGGCCGCCTTCAGGTCGAATGCGAGTCCGGCCTGGATGACGCCCACGATCGCCGGCGTGCCGCCGGTCTCGCGGTGCGACGTGTCGGTCAGGTAGACGTGCTCGTCGGGCGACGTGTAGAGCACCGTGCCGCCGCCCGGCTCGACGGGCACGCGGTTCGAAAACAGCTTCTTGCTGCCGATCAACAGGCCGGGCGAGCGCGGACCGCCGAGGAACTTGTGCACGGACAGGAACACCGCGTCGAGCCGGGCCGCTTCGTCCGGCTTGCCGTCGGGCCCCACCGGATGCATGTCCATGTCGATGTACGGGCCGGCCGCGGCGAAGTCGAAGAACGCGAGCGCGCCGTGCTTGTGCAGCACGCGCGCGAGCCCGTGACAGTCGTTGCGGATGCCGGTGACGTTGCTGGCCGCCGAGAACGTGCCGATCTTGAGCGGCGCGTGCGCGTACTTCTGGAGCAGTTCTTCCAGCGCCTCCGGCGACACGCGGCCGGTCGCGTCGAACGGCACGTAGACGGTCTCCGCGATCGTCTCGCGCCAGGTGATGTCGTTGCTGTGATGCTCCATGTGGCTGCGGAAGACGACCGGGCGCTCTTCGTCCGGGATCAGCCGCGACATCTCGAAGCGGTCCTCGAGCGTGCTCGGGATGCGCAGCCCCATCGCCTGGATGAGCCGGTTGACGGCGCCCGTCGAGCCCGAGCCGATCGCCAGCACGACGTCGTCGCTCGACGCGTTCACGTAGCCGGCGATGCGCTGGAACGCGCGCTCGTACCAGTGCGTCATCATGCGGCCGGTGCTGCTGGTCTCGGTGTGCGTGTTGGCCATGTACGGCAGCACGCGCGTGTTGAGCGCGTCCTCGACCGAGCGATGGAAGCGCCCCGAGGCCACGTAGTCGAAGTACAGCAGCGGCTTGTCGCCCTCGGGCGTGCTCAGCCGCGCGTCGGACCCGATCACGCCCTTCTGCAGCGCTTCGACGAACGCGCGCTCCTCGGCGGCATCGGCCGCGACGAAGGGCGAGATCAACGCGTCGGAATCGAGGTCCACGAGCTTCGGCATCGTGTGCGTGACGGCCATGCGGCGCTCCGGATGGATGCGGGTGGAAGGACGGACGGACCCAAGCTAGGCCGGGGCGCGGCGAGCGGCAAGCGCCGCGTTCACTCAGCCCGGCTTCACCGCCAGCGTCGCGAAGCAGGGCGCAAAGAACCGATCCAACGGATGCTCCGCCCAGCGGTCCTCGAAGAACCCGGCCAGCAGCAGCCCGGCCTCCAGCTGCCCACCGATCTGGTCGTCCAGCGTGTGCCCGAACGACACCGGTTCGCCGGCCTCGGCCATGCGCGCCAGATGCTCCGGCGTGCGCGAGACCAGGTCCGAATAAGGCAGCGCGTAGCGCGCCACGAACTCCCCGCGATCCACTTCCGCCTCGTCGAACAGGTAGAGCATCGGGTTCACGATGCCGGACAACAGCCGCCCGCCCGGCCGCAGCACGCGTGCGCACTCCCGCCACACGACGCGCACGTCCGGCACGAAGCCGTTCGAGCACGGGTGAAAGACCAGATCGAACGAGCCGTCCGCGAAACGCGACAGGTCTCGCATGTCGCCCTGTTCGAGCCGAATGGCCAGCCCATCGCGCTCGGCGACCATGCGGTCCTGCGCCAGCTGCGCGGGCGAGTTGTCGAGCAGCGTCACGTTCGCCCCGGCCGCCGCCAGCACGCAGGCCTGCTGCCCGCCGCCCGAAGCCAGCGCCAGCACGTCGCGACCGGCCAGTTCGCCGAACCATTCGCGCGGCACCGCGCGCGTCGGCGTCAGGATCACTCCCCAGTCGCCCGAGCGCGCCCGGGCGATCTCTTCGGACGAAACCGGCAACGTCCAGCGGTTGCCCATCGCGACCAGCCGGTCCCATGCACGTGCGTTGAAATCGCGGACGTCCACGAAATCCTCCTTCCCGATGAATGCCAAAGCGTTGCGAAGTCGCGGCGCATGGTACTTGAGGAGCATGGAAAGCGCTCCTCCCGCCGGAGCACACTGCCTGCGCCATGACTACTACCCCGCATGCAGCACCCGTCCCCCCGACCCTGATTGCGATGGGCGGGAACAGTCTCCTCGATCCGAAACTTCCGCCGACCGTCGAAAACCAGTTCGCCGTGACCGCTCGCGCCGTGATTCCCGTGGCCGGGCTCATCGCTCGCGGCGTGCACGTCGTGCTCACGCACGGCAATGGTCCGCAGGTCGGCTTCATGCAGCTGCGCGTCGAGCTGTCCAAGCAGCAGATGCACGAAGTGCCGCTCGACTCGCTCGTCGCCGACTCGCAGGGCGCGCTGGGCTACATGATCCAGCGGGACCTCCGCGAATACCTGCGGCTCCACGGCCAGAACACCGAGGTGGCGAGCATCGTCACCGAGGTCGAAGTGGATCCGCACGACAAGGCCTTCACCGAGCCGACCAAGCCGATCGGCAAGTTCTACTCGGAAGAAGAAGCCGCCAATCTCCAGTCCGAGCGCGCCTGGGACATGGTCGAGGACTCGCATCGCGGCTGGCGCCGCGTCGTCGCGAGCCCGGCCCCCATCTCGATCGTCCAGCTCGACACCATCCGCCGGCTCGTGGACGCCGGCGTCACGGTGATCGCGTGCGGCGGCGGCGGGATCCCGGTGATGCGCGACGAAACCGGCCACATTCGCGGACTCGAAGCGGTCATCGACAAGGACCGCGCCAGCGCGCTGCTCGCCGTGCAACTGGGCGTGAAGCGCTTGTTCATCACCACGGGCGTGGACGCGGTCTACCGCGACTACCTGACCGAGAACCGCACGGCGCTGCGCGAGACGACGATCTCCGAGCTCAAAGCCATGGCGGAGGCCGGCCAGTTCCCGCCCGGAAGCATGGGACCGAAGATCGAAGCCGCGCTGTACTTCCTGGAGCGCGGCGGCGACGAGGTCGTCATCTGTCACCCCGAGGCGTTGCTCGAGGCGTTCGACGGCAACGCAGGCACCCGCATACTCAAGGAGAAGTCATGAACAGCACCTCGTCGCTGCCGAATCTCGACCGCAACACCCTCGCCGGCCTCCTGGGCAAGAGCCTGATGCTCACCAGTGACTGGTCGCGTGCCGAGATCGACGCGCTCCTCGCGGTCGCTTCGCGCTTCGAAGCCGCCGACCGCGCCGGCAAGTCCACGGCGTTCCTGCCGGACCAGCTGGCCTACGCGCTGTTCTTCGACAACTCGACGCGCACGAAGTCCGCGTGGGCCGGCGCCTCCAGCCGCCTCGGCATGCGCCCCGTGATCGTGGACGGCAGCAGCACCCAGGTCGAGCACGGCGAAACGGCCGAAGAGACGGGCGCCATGCTCGGCATGAACTCGCACGCGATGGGCATCCGTCACGACCTCATTCTGGGCGCGGGCAACACGTTCATGCGCTCGGTGAAGGCCGGCATCGACGACTACCTCCAGGCCACGAACGACCCGCGCAAGGTGCCGGTCGTGAACCTGCAGTGCGACATCGACCACCCGACGCAGACGCTCGCCGACCTCATGTGGCTGCGCGAGTACTTCCCGGGCGGCCTCAAGGGCAAGAAGATCGCGATGTCGTGGGCGTACTCGCCGAGTTACGCCAAGCCGCTGTCGGTGCCGCAGGGCATCGCGATGCTCATGGCGCGCGAAGGCGCGCAGGTGACGCTCGCGCACCCCGAGGGCTACCGCCTCATGGACAGCACGCTCGAAACGGCCAGGAAGCACGCGGCCGAATCCGGCGGCAAGTTCGAGGTCGTGCACGACATGGACGCCGCGTTCAAGGACGCCGACGTCGTGTACCCGAAGAGCTGGGGTCCGTACGACCTCATGCTCGAGCGCGTGGACGCGAACTCGAAGCGCGACAAGGCCGCGATGGGCGAGATCGAACGCCGCGCGCTCGACCGCAACGCCTCGCACAAGGACTGGATCTGCGACGAACGCCGCATGGCGCTCACGACGGGCGGCGACGCGCTCTACATGCACTGCCTGCCGGCCGACATCGGCGACGAAGTGACGCCGGGCGTCATGGCGAAGCACAAGATCAACGTGGCGCGCGAAGCGAACAAGAAGATGTACGTGGTCATGGCGCTGCTCGCCGTCGCCAAGGTCGAGAACCTGGGCGCGAAGTTCGACGAGGTGCTGCGATGAGCGCGCCGACCGTCACCGCCCTCGATGCGAAGATCGCGGCCCTCGCGGCGCGCGACCTGCCGCTGGCCGTCGAGATCCTCAAGGAAGCCATTCGCATCCCGGCGGACTACGTGGACAAGCCGGTCGACCAGGGCGGCGATCCGTCCTGCGGCCTCTCGAACCACGAAGGCCCGCGCCTCGAGTACCTCAAGAAGCGCATGATCGAGATCAAGGCCGTCGCCTCGGCCGACGACATCGGTTTCGACGCGTTCGGCAACCTCTCGTGGGTCGTCGAGGACAAGAACGACGGCATCCCGCGCGAACAGAAGAAGGTCGTCTACCTCGACGGTCACTGCGACACCGTGAAGGCGCTGCGCCCGGTGTGGCGCGAGAAGACGGGCGGACTCGATCCGTACGCCGGCCTGTTCGACGAGAGCAAGATCGACCGCACGTACCTGCGCCGCGAACTCGGCTACCTCCCGCCGGACGAAGAGTGGAACCACATGCTCTTCGGCCGCGGCTCGGCCGACCAGCTGGGCGGCGTGCTCAGCCAGATCATGGGCTCGCGCATCCTGGTCGAGCTCATGTCCGAAGGCGTCATGCGCGGCGTGATCCTGCGCGGCTACATCACCGTCGCCGAAGAAGACAACGACGGCGGCGGCCCGCTCTACATCACGCGCAAGGTGCTCCCGGGCGCTCCGCCCGAGATGGTGCCGGACGTCGTGATCCTCACGGACTCGACGGGCGACTCGACCAAGGGCGCGCTCGGCATCTATCGCGGCCAGCGCGGCCGCATGCAGATCGAAGTGAAGGTCACCGGACGCTCCTGCCACGGCTCGATGCCGCACGAGGGGCTCAACCCGCTCGAGTACGGCGCCGCGATTCTCAAGGAAGCGGCCGAGAAGCACGCCAAGGGCGTCGGCTTCCTCGACCACGAAGTGCTCGGCAAGGGCACGCGCACCGCGTCGTGGTCGCATCTCGACACGCCGAGCGAC
The DNA here is from genome assembly GCA_016710095.1 of Candidatus Eiseniibacteriota bacterium. GTDB lineage: Bacteria > Eisenbacteria > RBG-16-71-46 > RBG-16-71-46 > RBG-16-71-46 > CAIXRL01. Next base: position 236,703 of record JADJLL010000001.1, on the reverse strand, counting down.
TGCGCCGTGCCGGACTGCTTCACGTTCCGCTTCGACCGCCGCTTCACGATCGGCGAGACGCCGGAGCAGTCGGTGGCCGACGTGGACGCGCTCGACGCGGTCAAGGCCGCGCGCGCCGCGGGCCTCAAGGTCGAAGTGGGCGTGCCCACGTACGACCAGCCCACGTGGCGCGGCTACGTGCCGGGCAATCCGCAGATCTACATGAGCTGGATGACGCCGGACACGCACCCGGCCGTGACGGCCGCGGTGGACGCGTACCGCGCCGTGATCACGCCGAACGTCGTCGAGAAGAACGAGAAGGCCGGCTCGCTGCGCCGCGAACCGCGCGTGGACCGCTGGGTGTTCTCGACCGACGGCGTGGGCTGGCCGGTTCCGGTGAAGGACAACGGCATCACGGTTCCCGCCGGCAAGCAGTGGGTGGACGCGGGCGCGTACAAGCACCCGGCCATGTTCGGCTTCGGCACGGGCATCGAACAGAACACGCACAAGATCGGTGAGGGCCTCGACACGCGCGAACTGCAGCACGCGATCGCGTTCATCGCCCGCTATCCGAGCGCGCTGGCCGCGAAGTAATCGCGCGGCCCTGCGGGGCGGAACGGGAGGCTGGGGATGTCGGTGCGCTTCATGTTGAACGGCGAGCCGCGGGAAGTCGCGGCTCGCCCGGGTGAGACGTTGCTGGACCTGCTTCGCGGGCCCTGCGCGGTGACCAGTCCCAAGCGGGGCTGCCAGCCGCAGGGCCAGTGCGGCGCGTGCGTGGCGCTGGTGGACGGCGAAGCGCGCGCGACCTGCACGGTTTCCGCCGAAGCGGCCGAGGGCCGCACGGTGGTGACGCTCGAAGGCCTGCCGCCCGCCGCACGCGATTTGTTCGCGGCGGCGTTCGCGGCGACGCACGGACTGCAGTGCGGCTTCTGCACGCCGGGCATCGTGCTGCGCGCGTACACGCTGCTCGAGGCGAACGCGTCCCCGACGCGCGCCGAGATCGCGAAGGCGCTCGACGAGCACCTGTGCCGCTGCACGGGCTACGTGCGCATCCTGGATGCGATCGAACTGGCCGCGCGCGTGAAGCGCGGCGAAGTGCCGATGCCCGCGCCGGTAACCGACGGCGGCGTCGGCAAGAGCATCGAGAAGTACCGCTCGCGCGAACTCGCGCTGGGCGAGCGCCCGTTCGTGGACGACCTGCGCGAGCCGGACATGCTCTTCGGCGCGCTCACGTTCTCGCCGCACGCCCGCGCCCGCGTCGTGAAGATCGACACGGCCGCCGCACGCGCGCTGGACGGCGTCACCGCGGTCGTCACCGCGGCCGACGTGCCGGGCGAGCGCTGGCACGGGCTGATCTATCACGACTGGCCGACGTTCGTGGCCGAGGGCGAGGAAGTGCGCTGCGTGGGCGACGTGCTCGCCGCCGTGGCCGCCACGTCCGAAGTGGTCGCGCGCGAAGCGGCCGCGCTGGTGCAGGTGACGTACGAAGTCCTGCCCGCGGTGCTCGACCCCGAGGCGTCCTTCGCCGACGGCGCGCCGCAGGTGAACCCGAAGCACGCGAACGTGCTGTCGAAGTCCGTGATCGCGCGTGGCGACGCCACGGCCGCGCTCGCGGCGAGCGCGCACGTCGTGCGCGGCACGTGGAAGACGCAGCGCATCGAGCACCTGTTCTTGGAGCCCGAGAGCACGTTCGTCGTGCCGAAGCCCGACGGCACGCTGCACCTCTACACGCAGGGCCAGGGCATCTTCGACGACCGACGCCAGGTCGCACGCTGCTCGGCATTCCCGAAGACCAGATCTTCTGCGAGCTCGTGCCCAACGGCGGCGCGTTCGGCGGCAAGGAAGACATGTCGGTGCAGGGCCAGACGGCGCTGCTCGCGTGGATCACCAAGCGCCCCGTGAAGATCACGCTCTCGCGCAAGGAGAGCATCCGGCTGCACCCGAAGCGCCACCCGATCACCACCGAACTCGCGGTCGGCTGCGATGCCGAAGGCCGGCTCACCGCCGTGCACGCGCGCCTGGTCGGCGACTCGGGCGCGTACGCGTCGGTCGGCATGAAGGTCCTCGAGCGCGCGGCCGGTCACATGTGCGGCCCCTACAAGGTCCCGCACGTGGACGTCGAAGCGCGCGCCGCGTACACGAACAATCCGCCGTGCGGCGCCATGCGCGGCTTCGGCGTGGTGCAGTCGGCGTTCGCGCTCGAGGGCGCGATCGACCAGCTCGCGGCGCTCTGCGGGCTCGATCGCTGGGAGATCCGCTGGCGCAACGCCGTGGACATCGGCGACGTGCTCACGACCGGCCAGCCGGTCGAGAAGTCGTGCGGCATCAAGGAGTCGCTGCTCGCCGTGAAGGACGAGTGGCAGGGCTGGATGGCCGCGGGCCGCAAGGCCGGCATCGCGTGCGGCCTCAAGAACAGCGGGCTCGGCAACGGCTTCGTCGAATGGGGCAAGGGCCGGCTCGTGGTCGAAGCCGACGGCACGGTGTCGCTCTACAACGCGTTCACCGAGATGGGCCAGGGGCTGCTCACGATCCTCACGCAGTTCGCGGCCGAAGTGACGGGTCTTCCGAGCAGCGTGTTCCGCCCGAAGGTGGATGCCACGTTCGCGCTCGGCTGCGGGCAGACGACGGGCTCGCGCGCGACGCTGTTCGCGGGTAACGCGATCACGTCCGCGGCGCGCAAGCTGCGCGCGGCGCTCGACGCGGGCGGCACGCTGCAGTCGCTCGCAGGACAGGTCTACGCGGCCGACGTGGTCGTGGAAGACACCACCCCGCTCGGCGCGCCCGGCAAGGTGAAGACGCACACGAGCTACGGCTACGCCACGCAGATGGCGCTGCTCGACGAGAACGGCCGCGTGGAGAAGCTCGTCGCCGCGCACGACGTGGGCCGCGCCGTGAACCCGGCGCTGTGCGCCGCGCAGATCGAAGGCGCGCTGCACATGGGCCTCGGCTACGCGCTCACCGAGGAACTGCCGTGCGTGGACGGCATGCCGATCGTCACGAGCCTCTACCAGATCGGTGCGCTGCGGGCGAAGGACATGCCCGAGGTGTCGGTGCACCTGATCGAGGCCGCCGAACCCGAAGGGCCGTTCGGCGCGAAGGGCGTCGGCGAACTGGGCCTCGTGCCCACCGCCGCGGCCGTCGCGGGCGCGCTCGAGGCGTTCGATGGGCTGCGCCGCTACGTGCTGCCCATGAAGGACTCCCCCGCCGCGAAGGCCTACAGTGTGGGCCGGATCCGCACGAAGGCGCCCAAGGAGACGTGGCGATGAAGCAGCCCGGGTACGTCAACGCGCACACGCACCTGTACAGCGCGCTCGCGCCATTCGGCATGCCCGCGCCCGCGCGGGCGCCGGTGAACTTCACCGAGATCCTCGAAGCGCTCTGGTGGCGGCTCGACCGCGCGCTCGATGCGAAGACGCTGCGCGCGGGCACGCGACTGTACGTCGCCGAGGCGCTGCTCGCGGGCACGACGGCGCTGGTCGATCACCACGAGTCCCCACACTTCATCGACGGCTCGCTCGACGTGCTCGCGGACGCCTGCGAGGAGTTCGGCATGCGCGCCGTGCTCACCTACGGCGCGACCGAGCGCAACGGCGGCCGAGCGGAAGCCGCGCGCGGGCTCGCCGAGTGCGCGCGCTTCGTCCGCGACAACCGCCGCCCGCTCGTGCGCGGACTCGTCGGGCTGCACGCGAGCTTCACCGTGTCCGACGCTACCGTGCGCGAGGCGGGCGAGCTGTGCCGCACGCTCGACACCGTGATGCACGTGCACGTGGCCGAAGACACCGCCGACGTGGCGGACGCGCACGCGCGCGGCTTCGCGGGCCCGTACGAGCGCCTGCGCGATCTCGGCGCGCTGCCCGAGGGCTCGCTCATGGCGCACGGCGTGTGGCTCACGCCCGACGAGGTGCGCGACGCGCACGCGCACGGGCTGTGGCTGCTCCACAACCCGCGCTCGAACGCGAACAACCGCGTCGGCTATTCGCGCTCGCTCGCGGCCAGCCCGCGCGTGGCGCTCGGCACGGACGGATTCCCCTCCGACATGCCGCTCGAACAGGAACAACTGCTGCGCATCGCCGCCGAGGAAGGCGACACGGCGGGCGACGTCGCGCTGCGCGCGCGGCTCGACGCCGGGCGCACGCTGATGGCGGAACGCTTCGGCGGCGCTTCGGCGCTCGAAGAAGACTGGGTGGAGCTGCAACCGGACGCGAACGGCACCCCACGCCCGTGGCGCGTTTCCGTGGCCGGACGAATCGTGGTGGACGAAGGGCGCCTCGTGGGCGCCGACCTCGAAGCACTGCGCGCCGAAGCGCGCGGGGCGGCGCCGGAGTTGTGGCGTCGCATGGAGAGCGACCCATGGCCGCGTTGACCCCCAAGCCGTTCGCGCACCTGCTCGCGCGTGCGCTCGCCGAGTACGAACACGATCGCAGCATCTTCCATTTGCCGAAGCGCTCGTTCTGGAAGCCGCGCGAAGGCCTCGACCTGTCGGTCGTGCTGCCCGGCGGGCGCGCGTCCACACCGCTCGGTCCCGCGGCCGGTCCGCACACGCAGCTCGCGCAGAACCTCGTGGCCGCGTGGCTCGCGGGCTCGCGCATCCTGGAACTCAAGACCGTGCAGGTGCTCGACCGGCTCGAGATCCCGCGCCCGTGCATCGACGCGCCCGGCGAGGGCTACAACGTCGAGTGGTCGCAGGAACTGACGCTGGAAGAGTCGGCGCGCGAGTACGCGACGGCCTGGTACCTCATTCACATCCTGCGCGCGCGCGGCATTCCGTCCGAGACCGGCGCGCACACGATCTTCGACGGCTCGGTGGGCTACGACCTCGCGGGCATCCGCTCGGCGAGCGTCGCGAAATTCCTCGACACGATGATGGACACGCGCGCGCTGCTCGCCACGCTGCGCGAGTCGCTGCCGTCGTCGCTGCGCGCGATCGCGGACGTGCCCGTCCCGGCGCGCGTGTTCGACACGGTGACGCTCTCGAGCTTCCACGGCTGCCCGCCGGACGAGATCGAGCGCATCGTCGAGCACCTGCTCACGCGGCACGCGCTGCACGTGGTCGTGAAGCTCAATCCGACGCTGCTCGGCTACGAGACGGTCGAGTCGCTGCTGCGCGGCTCGCTCGGCTACGAGCACGTCGAGCTCGACCGCACGGCGTTCGAGAAGGATCTGCAGTGGAACGACGCGCTGCGCATGCTCGACTGGCTCGCGGGCCTCGCCGCGCGCAACGGGCTGTCTCTCGGCGTGAAGTTCTCGAACACGCTCGTCGTGAAGAACACGCGCGGGAAGCTCGAGGGCGAGCACGTCTACCTGAGCGGCCCGCCGCTGCACGTGATCGCGACCACGCTCGCCGACCGGTTCGTGAAGGCGACCGGCGCGCGTTACCCGATCTCGTTCAGCGCCGGCATCACGGCCGAGAACTTCCCCGACGCGGTCGCGCACGGCTTCAGCCCCGTGACCACGTGCACCGACCTGCTCAAGCCGACCGGCTACCGCCGCCTGCCCCGCTATCTCAAGGCGCTCGAGTCCGACATGGAGCGCGTCGGCGCGGCGACGCTCGCCGAGTACGTGCGCGCGCGCGCGGGCGTCATGCCCTCGGTGCCGGTGCCCGAGGCGTCCGCGGCGAACCTGAGCACGTACGCGAGCAAGGTCGCGAGCGATCCCGCCTATCACGCGCCCGCGCCGTCGGAGCCGGTGACGCGCGAGCCGCTGCCGCTGTTCGACTGCGAGTCGTGCAACAACTGCCTGCTCGTCTGCCCGAACGGCGCGTTCCACGCGATCGAGGCGCCGCCCACGGCGATGGCCGCGGGCGACTTCCAGCGAGAACTGCAGTGGGTCGTGGACGGCGGCACGTGCAACGAGTGCGGCAACTGCGACACGCACTGTCCGCAGGAAGGCGGCCCCTGGCGCGTGAAGCCGCGCTGGAATCCGGAGAAGCTCGCGTTCGACGCTCCGGGCGCCACGCCTTCGCAGTTCGCGGCGATCATGGCCGCGTGGGGTTCGGCGAAGCGCTAGGGCGGGCTTCGGGATGGCTCCGAGCCTCCGGCTCGGCCGGAGCGAGCGGAGCCATCCGAACGCGTTCTACGCGCCCCAGCTCTTCGTCTTCTTCGTCCAGGGGTTCGCGGGATAGCGCGAGTGGAGGAGCGTGAACGCCTCCTTCGCCATGCGCACGCTCCTGGCGTCGCTCGCGCCGAGCCGGACCGAGCGCACGAGCCGGTGCAGCGCCTCGGGCACGCGCGGGTCGCGCGGGTGCGTCTTCGCGAACGCGAGGATGCGCGCGCCCATCCATTGCGGCGCGGGCGCCGCCTTCACGAGCCGGTTGCCCTGTTCGATCGCGGCCGTGCGCTCCGTGGAGGTGAGGAACGCGAACGCCGGCACGCCGGCCTTGAAGCCGTCGCGCGTCGAGTATCCCGTGGCCGCCTCACCGGGCACCGTGCCGTCGTACTCCTGCGCCGTCACCTGCTCGCGGGACGACCACCAGTTGTCGCGATAGTCGTCGAGCTTGTCGAAGCCCTCGAGGCGGTCGAGCCCCTCGCCCACGTACGGGCGCATGCCGGGCCGGCGCACGACGAGAAACGCCGCCGCGAACTCGCGCGCCTCGCCGGGCGCGGCCTTCTCCCACGCCGCGAGATCGGCGGCGAGCGAGGGCTCGAGCGCGCGCAGCGACTGCGCGAACGACGTGGCCGCGACGGAATCCGCGAGCAGCGTCGCGCGCGTCCAGCCGGCGAGCGCGAGCAGGCGCCGCACGCGCTCGGGCATCGCGTCGGAGCCCACGGCGTCCTGCCAGCGCGCGAGCGGCAGCGCGCGGTTGAACGCGATCGCGCCGTCGCCGTCGAGGCACTCGAAGCGGCGGCGCAGGCGCAGCATGCCTTCACGCTGGCGCACGTATTCGGAGTCCGGATCCCAGCCCGGGGTCGAGACCGGCGTCGGATCGACGAGCACGTCGGGCCCGTAGACGACGTCCGCGGGAGCGCGCGGCAGGTCGGCGAGCAGCGGGGCCCAGGCGGCGGCCAGCGACGCGCGCCGGGCGAGCAGTTCGTTGCGGCTGCCGAGCGGCAGCGCGGGACGCGCGAGCACCGCGTCGAGCACGCGGCGCGCGCCGGGCGCTTCGTTGCGCTGCGCCATCAACCGTGCGCGCTGCGCCGAAACGGTCACGAACGCGGGCGACATCGGCGGCACGAGCGCGGCGGCTTCGAGCAGCTCGGGCGTCTCGCGACCGTTCGGCTGCGCGGCGGCGAGCGCGGCGACGAGCCACGGCAGCGAGCGCGCGGCCTTCCAGCGCAGGTACGCGCGCGTGCCCGCGGCGGGCCCGCGCTGGTACGTGAGCACCCAGTCGGCGAGATCGTCGTTCGCGGCGGCGGCGACGAGCGCGTCGCGCGACGAAGCGACGGCGGTGGGCGCGCCGTCCGCGCCGGTCACCGTGTCGAGCAGCAGCGCGAAGTCCCAGAGGTCCTGGCCGAAGCCCGGATCGTTCGCGCGCAGCGCACGAGAGAGATCGGCGAAGCGTTCGACCGGGCGCAGGCGGAAGGCGACGAAACCGAGGAGCCGTCGCACGGCGGGATGCAGTTCCGAAAGCGTCGGATCGTCGAGCATGTCGCGCAGCTCGCCTTCGGCGCGCGTGAACTTGTCGCGGTCGATCGCGCCGTCCTCGTCGCCGTCCTGCGCCGAGCGCACGACACAGCGCACCGCGAGGTAGCGCGCGAGCGCGCGATTGCGGCCGAGCGGCGACTGCGCGAGCACGCGGAAGCGCGGCTCGGCCTCCGCCCAGTTGCCGGCGTGGAACGCGACCGCGGCCAGCTGGTAGAGCCGGTCCACGTCCGTGCGGGACTGTGCGTTCTCCGCGAGCCGGTATTCGCCGCCCGCGACGATCGCGAAGACGGTGTCCTGTGCGAGCACCCAGGCGCGCAACGCGGGGCTGCGCGCGCCTTCCATCGTGAGCCGGTCGTTCAGCGTGCGCACCGCGAGCCGGAACGCGTCGGGCCCGGAAGAGAAGCCGTACTCGTACGAGCCGTCGGCCATCGCGGACGAAAGCTCGCGCAGCGGCTTCGGCAGGCCGGGGATCTTCGCGCGCGCTTCGAGCCAGTCGGGCAGGCCGGTCTGCTTCGAGTCGGCCCACCACGGCTGCGCGCGCTCGCGCCACGTGCGTACGGCGGCGGCCTGTTCGTCGGCGGCGAGCGGCGTGCCGGAGAGCCAGCGATACGAGACCACGAGATAGCTGCGCGCCCACGAGGGCTGCACGATGCCGATCTGCCCGGCCGCGAACGGCTCGAGCGGAACGTCGGGATGACGTTCGTGAGTGAAGACGGCGTAAGGGAGATCCGGCCCGCAGGCGAACGCGAGCGACGCGGCCGTGAGGAACACGGCCAGCCCGGCGGCAGACACACGCGACTTCATGTCGAGTCCTTCTTCCACTGCGCCCACACACGATCCATGCGCGAGGGCGTCCACGATCCATGCACGAAGATCCACAACCGTCGGCCGGGCAGGGACTGCGGCCACGGTTCGTCCAAATCGACGCCGACATTGCCACGAGCGAGCCCCGGCGTGAAATCGCGCCCGGCCGCGAGCGCGGCGCGGATGCGTCCGGTGTCGGCGCCCATGCGGAACGTCATCGGCACGGCGGCGTCCACCGGCAGCCCCTCGAGCCACGCGTCCCCCATCGCCCAGGACGCGAGCGCGGTCATCGCGAGCAGGCTCGTGTCGGGCAGTTCGGCGCGCATGCGCGCGAGCAGCCGGCGGTAGAACGGGCGCGCCGAGCGAGGCGCGTCGAAGTCGATCTGCACGCCGAGCACGCCGCGCTCGCGCGCGAGTTCGACCGCGAGGCGCGTGAGGCGCGCGGCCTGCGCGTCCGAGAGCTTCGGGCGGGAACCGCGCGGCACTTCCACGCGCAGCACGCTCACGCGCGCGGCGCCCGGCGCGACGCGCAGCGGCTGGCGGCGCAGGGTGACGCGCACGTCGCCGCCGAGCAGCGCCGCGGTCGCGCCGAGCGAGGCGACGCCCACGCGCGCGGGATCGGCGAAGCGCAGGTCCTGCGGGTACTCCCACGCCCACAACATCACGGGCGGCAGCTCCGCGACCGTGTGACGGCGCGCGGCGCCGGCGTGCGAGACGGCCGAGTTCGTGGCGAGCAGCAGGAGCAGCGCCGCGAGTGCGGCCGGGAGTGTTCGCACGGGTGTTCGCGTCATCAGTGGGGCAGGTTCACCACTTCGAGCGTCCAGTTGACCCCGCGCTTGGGATCGCGCACGAGGATGTCGTGCGGGTCGGTGATCACTTCCTCGTCGAGCATGCCGACGATCTGGATGCTCGAGCCGTCGAGCTTGAAGAACGCGCGATCGCCGTTGAACTTGATCTGGCATCGGTATGCGCCGTACGTGGTGCTCACGGCGCGGCCCTCGTACCAGTGACCGTCGATGTTGCGCCCTTCGTACATGGCGGCTCGCGCGGCCGGAGCGGCCATCGCCGCGATCACCGCGAGGAACGCGGCGGCAAAGAACAGTCGAGTGACGTGCCTGTGCATGGGGCTCTCCCGCGGGTGCGTCCGGTCGGGCGTCATGTTAGCAGGGCCGGGCCGGTTTCCGGCGGACCTTCGACGAGCGCCGAGCGGGCGGCTCCGGGCGCGGCGGCTACAGCCCGCCGTCGTCCCCTTCCGGGTCGTCGATCGGGGGCGCCTCGGCCAGCCGCAGCGCCTTCTTGCGGCGCGAGCGGAAGAAGTCGCGCAGGATCTCGCCGCACTCCTCGGCGAGCACGCCACCGGTCAGCTCCGCGCGGTGGTTGAGGCGCTTCTCGTGAAGCACGTTCAGCACCGAGCCGCACGCGCCGGCCTTCGGGTCGGCGGCGCCGTAGACCACGCGGCCGAGCCGGGCGAGCACGATCGCGCCCGCGCACATCGAGCAGGGTTCGAGCGTCACGTAGAGCGTGCAGTCGCTCAGGCGCCAGGAGCCGAGCGCGTTGGACGCGGCGCCGATCGCCACGACCTCGGCGTGCGCGGTGGCGTCCTGCAGTCCCTCGACCTGGTTGTGCCCGCGCCCGATCACCAGCCCGTCGTGCACGATCACGCAGCCGACCGGCACTTCGTCGCGCGCGAGCGACTCGTGCGCTTCGCGCAACGCGGCGCGCATGCCGGCTTCGTCGTCGAGGATGAACACGCCGTCAGCGCGCGACGGTCGAATCGGTCGCGGCCGGGGCGGCCGGGGCGGCCCCGCGGCGCGGGAACGCCTGCGCCCAGCGGCCGAGCAGCTTGGCCAGCGTCTCGGGATAGCCCGGAGCGCCCGCCTGGTTCGTCAGGGGTGTGTTGTTGAGCCCGCTCGCGTTCACGCCGATCGCGCCGGAGTTCGCGTCGTGATACGGCCCCTCCGCGTTCTCGGCGCCGCTCGCGGTCCACAGCAGTCGGCCGGTCGAGTCCACGAGCGCGGCGCGCAGGTTGACGGTCGTGACGGGCTTGCCGCTCTGGTTGAACTCCATTTCGCGCTTCTCGAACTGCTCCACGCGCACGGTGAGCAGCGCGCTCGCGCGCGTCACGCGGCACAGATAGGGCGCGTCGAGCGAGTCCACGCGCACGCCGTTCACGATCTTCGTGTTCACGGCCTTGAGCAGGGAATCCCCACCCGCCTGGCGGAGCATCTCGCGGGACACGGCAGGCGACAGCCAGCGATGCCCGCTGCCGCGGAGCGCCTTGCCGACGCCGTCCTCGGTGTAACGGCGCGCCTCGAGGCTGCCGTCGAACGTGGCGACCGGCAGGAGCGCGATGGCGCGAAGGTCGAGCGACGCGAGGTCCGGCGTCTGCCAGAACACGTCGAGCTTGCGGGCGCCGCGGTCGGCGGCGAGGGCAGTGGCGGCCAGGGCGACGGCGGCCACGAGAAGCGCGGAAACGATCAATCGGCGCATGGTAGCGACCTCACGCGGGGAGCGTGGTGGCTTCGAGTTGCCGGAGGGATTCGCGGCGGGAGCTTGAATGGCGGGCCCAGGAGGATTTGAACCCCCAACCTTCTGATCCGTAGTCAGACGCTCTATCCAATTGAGCTATGGGCCCGCATCAAGCACGAAGCGTGTTTCGAACCGAGCTACCGGCTCGTTACTGGCGGAGTGGAGAGGATTCGAACCTCCGAACCGGTTTTACCCGATTAACCGCTTAGCAGGCGGCTGCCTTCGGCCACTCGGCCACCACTCCAATGGTGCTACTGGCGGAGGGAGTAGGATTCGAACCCACGGAGCTTGCGCTCAGCGGTTTTCAAGACCGCCGCCTTAAGCCACTCGGCCATCCCTCCGCAAGTTCTGGCGGCGCACTATAAGCACGCCTCTGGAGCGGAACAACTGCTCCACCTCGCCTGAGCGGGATCACCGGGTGACCTTCGGCGGGTTGCCCCCGAAGACCAGCGGGCGCGCAAGTTACCGTTTCGCGGCGAGTTCCGCAAGCCGGTTTCCCGGCCGGGGCGAGCGATCGGGAATTTTCGTCCGCGCCCTCGAACGCACGCGCGTTTTCGACACCCGCGAAGCCTACGGAGGTCGCGATCGCCGCCGATACTTCCAAACCCCTCCCTCCATTCGGACCCCGCACCGGGAGCCTCATGAAGCTCGGCCGGAACATCCTGATCGCGCTCGGCAGCCTGTTCGTGGTGCTCGCATGCGTGCTCGGATTCACGCTGTCACGGATCACGTTCCAGGACTTCGCGCGACTCGAGCGCGAGGACGCGGAACTGGACGTGCAGCGCGTGCTCAGCGCGCTCGCTCAACGGCGCGAGGACCTCGAGTCCAAACTGACCGACTGGTCCAACTGGGACGACACGTACCGCTACGCGCTCCGGCCGAACGACGCTTTCGTGGCGAGCAACATCTCGGCGGAAGCGCTGTCCGCGCTGCAACTCGACGCGCTCATGATCGTGAACCGCTCGGCGAGGTCGTCCTTTCCTGCAGTCCCCATGAGGCGGACGGCAAGCTGGCGCATGCGCCGAACGGACTCTCCGAACTGATAACCGGCCCGGACGCCCCACTGCGATTCCGCACCGAGCAGGACAAGCGCTCCGGCATCGTGATGCTCGACCGGCATCCGATGCTCGTGGCGAGCCAACCGATCCTGACCTCGCAGTTCACGGGCCCCGCCGCGGGCACGATCCTGTTCGGCCGCTACCTCGACGGAAACGAAATGCGCACGCTGGCCGCGCGCACGCACCTCCAGGTCACCGCGCGCCGCATGGATCGCGCGGGCTCGCTGACCGATGCCGAGCGCGCGATCGCGAGCACGTTGAACCGGCCGGAGCAGGTCCACACCACCGCGCTGAACGACGATCAGCTCGTGTCGTACGCGAGGCTCGACGACGTGGCGGGCAAGCCCGCACTGCTGCTCACCCTGACGCAGCCGCGAAGCATGTGGAACCAGGGCGTGGCGAGTTTCACGCGGCAGCTGGTCGCCATGCTTCTCGCATTCGCCGCGCTCGCCGTCGTGACACTGCTCCTCTTCCACTTCCTCGTGCTGCGCCGCATCGCCTCATTCGGCCGGCAGGTCGGCGACATCGGTGGATTCGACGGCGACGCGCCTCGCGTGCAACTCGGGGGCGACGACGAGCTGAGCGCGCTCGCGGACGCCGTGAACCGCATGCTCGACTCGCTGCACCGCTCCCAGAAGCGCCTGCGGGAGAGCGAAGTCACGCTGCGCACGTTCTACGACAGCGCGAACATGATGCGCGGGATGATCGAGAGCGTGGACGGCGACGTGCGGCACGTGTTCGACAACACGCACACCGCCGAGTTCTACGGCGTCGAGCCCGAAGGCACGCGCGGGAAGCTCGCGTCCGAACTGGGCATGCCGGCCGCGACGATCGGCGAATGGCGCAAGCACCTCGACGCTGCGGCCTCGAGCGGCGCCGCGCTGTCGTTCGAGTACCACCAGGTCCGCGGCGAGGACCCGCGCATCCTGGCTGCGACGGTGTGCCCGCTCGCCCGGCTCGAAGGCGAGCGCCAGCGCTTCGCGTACGTGGTCGAGGACGTCACCGAGCGCCGCCGCACCGAGGAGGAGCTCCGGCAGGCGCGCGATGCCGCCGACGCCGCGAACCGCGCGAAGAGCGAGTTCCTCGCCACGATGAGCCACGAGATCCGGACGCCGCTCAACGGCGTGCTCGGCATGGCCGCGCTCCTGCTCGACAGCGACCTCCAACCGATGCACCGCGAGTACGCGCAGACGATCGTGTCGTCGGGCGAAGCGCTGCTCACGATCATCAACGACATCCTCGACCTGTCGAAGATCGAAGCCGGGCGCTTCACGCTCGAGAAGTCGCCGTTCGATCTCGGTTCGGCCTGCGAGGACGTGTGCGAACTGCTGTCGGCGAACGCCTTCGACAAGGGGCTCTCGCTGCAGCTGCACTACCCGCCGGGCGTGCCCTCGCGGCTCGTCGGCGACACCAACCGCATCCGGCAGGTGCTGCTCAACCTCGTCGGCAACGCGATCAAGTTCACCGAGAAGGGCGGCGTGCGGATCGAAGTGTCCGGCTCGACTTCGGACACCGGCGTGGCGAGCGTGCGCGTGGCGGTGACCGACACGGGCATCGGCATCTCGCCCGAACAGGCGGCGAGGCTCTTCCAGCCCTTCATGCAGGCGGACGCTTCGATGTCGCGCCGGTTCGGCGGCACGGGCCTCGGGCTCGCCATCTGCAAGCGCCTCGTCGAGATCATGCCCGGCGAGGTCGGCCTGCAATCGACGCCCGGCGAAGGTTCGACGTTCTCGTTCACCGTGCACCTGCCCGCGGACACGACCGCGCCCTCCCGCGCCATTCCGCCGGCGGCGCTCGCCGGCGCACGCGTGCTGATCGCCGACGGCGATCCGGGCGAACGTGCGTCGGTGAAGGCGTGGCTCGAACACTGGGGCGCGCGGCTCGACCTCGTGGAAGGCCGAACGGCGGTTGCGAAGCGCGCGGCCGTGGCGGCCGCGAGCGGCGATCCCGTTCGGCTCGTGATCCTCGACGAGACGCTCGACGACGGCGAAGGCGAATCCCTCGTGCGCGACCTCCGTGCGAGCGGGCTGGATCCCGCATGCCCTGTGCTCCTGATCGGTGATCGCCGCCGTGCGCGTGACTTCGCGCGCCTGCAGAAGGCCGGCGCGAACGGCTGGATCGGCCGCCCGTGGCGCCTCGCCGCGTTCGCGCAGGTGCTGCAGCGGCTCGCTTCGGGCGCGGCGGCCGCCGGCGGCGAGTTCGTCACCCGCGAATCCGCGGTCGCGATTCCCGCCACGTCGCAGGCGTCGCGGTCCGACGGCGGTGCGCCGAACGCTCCGAGCGTGAGCGACATGCTCGACATGCTCGCCGGCCCGCTGCCGTTCGACCGCGTGCGCATCCTGCTGGCGGAGGACATCCCGACCAACCAGAAGGTCGCGACGCGCATGCTCGAGAAGATCGGCTGTGCGGTGTACGTCGCCGAGAACGGGCTGATCGCGTTCGAGAAGTTCAAGTCCGAGCGCTTCGATCTCGTGCTCATGGACTGCCAGATGCCGGAGATGGACGGCTTCGAGGCCACGCGCGCCATTCGCGCTCACGAAGCCCAGTTCGGCGGACGCATTCCCATCGTGGCGCTCACGGCGAACGCGATGGAGGGCGACCGCGAACGCTGCCTGCAGTCGGGCATGGACGACTTCGTGAGCAAGCCGGTGCGGCGCGATACGCTGATCCTGGCGCTCGAGCGCTGGCTGCATCTCGGCGGAGGCGCGAGCGCCCTCGACAACGCGGCCTGAGGGTTGTGGTTCGCAGAATGTGGCGGCCCGATACTGCATGGGCTGCCGCTACCCGACGGGGCGGCGCTGGAGCCCGGTCTCACGCGGTCCGCCCGCGCGCACTTCCTCCCAGACCTTTCACACCACCTACTACCTCAGTCGCCCGGCCCCGCAGGCCCCCCCCGCCACGCGCCCGACGGCCCCACCCCCCCAGGCCGGCGAAACAACCACAACCAAACGCGAACGGGCGGCGCCACGAGCGCCGCCCGTTTCGCTTCGCTCGTGTGACGCTCGCGCGTCAGTTCGTGCTGGCGGTGCGCACCTCGGTGCGGCCGAGCGCGACGGCCGTGCGCTCCGACCACTCGCGCAGCAGCCCGCCCGTGCCCGCTTCACGCACGCGGCCCGACTGGTCCACGAGGAACCACGCCGAATGCGCGCCGCGCGTCTCGGGCTGGTACACGCCGTACTGCTCGGCGATCGCACCGTGCGGATCGGAGAGGAGGCTGTAGCTCACGTTCGCCTTGCGAAGGAGCTTCCAGACGTCGCCCTCGCGCTGCTCGATCACGGCGACGGGCAGCACGCCCTGGCGGATCAGGCGGTCGCGGTCGGCTTCGAGCGAGCGCAGGTCCGCTTCGGTGGCGCCGAAGACGAGGAGCACGTGGCCCTGCTCGAGCATGTTGTGGAGGTTCTGCCAGAGGTAATCGTGCGACTGGTAGCTGAAGTCCGGCGCGACGTCACCGACGGCGGGAGTCGCGAGTACGCCCGGCGAAGCCGGGTTTGCGTGCGTCACGGAGACGGCGTTGTGGGCGGCCGTCTGGTGCGGACGCGACATGGGTACAGCAGGGTGCGAGGCAGCCGCGAGCAGCGCGGCCGCGAAGAGCGAGCCGAAGTTCATGCGTTTCTCCTGTGGGAATCCGGTATGCCGAGGGCTTGGGGTGGGTGCCCTTGTATCGGCCGGAAGGGAGTCACGCTTGAGCGGCGAATCGTGCAATTCGCCCGGGACGGCGGAGGCCGTTCAGAACATCGTCGTCTGGTCGAGCCGCCCGAGACGGCGCGCGAGGCGGTCGAGCTCGCGATAACCGAACGCCGCGACGAGCGAGAAGCCCACGCACACGGCGAGCATCGCGCCGAGCAGTTGCGCGTCGGTCAGCGTGTTCATCCAGGCGCTCGAGCCGTGCCCGAGCAGGAAGCGCCGCAGGCACTCGTACCACCACGTGAACGGCAGCACGTACGAGAGCGGCCGGATCCACACGGGCATGAGGTCCACGGGGAAGATCACGCCGCAGAGCAGGTAGAGCCCGAGCATGCAGCCTTCGAGCACCGTCACCGCCGAGCGCGTGAGCACCATCGCGATGCCGCAGATCAGGTAGCCCGCGGCGAGCGTCGCGGCGAGCCCGGCCACCAGCGTGATCGCGAGCGGCAGCGGCTGCGTGAGCGAGAAGTCCCAGCGCACCCCGAGCAGGAACCAGCCGACGACCAGCATGAGCGCGGCGCTGATGCTGCCGAGCACGAAGCGCACGAACGAGCGCCCGCCGATGTACGTCACGAGCCCCATGGGCGAGACGTACACGTACTTGAGCATCTCGGACTCCTCGCGCTCCTCGAAGATCACCCAGCCCATGCCGACGACCATCGTGTTCACGTACGCATGGAACGCGTTCGCGACGTAGAACCCGGCGAACGCCGCGCCCTGCGTGGCGGTGTCCCGGGTCGCCGCGTACATCGCCGCGAGCGTGAGGGACACGGCGAGCGGGCGCGCGATCAGGTAGATGAAGAACACGACCGGATCGGCCCAGTTCGACTCGACCTGCCAGCCGAGCCACGCCGAGGTGCGCAGGCGCGTGAAGGTCTCGCTCACTGCCATCGCTGCGTGAGCCTCCCTTCGCGCTTGGAGAGGTTCTCGAGGTATCGCAGCGACCAGCGCGCGACGAAGAAGTAGAGCACCGCGAAACCACAGAGCGCCGCGAACTCCCAGCGCACGGGCATCAATCCCGGCGAACGCGCGCCGAGCAGCACCTGGCGCAGCGCGTCCACGCCGAGCGTGAGCGGCAGGATGGCGGCCGCCACCGCGCCGAACGCGCCGAGCGTGCGGATCGGGAAGTAGAGCCCGGAAAGGAAGAACGCCGGCTCCATGAACGCGTTGCACGTGTGCCACGCCTCGCGCCCGTAGAGCAGGAACAGGCTCGCCATGATCATGCCCAGCGTGTAGAGCGCGGCCATGGTCGCGAAGAACACCGCCGCGAGGTGCCACGGCGAGAACGGCTCGAGCTGGACGTGGAAGACGAACACGGCGAGCGCGACGCCGACGAGCGAACGCAGCATGGACGCGAGCAGCCCTCCGGCCGCCATGCCCGCGAGGATCGCCATGCGCGAGCACGGCGCAGCAAAGTAGAGCTGGAGCTGCCCCGACTGCTTCTCCCAGTAGAACTGCGCGCCCATCCCCCACAGCACGTTCATCCAGTACGTCGTGAGGATGCCGCCGATCACCGCGAGCGCCTCGTAGTACGCGGGCGCGCCGAGCGCGCGGTACATGAGCACGAACGCGCACATGCCGAGGTTCGGGAACACGGCGTCCGCGATCAGGCCGTTCGGCTCGCGGAACGAGCCGACGATCCGCACGTAGGCACGCGCACGCGCGGCGCGGACGAACAGCATCGCGTCGGCGGCGAGCGTGCGGCTCACGCGCCGCCCGCCGGCGTGTCGTCGTCGAGCGTGCGGCCGACGATGTGGATGAACGCGTCCTCGAGACTCGTCTCGCGAGTCGCGACGCCCTGCACGGAAATCCCGCGCTCTTCCAGCGCGCGCAGCGTCTCGCCGAGCACGCGCCCTTCGGGCAGGCGGAACTTGAGCGTGCGCGTGCCGCGTTCGGGATGCGGCGCGCCCCACACGACCGGCACGCCGATCGCGCCTTCGAGGGCCGCGGCGCTCCGAAGTCTCCTCCGTCGCGCACTTCGAGCTCGACGTGCTGCCCGCCCTGCACGGACCGGCGCAGCGTCGCGGGCGTGTCGCACGCCAGCACCAGGCCGCGGTCGATGATCGCGATGCGGTCGCACATCTGGTCGGCCTCGGCCATGTAGTGCGTCGTGAGCAGCACCGTGCGCCCCGCGCGCTCGCGCACCCACGTGAGCACGAAGTCGCGCAGCATGCGCGCGGCGTTCACGTCCATGCCGAGCGTGGGTTCGTCGAGGAACAGGATCTCGGGATCGGACACGAAGCCGCGCGCGAAGTTCATGCGCTGGCGCTGCCCGGTCGAAAGGCGGTTGATGCGCGTGTGCGCGAGGTCGGCGAGGTCGACGACCTTCAGCAGCCGGTCGATGCGCGGGTTCGCGACGCTGCCGGGCACACCGTAGAACTGCGAGAACATCCACAGGCACTCGCGCACCGTGAGGATGCCGTAGCCGGAGTTCTCGCCGCCCGAGACGAGCCCGATACGGCGGCGCACTTCCTGCGCCTCACGCACGACGTCGAAGCCCGCGACGCGCGCCTCGCCCCCGCTCGGGAACAGCAGCGTGTTGAGGATCTTGATGCACGTCGTCTTGCCCGCGCCGTTGGGGCCGAGCAGGCCGAACACCTCGCCGCGTTCGATGCGCAGGTCCACGCCGGCGAGCGCGACCACTTCGGGGCCACCCCGCGAGCCGGGATAGCGCCGTTCGAGCCCGCGCGTTTCGACCGCGGGCGCCTGGGAGTCGGGAGTGCGTGACATGAGGCCCGCACCGTAGAAAGCGCCGCCGGGCGAGTCAACGCCCGGCGGCGCGATGCCGCGTGATTCCTTCGGAAGGACTACTTGCCCGCGGGCGACGCCGGCGTCGTGCGCGGCGCGTCCCAAGCCGGCGGCGCGGGAATCTCGATCGTCGCACCCGTCCACGGCTGGCCCGGCGGCACGGACTCGGGCACGGCGTGCTTCACGGGCTTGAGGCTCAGCAGGTACGCCGCGATCGCGTGCAGGTCTTCGTCGGACATCGCCGCGAAGTTCGGCCAGGGCATCGGCGGGAGCATCGGGCTGCCGTTCGGCTTGATGCCGGTGCGGAACGAATGCACGATTTCGTCTTCGGAGTAGTAGCCGATGCCCGTCTCGGCGTCGGGAGTGAGGTTGCGTGCGAACGACACACCCCATGGGCCCTTCCAGCCGATTTCGCTCCCCGAAAGCTTGCGGTCGAAATCCGGCGCGCCGTAGAACGTGCCCGGCGTGTGGCAGTCGTTGCAGCCCATGATGGTCGTGAGGTACTCGCCCTTCTTGATCTTCGCGGCCTTGTCGCCGGCGGCGGGCTTGCCCTTGGCCGCGGGAGCGGCGGCGAAGGCGAGCGCGGAGGCGCAGAGCGCGGCGAGCACGAACAGCGTTCCCAACGAACGGATTCTGGACATGGTTCGACTCCTCGATATCAGGGGGGAGCGCCGCCGAAGGATGGACCACGTACGGCGCCGTTGTGCGGCGAGGGGTGTGCCGCATAGGCTGGCGCGCATGCTCACCCACCGACTCGCCTTTGTCACGATCTTCCTGATGCTGCTCGCCACCGCGGTCTCGGCGGCGCCGCCGGGCACGCGCACCCTGGAGCTCGAGATCGATCCGAGTGCGCCGCGCTGGGCCGGCCAGTACGTCGAGTGGCTCGCGGTGTCGCCGTCTACGGGACTTCTCGCGAGACGGTTGCACGGACCGCTGGTGGATGCCGTCGAGCTCACCGACGCCGCGGGCGGACTGCCGATCAACTGGGGGCAGCGCGGAGACACGCTTCTCATCGAGGTGCGCCGCGAGTTCTCGGGCACGCTCGCGGCGCTGCGCGTGTCGTATCGCGGCGAATGGGCGGACAGCGGCGCCGGACTCTCGCGCGATGCGACGGGACGCCGCGCCCATCTCCCGCGGTTCGACGAGACGCTCGCGCCGATGACCGGCGAGACCGGCACGCAGCGCTGGAACGTGAGCGTGCACGTGCCCGGCACGCACCGCGCCCGCTCGAACGTTCCGGTCACCGCCATGGAGCGCACGGGCACGTGGCGTACGTGGACCTATCGAGTGGGCGGCGCGGTGTCTCTCGACTCGGCGCGCGTCACGATCGCGCCCGCGACGAGAGCGCCGAAGGTATCGAAGCCGGCGAAGCGCACGACGAAGCGCCGGCGCTGACCGGAGTGAAAGTGAAGCGGGGCGGCCCGTGAGGCCCGCCCCGCTTCGTCGTTTTCGGGAAAGCGCGAGACTTCAGCGATCGCGCCTCAGCACGACCCGCGTGCTGCGCACCTCGCCGTCCACCACGAGCCGCGCGAAGTACACGCCACTCTTCGCGTGCGTACCGTCCCAGGCGAACTCGCGCTCACCCGCGGCGAGCGTGCCGCGCCAGAGCGTGGCCACGCGCCGTCCCGCGAGGTCGTAGATCGCGAGGTCCACGTCGCCCAAGGCGGGCAGCGCGACCGCGAACGTCGCGCGTCCGGCGCTCGGGTTGGGACGCGCGGCCGACAACGCGAGCCGTGCGGGAGGAGTGCCACCGTGTTCGGCGTCAGCGGCGCCTGCACGCCGCCCAGATCGAGCGCGAGCGCCGCGCCGTCCGGCGCGGTGAGTTCGCTCTCGGCGATCGAGACCGTCCCGCCGTGCGTCTGCCCGGCACGCAGCCGGAACTGCAGCACGGTCGTGACCTCGTCGGTCGCCGCATCGTCGAGCCGCAGCAGGCCGAGCACCATGTCGGAGGGCGTGTGCTCGGTGACCACGGTCCAGTTCGACGTGCCGATCTCGCCCCCGCCCGCAGGCACTCCGCCGGCCGTCATCCACTCTCCCGTCTCGTAGCGCTCGGCCGGGTAGGCGAAGCGCAGCAGCGCGCCGCCGAGCTCGGCGCCGCCGCTCATCGTGAGCGGCACCTGCAGCACGTCGCCCACCATGCGCGGCTCGCCGAACGCGAAGCGCAGGTGCGCCGGAGCGTGCGCGGTGCTGTCGCGGCGTCCGCCGAGAATCGTGCGGGCGCAGCACAGCACGTCGTCGAGATGGAACGCGCCGTCGTGATTGCAGTCCGGACGCGACAGCAGCGTGTCCGGGCACTCGGCCGGACGGAACCAGCAGCGCACCATGCGCACGAGGTCGGCGACGTTCGTCCGGCCGTCGCCGTTCGCATCGCAGGACACGGGCGCCATCGCGGTCCCGACGCACGCCCACACCTGGTACACATGGTCGAACGGGTCCACGCACAGCGCCACCGAGCGGCCGAGCGAATCGGAGGCCGCGGTCACGCTGCTCCCCATGTGGACTTCGACCTTGCGGCTGGTGACGGAGTCCGCTCGCACGAACACGCGCAGCACCGGCACGAGCTGGTTCGTCCCGATCGGAGCGCCGTGGTCGGCCCAGATCGCCCACGCGATGCCGCCGTCTTCACGCCGCTGCGTCTGCAGGTGCATGCCGATCGCGGCGCCCGACAGTTCCAGACGCTCGAGGTGCAGCGGGCCGAGCGGCGGCAGCATCACGCCCTGCAGGCCGGCGAGCGGCGTGCCGGTCCACGTGTTCAGCTCGATCGAGCCCGTGCCACCGGGCCCGACGCGGAGGTCGCAGGGGTTCACCGTGATGTCGGGCAGGTCGGTCACGATCTGGCCGCGCGGGAACAGGTACGGGTGCGTGCAGGTCCTCGACTGCGGCGGAGGCGACCCGCACGAATCGAGCGCCGTGTACACGTACAGGAGGCTCGCGACACCGAGCACCGAGTCCGCGCACGCCGCGTCCACCACGCGCACCTCGAGCTTGTGCGCACCCGGCGCCTGCCCGGGCAGCCACAGCGAATCGCGCACCTGCTGCGCGACCATGAGGCACGGCTGAACGGAATCCGGGCACACCGTGCGGAAGCCCACCTCGATCACGTCACGATCGGGCATGCCCGCGAGCGGCAGGATGCGCATGCCGGTGTACTGGACGCAGGAGTTCTCGGTTCCGGCGCGCAGCTTCACGAGCACGGGCCGGTCCGGGCAGACCGCGGGCGGGCAGCTGTCGCACGCCACGGGCGCACCGATCGCGATTTCGACGCCGTGCGGCAAGCCGGGCGGCGGAGGCGGAGGCGGCAGCGCGCAGCTGTCGGCGACCGTGTACGGGTAGTAGGCGCTGGCCACGGTTCGCGGCAGCGAGTCCGGGCAGCTCAGGTGATGCACCACCAGGACGTCGAACCGGCGAGCGCCGGGCCCCTGCGCAGGAACGACCACCGAGTCGCGGAAGTACTGCACTTCCGCGAGGCACACCGCGAGCGAGTCGGGGCATCGCACCGACATGTCGACGAGGAGCATGTCACGGTTCGTCTGGTTGACGTTCGGAATGAACCGGTACCCCGAGTAGCGTTCACAGCTGCTCGAGACGTAGCCGGAGAAACGCACCGTCGTCGGAACGCCCGGGCACGTCCGGGGCGCGACAGTTCCGTCGAGCGGCGTCGTGCCCATCGTGAATCGCAGTCCGAAGGGCAGGCTCGCTGCAGCCGTGGGGCTCGGGTTCCGAGTGAACGTGATCGGCCGGTCCTGCCCCGACACGGCGTGGCCGGGGTCGTTCGGCGACTCGGTCCGTGCTTGCAGCGGCGTGAAGATCGGATCGGTGGCGGTGGCGCCGAAGGCCGGCGCGGCGAGCGCGCAGGAGGCGACCAGGAGCGCGGCGCCCCAACGCCACGCGCGACGTGCACAGACGAAGATGCTCATGGGAACCTCAGGTGAGAGCCTGCCCGGTCGGGGTCGGCTGTCGAGGCCCGAAGAGTCCGCCCGAAGCCCGCCGACGGTCAAGAACGGAGTCTCGCTTCGGGGCGGCGGCGCGCCGGCGAAGCTCAGCCCTTCGGCTTCTCCGCCACCATGACGACGCGGTCGCCCCATGCGTTGAATGCGTTGGTGAGCGGCACGTTGAGCCCGTCGATCGCCGCCATGAGCGAGCGTTGCAGCCCGCGCTTGCGGCCGCCCGCGCTGCCCGGGGCGATCTTCGACTCCCGCATCTCGACCACCTTCAGGCCCACCTGCTTCATGAGCCGGCGGAGCGACGTGGGCGTGAACTCCCACAGGTGGTAGGGCGGCTCGCGCAGCGTGATGCTGCGGCCGAGCGTCGCGTACGCCTGCAGCGCGAGCTGGCGCGCGAGCGTGTTGGTCGTGATCGGCCCGCGCAGGTAGAAGTGCCCGCCCGGAGCGAGCAGCGCGGCGACACGCTCCGACGTGTCGCGGCAATCGGGCACGTGCTCGAGCACGTCGCCCATGTACACGAGGTCGAATCCGCCCGCGGGCAGCTTCGCGTCCTCGAGCGCGCCGACGTGCACGTCGACACCGAGCTGCTTCGCGTGCGCCGCGGCGTCGGCGGAGTACTCGACGCCCGTCACCTTCCAGCCGCGCTCGGCCGCGTGCTTGAGCAGCCAGCCCGACGCGCAGCCGATCTCGAGCAGCCGGCCGCCGCCTTTGTACTTCTCGAACGCATCGAGCAGACCGGCGTTCTCGGCGCGCCACGCGGCTTCGTCGAACGAGTTCGCGTCGGCGCGGCCGCAGCGGAAGTCCACTTCGAAGTACTCGGCCGAGTACATGCTCGCGAGCGTCTCTCCCACCGGCTGCACCGTGAGCGAGCGCATGCCGCACCACGGGCACGAGCCCGCGGGGAACTCGTGCTCGCGCCACACATACTTCATCGCGAGCGGCTCGAGCTTCTCGGCACCGCAGGCGAGGCACGTGGTGATCGTGCGGGTCTGGAGTTTCTCGCTCACGCCTTGGTCTCCGAGATGGGCGCCTCCGGCGCCCCGGTGCCCACCGGCGTGCCGGAGGCACGCATCGCTGCGGAAATACTCGCGCCGCCGAGACACCGATCGCCGTCGTAGAACACCGCGAGCTGTCCCGGCGTCACCGCCGACTGCGGCGTGTCGGCGTCGAACACCGCCTCGACCGCGCCGTGCGCGGCGTGGCGAATGGTCGCCATCGCGCCCGCGTGGTTGTAGCGGATGCGCACCATGAGACGCGTGCCGTCGGCCGGCGGCGTCGCCGTGAGCCAGTTCATCGCGTCGGTCACGAGCCCCGCGGACTCGAGCTCGTGGCGGCGCCCGAGCGTGACGGTGTTCGCGGCCGCGTCGATCGAAAGCACGTACCACGGCTCGCTGCTCGGCAGGGCGAGTCCCTTGCGCTGGCCAACCGTGTAGTGAATGACGCCGCGATGGCGGCCGAGCACGGCGCCGCTCGCGTCCACGAAGTCGCCGGGCGCGGTGCCGCGCGTCTCGCCGAGCTTGCCCGTGATGTAGCCCGCGTAGTCGCCGTCGGGCACGAAGCACAGGTCCTGGCTCTCGACCTTGTCCCACACCGCGAGCCCCAGGCGCTGCGCGTGCGCGCGCACTTCGGCCTTGGTGAGCGCGCCGAGCGGAAGGCGCGTGCGCGCGAGCGCCGCGTACGGTACGAGCGCGAGCGCGTACGTCTGGTCCTTGTCGGCGTCGCGGCCGCGGAACAATCCCGCCGTGCCGTCTTCCAGGATGCGCACGTGCGCGTAGTGCCCGGTGCAGAGCACGTCCGCGCCGGTCAGCTCCATCCGCGTGACGAGATCGCCGAACTTGAGGTGCTGGTTGCAGAGCGCGCACGGGTACGGCGTGCGCCCGCCCGCGTAGCCGTCCACGAACGGCTGCAGCACGCGGTGCTTGAACACGTCCTCGGCGTCGATCGTGTGGTGCGGGAAGCCCATCGTCATCGCGGTGCGCTTCGCGTCGTTCATGGCCTCGACCGTGCAGCACGCGCGCGGATTGTCCGGCTGCTTGCCGTAGCACGCGAGACGCAGGGTGACGCCCGTGACCTCGTGGCCCTGCTCGGCCATGAGCGCCGCGGCGACCGCGGAGTCCACGCCGCCACTCATCGCGGCGAGCACCTTGTACGTGGCGCCGCTCACGCGCGCACTCCCGTGCCGCGTGCCGCGCCGACCGCCGCGATCACGAGCGGCAGCGCCTGCTCGATCTCGTCCGCCGTGGTGCTCGCGCCGAGCGAGAAGCGCAGCGCCGAGATCGCCAGTTCGCGCGACACGCCCATCGCGGCGAGCACGGGCGAAGGCTCGACCGCGCCGCTCGCGCACGCCGCGCCCGCGGACGCCATCACGCCGCGCGCGTCGAGCGCGAGCAGCAGATGGTCGGCTCGCGCGCCGGGGAACGACACGTTGCTCGTGTTGGGAAGCCGCTCGGCCGCCGCGCCGTTGACGACGCAGTCGGGGATCGCGGCACGCAGGCCGGCCTCGAAGCGCTCGCGCAGCGCGCCGATGCGCGCGCCCTGCGACGCCAGCTCCGCCGCGGCCAGCTCGCACGCGAGCCCGAGCCCGACGATGCCCGCGACGTTTTCGGTGCCGCCGCGACGTCCGCTCTCGTGCGCGCTGCCGCGCGCGAGCGGCGACAGCGGCGCGCCCGCACGCGCGATGAGCGCGGCCGCGCCCTTCGGGCCGCCGAACTTGTGACCGGACAGCACGAGGTGATCGACGCCGAGCGCCGTCACGTCGACCGGCACCTTGCCCGCCGCCTGCACCGCGTCGCAGTGCACGCGGATGCCGCGCGCGCGCGCACGCGCCGCCAACTCGGCGACCGGCTGCAGCACGCCCGTCTCGTTGTTCGCGAGCATCACCGAGAGCACCGTCGTGCCCGCAGGCAGATCGTCCACGCTCGCGGCAATCGTGCGGCCGTCGGCGTCGCACGGCAGTTCGGAGTGCGTCCAGCCGAACTCGTGCAGCAGCGCCGCGGCGCCGTGCACCGCGTGATGCTCGACCGCGGCGTACGCCACGTGCTGCCCGGCGTCGCGCCGCGCGAGCGCGGTACCGACCACGGCGAGATGATCGCCCTCGGTGCCGCCCGAGACGAACACGACCTCGGCCTCGCGCGCGTGCACGAAGCGCGCGACCTGCGCGCGGGCGCGCTCGACCGCGGCGCGCACGCGCTGCCCCTCGCGATGCGCGCTCGACGGATTCGCCGAGAGCGTGCGCAGGGCGGCGTCCATCGCGTCCGCGACTTCCGGACGGACGGGCGTGCTGGCGTTGTGGTCGAGGTAGATCATGGCTGTTCCCGGGAAAGAAACCGCGGCGCACCGTGGGGCGCGCCGCGGCCTGGAAGAAGAAGCTCGTCGGGCGAGTCGCCCGGCGTCACTTGCCGGCGAGGAATTTCTCGAGCACGTCGATGGACTCGCGTGCGCTCAGCGCCTCGGGCGAATCCGGCGCGAGTTCGATGACCTTGCGCCACATCCGGATCGCGTCGCGGTAGATGCCCGCGTCGGCCATCGCCACACCCATCGTGAAGTAGGCGCAGTGCGCGCGCGGCTTCTTCTGGATGATCTGGCGCAGCAGGCCCATCGCGTCGTCGTACTTGCCCTGCGCGTACTTGCTGCTCGCCATGCGGCACAGCGCGACGGAATCCTCGGGCGCGGCCTTGAGCGCTTCGCCGTAGAACTCCTGCGCGTCTTCCATGTGGCCGATCGCGTCCGCGGCGACGCCGAGGTTCACGAGCACCTTGGTCTGGTTCGGCTTCAGCACGTTCGCCTTGCTGAGCACTTTGAGCGCGTCCTGCATGCGCTCGCGCTCGAGGTACATGACGCCGAGGCGATACAGGTTGTCGAACTTCGTGGAGTCCTTGGCGACGGCGCGCTCGAGCAGTCCGAGGCTGTCCGTGACCGCGGGAGCGGCGGCGGGAGTGGCGACGGGCGCGGCAGCGGCGTTGCGGTGGCCGAAAGCGGTCGAGACGATGCAGAGCAGGATCGCGATCAGCACGAGCGAGGCCAGACGCTTCACGAGCGGATTCCTCCGGTCAGGGTTCTTTGGGGCGCGAAAGCGGGCGCAAGAATAGCACGGGGCGCGGCCCGCCCGGCAAGGTGTCGGCCACATCTGACGCGGGCGTGACGAAGGCGGCGCCCGGCCCGGCGGACCAGGGATTTCGGCGGGAAAGCGGCCGCGAAACCCCTCAGCCCAGCGCCTGCACGAGGTCCGCCCACAGGTCTTCGACGTGCTCGACGCCGGCCGAGACGCGCACGAGGCCCTCGGGAATCCCCGCCCGGGCCCGGCCCTCGGGGCCGAGGATCTGGTGCGAAGTGAACGCCGCCAGGGAGGCCAGCGACTCGACCCCGCCCAGGCTGGCGCCGTGCTTGATCACCTTCAGCTTGTTCACGACCGCGAGCGCGGCCTCGGCCCCGCCCGTGACCTCGAACGACAGCAGCGGTCCGAAGCCCTCGCGCATCTGCTTCACCGCGAGCGCGTGCGTCGGGTGCGACGGCAGCCCGGGATAGAACACCTGCGCGACCTTCGGGTGCTTCGTGAGGCGCGTGGCGAGTTCCATCGCGTTCGCGTTTCCCGCGCGCACGCGCAGCGGCATGGTCTTGAGCGAGCGCTCGATCATCCACGCCATCGCCGGATCGGCGATCGGGCCGAACACCAGGCGCGTGAACGCGGCCGCGCGCAGGTGCTTCCACGACCCCATCGCGGCGCCCGCGAGCAGGTCGCTGTGCCCGCCGATGGACTTGGTCGCGCTGTAGAGCGAGATGTCGCAGCCCATCTCGAGCGGGCGCTGGCCCAGCGGCGAGGCGATCGTGTTGTCGATCGTCACCACGCAGCCGTGGCGCTTGCCCATCGCCGCCGCCGCTTCCACGTCGAGCACGGCGAGCGTCGGGTTGATCGGCGATTCCAGATGCAGCACGCGCGTGTTCGGCTGGAACGCGGCTTCCCACGTGTCGGGCCGGCGCGCGTCCACGAGCGTGTACTCCCAGCCGAAGTGTTCGCGGCCCCACGCGAGCAGCGCCTGCGTGCCGCCGTAGCACGGGTCCACGCACACGAGATGTTCGCCCGTGCGCAGCAGCGTGAGGAACACCGTCGAGATCGCCGCCATGCCGGAGGGAAACAGCAGCGCCGCCTCGCAGCCTTCGAGCAGCGCGAGGCGCTCTTCGGTCGCGAAGATCGTCGGGTGGCCCTTGCGTTGGTAGAACGAGCCCGCAGTGTCGAGCCGCTGCTGCTCGACCATGTCCTCGAGTTTCTCGAACGTGAACGTGGCGCTGTGGACGATCGGCGTGCTGACCGGACCACGATGCTCGGTGTGCGGACCGTGGACGGCGTTCGTTTCGATCGCGTGCGCGGGGCGCTCGGAATCGTGGCTCACTCGCTACCTCGGCGAATCGACTCGTGGTGGCACGGTGTGGGGAGGGTCGGTTACGGTGCGCGCATTCTACTCACCCGCGCCGCGCGAGGCCCATGAATCCCTCCGACGTCCGCAAGATTCTCTTCGTCCGCCCGCGGTTCCTGGGCGACGTGTGCCTGACGCTCCCCGCCCTCGAGGCGGCGCGCGCCGCGTGC
Organism: Candidatus Eiseniibacteriota bacterium; assembly: GCA_016710095.1. Classification (GTDB taxonomy): domain Bacteria; phylum Eisenbacteria; class RBG-16-71-46; order RBG-16-71-46; family RBG-16-71-46; genus CAIXRL01. The sequence continues at coordinate 208,795 of JADJLL010000001.1, read as the reverse complement.
CCGAACGCGAAGATCGGCTACGTGCTCGAGCGCGGACTGGCGCCGCTGCTCGCCGGGGACCCGCGCGTGGAGCGCCTCTTCACGATCTCCGGCAAGCCGTCGGCCGCCGAGACGTTCGCGTTGATCCGCGACATGCGCGCGTGGGGGCCAGACGTGACGATCGACTGCTTCTGCAATCCGCGCACGGCGATCTGGACGTTCGCCAGCGGGGCACGCGCGCGCTCGGGTTATCCGAACAAGGGCTGGCGCTCGGCGCTCTACACGCACCACGCGCGACCGCGCACGCTGTCGTCGACCGGCTTCCACCTCGCGAGCGTCGCGGCGCTCGGCTGGCCCGTGCCCGCCGAACCGGCGACGCCGCGCCTGCACGTGGGCCTCGCCGCGGTCGGTGAGGCGCGCGACGGGCTGCGCGCGATGGGCGTGCCGATCGGCGCGACGCTCGTCGGCTTCCACGCCGGCGCGCGCTGGCCCACGCGGCGCTGGCCGGTCGAGCGCTTCGTCGCGCTCGCGAAGCACCTGCTCGAGTCACGCCCCGGCGCGGTCGCGCTCTTCACCGCGGGCCCGGGCGAGGAAGAAGCGGCGCGCGCGTGCGTGGCGCAGCTGGCGTCGCCGCGCGCGTTCGTGGTGTCGGGCTGGCCGATCGCGCGATTCGTGGCGCTGCAGTCGTTGTGCGCCGCGTTCGTGAGCGGCGACACGGGCCCGCTGCATACGTCGGTCGCGAGCGGCGCGCGCACGCTGGGACTCATGAGCCGCAACCGCCCGGCGATGTTCTTCCCCTACCCCGAGCGCGAGGGCCACCGCGCGCACTACGCGCGCGTCGAGTGCAGCCCCTGCCACCGCGACGTCTGCGACGACCTGCGCTGCCTCGACCGCCTGACGGTGGACAGCGCGTGGAGGCTCCTGGACACGATGGTGGGGTGAGGCGGCAACCTCACCCCTGCGCGGGCAGGTACACGCGGAACGTGCTGCCGGTCCCGGGCGTGCTGTCCACGGCGATCGCGCCGCCGTGCATGCGCACGAGCCCGAGCGCGGCGGACAGGCCCATGCCGCGACCGGTGAACTTCGTCGAGTAGAACGGGTCGAAGATCTTCTCGAGGTCCTCCGGCTCGATCCCTGCGCCGTCGTCCTCCACCGCGATGCACGCATGAGCGCCCTCGGCGGGACGCCAGTCGTGCGGAAGCCGGACTCGCTCGCCCAGCGCCGAAGGCGAAACGCACGACACGTGCAGCCGCACACGCACACGCCCCTGTTCCCGGGACTCGGCGGCGTTCACGAGCAGGTGACCGATCACGACCGCGAGCTGCTGCGGGTCCGCCGTCACGAAGCACGAGCCGGCGGAATCCTCGAGCTCGAGCATCGCGTCGGCCCGCAACGCCGCGCGGAATCGCTCGAGGCGGTCGCGGCAGAACTCCGGGACGTCGATCGGCTCCGGGCGGCCGGGCTTCTGGCCGAGGTACGTCAGCATGAGATCGCCCAGCTGCGCCGCCTCGAGCGTCGCCCGGATCGAAGATCCGAGCAGGCTCGCCGCGGGATCGCCGGGGGCGAGCGCCAACCGCGTGAGCTCGAGGTTGCCGAGCATCGCCTGCAGCTGGTTGTTGAACCGGTGCGCGACGGCGCCCGCCATGCGGGCGAGGCTCTCGGCCTTCTCCGCCTGCTGCAGCTGGTGCTCGAGCGCGACACGCGCATCCTGCGCGCGGCGGCGTTCGGTCACGTCGTGCACGATCGAGTTGAGCAACTCGCGCCCGCCGATGCGCACGGGGCTCGAGTAGACCTCGACGTCGCGGATCTCACCGTTCACGAGACGATGGCGGAACTCGAAATAGCCTTTGTGCTCGTGAAGCGCGCGCTCCATTTCGAGCCGGATCATCTCCGGTTCGAGCAGGTTGAGCTCGCTCACGCGCATGGACTGCATGCGCTCCCGCGTGTACCCGTAGAACGCGCACCCCGCCGGGTTCACGTCCACGAGCTGCCCCGTCACCGGATCGACCAGCAGCTTCACGGCGCGGCTCTTCTCGAAGATCGCGTGGTACAGCTCCTCGTCCTCGCGCAGCTGTGTCTCGATGCGCTTGCGATCGGTGATGTCGGTGTGGGAGCCCGCCATGCGCAGAGGGGAACCGTCCTCGGCCCACTCGATCACCTTGCCGCGATCGTGCACCCAGACCCAGCTGCCGTCGCGATGACGCATGCGGCACTCGAGGTCGTAGTGCTCGTCCTCGCGTGCGAAGACGCGGTTCAGCCGCCGCTCGGACTCCCCCAGGTCGTCCGGATGCCCGAGATCGAGCCAGGTCTGGATGCTCACCGGCGCGAGTTCGGCGAGGGTCCAGCCGACGATCTCGGCCCAGCGCTCGTTGAAGACGGTCTCTCCCGTCTTCACGTTCCACTCCCACGAGCCCGCGTTCGTGCCGTCGAGCACGCTGGCGAGCCGCTGTTCGCTCAAGTCGCGATCGCGGCGCAGATCCTCGAGGCGACGCTCGAGCGACGCCTGCCGATCGCGAAGCTCGGTCAGCAACGCGGTCAGTGATTCGATCGATGCGTTCGGAAGGCCGGCGTGAGTCGGTTCATTCACCGGCTCCTTGCGGGGGAGCGCGCACTGCGAAGCGGTGGGGGGCCTCCGCAGAACGGCGGAACCCCGGCCTGCCCTCTATGGGCCCGATGCGGCCTGCGTACCACCGACGTGCGAGCGGAGGGCCATTCGCGCCACGCACGGAAACCCTCGCGTCGTCAGCGCGTCGCCGCGAGCACCGCCTGCAACCGGTCGAGGTTCTGCTCGTTGGCCGGACGCACGAACTCGGCGAGGCGGCGGAACAGGTCGTCGGACTCGAACTCCTGCCGCCAGTCGACACGCGTGCCCGCGCCTTCGGGCGTGAGCGTCACCGTGAGCACGTAGTGCGGCGCGTTCACGTGGCAGGTCACGAACCGCCGGTCTTCGTCGAGCGCGACGAAGCGCTGGTGATTCGGATACGCGGCGCCCTGCGGGCCGCGCATCACGAACTTCCAATCGCCGCCCACGCGGAAGTCGAACGACTCGAACTCGTTCGTGAAACCCTCGGGCCCCCACCAGCGCGCCAGCTTTTCGGGATCGCGAATGGCGTCCCACACGGCCGCCGGCGATGCGGCGACCACACGCGACGTGGCCGCGACGCGCGAGCCGGCGGACGGATCGTGCGCGTACGGCCCGGGCGCGAGGCGCTGCGAGATCCACCACAGGTTGCCGAAGGGATCGCGCACACCGCCCTGGCGCTCGCCGTACGGCATGTCGCCGGCGGGCATCACGAGCGTGGCGCCCTTCGCGAGCGCGTTCGCGATCACGGCGTCGGCGTCCGCGACGTAGAGGTAGTACGACCCCGGCATCGCGGGAAAGTCGGCTGAACTCTCGCTCACCATGATCGTGACGCCGTCGAAGGCGACCATCGCGTTCGCGATCGCGCCGTCGGGGCGCAGCGAGCGCTGCAGTTCCGCGCCGCCGAGCGCGTCGACGAGGAAGCGCACGAACTCGTGCGCGCGCTCGACGAAGCAGTAGGGCACGAGCTGCGGGAATCCGTCCGGGCGCATGGCGGGGCCTTTCGTCGTGGAGAAGTGTGGGTGCGTGCGGCGCACCGTCAGTCGAGGACGCCTTCGGGCACGCCGTCGAAGAACTCGACGACGCCGGTTTCGAGCGAGTACTCCGCGCCCACGACCAGCAGGCCGTCGTTCTGGATCAGGCCTTCGAGCAGCTCCGAGCCGTGGCGCAGGTGATCGGCCGACGCGCGCACGTTGGCCTTCACCGCCTGGTCCACGATTTCGTCGTCGCTCAGGTGCGGATGGCCGGCGAGCAGCGTCTCCACGGCGGGACGCACGCGGTGCACGATGGACTGCAGGTTGCGCGACTGCGTCGTGGCGCGTCCGGTGAGTTCTTCGAGCGTCGCGACGACCGCTCCGCACTGCGTGTGGCCGAGCACGACCACGAGCCGCGTGCCGAAGCGCGCGGCGGCGAACTCGACGCTGCCGACGAGCGAGGGCGCGACGATGTTGCCGGCGACGCGGATCACGAACAGGTCGCCGAAACCGAGATCGAAGATGAGCTCGGCGGGCACCCGCGAATCGGAGCAGCCGAGGATGATCGCGAACGGCTCCTGGCCCGAGACGAGCTGGAGCCGGCGCTGGTGGTCCACGAGCGCCGAGGAGCTGCTGCGGTCGGCGACGAAACGGCGATTGCCCTCGCGCAGCCGCGCGAGCGCTTCGAGTCCGGAAATCATGGCGGGCCTTTCGGGATGGATTCGGGTCCGCTACTGATGCGCGGCCGCAGTATCGGGATGCACGAGCGCTCACACAAGCGCATCCCGCTCGGCGTTCGGCCGCTGTGTTAGTGTGCGCGCGGCCTCCCGGCAGTCCCCCTTCCGACGACACCACCTCTTCCGGAGAGTGTCCTCATGCCTCGCCCCATCGTGACGTTCCTGTCCGACTTCGGCACGCAGGACTGGTTCGTGGGCGTCGTGCACGGCGTGATCCAGACCGTCGCGCCCGAAGCGCACGTCGTGGACCTGAACCACACGATCCCGCCCGGCCACATCGCCCGCGGCGCGTTCGTGCTCGAAGCCGCGGCGCACGACTTTCCGCCGGAGACCATTCACCTCGCCGTCGTGGATCCGGGCGTCGGCACGCGCCGACGCGCGCTCGCGGTCCGTGCGCGCCACCAGTTCTTCGTCGGGCCGGACAACGGCCTGCTCGAGTGGGCGCTCTCCGACCCCGACGCCGTCGTGCACGAACTCGTCGAGGAGCGCTGGTTCCGCCGTCCGGTGAGCCGCACGTTCCACGGCCGCGACATCTTCGCGCCCGTCGCCGGCCACATCACGCGCGGCGTGCCGCTCGAGGCGTTCGGCCCCGCGGTCACCGATCCCGTGCGGCTGCCGCAGGCGCACCCGACGATCGACGGGGACCAGCTGAACGGCCGGGTGGTGTTCATCGACCGGTTCGGCAACGCCCTCACGAACCTGACGTCCGAAGCGATCGCCCGCGCCTTCGGGGCGGACGCCGCAGACGAGGCGTTCGACGTGCGCCTGCTCGACCGCCGCGTGGGCGCGCTCGCGCGCTCGTACGGCGACGCGCCGGTCGGCACGATCGTCGCCATCATCGGATCGAGCGGACGCCTCGAGATCGCCCAGGTCGGCGGCGACATCGCCGAACGCATGGGCATCGGCGAAGGCGACCCGGTCTCGGTCCGCGTGGCCGGACGCGCCGCCACCAGTTCCCGCTGAACGAAATCGCTCCCGCGACCGATGACGGGTGAGGGCGGCCATGACCGGCGCCCCTCCTGCTCCGTCGCGCACTGCCGTTCGACCCGCTCCCGCTCACACTCTCATGCCCACCTTCGAACTCCGCGGTATCCCGGCCGAGCCTCCCGTCGCCGACAAGAAGCCCGTCGTCACCACGCTCCACGGCGAGACCCGCCGTGACGACTACGCGTGGCTCCGCGACAAGGAAGATCCCGCCGTCCTCGCGTACCTCGAGGCCGAGAACGCGTACGCCGACGCGTGGATGCACGGCTCTCAGGAACTGCAGGACACGCTCTACGCCAAAATGCTCTCGCGCATCCAGCAGACCGACCTGTCGGTGCCCTACCGCCGTGGCGAGTGGCTCTACTACACGCGCACGGAAGAAGGCCGCCAGTACGCGTTCCACTGCCGCAAGCGCGGCGAGGACGGCGCCGAGCAGATGATGCTCGACGTGAACGCGCTCGCCGAGGGCCACCCATTCATGGCGATCGGCGCGTACGAAGTGAGCCCCGACGGCTCGCTGCTCGCGTACAGCACCGACTCGAACGGCTATCGGCAGTACCAGCTGCGCGTGAAGAACCCCGCCACGGGCGAGCTGCTCGACGTCACCGCCGAGCGCGTCACGTCGGTCGCGTGGAGCGCCGACGGCCGCACGCTGTTCTACGCGCAGGAGGACGCGGTCTCCAAGCGTTCGTACCGGCTGTACCGGCACACGCTCGGTACGTCCGAGCACACGCTCGTGTACGAGGAGCTCGACGAGCGGTTCGACGTGTACGTCTCGCTCACGCGCAGCGGCGCGTGGCTGGTGCAGACCCGCGCGAGCCACACGACGAGCGAGGTCTGCGTGCTCGACGCCACGCAGCCCGGCGGCGAGTGGACGATGGTCGCGCCACGCGTGCAGGACCGCGAGTACTTCGTCGAGCACCGCGGCGGCGAGTTCTACATCCGCGCGAACGACACGGGCCGCAACTACCGGATCGTGACCGCGCCGGTCGCGAGTCCTTCGCCCGAGCACTGGACCGAACTCGTCGCGCACCGCGATCACGTGATGATCACCGGCATCGACTGCTTCGCCGGCCACCTCGTGTGGACCGAGCGCGAGCGTGCGCTGCCGCAGATCGTCGTCATGGACCTCGCGACGCGCGCCTCGATGCGCGTGGCGTTCGACGAGGCGGCATACGCCGTGGGGCCGGGCGCGAACGAGGAGTTCGAAACCACGTTCTTCCGCTACGGCTACCAGTCGTTCCTCACGCCGCCGTCGGTGTACGACCTCGACCCGCGCACGCTCGAGTCCACGATGCGCAAGCGCACCGAGGTGCTCGGGGGCTGGAACCCCGAGTCGTACGTGCTCGAGCGCACCGAGGCCGTCGCGGCCGACGGCGTGCGCGTGCCGCTCACGCTGCTCTCGCGCCGCGACACGCCGCGCGACGGCAGCGCGCCGTGCCTGCTCTACGCGTACGGCTCGTACGGCATGTCGTCGAACGTGCTCTTCAACCCGAACCGCTTCTGCCTCGTGGATCGCGGCATGGTGTACGCGCTCGCGCACATCCGCGGCGGCGGCGACCTCGGCAAGGCGTGGCACGACGACGGCCGCATGGCGAACAAGAAGAACACGTTCACGGACTTCGTCGCGTGCGCCGAGCACCTGTGCGCGACGAAGCGCACGTCTTCCGACCGGCTCGTCGCGCAGGGCGGCAGCGCCGGCGGGCTGCTCATGGGCGCGATCACGAACCTGCGGCCGGACCTCTTCCACGGCGTGTTGTCGCAGGTGCCGTTCGTGGACTGCATCAACACGATGCTCGACGAATCGCTGCCGCTCACGGTCGGCGAGTTCGAGGAGTGGGGCAATCCCAAGGTCGCCGAGGAATACGCGTGGATCCGCGCGTACTCGCCGTACGACAACCTCGAGGCGAAGGCCTACCCGTCGATCCTCGTGAAGACGAGCCTGAACGACTCGCAGGTCGGCTACTGGGAGCCCGCCAAGTACGTCGCGAAGCTGCGCACGCTCAAGACCGACACGAACCCGCTGCTCTTCAAGTGCAACATGGGCGCGGGCCACGGCGGCGCGAGCGGGCGGTACGACGCGCTGCGCGAGATCGCCTTCGACTACGCGTGGATGCTGCGCCAGGTCGGGCTCGCGGAGACCGCGCCGAGGCACTGAGGCGGCCGGCTTCGCCCGGGAGTACAGTTCCGGCGTGCGCGCGGCCCGGAAGGCCGCGCGCGACGCCGGAGGCGCCATGCGCAAGACACTCCCTCTGCTCGCGTCCCTCGCGCTGTGCTCGATGCCCACGATCGCCGCGGCCGACTTTCATTGGCCCGCGAACTCGACGGTGCCGCCGCACCTGCAGGTCGTGGCGATGCACGACGGCATTCCCGACCGCGACGCCGGCCGGTTCGACGTGATCGTTCGCGACCTCGCGAACAACCCGGTCGACGGCGTGTGGGTGACGCTCGACTTCGGCGCGATTCCCGAACTTCAACTCGCGGCCGACCCGCGGGATCCCGAGGAGGCTGTGAACTGCGCCGCGCGCACCGTCCGCCGGCTCACCTCCCCCGCCGGCGTCGCGAGCTTCACGGTGCTCGGATGCGGCAGCAACCGGACGGCGCAGCCCTCGCTGCTGGTCGCGAAGGTGTGGGCGGCGGACGTGCTGCTCGGCACGACGCACGTCTCGCTGCTCGACTTCGACTGCGTGAACGGCGCAGGCGCGAACGACTTCGGGCTGTGGCTCGGCGACTTCGGGACGGGACTTCCCTACGGACGGGGCGACTGGGACGGCAGCGGCGCCCTCGGCGCGAACGATCTGTCGGTCTGGCTCGAAGCGTTCGGCCGTGGGAACTCGGCCGAGAGCGCCTCCCCGTTCTGCCCGTGACCGGCTCGGCGGGAACCCTGTGCGCCGTGGCGCCGGCCCCGATCCCGGGCGTAGACTTTCGCCCGTCCGCCGCGAACACGGACCGGACGAACTCCCTCCTCCTCCGGAGGCACGCATGAGAATCCTCACCGCCGCGCTCGCGATGATGCTCTGCGCCGCGCCCGCACTCGCGGACATCTGGAATCCCGCGAACTCGACGATCCCGAGCCACATCGTGATCGTGGGCTGGAATGGCGTCGGCGCCGACGACGGCACCGGCCGATTCGAGATCGTCCTGCGCGATCTCGCGAACAACCCGATGCCGGGCATCCGGATCTTCGTGGACTTCTCGAACACGTTCGACGTGCGCCTCGCGACGGCCTCGCTCGACCCCGCCGCGAACGTCGCACTGCGCGCAGCGCACGGTGTCGAAGCTCACGGACGCCGCGGGCCGCGCGCAGTTCACGATCGTCGGCGCGGGGAGCAACCTCGTCGCGCAGGCGGGCCCGATCACCGCGAAGTTCCACGCCGACGGAGTGCTGCTCGGCTCGGCGCCCTGCGCGATACTCGACCTCGACGGCATGAACGGCGCCGGGGCGAACGACGTCTCGCTGTGGCTGCAGGACTACGGCACGCTGCAGAACCCCGGCCGCGGCGACTACGACGGCAATGGCCAGCTCGGCGCGAACGATCTTTCGCTGTGGCTCGTGGCCGCCGGCAGCGGGCGCTCGTCGCTGAGCGCACCGGCGTTCTGTCCCTGAGCCGGTGATGTCCGAATCACGGGGGCCCGGGCCGGGGGGCGCGCCCCCCGCGCCCGCCCGCCCCCCCGCCCCCCGCCCCCCCCCCCCCCCCGCCCCGGCCCCGCCCCGGGGACGGGTCGGGGGCGGCCGCGGCCGCCCGCCCCCCCGCCGCGCCGCGGGACCGGGGGGCCGCCCCCGGGCCCCGCCGGGCCGGGCCCCCCCCCCCCCCCGCCCGGCCCCCCCCCTCCCCGGCGCGGCCCCCCCGCCCCCGCAAGACCCCGGCCCCCCGCCCGGCCGCCCCCGCCGGCCGCCCCCTCCCCCCCCGCCGGCCGCCGCCCGCCCCCCGCCCCCCCCCCGCCGTGCCCCCCCCCCCCCCCCCCCCCCCCCCCCCCGCCCGCCCCGCCCGGCCGGCGGCCGCGGCGCCGGCGCGCCCGGCCCCCGGGGCCCCCGCGCCGCGCCCCGGCCCGGGCGCCCCCCGGGCCGGGCTCCCCGCGCCCCCCTCCGCCCCGGCCGCCCGCCCCCGCGGCGCCGGCGCCCCCCCCCGCCCCCCCCCGCCCCCCCAGCCCCCCCGGGAAGCACGAAGCCCCGCCGGATGCGTTCCGGCGGGGCTTCGTGCGTTCGCGGTTTCGCGCTACTTCTTCCGCTCCTTGCCGTCCGATGCGGCGGCCTTGCGCGGATCCTTCGGCGCCGGACCATCCACCGGTCCCGGCTCCGAGTGGCGTGACGCCGCCGTCGCGAGCAGCTGCTGCGCGCGCGGGAACATCCCCAGCGCCGCGTTCAGCTGCGGATCGTCCTCGACCGCGATGCGGTAGCGATCGAGCGAGCCGAGCGTCGCGCTCGCCAGTTCGGCACGCACCTGACGGAGGATGAACGGCTTCTCCGCGGTCCACACCGAGTCGTTCATGACGATCTTCTTGTTGTCCACGATCTGGCGCAGGTTCTTCCAGTCGTCCGGCGTCAGCGTGAAGCGCTGGTCGAGCGCCTCCGGCGTCCACTTCGTCTCCGGGTGCTTGGTCACGTAGTGCGTCGCGAACTCGAAGCCGACGCGCTTCGTGATGAACTCGACCTCGGGACGCGTGAGGTTCGGCGGGTCCTTGATGACGACGTCGGGGTAGATGCCGCCGCCGCCGTACACGAGACGGCCGGTGGACGTCTTGAACTTCGGACGCGCCTGCAGCGCCGAGTCGGAAGGCACGTCCTCGCGGTACGCGTCCTCCTGGTACTCCTCCTGGTCGCCGAACTTCGAGTAGTCGCGCTGGATGCCGCGGCCGCTCGGCGTGTAGTAGCGGGCGATCGTGAGCAGGAGCTTGCCCTGCGTCAGGTTCATCTGGTTCTGCACGAGGCCCTTGCCGAACGTGTTGATGCCGACGACGAGGCCGCGGTCGAGATCCTGCACCGCGCCCGAGACGATCTCGCTCGCCGACGCGCTGCCGTGATCCACGAGCACGACGATCGGGCCGTCCGTCCACTTGCCCGGGCGATTGGTCGAGTAGTAGTCGGCGTTCGACGACGTGATGCGGCCGCGCGTGTACACGAGACGGCGGTTGTCGGGCACGACCTGATCGAGCACGTCCACGGCCTGCGACAGCAGACCGCCCGAGTTCGAGCGCAGGTCGATGAGCAGGCTCTTCATGCCCTGGCCGCGCAGCTTCGCGATCGCGGCTTCGAGCTCGTCACCGGTCGTCTGCGCGAACCGGATGATGCGCACGTAACCGACGCCCGGACGGATCATGTAGGCGTACGGGATGCTCTCGATGGGAATCTTCGCGCGCTCGATCGTGAAGTGCATGTGCTCCGGCTCGGTCTCGCGCTCGATCGTGACCGACACGGTGGAACCCGTCGGGCCACGGAGCAGCTTGAAGACGTCGTCGTTGTTGATGCCCTTCTTGAGCGGCTTGCCGTCGATCTCGACGATCTTGTCGCCCGCGCGGATGCCGAGCCGGTAGGCCGGCGTGCCCTCGAGCGGCGAGATCACGACGATCTTGTTGTCCTGGATGTCGAACTGCACACCGATGCCCGAGTACTCGCCGTGGAACTGCTCGTCCATCTGCTGGGCGCGCTTCTCCGGCAGGAACACCGAGTGCGGATCGAGCGTCTTCAGCATGCCGTCGATCGCGCCCTTGATCAGCTTCTCGTTGTCCGGGGACTCGACGTAGTTCTGCTGCACGAGGTAGAGCACGTTGTTGAACAGGTCGAGGTTGCTGCGCAGGTCGTCACCGGCGCGCAGTGCGCGCGCGAGGCCGAAGCCGAGCAGCACCGAGAGCGACATGGCCACGACGAGTGGACCGAGGGAGGACTTGCGCTTCATGGACATGATGTGGGTGATCCCCGGGTTCAGTGACCGCGCCCCGCCGGGAGGCGGGACTTGAGGTGCTGCAGGCGTTCGACGGCGGCTTCCAGCGTTTCCCGGCGGCGTGCGAAGTGAAACCTCAGACGCTGCCGACCAGCCTCCGGATCCGAATAGAAACTCGATCCCGGCACCGCGGCCACGCCCACCTCGGTGATGAGGAAGCGGGCGAAGCTCACGTCGTCGGGAAATCCGAAGCTCGAAATGTCCGTCATGCAGTAGTACGCGCCCCTCGGGGCGAAAGTCCCGAAGCCGTTATCGGCGAGCGCGGGTACGAGATACGCCCGCTTTTCGCGGTAGCCCTCGGCGAGACGGCGGTAGTAGTCGTCCGGCATCGCGAGCGCGACGGCGGCGGCTTCCTGCAGCGGCGCGGGCGCGCCGACCGTGAGGAAGTCGTGCACTTTGCGAATGGCGTTCGTGGCCTCCGGCGGCGCCAGGCACCAGCCGATGCGCCAGCCGGTGACGCTCCAGGTCTTGGAAAGCCCCGAGATGGTCACCGTGCGCTCGCGCATGCCTTCGAGCGACGCCATGGACACGTGCTCGCCCTCGAAGACGATGTGCTCGTAGATCTCGTCGGTGATGCAGGTGACGTCCCACTTGCGGCACAGCGCCGCGATCGCCTCGAGCTCGGCGCGCGTGAACACCTTGCCGGTCGGGTTGTTGGGCGTGTTCACCACGATGGCGCGCGTGCGGTTGGAGAACGCGGCCTCGAGTTCGGCCGGATCGAACGTCCAGTCGGGCTCGCGCAGGCGCACGAAGCGCGGCGTCGCGCCGGACAGGATCGCGTCGGGGCCGTAGTTCTCGTAGAACGGCTCGAAGATGATCACTTCGTCGCCCGGGTCCACGAGCGCCATCATCGTGGCGGCCATGCACTCGGTGGCGCCACAGCACACGACGACTTCGCGCTCGGGATCGAACGAAAGCCCGGTGAAGCGCTGCTGCTTGGCGACGAGCGCGTCGCGAAGGCGCTTGGCGCCCCAGGTGACGGCGTACTGGTTCACGTCCGCCATCACCGCGCGCGCGGCCTCCTGCTTGATCTCCTCCGGCGCGGGAAAGTCCGGGAAGCCCTGCGAGAGGTTCACCGCGGCATGCGCGTTCGCGAGGCGGGTCATCTCGCGGATGACCGACTCCGTGAAGCGCTCGCTCTTCTGCGAAGTGCGGATGGCCATCAGCGCGCGGAAGGAGTCTGGATGTTGCCGCCGACGAACTCGTAGTGTTCCACGAGCGAGTGGAAGGCGGGCAGGGTCTTCTGGAAGCCGCCGGGCTCGCGCGAGGAGAGCACGAGCAGCATGACGAGATCCGGCTCTTCGATGTACGCGACCGCTTCGGAGGGCTCACCGGCGGCGGGCGCGAAGTAGCGCACCTGCGCGGTCTTGCCCTTGGCCGTTCGGATCATGGGCGCCGCGACGACCTTGCCGCGCGGGTTCGCCTTCTGGAACTGCTCGACGTCGTGCACGATCATCTGCGTGAGCGTCTTGGGACGGCGCGCGTCCTGGTGCAGCGGATTCACGTACATGACGGTCGGGGCGTTGTCCCACTTCTGCCCGCGCGGATACAGCACGACGCGGATGCGCGAGCCCAGGCCGCTCGAGTCGTCCACGGCCCAGCCCTCGGGCGCGACGACGCCGAACACGTGGTCGTCGCCGTAGACGAGCGTGAGCGCTCCCGCTCCGGCGCCCTTGCGGGCCGCGGACGCGGTGGGCTTCGCCGGCTTCGACTTGGCCGCGGCCATGGAGACGGCCGGAATCGCCGTCAGGCAGGCGAGGCCGAGCAGCACGGCGGGGATTCGGAGCGTGTTCCGGTTCAGGGGCGTTCTCCTCGTGGTCACGCGGCGTGGAGCCGCGCATGCGGGGGCGATTCCCCGCATAGTAGCCCGCGATCGGGCCTCCCGCGACGGGCGAATTGCACGATCGCGTCCGAACGAGTGACGGACGGGGTGGTCACGAAATGGTTGACAGTCCCGGGACCCTCCCCCACGCTGCGCCGCCTCTATGGACGCTCAACGCGGTATCGCCCGACGCATGGTGATCGGACTCCCGCCGGAAGGCTTCACTCCGGCCTGGGAGCGTGACTTCGCACAGTACCCGCCCGCTGGCGTGATCGTGTTCCGGCGCGACTTCGGCGACCTCGAGGACCTGCGCGCGAAGATCGCGCACCTGCGCGCACTCGCGCGTCCGCGCCGGCTGTTCTTCGCGCTCGACGAGGAAGGCGGCTGGGTCTCGCAGCTGGCCGGGCACCTCGTGGTGCCGCCCAACGCCGGGCTGCTCGCCCGCGGCGGCACGGCGGAGGACGTCGAGTGGGTCGCGAGCGTCACCGCGCGGCGGCTGCGCGCGCTGGGCTTCGACTGGAACTTCGCGCCCGTCGCCGACGTGCACAGCGAACCCGACAATCCCGTGATCGGCCCGCGCGCCTACGGCACCACGCCCGAGCAGGTCTCGCAGCTGGTCGCCGCGGTGCTGCGCGGCTTCCGCGCGCAGGGGCTCGCGTCCTGCCTCAAGCACTTCCCCGGGCACGGCGACACGCGCACCGACTCGCACGTGACGCTGCCCGTGTGCGACCGCGGCTCCGGCCAGATGGAGGGCGCGAGCTCGCGCCGTTCCACGCGAACCTCGACGCCGACTCGGTCATGACCGCGCACGTCGTCTACCGCAAGCTCGACAGCGAGAAGCCGGGCACGTTCTCGCGCACGATCGCGACCACGCTGCTGCGCGACCTCGTCGGTTTCCGCGGCGTCTGCGTGACGGACGCGCTCGAGATGCAGGGCGCCGCCGCGGGCCGCACGCCCGCCGAGGCCGGCGCGCTCGCGCTGTCCGCGGGCTGCGACCTGCTGCTGTACGCGCACTGGAACGAAGAGGTCCGCCGCGCGCGGCTGCAGCTCGCCGACCTGCTCGTCGAGGGCAAGATCGACCGCATGCCGTTCGACGCCTCGCGCCCGCGGCTCCAGCACTTCGACACGTCGCGCCCCGAGCCCACGGCGGAGGAACTCGCGCAGCCGCTCGCGTCGCTCACGCCGTCCGACTGGAAGGAGCGCCTCGCGCGCATCGTCGACCGCGGACTGCGCGTCGAGGGCGAACTGCCCGCGGCCGCGCGTACGGGTGGCTGGTCCGTGGACGAGCCCGAGTTCGCGCACGGCGGCACGTTCGCGGCCGACCTCGCCGCGGAAGGCGTGCCCTCGGGCGGCGCCTCGCCCACCGCGCAGGTGATCGCGGTGTGCTCGCGCATCTCGCTCGGCGACGAGGCGCTCGAAACGCTGCGCCGGCGCTGCGCCGAGCGCCCGACCGTGCTCGTGGGACTGCAGAACGACCAGTTCCTGAACCACGTGCCCGAGGCCGCGGTGCGGCTCTCGGCGGCCGACGGCACCACGCTCACGCGCTCGCGCGTGGCGGCGAAGCTCGCGGCCCTGCGCCGTGGAGAGATCTCGCCCGCCTGAGCGCGGGGAACACAGTTCGCCATTGCGCCCGTGGGAATGCCGGGCGGAGACTGTGCGTAAGGAGAAGCGCGGGGCGAAAACCCCGCGCCCGATCCCACGCTTCGTGGCCCGGGCGCCACCCACGGAGGTCATTCATGGCGCTCAAGGATTTCATGCCGTACGGAGCATCCGAGCTGCTCGCCGACCAGGACCGCCGCATGGCGCGCGCCTCGGCGAGTGCGACCGCTCTGCTCGTGACCGTGTTCGCGGCGCTGATGCTGGCGCTGCCCCGCATGCAGGTCGCGCGCCAACGCCGGCCGAGATTCCGGTCCGAGCCGGCGAGGCCCGGAGGCGCCGGCCGCCGATCGAGCCGCTGGCCCGGCGAACCCGCCGATCGCCGCCGGCCGCGCCGGATCGCGCTGCCCGAGCCCCGTGCCGGACGTGATCGCGCCGGATCCCGTCACGTCGCAGCCGGCGACGACCGGCGGCCCCGAGACGGGCGAGCCCGGTGGTTCGAGCACGCCGTCCGGTGACCCCGGCGGCGGCACCGATCCGGGAATGGTCGAACCCGTGCCCGGCATCGGCGACTTCGTGATCGTGGACGAGTACCCCGCGCTCGTCTCGAGCCCGGAAGTCGTCTACCCCGACATCGCGCGCGAGGCCGGCGTCGAAGGGCGCGTGGTCGTGCGCATGCTCGTCGGGCGCGACGGCCGCGTGAAGGACGCGGTCGTGGACGCCAGGCACTCGGTGCCGATGCTCGATCCCGCCGCGCTCGCGGCGGCGCGCGCGAGCGTGTTCACGCCGGCGCTGACCAACGGTCACGCGGTGGCCGTGTGGGTGGCGCGGCCGTACGACTTCCGGCTCCACTGACGGCGGCGACGCCCTGAACGAAAGCGGCCCCGGAGGATTCGCTCCTCCGGGGCCGCTTCGTGTGCTCGTGCCGCGAACGGCTCAGTACGAGAAGTGGAACTGGATGTAGCCCTGCTTCTCGTTCGGGATCTTGGTGTCGAACGCGTCCTTCTCGGCGACGGGATCGATCAACCGGAACGTCCAGCGGATCTCCGCGAACGGAAGCGGCACGTACTCGCCCTCGATCGCGTACCGGTTGTAGCTGTTCAGGTCGCGCGAGAGATCGTCGCTCGAACGGTCCATCTCGGCGTGGTCGTAGCGCACGCGCAGGTTGTACTGGCGGTGCGGCGCCCAGTCGGCCTCCGCCCAGTACGCGAGCAGGTTCCGGCGCGTGATGCCGGACTCGGTCTCGTTCTGGTCGGTGCCCGCGGCGATTTCGCCGAGCAGCGCCACCGGGCCCGTGTGCGTCATGCCGTAGTAGCCCCAGCGCGAGGAACGCACGCTGGCCGTGGGACTGCTCGCGTGCCACTCGTCGTACACCGACAGGCCGCCCTGGTACTTCGGCATCGCGTAACCGACCTTGGCCGCGATCGCCTGCGGGTGACGGCCGGGCGACGGCGGGGTGGCCGAGCGCGCTCACGCCGTTCGTCCAGGACGTGCGACCGAAGAAGTTGCCGTGCGACGCGCCGAACTCGACACCGCGATCGGACGAGTGCGGGTCGTAGGGCAGGAAGCGCTGGCCGCTCTGGTACTCGAGGAACGTGTTGCGCGTGGCGACCGAGTGGTCGTCCATGCGAAGCCCGAACGGAACGCGGAACTGGCCGGCGCGCAGGTAGTGCGAGCCGAACGCGATCATGCCCCATGCGTCGCGCGTGGACGCGATGCCGCTGGGCGCCGTGATGTTCGAGTACGACATCGTGAGGCGCGACGTCGGCTGGAACGTCAGGTGGATGCCGCTCTCCATGTTGAAGAAGCCCGACGCATCGGGCAGGTCGCCGACGTCCTGATGGTCGGCGAGCAGCATGAAGCGCTGGTTGAGCCCGAAGTAGAGCGAGAAGTCGTCGCCGACGCGGTTGCGCAGCGCGAGGTCCGCGAACTCACCGGCCGTCTCGGGCTCGATCGCGTGGCGATTCTTGGCGAAGGCGAAGCCGAACTCGTTGCGGCCGCCGCCACCGTTGGGATCGAAGTGGCACGTTCCACACTGCAGGCCCGTGCGGGCGGCGTAGAGCGGCACCGTGGCGCCACGGGACGGCAGCAGCAGCGCCGCGCCGATCAGCGCGAAGACGACGGGAGCGAAACGAAGCAGGCGTGACATGCACACCTCCGTGTGATGGAGCAGGAGAGAGATCAGGAGCGGCGCTTCGGGCCGGCCGGAGTGCGGCGGCCCCAGCCACCACCGCCGGGACTGGCCACGGTTAGC
This sequence comes from Candidatus Eiseniibacteriota bacterium, assembly GCA_016710095.1. Lineage (GTDB taxonomy): Bacteria > Eisenbacteria > RBG-16-71-46 > RBG-16-71-46 > RBG-16-71-46 > CAIXRL01. Next base: position 191,929 of record JADJLL010000001.1, on the reverse strand, counting down.
ACCGCGCCTTTCGGGAGGTCAACCGTGAACTTGCCGGGTCTGCGGCGCGGGTTCGCCTTCGTATGCTCGCGCGTGACGTTCTCGCCGGGCTTTCCACTTTCGCCGCCGGCGAGTCCCCAGGGGCCGCGCACGCGGCGATCGGCGATCACCGTGGCGCGCGCGGGCGCGAGCATCTCGAGCGAACGCACGATGCCGTCGCCGCCGCGGAAGCGTCCGCGGCCACCGCTGCCGCGACGGATGCGCGCCTCCACGACACGCACGGGGCACGCGTGTTCGAGCGCCTCGGCGGACGTGTTGCGCGTGTTCGTCATGTGCGTCTGCATCGCACTCGCGCCGTTCCACGACGGACCGGCGCCGTGGCCGCCGCCGATCGTCTCGTAGTACGCGAACGCGCGGCCGGTGCGCGGGTCGGTGCCGCCGAGCAGCAGGTTGTTCATCGTGCCGGCGCTCGCCGCGGGCACGCGCCCGGGCAGCGCGAGCGCGAGCGCGCCCATCACCGTGTCCACGATGCGCTGCGACGTCTCGACGTTGCCCGCGCCGACGGCGGCGGGCGGCAGCGGATTCACGACGCTGCCCTCGGGCGCGATCACGCGCACCGTGCGCAGCAGGCCGTCGTTGACCGCGACGTCGTCGCCGAGCACGCAGCGCAGCGCGTAGAGCGAGGCGGCCTTCGTGACCGCGAGCACGGCGTTGACCGGGCCCGCGGCCTGGCGCGCGGAGTCCGAGAAATCGAGCGTGGCGCCGCGCCCGTCGAGCGTGAGCGTGACGGCGATGCGCACGGGCGCGGACGACAGCCCGTCGTCGTCGAGCGCGTCGGCGAACGTCCACGTGCCGCGCGGCAGGCGCGCGAAGCCGGCGCGCGCGCGCTTCTCCGTCGCGTCGAGCAGCGCGCGCGTGGCGGCGATGAAGGCTCGCGCGCCCTCGCGCACGGCGAGTTCGCGCAGCCGGCGCTCGCCGGTGTCCTGCGCGCCCATCTGCGCCGCGAGATCGGCGCGGCGCTCGTCGGGCGTGCGCACGTTCGCGAGCAGCAGCGCGAGCACCGCGTCCTGCAGGACGCCCGCACGCCGCAGGAAGACCGGCGGAATCCGGAAGCCTTCTTCGTAGACCTCGCGCGCGATCGGCAACGACCCCGGCGCCGCGCCGCCGACGTCCGCATGATGCGCACGGCTGGCGACGAAGTAGTCGGGCATGCCGGGCGCGCCCCTCGCCCCCGCAGAAGGAGTTCCCGACCCACCCGGCGATTCCCCGCAGAAGAAGCATGCGCAGCATGCGCGTGAGCGCGGGGGCCGGAGGCCCCCTCCTTCTCATGCAGAAACACGGGCGTCACCAGCGTGAGGTCCGGCAGATGCGTGCCCCCGGCAAAGGGGTCGTTCAGGAGCACCGCGTCTCCGGCGTAAAACGGTCCGAGTTCGCGCGCCACTTCCACGGCGCGCGGCATGCTGCCGAGGTGCACGGGAATGTGCGCCGCCTGCGCGACGAGCCGCGCGTCGGCGTCGAACACCGCGCACGAGTGATCGAGGCGCTCGGTGATGTTCGGTGAATGCGCCGACCGCATGAGCGTCGCGCCCATCTCCTCGGCGCACGCCGTCAGCAGTCCCTGGTGCAGCGCGAGGGCCACGCCGTCGAACTTGCGATCGCGCGCGCTCACGGCTTCCTCCCGCGCGGGCCCGAAAGCGTGAGCGCGAGCGTGCCGTCCGCTCGCGCGACCGCGCGCCACGAAGGCGGCAGCCACAGCGTCGCGCCGTCGTCGTGCACGACCGCGGGCCCCGCGACCGCCACGCCCGGCGCGAACGCGGATCGTGCGAGCACGCGCGCCTGCACGGTGCGCGCGCCGACGCGCACGGCGACCGTGCGCGCTTCGCCGTCCGCCGCCGCCGCGCGCGCGCGGCGCGCCGGAGCTTCGCGCATCGGCTCGGCGGGCAGCGCGCCACGCACCTGCACCGACACGACGATCACGTCGCGGCGCTCGTCCGCGAACCCGAACCGCCGCCGGTGCGCGGCGTGGAACGCACGCGCGATGCGGCCGCTCTCCCCTTCCGCGAGTTCGATCTCGTGCGCCTGCCCGCGGTAGCGCGCCTCCACGTGGCGCGAGAGCGTGACGCCGCGGCGCTCGCCGGCGGCGAACTCCGCGAGCACCTCGCGCTCGAGCCGGCGGAACTCGCGCTCGAGCGCGGCCGCGTCGCCGACGGGCAGCAGCACGCTGCGCCCGCGCTCGCGGCGCGAGCCGCCGGTCAGCGCGCCGAGCGCGCACAGCACGCCGGCGTGGCGCGGCCAGACGACCGCGCGCGCGCCGAGCGACTCCGCGAGCGCGCACGCGTGCAGCCCGCCCGCGCCGCCGTAGGCGACGATCGCGCAGTCACGCGGGTCGGCGCCCTGTTCGACCGACACGCGCCGCAGCGCGGCTTCCATGTGGGCGTCCGCGATCGCGAGCACGCCCGCCGCGGCCGCTTCGGGTCCGCGCAGGCGCAGCGCCTTCGCGAGGCGTGCCATCGCGGCGCGCGCCGCCGCGCGGTCCAGCGCGAGCGCGCCGCCCGCGAGCGTTTCGAACGGGATGCGGCCCAGCACGACGAGCGCGTCGGTGACGGTCGCCGGTCCGCCGCGCCGTAGCACGCGGGCCCGGGATCGGCGCCGGCGCTCTGGGCCCGACGCGCAGCAGTCCGCCTTCGTCCACGCGCGCGATCGAGCCGCCACCGGCGCCGATCGTGTGCACGTCGAGCGTCGGCAGCAGCACGGGCACGCCGCCCACTTCGCGCGCGCGCCGGCGCGGCAGGCCGTCGCGGCCGGTCTCGCCCGCGCCGAGCAGCGCGACGTCGGTGGACGTGCCGCCGACGTCGAGCGTGAGCGCCGCGGCGTGTCCGCACGCGCGCGCGGCGTCGAGCGCGGCGCGCAGCCCGGCCGCGGGGCCGGACAACAGCTGGCGCACGCTCTCGTGCGCGGCGCGCGCGATCGGCGCGGTGCCGCCATGCGAGAGCACGACCTCGACGCGCCCGAGCTTCGCGCCCGCGAGCGCGCCCAGGTAACGCGCGACGCGTGGCGCGAGATAGGCGTTCGCGACGGTCGTCGCGAAGCGCTCGTACTCGCGGATCTCGGGGCACAGTTCGCTCGACACGGTGACCGGCAGGCCGGTGGCGCGCAGCGCGCTCGCGAGCCGGCGCTCGTGCGCGGCGTTCGCGTACGCGTGCAGCAGTCCCACGGCGACGGCCTCGGGCTTCGCCGCGCGCACGCGCTTCACGGCGGCGCGGATCGACGCGTCGGTCAGCGCACGCACGGGGCGGCCGTGCTCGTCGAGGCGTTCGTTCACGCCGATGCGCCGCTCCGCGGCCACGAGCGGCTCGGGCCGCGCGGGCGCGAGCGCGTAGAGGTCCGGACGGTCCTGCCGCCCGATCTCGATCGCGTCCTCGAAGCCCTTCGTGGTCACGAACGCGACACGGGCGCCCTTGCGCTCGAGCAGCGCGTTCGTCGCGATGGTCGAACCGTGGCGCACGCGCGTCGCGGCGCCGGAACCGGCGCGGCGCAGGCCTTCGAGCACCGCGCGCGAGGGCTCGTCGGGCGTGGACGGCACCTTGAACGCGTGCTGCCTGCCGTCGCGCCACACGACGACGTCGGTGAACGTGCCACCGGTGTCCACGCCGATGGCGCGGGCGGGGCTCGTGCGCGGCGCCGGCCTCACGCGCGCATCCTGCGGCGAAGCAGGTCGATCGCGAAACCGAGCACGATGACGCCGACGACGGCGCCGATCACCCACGGCGGCATCGGGAACTCGTGGCCGACGTACGCGAGCGCCGCGTAGTAGGGCAGCGCGCCGAGCAGTACGGCGACCAGGTAGCGCCAGATCGGGTAGCCGATCACGGCGGCGACGAGCTTGAGCGGCGCGTCCGGCATGGGCGTGGCGCGCGCGATCGCGATCGCGAGGAACGACGCCGAGGGATACTGCGCGAGCGTCGCCTCGATCTTCTCGCGCGACGGCAGGAAGCGCGTCATCCAGGGGCGCTTCTGGCCGAGCATCCAGCGGAAGACGAGCAGCTGGACCGCGCTGCCCGCGGCGCTCGCCGCGCCGCCCGCGACCGCGACCTTCCACGGCTCGTGATGGCGCGCGCAGAGGAGCAGCAGCGGCGTCGTGCCCGCGCCCGTCGTCGCACCGTCGACGAACAGAAGCAGGCTGAGCACCAGCAGGGATTGTCCGGCCGCATCGAACAACGCTTGGAACACGGAGCCCTCGTTCGATTCCGCGCCGGGCGCGCCGCATGCGCACCACGCGCGGGACGGGGCGCACGTTGCCGCAGGGGCGGCGCTTCGCGCAAACGCATCGCGGCCCGGAACGTGGGTTCCGGGCCGCGAGGTGTGTTCGAGATCAGCCGATCGGATCCGACGGCGGAGGCGGTGGCGGAGGAGGCGGAGGCATGGGCGGCCACGCTTCCGAACCCGCGCTGCCGGACGACGCCGGAGGAGCGAACGCGGACGGCGGCGATGCGGCCGGAGGCGCCGGAGGCGGCGGCGGCGGAACGGAGGCCGAAGTCGGCGCCGCGCCCGGAGGCGGAGGCGGATAGTCGTCCACGCCCGTCGCACGGCGACGGTTGAACTGCGACTGCTGCCACCAGCTCTGCACCGTGCGGCGCTGGTACTCGGCCCGAACGAGCGCGCCGGCGCCGAGCGTCATGAGGATCGCCCAGAGCACGTAGCGGATGAAGCTCACGAGCCCACCGAGGAAGCCGAACAACGGCAGGATGTGCAGCACGTCGGACAGGATGCGCAGGCCGACGACGCAGACGACGCCCCAGATCGCGGCGCGCAGCAGCGTGGGCTCGCCGCCCTTGAAGCGCGTGAAGACCTGGCCGCCGAGCAGCGCGAAGCCCGAGATGGTTCCCCAGATGACCGCGATCGCGAAGAACAGCCCGAGGCCGAGGATCGCGGCGAGGGCGAGCGGGATACCGATGATCGTGATGCACAGCAGCGCCGCGGCGATCGAGACCACGAGCATCGCGGGAATCGCGAGCCCCCAGAGCAGCAGGCCCCACAGGAACGACGTGCCGGGATCGGAACGGATGTCGTCCACGGCGGCCTGGGTGCGGCCCGGCGCGAGCTTCACGACCAGGAACGCGATGCCGGCGACGAACAGCATCCACAGGAGATGCATGATGATCTTGAAGCCCACGCCGACGGCGGCGAGCACCGGCAGGAAGAGCCGGGCGCCGGGCACGCGGGGCGCGGTGACGAGCTGGCCCGAGATGGACGAGCCGGGCTCCTGGCGGAGCGTGCCGCCCATGCACACCACGTCGCCGTCCACACGGGCGCCGGGCACGAGCGTGACGTCGCCACCGACCGCGGTGACGCTGCCCTTCACGAGTCCTTCGACGCGCACGGAACCGCCGATGCTGACGACGTCGCCGTCGACGGCCTGGCCGGCATGCACGGTGATGGGGCTGCCGAAGCGGATGATCTCGCCCGTGCTCTCGCGGGCCTCCGGCGGCTCGGGCGCTTCGGGCGTTTCGGGAATGCTGCCGGGGGCTTCGACGACGATGCTGTCGTCCCCGACGTGGATCGAGACCGGCGAATCGGCGCCGGCCGCCGCGCGGTCGCGTCACGGCCCGCATCACGGTAACGCGTCGCGGCCGATTCGTCCGCCTTTCGATACGTCGCGCGCGACGTCCGATTCGAGCCGGGCGACGCTGTCCGCCGGGATCGGCCGGAACGTCATCGTGCCCTGGGCGAGCGCTCCACCTGCAGCGAGTGCGAGAGTGACCGCCAGCAGGCCCGCGGCCATCGAGAGGTCTCGGAGTCGTCTCATGATCAATGTCCTCCGCTCGTCAGGGTGATGTCTCCGGAGACCGTCTGCAAGGCGACGGGGATACCCCCGCGGCCGAACACGGCGGAAAGGCGCGTGCGTTCCTTGGTCGTGAGCCGGACCGGGGCGGTGCAGTCCATGTCGCCACTGGTGGTCCGCAGGTCGAGCGAAGCGTCGAGACGGCTCGACAGCTCGGCCGACAGTTCACCACTCGTCGTTCGGGCTTCGCAGCGGCGCAGGTCGCGATCGAGCATCAGTTCGATGTCGCCGCTGCGCGTTCCCACGTTCACGACGCCGGCGGCCGCCGTCACACGGATGTCGCCGCTCGTCGTCGTACCGCTCACTCCGCGCGGGGCGCCCTCGACGTCGAAGTCGCCGCTCGTGCTGCCGAGGAAGATCGAGTCCTTCGCGGCGCGCACCGTGATGTCGCCGCTGACCGTGCTCGCGTGCAGCACGCCCACGTCTTCGGCGTGGACGTCACCGCTCGTCGAATGGGCGTCGCAGCGCAGGGCGCCGATCACTTCGAGGTCGCCGCTCACGCTCGCGACCGAAAGCGGCGCCGTCGCGGCCGCCACGTGCACGTCGCCCGAGGTCGAATGCAGGTCGAGCTTGCCCGCGAGCCCTTCCACGTCCACGTCACCGCTGACGGTCACGACGCGAGCGGCCCAGCCGGCGGGCGCCTCGACGGTCAGCTGCACCTCGAGGAGCGGGAAGCGCAGTTCGTGCTGGCCGCGCGAGCGGAAGAAGTCCCAGAAATCGATCTGCGCCTTGATGTGCTTGGGGTACTTCACGCGGACGACCCAGCGGCCTTGCTCGGCACGCGACTCGACCGTCGTCTCGCGCAAGTAGCGGGTGGCGTCGTCGCGCCGCTGGAGCCGGCAGATCTTCACGGCGGTGACGTGCAGCTGTCCGTCGGTGCTCGGGCGGACCTTGACGATGCCGCGCGAGTTTTCGAGGTCCAGGGACGACAGTCCGGCGGCACTCACGGTCTGGTCACTGCGCTCGGCGAACGGCCCGTCCGCGAAAGCGGGGGCGGCGGCGAAGATCGAGATGGCGGCGGTCGCCGCGGCGAGGCAGGTGCGGATCGAGCGTTTCAAGGGGAAGCCCTCCGGACTTGAGTGCCGCTGCTACGCGCCGAACGTCGTTCGGGTTGCGCGGAGGGCCACCGGCCTGCGGGAAAGCAGAAGGGGGAGGTGCTTTCGCACCTCCCCCTCTGAAGACGAGCTCACGAAAATTAGTGAGCGGCCGTCGTGTCCATCGCGGCAGCCGTGTCCATAGGAGCGGCTTCCGTCGCCATGGTGTCCGTCGCGGCGGGGGTCTCCGTCGCAGCAGGAGTCTCCTCGGCAGCCTTGTTCGCACAGCCGATGGCGGCGATCGCGAGGGTCAGCGCCAGAATCGAAAGAGCGAAGATCTTACGCATTTTTTCTCTTCACCTCCTCTCACTCTCGCCGCGCCGGGTATCCGGCGGCGGCCGTACATTGCAAGAGATTCAGAATGTTGGGGCGTATCGGGAGCGACACCACTGGGAAGGCGAGCGGTGTGCTGTCTGTCCAAGATGCATCCCTGCGCTCAGTAGGAGTCCTTGGGTGGATCCCTGCGCGCCAGGACCTGGCAGACGGCACGCGACCCAAAGCCGCACGCAGGCTATGGGCGCACCCCACGGTTGTCAAATGGATTCTTCATGAAAATGCAGTCACGAGCCCAGCACAACCTTTTGACCTCAAACACTTTGGAGGGCCTGCTCGACGTCTGCACGGAGATCGTCGAGGTCCTCGATGCCCACCGAAAGCCGAAGAAGGCCGTCCTCGAAGCCCATCGAGAGCCGTGATTCGCGAGGCACCGACGCGTGCGTCATGGACGCCGGATGACACACGAGGCTCTCGACGCCACCCAGGCTCTCGGCCCGAGTGAAGAGCTTGAAGCGATTGAACACCTTCTCCCCCGCTGCCAGCGAACCATCGCCGGGGATGAACGAGATCATGCCGCCGAAGCCGGAAGCCTGCCGGCAGGCCAGTTCGTGCTGCGGGTGCGACGCGAGGCCGGGATAGAACACCCGGCTGACGCGCGGGTGCTTCTCGAGGATCGCGGCGAGTTCGCGGGCGCTCGCTTCGTGCTGCTTCATGCGCACGGCGAGCGTCTTGGTGCCGCGCAAGCAGAGGAAACAGTCCATCGGACCGGGAACCGCGCCCGCGGCGTTCTGCAGGAAGCGGATCTGCTCGGCGAGGCCGTCGTCCGACATCACGAGCGCGCCGCCGACCATGTCGCTGTGACCGTTGAGGTACTTCGTCACGGAGTGCATGACGATGTCCGCGCCCATTTCGAGCGGCCGCTGGAAATACGGGGTCATGAACGTGTTGTCCACGACCACGATGATGTTCTTCTTGTGCGCGCGCTCGACGATGTCGCGGATGTCGGCGAGCTGCATGAGCGGATTGGTCGGCGTCTCGAGCCACACGAGGCGCGTGCGCGGCGTGAACGCCGCCTCGACGCCCGCGGGATCCGTGCAGTCCACGAACGTGAACGCGAGCCCGTGGCGCTTCCACACCTTCTCGAACAGCCGGTAGGTGCCGCCGTAGGTGTTGTTGCCGCACACGACGTGATCGCCGGACGAGAGCACCTGCATGAGCGCGTTCGTGGCCGCGAGGCCGGAGCCGAACGAGAACCCGTGCTTGCCGCCCTCGAGCGCCGCGAGGTTCCGTTCGAGCGCGAACCGCGTGAGGTTGTGCGTACGCGCGTACTCGAAGCCCTTGTGGTTGCCGAGCGCTTCCTGCGCGTAGGTGGACGTCTGGTAGATGGGCGTCATCACGGCGCCGGTCGCCAGATCGGGCTCCTGCCCCGCGTGCACGGCCTTGGTGCTGAAGCCCGACTTCGGGCCGATCGCGGAATGGCTCACGCCTCACCTCCGGCGATGAACTGCAGCATGTCGAAGCGCGTCAGGATGCCGGTGATCGCGCCGTTGTCCTTCACGAGCACGGCCGGGTTGCGCATGGCGAGCAGCTTGGCGACGGCGTCGGCCGGCTCGTTCGCGGCGACCACCGGCAGCGGCGCGCCCATGATCGAGTCCACCGGCTTCTCGAGCGCCTTGGGATCCGACAGTGCGGTGCGGAGCACTTCGCCCTCGTCGAGCGTGCCGACCACGTCCGCGCCGGAGAAGACCGGCAACTGCGACACGTCGTGCTGCTCGATGAGCGCCAGGGCCCGCTTGAGCGGCTCGCCGGCATTGACCGAGATGAGCTTGCGCAGCCGCGGCTTGCTGCCGAGCAGGCTCGCGGCGCTCGTGGCGGACGGGTCGAGCAGGTGGTTGTCGCGCATCCACTCGTCGTTGTGCACCTTGGTCAGGTAGCGCTCGCCCGTGTCGGGCAGCAGCACGACGACCAGCGCATCCGGGCCGGCGTCCTTGGCGGCCTGGAAGGCGCACCACGTGGCCATGCCGGCGGAGCCGCCCACGAAAACGGCGTCCTCGCGCGCGAGGCGGCGCGCCATGTTGAGCCCGTCGTGATCGTTGCACTGGATCACGCGGTCCACGACCGAGAAATCCAGCGCCTTCGGGATGAAGTCCTCGCCCACGCCCTCGATCTTGTAGGTGTGCGCCTCGGACATCTCGCCCGTTTCCTTGTAGTGCTTGAGGATCGAGCCCACGGGATCGGCGCCGATGACCTGGATCTTCGGGTTCTGGTCCTTGAGGTAGCGCCCGATGCCCGTGATCGTGCCGCCCGTGCCCATGCCGGCCACGAAGTGCGTGATCTTGCCCGCCGTCTGCTTCCAGATCTCGGGGCCCGTCGTCGCGTAGTGCGCGGCCGGGTTCGCGGGGTTGTTGTACTGGTCCATCAGCACGGCGCCGGGGCGTTCGGCCGCGATGCGCTTGGCGACCGAGTAGTACGAGTCGGGGTGCGTCGGCTCGACCGCGGTCGGGCTGAGGAACACTTCCGCGCCGAACGCCTTGAGCAGGTAGACCTTCTCGCTCGAGACCTTGTCGGGCATGCAGAAGGCGGCGCGGTAGCCGCGCGCGACCGCGACCATGGCGAGGCCGAGGCCGGTGTTGCCGGAGGTGCACTCGACGATCGTGCCGCCGGGCTTGAGGCGGCCCTGGCGCTCCATGTCCTCGACCATCGCGAGGCCGATGCGGTCCTTGACGCTGCCGCCGGGGTTGAAGAACTCGACCTTCGCGAGCACCGGGCAGGGCAGGCCCTTGCCCGTTTCCTTCAGCTGCACCAGAGGCGTGTTGCCGACCGTGTCGAGGATGGACTTGTAGTAAGTGACGCCGTCGAGTGTGCTCACGTGCGAGCCGCTCCTATCGCGCAATTGGTCACGTCGGTTCGGGAGCGGCCGGCGCGCCCCGCGAGGAAACGCTCGTGCGGGGCCGCGTACTCTGGGCCGAAGGCGGCAGGTTAGGCGGGCCGTCGATCGAGCGTCAAGGCCGCCGCCCGTGGCCGGACCACCCCGCACGTGCCCCGCGGCATGCGAAAGCCCGCCGCATGCAACTGCGGCGGGCCTCGCGAGAACCGGACGCGCCCGAGCGATCAGTGCGAACCGGCTCCCTTCATCTTCGCCTTCGCCGGATTCGGCGGCAGCGCCGGCATGTTCGCCGGGACCTGGTGCAGGATGTGCGGGCGGTACAGCGCGAACTGGAACACCGGGCTCGTCGTGCCGTCGTGACAACCGCGGCAGACGGGCTCGGGCACCGCGGCTTTGCGCTCGGCGTACGCCTCGTGCTGCGTACCGACGCCGTGGCAGTTCTCGCACTGCACGTTGCCGAGCCGCGCGGCGTCGTCCGCCGTCTGGAAGCCGCCCGGCTTCTGGTAGCCCACGACGTGGCAGCGCACGCACTCCGGGGTCGCTTCCTTCTTCTGGTCCACGAGCGTCTGCCAGGCGCACGCGTGCGGCGTCGTGAGCCACTGCTGGTACTCCGCCTTGTGGCAGCGCCCGCAGACTCCGGCACCGACGAAGTGGTCCACGGCCTCGCCGTCGGACGTCTCGGCGGTGAGCGCGGCCGCGGCGGCGCGTTCCTTCTCGAGCCGGCGCAGCCGGTCGTTGAGCGCATCCTCGAACGCCTTCACCACTTCGAAGACGGCCGGCTTCGCCTCGACTTCGGGCCCGAGCATGATCATGTCGTTCTCGCCCGAGATCGAACGGCCGGCCGCGTCCAGCGCGAGCGACGTGCGGCCGACGTACCAGCCCTGCTCGCCGCCGTAGCACACGACCGTGTTCTTGATGACGCGCCCGCGCTGCAGCATCGGCACGTTGCGTCCGGTCACGAGCACGTCGATCCCCTCGACCGCGGTGACGAGATCCTCGCTCTCGACCTTGCCGAGCTGCGAAAGCAGCACGATCGCGGTCGCGCCCTTCTTCTTCATCTCGGCGACCATCGCCGTCGCCGCGATCTCCGGATCCACGACGCGCAGCGAATCGCGACCGGGGCCGAGGTCGACCTTCCCGCTCATGAGCCCGAAGACGCCGACTCGAGTCCGTCCGGCCGGAACGATCACGTAGGGCGCGAACGCGAACTTGCCGGTCTTCTTCTCGTAGAGGTTCGCGCTCACCACCGGCATGCCCGACTCGCGCACGGACTGCCGGAGGAACGCGTAGCCGAAGGCCAGCTCCTTGTCGCCGACGTTGGCCGCGACCGTGCCGAGTTCCTTCATGCTCTTCATCAGGAACGGCCCCGCGTCGCGCTGGGTCTCGGATTCCGGGAAGAAGCCGCCCGCGTCCACGAGCACGACCTGGTCGTGCTCCGCGCGCACGCTGTCCACGAACGCCGCGCGACGCGCGAAGCCCGCCCTTGGGCGTGTGACAGCCGCACGGGCTCGTCTTGCCCTTCACGTCGGTCGTCGAGAGCACGATCAGGTGGTCCGGATCGCGCACCGGGCGCGGCGTGGCGCCGAGCATGGAGAGCGCGAGCGCGAACGAGGCGGCACTGCCGGGCGTGGAAAGCGAAAACCGATCTTCATGCGAGAGGAGGCCTCCCGGGGGAACACGGCAGGCCCGCGGCTCGGAACGCGAGCCACGGGCCTCACTTGAAAACGACGACGGACTTCAGTGCGAAGCGCCGCCCTGCAGCATCTTCTGCTTCGCGGGATTCGGGGGCAGCGGCTTCAACGCACCCTGCGGCTTGTGCATGATGTGCGGCGAATACAGTGCGAAATTGAAGTTCGGGCTCGTCGAAGACGTGTGACAGCCCCGGCACGTCGCCTCGGTGATGCGGCGAGCCTGCGTCGGATACGACTCGTGCTGCGTGCCCATGCCGTGGCAGTTCTCGCACTGCACGTTCGAGAGACGCGCGGCATCGTCGCCCGTCTGGAAGCCACCCGGCTTCTTGTACCCGACCACGTGGCACGGGATGCAATCGGCGTTGGCGTCCTTCTTGGCGTCGACGAGCGTCTTCCAAGCCTGGGCGTGAAGCGTGGTGTTCCACTGTTCGTATTCAGCCTTGTGGCAGCGCTGGCACAGATCGCCGCCGAGGTAGTGGTCCACTGCCTGTTCCGCGTTTCCGGTTCCGCCGTTGGCCCGGTTCAGCTCGGCCTGAGCGGCACGTTCCTTTTCCTTCTTGCGCAGCTTGTCGTTGAAGCTGTCCTCGAAGCTCTTCACGAGGGTCAGCATTTCGGGCTTCTCACCGACTTCCGGTCCGAGGATGAAGGTCTCGTTGTCGCCCGAGACGACCTTCTTGCCCGCGTCCAGCGTCAGCAGCGTGCGACCGATGTACTGGCCCTGCTCACCGCCGTAGCAGGCGACCGTCGTCTTGATGAGACGGCCCTTCTGCAGCAGCGGCGTGTTGCGTCCCACCATGACGGCGTCGATGCCGTCCACGGCGGTCACGAGATCCTCGGATTCGACCTTGCCCAGCTGCGAGAGCAGCACGATCACGGTCGCGCCCTTCTTGCGAAGTTCGGCCACCGTCCTCGTCGCTGCCGCCACCGGGTCCTCGACCGTCACCGAGTCCCGCGAAACGCCCATGTCCACCTTGTCGCTCGTGAGGCCGAACAACCCGACCGTGACGGTCCCCTTCTTCACGATCACGTACGGCGCCACCAGCGGCTTCTTCGTCGTCTTGTCGAACAGGTTCGCGCACGTGAGCGGCAGCTGCGTCCGCTTGTACTGCGCGAGCAGGAAAGCCCTGCCGTACCGCAGTTCCTTTTCGCTGATGCCGACGGCGTCGGTGCCGAGCAGCTTCATCGCGTCCATCAGGAACCACGCCGCGTCCTGGTAGTCATCCTGTTCCGGGAAGAAGCCGCCGTTGTCCACCAGCAGCACCTGCCCGTACTGCGCCTTCACACTGTCTGCAAAGCTCGCCCGCCGGGCGAGGCCCCCTTTGGGCGTGTGTCAGCCACAGGGGCTGGTCTTCCCCTTCACGTCGACCGTGGAGAGGATGACCAGCTTGTCGGGCGCCACGACGTTCGCCGGTTTGGCGGCGCCGAGCAGAAGTGCGACCACGACCAACGCCATCACAGCGGCGCCGGCGCGGGATACGAATGCCGTCATGTCTTCGAGCCTCGTGGAGAAGGGGTTCCGCGTGTTCGTGTGGGGCACGGACAATCTTGGGGGGCGAGTCTAGGGAGCGCGCCACGGAACGGTCAAGACAAGTCCCTGTGCGGCGAGCGGTTCGATACTCCTTACGCCGGTCCGTCGGGGCGCATTCCCACGGCTTTTCGAGCTTCCGGCGCTCCGCGGGCGTCATCGGCAACGCATGACCGAGGGTCCAGCCCCACTTCCGGAACGTCCGCCCGCTGGCCGGAACGGTATCCGGCGCGTTAGGCTCGCTCCCCCATGAAACCTTACGAAACCCTCAGCGAGACCGAGTGGATGCAGGTCGAGCGGGTCCGCGACCTGCTGGACGAAGGCGAACTCGAGGAAGCCCGGGCCGCCCTGGAAGCCATGCTGCGCAAGCGGCCGGGCCAGGCCGACCTGTGCATCGAGAACGCCTCGCTCTACCTGGCGGAGGGTGAGCCCGAGGCCGCGCTCGAAGCGCTGCGCGGCGCGGAGCGCTCGGCCGACCCGGCGATGTTCTTCTACCTGCGCGCCGCCGCCCGCTACGACCTCGTGCGTTTCGAGGAGTCGCTCGACGACGCCCAGCGCGCGATCGCCGTGCATCCGGACCACGCCGCGGCGTGGGACCTGTGCTCGCGCGTGCTCGAGCACCTGGGGCGCCCCGAGGAAGCCGCGAAGGCCGCGACCGAGGCGTTCGCGATCGACCCGGAGGCCTTCCCGCTCCCGCTCGAGGTTCCGGACGCGGAGTTCGACGCGCTCGTGCGGCGATCGCTGCGCGAACTGCCGAAGCCGATCCGCGCGAAGCTCGACGAGCTGCCCGTGCTCGTGCAGCCACTGCCCTCGCGCGAAATGCTCACCGCCGAGGACCCGCCGTTCACGCCCGACCTGCTCGGGCTGTTCGCGGGGCGCCACATCTTCACCGAAACCTCGACGACGGTACCGGGCGCGCCGGGCGCGATCTGCCTCTTCCGCCGCAACCTGCTCCGCGCGTGCGCGGACAAGGAAGAGCTCGCGCGCGAGGTGCGCATCACGGTGCAGCACGAGGTCGGGCACTACATGGGGCTCGACGAGGACGAACTCGACGACTGGGGACTCGCCTGAGTCCTGCGTCCCGAGACGAAAACGGCGCGGCGCCCGAAACGGGCCCGCGCCGTCTTCGTTTTCGTCACACCTTCGCCGGCGTCACTCGAGCATGAGGAAGCGCTGCACCAGCGCCTGCCCGCTCACGCGCATGCGCACGAAGTACACGCCGCGCGAGAGTCCGCGGCAGTCGATCGCGAGACTCCCCGCTCCCGCCTCGGCGCGGAACGCGGGCACCGCTCGCACCTGCCGCCCGGCCACGTCGTAGAGCGCGAGTTCGACGCGCCCGCCACGAGGCAGCGCGTAGCGCACCGTGGCGCTCGCACGCACGGGGTTCGGGAAGATCGACAGCTGGAGCGTCGCCGGCGGCGCCTCGGTGGGCGTGACCCCGACCGTCGAGCCGTCCGCGCCGTACGCGAGCCCGGCGGTCGCGACGTCCTCGAACAGCCCGTCCCCGTCGTCGTCGAGCGACAGGATCACGTCGTAGAACCGGAACGCCCGCGGCTCGAGGAAGCTCGCGTCGACCTCGACCGTTCCCGACTCTCCCGGCGCCAGCGCGAGCTGGCCGTGGACCGGTTCGCCCGGCATCAGTCCGTTCAGCGCCACGAGCGGTTCCTCGGCGGGATCCGCATCCGCACGCGGCGAGAGCCGCACGGACCAGTTCGTCGCGCCCGGATCGTCACCGGTGTTCGACACGCCGAACGAGATCCTCGCGGCGCTCGTTCCGGATCCGCCGCCCACGGTGACCGGCCCGCCGATCACGATGTTGCACCACTGCCGCGCCGCGTAGAGCGCGCCGATGTTCGTCGTGACCGCGGAGGTCGAGACGTTCGTGACGCTGACCTGGTAACACGCCGTCGAGTAGAGGGGCATGCCGACCGGACGCGTCACCTTGTAGACGACCGGCACGCAGCCGTTCGCGGGCACGTTGATCGGATTCGGCGTGACGAGCGTGAACCCCGTCGGGCCGTTGGCCGTGCAGCCCGGCCCGATCGGCAGTCCGGCGAAGCTCACGTTGTAGCTCTGCGCGACGCCGGTGTAGTTGCACACCCGCATCGTCAGCGTGACTTCGGACTGGTCGCGGCACAGCGTCGCCGTCGTCGGAACCCAGCTGAACTCCTTGCACTTGCCGAGCGCATCCGAGACGAAGAGGTTGTTGATCTCCGTCGTCGTGAGCGCGCGCTGGAACAGTTCGACTTCGTCCACGGCGCCGTTGAGGTAGCCCACCGGTCCGCTGTACCCCTTCTGCGCGCCGATGAGCAGCTTCTCGGGGTTCGTCACGCTGAGTCCCGCGTACGCCGGGAAGCTCGCGACGGGCACACCGTCCACGTACAGCCGCGTGCCGTTCGCGACGGCCGAACGGCGCAGTACGCCCGCGACGTGATGCCACTGTCCGTCGGCGACGAACGGCGTCGTGCCGGACCAGTACTCGGTGCCGTCGGCGACCACGGCGTCGCCGAGGCGCAGCGCGAGCCGGCCGTTCTTGAGGTACAGCGCGTAACCGATCTCGGGATCGGTGAAGCGCTTGTCCACGATCGGCGCGATGCCGCTCGCGGTCGTCGTGCGCACCCACGCGTCGATCGTGAAGTCGCCCGCGCCGAAGTTCAGGTTCGGCGCGTCGTTCGCCTGCACGTACTGCGGCGTGCCGTTGAAGCCGCGCGCCCCGAGCACCTTGCCCGTGACGTGCAGCGGTGCGCTCACGTCCACGCCGTTGGCGCCGAGCACGATCTCGTTGGCCGTGATGCCGGCGGGTTCGTCGAGCGGGAACCACGCGGTCATGTTGGGCGGAGGAGGCGTGCAGGTCGGGCACGTGCCGACGTTCTTCACGACGGTCGTGGTGCAGCCCGTGGCCGGGTCGACCACCGTGAGCGTCACCGTGCCGCCCACCGGGCCCCACGTGACGTCCACGTTGTTGCCCGAGGCGGTCGCCGGCGAGCCGCCGGAGATCGCCCACGTGTACGTGTAGCTCGCCGGCCCGACGGCCGTGTAGTTGGCGAGCGGCGAATTGCAGCGCGTGTTCTGCCCGGCGATCGAGACCGGCTGCAGTCCGAGCGTGATGTTCACCGTCTTCACGGACGGCGAGGCGCCCGGCACCGTGAGCGTCACGGTGTAGGTGCCGGCCGCGGCGTACGTGTGCGAGACGTTCTGCCCGCTGCCCGTGCCCGCGTCACCGAACGTCCAGCTCCAGGGTCCGGCGCAGTTGAGCGACGAGAAGTTCACGGTGAGGCAGCTCGTGACGGTGTACGTGAAGTCGGCGGGCTGGATCGTCGTGCACTGCAGGGGCATGTTCGGCAGCGCGCCGAAGATGCCCGTCGCGGTTCCCGTCGGCATCGGGATGCTGTTCAGGTTGAGCCCGCACTCGTTCAGGTTCGACGTGTTGAAGTTGTCGGGGTAGTTGATCGTGTGCAACCGGGTGGACGAGTTCGGCGCGATGTAGACCAGCTTGTCCGGACCGGGCTTGATCGCGAACCACGGCCCCGCCGCGATCTCGCGCATCTGCAGCGTCGCGATCTCGACCTGGCGCACGCGCGAGACCGCGCCCTGGTAGCTCGTGAAGTACACGAGCTTGCCGTTCGGGCTGAACGCGATGTCGGAGTAACCGCCCCACGTGCCGTTCGGCGCCATGAGCGTCGTCGGCACACCGGTCGAGCGGTTGAAGTTGTAGACGGCGATCTGGCCGTTGTTCGGGTACACGCCAGCGCCGGTGGACACGACCGCCACGCGCGTGCCGTCGAACGACGGCACGACGGCGCCGAGCCCCGTGCCGGGGAGCGCGAGGCCGATCGGGTAGGCGGTCGAGCTCGCGGGACCGGCGCTCGTGACGAGCGTCACGTAGAGCTTGCCGGATCCGGAGTTCGCGCCGTTCGTGATCACCCACCAGTCGACGCCGTTGCAGTGCGGGATCGCCGCCATGCCCTCGACCATCTCGTTCGGCGAGCCGGGCAGCGAGACGAGCAGGTTCTTCTGGCCCGACACGATGTCGCCGAGCCCCGCGTTCAGCGTCATGTCCACGACGCTGTAGTTCATCGGATTCGGCGTGGCGCTGTCCTCCCACTGCCGCACGGTGAACAGGAAGTACTGGTTCGCGTTCCCGGGGCGCGGCACGATCAGCACGCCGTTGTGCGAGCTGCCGCCCGCGAGCAGGCCGGTGCCGTTCGGCATCACGACGTTGGTCGCGGTGAGCGCGCGCGTGCCGTCCGCGTAGAAGCGCATCGCGCCGAAGCCGTTCGACACGGCGGAGGAAGGCTCCGCGCCCGTCACGCTGCGGCCCGACACCGGGATCGGCGTGCCCGTGCTCCAGTCGAAGCCGGCGTCGCCCTGCAGCACCCAGTTCGTGCACGGCCCGGTGATCGCCGTGCAGGCGCGCGCGTAGATCGTCGTCGAGTTGGTGCTCGAGTTGGAGCCGCCGTCGGTCACGGTGAGCGTCACCGGGAACACGCCGGGGCTCGAGTACGTGACGGTCGCGTTCTGCGTGGACGCGCTCGAAGGCGTGCCGCCCGGGAAGCTCCACGCGTACGTGTAGCCCGCGCCGGAGGCCGGCGTCCCGAACGTGATCGCGTCCGGCGCGCAGATCTGCCCGCGCGACGTCGTGATGAGCGCGTTCAGTCCGCTCGGGCAGCCGACGTCGATCAGGTTCTGCGCACTGACGAGCGTGGAGCGGTAGTACGAGATCGCCGTCTGCATGCGCGTCGTCTGCCCCGCGGTGAACGCGAACCGGCAGGCGTCGTTCGTGTAGTCCATGAAGTTTTCGATCGGATCGTTGAACGCGGTGCACGACGTGAGCGCGGTCGTCGGGCAGCCGCTGCGGAAGACGGCCTCGGCGGGCGTGTCCGCGACCTGGTCGCCGGGCGCGGTGCACCCGCCGTGGAACGTGTGCAGGAGGTTCAGCCAGTGGCCGACCTCGTGCGACATGATCTTGCCGAGGTTGTTCGTGGGCAGCAGCGCCGGGTAGGGGCCGCCGTACGGCGTGCCGTTGCTGCCGAAGCACGTGTAGCGGATCACGACGCCGTCGAGCGCCGCGGGCACGGTGCCGGGGAATGTCGCGTAGCCCGCGACGCCACCGCCGCCACCGGCGATGTTGTTCACGACCCACACGTTCAGGTACTGGTTCGACGGCAGGTAGTCGATCGCCTTGAGCGCGACTTCGCTCGCCGGGTTGCCGTACGTGTGCATGGTCTGCGGCGACACGGTGCGCGTGATGCCCGGCGTCGTGGACCACGCGACCGGGCTCGCGGGCGGAAGCTGCGACGCGAGGCAGAACTGGATGCCGGTGTTCACCGCGGGCGACGGTCCGCCGGGCGTGTTCGCGAAGTCGCGATTGAGCGCCCAGATCTGCGACTGCACCTGCAGGTCGGAGATGTTCTCCGGACCGTTCTGGTGAACGATGTGCACGACGACCGGGATCACGAACGACGGGCCGGCGAGCGACGCGCGTGAAGGCGCGAGCCCCTTGCGCTGCGCTTCGCGGACCAGCGCCTCGAAGAGTTCGCGCCGCTGCGCGAGGGCCGGGTCGTCGGCGAGCGCCTGCTCGAGACGCTGCTCGGCGGTGCACGGGTCGGTGCCGGTGGGCGCGCCCCAGGCCGGGTCCGCGGGCGAAGCCGGCTCGGGCTGCGCGGCGACGGGCGGAGCGAAGCACAGGAGCGCGGAGGCGAAACAGAGGGTGGCGGCCAGCGACAGCAGTCTGGCCCCGAACGTCGGATGGGCGTGGCGCACGCGAGGCTCCTGGAGACGGGCCCGAGGTGCGCGGCCGGAGGTTCCGGGGCCGCGCGGAGACGATGCCCTGCTCTTCCCTTACGCGCGTGCCCGCCGAACCTAACGCCCGGTCATTTGACCACGATTTCGCCCCGGATCATGTCCATGCCGCACGCGTAGTGCAGCGTCACCGGCGCGTCGGTCGGCAGCTGGACGCGCACTTCCTCGTTCAGCGGCAGCTCGTAGCGGCGGCCGGTCTCGATGAAGACCGCGGCGGTCGCACACGTCTTGTCCGTCTTGCGGGTGATGATGAGCGTCGTCTCCGTACCCTTCGCGATCTCGAGCTTCGCGGGCTCGAAGCCCTTTTCGGTCACGGAGACGCGGACCTCGCGCGGTCCGCTCGCGCCGGCACAGCCGGCGAGCGCGATCGCGGTGACGAGCAGTGCGAGCCTGCGCATGGGATACCTCCTCGTGGAGTTCAACGGAATCGCCGCAGCCGCAGGGACGACGTGACGACGGAAACACTCGAAAGCGCCATCGCGAGCGAGGCGAGCATCGGGTGCAGCGTACCGCGCCAGCCCCACAGCAGCCCATCGGGCGGGTTGGACGCGAGCAGCGGCGCGAGCGCGCCGGCCGCGACCGGAATGAGCACGACGTTGTAGGCGAACGCCCAGAAGAGGTTCTGCCGGATCACCTCGAGCGTGCGGCGCGACAGCCGCAGCGCGTCGCGCGCCGCGCCGAGTTCGCCGCGCACGAGCGTGAAGGCGCTCGCCTCCATCGCGACGTCGGTGCCGCTCGCCATCGCGAGCCCGGCGTCGGCCTGCGCGAGCGCGGGCGCGTCGTTCATCCCGTCGCCGACCATCGCGACGCGCCGGCCCTGCGACTGCAGCTCGGCGATCTTCGCGCGCTTGTCGGCGGGCAGGACGTCCGAGAGCACGCGCTCGGGCGCGATGCCGGCCTGCGCGGCGACCGCGTGCGCCGTGCGCGCGTGATCGCCCGTGAGCAGCCACACCTGCAGCCCGTCGCGCGTCAGCGCGGCCACCGTCGAAGCCGCGTCGGGACGCGCGGTGTCCGCGAGGCCCAGCAGGCCGAGCAGCGTGCCGTTCTCGGCGACCGCGATCACGGTGCGCGCCTGGGCTTCGAGCCGTTCGCGCTCGGCGGCGAGCGGCGCCTCGGAGGCGCCGTACTCCTCGAGCAGCGTGCCGCGTCCCGCGACGAACGCGCGTCCGTCGGCCATCGCATACACGCCGTGGCCCGGCGACGCGCCGAAGTCCTCGGCCACGAGCGGCGCCACGCCGCGCTCCGCCGCGCCACGCACGACGGCGGTCGCGAGCGGGTGCTCGCTGCGCGATTCGGCGGTCGCGGCCGCCTGCAGCAGCCGCTCCTCCGTCACACCCGGCGCGCACACGACGTCCGTCAGCTGCGGCGCGCCGCGCGTGAGCGTGCCGGTCTTGTCGAACACGACCGTGTCCACCGCGGCCGCGGACTCGAGCGCGCGCGCGTCGCGCACGAGCAGCCCCAGTTCGGCGCCGCGCCCCGTGCTCACGATGAGCGCGGTCGGCGTCGCGAGCCCGAGCGCGCACGGGCACGCCACGATGAGCACCGCGACGAGCTTGAGCAGCGACGCGCTCAGCCCCGCGCCGCTCAGCCACCACGCGGCGAACGCCACGAGCGCGATCGCCATCACCGAGGGCACGAACACGGCGGCGATCCGGTCGGCGAGCGACTGCACCGCGGCCTTGCTCGTCTGCGCGCGTTCGACCATGGCGACGATCTGCATGAGCATCGAATCCGCGCCCACGCGCTCGGCGCGCATGCGGAACGCTCCCGTCTGGTTGAGCGTCGCGCCGGTCACGCGCGAGCCCGCGCCCACTTCGACCGGCACCGGCTCGCCCGTGAGCATGCCCTGGTCGACGCTCGAGCGGCCGTCCTCGATCACGCCGTCCACCGGGATGCGCTCGCCCGGACGCACGAGCAGGAGGTCGCCCGGCTGCACCGCGTCGAGCGGCACGTCCTCGCCCGCCGTGTCGGCCGCGTCACGCAGCCGCCGCGCCGTGCGCGGACGCAGATCGAGCAGCGCGCGCATCGCCTGCGAGGCGCCCGCCTTCGCGCGCGCCTCGAGCAGCCGCCCGAGCAGGATGAGCGCGACGATCGTGACCGACGTGTCGAAGTAGACGTGCGCCTGCGCGCCGTGCATCGCGTGCGCCTCGCCCACCGCCGCGGGCCAGACGGTCGCGACCAGCGAGTACGTGAACGCGGTCAGCGTGCCGAGCCCGACGAGCGTGTCCATGTCGGGCGCGCGCCGCGCGAAGCCGCGCACCATGCCGCGCACGAACGGCCAGCCCGAGACGAACTGCACGGGAATCGCGAACAGCAGCTGCCAGTCGTTGCCGTTCGGCACCGCGGGCACGCCCGGGATCATGCCGGCGTGCGCGATCGCGAAGATCGGCGCGGCGAGCACGGCCGCGAGCACGAAGCGGCGGCGCACGGCGGAAAGCTCCTCGGCGCGTTCGCGCGTCTCCTCGTCGGTCGCGACGGGCGATTCGACCACGTGGGCGTCGTAGCCCGACGCGCGCACGGCTTCGAGGACGCGGGCGGGATCGAGCGCGCTCGTCAGCTGCACCTCGGCGCGCTGCGTGGCGAGGTTGACCGCCGCGCCGGCGACGCCGGGCAGCGAGGTGAGCGCGGCTTCGACGCGGCCGACGCACGAGGCGCAGTGCATGCCCGAGACGCGCAGGCGCACGGTCTCGACGACGACCGGCGGCGCCGCGGTCTCGCGGCGGATGGACTGGAGCGACACGAACGAGGACATGGGACGCACACTCTTCGGCAGGAACGGACGGGACGCAAGAAGCCCTGTGGTTATGAGTCTCCTCAGGCCCCCGGGGATTCTTCTCCCGCCGGCCCGCCCTCGAAGCCCTCGACGCCGACCGAGCCGCGAAGGCATGCCGCACAGGGCAGCCGATAGCGCTGCAGCCGCTCGTCGCGCATCCACAGGTACAGCGCCCGCCACGCGGCGCGCGGCTCGCGGCGCACGGCGGCGTCGTAGGAGGCCGTGACGGCCGCGGCGAACGGCGCGAACGGCGCGCCCTTCATCGCGGGCTCGGCGAGCAGCGCGCTCGCCTGCTCGCGCGCGACCGGCATCGCGATGCGACCGACGTCGCCCGTGAGCTCGAGACGCGAATACGTCACCAGGATCATCGCGCGGTCCCAGAAGCTCGCGTGCTCGAACAGGTCCTCGGCCTCACGCAGCACCTGGAGGTCGAAGTCCGTGAACTCGCCCGCCTCGCGCCGCGCGAGCGTGCGCTCGGCGAGCAGGTCCCACGCGAGCCGGCCGACGGTGGGCTCGCTCCAGAACTCCGGCGCTTCCCCGGCGGTCGCGCGCGCGGCGGCGATCGCGTGCGCGTCCGGCCGGCCCGGCGTCTTCGCGAGCGCGCGGTGCACTTCGAGCGAGGCGCGGTTCCAGCGCGCGGCGGGCGAGTCGCCCGCGAGCGCGAAGTCGGCCGCGGCGTTCTTGAAGTCGGCGCCGCGCGCGAGCAGCGAGCCGCGCGAGAGTCGCGCCTGCTCCCACTCGCCGGCGGCGAGCGCGACGGCCCATTGCTTCGCGGCGGCGGCCGCGTCCCCGCGGCGTTCGTGCGCGATCGCGAGCGCGCCGTGCGCGCGCGGATCGCCGTCGAGACCGGTCCGCTCGAGCGCTTCGGTCCAGCGTCCCGCACGCACGTCCGCGAGCAGCGCGGCGAGCGGCTCGGGATCGCCCGCGCGATCGGCGGGCGGCGTGAGGTCGCTCACGAAACGCGGGCGCACGGGAAGCTGGCGCGCGAGCGGTTCGGGATCGCCGTCCCACGCGCGCAGCGCGCCGTCCAGCCGCTGCAGCGCGCCCCACGTCTCGACGAAGCGCGGCATCGCGGTCGCGAGCGGCCCCCCGCAGGTCACGCAGGCGGGCGTCGGCTCACCCGCCGGCACGTGCACGCCGATCTGGCACGCCTCGCACCACGCGTCGAGTCCCGCGCCACCGGGCGAGCGCCCGATCCACGCGGCGGCCTCGCAGCCGTCGCAGGCGAGGTGCACCCGCACGTCAGTTGATGCCACCGTAGCTCTGGGTCCGCGTTCCGCGTTCGTAGTAGATCTCCTTCTGGTCGCGGACGCCGATTCGGAAGTAGTACTCGGCCTCGCCGCCCACGACGAACGAACGCGTGAAGATCGCGTCCCAGCAGTGGATGCGGCGCGTCAGGCTGAATCGCTGCGTGAGGACGCGCGAGCGCGTGACGTCGTACGCGGTGGAATACCCGAGCTGCCAGTTGGGCGTCATGTTGTAGGACAGGTTGGCGTTCGCGTTCTTCTGCGCCGACCAGTTCCGGGAGTTGTAGCCGCCCGAGTAGGAATACGCGAGCGAAGCCTGCCACGTCTCGCGGAACGACTCCTCCGCCTGCGCCGCGTCCTTGGTGCGGTCGGTCTGCTCCACGGCGAGCTGGGCGGGCGCGCGCTTCGCGCCGTTGCTGCCGAAGTTCAGGCCGGTGTTCCATCCGAGATTGCGCAGCGGGCGGCCCTCGTACACGTCCACGATGCCGCTCACGTCGAGCGACATGAAGCCCGGAGGCTGCACGCGCACGGCGGTCGTGAGCGGCGACAGGCCGTGCTCGAGCCCGTGTTCGCGCCAGAGGAAGTCGTACGTGCCGCTCGTGAACCAGCCGACGAGGTTGTCGAGCCGCGTCACCTTCTCGCCGTTCACGATCTTCGCCTGGATGCGCTGATCGAGCGCGAAGCTCATGTTCGCGGACTTGAAGCCCGAGATCGAGATCCCGCCGAAGCCGTCGAATCGGTTCCGTTTCACGCCTGCGGTGTCCGTGTACTGCAGCCCGCTCACGTCCGGGCTGTAGCTCACCGAAACGCTCGGGAACACGACGTGCCGCAGGCCGCCGAGGTGCGGGATCGGGGGGCGGAACGTGCCGTAGAACGTCGAACTCATGCTCATGGACGACGACCAGGTCGCGGCGGGCACGACCTTGTGACCCTGCTGGTCGTAGTCGAACACCGCCGAGCTCACGAAGACGCCGGGCGTGAGGTTGATCCAGCCGAAGAGCCGGCGCGAATCCGAGAGCCCGAAGTTCGCCGCCATGCCGCGCCGGGTGGTCTCGCGCTGCCCGATCGTGGTCGTCGAGTCGAAGCCGCCGGCGCCGTTGTCCCGGTAGATGTACTTGTCCACGTACGCCTGCCGCGTGCTCAGCGACAGGTAGCGCATGCTCGCGCTCAGGTACGTGCTCGCGAACGCGGTCTCGGCCTTCGTGTCCTTGAACAGCCCCCAGCTGCCGATCGTGCGCGTCGGGAACCCGAGCGAGAGGCTCGGCGCGTTCGTCGTGAGGTTCGGCAGCGACGCGACTGTGCCCGGCTTGAACACCGGCACCTCGCCAGCGAAACCGTCGTCCTTGATGCCTTCGTCCGCGTCGAGGTCCTGGCGGCGGTCGAGCACGGCGCTGACGCTCGCCCAATCGGCCGCGTGCGAGAGCGACACGGTCGACGTGAGGAAGCGGTTCAGGCGCTGCGCGAGCGTCGCGCCCGACGTGGCGCTCGCGTTGTAGTCGCGGCTCGAGACGAAGTTGCCGCGCGCGATGAGCCGCGTGCGAGGCGACACGTCCTGCGTGTGCCACGCGTCGAAGACGTAGTCGTCGCGGTGATTCGCCTCGTTGCGCTCGAAGCGGCCCTCGAAGCGGCCGTCGAACTTGTACATGAGCTTGTAGTTGCCCTCGGCCCGCATCACGTACGACGGCTGCGCCTGGTAGTAGTCGGCGGCGAGGGTCAGGTCCATGTAGTCGTTCGGCGCCCAGTAGTAGCCCGCGTTGCGCAGGAACTGCCCGCTGCGATTGCTGAAGCCGAACTCGAACTGCGGGAACAGGAAGCCCGAGTGCCGCCCCGGCTTGATCGGGAACACGTAGAACGGCAGCGCGAGCACGGGAATGTTGCGCAGGTAGAAGACGACCGGCTTCGCGACGAGCTTGTCCTTCAGGTAGATCTTCATCCAGCGCGACGAGAAGTGATAATGCGGCTGGTCGAGGTCGCACGTGCTGTACGAGCCGTGCAGCACGTCGAGCTGGTCGTCGCCCGCCTTGCGGATGCGATCGCCGCGATAGAGCCCGCGCTCGTACGCGGTCTTCGCCTCGTAGACGGTGCCGGTGCGCGAGCCGAGGTCGTACGTCATCAGATGACCGTTCAGCTTGTCGCCCTTCTCGAGGATCTGCGGCGAGCCGCGCGCGACGAGCGTCTGCTTCTCGCTGTCGAACTCCACGCGCTTCGCGTTCAGCTCGATCTCGCGATACACGAGG
Source organism: Candidatus Eiseniibacteriota bacterium (assembly GCA_016710095.1). Taxonomy (GTDB): domain Bacteria; phylum Eisenbacteria; class RBG-16-71-46; order RBG-16-71-46; family RBG-16-71-46; genus CAIXRL01. The sequence goes on along the minus strand of JADJLL010000001.1, from coordinate 166,576 downwards.
TGCGCGAGGCCGTCGAGCACGATGCGGTTCTTCGGCACGAGGAACTCGATGCGCTGGCCGTCGTAGCGCACGACCTCGTTCGCGATCGACAACGTGTCCGTGGAATCCACCGCCGCGCGATACTCGCCCATCGCGCTGCCCGTCACGCGGGCGCGGTCCACCTTCTTGTCCTTGAAGTACACCGTGATCGTGTCGCCGCTCGCCTGGTTGCGCTCGCGCGTCTTGCCGGGCCGGTTGGGCGACGAGTAGGCGTTCACCGCCTGCCCGACCGCCATGAGGCTGTCGATGCGGTCGGCCTCCACGTACACGTCCACGCGCTGGCCCGTGAGGCGGCTCGACTCGCCGGCGTTGTTCGCGCGGAGCCCGGCGTAGTCCATCGTCGCGTGCCCGCGCACGATCACGAGCCGGAGCTTGCGGTTCTCGGCGAGCGTCTCGAGCGTGTCGCCCGTCACGACCGTCTCGTTGTCCCACGCGCGGGGCGAGCCGAGCAGCATGCCGCGCCCCGTGCGGTCGTCGAACACCGCGCGATCGGCGCGCGCGCGCAGCGTGTCGCGCTCGACGAGCACGGAATCGATCGCCTCGGCGATCTTCGTCCCGGAGTTCACGCGCAGTTCCCGCGCGTGCAGGATCGTCAGCTTGCCGTCGTCGTCCGTCGAGCGCATCACGGGCTCGCCGGTCGCGATCGCGAGATCGCGGCGACGGAAGAAATCGATCGCCTGCGCCGCGAGCTCGACGCGGTTCTCCTCGTCGAAGCCCTTCACGTTGCCGCGTGCGCGCACGATCGTGGAGTCGCGCTCGTACGTCGCCTCGTTCGCGGACATGCGCTGCTTCTTCTCGCGCCCGTTCACGCCGCCGCCCATCCACGCGTGGCCCGTGCGGCGGTCGTACCAGCCGAACGGCGCGCGCAGCACGGCCTGCTTGTCCGTCACGACGACGTTGCCGTCGAGGTTCAGGCGGTCGTCGTTCTCGGAGAACATCGCGTGATCGCACGTGACCGTGGTGCTCGTGTCCACGAGCCGCACGCGGCCCATGAGGTCGATCATGCCGCTCGCGGTCGTGTAACGGCCGTTGTCGGCGGTCAGCACGGTGCGCCCGCGCACGACGCGCAGGTTGCCGTTCAGGTAGAGCACGTCCCCTTCGGGCCCGCGCCCGCCGGTCATGTTGTCGGCGGTGATCCGGAACGGCGCTTCCTGCGCCGCGGCCTGCGCGCGCCCCGAAGGCGACGCCGCGACGGCGAGCAGCACGAGCACGAGCACCGCGAAGACCTCGACCAGGCGTCTCACGACTGTTCGCCCGGCGCGCCGCCGAACGCCTCCATCGCCTCGCCCACCGCGAACAGCGATCCGCACAGCAGCACGCGGCCCGACGCTCGTCCGCGTCCGTCGCCGCCGTGGTCGAGCCAGGGCGCGAGCGCCTCGCGCACGCCCGGCGCGGTCGCGCACGGCACACCGAGCGCCGCCGCGGTCTCCGCGAGCGCCTCGGGGTCGAGCGCGCGCTCGTTGCGCGTGCGGGTCAGCACGAGCGACGCCGCCGGCGCCATCGCGTGCAGGCGCTGCAGCATCGCCCTCACGTCCTTGTCGCGCGCGGCGGCGAACACGATCGCCGCCGGCGGCTCGAGCTTCATCTCGTCGCGCCACGCCTGCGCGAGCCGGCGCACGCCGTCCACGTTGTGCGCGCCGTCCCACCACAGCCGGCGCACGGTGGGCGACGGCTCGAGCCGTCCCGCCCAGCGCACCTCGGCGAATCCCGCGCGCACGGCGCCGAGCGGAATGCGCGTGCCGCCGCGCGCGAGCAGCGCCAGCACCGCGAGCGCGACGCGCGCGTTCTCGCGCTGATGGCTGCCGCGCAGCGTGGTCTGCAGCTGGAACGCGCCCCACGGCTCGCACTCGACCGAAAGCCGCATGCCCCACGGGCCGTACTGCGCCTGCGTCACGTTCACGAGATCGCGCGCCTGGTGCAGTGGCGCGCCGGCGTCACGCGCCGCGTGCGCGATCACCGTGGCCGCCGCGTCGTGCTCGACGCCGGAGACCGCGGGCACACCGCGCTTGAAGATGCCGGCCTTCTCGGCCGCGATCTTCTCGTGCGAGTCGCCGAGAATCTCGGCGTGGTCGAGCCCGATGCTCGTGATCGCGCACACGTCGGGCGTGATCACGTTGGTCGTGTCGAGCCGCCCGCCGAGGCCGACCTCGACGACCGCCATCTCGACCTTCGACTCGGCGAAGGTGAGGAAGCCCAGTCCGGTCGCCACCTCGAAGAACGTGCGCTCGCCGCCGCCCGGCAGCGCTTCGATGCGCGCGAGGCGCGCGGCGAGTTCGGCCTCGGGAGCGCAGCGGCCGTCCACACGGATGCGTTCGCGGAAGTCCACGAGATGCGGCGACGTGAAGAGCCCCGTGCGCACGCCCGCGGCGCGCAGCACGCGCTCGATGAGCGCGCACGCCGACCCCTTGCCGTTCGTGCCCGCCACGTGGACGGAGCGGAACGCACGCTGGGGCTCGCCGAGCGCCGCGAGCAGCTCGCGCGTGCCGTCGAGTCCCAGCTTGTCGCGCCGGCGCTCGAGTCCGTAGAGGGCCTCGAGCTGGCGTTGGAGTGTGGTCACGTCTTCGGAGTCTGCCTAAGAGGTCGAACGGGGAGCGTTCGGGTCGTAGGCGTGCGGCGACGCCCCGCCGTCGGGAGCGAAGCCGCGCGTGGAATGCCAGAAATAGCCCAGCAGTCCGCCGATCTCGTCGCGCACCGTCTTGCGGTGGGCGATGCGGTCGACGAAGCCCTTCTCGAGGACGAACTCGGCGCGCTGGAAGCCGGGCGGCAGGTCCTCGCCGATCGTCTGGCGGATCACGCGCGCGCCGGCGAAGCCGACGAGCGCCTTCGGCTCGGCCACGATCACGTCGCCGAGCGACGCGTACGAGGCGAGCACGCCGGCCGTGGACGGATCGGTGAGCAGCGAGACGAACGGCAGCCGCGCCTCACGGAGGCGTGCGAGCAGGACCGACGTCTTGGCCATCTGCATGAGCGAAAGGATGCCTTCCTGCATGCGGGCGCCGCCGGTGGCGGACACCACGACGACCGCGCGGCGCTCGGCGATGCCGTCCTCGATCGCGCGCGCGACCTTTTCACCGACCACGGAACCCATCGAGCCGCCCATGAAGAAGAAGTTCATGAGCGCGACGCTCACCGGCACGCCGCCGATCGTGGCCACGCCGGAGATCGCCGCGTCCTTCTCGCCCGTGTCGCGCTGCGCCGCCGCGAGGCGGTCGGGGTAGCGCATCTTGGCGTCGCGGAACTCGAGCGGGTCACCCGCCACCAGGTTGGCGTGGCGTTCGACGAAGCTGCCTTCGTCCGTGAGATACCCCACATACTGGCGGGCCGGCACGCGAAAATGATGATCGCAGTGCGGGCACGTCCACAGGTGCTGCTCGAGCACCGTCTGGAACAGCGCCTCGCCGCAACCGTCGCACTTCGTCCAGAGCCCCTCCGGAACCTCCGGGCGCTCCGTCTTGGCGGTCGTCTTGATCCCCGACCGCTCACGCTTCAACCACGACATGAAAGGCTCCTGTCCCCCGCCCGGAGCGCGCCAGGCGCCGCACGCAGGCGGGAACGGGCCGAGGGAGGCGGCCGGGAACCCGGCGCCACCGCGGCGACGATGTGCTTCAGGAAAGTCTCTCGAGAGATGGTGCGGAGGCGTCGGCCGGCGGAACCGGGCAGCGCATCAGCACCGCATCTTCGTCGGGCGCACGATAATACCCGCGCCGCACACCCGCCAGCCGGAACCCGAGGGCGCGGTAGAGGGCCTGCGCGGGGTCGTTCGAGACCCGGACCTCGAGCAGGACCTCGGTCGCCTTCTGGTCCCGGCAGTGCGCGAACAGGTCCGCCATGAGCACGTTGGCGACGCCGCAGCGCCGGTGCGAGGGCAGCACGCAGATGTTCTCGAGGTCGCAGGTCGGCGCCTGCACCCCGCCGACCAGGTAGCCCGCCAGCTGCCCGCCGCGCTCGGCGATCCGGATCCAGCCGCCCGGATAGCCGATCAGGCTGCGGAAGTACGACGCGCTCCAGGCGTCCGAGAACGTCCGCGCCTCGGCCTCGGCGACCGCGGGCACGTCGTCGAGCGTCATGTGGCGCACGGTGGTCGGAGTCGCGCCGAGCGCCGCGCGGCGCACGCGCTCCTCGGCCTGCGCCCCGCGCACGTACACGGGATCGGCCTCGCGCCCTTCGGCGGGCAGGCCGACGCCCGGCCCCCCGGTGCGCATCACCGCGGCCGCGAGATCGAGCGCGGAGAGTCCGCCGTGGCGGAACTCGAGCGCGGTCGAAGTCGGGTGCGCGGCTTCGAGCCGCTCGCGCTCACGCCCGGCGCCGGGCCCGACGAAGCGCAGCGCCCAGCCGGGCAGCAACGCGTGCGCCTCGGCGACCACGTCGAGCAGCGCGTCGGCCGCGATCACCCGCGGCGACGCCATGAGCCGCACCGCACCGCGCGTGTCGGCGCGGTAGAAGCCGGCGTACACGTCGCGCCGGCCCGCGCCGACGAGCGGCACGACGAGCGCGCGACGGGCGCCCGCGCCGTGCGCGAGCGCGGTCAGGCTCGAGGCGCCGAGCACGCGGGCGCCGCCCGCGAACGCGTAGGCGCGAGCGGTCGCGAGCCCGACGCGCACGCCGGTGAACGAGCCGGGGCCGAGATCGGCCGCGACCCACTCGAGCCCGGACGGCGAGACGCCCGAAATCCGCAGCGCCTCCTGCACGATCGGCGTCAGCCGCCGCGTGTGGCCGTGGCTCACGTCCTCGATCACGTGCGCGCGCACGGCGCCGTCCTCAAGCACCGCGGCTTCGACGTGATCGGTCGCCGACTCGATCGAAAGGCCGATCATGCGAGCTCCGGCAGCGCGCGCCACGCGGCGAGCAGTTCGAGTCCGCGCCCGCGCGAGGCGCTCGCGGAAATCACGCGCGCGTCGTCGGCGAGCACGTCGAAGACGAGCGTGAGCGCGTCCTCGCTCCACGCCGCGGGCAGGCGGTCGCCCCATTCCACCGCGAGCGCGCCCTGCTCCGCGTACTCCTCGAGCCCGAGTCCGTCCACTTCGCCCGTGCCGAGCCGGTACAGGTCGAGGTGGTAGAGCGTCAGCCGGCTCGCGGGGCCGCGGTACTCGTTCACGAGCGTGAACGAAGGGCTGCGCACGCGCGCGCCGGGCGTGAGCCCGCGCGCGAGTCCCGAGACGAAGCGCGTCTTGCCCGCGCCCAGGTCGCCCTGCAGCACCACGACGTCGCCCACGCGCAGCGCCGGAGCGAGCGCTTCACCGAGGCGCTCCGTCGCTTCCACCGAGTCCGTGCGCCGTGCGTCCGTACCGATCACGTGCCGGGGCGCGGCGCGCGCGGCCGCAGCGTCATGAGCGGGAGGATCATTTCCTCGACCGACACGCCGCCGTGCTGGAACGAACCGCGGTACTGGCGCTCGTACTCGTGGAACTTGGTCGGATAGACGAAGTAGTAGTCCTCGCGCGCCAGCACGTAGTTCTTGTTCACGCCGTCGTCCGGCAGCAGGTAGTCCATCGGCTTGCGCACGATGATCGCCTGCTTCGAGTCGGTGTTCAGGTTGATGCCGTACTTGTAGCGGAGGTTCGTGGACGTGTCGCGGTTGCCGTACACGAGCGCCGCGCGCTTGCCGAGCACCGAGCCGTGGTCGGTCGTCACCACGACCGTGCAGTCCTGCGTGCCGAGCGCCTGGAAGATCTCGTACAGCGGCGAGTGCGTGAACCACGCCTTCATCACCGCGCGGAACGCCGCCTCGTCGGGCGCGAGTTCCTGCAGGATCTCGGACTCGCTGCGGCCGTGCGCGAGGATGTCGAGGAAGTTGAAGACCATGGACGTGAGCGGCACGCCCGAGAACGAGCCGATCTGCCGGCGCGTGTTGTGGGCCTCTTCGACCTCGTAGATCTTGAGGTACTTGGGCGGCGTCGCCGGCATCGCGCCGAGACGCTCGAGCTGGAAATCGAGCAGCTGGCGCTCGTAGCGGTTGCGCGTCCGCTCGTCGCCGCTGTTCTCCTGCCACAGGTCCGGGTGCTTCTTGTGCAGGTCGGCGGGCAGCAGCCCGGCGAAGATCGAGTTCCGCGAGTACGGCGTCGCGGTCGGCAGGATCGACAGGTAGTAGTCGCGCTGGATCTCGAACCACTCCTCGAGCAGCGGCTCCAGCGTGAACCACTGATCGAGCCGCATGCAGTCGATCACGATGAACACGACGCGCGTGCCCGCCTTGAGGTGCGGCACGACCGCGTGGCGCACGACGTCGCTCGACAGCTTCGGGCGGGCGTCGGTCAGCCCCTTGTGGGCGCGCTGCACCCAGCCGGGATAGCGCTCCTCGATCAGGCGCGCGAAGTCGATGTTGAGGCTCTTGCGGAAGTCGCCGTGCGCCTGCTGCAGACCGGCCTCCGGCGCGCCGTCGAGCCCGACGTCCCAGCGCGCGACGTCGACGGCGAGCTGCACCCAGCCGTCCCAGTCGAGCCGCCGCGTGTCGAGCATCTGCCAGCGCTGCATCTCGCCGACGTAGTCGCGCGCGCGCTGCGAGTCCTGGAGCTTCTGCGAGTCGAACACGCGCTTGCAGGCGAGGAACACCTGCGACGGGTTCACGGGCTTGATGAGGTAATCCGTGATGCGCTTGCCGATCGCCTCCTCCATGAGCGTTTCTTCCTCGCTCTTGGTGATCAGCACCACGGGCAGCGACAGGTCGCGCGCCTTGAGCTGCGCGAGCGTCTCGAGACCGCCCAGGCCCGGCATCATCTCGTCGATCAGCAGGACGTCGAAGCGCTCGGCCTCGAGCGCGGCGAGAGCGTCCTCGCCGTTCGGGACCGCGCGCACGAAATAGCCCTTCTGCTCGAGGAACTTGATGTGCGGCTTGAGCAGGTCGATCTCGTCGTCGGCCCAGAGAATCCGTCGCTGCGTTTCGATGGTCGTGGCCCTCGTCGATCGGCGGGAAGCGCGGTCCGGTATCGGGGCGACAATATAGGGTGGCCTTCGGGCCGGGGCCAACGGGGCCACCCGGGGCGAAAGAACGGGGGCCACCCGTGTCGCAGGCCGGCGCGGCGCGCGGCGCACACCCGGGCCCGATGCGGCGGGCATTTGCCCCCGTTCGCGCGCCGGGCACGACCGGGCGCTGCCGCACCGGGGCCGCCGAGTTGGCCCGCCGGTCAAGCTGCCCGGCCCGGCTCCGATACTTGAGGATCGCCCCCGCCTTCGTCGGTCCCACCCTGCCCGAAAGCTTCGTCATGAACCGAGTGCCCATCTGGTCCCCGTCGTGGTGGCGCGGTCTCGCCGGCAAGAGTGTCGCGAACCGCCTCACGCTGATGCTCCTGCTCACGTCCTCGCTCGTGCTCGGCGTGCTCGCGGTCGGGCTGTCGATCCGCCTGCGCGCGGAAGCGCGCACGGCGGCGTACGAGGAACTCGAGACCACCGCGCGGCGCATCGCGGCCGACGTGCAGCCGTCGTTCGAGCTGCCGTTCCAGTCCGCTCGTTCGCTCGCCGACGCCGTGGTCGTGCTGCGCCACGGCGCGCCTTCGCGCGTCATGGCGGAATCGCTCATCGCGCGCGCGGTCGCCGGTTCGCCCGGCATGCTCGGCGCGTGGGTCGAGTTCGACCAGAACGCCTTCGACGGCGCGGACGGCTCGCACGTCGGCTCGGGTTCCGCCGACGGCTCCGGCCGCTTCCTGCCCTGGTACGTGCGGCGCGAAGGGCGCATCCGGCTCCAGCCCTCGCCGTCCGACTACGAGTCCGGCGACTTCTACTGGCTGCCGCGCAAGTCCGGGCACGAGATGCTCATGGAGCCGTACAAGGACCTCGTGGACCGCGACTCGGTGCTCATGACGAGCGTGTGCGTACCGTTCTGGGACCGCGACAAGTTCGTCGCCGTCGCGGGCGCCGATCTCGCGCTCGCCGACGTGCAGAAGTCGCTCGCGCAGCATCGCCCGATGCAGACCGGTTACCTGTCGCTCGTGAGCAGCGGCGGCACCTGGGTCGGCCATCCCGACGCGACGCGGCTCGGCCGCCCCGCGTCGGAGCTGCCCTCGCTCGAGAAGGCGTGGGACGCGCTCAAGCGCGGCGAGTCGTACCGCGCGATCGAGAAGGACGACCAGTCGCGCGCGGAAGTCGTGCGCACGTACGTGCCGTTCCGCGCGGGACGCGGCGGCGACGTGTGGGCGATGGTCGTCTCGGTCCCCACGGCCACGGTGTTCGCGCACGCGCGTTCGACGAGCACGTTCGCCGTCTTCGGCGTGCTGCTCGCGCTGATCCCGATCGCGTTCGCCGCGCGCGCCGCCATCCGGCGCGTCACGCGGCCGCTGGCCGAGGGCGTGGACGTGCTCGAGCGCGTCGCCGGGGGCGATCTCACGCAGACCGCGGCCGTGCGGGGCGAGGACGAACTCGCGCGCTTCGCGCAGGCGCTCAACACCGCAGTCGGCAGCACGCGCGAGGCGATGCGCGAGGCGAGCGACGCCGGACGCGCGGTCGTCGAGGCCGCGCACGAGTTCGCGCAGGTGAGCGACTCGCTCACGCAGCAGGCCGCCATGCAGGCGGGCAACGTCGAGGAGACCACGGCGCAGCTGCGCGCGCTCGCGGAGTCCACGGAGCGCAACTCGGCCGATGCCGGCGCCGCCAGCCGCGCGACCGCCGAGGCGCGCACCGCCGCCGAGAGCGGCGGCCGCGTGGTGCAGGACGCGGTCGCGGCGATGCAGGAGGTCGAGGTGCAGTCCCGCCGGATCGCGGACATCGTCGGCGTGATCGACGAGATCGCCTTCCGCACCAACCTGCTCGCGCTGAACGCGTCGGTCGAAGCCGCCCGCGCCGGCGAGAACGGCCGCGGCTTCGCGGTCGTCGCGCAGGAAGTCCGTTCGCTGGCCGGACGCAGCGCGGACTCCGCCAAGGAAATCCGCGCGCTCATCCTCGAGACCGGCGAGCGCGTCGAGTCGAGCGCGGCGCTGGTCCGGCGCTCGGGCGAGACGCTCGAGACGATCGTCCAGTCGGTCCGCCAGGCGAGCGAGCTGTCGAACACGATCGCGGGCTCGGCTCAGCGGCAGGCGGAGGACCTGATCGAGATCCGGGGCGTGATCGACCAGATGGCGGGTTCGGTCCAGTCCATGGCGGACGAGGCGTCGAAGCTCTCGGACGCGGCTCGCGGCACGACCGAGACCGGCGAACGGCTCATGGGTGTCGTGGCCCGGTTCGAGGTCTGATCGGCGGCGGCGCAACCTCCGGGCGCGGACGGGCGTAGGGGCGGTACATTCGCGCCCCTTTCCACTGCTCCGGAGGTTCCCCGCATGCGTCTCGCCACTCTCGCGGCCGCACTCGCCGTCACGGCCGCCCTGACCACCTCCCACGCCGGCGACGCGTCGGCGCGTGTCTGGGAGAAGACCTGGACGGTCGGCGCCAAGCCCGTCGTCCACGTGAACACCAACGACGGCGACGTGCGCATCGTGCGCGCGGGCGCCGGCACCGTGCACACGCGCATCGAGTACAAGGTCCGCGTGTGGGGCTGGCACTCCGAGCCGCGCGAGCCGCTCATCGAGCTGGCGCAGAACGGCGACGACATCAAGATCACGGGACGCGAGCGCGGCAGCGTGGTGGTGTTCGGCGGCATGACCGAGGAGTTCACGATCCTCGTCGAGGTGCCCGAAACCTGCGACCTCGAGATCCAGACCGGTGACGGCAGCATCGACGTCCGCCCCGGCACGGGCGCGCTGCAGGCGCGTACCGGCGACGGCCACATCACGGTGGTGGGCCAGCGCGGCGAGGTGCGGCTCTTCACCGGCGACGGCGGCATCGACGCCGACGACATCGACGGCTCGCTGTCCGCGATCACGACCGACGGGCGCGTGCGTGTGAGCGGACGCTTCGACCGGTTGTCGCTGCGCACGGGCGACGGTTCGATGAACGTCTCGGCGCGGCGCGGTTCGAAGCTGGTCGAGGCGTGGGACGTCACCTCGGGCGACGGTTCGGTGACCATGCGCATTCCGCGCGATCTCGCCGCGCTCGTCGACGCGGCGACGCACGACGGCTCGCTGCACGTGGACCTGCCGGTCGACGTGTCGGGCGGCATGACGCACCACACGCTGCGCGGCGAACTGAACGGCGGCAAGACGCCGCTGCGCCTGCGCACGGGGGACGGCCGGCTGACGCTCGCATTGTCGGAGTAGACCAGAACGCAGAACGCAGGAACGCCGCGAAGGGCCCGAAGACCTTCGCGGCGTTCGTGTGTCCGGCGCCTTCGGCGCCTTCGGCGGCTGCCGTCAGCGCGGCGCGCCCGTCACCTGGAACGCCGCCAACCAGAACGGATGCGCCCGGCCCGGCATCGCACGCACCGCGCGCGGCTTTCGCGCCGCGCGCGCTCCCGCACCGGGTTCGGCACCGCCTGCGCCATAGAACACGCGCATCCACGCCCGGCTCGCCTCGTCGTCCACCGGCCAGAGCGAGGCGAGCGTCGCGCGCACGCCGGCCACGCGGAACGCGCGCTCGAGCCCGAGCGTGCCTTCGCCCGCGAGCTGCTCGCCGAGCCCGGTATCGCATGCCGACAGCACCGCGAGCTGCACGCCGCGCAGGTCGAGCGCGGCGATCTCCTCGGAGCCGAGCACGCCGTCGTCGTCGGCGGGGCGCGTGGCCGCGTGCTCCGCGCCCGTGAAGAGCAGCCCGGTGCCGAGCAACGCCTGCGCGCCGAACGAGGGCAGGGCGATCGCGGACTCGTCCTCCGTAGTCGCGCCGTGCCGGAAGGCGTGCTCGCGAGACCACCGATGCCGCGCAGGCCACGCGTACCGGGCGTCGAGCCGCCGAGTTCGCAAGCGCCGTCCAGTGAGAACGCGTGCGTCGCGACGTGCAGCACGCGACGCCCCGGCGCCCGCGCGCGGAACTCCCGTTCGGACGCATCCGCGCCGGACAGCGCGAGCGCGCGCTCGGCGGGCGCGGCCTCGCGCCAGTGCGCGGCCACTTCGGCGATCTCGGCGAGCGTGCCGGGCAGCGGCGCGAAGGGACCGCGCAGCGCGCCGCATGCGACGTCGCTCTCGGCCGCGGCGGACGACGTGTCGCGGGCGGCGGGCGCATCGGATGGGCGAGAGAACTCCGCCCCACCCAGCGCGAGAAGGCCGCTGCCGCTCGCCGGCGAGGCGGTCGAGATCAGGTCGCGCTCGCTCTCGACACGGCGCAGCAGGAAGGGCGCGTCGAGCAGCGTGCCGCTCGTCCCGACCGGCAGCGCGAGCCACGGCAGGCTCGCGAGCGCGCCGTCGGGCACGAGCCAGACTTCCGTGGCGCCCGCGAGCGCCGGAGCGATGGGATCCCACACGCGACGGCGCAGCGCGGCACCGCTCACGCGCCACGCGATGGGAGTGCGGCGCGCGGCGGACGGCGACAGGTCGGCGCGCCAGCGCGCGAGCAGCGAGTCCACCGCGTCGGCGCGTCCGAGCGCGAAGCCGCGCACGGCCCCGGAAGGCGTTCGCACGAAGGCGGCGTACTCGTCGCTCTCGCCCGGCTTCGCGGGACCGAAGCGCGCGAACGACACGAGCGCTCCGTTGGGCCGCAGCACGCGCTCGACGTCCGCGAGCGCGGCGCGCGCGCCGGATTCGTCCGTGCGGAAGGACTCGCTCGCGAGCGCGAGCGCACGCTCCGCCTGCGCCTGGCGTTCGCGGGCGGCGCGCAGACGTTCGTGCGCCTTGCGGGACGTGTCGGCGCCCGCGGCGAGCACGAGCTTCGACAGGTCCGTCGACGCGCGCTGCAGCTCCTCGAGCGCGACGCGGCTCGAATCGTCGGCCAGCGTGAGCACGCGATGACGCGTGGCCAGCTCGTCGAACACGCGCGCGCGGGAGCGCACGACTTCGTCCCACAGTTCGCGCGTGAATCGCGCGCGGTCGGCGGGGCGCGACGCACGCCAGCCGCGCCATGCGACGTTGAGCGGGCGCGGACGCGTGCGCTCCATCTTGATCGCCTCGTGCGCCGTGAAGCCGCGCGCCGCGAGGTCGAACTGCGTGCGGAATCCGCGCTCCGCTTCGAGCGCGAGCGCGAACCCCTCGGTGGAGCGTCCGCGCACGTGCAGCGCGCGCGCGACGAGCTGCCGGGCCCACGGCAGGTTCATCGTGCCGAGCTCTCCGAGCCGTTCGAAGCCTTCGAGCGCGCGCCGCGCCCGTTCGAGCGAAGGCGCACCGGTCGCGTCCGGGAAATGAGCGAGGTCGTAGGCGTACTCGACCGACCGCGAGGACGCCGGCCCCGAACGCGCGACCTCGAGGTCGTAGCGCTCCTGCCGCGCGGCGAGCGCCCCGGCGCTGTCGCCGAGGGCGATGCGCGTCCACGCGAGCGTGGCGCACATGTTCGTACGCCAGCTCGCGTTCGGCCCGAAGAGCGAATCCGAACGCGCGATCGAGACGACGAGCACGGACTCCGCGGCCGCGGGATTGCCGCGGGCCATGAGCACCTTCGCGCGCTCGACGGCGTACTGGATCACGAAGCTCGGCGACTCCCCGCCGTGCCGGTCGATGATGCCCAGCCCGTGCTCGAGCGCCTCGTACGAGCCTTCGGCGTCCCCCACCTCGCGCAGCGCGATCGCGTACTGCAGGTAGTGGCGAGCGACGAGCCGGTGCTCCTTGCCCCATTCGCGCTCGAGGATCGCGACTCCCTCCCGAAGGTGCCGCACCGCGTCGGCGAGTCGCCCCGCGAGTCCGTCGCTGCTCGCGAGCCCGGACAACATCCAGCCCGCCCCTCTCCACTGCGGCGGATCGTTCGTGCGATAGAGGTCGTACGAGCGCGTGTAGAGGTCGGCCGCCTTCACCGCGTCTCCCCGGCGGTACGCGATGATCGCGAGGTTGCCGATGATCTGCGCGCGCTCGTACTGCGGACTGCGCGTGCGCTCGCGCAGGTCGAGCGCGGCGAGCAGGTCGCGCTCGGCGGCGTCGTCGGCGCGGAGCATGATCCAGTTGCTCGCGCGGCCGTTGAGCGCGGTGGCGATGTCGCTCGTGTCCGGATGCGCCATGCTCTCGTAGATCGCGAGCGCCGAGTCGAGGCACGCGTTGCTCGCGCGGTATTCGCCGGCGCGGCTCTGGGACGCCGCGAGCCCGAGCAGCGCGAGCGCCACGAGCCGCGGACGCTCCGGCCGCACGCGCCGGGCGAGCGCGATCCGTTCGCGCCCGAGCGAGTCGGCGAGCGCGTACCGCTCGAGGTCGCGCGCGATGTCGGCCCGCAGCCGGAGTTCCTCCATCCGCTCCGCCGAGTCGTTGCCGTATCCGCGCAGCAGCAGCCGTGAGGCCACCACGAGCCAGTCGTACGACTGCGCGGGCGTCCAACTGCCGGGGAGCCGCGCGCTGTCGGACCAGGAATCGGAGTAGATCGTCGCCTGCCACTGGATGATCCGGCCGGCGGGGCCGGGATGCTTCGCGGAGTCGGGAACGACGCGCGCCCACCACGGCTTCAGCAGGCTGTCGGCCGCGGCGTAGCGCTGTGCGTCCACGAGGTCGGAGAGCTGCGACTTGAGCTTCGCGTACTCGGCGTCGGACATGCCGCCCGCGCGCACGACGGGCGCGGCGAAGCACGAGAGGAGCAGCGCGAGCAGCGGTGGGAGCATTCGGTGGAATCGCATGGCGGAACAGCCTAACGAAGCGCGCACGGCCGTGAAACGCAAAACGCCGGGATCACGTCGGGAAGCGGATCACCATGATCGTGCCCTGCCCCGGCGCACTGTGGCGGATGCCGATGCGACCCGCGTGGTAGTCCTCGACCACGCGGCGCGCGAGCGCCAGCCCCAGTCCCCAGCCGCGGCGCTTCGTCGTGTAGCCCGGCTCGAACGCGCGGCGCTGCTCCTCGCGCGACATGCCGCGGCCGTTGTCGCTCACGAGCACCTCGACCTCTTCCGTTTCCGCACGGCGCTCGACCGTGATCTCGATCACGCCGGGCGACTTGTCGAGCGCGGAGATCGCGTTCGTGAGCAGGTTCTCGACCGCCCACTCGAGCAGCTCGCGGTTGAGGTTCACCGGCGGCACTTCCTCGTAGCGTTCGCGCAGCTCGATGCCGCCCTCGCGCTGCGACACGCGCCGGCGCATGTACTGCACGGCCTCGCGCACGACGGGCGTCACGTCCTGCAGGTGCAGCTGCGGCGCCGAGCCGATGTGGCTGAAACGCTGCGCGACCTTGTTGAGCCGGTCGATGTCCCCTTCCATGTCGTCGAGCGTCTCGGCGAGCTCGGCCCGCGGGATCGCGACGTCGCCGTCCGGCGGAGCGCCCTCGACGTTCGCACGCAGCAGTTCGACCCAGCCCATGAGGCTCGAGAGCGGCGTGCCGAGCTGGTGCGCGGTCTCCTTCGCCATGCCGACCCAGATCGTGCGCTTCTCCGCGGCGCGGATGCCCGCGAGACCGCCGAACGCGAGCAGCATGAGCAGGCCCGTGCCGCCGATCGCGAGGAACGGCATCCAGCGCAGGCGGTTCAGCACGACGGGCTCGCCGTAGTGCACGTACCCGAGCCGCAGCGAGTCGGGCCGCGTCTGCCACATGGGAATCGGGCGGTTCTTCTTGTCGAGCTCGGGAATCGCCGCGCGCACTTCGTCGACGCGCAACCGCGTGCTCTCGAGGACCGGCATGTTCGCCGCGAGGGAGTCGATCGATTCCTCGGACACGAGCTTGTGCGACACGCCCACGTCCTGCCATGCGCGCGGCAGGCCCGTCGTGTCGGTGATCACGATCGGGAAGTCGACGTTCTCGAGCACTTCGCCGAGCAGCCGGCGCAGTTCGGGATTGCGCGTCGCGGGGAGTGACGCCTCGGCGCAGAAACGAGCGAGCACCCGGCTCGTGGTGGCGACTTCGATCGACAGCCGCTGCACCATCTGGTGCGTGAAAAGGAACACGGCGGCGACCAGCAGGCCGCCGCCGATGAACAGTCCCGTCTTGAACACCGCCTTCACGTCCAGCCGCATCGAGCCGAAGGGTCCGGGCACTCGCGATTCCTCCGGTGGAGACGCGGACTTCGCGTCAGGCCGGGCGGATCTCCGTCATCCCGCCCAGGTACGGCTGCAGCGCCTTCGGGATCGCGACCGATCCGTCCGCGCGCTGGTGATTCTCGAGCAGCGTCGCGAACGTGCGCGGCAGCGCGACGCCCGACGCGTTGAGCGTGTGCGGGAACTCGACCTTCGCGCCGGTCTCGCGGCGGAAGCGCAGCGCCATGCGGCGCGCCTGGAAGTCCTCGAAGTTCGAGCACGACGAGCACTCGAGCCAAGCGCCCAGACCCGGCGCCCAGACTTCGAAGTCGTAGCACTTGGCCGCGGCGAAGCTCATGTCGCCCGAGCACAGCAGCAGCACGCGGTACGGCAGTTCGAGCGCCTCGAAGATGTCGGCCACGTCGCGCGCGAGCTTCTCGTGCTCGTCGTAGCTGGTCTCGGGCGCCACGAACTTCACGAGCTCGACCTTGTCGAACTGGTGCACGCGCACCATGCCGCGCGTGTCGCGGCCCGCGGCGCCCGCCTCGCGGCGGTACGACGCGCAGTACGCCGTCGCGTAGATCGGCAGCTTGCCCGGCTCGAGGATCTCCTCGCGCCAGATGTTCGTGACCGGCACTTCGGCGGTCGGGTTGAGGAACAGGTCGTCCTCACCGATGTGATACATGTCGCCTTCGAGCTTCGGCAGCTGGCCGGTGCCGTGCAGCGCGGCGCGCCGGATCACGTGCGGCACGGACATCTCGGTGTAGCCGTGCTTCGTCGTGTGGAAGTCGAGCATGAAGCTGATGAGCGCGCGTTCGAGCCGCGCACCGAGGCCCGTGAAGAGCAGGAAGCCCGAGCCCGAGATCTTGCTCGCACGCTCGAAGTCGAGCAGCCCGAGATTCGTGGCGAGCTCCCAGTGCGGCTTCGGCTCGAAGTCGAACTTCGGCCGCTCGCCCCAGTGGCGCACGACCTGGTTCTGCTCGGCGCTGCTGCCCGGGGGCACGCTCGAGTGCGGCATGTTCGGGAACCACGCGGCGAGCGACGTGCTCTCCTCTTCCAGCGCGCGCAGCTGCTCGTCGAGTTCCTTCACCTTGTCGCCCACGGCGCGCATCTCGGCGATCTGCGCCGACGCGTCCTGCCCGGTCTTCTTGAGCTGGGCGATCTGCTCGCTCGCGGCGTTGCGCGAGGCCTTGAGCTGCTCGGTCTCGTGCAGGAGCGCGAGACGCTTTTCTTCGATCTGGTAGAAGCGGGCGAGGTCCACCGTCACGCCCTTGAGGGCGATGCCGGCTTCCACCTTGTCGCGGTGGCTGCGGAGGAACTTGAGGTCGAGCATGGGAATCCGCCGGGTTCGGGAGTGCGGCGCGAAGGAGGCCGCGCGCGGGAAAACGCAACGTGCGCGGTGAGAAAACCCGAAACCGTGCAGGGGCGCAAGCCACCCGCCTCCCGGACGAGTGCGTTCGAATCGCGGCCGCACCCCGCGGCATCCGAAGGCTCCGCGGCGCACCGGATGCCGCGACCTGACTCCATCCCAGGAGGAGACCCCATGAAGCGAATCCTCTCCGTCCTCTTTCTCGCCGCCGTCGTGGCCCTGGCCATCACGGTCGTGAGCACGGCCTCCCAGAATCCGGGCAAGACATCGGCCCGGACGGCCTCGGCGGCGCCTCACGCAACGAACGCCGACTGCCCTCCGGGTTGCCCGCCCGAGAACTGCGACGGCGCGGGCCAGTGCCCGGCCATGTCCGGCACCCCGGGCTCGAACGCCGCGCACGCCGACATGGGCGGCGCGACCTGCCCGTACTCCGGCTCCGGCGCCAATGGCGCCAACGGCACGAATGGCTGCCCGTCCGAGTGCAAGCCCAGCGGCGCGGCGACGACCGTCGCCATGGCCGAAGGCAAGCACTGACCGATCGCGGTTCTTTCGAAGCGGCGCGAGGACATCACGTCCTCGCGCCGTTTTGTCTTGGAGCGTGGCCCTCCGGGCGCCCGGAGGGCGCCGCCATCGAATAAATCAACTGCTGCCCCACCGCGGCCGCTCGTATAGGGTGCGCGACCATGGCCGCCACCCACATGAGTCCCGTCAGCCCCACCCAGCGCTGGACGCACCCGGCCGTCTTCCTCGTCCTCGCGCTGCCGTTCGGCGTGATCGGCGGCTACCTGTCCGTCACGATCGGCTGGCAGCTCAAGCAGGCCGGGCTCTCGGTCGAGGCCGTCGCCGCGCTCATCGCGACGAGCTACCTGCCCCACACGTGGAAGTTCCTGTGGGCGCCGATCTCCGACATCACGTTCACGCGCCGCGGCTGGTACCTGGCCGCCGGGCTCGTGACCGCGGTCGGCATCGCCGCGACCGGCATGGTGCCGCACACCGCGGCCGCGCTGCCGCTGCTCACGATCGTCGTGCTGGCGTCGAACTTCGCCGTCACGTTCCTCGGCATGTCGGTCGAAAGCCTCATGGCGCACGGCACCGCCGAGCACCAGAAGGGCCGCGCGGGCGGCTGGTTCCAGGCCGGCGCCCTCGGCGGCAACGGCCTGGGCGGCGGACTCGGGCTGTGGATCGCGCAGCACTCCGCGCAGCCGTTCCTGCCCGGCATCGTGCTCGGCGCGCTGTGCGCCGCGTGCGCGGGCGGACTGCTGTTCGCGGTCGAGCCCTCGCGCCACGACCGCCACCCGAGCATCCCGGCCGAGATCAAGCGCGTCACGACCGACGTGTGGAGCGTGATCACCGGCCGCTCGGGGCTGCTCGCGCTCATCCTGTGCTTCCTGCCGATCGGCTCGGGCGCGGCGAGCAACCTGTTCTCGGTCGTCGCGAGCGACTGGAAGGCCTCCCCCGACACGGTCGTGTTCGCGACCGGGCTCGGCAACGGCATCTTGTCGGCGCTCGGCTGCATGGCGGGCGGATTCGTCTCGGACCGCATGGACCGCAAGACGGCCTACATCTGGTTCGGCATCGCGCAGGCCGCGTGCGCCGCGGCGATGGGCGCGCTGCCGCACACCGAGCAGTTCTACATCACGCTCACGCTCGCCTACGCGTTCATCACGGGGCTCACGTACGCCGGCTTCACGGCGTTCGTGCTCGAGGCGATCGGGCGCGGCGCGGCGGCGACCAAGTACAACGCGTACGCCGCGCTCTCGAACACGCCCATCATGTACATGACCACGCTCGACGGCTGGGGCCACAAGACGTTCGGCCCGGCGGGCATGCTCTACACCGAGGCGGTGATGGGCATGATCGGGCTGACGCTGTTCCTCGTGATCACCCAGGTCGTGACGCGCTTCGTGCCCGAGCGGACGGCGGTCGCGACGGACTGAGGCGTGGCGGGCTTCAGTGCCCGCCGACGATCGAGTCGCCGGCGGCACCCGCGAGCGAGCGCGCCTTGGCGTAAGCCGCGCGCGCATCGTCGTCGCGGCCGAGCTTGGCGAGCGCCATGCCGAGTCCGTAGAACGCGGCCGGGTCGTCCGGCTTGACCAGCGTGGCGCTGGCGTAGCGCTTGGCGGCGTTCTCGAAGTCGGCGCGCTTGAAGGACGCGTTCCCCGAATCGATGAGCGCCTGCGCGCGCGCGGTCGGATCGAGGTTCGCCCCGGGCAGCCTCTCCGACTTGGGCGAGCAGGACAGGGCGGCGGCGTGCAGCGCCACGAGGGCGACGAGCAGTACGAGCGTGCGGTTCATGAGGGGCGGGACGATGCCACGGCCCGAGCGGCGCGCGCAAGGGACGCGCGCCGCCCGAGCCCGGTCAGTCGAGCACGATCACGCGGCGCGACTCGCGGCCCTGAGGGCCCGCCAGCCTCACGAAGTACGTGCCCGGGCGCACCGCGGCGCCGTCGTCGTCCGTGCGGTCCCAGCGCACCGAGTGCACGCCGGGTTCGAGCGTGCCGCGCACGAGCGTGCGCACGCGGCGGCCGTTCGTGTCGAACACCTCGAGGGCCGCCGAGCCCGCGCGATCGAGTGCGAACTCGAACGTGCATGCGCCGCGCACCGGGTTCGGGCGCGCGGGTGCGAGCGCGAGCGCGCGCGCCGGGCCCTCGCCCACGCCGGTGTTGTCGTCCATGTCGAACTCGTCGGCGCCGATGTCGGGAGTCGCGCTCGCGCGCGCGTCGCCGTCGAAGTCCGTAGTCCAATCGATCCAGAAGACGCCGTGATCGAACTCGAGCGGCATCAGGTCACCCGAGTGCACGACGTGCAGGTCCACGTTCGCGGCCGTCCCGTAGGGCGCGACGAACATCGGAGTGCCCTGACAGCTCGAACCGTCCTGCCCGGTCGCCTGCCATGCGGTGAGCGACGAGTACGTGGTCGCGCCGGTCTGCACGAGGGCGCCCTGCGCGAAACCGACCGGCGCCCAGAAGAGACCGTAGTCGCTCGGGAACCCGCCGGAGATCGGAGCCGGGAACGACAGCGCGGCGTGGCGCCCTCCCGGCGCGTAGTCGCCGCGTTCGTTCGCGAGCACGTTGTTGCGCAGGCGCGGCGTCATGCCGATCGCCGACACCTCGAACGCCCGGCTCGAGCCTGCGCTCGGATCGCTCCGCACGCCGCCGACGAAGATCGAGTTCCCGATCCACTCGACGCCCCCCTGCGACCAGGCGCCGACGACGAAGCCGGCGTTCACGGCGTCCTCCGAGTCCGGCCCGATGCCCACACGGACCATCGAGTTGGTCACCTTCACCGGGCCCACGGAGGCCGCGCCGCTCGAGACGCGCAGGCCGATCGTGCCGGCCGTCGTGTCGGCGCTCGCCGAGGTGAGCGAGTGCACGAAGCTGCCGTCGAGCACGGCGTCCGGATCGGTCGCCAGGTCGACGCTCACGCCGCAGACGAGCGTCCCGCTCGTGACCGCGCTCGCGGCGAGCGAGTGCACCACGTTGCGCGAAAGCCTCAACCACGCGGCACCGGGGAAGGCGATCGAGACACCCGCCAACGTGGGCGTACCCGCCGCTGCGGTCGTGGCCGCCGCGTCGCTCAACCGCGACACGCGATTGCCCGTGAGCGACGCGGACGCGCCGGTGACGCGCACGCCGTACATCGGCTGCGCGCTGCTCGCGGCCGTGCGCGAGACATGGGAAACCTCGTTGCTGTCCACGCGACAGCCCACGGCGAAGCCGCCGAGCGAGAGCGCCGAGCACGCCCCCAGCCCGTTCGACACGATCGCGCCGGCGGGCGAGCCGCCGATCACGTTGTTCGCGATCGTCACGGCCGGCGAACCGGAGGTGACGCCCAGGACGCCGAACGCCCCGCTCGTCGCGGTGTGCGACACGCCGGCGATGCGGTTGTCGCGCACGACGCTCTGGTCCGCCGAGGAGAGCGAGACGATCGTGGTCGCGCCGGTCCCCGCGTGGACCGCGATCTTGCCCGCGGCGAGCGTGTCCCCGATCGCGTTGCGCTCGCATCGGACGTTGCCGGCCAGCGAGAAGAAGCGCGCCGTGCCGCCCACCGTGACGTCGAAGTTCCGGACGACGTTGCCGCGCACGATCGTGGGGGCCGCGTTGTCGGCGGTCAGCGACACGAGCGTGAAGGCGCCGCTGCCGGTGAGCGTCCACGGCGTGCCCGCGCACTGCGGCGCGGAACCGCCGAACCAATTGTCCTCGATCGTGAGGTTCGGCGTGGGGCCGTTGACGAGGATCGCGAACTGCGTGCGACCCGCGGTCGCGATGCTCCGCGCGGCGCTCTGGTAGAAGGTGTTGCGCCGGAACGCGAGGTCGCGGCTTTCGGTCTGCACGCAGATCGCCGCGGTCACCGAAGCGCTCCCGAACCAGTCGCGCAGCTCGCAGTCCTCGACCGCGGTGTCGCGCACGCGGCTCGACACGTTGCCCGCCGGGAAGTAGACGAGGTTCGAGGGCACGAGCCCGCCGCCGCCGATGCGGCACGCGCTCACGTGATCGAACGCGCAGCCGAGCTGGTTCGGCGCGAAGTAGACCGCGCCCGAAGTCGCCGACGCGTTGGCGGATTCGACGTTCACCCAGCGCAGCGTGTCGTGGGACCCTTCGGTGAACTGGACGGCCGGCGCGCTGGTCGACGTGCAGCGGATCGTCAGCTCGCGCGAGGTACCGACGCCGCCGGGCCGGCCGTCGACGACGAAGCCGCCGCCGAAGCCGAGCACGAGGGGCGTGATCGAGCCGGAG
The DNA here is from genome assembly GCA_016710095.1 of Candidatus Eiseniibacteriota bacterium. Lineage (GTDB taxonomy): Bacteria > Eisenbacteria > RBG-16-71-46 > RBG-16-71-46 > RBG-16-71-46 > CAIXRL01. Next base: position 145,571 of record JADJLL010000001.1, on the reverse strand, counting down.
ATCACGAGCCCGGTCGCCCCAAGCTGCGGGCGCACGGTGATCGGCTGGGCACCGTAGAGCGAGATCGGGAACGTCTCGCCCACGCTCGTGTAGCCCGGCAGGAGCTCGAACACGCTCGCTTCGCTGCGCGGCGCGGCGAACGCGGCCGTGATCGACGGGTAGTCCCCGCCCGGGCCAATGGACCAGGTCGCGGCGGCGGCCGGCGAAAAGAGTGCGCACGTGAGCGCGCAGGCGGCGGCGAACGGAGCGAGACGCGGGACGGGCATGACGAGCTCCACCGAAGTCGTGAACAGCAGCGCCCAGATAAAGAAGTCGTTCGGGGGAACGATCGCGCGGCCCCAGCTCACGCGCGACGTCGAAATGAAACCATGAGAGCGGCCGATCACCAAGCGAAAGCCCCGCCACCCTTGCGGGCGCGGGGCCGATGCTGTGTCGAGTCGAGGGTGTGCGTTCGCTGCGGCCGAGGGACCGCGATTTGCTGCTACTTCTTCTTGGGGCTCGGCTTCTTGGGGTTCGCCTTCTTCTTCACGCGAGCCGCCTTGTTCTTGGCCTTGCGCTCGGTCACCTTGCGCGGCTTCTTGCGCGCGACCGGAGCCTTCTTGTCGGCGGCCTTGGCGGCCTTCGCGGCCTTGACCGTCGAAGTCTGCTTGGGCGCCTTGCTCGGGCGAGCGGCGACGATGCCCAGCGTGCGGAGCAGCGAAGCGGCCTGCTCGGACGGCTGCGCGCCCAGCTCGATCCAACCCTTGGCCTTGGCCTCGTCGATCTTCAGCGTATAGGGCTTGGTCATCGGATCGTAGAAGCCCAGGATCTCGACGAACCGGCCATCGCGCTGACGGCGAGAGTCCGCGACGACGACACGGTAGAAGGGGCGCTTCTTCGCGCCGGCCCGCATCATGCGAATGACGACCGCCATGCTCACTGCCTCCTGAAACGATTGCGCGTCCGCACGAAGCGGCGCTGTGGATCCCAACAGGTAAGTGGTCTTGCCGTGGCCCAAGTGATCGCCTGGCGCGCAGCACACCGGGAGCGCGCCCACGAGGGGGCAGCAAAGGGCGGGCATCATGCCCTCTGGCGGCCGGAAAGGCAACCCGGAGCTGCCGGGAAGCCGGGAAATCTCCGCCCGGACCGTCCCGAGCCGTCCCGGGCCTCGATCCGGCCGAAACGCCGCTCAGCGCAGCTTGCCGCGCAGTCCGGCCAGCCCCTTCGGGCCCTTCTTGAGCGCCTTCATCATCATCTTGGCCTGCTCGAAGTCCTTCAGGAGGCGGTTCACCTCCTGGACGCTCGTGCCGCTGCCGGTCGCGATGCGCTTGCGGCGGCTGCCGTCGAGGAGCCGGGGATTGCGGCGCTCCTTGATCGTCATGCTCAGCATGATCGCCTCGTGCCGCTTGAAGACGTCCTTCTGCGGGCCCAGCTTCTCGATCGCGTCCTTGGGGACGCCGGGCATCATCTTGAGCAGGTCCTCGATCGGGCCCATCTTGCGCACGCTCTTCAGCTGCTCGAGGAAGTCCTCGAGCGTGAAGTCGCTCTTGCGCATGCGCTCGGCCATCTTCTCGGCGTCGTCCTGCGTGACCGCCGTCTGCGCGCGCTCCACCAGGCCGACGACGTCGCCCATGCCGACGATGCGGCCGGCGAGCCGTCCGGGGTTGAACACCTCGAGCCCGTCGAGCTTCTCGCCCGTGCCGAGGAACCAGATCGGCTTGCCCGTCACCTGCCGCAGGCTGATCGCGGCGCCGCCGCGCGCGTCGCCGTCCATCTTGGTCAGCACGAGCGCGTCCACGCCCACGCGCTCGGCGAACGTCTGGCCGACGCGCACGCTCTCCTGCCCGATCATGCCGTCCACGACGAGCACGACCTGGTGCGCGCGCACGACGCGCTTCAGGTCGCCCAGCTCGGTCATGAGTTCGTCGTCGATGTGCAGCCGGCCGGCGGTGTCGAGGATGAAGAAGTCGAAGCCGCGCTTGCGGGCGTCGTCGAAAGCCTGCGCGCCGATCTCGCGCGGCAGCGTGCCTTCGGGCGCGCGATAGAAGCCGGCGCCGGCCTGCGCGGCGACCTTCTCGAGCTGGTCGATCGCGGCCGGGCGGTAGACGTCGGCCGAGGCGAGCAGCGTGCGCTTGCCGCGCGCGGCGAGCCACTTGGCGAGCTTGCCCGCGAACGTCGTCTTGCCCGAACCCTGCAGGCCCGCGAGCACGACGACGGTCGGGATGTGCGGCGAACCGGCGAGCGTGACCTGCGAGTTGCCGAGCAGGTTGATGAGTTCCTCGTGGACGATGCCCACGACCTGCTGGCCCGGCTTGAGGCTCTTGAGCACTTCCTCGCCGACCGCGCGCTCTTCGACCTTCGCGACGAAGTCCTTCGCGACCTGCACGGGCACGTCGGCCTCGAGCAGCGCGCGGCGCACGTCACGCATCGAGTCGCGGATGTTGTCGGGCGTGATGCGCGCCTGTCCCGCGAGCTGGCGCACGATGCCCTGGAATCGTTCGGTGAGCGCTTCGAACATGGGTTCCCCGTATGGCAAAAGTGGCGGGGAATCTAGCACAGGACGCGAAGAGGGGCCGCGTCCCGCGCGGCCCCTCTCGTGACGGCGTGAAACGCGATTCCTAGCGGCTCTCGAGCGTCAACTGCCGCACCCAGAAGCCGCCGTCGGAGTTCGCGCGCAGGCGGCGCGCGAGCGATTCGAGCTTCGATTCGCGGCGGCTCGGAGCGGCGGGCGCCGCCTCCATCCCGCCGATGCCGCGCAGCGTGGCGAACGTCTCGTCGCCCACGTTCGCGTAGTTCACCGGGCGGCTCGGATCGGCCGCCGCGACGCTCGCCACCAGCTGGTCGAGCGCGGCGATGGGCTTGCGCGACGCGACGATCAGCACGTGCTCGCGCCCACCGGCGCTCGTCACCACCCAGTCGAACGGCGAGCCGCCGTGCTTGCCCGGCAGGCGGTGCCGCGCCGTCGTCGGCAGCGGGTTCGCCAGGTCCGAGCCCGCGACCGGGAACAGCGTGTAGGTCTCGCCCTTCTCGTCCTCGTCGAGGACGTACACGTGCAGGGGCTCCGCGCTTTCGAACTCGAGGAACAGGTGATCGCCCGGCGAAATGCTGCCGCCGTCCACGAGCGCCGAGCGGTTCTCGCCGCGCGAGCGCCACAGCGTGGCCTCGGCGAACGGGATCGCGACGGTCGCGGGAGTGGCGGGAGCAGCGGGCGTGACGGTCTGCGTCGGCGTGTTCGTCGCGACGGGCGGCGCGGTGGCGGTCGCCGGCGGCGCGCCTTCCGGAGCGTTCGCGAGCGCGGCGGGCTTCGGCCCGATCACGCCGCGCGACCACAGGAGCGCGATCACGGCCAGCGCGAGCACCGCGACCATGCTGAACGACACGGGACGGCGCCGCGGCGCGACGCGCGCGGCCGCGGGCAGCGGATCGGCGGGCGCCATCGAGGCGGCCAGCTCGAGCGCGTTCACCAGCGCGCGCTCGAACGACGCGGCGTCGGCCCAGCGCGCTTCAGTGGCAGGTTCGATCGCACGCTCGACCGCGCTCACGAACGCCGTGGGCAGGTCGGGACGCGCGGTGCGCAGCGCGGTGCGTTCGCCGCGCGCGAGTTTGTCGCGCAGCTCGGCGAGCGAGCTCGCCTGCACGGGATATGTCGCGGTGACGAGCCGGTAGAGCAGCACGCCGAGCGCGTACAGGTCGGACGCCGCGGTCGCGGGTTCGCCCGCGAGCACTTCCGGCGCGGCCGACAAAGGAGTGCCGGTGCGCGCGGCGCCGGGCATGCCGGAGTCCAGCTCGTGCACCGAGCCGAAGTCCATGAGCACGATCCGTCCGCCGTCCTCGCGCATGACGTTGCTCGCCTTGAGATCGCCGTGCGCGAGTCCCGAGGAGTGCACCGCCGCGAGCGCGCGGCAGAGTTCGAGTCCCACGAGCGCGGCTTCGTCGGCGCTCATCGCGCCGCGTACGCGCAGCTCGTGTTCGAGCGTGCGGCCGCGCACGAGTTCGGTCCACAGGCCCGCGCGTCCGTCGCGCACGTCCACGCCGAACACCTGCAGCACGTGCGGATGACGCACGCGCGCCAGCTGCCGCGCCTCGGCCAGTTCGGCGCGCGCCGAGTCGTCCTCGCCCGCGTCGCGGCGCAGCTTCAGCGCGACCTCGCGGCGCAGCATCGGATCCCACGCGCGGAACACTTCGCCGAACGCACCTTCGCCCAGCTTCTCGCGCGCTTCGAGGTCGCCCCAGTGAAAGAGCACCGGACCGCTGTCCTCGTCGTCGTCCTCGGGCGTCACGCCCAGGTCGCGCCACGCTCCCGCGATGCGCGCCACGCGCTCGAGACCCGCGAGCTGCGGATCGAGCGTCGGAGAAGCGCTGCGTTCGCGATCCCAGTCCACGTTTTCGCCGTCGGCGATCTTGGCAGCCTGTCCGGCGAGGACTTCTTCTTCGGGCGTCGTCATGTCGCGGATCCCTCGTCCTTCGTTTCCCAGCGGGCCGTCCATGCGGCCCTTCACCCCTCAAAACGCCGGGGGGCCGCCGAACCGCACGCCGAAAATCACCCTTCCCGGTGAGGCTCCATTTCGGCCGCCAGTTGCACGAGCGCCCGGGCCACCAGCATGCGGGCCGCGTTGGCGTTGCCGCGCCCCATCGCCTCGGCGATGCGCGTGTAGCCGTAGCCGAACTCGAGCCGCATGATCACGGCCTCCCGCTGCGCGGCCGTGAGGCGCTCGAGCGCGGCTTCGTACGCTTCCATCGTGTCGCGGCCGACGGCCTGCTCGAACTGCGACGGCTCGCGGCTCGCGAACTCGCGCTCGCCGATCGGCTCGGCGGGACGGCGTCCCGCGCGGCGGATCTCGTCACGCAGCGAGTTGAGCAGCACCTGCCGCAGGTACGCGAGGAACGCGCCTTCGCGCCGCGCCTCGAACGTGTCCACGTGATCGAGCGCCTTGAGCAGCGCGACCTGCACGAGATCGTCGGTATCCGCGAGCGAGCGCGCGTATGCCGGAAGCCGTCCGCTCGCCCAGCGGCGCAGCAGCGGCAGGAATCGCGCGACGAGACGCTCGCGCGCCGCGCCGTCTCCTTCCCGCACACGCTCGAGCAGCAGCGCGGTGGATTCGAGCGGTGCCGGCGACGGTTCGTCGTCTTCGGGCGCTTCGCGATCGGCCAACGGTCCTCCGTTTCCCGGCACCGGAAGGTCCGGCGCTCCGGGAGAGGCTACCGGCCCGTGGCTCGCCGCTTCAAGAAGGTGATGGGCTTGGGCGCCGGAGCGCTCGCCTGACGGGTCACGCCGTCCTCGGTTTCGCCCGGCGAAAGATCGCGCAGAGCCGCCCGTACCGTGGCGAACGCCCGGCTCGGGTCCTCCGTCGCGAAGATGCCGCTGCCGACCACGAACACGTCGGCCCCGGCGGCCTTCACCGCCGTCAGGTTGTCGAGCGCGAGCAGGCCGTCGGCCGCGACGAGCAGGTCGAGCCCCTTGCGATCGCGCTCCTCGCACGCCAGCCGCACGCGTTCGAGCAGTTCGGCGCGGAAGCCCTGCCCCTCGTGATCCATGCTCGCGGTCATCACGGTCACCTGGTCCACGACGCCCATGAGCCGCCGCACGTCCTCGAACGGCGTGTCGGGATCGAGCGCCACGCCGGGGCGCATGCCCGCGGCCCGAATGCGCCGCACGAGTTCGTTCGGCTTGTCCACGGTCTGCGGGTGGAACGTGAACGTGTTCGCGCCCGCGCGCGCCATCGCGTCGACCAGCCGGTCGGGCCGCGACACCATCAGGTGCACGTCGAAGTGGCACGACGTGAACGTCCGCGCCCACTCGACGATCGGCGGACCCGAAGTCATGTGCCGCGCGAAACTCACGTCGCACACGTCGAAGTGGATCCAGTCGTAGTCGGGGTCGGCCAGCGCCAGGTGCGCGGGCACCTGGGCGATGCTCGCCGACGTCACGCTCGCCGACACGATCGGAGGATCGAACGCCATCCGCACTCCCGGGGCTCGGAACAGATGCGCACGGTCGAATCTCGAACGTGCCGACATCGCCCTACGGGGGATAGGCGGTGGGCCTTGCGGGGGTCAGGCAGTGACGAGTCTCGGTCCCGGCAGGTGCCGCTTGAGAGATTTCTCCCGGTACCACCGTAACTGCCGGTCAGTGCGTGACGGCCTCGCGCAGCGCGGCCAGAGCGGCGATCGGACTTGGCGCACGGAACACGCTGTTCCCGGCGACGAACACGTCGGCTCCGGCCTTGCGGGCGACCTTCACCGTGTCCGTGTTGATCCCGCCGTCCACCTCGATCACGAACTCGAGCCCGCGTGCGGCGCGCTCGCGGTGCGCGGCCTCGACCTTCTCCATCATGTCGGGCATGAACGCCTGCCCGCCGAAGCCGGGCTCGACGGTCATGACGAGCAGCAGGTCGAGATCGGGCAGGTAGGGCGAGATCGCGTCCCACGGCGTGCCGGGCTTGAGCGACAGGCCCGCCTTCGCGCCGGTCTCACGAATCTGCCGCAGCACTTCGCGCGTCTGCGGGCAGGCTTCGAGATGCACCGTGATGATGTCCGCGCCGGCCTTGCGGAACTCGTCGATCATCCCCCACGGCCGCTCCATCATGAGATGGACGTCGAGCGTGGCGCGCGTGAGCTTGCGGGCAGCGGTGATCACGATCGGCCCGAACGTGAAGTTGGGCACGAAGTGGTTGTCCATCACGTCGCAGTGCAGCCAGTCGAGCGACGGATCCACGATCGAAAGCTCTTCGGAGAGCTTCGAGAAGTCGGCGGACAGCAGGCTGGGCGCGATGACCGGACGGGTGACGTTCATGCGGAAAGCATGGCGCACGACGCGAGCGTCGCGCAAATCAGGACGACGTCCGCACACGCGGGGCCGGAGGCCCCCATCATCGAATGACGCGGCTCGTCGCCTGCAGCGTGATCTGCGCGTCGCGCGTCACGCGCGATCCGGCGGGCGGGGCCTGCGCGACGATCGAGCCCACGCTCGGCGCCGCGGGCGGCACCATCACGCGGAAGCCCATCGCCTCGAGCTGGCGGCGCACGCCACCGATCTCGCGGCCGGTGTAGTCGGGCATCACGTACTCCTCGGGCCCGGGGCCCGTGGAGACGAGCAGCGCGACCGGCGCGTTGCGCGGCAGCACGCTCTCGGCGGGCGGATCGGACCCCGCGACGAGGTCCTGCCCCACCTGGTCGTTCGGCGCACGCGTGATCCCTCCCACGCGCAGCCCGGCGCGCTCGAGCAACACCTGCGCGCTGCGGCGCGACTCGCCGAACAGCGCCGGCACCGAGCTGTACTCCTCGCCGAGGCTCACCGTGACGAGCACGCGCTGGCGTCCGCGCACCGGCGTGCCCGCGGGCGGGTCCTGCGACAGCACGAAGCCGCGCGGCACGCCCGGATCGAAACGCTCGCCCGCGCGGGAGAGCACGAGTCCGATCGGCTGCAGCGCGGCCTCGGCCTGCTCGAACGTGAGGTTCGCGAGATCGGGCACCTGCACCTCGCCCGTGCCGTGAATGAGCCGCGGCATGACCCAGCCGTTGAACAGACCGAAGCCGACCGCGAACGCGGCCAGCGCCAGTACCGCCATGAACAGCGAATCGCGCAGCCCGGACTTGCGCCGGCGATCGGGAGTGCCTGCGTCGCCGGCCGGAGCCGGCGACGCGGGGCTTTCTTCGCTCACTTCTTGCGCATCCTCGCGGCGAACGCGCCGTCGCAGCCGTCACGCTGCGGCAGCACACGCATGGTGCCTTCCGGAGTCACGACCGCGTCGGGCACCAGGCCCTTCACGCTCTCGAGCGTGAAGTCCGGGTGGAGCGCCAGGAAGCGCTCGACGACGTGATCGGTTTCCTCCGGCTCGAACGTGCACACACTGTAGACGAGCACGCCGCCCGGCCGCACGCGATACGACGCGGCGTCGAGCAGTTCGAGCTGCACCGGCGGCATTTCGGACAGCACTTCCGGTCCCTTGCGCCAGCGCGCGTCGGCGCGACGGCCCATCACACCGAGACCCGAGCACGGCGCGTCCACGAGCACGCGATCGAACGGCATCGGGAACTCGTAGGTGGTGCCGTCGCCGTGCACGACGTGGATGCACTGGTCACCGAGACGCTTGATCGTGTTCTCGAGCGACGAGACGCGGTGCTTGTCGCGCTCGAGCGCCCAGACTTCGCCCTCGTCGCCGATCAGCTCGGCGATGTGCGTGGTCTTGCCGCCGGGGGCGGCGCACATGTCGAGGATGCGATCGTTCTTCTCGGGCGCCAGCACGCGCGCGACGAGCGCTTCGCTCTCGTCCTGCGCCGTGCACCAGCCTTCGGTGAACGCCTTGAGCGCGCCGGGCGCGTGATGTCCCTCGACCCACAGCAGGTCGGGCGACAGCGTGCCGGGACGCGACTCGACGCCTTCGGTGACGAGACGCGCGGCGAGTTCCTCGCGCGTGCCGCGCAGCGCGTTGACGCGCAGCCCGGTCGCCACGGGACGGTTGTTCGCCATCATCAGCGCGCGCGCGGACTCCGGTCCGAACCGCTCGAGCCAGCGCTCGGTGATCCAGATCGGGTGCGAGCCCCACACCGACAGCGACTCGACGTCGTCACCGGCCGGCCACTCGATCAGTTCCTTCTCCTCGATGAGACGGCGCAGCACGCTGTTCACGAGGCCGGCCGAACCCGGATGGCCGTACTTGTGCGCGAGCTTCACCGACTCGTCCACCGCGGCGTGCATCGGGATCCGGTCGAGCATGAGGATCTGGTAGGCGCCGATACGGAGGATGTTGCGGATCCACGGCTGCACGGCGTCGAGCCCGATGTGGATGCGCGAGTTGAGCGCCCAGTCGAGCCGTCCGCGCCAGCGGAGCGAACCCTTCACCAGTTCGTGCAGCAGCGCGCGGTCGCGGCCGTCGGCGCCGGGACGCTGGTGCGCGCCGTCGAGCAGGCGATCGCTGAACGCGCTGCGCGTGTCCACGGCGTGGAGGATGCGCAGCGACGCTTCGCGAGGATCGCTCGGCAGGCCGCGTCCGCCCTGGTCTTCGTCGAACGGCGCGGGACGCGTCACGGATGTTGAGCGGACGATTGTCCTTCTTCTTCCAGATCGGGGGCGTGGCCGACGACGGCTTGCCGTCGCGCCGCCAACGCACCATGCGCGTCGGCGCCTCACCCGGCTGTTCGCCGCGATCGCGGTCGGTGCCACGATCGTCGCGACGGAAGCCGCGATCCTGGCCGAAGCCGCGCGAGTCGTCGCGGCGCGGGCCGCGATCGAATCCGCCGGCGCCCGCCGGACGGGGTCCACGCGAGAAGCCGCCTTCGCGACGCGGGCCGCGATCGTAACCATCCGCCGGCGCCCGCGGGACGAGGTCCACGCGAGAAACCACCTTCGGGACGCGGCGCGCGGTTGTAGCCACCGCCACCTTCGGGACGCGGGCCGCGGTTGTAGCCGCCGCCTTCGCTGCGCGGACCGCGCGGTTGGAACCGCCGCCGCCCCCGGGGCGAGGACCGCGCGAGCTGTAACCGCCGGGCCGCCTTCGGGACGCGGGCCACGGTTGTAACCGCCGCCACCTTCCGCGGACGAGCGCCACGGTTGAGCACCGCCGCCGCCGCCTGCGGACGAGGACGGGCGGTCGTAAGCGGGCGCCACCTTCGGGACGCGGGCCACGGTTGTAACCGCCGCCACCTTCCGGACGAGGACCGCGCGAGAAGCCACCGCCGCCTTCAGGACGCGGGCCGCGGTTGTAACCGCCGCCACCTTCCGGACGAGGACCGCGCGAGAAACCACCGCCGCCTTCCGGACGCGGGCCGCGGTTGTAACCGCCGCCACCTTCCGGACGAGGACCACGCGAGAAACCACCGCCGCCTTCGGGGCGAGGTCCACGGTTGTAGCCGCCGCCACCTTCAGGACGAGGACCGCGCGAGAAACCACCGCCGCCTTCCGGACGCGGGCCACGGTTGTAACCGCCGCCGCCTTCCGGACGAGGACCGCGCGAGAAACCACCGCCGCCCTCGGGACGCGGGCCACGGTTGTAGCCACCGCCGCCTTCCGGACGAGGACCGCGCGAGAAGCCACCACCGCCCTCGGACGCGGGCCGCGGTAGCCACGCCTTCCGGACGAGGACCGCGGCGAAACCACCACCGCCTCGGCGCGGGCCGCGGTCGTAGGACCGCCGCCGCCTTCCGGACGCGGACCGCGCGAGAAGCCGCCGCCGCCGGCCGGGACGCGGGCCGCGGTTGTAACCGCGCCGCCTGGACGAGGACGCGGCGGAGCCACCGGCGCCTTCGGGGCGCGGGCCACGCGAGAAACCACCACCACCCTCGGGACGAGGTCCGCGGTTGTAGCCGCCGCCACCCTCGGGGCGCGGACCGCGGTTGTATCCACCACCACTGCCTTCCGGACGAGGGCCGCGCGAGAAACCACCTTCGCGGCGCGGGCCACGGTCGTACGAGCCCCCGGCGCCTCCGGCGCCGCCACCTTCGCGACGCGGGCCGCCCGAGAACGGGCGAGGCGACTGGCCACTGCGCGGAGCGCGCGGAGGCCTCGAGGAACCACGATATTCAGTCACGACAGAAACTCCTTCCCGGCCTGCAGCCGGTCTCCCGGCGCGAGCCGCGCGCCACGGGCCCACTCGGCGGCCGCCTGCGCTGCTCGGCCCTCGGGCTTCACCTGCTTCAGCCGCAGCGCCCGTCGCCACAGGCGACCGTCACGCCCTCGGCATCCCAACCCAGCACCTCTCCCGGATGTCCTGCGCCCGCCACCGGGCACGACGACAGGACGATCAACCTCTTGCCCGAGAATCCCGCCGTGGCCCCAGGCCACGGCGTCACCGCACGCGCGTGATTCCAGATCTCGCGCGCCGAAAGCGCCCAATCCACGGCGCCGTCACTCTTCTTCAGCTTCTTCGCATAGGAACCCGCGGCGCGATCCTGCGGCGCGCGCGGAGCCCTTCCTTCGTGAGCGAGCACGCACGACTCGGCGAGCAGCGGACCGCCGAGCGTCGCGAGTCGCGCCGCCAGGGTCGCCGCGTCGTCCTCGTCGCGCACGCACTCGCGCGCGACCAGCACGACGTCACCGGTGTCGATGCCCGAATCCATGAAGATCGTGCACACGCCCGTTTCGGCGCGGCCGTCCCACAACGCGCGCTGCACGGGCGAGGCGCCGCGATAGTCCGGCAACACGGAGCCGTGCAGGTTGAGGCAGCCCGCGCGCGGCAGCGCGAGCACTTCGTTCGTGAGGATCGCGCCGAACGCCACGACCGCGAACACGTCGGCGCGTTCGGCGGCGAGCCGTTCGCGCACTTCGGGCGCCTTCATGTCCGCCGGCTTGAGCACCGGCAGGCCCAGCGCGCTCGCGGCCGAAGCGACCGCCGACTCGGCCATGTGGCGGCCGCGCCCGGCGGGACGATCGGGCTGCGTCACGACGAGCGTGACGTCGCAGCGATCGGCCACGGCGTGCAGGGCGGGCACCGAGAACTCCGGCGTGCCCATGAAGACGGCGCGAGGCTTCAGGAAGACGCCCCCTCGCCCTTCGGGCCGCGACCGCCCTTGACGGGTGGTAACCCTGCGGCACTTCGCCGCGGATCAACTCGTCGAGCTTCTTGCGCAGCAGCTGCCGCGTCACGATCGAGAGACGATCGGTGAACAGCACGCCGTCCACGTGATCGGCTTCGTGCTGGATCGCACGCGCGAGGTAACCGCTCACCTTGCGCTCGAACGGCTTGCCGAACTCGTCGAAGCCTTTCAGCCAGAGCGATTCGGCGCGCACGACGTCCTCGACGATGCCGGGCATGGACAGGCAGCCCTCTTCGCCCTTCTCGTGACCTTCGCGCTTCTCGAGCACGGGGTTGATCACGGCGAAGCGCTCGTTCGGGCCTTCTTCCTGCGGCACGTCCACGACGAACACGCGCTGCGCCACGCCGACCTGGTTCGCGGCCAGGCCGACGCCGTTGTACGCCGCCATGGTGTCGAACATGTCGGCCACGAGGGCGCGGAGCGATTCGTCGAATTCGGTCACCGGCGCCGACTTCTGGCGCAGGACCGGATCTCCGTAGATGCGGACGGGACGGACGGCCATGGCTCTACTTCTTGTCCGTGAGCACCTGCGCGATGGCGGCGCGCACGAACTCGACCTTCACGTCGTCGTTGATCTTCAGCACCGCGCGCTCCTTGTCGATCGTGACGACCGTCGCGACGATGCCGCTCGTGGTGAGGACCTTGTCGCCCTTCTGCAGCGCGTCGAGGGCCTTCTCGAGCTTCTTCTTCTCTTCGTTCTGCGGGCGGATCAGCATGAAGTACATGATGCCGAACATGAGCGCGAACATGACGATGGTCGAGCTCGGACCGCCGAAGAACTGCGCGAGCGGCCCACCGGCCGCGGCGGCGCCTTCGGCGCCCTGGGCCCACGCGTCGGACACGAAGAACATCGGGTGATCTCCTTATCGAGGATTCGCGGTCACGAAGACGCTCGGACGAGCGTCTCGCCGCTGTGGAACTTCTCGAGGAACTCCGCGCGGAAGCTCGCGTAGTTCCCTTCCTGGATCGCCTTCCGGCCGCGCCGCACGAGCGCGACCATGTGATGAATCGCGTGCACCGACGCCAGCCGCATGCCGAGCAGTTCGTTCGACACGAACAGGTGGCGCAGGTAACCGCGCGTGAAGCGCTTGCACGTGTAGCAGTCGCATTCCGGATCGAGCGGGCGTTCGTCCTGCGCGTACGCCGCGTTGCGCACGACGAGCCGCCCCGACGAGATGAACACCGTGCCGCGCCGCGCGTTTCGCGTGGGCATCACGCAGTCCATCATGTCCACCCCGCGCGCGATCGCCTCGACCGCGTCCACGGGATGCCCCACACCCATCAGGTAGCGCGGCTTGTCGGCGGGGAAATCACCGCAATCGCGCTCCACCATTTCGAGTCCCAGCTTACGGCCCTCGCCGACCCAGAGGCCGCCGAGCGCGAATCCGTCGAACGGCATCGCGCCGAGCGTCGCGAAACAGCGCGCGCGCTCCGCGGCGTCGGTGCCGCCCTGATTGATGCCGAACAGCGCCATGGCGCCGCGGCCTTCGCCGCGCAGCCGCTCGCGCTCCTCGAGCCCTCGCTTCGCCCAGCGCAGCGTCCGGTCGACCGCCGTGCGGATGGTCTCGATCGACGCCGGCAGCTCGACCAGCTGGTCGAAGCTCATCGCGATGTCGGTGCCGAGCCCGTCCTGGATCTGCATCGCCTTCTCGGGCGTGAGCAGGTGCTTCGAGCCGTCCAGGTGCGAGCGGAACTCGACGCCTTCCTCGGAAATCTTGTTCAGCTCCGTCAGGCTCATGACCTGGAAACCGCCCGAGTCCGTGAGGATCGAGCCGTCCCAGCCCATGAACTTGTGGAGCCCGCCCATCTTGCGCACCGTTTCGACGCCCGGTCGCAGGTACAGGTGGTAGGTATTTCCGAGCAGGATGTCGCAGCCCGCCCCCCGGAGGTCGTCCGGAGTGAGGGTCTTGACCGATCCGACGGTCCCGACCGGCATGAAAGCCGGAGTGAGCACGTCGCCGTGGGCAGTCGTGAACCGCCCGGCGCGCGCTGCGGTGCCGGAATCTTGGGCTTCGAGCTGGAATGAGAAGGGCATGGAGGGCGACGGGTCCACCGGGAGCCTCGTCGCAGGACTTCCTTGAGAAGGTTCGAGAGGGCAGAACTTTAGGGAGCCGACGGGGCCCGGGTCAAGCAGACGGTCCTTGCCCCGGGCCGGGCCAGCCCATAAATTCTCCGTGCAGTTCTCGGTCCCGAACGGCTCCCCCGCCCGCCGCAGCCGTCCGGACCCCCAGTCGTCGCGTCCACACCTCGCGCCCCAACTCGCTACAGAGACCCGATCACTGGCCGCAGGAACGGATTTCCGCGTCCAAGACAGGCCCTTGAAGCTCGACCTCCCCCTCCGAGCAAGGCTCTTGCGCGCCCTGCGGCTGCCGTCGCTGCTCGCCACGGCGTTTCTTTGCATGGCCGGGACGGCGCTCGCCCAGAACGCCTGGAAGCAGGACCAGTTCGTGATCGGGATGTGGATGGACCCGACGGTCGATCCCGCCCGCCCGGAGATCACGCGCCAGGCGCTCGCCACCGCACGCGCGGGGCACTTCAACCTGCTCACGGGCATGCACCACCACTTCAGCGGCTGGCGCACGCTCACGCCCCCGGACACGACGAAGCTCACGTGGGCCGCCGAGGCCGGGCTGTCCGTCGCGCTGTCGCACAACAGCTGGTACGGCACCGCGGCGACGAACCCCGCGAACGTGCCCGCGTACGACTCGACGCTCGCGCCGTACGTCTTCAACCCGGTGAAGTCGCCCGCGCTCGGCGCCGCCGCGAAGGACGCGCTCGACGGCTGGTGCCTGTGGGACGAAGTGCCCTTCGACACCGTCGGCGCCGCGCGCGTGAGCGAGTTCCTCAAGGGTTGGACGCGCGCCTCGCACCTCGACGACGCCGCGCGAGGCGACGGGCATCCGCGCTTCACGTGGCTCAACTTCTACAACGGCTGTGGCGGCGGCTACTCCTGCTACGAGACGTACCTGCGCAAATACCTCTCGGATCCGGACCCCACGCGCCGCCCGGACGTCGCGTCGGTCACGCTCTACCCGTTCAGCGGCTCGACCACGTCGCCGGGACTGAGCAACTACTTCTACTGGATGCGCGTGATGCGCGACGTGATGGCCGACCGCTCGTGGTGGGTGATCTCGTTGGCGTCCGAGGTCGCGGCGGGCACGGGCTTCAGCCGCCCGGACGAGAACCAGTTCCGCTTCATGGCTTCGGCCCCGGTGGCCGCGGGCGCGAAGGGCGTCGTCTGGTTCACCTACCAGTTCGACGACGGCTACGGCTATCCGCTCAACGGCCACGTCGGCGACCCGGAAGCCACGGTGCGCGAGGACTTCCTCCCGACGTGCAAGTTCCAGATGCTGCAGCCCATCAACCGCTGGCTCGAGCGAGTGGTCGGGCCGATCGTCGTGAAGTCCACGCACCTCGGGCTCTTTCACCAGAGCTGGCAGCCCGCGTTCGGCGACCCGTACCGCCCCGAGGACTACGTCACCTCGTCGCTGCCCGCCGTGACGAGCGTGTGCCCGGTGACGGGCTTCGACACCGGCGCCGGTCTCGACGGCAGCACGCTCGCCGCCGGCGTGTGGCGCCCGAGCGACGGCTCGGCGGCCGCGTACCTGCTCGTGCTCAACAAGTCGCTCACGCCGAAGAACAGCATCGTGCGCCTGCGCTTGTCCTACGAGATCGCCGCGGCGCCGAGCGTGGTCGGCTACGAAGGCGGCATGGGTTGGACGCCGCTCGGCACGGGCACGAGCTTCCCGATCGCGCTGCAGGGCGGCGAAGCGCGCCTCATCCGCCTGACCACGACGCACGTGCCCACGCTCGCGCTCACGTCCCCCGTGGGCGGCGAGATGTGGCCGCCCGGCGAGACGCGCACGGTGCGCTGGTCGAGCGAAGGCCAGCCCGTCGACATCCGGCTGTTCGCGTGCGCCGCGGATTCGGGACGCGAGATCACGGGCCCGCTCGTCTTCGAGCGCAAGGGACGCACGGGCACGTCGGACACGCTCACGATGCCGTCGATCGTCTCGCGCCACGTGCGCATCGAGATCGTCTCGCGCGGCACGGACCGCGTCGTGCGGCGCGCGACGCACGGCCCGCACATCCGCACGGCGCTGCCGCCCGCGGCGCGCGGCAGTGCGTGGACGCTCGCGAGCGCGAACTGCTGGATGGAGGGCGACCTCGCGCTCACGGCGTGGGGCACGCCGGTCGTGGGCTATCGCGACCGCAACGGCCGCCGCATGATCGCGAGCTACGGCGCGGGCGCGTGGGCGCAGGTCGAGGTGCCCGATCCCGTCTATCCGACCGCCGGGCTTTCGGGCACGAACCCGCGGCTCGCGCTCGACACGGGCGGACGCGCGCACCTGCTGTTCACGCGGCCCTACGTGAACGATCTCGTCGAGCACTGGCAGGACGAAGCCGGCGTGTGGCACGCGTGGACGCTCGACCAGCCGCACCGCATCCGCCAGGACGCGCCGATCGTGGCGGCGCCCGACGGCAGCTTCTTCGCCGCATTCGACGGTGGCGCCGCCGGTCTGGTGGTGAAGCGCGGCGTGGCCGGCACGTGGACGGTGTATGGCGGCACGATCGCGGCCACGGCGCCGCGCTCGGTGTCGCTCGCTCTCGATGCGAACGGCCGCCCGTGGGTGGCGTTCGTCGACGGCGCGCCCGGCGCCGCGCGCGAGGCGATCCGCGTGCTCGAGCCCGTCGCCGGAGCATGGAAGGAGCGCGCGTTCGAGGGCCGGTTCGATCACGTCGCGCTCGCCGTGCAGACCGGCGGGCGGCCGCAGATCGTGTACACCGAGCGCATCGCGCCGCACTCGCAGCTGCTCTGGCACCGTGAGGTGAACGAAGGCGCGTGGCCGTCCGCGGATCTCATCGAGCCGCATCCGCTGTACGTCCGCGGACTCGCGCTCGCGTGGTGGAACGGCAGCGTGCGTCTCGCGTACGCGGGCGACGGCGTGCTCAAGTACGCCGAGCCGCTCGGCGGCACGTGGACCGTGACCGCGCTCGAGGAGGCGAACGAAGCCGGCGCCATGGTGCGGCTCGCGTTCGGCCCGAGCGGCGAGCGCTGGGTGGCGTACCACGACCTGTCGCTCGACGCGCTGCGCGTGCTCGGCCCCGGCCCCGCTGTGGCGGGCGCGGACTGCACGGGCTGCCCGCCGCCGGTCGCGAACTCGATTCGCGCGGTGCGGGTGCCGAACCCGCTGCACGGCGGCGAGGCGATCGCGTTCGACCTCCAGGTCGGCGTGCGCGCGCCGTTCGACGCGGCGCTCTTCGACGTGGCCGGCCGCCGCGTGGCCGCGCGCGAGTTCGGCGCGCTCTCGCCCGGCACCCACGCGCTCGAGTGGCGCCCGCGCGCGCTGAGCCCCGGTGCCTACTTCCTCCGCATGTCGCTCGGCGACGGTAAACCGGCGACACGCCGGCTGGTGCTGCTGCGGTAGGGCGCGGCATGACACCCCACGCCCGTTTGTGCTCTATTCACGCCCGGCCTGCGTCCATCCCTCTTCACCCGGCCCGGTGAACCCGACTTCATGACCGTTCCCATCACGCAAGACCCCGGCATGGCCCGGCTCGACGGCTTGCCCGTCGGGACGTGCGGCATCGTGGCGTTCCTCACCGCGCGCGACGTCGAAGTGCTGCGCCTGAAAGCGCTCGGCGTCTGCATCGGCCGCCGCATCGAAGTCATCCGCACGGGCGACCCGCTCATCGTGCGCGCGTTCGGAACGCGCATCGGCCTTTCCGCCCAGCTCGCGCGCCACGTGTTCGTGGACGTCTGCGGCTACCAGCACCCCGGAGCCACGCCGCCTTCGCACCGCGCGGAATCCCCGAGATGAGTGACGACTGCTGCCCGCCGGAGGTGAACGTCGCCGCCACCGGCGCGCCCGTCGTGGCGCTCGTCGGCAACCCGAACGCGGGCAAGACGACGCTCTTCAACCAGCTCACGGGCATGCGCGCGAAGACCGCGAACTACCCCGGCACGACGGTCGAACATCGCAGCGGCCTCGCGCAGGCGGGCGGGCGCGCGGTCGAGATCCTCGACCTGCCCGGGCTGTACGCGCTCGACTCGGCCTCGGCCGAAGAACGCCTCTCGCGTGACGCGCTGACCGGCGTGTGGTCGCGCGGCGACCGCCCGCAGGGCGCGATCGTGCTGCTCGACGCGACCAACCTCGAACGCTCGCTCGGACTCGTGAGCCAGATGCTCGAGCTCGAGATCCCGATCGTCGTCGCGCTGAACATGATGGACCTCGCGCGCCGCGACGGAATCCGCATCGACGTGCCGCGCCTGGCGACCGAACTGCAGTGCCCCGTCGTGCCGGTCTCGGCGCGCACGGGCGAAGGCATCGACACGCTGCGCGAGGCGATCGCGTCGCTCGTGAAGCGCCAGGTGCTGCGCGTCGCGAAGCCCGCGATGGCGTGCGACTCGTGCGCGGCGTGCTCGTTCAGCGCGCACTTCGACTGGGCGGAGCGTCTCACCGCGCGCGTGCAGAACACGCATCGCGCCACCGACTCCGTGCACAGCGACAAGCTCGACGAGTGGCTCACGCACCCCGTGATCGGACCGCTCGCGGTCGTGGCGACGCTGTTCGGCTTGCTCGTGATCGTGTTCTGGGGCGCCGACATGCCCATGAGCCTGATCGACTGGCTCTTCGGCCGCCTCGGCGACATGACCGACTCGGGCATGCGGATGATGGCGAACTCGGTGAGCCAGCCGTGGCTGCAGACGCTGCTGCGCGACGACCTGCGCTCGCTCGTCGTGCGCGGGCTGATCGGCGGCCTCGGCGGCGTGCTCGTGTTCCTGCCGCAGATCGGACTGCTGTTCTTCGCGCTCGCGCTGCTCGAGGACACCGGCTATCTCGCGCGCGCGACGTTCGTCGTGGACAAGCTCATGCGCCGCGTCGGCCTTCCCGCGAAGGCGTTCGTGCCGCTGCTCTCGGCGCACGCGTGCGCGGTGCCGGCGATCCTGTCGGCGCGCACGATCGAGGATCCGCGCGACCGCTTCGCGACCATGTTCATCGCGCCGCTCATGAGCTGCTCGGCGCGCATTCCCGTGTACACGCTCGTGATCGGCGGCCTGCTGTTCCCCGGCCATCCGTGGAAGGCGGCGGCCGCGATGGCCGGCGCGTACGGACTCGGCGCCGCGTCGGCGCTGCTCGGCGCCATGCTGCTCAAGCGCACCGCGCTGCCCGGCGGCCCGCAGCCGCTCGTGATCGAGCTGCCGCGCTACCGCCTGCCGAGCCTTCGCACCGCGCTGTGGACCGCGTTCGACCGCATGCGCACGTTCGTGGTGTCGGCCGGCTCGCTCATCCTGATCTTCTCGCTCGTGCTGTGGGCGCTCGCCGAGTACCCGCACACGCAGCCGTCCGCGCAGGTCGTCGCGCTCCAGGCGAGCGCCGACACGCTCGCGGCGCACGGCCAGCCGGACGCCGCGATCGCGGCGCGCGAGGCGGCGGGTCACCTGCGCGACCGCGAGGCGCTCGAGCAGTCGTTCGCCGGCCGCTTCGGCCATCTGATCGAGCCCGCGATCGCGCCGCTCGGCTTCAACTGGCAGATCGGGCTCGGGCTCGTGAGTTCGCTCGCCGCGCGCGAAGTGATCGTGTCCACGCTCATCATCGTGTACGGCGCGGGCGACGCGATCTCCGAGGATGACACCTCGACGCTCTCCGACCACCTCAAGCGTGCTCGGCGCGAGGACGACTCGCCGCTCTTCACGCTCGCGACGTCGCTCAGCCTGCTCGTGTTCTACGTGCTCGCGCTGCAGTGCACGTCCACGCTCGCGATCATGCGGCGCGAGACGGGCAGCTGGAAGTGGCCCGCGCTGCAGTTCGTCACCATGACGGGCGGCGCCTACCTGCTGTCGCTGATCGTGTACCAGACGCTGAGGGCGTTCGGGATCGCGTGATTCACTCTTGACCCTCGTCGCGGCGCCCGCACACACTGCGGTGCCGGACCGGGCGACGTTTCGAGAGGGCCGCGATTCATGTTCTTCGCTCCGCTGTTCGCCGCCGTATTGGCGGCCGCCACGCCTGCCCCGGACTCCGCGGGCGTCGCCGCACCGCCGCCGCGCGCCGGCCGCGCCGACCGTGTCGTCCGCGAGTTCGCGCCCGTCACCGTGGTCGGTGGCCGCCGCTCCGACCGCTACTCGGCCGAGGCCGTGCATCCGGTCTCGCGCGAACAGCTGCGACGGCTGCCCGTGGACAACCTCGCGCAGGCGATCGGGCTGCAGGCGGGCGTCGTCGCCGTCGGCGAAGACCTGCACGTGCGCGGCGGGCGCGCGGGCGAACTCGCGACCACGCTCGCCGGCGTCTCGCTCAACGAGTCGCAGCGCTTCACGCCCATGCAGGTGCCGCTCTTCGCGGTGCGCTCGGCGGAGCTGATCTCGGGCGGACTCGACGCGGACCACGGAGGCTCGCTCGCGGGCGAGCTCGACCTCGCGACCGAAGTGCCCGGCGAGCGCCCGGAGTACATCGTGCGCTGGGTGAGCGACGGCCGCTACGGCTCGGGGTTCGACGCGGGCCACGTGCGGCTCTCGACGCCGCTCGGCTTTCGCGGCCTCGGGCTCGTGGCCGCTGGCGAAGCGCGGCTCGACGATCTCGGGCTGCCGTCGCTGCGCACGCGCGGACGCTCGCGCGTGCTCGGGCGCTCGTTCGGCTGGCGCCAGGACAACCACCTGCTCGGCTGGGCGAAGCTCGCGCCGATCGCCGCGCCGCAGCGTTGGTCGTTCGAAGTGCTCACGCAGCGCACGCTGCGCCAGCCGTACGACCCCATGTTCTCGTTCGACGGCTGGACGTTTTTCGAGTCGGGGCCGGTCTGCCCGGCCCGAACGGCCCGGAGGACGGCGACGGCGCCGTGGGCACGTGGGTGCGCTACCGAGCGGCGGACCACAAGGTGATGACCGAGGAGCGGCGCTGGGCCGCGATCGCTTCGGCCCAGGTCGGCACGACGACCACGCCGGTGAAGCTCACGCTCGCGCGCACGACCGCGCGCAAGCTCACGTCGGTCGGGCTGCGTCCGGATCCCTCATACATCGTCGACGCGAACCGCGTGCTGTTCGGCGCCTACGACCGTGCCGACCAGGATCCCTTCCACGCGATCTTCGGCGACGAGCCCTACTTTCGGCTCGCGAGCAGCGAACGCTGGACGGTGCGCGCGGACGCGAGCCGCAAGGTCGGCAAGCGCCACGTGCTCCGCAGCGGCCTCGCGGCGTATCGCGACGAGGTGACGTCGCTCGAAGTGGACGACGCGCTGCCGGACATCCCGAGCGTGGAGATCACGCGGCGCTACCACGCGACCGCGCCGGGACTCTTCGCCTACGCGCAGCATCGGTGGGACTTCGGCGGGCTCGTCTGGAACGGCGGCGTGCGACTGCAGCGGTTCGATCCCGGCACGCAGGACGCCACGAAGCCCGCGTACCTGAGCGCGTACGATCCCGCGCTCGCGGCGGGCCGTGCGCCGGCGATGTGGCGCTGGTCGCCGCGCGCGGGCTTCGCGTACCCGATGTCCGATCGCGACGTGTTCTCGCTGTCGTACTCGCGCACGTTCCAGGATCCGCCGCGCGACCTGCTCTACGAGAGCCGCAGCGTGAACTACGACCGGCGCCCGCTCGGGAACGCGGCGCTCGAGCCCGCCGAGGTGATCTCGTGGCAGGTGGCGATCAAGCACATCCTCGATCCCGAGTGGTCGGTGCAGGTCGCGGCTTTCGCGCGGAACGTCTACGGCGCGCCGGGAACGCACCTGCTGCGGATCAATCCGGCCATCTGGCGCACGCAGTTCTCCTCGACCGACGCCGAGCACGCGCAGGGCTTCGAGTGCTCGGTGCTGCGCATTTCGCCCGGACACCAGCGGCTCGAACTCACGTACACGTTCCTCAACGCGTTCGGCGAGGAATCCGACATCGAGGGCGTGGCGTACGGCGCCGCGGTCGGGCCGCGGCCGATGCCTTCGGGCGAGCACCCGCTCGACTGGGATCTCACGCACACGATCACGATCGGCGCGCAGCTGCACACGAGCCGCCAGTACGAGCTCTCGTGGACCACGCGCGTCGGCAGCGGCAAGCCGTGGTCGCCGGTCCACCGCACGGGCACCGATCTCACGTGGCCCGCGCAGTACGCCGACCTGAGCCTCGTGAACTCCGAGCGCTTCCCGTGGTCCGAGGTCACGAACGTCGCGCTGCGCTGGACGCCGCGGCTGCTGCGCGGCGGGCGCGTGATGATCGCCGCGACCAACCTGTTCGACGAGGCCGTGCCGCTGACCGCGACGCTCGCGGGTGCGCCGAACCCCACGATCAACACGGTCTACGACGAGTACGGCGCGTATCGCACCGAGACCGGCCAGGGCGGCGGCGGCTACTGGAACGATGCGAACGGTGACGGTCAGCGCGAGTGGGTGCCGGTCGACGATCGCCGCCTCGACGCGCCGCGGCGATCGCTGCGGCTGGGACTCGAGTTCGGGCTCTAGCACGAAGCGGCGGCGCGGGGATCGCTCTCCCGCACCGCCGCATTCGTGTCCGCCACGGCTCCCACCGTCCGCCGTCGCAGCGCTACTTCACCTTCGGCTTCGCCGGCGCCGCCGGAGCCGCGTGACCGCCACCCATGCCGGGGTGGCCCATGCCGCCCGGGCCCATCCCCATGCCGGGGTGCATGCCCATCGGGCCGCCCTGGTTCAGCTCCTGGAACTTCTTGAGCTGGGCCGGCGTCAGCTGCGCACGCGCCTCGAGCATCGTGGCCATGCGCGTCTTCTGCATGTTCGCGCGCATCTGCGCCATCTTGTCGATCTGCGCGTTGATCGCGGCCTGGTCCGGCTTGTCCGCGCGCATCAGCTTGCGCATGTCCATCCGCGCGATCTGCATGTCGGCGCGCGCCTGGATCTGCGTGCGCGCGGCGCGCTCGTGGAGGTCGCGCATCTTTTCCTTCTGCGCGTCGGACAGGTCGAGCATCGCGAACATCATCGCCGGGTGACGCATGCCGCGTCCCATGCCGGGACCGCCGTGACCGCGCATGCCCATGCCGGGGCCGCCCATGCCGCCGTGACCCATGCCGCCCGGGCCCATACGCATGCCCTTGCCGTGACCGGCGCCCATGCCCGCACCACAGTCTTCGCCCGTGCAGCCGGGACCGCACTGCTCGCCGCCCGCGCCACCGGCGCCGGCACCGTGTCCCATACCCATTCCCATGCCCGCATGCGGACCCGCGCCGCCGCCGGGGCCCATGCGGTGCACGATCACTTCGCGCCGCACTTCGGGACCGCCCGCGCCGCCGGCCGCGTCGTCGGCGCCGGTGAAGAAGAACTCGTCGTTCTCGTCCTCGAGCCACGCCAGGTCGTCGCCCTCGTCGTCGCCGACCTGCACGACCACGCGATGCACTTCACGATCGGCTCCGGCTTCCGGCTTCGGAGCCGGGGTGTCGCCGGCCACGGCAACCCCTGCCATCAGCAGTACAGCCATCGCGGAGAGGCTCATCATCGAACGCTTCGTCATTTCGGTTCTCCTTCAGGTGCCGGGGGCGCCCGGTGCGCGCGGCGCCATGCGCCACGTGGTTCGCCAGGGAAAGGGGCTCGCTCGCGCATTTCGCGCCAGCGCTTGATCTGTTCGGGTGTGAGTTCGGATTCGATACGACTGTGAAGGCTCTCGCGCACGGCGCCGAACTGCTCGCGCGAAGAGCGGACCTTGGGTTCGATACGGGCGAGCTGCTCGGGCGTCAGGTCGAGTAGCTCGGTCAGCCGCGGCAGCAGGTCCAACATGGGATCGCGCCCGCGCATACCCGGCCCACCGGGCCCACCGGGACCACCGGGACCGCCGTCGTGCCGCGCGGCCATGTGGCGTCCCATCGGCCCGTCGAACGGCAGCCGGTGCATGTGGTGCGCGAAGAGAATCCCGCCCATCAGGCCGAGCGCGGCTCCCGAGAGGAACATCGCGAGCAGCGAGATCACGATCGCCTTGCGGCTCATGGCGTCACTCCGTTGCTGTCGCCGATTTCGCTGGTGCCTGCGGCGCCGCTGGCGCCGTCGGAGGCCGAAGCGACTTCGGCGGGCAGCCCATACGTCCCGTCGTCGTCGAGCAGCGCGGCGACGAGGCTGGTGTTCGTGGTGGCGGCGATGGTGGCCGTGCTCGAGTTGTCGGAGCGCAGGACCATGAGCGACACAGCCGCGCTCACCACCAGCAGGCCCGCCGCGGTCGCGAGCGCCACGGGGCGGCCCAGGAACGCGAGGAAGCCGGTCGCGCCTTGGCGCGCGGCCAGACGAGCCCGCGCCCGCTCCAGCACCGCCGGGTTCGCACTCGCGTGCGAAGCCGACAGCAGCCGGGTGATGCGTTCGTCGAAGCGATCGTCGCCGTTCATGTGTCCATCCCCTTCAGGTGTTCCCGCAGGACCGTGAGGGCCCGCGCCAGTCTCGATTTGATGGTGCCTTCCGGCACGTTCAGCAGTTCCGCCATCTCCGCGTGCGAGAGGTCCAGCCGGTGCCTCAGTACCACCACCTCGCGTTGATCCGGTGGCAGCGAGTCGATCGCCCGCTCGAGTGCCGCCGCCATCACGCGCTGGTCGAGCGCGCCATCCCAATCCGCGATGGGATCGAACTGGAGCCCGGCGCGTTCGAACGCGTCCGGCTCGTCCGGAAGAGTGCCCGTGAACTTGCGGCGCCTCAGCCGGTCCCGGCAGAGATTCGCCACGATCCGGAGGGACCACGTGCGCAGTCCCCGCTCGCCCCGGAACCCGGGCGCCGCGTCGTGGATGCGCAGCAGCGCGTCCTCGACCACGTCGTCCGCTTCGGTCCGGTTGCGGAGCATGCTCGCCGCCAGGGTCGTCATCGGGTCGCCGTAGCGCTCGAAGACCTCTCCGAGCGCCGCCATGTCGCGGGCCCGAAGCCTGGTGATGAGCTCCTTCTCGTCGAACTCGGCCAGAGTGTGCTCCCACCTTTCATCGGCATGGACGGACGGGCGCGGGCAAGGTTCCCGGGATTTTCTCGGGCGGCCGGCGCAGTGTGCCCTCCGGCGACCGGGAAGCGAAACGCCGGCGCGGCTTTGACCCCCTTCCGGCAGCCGCTTACAGTCCGCCGCGCCACGTTTCACCCCCCAGTTTTCGAGCCCGGAGAAGCCCCCATGAGCGTGCGCGGCATCGGCGTGGACATCTGCAAGGTCCAGCGCCTCGCGGATTCGCTCGAGCGATTCGGCGAGCGGATGGAGAAGCGCCTGTTCACGCCCGACGAGCTGGCGTACGCGCGCACGCACGCCGACCCCATGCCCCACCTCGCGGCGCGCTTCGCCGCGAAGGAAGCGGCCTCCAAGGCGCTCGGCACCGGCATGGGTGGCGGAGTGGGCTGGACGCAGATCGAAGTCGTGCAGCCGGGCGGCCGCGTGCCGACGCTGCGCTTCACCGGCGTGGCCGCCGAGCGCTTCGGCGCGATCGGCGCCACGGCCTCACACCTGTCGCTTTCGCACGACGGCGGACTCGCCGTGGCGTGCGTGGTCCTGGAGGGCTGATGCCCCGCCGACTGCAACGCGTGCTGATCGCCAATCGCGGCGAGATCGCCGTGCGCATCCTGCGCACGCTCCGCGAGGAAGGCCGCACGTCGATCGCCATCTTCAGCGAGCCCGATCGCACCGCGCTCCACGTACTCATGTCCGACGAGGCGTACCTGGTCGGCCCGGGGCCCTCGCGTGAGAGCTACCTGAACATGGATCGCGTGCTCGAGACCGCGAAGCGCGTGAAGGCCGACGCGATCCATCCCGGCTACGGCTTCTTCGCCGAGAACGAGACGTTCGCGCGGCGCTGCGCCGAGGAAGGCATCGTGTTCATCGGGCCCTCGCCCGAGACGATCGCGGCGCTGGGCGACAAGCTCATGGCGCGCGAGGCGGCGGTGCGCGCCGGCGTGCCGATCATCCCGGGCTCGCCCGGGCCGGTGTCGTCGCTCGACGAAGTGAAGGGCTTCGCGAAGACCATCGGCTATCCGCTCATGCTCAAGGCCGCGGCCGGCGGCGGCGGCAAGGGCATGCGCGTCGTGCGCAGCGACGCCGAGCTCGACGGCGCGTGGGACATGACGCGCGGCGAGGCCGGCGGCGGCGTTCGGCGACGACCGCGTGTTCGTGGAGCGCTACATCGAGCGCCCGCGCCACGTGGAGGCGCAGATCCTCGCCGACCACACCGGCCGCGTCGCGTTCCTCGGCGAGCGCGAGTGCAGCGTGCAGCGCCGCCACCAGAAGCTGCTCGAGGAGACGCCTTCGCCGGCTTTCGATGCGGCGACTCGAAAAGCCTTCGGCGAGGCCGCGTGCCGCGTGGCGAAGGAAGTCGGCTACCTGTCCGCGGGCACCGTCGAGTTCATCCTCGACGAGCAGAACCGTTTCTACTTCCTCGAAGTGAACACGCGGCTGCAGGTGGAGCACCCGGTGACCGAGATGGTCACGGGGCTCGACCTGGTCGCCGAACAGCTGCGCGTGGCCGAGGGCCTCGAGCTGTCGTTCGGCGACGCGACGCCCGAGCCCGCGCGGCTGGAGCATGGAAGCGCGCATCATCGCCGAGGATCCGACGCGCAACTTCATGCCGAGCGCCGGCACCGTCGAGCGCCTGCTGTTCGCGCACGGCCCCGGCGTGCGCAACGACGCGGGCATCTACCGCGGCTACGAAGTGCCGGTGTTCTACGACTCGCTGCTCAGCAAGCTCGTCGTGTGGGGTTCGGATCGCGACCAGGCGCGGCGCCGCATGCTGCGCGCGCTCGGCGAGATGGTGCTCGACGGACCGCACCACAACGTGGCGTTCCACCAGTGGCTGTGCGCGCACCCCGAGTTCGCGGCGGGCAACCTTTCCACGCGATTCCTCGAGGAGCACTTCACGTCGCAGTCGCTCGCGCCGAGCGAAGAGGCGATGGACGTGGCGGTGATGGCGGCGGCGATGCACGCGCACGCGGAGAGCCTGCGCGTCACGGTCGCGCCCGCGGACGGAGCTGGGGGCGCCGGAGGCGCCGATTCCACGCGCTCCACGTGGAAATGGGCGGGCCGTGGAAGGAGCGGACGATGAAAGTCTGGGTGACGATGGCAGGCCGCGACACCGAGGTGAACTTCCGCACCGAGGACGGCAAGCTGATGGTCGAGACGGACGGCAAGGAGTTCCACGCCGACGTCGTGAAGCTGCCCGACGGCGAGGTGTACTCGCTGCTCGTCGGCGGCCGCTCGTACGAAGTGCGCGTGGCCGAAGAACAGGGCGCGCTCGAAGTGATCTGGTCGGGCACCGCGATGAGCGTCGAGGTGAAGCACCCGCTCGAGAAGATGCTGCAGCAGGCGGCGGGCGCCGCCGGCCGCAGCCGCGGCGAGACGCTCGTGGCGCCGATGCCCGGCGCCGTCGTCGCGATCCGCGTCAAGGTCGGCGACACCGTGCAGGCCGGCCAGTCCGTGCTCGTGCTCGAGGCCATGAAGATGCAGAACGAACTCACCGTGCAGCACGCGGGCGTCGTGAAGGAAGTGTGCGTCGAGGAAAAGGCCGCGGTGAGCGCGGGACAGCCGCTGCTCAAGATCGCGCCGCCGGCGGAGGACGCATGAGCGGCAAGCGAGCCAAGCCGTCCGCGCGTTCCGGCCGCGCCGCCGCGACGCCGCAGCCCGACGTGAAGCCGCGCCGCACGCCGAGCGACCTTCCCGTGCGCGCCGTGTACGGCCCCGCCGACCTGCCCGCCGATCTCGATGCGCGCACGCCGCTGCCGGGCGAAGCGCCCTACACGCGCGGCGTGCATCCCGGCATGTACCGCTCGCGGCTGTGGACGATGCGCCAGTACGCCGGCTTCGGCAGCGCGGCGCAGACCAACGAGCGCTTCCGCTTCCTGCTCGGCCAGGGCCAGACCGGACTCTCGGTCGCCTTCGACCTGCCCACGCAGATGGGCTACGACAGCGATCACGCGCTCGCGCGCGGCGAGGTCGGCAAGGTCGGCGTCGCGATCTCGTGCCTCGCCGACATGGAGCAGCTGCTCGACCAGATCCCGCTGGACCAGGTCAGCACGAGCATGACGATCAACTCGACCGCGCCGCTGCTCCTCGCGTTCTACGTGGCGGTCGCCGACGGACGCGGCACGCCGCGCGAGAAGCTCAACGGCACGGTGCAGAACGACGTGCTCAAGGAGTACATCGCGCGCGGCACGTACATCTACCCGCCCGCGCCGTCGCTGCGGCTCATCACCGACGTGTTCGAGTTCACCGCCCAGCAGGTGCCGCAGTGGAACAGCATTTCGGTCAGCGGCTACCACATGCGCGAGGCCGGCAGCACGGCGGTGCAGGAGCTGGCGTTCACGCTGGCCGACGGGCTCACGTATCTCGCCGCCGCGCGCGAGCGCGGGCTCGACGCCGCGAAGATCGCGAAGCGCATTTCGTTCTTCTTCAACGCGCACAACCACCTGTTCGAGGAAGTCGCGAAGTTCCGCGCCGCGCGCCGCATGTGGGCGGACCTGCTGCACGAGCGCTTCGGCATCACCGACCCCGAGGCGCGCAAGCTGCGGTTCCACACGCAGACCGCGGGCAGCATGCTCACCGCGCAGCAGCCGCTCAACAACGTCGTGCGCGTCGCGGTGCAGGGCTTGGCCGCCGTGCTCGGCGGCACGCAGTCGCTGCACACGAACAGCTTCGACGAGGCGCTCAGCCTGCCGTCGCAGAGTTCGGCGCTGCTCGCGCTGCGCACGCAGCAGGTGCTCGCGTTCGAGAGCGGCGCGACCGACGCCGTGGACCCGCTCGCCGGCTCGTACTTTGTGGAGTCGCTCACGGCGGAGCTGGAGACGCGTGCCCGCGCGCTGATCGAGCACGTGGACGAGATGGGCGGCATGCGCGCGGCGATCGAGAACGGCTGGGTGCAGGAGCAGATCCACCTGGCCGCCTACCAATGGCAGCGCGACGTCGAGTCCGGCGAGCGCACCGTGGTCGGCGTGAACAAGTTCGTCGAGAACGAGAAGCCCAGCGCGGCGCCGTTCAAGCAGGACCCGCGCGTCGAGGAAGAGCGCGCGGCGTTTCTTTCGGACTGGCGCGCCTCGCGTGACGCCGGCACGTGCGCCGCGGCATTGGCCGCGCTCGAGCGTGACGCACGCGGCACGGCCAACCTGGTCCCGCCGATCCTCGCCGCGCTCACCGCGCGCGCAACGCTCGGCGAAGTGTGCGACGTGATGCGCGGCGTGTTCGGCGTGCATCGTCCGGGAGACAAGCTGTGAGCGCCACGGGAGTCACCGCACTGAGCCACATCGCGATCGCGACGCCGGATGCCGACGCGCTCGCGGCCACGTACGTCGCCGCGCTCGGCGCGGTGATGGGCGGCGAAGAGATCCTCGACGACGGCGGCTTGCGCGTGGTGTTCCTGCACGCCGGCCCGGTGACGTTCGAGCTGTTGCAGCCGCTGAAGCCCGAGCACACCGTCGCCAAGTTCCTCGAGACGCGCGGCCCCGGGCTGCACCACGTGTCGCTCGAGGTCGCGGACATCGCCGGCCAGCTGGCGACCGCGAAGGCTTCGGGCGCGCGACTGATCGACGAAGCGCCGCGTCCCGGCGCGCACGGCACGCAGGTGGCGTTCCTGCACCCGAAGAGCTTCGGCAGCGTGCTGGTCGAACTCTGCGGAGCGACGGAGAAGCACTGACGCATTCCGGTCGCGCGAATGGCGTGATCGAGTGAAACGAAAAAGGCAACTGGTCGCGCGACCAGTTGCCTTTTCGATTGGCTCGCTCGTGCGCTTACTTCAGCAGCACGAACCGCTGCGTGACGCGTGCGCCGCCCGCGTGAGACGCGCGAAGAACACGCCGCTCGCGCGCACGCCGTTGGCGCGGCCGCTCCATTCGACGGACTCGGCGTGCGGCGCGACTTTCTGCGACCACACGCGGCGCCCCGCGAGGTCGAGGACTTCGATCACACCCGCTTCCTCACGCGACGGCAGCGCGAACCGCACGCCGCCGAGCGACGGGTTCGGGCCGATGGTGAGCGCCAGCGCCGGAGTACGCGGACTCGCGCCGACCGGCGATCCGGCGCAGCCGACCGGCGCGCACCGATCGGGCCGTAGTCGCCCAACGCAACATGGCGAGCCGGACCTGGAGCGTGAAGTCCCCGCCTGCCGCGTCGCAGAACATCGGGTTCAGGCAGATTCCGCGTCAGGGATTGAGATGTTCGTGAAGTCCGCGAGGCCGTTGCGCCAGCAGTCGTTCTGCGCTGTGGTGCCGTTCGATAGCCCGTGCGGCGCAATTCCCACTCGACCGTTCATGACCGAGATGTTCTTCAGCAGCAATGATGGGCCGGCCACCGCGGCCGAATCCGCCAGCAGCGCGATACCGTTGTTGCCAGCCAGCGCCACGGTACAGCGGATGATCGAATCCGGCGCCGTCGGCGTGAGTTGCTTCAGCGCGATGCCGTCGCCCTGCACGTCGTGCACGAGCGAGTTCGCATGACAGTCACGCCGTGCGCGTTCAGGAAGATGCCGCGCCCCGCCACATCGGAGACCGTCGCGCGATGTACCCGAACGCGGCCGCTCGTCGTCGGAACGGCGATCACGCGAATGCCGTCACCTTGGACGTCGCTCACCACGCAAGAATCCAGGCTCGCGCCGAAGAACGTCGCGCCACTCGGCCACGTGGGATTCACGCCCTGAAGCAGCAGCCCCGCGCCGGCTCGCTCGATCGAGACGGCGAAGATCGTGGCGCGCGCGGTCTTCGCGTCGAACGCAGGTCCCGCGCAGTCGCGCACGTTCACGTGATCCACGTACAGCGCCCACGGACTCGTCGTGCGCACCGCACGGCCGACGCGATCGAAGTCCGTCCGCGACAGCGTCAGTTCGGTCCAGTTCTGCCTCGAGATGGGCGTGTAGAGATCGAGCCCGATGCCGACGTCGCGCACGTCGCAGTCGAGGAGCCGGAGCGCGGTCTCGCTGGAGTTCGTCGCGAAGCCGACCTCGGTCGACTCGATGACACTGCGCTCGAACGTGATCATGTTCTCCGGGAGTGACTGGAACACGATCGCGGTGTCCGGCGCGCCCGTGAAGACGCAGTCCGAGAACTTCAGGATGCCGCAGATCGCCGTGACCGTGAGACGGCAGTGCTCGAACCGCAGCCCGGAGAATCCCGGCTGCCCCGCGGTCGTGTACGAGTAGAGCACCGTGTTGCCGCGGAACGTGCAGTCGAAGAGGTTGGGCGCCGCGCACGGATAGGCGCCGAAGTTCGCGCCGGACTCGAACACGCAGTTCCGGAAGACCGGCGGCCGATCCGGATGCCCGGGCGACTCCGAGATCGACACCACCGGCTCGTCGAACGTCAGCCCTTCGATCGCGAAGGCCCGGTCCGTGTGGCCGTATCGCAGCGTCCGCACACGAGTCTGCAGCGCGCCACCGGTGCCGATGAGCCGCGTCTGCGGTTCATAGACGTCGCGCACCACGAGCGACTCGGGATACACACCGGGCGCCACGAGCACGGTCTCGATCGCACCGAACACGGCGGCTTGCGCGTTGAGCGCTTCCTGGATCGTCTGGTACGCCGAAAGATTCCCCGGCTCGACGAGCACGTGCGTCGCGTGCGCGGGCGGCGCGAACGCGCCGAGCAGGCATGCGGACACACACGCGAAGCAGGCCGCTCGCATCCGCGTGCGAAAGTTCTCGTGGGGAGCCATGCGTCACTTCCTTGGTGTTGCCGTCCCTGGGGAAGGCGACCTCGCGTGCCGTCGGGGGGGCGGCCGGCGTGCGCGTGACGGGCCGATTGCGGCGGCCGTTGACGACGCTGCTGCGAGGGCGAATTTACCCCCCCTCGAAGATCACCTACCGAGTTCGGCCCCCGAGCACCACAAAAAGCCGCCGCGACCCGAAATATCGAGTCGCGGCGTCGGTGCGGCTTACACTTCTTCCGCCCTTCGGGCGGCTTGCTACCACCCCAACAGCCACCCGAACACGAGCGGCGCCACGATCGTGGCGTCGGACTCGATGATGTACTTGGGCGTCTTGATGCCGAGCTTGCCCCACGTGATCTTCTCGTTGGGCACCGCGCCGGAGTAGCTGCCGTAGCTCGTCGTCGAATCGCTGATCTGGCAGAAGTAGCCCCAGAGCGGCACGTTCGTGCGCTGCAGGTCCTGGTGCAGCATGGGCACCACGCAGATCGGGAAGTCGCCCGCGATGCCGCCGCCGATCTGGAAGAACCCGATCGAGCCGATGCCGTCACGCTTGCCCCTGTGCAGCGGCTTCGCGTTCTTCGTGTACCACTCGGCCAGCTCCATCATGTACTCGATGCCCGTGCGCACGGTGTGCACGTTCTTCACGTCGCCCGTGATCACGTGGCCGGCGTACATGTTGCCGAGCGTCGCGTCTTCCCAGCCGGGCACGATCATCGGCAGGTTCTTCTCGCACGCGGCCAGCATCCACGAGTTCTTCGGATCGATCTGGTAGCTCTTCTTGAGCTTCCCGCCGCGCAGGATGCGGTACATGAACTCGTGCGGGAACAGCCGCTCGCCCTTCTTGTCCGCCTTCACCCACTCCTCGAGCACCACGGCCTCGATCCGGCGCATGGCCTCCATCTCGGGAATGCACGTGTCGGTCACGCGGTTCATGTGGCGCTCGAGCAGCTTCTGCTCGTCCGCGGGCGTCAGGTCGCGGTAGTGCGGGACGCGCTCGTAGTAGTCGTGCGCGACGAGATTGAAGATGTCCTCTTCGAGGTTCGCGCCCGTGCACACGATCGCGTGCACCTTGTCCTGGCGGATCATCTCGGCGAGCGACCGGCCGAGCTCGGCCGTCGACATCGCGCCGGCCAGCGTCACGACCATCTTGCCGCCCTCTTCCAGATGCCGCGCGTAGCCCTTGGTGGCGTCCATCAGCGCCGCGGCGTTGAAGTGGCGGTAGTGCTCTTCCATGAACTGCGAGACCGGACCCGTGCCCGGCTTTCCGACCTTGGGACGCTTGGCCATGTGCGTGTGTCTCCTCGAATGTTCAGACCCGGCGTGAATCAGGCGCCGAGCCGTTTGCCTGTCATCAAATAATTGCGAACGTAATCACGCACGGCGTTTTCGAGCGGCGTGATCGCCACGTCGCAGCCCGCCGCGCGGAGCTTGGCCATTTCGGCCTGGGTGAAATACTGGTACTTGCCCTTCAGCTGCGCGGGCATGTCGACGTACTCGATGTTCGGCTCGCGCCCGAGCGCGAGGAAGATCGCGCCGATGAGCCGGTTCCACGACACGGCCTCGCCGGTGCCGACGTTGAAGATGCCGTTGGCTTCCGGGTGCTCGCCGAGCCACAGCGTCATGTCCACCGCGTCCTTCACGTACACGAAGTCGCGCATCTGGCCGCCGTCCGTGTACTCGGACCGGTCGCTCCGGAACAGCTTCACGAGCCCGGTCTGCACGATCTGCTCGTAGCCCTTGCAGACCATCGAGCGCATGTCGCCCTTGTCCCACTCGTTCGGGCCGTACACGTTGAAGTACTTCACGGCCGCGATGCGATCGAGCACGCCCGAGCCGAGCGCCCAGAGATCGAACTCCTGCTTCGAGCGGCCGTACAGGTTGAGCGGCTCCAGCGACGGCGTGCTCGCGTGATCGTCGGAGTAACCGCGCGAGCCGTCGCCGTACGTGGCGGCGCTGCTCGCGTGCACGAATCGAATGTTGCGCGCGAGCGACAGCGTGCACAGCTCCTGCGAGTACTCGACGTTGTTCGACAGCAGGTACGCCCAGTTCGTCTCGGTCGTGCTGCTGCACGCGCCGAGGTGGTAGATCGCGGTGATCTGCCCGTCGTACTTGCCGGCGCGGAAGCGCGCGCGGAAGTCCTCGTGCTGCAGGTACGCGCGGTACTTGAGCGGCGCGAGGTTCGCGTTGCCCTCGGCGCTCGGCGGCGTGTCCACGCACACGATGTCCGTCATGCCTCGCGTGTTGAGGCGCCAGACGAGCGCGCTGCCGATGAAGCCGGCGGCGCCGGTGACGACGATCACTCGGAACTCCGGAGTGTGCGCGAGCGAGAGCCGCGGGCCGGGCGCACGCCGAGCCGCGGGCGCCCTACGGTGCAATCGCGGTCATGCGAGTGCGGCCGCCATCGGTGCGCAGGGTGGCTCGAAGGGCGCGAAGTTAACGGAATCCCCCGGTGAAGCAAACCGCGCCGGCGCTCGGGCCGGCCAGCGGCCGGCGCCGCCCCGAGACGTCGCCGGGACCCGCGGCAACCCCGCGCCCGTCACGCCCGGCCGAACGCCCGTCGTGCAGATCGCACGTCCGGACGCTGCGGTACTGCGCGACGCGGCCCGGCTTGGCTACAATCCCGCGCGAAACCGCCGCCACTTGCCCCGGGAACGGTCCTTGCCCTGTAAGGACACGACACGTGGCAAGCGGAGGTCGCCAAGGTCGGCGCACGCCGCTCGACACCCCACGCCCGGGAACTCCCAATCGTGAAACGCCTCCTGACGTCTCTCCTGTCCGCGACGTTCGTGCTCGCCGTCGCCTCCGCGTTCGCACCGGCGGCCGGCGCCGCTCCTCTTCCGCGCAAGACCGCCAACATTCGCCCGCTGCGGGGCGAGTCGGTCGCGCCCCAGGCGTTCCAGTTCTCGTCGCTCAGGAAGCGCGAGCCGCACGAGGGACTGATCGTCGAAGTGCCGCGCCCGCGCGCGTTCGACGACGCGGAAGAGCGCGAAATCGAGAAGATGAAGAAGAATCCCTTCGGCGCGCACGCCGGAGGAGATGGGCAACGTCACGATCGACCGCAACCCCGGTCCATTCGGGACGTCGCTGCTCCGCGGCGACACGCAGCCGTTCGCGCCGATCGCGAACAACGGCTTCGACGGCATCACGCAGGGCGGCTTCATCCCCGGCGAGCCCACGGTCGCGGCCGGCCCGCTCAACGTGTTCACCGCGGGCAACTCGAGCATCACCGTCACGAACAAGGACGGTACGAACCGCGTCGAGACCGCGGGCACGACGTTCTTCGCCGTCACGCCGGGCGAAGGCGGCATCTCGGACGCGCAGTGCTACTACGACGCGCTCCGTGGCCGCTTCGTGGCGCTGTGCTTCACGACGGGCTCGACCTTCTCGAACTTCTACCTCGCGGTCTCGCAGACGAGCGACGCGCGCGGCGCGTGGTGGCGCTACAAGCTCGACATGACCAAGGACGGCACGACGCCGTCCGGCAACTGGGCCGACTACCAGTCGCTCGGCATCAGCGACGACAAGATCGCGATGACGGGCCAGATGTACTCCCTGAGCGGCGGCAACTACCTCTACCAGAAGGTGCGCGTGCTCGACCGCGCGGCCGCTTACTCGGGCCAGACGCTCACGTACTTCGACTTCGTGAACTGGGCGCCGCCGACGGGTGGCGACTACCGCGACCTGTTCGTGACCAAGGCCGCGCGCAACCTCACGCGCGGCGACAACGACCTGCACCTGTTCTGCGTGCCCGTCGCGGGCGGCGCGACGATCACGTCCACGACCATCTTCGGACCGCCGTCGTCGCCTTCGATGTCCGTGCCCGTGCTCGTGCCCGTGCGCCCGTACGCGATGCCCGCGAACGCCATCCAGAAGGGCAGCGCGACGACGGTGCCGACCAACGACTGCCGGCCGACCGACTTCTACGTGCGCGACGGCGTGCTCACATGCGCGTGGCACGAGTCGGTGAGCCTCGGCGGACTCGTGAGCGCGATCCGGCTGTTCCAGTACCGCACGAGCGATCTCGCCGTGCTCACCGACGAGACGTACGCGGCGAGCGGCGTGTACATGTACTACCCCGCCGTCACGGTGGACTCGGTGGGCACGATCTTCCTGGGCTTCGACCGCTCGAGCGCGACCGAGTATCCGTCGGCGTACATCACCGGCAAGCGCCGCGGCGACGCGACGCTGCAGTCGAGCGTGCTGCTCAAGACCGGCGTCTCGCCCACCGCGCAGTCGCGCTGGGGTGACTACACCGGCATCGACAACGACGCCGCGCTCTCGGGCCCCGGCGGCTCGGTCGCGTGGTACGCGGGCCAGTACACGAAGGGCACGAACTCCTTCGGCGCGTGGATCCACAAGGTGACGTTCACGTACGGCCAGATCACCGGCACGGTGAGCGACGACTGCGACGGCCTCGCGGGCACGACGGGCGACCGTCGCGGCGCTCTCAGGCGTGACGGTCGAGCTCAAGCAGGGCGCGACGACGCTGCAGACGGCCACGACGAGCGCCACGGGCGCTTACGCGTTCGGCTATCTCGAGTCCGGCACGTACGACGTCGTCGTCACGCCGCCCGCTTCGGGCGCGAACGTCGACGCCGTCGCCGGCGCGGGCGGCACCTCGCAGACGCGCGTGTCCGCGAGCGACGTGCAGGTGACGCTCACGAACTCGCAGACGTCGTCCGCCAACGCGTTCTTCGTGACGAGTTCGCATCCCGCGCCGCTCGCCACGGGGCTCTCGCCTTACGGCCGCGTCGCGGGCGCGGGCGGCTTCACGCTCACCGTGAACGGCGCGAACTTCGCGCGCTGCGCCACCGTGCGCTGGGACGGATCCGACCGCGTCACCACGTGGGTGAGCGCGACGCAACTGACCGCGGCGATCCTCGGCGCCGACGTCGCGAGCGCGGGCTCGCACGCCGTGACCGTGTTCAATCCCGCGCCGGGCGGCGGCGCGAGCAACGCGATGACGTTCACCGTGACGAGCGGCGCCGACACGCAGGCGCCGACGGTCGCCGTGACCGCGCCCGCGGGCGGACAGTCGTGGGCGATCGGCTCGCTGCAGACGATCACGTGGACCGCGACGGACAACATCGGCGTGAACGCGGTGGATCTCTCGTGGTCGTCCGACGGCGGCGCGACGTTCCCGAACGCGATCGCCACGGGCGTGCCGAACACCGGCACGTACAACTGGACGGTTTCCGCCTGCCGACCACCACCGCGCGCGTGCGCGTGCGGGCGTACGACAGCGGCAGCAACGTGGGCTCGGACTCGAGCCACACGAACGTGAGCTTCACGGGCTGGACGGTGGCGGCTTCGGCCGGCGCCAACGGCACGATCTCGCCCGCCGGCACCGTGGGCGTCGGTGACGGCGCGACGCCCTCGTACACGATCGCACCCGCGAGCGGCTACAAGGTCGCCGACGTGCTCGTGAACGGCGTGTCGGTCGGCGCGGTGACGAACTACGCGTTCGCCGCGATCCACGCGAACCAGACGATCGCGGCTTCGTTCGCGCTCGCGACGTATCCGCTGAACGTCACGATCAACGGCAGCGGTACGGTCACGAAGAACCCCGATCTCGCGCAGTACCCCGCGGGCGCGTCGGTGACGCTCACCGCGGTCGCGCCGCCCGGCTGGGCGTTCGACTCGTGGTCGGGCGATCTCTCGTCCACCGCGAATCCCTTCGGCGTCACGATGAGCCAGGCGCGCAACCTGACCGCGACGTTCACGCAGCACGTGTACACGTGGAACGCCGCTGGTGGCGGCGACTGGACCGTGGCGACCAATTGGACGCCCACGCGCGGCACGCCGTCGACGGACGACCTGTTGCAGTTCGTCGGCGGCACGGCGGTCGTGACCAACATGCCCACGCAGACGATCGGCAAGCTGGCGCTTTCCGGCGGCGCGGTCGTCACGCTCCAGCCGACGCTCGCGGCGATCCTCACGTTCACGGGCCGCACGGGTGCGGACTTCGACGTGCCCGCGGGCTGCACGCTCCACCTCAACGGTTCGTCGGCGCTCACCGTGGCGCTCGCCTCGGGCGCGACCGGCCTGGTCGGTGGCACGATCAACGTGAGCAACGCGGCGCACCGCCTGACGGCGCTCGACGGCGGCGCGCTGGTCTTTGTCGGCGGCTCGCAGTGCGTGGTCGGCACGGCGTTCAGCGGGAACATCTTCGGCAACGGCGGCGCGACGAGCGCGGCGAACTCGGTGGTCATGCAGGACGGCTCGCTGCTCGCGCAGGCGAGCGGCAACAATCCGTTCGGCATCGCCGTGCCCAACTCGTGCGTGATCTTCCAGGCCGGCAGCCGCTACCGCGTGGACGGCAATCTCGTGCTGAGCGTCTCGGGCCGCACGTACGCGGACTTCGAGTACAACTACACGGGCGCGCTCACCGCGAGCGGACCTTCGGCATTCTCGCTCGACTCGCTCATCGTGACGCGCGGCACGCTCAACTGGAACATGACCGGCGGCGGCACCATTCGCGGCGACGTGGTCGTGAAGTCGGGCGCGACGCTCAACATGAACCCCGCGTCCGGCACGCCCGTCACGCAGCTCGGCGGCACGCTGCTGCAGTACGTGGACGTCGCGGGCACGTTCTCGAGCCTCGCGAACCTCGGCCTCGGCGTGAACAACCCGTCCGGCGTCGTGCTGCGCCGCAACTTCACGTTCAACGGCCCGCTGTCGTTCACGAGTGGACGCGTGATCACGAACGCGAACTCGCTGAACATCGGCGCCGCGGGCAGTGTGAGCGGCGCGGGCGGCGGCACGGGCTGGGTCGTGGGCAACTTGCGCCGGAATTTTGCGGCCGGCTCGACGAGCCGGATTTATGACGTCGGCGATTTCACGGTCTACTCGCCCATCGCGCTCACGCTGAACGGCGCGGCCGCGGCGTTCGACGTGACGGCGAGCGCGGCTTCGGGCGATCACCCGCAGCTGGCGTCGTCCGACCTCGACGCGAACCAGTCGATCAACCGCTGGTGGTCGCTGTCGCGCACCGCGGCGACCGCGTTCACGAACTACGACGCCGTCTTCAACTTCGACGCCGCCGACCTCGACGCCGGCACCGACACCGGGCAGCTGCTCGCGCGGCGCTGGGTGTCGAGCTGGAGCAACTCGGCGATCGGCACCGCCGGCGCCACGAGTGTGTCGGTCACCGGACAGACGGCGTTCGGCGAGTTCGCGTTCGGCGAGCTTTCGTCCGTGGACAACCAGCCGCCGACCGTGACCTTGACGTCGCCCAACGGCGGCGAAGTGCTGCTCACGGGCGGCGACGCGTCGCTTACCTGGAACGCGTCGGACAACGTCGGCGTGGCCGCGGTGGACCTGTACCTGTCGCGGGACGGGCGCGGCGGGCCGTACGACGAGCTGATCACCGACATCCCCAACACGGGCTCGTACACGTGGGCGGTGTCGTCGCCCTACACGTCCACCGCGTGGCTGCGCGTGGTCGCGCGCGACGGCGCGGGCTACTCCGCCGCCGACACGAGCAACGCCTCGTTCTCGATCCTCGGCGCGACGGGCGTGGACGGCGGCGGTCCGGTGACCGCGTACGCGCTGTCTCCCGTGTTCCCGAACCCGCTGCGTACGGGCGCCGCGACGTTCGCGTTCGCGCTGCCCGCGACCGGTCACGTGAAGCTGAGCGTGCTCGACGTGCAGGGCCGCCAGGTGCTGTCGCTCGCCGACGGCGAATACGCAGCGGGACGGCATGCGCTGTCGGTCCACGCGGGCGCTCGCGGCTCGCTGGGCGCGGGGCTGTACTTCGTGCGGATGCAGGTCGCGGGACGGACGTTCACGCAGAGGTTCGTGGTCACGCAGTAGTCGCGAAGGGCCCCGGCTGCTGACGCCCGGAGCTTTCTTGGCTCCGGGCGTTCGCATGTCCGGATAGTGCGCGGCACGCTCGCCACGCCCTGCGTGGCGGCCTGACCTTTGCCGCCCTTGCCGCCACCCCTTCCGCTGTCGCGGCTTTCGCGGCGGACAGCGTGTTCGCGACCATCCGCGCGCACGACGTGCACGGCGCCGCGGCCGACTGGCCGGCGATCGAAGCGGAGTTCCGCTCGCGACTGTCGTCCGCCGCGACCGAGGCCGACAGCGCGCGCGCGATCGTCCGCGTGTTCGAGCGCCTGGGCGACGTGCACAGCCACCTGATCGTGCGAGGCGCGGGCTACGCGTGGTGGCGCCCTGTGGACGACTCGACGCTCGCGCGCCTGCAGCCGCTCGTGGCGCGCGGGCAGAGCGAGACCGGCGTCACGCGCACGGCGA
The DNA here is from genome assembly GCA_016710095.1 of Candidatus Eiseniibacteriota bacterium. Lineage (GTDB taxonomy): Bacteria > Eisenbacteria > RBG-16-71-46 > RBG-16-71-46 > RBG-16-71-46 > CAIXRL01. The sequence goes on along the minus strand of JADJLL010000001.1, from coordinate 106,231 downwards.
CGCTCGGCGGCCGCTGGCGCTACGTGCGGCTTTCGGGGATTCGCGCGTGGGGCACCGAACTGCCCGCGGCGACGCAGGCGGTCGCGGATAGCTTGTGCTCCGGCGGCAATGCCGCCGGCGTGATTCTCGACCTTCGCGTCAACAACGGCGGCCAGCTGAGCGCGATGGTCGCCGGACTTGCGGCGGTATTCGGCGACGGCGACGTCGGCAGCTCCGTGGACCGCGACGGGCGCGTGACGAGGACGTTCGCGGTGAAGGGCGGCGCGCTGCTCATGAACGGCGTCGAGCAGGCGCGGTCGCGTGCGCGCTGCGGGGCCTCGTTCCGCGACCTGCCGGTCGCGGTCTTGCTGGGCCCCGTCACGATGAGCTCCGGCAGCATCACCGCGCTCATGCTGCGCGGCCGCCCGCGCGTGCGACTGTTCGGCGAGCCCACCGCCGACGGCTACACCACCGGCAACGACTACTTCTGGTTCGACGCGAACACGTCCATGAACCTCGCGACCGGCGTGCTCCGCGATCGTTCGGGCCGCGCGTATCCGGGCGCGGTCGAACCCGACGAAGCGATCGTGGCGCCGTGGGACCTGGATCACCCCGAGCGCGACCCCGTCGTGCAGCGCGCGGTGAAGTGGTTGGAGAGCGGCGGGAAGTAGCGTCACGGCCGGCCCTGGCTCGGTGCGAGGTCCGCTTCACCTGATTGCTGCCGCTCCCCTGCCGTCGTTGCTCCTCGTGCGCGTCCGCGTTTGCGCACCGCGGCCCACGCTCGCTTGCCGCGCATGAAGCCCGCGCCGAGCACGCGCTCGGCCTCGTGCTGGTTGTGTGCGCGGCAGAGCAGCCGGAGGTTGTCGAGTGTCACCCCTCCTCCGCGCGAGCGCGGTGTGACGTGATCGATCTCGACTCGCCAGCGTGAGCCGCATACGTGACCGTCGGCGGCGCGGAAGGTGCAACAACCGTGGTCCCGCGCGTGGACGGCACGGACGATGTGTTCGGGGACTTGGGCGGTCGTAGCGGCGCTGGACTGCGTGCGCGCTGCGCGCGGCTTGTGAACATCGGCCCGGCGCTGCTTGCGCACCTGCTGCAGCCCTTCGCGCACGAGCCGCGCGAGCACGAGCCCGAGATCGCCGTTCGGGATCACGTGACTCAGCAGGTCCGCCGCCTCGCGAAGCTCGGCGAGCGTCTGCTCGTCGAGCGTGGTGCGGAAGTCGAAGCGCGTCGGCGCGAGTGGGGCGAGTTGGGTTCGGGGCGCGGATGGCGGCGCGGGCGACGGTGCGGGCGGCGGCGTGTTTGGCGCCGATGCGCTCGCGCATTCTGGCACCATCGAACCCACCGCTTCGCGGCTTCCGGATGGGACAAGGGGCCGCGCGGCCCCTACCTCTTCGGAGAACAACGTGGGCGCGGATGCCGTGGGCGTCGCGGGCGTCGAGTCGTCCGTGCGCGCTTCGACTGCCGTCGGCGTGTCGGGCTTCGGCGAGCGCGCGACCAGGAGCATCGCGATCTCGTCGTTGGTCTTGCTCGCCGCGTCGTCGAGCAGCGCGATCGCTTCGTCCGTCGTCGCGGCGAAGAGTGCGGCGCTCATCATGAGCAGCGCGGTGAGACCGATCCGTCCGTCGGCGAGACGTTCGAGCAGCGCCGGGTGGCGACGCGCGAGGCGCGCGATGCGAATGCGCTTCTTGGCGACGTCCTCGGACATGCCGAAGCGCTTCGTGCAGTAGTCGAAGAGCGAGCTGTACCCGAACGTCAGGTGCCGCCCGCGCGCGCCGACTTCCCCGAGGTAGGCGATCAGTTCCGCGGTGACCGCACGATCCTGCTCCACGCGGCGAGCGAAACCCCGGTCGAGCTCTTCGTGCGACAACGGCGAGAGATCGAATCGCTGCGACATCTGCGCACTCCGCTTCGGGGGCGGGTGTGCATGGGTTGTATCACGGCGATTCGCGAGCGCTCCGGGCGGGCGTGCACGCGAGAACTCGCTCGTGCACGACAACGGACGAGGGAACACCGTCGATCGCGCGCCTGGCGCGATGTGCGAGGCGATGGCGACGGAACGGCGAAGAGAGTGCGAGCGGGGCGCGTCGTGACGGCGCGAAGTGGTCAAGGGGAAAGTGGGTTGGAAGCGAAGACAGAGGCAAAGGCTCGCTCGCTTCGCTTCGCGACTGGGGCAAAGGCTCGCTCGCTTCGCTCGCGACTACTCCTCGCGACTACTCCTCGAGCTCCATCCACCGCTCGTACGCCGCCGCCAGCTCCACTTCGATCGCGGCGAGGCGCGCCTGCGTGGGCGCGACGTCGGCGGCGCGGGACGTGTAGAACGTCGGCTGCGCCATCTGTGCGTAGAGCGACGCCTTCTCGGTCTCGAGCGCCTCGATGCGGCCGGGCAACTCTTCGTAGTCGCGCTTGTCTTTGTAAGACAACTTCCGCGGCTTCGCCGCGGCACCGGCGGCGGGCGCCGCCGAAGCAACGCGAGCAGCTTTCGCCTCGCGGCCGGACCCCGCATTCCCACCGACCTGCGCCTGCGGCGCTGGACGTTGGCGAAGCCAGTCGTAATACCCGCCGACATACTCGCGCCACTCGCCCCCGCCCTCGGCGACCAGCGTGCTCGTGACGACGTTGTCGAGGAACACACGATCGTGCGACACGACCAGCAGCGTGCCCGCGAACTCCGCGAGCATGTCTTCCAGCAGCTCGAGCGTCTCGAGATCGAGATCGTTCGTCGGCTCGTCGAGCACCATCACGTTGCACGGACGCGCGAGCATCTTCGCCAGCTGCAGCCGGCGGCGCTCGCCGCCCGAGAGCTTCGTGATCGGGCCCTGGATCTGCTCGCCCGTGAACAGGAAGTCCTGCAGGTAACCGACGACGTGCTTCTGCCCCTCGCCGAGCGAGATCATCTCGCGCCCTTCCGAGACGTTGTCGCGTACCGTGAGGCGCTCGTCGAGTTCGTCGTGCATCTGGCGGAAGTACGCGATCTCGAGCTTCGTGCCGGGCGTCACCGTGCCCGACGTGGGCGCCAGCTCGCCGAGCAGCAGCTTGATGAGCGTCGTCTTGCCCCAGCCGTTCGGACCCAGGATGCCGATGCGATCGCCACGCTGGAGTGTGGTCGAAAGCTCGCGCACGATCGGCACGCCGGCCTCGTACTCGAACGACGCCTTCTCGGTGCGCAGCACGCGCCGGCCGGACTGTTCGCCCTCGAGCAGCGCCGCCTTCACGCCGCCGGTCTCGTCGCGTCGCGCGCGCCGGTCGAGCCGCAGCGCTTCCAGCCGCCGCACGCGACCTTCGTTCCGCGTGCGCCGCGCCTTGATGCCCTGGCGCAGCCACGCTTCTTCCTGCGCGAGCTTCTTGTCGAACGCGGCGGCCTGATCGGCCTCGACCAGCCGCTCGGCCTCGCGCGTCTCGCAGTAGGCGTCGTAGCCGAGCTTGTAGCTGCGCACGCGGCCGCGATCGAGATCGAGGATGCGCGTCGCCATGCGGCGCAGGAACCCTCGGTCGTGCGTCACGAAGATCAACGTGCCGCGCCGGCGCTCCAGCGACGTTTCCAGCCGTTCGATCGTCTCGACGTCGAGATGGTTGGTGGGCTCGTCGAGCAGCAGCAGTTCGGGCTCGCGCACGAACGCCGCCGCGAGCAGCACGCGGCGCTTGGAGCCGGCCGACAGCGTCTCGAACGACGCGTCGAGATCGATGGTCAGGTCCTCGGCCGCGCGCTCGATCGCGCTCTCGACGGTCCACGACTTTTCGTGCGCGGCGACGCCACACACCACATGCAGCCAGTCGCGCACCGGACCGTGCACGTCCGCGGGCACGTCCTGCTGCAGTCCCGCGGCACGCAGGCCGGGCGTGCGCACGACGTCGCCCGAGTCGGGCGGCAGCGTGCCTTCGAGCACGCGCAGCAGCGTGGACTTGCCGGCGCCGTTGCGCCCGAGCAGGCCGACGCGCTCGCCGGGTTCGATCTGCAGCGTGACGTGGTCGAGCAGCGGCGGGCCGGCGAACGCCAGCGACACGTCGTTCAGGCTGATCAGCGCCACCCACCGGGCTTAGACGAGTCCCAGGCGCCGGGCCTGATCGTTCTGGAACACGCTCTGCGGATCGACGCGGTGCTTGATGTCGAGGAAGCGCGTGAGCCGGTCGCCGTAGGCGCGCGCGAACGAGTCGGCGTCCACGACGGCGTCCTTCGCGGGATAGAACACGCCGCCCGCGTCGAGCACGATCTTCGTGAGATCGCGCGTCACCGCGAACAGCTTCTGCGCGTTGCCGGGCGTGACCGCGAAGTCGAGCGCGAGCGACCAGCCGTCGAGTCCGTGCGAGAGCAGGAACTCGTCGGGTTTGTGGCGCTTGAACACGCCCAGGTACGACACGACGCCCTGCTTGCGGCAGTGCTCGAGCGCCTCCGCCATCGCGGCGCGCGCGGTCGAGTCGGGCACGAACATCTGGTACTGGATGAAGCCCGAGTCGCCGTAGGCGTTGCGCCAGTTGGGCACCGAGTCGAGCAGGAACGCGAACGCGACGTGTGTGTTGGTGAACGTGCCGCTCGAATCGAACGTCTCGGGCAGCATGTACTTCACCGCGTTCACGAACTTCATGCCGGGATCGTTCGTCATGAGCTTCATGACGCGCCAGAGGATCGAGCGCGGCACGCCCATGATCTTCGGCGGCAGCACTTGCTTGTCGTTGTCGAGCAGCGCGCGGCCGGCCGGGTCTTCGGCGGCCGACAGGTAGTTCGCCTGATGCACGAGCCCGCGACCGAGGCCGCTGCCGCCCGCGAAGCAGTCGATCCAGCCGACCAGGTAGTCGCTCTGCGGCATGCGCTCGACGAAGCAGTCGAACATCGCGTTCAGGTTCGGCGTCGTGATCGGCCGCACCTTCACGCGTCCGCTCTCGATCTTCTTCATGCCCAGCTTCACACGCGTCACCGCGCCGAGCAGGCCGAGGCCCGCGATCGTGGCGCGGAAGAGTTCGGGGTCTTGTTCGCGCGAAAGCGTCTTCAGCTCACCGGAAGCCGTGAGCAGATCCAGCTCCTGCACGTGATCGCCGTACGGCCCCGCCTTGAAGCAATTCTTCCCATGAATGTTCATCGCGACGCAGCCGCCCATCGTCGGGAACATCGTGCCCGGCACGACGTGCGGCCAGTACCCGGCCGGCAGGCCGGTGCGCCACATGGTCTCGATGGTGGCCCCGGGCTCGAGCTCGATGGTGCCGCGTTCGCGGTCGAAGCTGAGCACGCGCGTCATGCCGCGGTTGTCCACGACCAGCTGGCCGGCGTTGAGCGCGGCGTCGCCGTAGCTGCGGCCGTTGCCCCGGAACGTGATCTTGAGGTTTTCGTCGGCGGCGCGGCGGATGATGTTCGCCAGTTCGTCCACGCTGCGCGGCTGCACCCAGCGCGAAGCCGCGCGGGCGGAGATCCCGAAACCATCGAGCACGCGCCAGGGCGCGGTATTCCGGAGCGAGGGCAGGGCGGCCATTACAGGTTGAGCTTTCGGAAGAGGAACGAGGGAATGTGGCGGATGATCAGCGCGACCAGCTGCCACTGTCCCGGCACGAACACCGACGGCGAACCGCCGCGGTGCGCGGCCTTGAGGATCAGCTCGGCCGCCTTGGCGGGCGAGATCACCATGGGCTTCTTGGTCAGGTGCGCGGTCTTCGCGGTGTCCACGAAGCCCGGCTTGATCGTCACGACGTTCACGCCGTAGCGCGCGATGCGGTTGCGCAGCGCTTCCATCCACGTGCTCATCGCGGCCTTGCTCGTGGTGTAGCCCGGCATGGTGCGCCGGCCGCGCTCGCCCGCGATGCTCGAGATGCCGACGATCGTGCCGCCGCGCTGCGCCTCGAAGTGCGCCGCCGCGAGCTGCGTCCACGCGATCGCGCCGATCACGTTGACCTCGATCATCTCGCGGTCCTGCGCGAAGTCGTACACGCTCTCGTCCGGGTTGTACTGCGCGCCGGAGCAGTAGACGAGCAGGTCGAGCCCGCCGAGTTCCTTGGTGAGCGCCTCGTACACGCGCGGCACGTCCTCGTACGCCGTCACGTCGTGCTTCGCGACGATCGCGCGGCCACCGGCGGCGCGGATCGTGGCGGCGACCGCCTCGAGCTCGGACTCACGCCGTCCGACGAGCGCGACGTGCGCGCCTTCGGCCGCGAGCTGCTTCGCCAGTTCGGCTCCCATGCCCGACGACGCGCCGACCACGATGGCGCGCTCGAACTTGGAAGGATGCGGCGACTTCGTGCGGATGGCGGTGCCGGCGGCGGGAGCGCTCATGTGGGGTCGGGGTTCCGGGGGACTGGAGAGGGTGCAACGGGACGCGGCGATACTACGGCATCGGCCCGCCACGGCAGAAGTTTCAGCCGCTCGTCCATGCCCCATCCGGGGCCCCGGAGCGCACGGATTGACGCATGCCGCACGGTCGGCGACAGGTGTTCGCAAACTGCAATGCGAAACGCCGCCACGCTCGAGGACCGAGCACGGCGGCGCTTCACCTCACGAACACCGACAGCAATCCGGCCGGAGGCCGGCGCTCCCGCCACTCAACGCCTTCCGGACGGCGTCCCTTCTTCGACAACATCATCCAGCCGCAACGACAGCGCCACGCGCTTCCGCTGCATGTCGATGCTCAGCACCTTCGCCTTCACGAGGTCGCCCGCCTTCACCACGTCGCGCGGGTCCTTCACGAAGCGCTTCGCGAGCCGCGAGATGTGCACGAGGCCGTCCTGGTGCACGCCGATGTCCACGAACGCGCCGAAGTTGGTCACGTTCGTCACCACGCCCTCGAGCGTCATGCCCGGCTGCAGGTCCTTCAGCTCGCGCACGTCCTCGCGGAACGCGGCGGCCTTGAACTCGGGGCGCGGATCGCGGCCCGGCTTCTCGAGCTCGGCGAGGATGTCCTTCACCGTCGGCAGGCCGAAGCGCTCGTCCACGAGTTCCTTCGCGTTCACCTTGCGCAGGAACTCGCCGTCGCCGATCACCTGCTCGATCTTGCGCCCCGTGCTTGGCGAGCAGCTTCTCGACGACCGGATAGGCCTCGGGGTGCACCGACGAGGCGTCGAGCGGATTGCTGCCGCCGCGGATGCGCAGGAAGCCCGCCGCCTGCTCGAACGCCTTCTCCCCCAGCCGCGGCACCTTGAGCAGCGAGCGGCGGTCGGGGAACGGGCCGTTCGCGTCGCGGTACTCCACGATGCGCTGCGGCGAGCGACGTGTTGAGCCCCGACACGCGCGACAGCAGCGGCGCCGACGCCGTGTTCAGCTCCACGCCGACCGCGTTCACGCAGTCCTCGACCGTCGCGTCGAGCGCCTTGGCGAGGTGCGACTGGTTCACGTCGTGCTGGTACTGGCCGACGCCGATCGACTTGGGATCGATCTTCACCAGCTCCGCGAGCGGATCCTGCAGACGCCGCGCAATCGACACCGCGCCGCGCAGGCTCACGTCGAGCTCGGGGAACTCGCGCGCGGCGAACTCGCTCGCCGAGTAAACGGACGCGCCGGCCTCGGACACGGTCACCTTGGAGAGCTTCAGGTCCGGGTGCGCGCGCATGAGGTCGCCCGCCAGCTGGTCGGTCTCGCGCGAGGCGGTGCCGTTGCCGATGCTGACGAGCGACACGCCGTGCTTGAGCGACAGTCCCGCGAGCGTGGCGATCGAGCGGTCCCAGTCGTTGCGCGGCGCGTGCGGGTAGATCGTGGCCGTGTCGAGCAGCTTGCCCGTCGCGTCCACGACCGCGACCTTCACGCCCGTGCGCAGGCCCGGATCGAGCCCCATGGTCGCGCGCTGGCCGGCCGGCGCGGCGAGCAGCAGGTCGCGCAGGTTGAGCCCGAACACGCGGATCGCCTCTTCTTCCGCGGCGCCGCGCAGCTGGCCGACGAGATCGACTTCGAGGTGCAGGAGCATGCGCGCGCGCCAGGCGAGCCGCACGGTGTCGGCGAGCCACTTGTCCGCCGCGCGGTTCTTGTTCGAGATGCCGAAGCGCTGCGCGACGATCGCCTCGCACTCGCTCGGCGCGCCCTCGGCGCGCGCGGGCTCGGGATCGAGCGCGATGTCGAGGAAGCCGAGCGCGCGCCCGCGCAGCAGCGCCAGCGCGCGGTGGCTCGGCACGCGATGAATGGGCTCGTCGTACGTGAAGTAGTCCGAGAAGCGCGCGGCCTCCGCCTGCTGCTCGGGCTTGAGGTCCTTCGCGACGCTCGAGCGGAGCGCGCCCTGCTTCCACGTGCGCTCGCGCAGCTGACCGAGCAGCGGCGCGTCCTCCGAGAACTTCTCGATCAGGATCTGCCGCGCGCCGTCGAGCACGGCCTTCGCGTCCGCGAAGCCGGCGTCCGGCGTTCAGGAACGCCGCCGCGGCGTCTTCGGGGTTCGTGTCCGGCGCACCGAGCAGCGTGACCGCGAGCGGCTCGATGCCCGCCTCGCGCGCGATCATGGCGCGCGTGCGGCGCTTGGGCTTGTACGGCAGGTAGAGGTCCTCGAGCGCGGTCTTGGTGTCCGCCGCGCGGATGGACTCCTCGAGCGGCGGCGTGAGCTTGCCCTGCTCGGTGATGCTCGCGAGGATCGCGCTGCGGCGCTCTTCGAGCTCGCGCAGGTAGCCGAGTCGCTCGAACAGGTTGCGCAGCTGCGTGTCGTCGAGCCCGCCGGTGACTTCCTTGCGGTAGCGGGCGATGAACGGAACGGTCGAGCCCTCGTCGAGCAACTGGACGGTCGCGTCGACCTGGGCGGTGCGGACGGCGAGTTCTTCGGCGATGCGCTGGGGGTGGGGGTCCGGGGTGCCTGTGCTGCCCGTGGGCCGGGCCCGGGCGGGGGGGGCCCGCGGCGGGGGGGGGGGGGGGGGGGGGGCCGCGCGCCGCCGGGGGGGGGCGGGGCGGGGGGGGGGGGGGGCGGGGGGGGGGCCGGCCGCCCGGCGCCCCGGCCCCCCCCCCCGGGCGGGCCGCGCGGGCGCGCGCGCCCCCCCCGCGGGCCGCGCCGGGGGGCCAGCGGGGGCCCCCCCGCGGGGGGGGGGCCCCGCGCGACGCCCCCCCGGGGGGGGGGGACAGCAGGGGGGCGGGCGGGAGCCGGCGGCCGGGGCCGGGGGGGCCGCCGCTTCGCCCCGGCCCCGGGCGCCGCGCGCCGGGGCCGGGCGGCCCCCCCCCCCCCCCCGCGCCCCCCGCCCGCGGGGCGCGCGATCACGAGACGCTGGATCTCGGACGTGCCCTCGTAGATCTCCATCACCCGCACGTCGCGGTAGTAGCGCTCGACCGGATACTCCTTCACGTAGCCGTAGCCGCCGTGCACCTGGATGGCCTGGTGCGTCACCCACGTGGCCGCTTCGGTCGAGTAGAGCTTGGCCGCTGACGCCGCGCGCGTGCACGGCTGGTTCGTGTCCTTGAGCCACGCGGCGCGCTGAATGAGCAGCCGCGAGCCCTGCACGCGCTTCTCCATCTCGGCGAGCTTGAACTGGATCGCCTGGATCTTCGACAGCGGCCCGCCGAACGCGTTCCGCTGCTGCGCGTACTTCGCCGCCTCGCCGAACGCGGCCTGCATCACGCCGAGCGCCTGCGCGGCGACGCCGATGCGGCCCTTGTCCAGCGCGGACAGCGCGATCTTGATGCCTTCGTTCTCAGGGCCCAGGCGGCAGATCTCGGGCACGCGCACGTCGTCCATGGACAGCGTGACCGTGTGCGATCCGCGCAGCCCCATCTTGTCCTCGCACTTGCCCACCGTGAGGCCGGGCGTGTCGCGTTCGAGGATGAAGGCGCTGATGCCTTTGGAGCCGGGGCCGCCGGTGCGCGCGAAGACGAGGAACGTCCACGCGTGATGACCGTTGGTCACCCAGTTCTTGGAGCCGTTGAGCACGTAGTGGTCGCCGTCCTTCACCGCGGTCGCGGTGAGCGCGGAGGCGTCCGAGCCGCTGCCGGGTTCGCTCAGCGAGAACGCGCCCATGTCCTTGCTCGTCAGCCGCGGCAGCCAGCGCTTGCGCTGCTCCTCGGTGCCGAACTCGTAGATCGGGTACGCGCCCACGGAGTTGTGCACGGCGAACAGAATGGCGAGCGCGGCCGACACGCGGGCGATCTCCTCGATCACCACGATCGTCGTGCGCATGTCGCTGCCGAGGCCGCCGTACTCCTCGGGCACGGCGAGCCCGAGCAGGCCGAGCTCGGCGAGCTTGTCCACCGCCCAGCGCGGCACATCGTCTTCGCGATCCCACTTTTCGGCGTGCTGCGCGAACTCGTTCTGGCAGAGCTCACGCACCGTGTCGCGGATCGCGACTTGTTCTTCGGTCAGGTCGAGATTCATGAAGGAAATCCTGCTTTCGAAACGCGGGTCGCGTCAGGCCGGCTGGTGCTGGCTCGTCTCGCGGAACACGGTCAGGCAGATGAGGGCGATGATGCCCATGACGGCGGGGCCGGGGCCGAGCAGCAGCGCGCCGAGCGCGCCGAGGAACGCGAGCGGCACCGCACGGCCGTCACCGGCCCACAGGCCGGGCGCCGCGCCCAGGAACGCCAGGCCGACGAACGCCTTGAACAGGCTCGGCAGCCAGATCGGCATGCCCAGCTTGGCGGCGGTCGTCATGAACGCCCCGGTCTGGCCCACGAGCGTGAACTCCTGGCCCGTCACCCACGGGTAGAGACCCTGGAAGACCGCGGAGAGGCCGGGATAGAGCGCGCAGAGCGTGAGAATCACCAGAGCGACGGGACGGACGGGACGCTTCATTCGGGGAATCCTCCTCGAGTCGGTTGTCAGGCCTTGACCGCGTGCTCCTTGAGCACCTGCGCGGCCACCACCATCTTCTGGACTTCGGTCGTTCCTTCGTAGATTTCGCAGATGCGCGCGTCACGCCAGTAGCGCTCGACGTGATACTCGCTCATGTAGCCGTAGCCGCCGTGCACCTGGATCGCCCAGTTCGCGCACTTGGTCGCCGCTTCCGACGCGTGCCACTTGGCGAGCGAGGCTTCCTTCGTGTGCGGACGTCCCTGATCGCGCAGCCACGCCGCCTGGTAGACGAGCAGGCGCGCCACGTCGAGTTCGACGACGCTGTCCGCGAGCATGTGCCGGATGGCGTCGAACTCACCGATCTTCTTGTCGAACTGCACGCGCTCGTTCGCGTACTTGACCGCCGCCTCGACCGACGCCTGCGCGATGCCCAGCGCCTGCGCCGCGATGCCGATGCGGCCGCCGCCGAGCGTGGCGAGCGCGACCGTGTAGCCCTTGTTGAACTCGCCGAACAGGTTGTCCTTCGGGATGCGCGCGTTCTCGTAATAGATCTCGCGCGTGTCCGAGGCGTGAATGCCGAGCTTGTGCTCCTTCTTGCCCTTGCGCACGCCGGGCGTGTCGGCGTCGACGATGAAGGCCGAGATGCCCTTCGGTCCCAGCGCCTTGTCCGTCGTCGCGTAGGTGATGAGCACGTCGGCGGGTCCGGCGTTGGTGATGAAGATCTTCGAGCCGTTCAGCACCCAGTGGTCGCCGTCGAGCACGGCCGTGGTCTGCTGGTTCGCCGCGTTGCTGCCGGCGTTCGGCTCGGTCAGGCAGTACGCGCCGAGCTTCTCGCCCTTGGCGAGCGGCTCGAGCCACTTCTTCTTCTGTTCGTGGCTCGCGTACGTCATGAGCGGGTAGCAGACGAGCGAGTTGTTCACGGACGCGATCACGCCGTGGCTCGCGCACACGCGCGAGAGCTCCTCGATCGCCACCACGTAGGCCAGGTACGTCATGCCCGCGCCGCCGTACTCCTCGGGCACGAACATGCCGAGCAGTCCCAGCTCGGCCATCTTCTTCACGTTGTCGGCCGGGAACTCGTTCGTCTCGTCGATCTGCGCCGCGATCGGGCGGATCTCGCTCTCGGCGAAATCACGCACCATCTCGCGCACCGACTGCGCTTCCTCGGACAGATCGAACGACAGGCCCGCGGCTTCGGTCAGGGTTCCGGACATGCGGATCTCCGTCAGGCCTTCGGGTATTCGTAGAAGCCGCGGCCGCTCTTGCGGCCGAGCCAGCCCGCCGCGACCATCTTGCGCAGCAGCGGACACGGACGGTACTTCGAGTCGCCGAGCCCTTCGTGCAGCACTTCCATGATCGACAGGCAGGTGTCGAGACCGATCAGGTCCGCGAGTGCGAGCGGGCCCATCGGGTGGTTCATGCCGAGCTTCATGACCGTGTCGATGCCCTCGCGCGTGGCCACGCCTTCCATCAGCGTGTACACGGCTTCGTTGATCATGGGCATGAGGATGCGGTTCGAGATGAAGCCCGGGTAGTCGTTGACCTCGACGGGCGTCTTGCCGAGCGCCTTCGACAGCTCCTCGGTCAGCGCGTACGTCTCGTCCGACGTGGCGATCCCGCGGATGATCTCGACCAGCTGCATCACCGGCACCGGGTTCATGAAGTGCATGCCGATCACCTTGTCGGCGCGCTTCGTGACCGCGGCGATCTCGGTGATCGAGATGCTCGAGGTGTTGCTCGCGAGGATGCACTCGGGCGCCGTGACGGCGTCGAGCGTGGTGAAGATCTGCTTCTTGACCGCGAAGTTCTCGGTCACCGCTTCGACGACCAGCTGGCAGTCCTTCGCGTCCTCGAGGTTCGTCGAACCCGAGATGCGCGCGAGGATGCCGGGCGCCTTGTCCGCGGGCCACTCCTGCTTCTTGGCGACGCGGTCGAGGTTCTTCGTGATCGTCGCGATGCCGCGCTCGACGAACTCGCTCTTCACGTCGATCAGCCGCACGTCGTAGCCGTTGGTCGCGAACACCTGCGCGATGCCGTTGCCCATCGTGCCGCCGCCGACGACGGCGACCTTCTTCACGCTGGCCGCGCTCATCACACACGCTCCACGGAAAGCGCGACCGCGTTGCCGCCGCCCAGGCACAGCGTCGCCATGCCGGTCTTCTTGCCGCGCGCTTCGAGCGCGTAGAGCAGCGTGGTCAGGATGCGCGCGCCGCTGGCGCCGATCGGGTGGCCGAGCGCCACCGCGCCGCCGTTCACGTTGACGCGGTCCCAGTCCCAGCCGAGGCCGTCGCCGTCGGCGAGCGCCTGCGCCGCGAACGCCTCGTTCGCTTCGATCAGGTCGAAGTGGTTGATGTCCACGGACAGCTTCTTCATCAGCTTCTGCACGGCGTCGATGGGCGCGAAGAACAGGTCTTTGGGTTCGCCGCCACCGGTGGCGTAGCCGGTCACGCGGGCGAGCGGCTTCGCGCCGGTCGCCTTCACGCGCGCTTCCGACATGAGCACGAGCGCCGCGCCGCCGTCGTTGAGGCCGGGCGCGTTGCCGGCGGTGATCACGCCGTCCTTCGCCTTCGTCACGGGGCCGAGCTTGGCGAGACCTTCGATGGTCGTGTCGCCGCGGACCGACTCGTCCTTGCTCACGACGATCGGGTCGCCCTTGCGCTGCGGAATCGTGACGTTCGCCATTTCCTTGTCGAAGGCGCCCGCGGCCTGCGCGGCGGCGGCCTTCTTCTGCGAGGCAACGGAGAACTCGTCGATGCGGTCGCGCTTGATGCCGGCCTTCTCGGCCGTGTACTGCGCGAGTTCGATCATGTGGCAGTCGTTGAACGAGCACCACAGGCCGTCGTACACGACGCCGTCGCGCAGCGTGACGTCGCCGAGGCGCGTGCCGAGCCGTCCGCCGAACATGTAGTGCGGCGCGGTGCTCATGCTCTCCTGGCCGCCGGCCACGATGCAGTCGCCGTCGCCCGCCTTGATCGCCTGCGCGGCGAGCATCACGGCCTTCAGGCCGGAGCCGCACACCTTGTTGATCGTCAGCGCGCCGACGACCGGGTTCACGCCGGCCTTGATCATCGCCTGGCGCGCGGGCGCCTGGCCCTGACCGGCCTGCACCACGTGACCCATGATCACTTCGTCGACGTCGTTGCCGGTGATGCCGGCACGGACGAGCGCTTCCTTGATGGCGACTGCGCCGAGATCGGAGGCCTTCAGCGTACCGAGAGAGCCGAGGAACTTGCCGATGGGCGTGCGCGCCGCGCCCACGATGTAGACACCGGACATGGCGAAACCTCTTCGTATGGAAGCGGGCCGTGGCCCGCGAGTGTGTGTGGCGGGATGGGGCAGGAAACGGCGGCATACTACACGAACGTTTCAGGGTTCGGCAGGGCTCCGGAGGGCCGGTTCGGGAAGCGCGAACGGGGCTCGCGCAGGCCGCGATTCAGGCCGGGGTCGGACTGGCCGGGAACATCCCGGTCGCCCGAAGGCGGGGACGGATCACCCGCGACGGAGGCGACACGCTCCGGCCGCCTCCACGGCGCGGCCAGCAAACGGCCACGCGCGGATCGGACCCATGGGAGTCGATCGCCTCGCCTCTCTTTTCTTGTTCGTACACCCGAGTTCGCGAAACAAAACGGGTGCGCGCAAGTGTCCGCCTGCGCGGTCTCACTCGAGACCGCGCACGGCAGCGTCACGCGTCCTGTTGTTTCACGCCTCGATCTTGCTCGCCCGGCAGCGACAGCCTCCCGAGGGCGTCACGACGATCATGCGTCGTGACGCCTTCGGTGCTCTCTCGGCCGAGCGGATCTCGCGCCTCCGCAACGGCGGCAGGCGCCCGGCGTCACGACGCCTGGCGCTGCGCGTGCAGCTCGACTTCGAGACCCTGGATTTCGGCCGACATGTGACGGGCCAGCCAGCGGCCGAGATGCAGCGCGCTCGCAGGCGACTGAACGGCGGCACCCAGCTCACGCGTCAGGCCGCGCGATTCGACCAGCAGACGGAAACGCTCGTCACCGTCGGCATCGGCCGTGCGCTCGACGTGCAGCGAAGCCGGATGATAGTCCTGCACCCACTCGCGGCCGAGACCGGTCGCACGCCACGTGAGTCCCTGCTGACGCGGACGAAGCTCGACACGGCTCGTCGCGACCCAACCGGCACCGAGGAGAGCGGACAGCGTGAGCGCGAGGAAGCCCGCGACCGCCAGCCACGACACCTGCACCGGGTCCCGCATGAGCGTCACCGCCGCGATGGCCGGCATGGAGGCGATCGCCACGAGGGCCACCGCGACCGCACGACGCTGCGTCGAATCGCTCACCAGCATCACCGCACCGTTCGCGTCCTTCTCGACCTTCCAACCCATCGGAGCCGCTTCGGCTTCCTTGTCACGCTGACGCGACAGGCCACCCGAAAGGTTCCACGCCTCGGTGAGCGCCACCTGCAGCTCGCGGCGATCCTGCGGCGTTCCGGCGACGGCGAGCGTGATGCGGCCGTGGACGGTTTCGGCGATGAGCGCGCCACGCGGTCCGACGAGCAGGTCACGCACGTCGTCGTAAGCGATGTGCTTCGTGTTCGTGAACGGACCCGCGCGGTGCGTCACGTCGAGACCGTCGGCGTTCCAACGGACGATGTCTTCGCCGAACAGCATGCGAGCGAGCTCACGCATGCCGAGCGCGCCACCGATCGTCCACAGCGTGACCCACAGACCCATGAAGAGCATCGCGAAGCGCGGAGCGACGTTCGCGGTCTGCTTCATCGCGGGCAGCCAGTCGAGATGCCAACCCGGAACGACGAGATCACGGAAGCCCGCGGCGAGCGTGCCGAGCACGAACACTTCGCCCGCGGCCCACGCGCACAGCCACGCCGAGAGCAGCGCGGCAGCGACCAGACGACCCGTTCCCTGAATAGGCAAGCGCACCTGCCACGCACCACCAACATTTTCGCGCTGAACCATGACGCAATTCCTCCTAAGCCGCCGGCTTGGCCGACGCGGCAATGGCGTCGTCGAACGGGTATCGCGCGCGCAGGGTTTCGACGACGGACCGAGCTGTGAGTTCATCCAGAGCGCGCGCAAACCGCACGGTACGGTTCCTTGCACAGAATCGCACGCCGCTCGCGCCTCGGCCCGTAAAGTTCAGCCCTGCTGCCAACAAAGGTGGCACCTCGCGACCAAAAGTTCGGAGTTGAGTGATGGAGAACAAGGGATAGCTATCGGTGAACCCGAGCCCGAAGATGCTCTTCCGGATGTGCAGCGCGCGCTCGTCGAGCGTCACGCGTTCGCGTCCCGCGAGCAGCCATGCGAGCCACGTCGCACCCCACCCGCCGGCGGCGAGCCAGAAGCCGCACCACACGAGAAGGAACAGGCGATCCGCCCCGAAGGGCGCGCCCGAGAAGAACTGCTGCGACATGAAGACGATGCCGTAGGCCCAGCCCACCAGCCATGCGCTCATCGCGAGCGCCATGAGTGGGCGTCGAGGCGCGGGCATGTCGAACACGACTCGCTCCGGCGTTTCGCTGACCGTCACGGGCGTGGGATATCGGCTCACTCGGTCTCTCCGGGTCCATCGCCGGAATGGCGACGGGGCACCCGCGTTATCGGCCGGGATTTGCCCTCTCGACAGGGCGAATCCGGGGCTTTTTCAGCCCCTGCCGGAGTCCAGGGCGGCCCGGACCCGCTGCAGCAGGTCCCCGCGCGTGAAGGGCTTGGCGAGCGCCTGCCCCGAGAACTCGGCCGCTTCCCCGTCCGGCTCGAAGCTCCGCATGTACCCGGTCATGAACAGCACGGGCACAGCCGGATGCGAGAGCCGCACGCGGCGCGCGAGCTCGACGCCGCTGATGCCCGGCATCGTGACGTCGGTGAGCAGCAGCGCCGGCAGCGGCGCGGTGGCGAGATGCTCGAGCGCCTGCGCGCCGCTCTCGGCGCTCGCGACGCGATAGCCGGACTGCTCGAGACACGTGAGCACGTAGTCGCGCACGAGCGCGTCGTCCTCGACGAGCAGCACGGTCTCGTGTCCACCGGGGCCGCCCACGACGACGTCGTCCGCGGTCGCGGCGGCCGGCATGCCCTGCAGCGGCAGGTCCACCGAGAACGCCGAGCCGAGCCCGGGCGTGCTCTCGACCGCGATGACGCCGCCGGCCTGGCGCACGATGCCGAGCACGGTCGAAAGCCCGAGCCCCGTGCCCTGCCCCGGCGCCTTGGTCGTGAAGAACGGCTCGAAGATGCGATCGCGCGTCTCGGCCTCGATGCCGGAGCCCGTGTCGCTCACGCGGATGCGCACGACCTCGCCGGCGCCGTCGGCGCGCGGCGCCACGAACGTCGCGATCTCGAGCCGCCCGCCGAGCGGCATCGCGTCGCGCGCGTTCACGACGAGGTTCATGAGCACCTGCTCGAGCTGCGTGGGATCGACCACGACGCACGCGCCGCGTGCCGCGAGCGCGGTGCGCATGAGCACGAGTTCGCCGAGCAGGCGCTGCAGCATGGGTTCGAGACGGCGCACGAGCGCGTCCACTTCGACGGGCTTCGGCTCCTGCGGCTGCATGCGGCTGAACGCGAGGAGCCGCTGCGTGAGCGACGCCGCGCGCAACGCGGCCGCGCGGATCTGCGCGAGGTTCGCGCGCGCGGGCGAGCCCTCGCTCACGTGCATGGTCGCGAGCTCGGTGAAGCCGAGGATGGCGGTGAGCACGTTGTTGAAGTCGTGCGCGACGCCGCCCGCGAGCCGGCCGACCACCTCCATCTTCTG
Organism: Candidatus Eiseniibacteriota bacterium; assembly: GCA_016710095.1. Classification (GTDB taxonomy): domain Bacteria; phylum Eisenbacteria; class RBG-16-71-46; order RBG-16-71-46; family RBG-16-71-46; genus CAIXRL01. The sequence continues at coordinate 88,860 of JADJLL010000001.1, read as the reverse complement.
CGACTGCAGGAACTGCTGCTCGAGCGTGCGGCGCTCCGTGATGTCCGCCACGGTGCCGGCGAACAGCCGCCGGCCGTCGCGCTCCATGGACTCCGCGCGGATCTCGCACCACACGCGCCGGCCGTCGGCGGCCTTGAACGCGACTTCGAACTCCATGCGCGCGCCGCTCGCGAGGTGCTCGGTCCAGCGCCGGTCGAGCACTTCGTCGACCTCGGGATCGAACACGTACGGGCGCGGCTTCACGGAGGGCACGAAGCTCTGCGGCGCGTAGCCGAGCAGCTCGTACAGCTCGTCCGACCACGTCGTGCCGTGCTCGGGATCCATCTCGAACGTGGCGATGCGCGCCGCGCGCGCCGCGAGGATGCGGCGGCTCGAACTGACGCGCAGCTCGCGCCCCGCGGATTCGAGCGCGCTGCGTGAGCGGCGCTCGCTCGAAATGAGGCTGTTGAGCGCGAGCCCGCCCATCGAGAGAAGCGCGACGTCGAGCTGCACCGTGTGCAGCATCGCGACGATCTGCTCCGGCGGCAGCGACTCGGCGAGGAACTCCCCGCGCACGACCGCGATCGCGATCCCCGCGAGGAACGCGACCGTCGTCGCCGTCGTGCGCCGGCTGAAGCGCGCCGCGGCCCACATGACGAGCGACACGCCGATGCCGAGCCACGGCAACCGCAGGCGCAGCTCGCCCAGCGACGGCGCGGCGAAACCCGCGACGCCGAGCAGCACGACGGCGAGCACGAGCACGACGCGCTCGACGCCGTGGCCCGGCGCGAGCTTCTCGGTGCGCTGTTCGGAAGGCGCGAGCCAAAGCAGCAGTGCGGGCAGCAGCACGATCACGCTGGTCGTGTCGCAGAGCCACCACGTGAGCCAGAACCAGAGCGGATCGCTCTGCCGCAGCGGCACTCCGGTGCCGAGCGCCGTGAAGAGCCCGGCCGAGGCACCCACGGCCGGCGCGAGACAGCCGGCGAGCAGCAGCGCGAGAGGCACGTCGCGGGCGCGGCGCATCGCCTGGTTCACGCCCGCGCGACTGAGCAGCGCGTACGCCACCGCGCACTCGAGCGAAGTACCCATGGCCGAAAGCACGGGCGCCGTGACCGGCACCGGCGTGATCGGGAACGTCACGACGAAGTCGCACACGAACACGATCGGGAGCGCGCGCCAGCCGAACGTCAGCAGCGCGGCGACACCGATCGCGATCGGCGGATACCAGAGCGTCGGACCGATGTCGCCCTGCAGGCGATAGACCACCGTGCCCGTGAGCAGGTAGGCGAGCCCCCAGACCACCGGCTCCCAGGCCGCCGTGTGTCTCGGGGACGCGGTCACATCCGTGGACGACGCGTGTGGCACTGCGCTCATGCAGGGGCGATCCCGGGGGAAGAGGCGCGAGCTGCGGAACGATCGGGGGGCCGCAGCATACCCATACGGCTGCGTCATCCCAAGACCCGCTCGCGACTATTTCATTCGTGCGCCACGGAGTGTTCGGCGAGGCGCGACCGCGCTCGGCGCCGGACGCGCGGGATCTTCGTCAGGTGCGCGGACGAAGTATCGCGATGCTCGCCGTGTGCCCGTGCATGAAATTGCGCTCGCCGACCGGACCGATCTCGCCCGCGCAGAACATGCCGCTCGCGGGCACGCTCGCGCCGCCGGGACGGCGCAGCGCCTGCTGCAGCCGTTCGATGTCGTGATGCGGCGCGCCGAACAGGTTCGAGCCGCGGCCGTTGCACGCGAACAGCAGCGCCGCGCTCGCCGCGGAGTCGAACTCCTGCGGCGCGAGCAGCATTTCGAGGTCTTCCGTCGCGGCCTTCGCGTCGCGCACGTGCAGGCGGATCTTCTCGCGCAGCCGGATGTGATCGGCGACGGCGATCGCGCCGCGCTCGCGGTCGGCGCCGAGCAGGTTGCGAATGAGCCAGTCACCGGGCCCGCTCGCGTCGCCGCGCGCGGCACGGCCGACGAACAGTCCCTGGTCGAGCCGGTGCCGCTGGTCTTCCGGCACCGCGCGCAGCACGCCTTCGGCGCGCTCGAGCGCCGGCTGGCCGTCGAGCGTGAGGATCACGTTGCCCTCGACGTGCGTGACGTCGAGCGGCGGCCCGATCGGCGAGCAGCCCTGCGACACGACGACGTCGGCGCGGATCGCGCCGTGCAGCGCGATCGCGAAGCCGCCCTCGGCGGAGATCCACTCGTTGAGGAACACGACGTTGGAGCGTGGCCGCATGCCGGCGCTCGCCATGCCGCCGACGACGCGCACGCCGGGCGCATGACGATGGAACGCGCCGAGGATGCGCTCGGCGTCGAGCGAGAACGGATCGCCGCACATGAGCACGAGCTCGGCGCCGCGCGCGCCGGGCGCCGCGAGGTCGAACGCCGCGGTGTCGTCCATCGGCTCGCGCCACACGTCGTGCAGCATCACGAACGGCTGCACACCGACTCCGGGCAGCCGTCCCGCGATCACGGACAGCGCGACGCCCTGCTCGATCTCGCGTTCGCGCGCGACGACGCCGCGCGCGCTCACACCGGCGAGCGTCGCGGGCGTCAGCGCGCGCCTGAGCTCGACGGCGATCGCCTCGGCCTGCGCCACGTGCGACACGGTGAAGAACGCGAGGCACAGGTCCACCGGCACGGGGCCGAGCTGCTGGCGGATCACCTCCGCCACTTCGGCCGCGGCTTGGGCGGCGTCGGCGTGATCCGAGACGGCGCACGCCCACTGCATCTTCGCCGCCGTCCCGGGGCTCATGCGATCAGCGACCGCTGAGGATTTCGCGCGCGATCACCATGCGCTGGATCTCGCTGGTGCCCTCGCCGATCTCCATCAGCTTCACGTCACGGTGCATGCGCTCGACGGGCAGGTCGCGGCAGTAGCCCATGCCGCCGTGGATCTGGATGGACTTGTCCGTGACCCAGTTGCCGATCTCGCTCGCGAACAGCTTGGCCATGGACGCTTCCTTCACGAAGCTCTTGCCCGCGTCCTTCAGCTGCGCCGCGTGATACACGAGATGGCGCGCGGCTTCGATCTTCATCGCCATGTCCGCGAGCATGAACTGCACGGCCTGGAAGTTCGCGATCGGCTGGCCGAACTGGTGGCGCACCTTGGCGTACGACACGGCGTGCTCGTACGCGCCCTGCGCGCAGCCGAGCGCGAGCGCGCCGATCGAGATGCGGCCGCCCTGCAGCGTCTTCATGAACGCCTTGAAGCCGCCCGTCTGCTCGCCGAGCATGTGGTCGTCGGGAATGAGGCAGTCCTCGAACACGACTTCGACGGTGTCCGAGCCGCGCAGGCCCATCTTCTTTTCCTTCTTGCCCACGCGGAAGCCCGGCGTCGCGGTGTCCATGATGAAGGCCGAGATGCCGTTCGCGCCCTTGGTGGGATCCGTGACCGCGGTGAGCGTGATGTACTTCGAGTAGCTCGCGTTGGTGATGTAGATCTTCGAGCCGTTCACGCGCCAGCCGCCGTCGGCCTTCACGGCCTTCGTCTGCGTACCGGCCGCGTCGGAGCCGGCGTTGGGCTCGGTGAGACCGAACGCACCGAGGACTTCGCCGCTCGCCATGGGCTTGAGGAACCGCAGCTTCTGCTCGTGCGTGCCGACGCCCGCGACCGGACCGCAGCCGAGCGAGACGTGCGCGGCGAGCGTGATGGCGGTGGAGGCGCAGACGCGCGCGACTTCCTCGACCGCGATCGCGTACGAGAGCGTGTCCATGCCGGCGCCGCCGTACTCTTCCGGATACGGGAGCCCGAGCAGGCCCAGCTCCGCCATCTGCTTCACCGCGTCGTGCGGGAACGTCTCGGTCTCGTCCAGCTCGCGCGCGCGCGGAGCGACGACGTCCTCGGCGAAGCGGCGCACCATTTCACGCACCTGGTGGTGCTGTTCGGTCAGCATCAGCATGCAGTGTGGCTCCGGATCGGGGGTATGGAAGAGGCGCCGTGCGCCTGAAAGGTCCGCCGGTGGTGTCGGCGGGCCGGACGGGTGAGTTGAGCGACCGGGAAACTACCTGAAACCCGGTGAAACAATCGAGGGGCGCCGTTTCGGGCGCCCCTCGAAGCGTTCTGCGGGTTTTTCGCGGCGAATCAGCGCGTTCCCGCCTTGATCGCGCCGAACGTCGTGGTCCGGGCCGGGACGACCTGCGCGCCGAAGAGCAGCACGTAGCCGTGCATGGGGTCCGCGACGACGTACAGCCCGTCCGCGGCCTGCGACGTGCCGGCGGGCGTCCAGTAGGAGTAGTAGCCCGGCCAGCCGGGGTACTCGTTGATCACCGTCTCGAGCACCGTGCCGGTCGTCGTCATGCGGCGCAGCTCGTGCGTGTAGTAGTCGGCGAGCAGCAGGTTGCCGTCGCGATCGGCCTCGAGCGTGTACGAGTACTGGCTCGGCTCGGGCACCGTGACGAAGCCCTGCGGCTGCAGGTTCAGGTCGAACTTCAGGATCTTCTTCGTGTACAGCTCGGCCACGTAGAGCGTGTTCCCGATGCGCGTGAAGCCGTGCGCCACGTCGATCGGGCCCGTCTCCGCGAGCTGCGTGCCGAACTCGTCGTACTTGCGGATCCACGGCAGCACGTAGTTCGGGCCGTTGTACTTGAAGAGCACGTACACGTTGTTCGAGTCGTCGGTCACGAGCGTGGCATCGCCGTCACCGCCGACGTTCGTGAGCGCGAAGCTGCGCACGAACGTGCCCGAGGACGTGAAACGGTTGACCGTGCGGTTCACGTAGTCGAGCGCCACGACGTCGCCGTTCGGGCAGGTCGCCATGGACAGGCAGACGAAGTTCGCGACCTCGCCGAGGTTCGTGCCGGTGCGCGAGTAGCGGTAGACGCCGGGCCAGCAGCCGGCCCAGATCGTGCCGTCGGGATGCGCGAGCACTTCGTAGACGTTGGCCGGCGGCGCGAACCAGCTGGTCGGCGCGCCGATGGCGGCGAAGGCCGGTGCCGCGGCCGAGACGGCGAGCGCGCCGGCGCTCAGGAGCGTGGAGAACAGGCGGCGCATGGGATTCCTCGTGGGATGTCGGGCTGGGGGTCTGCCCATGGAGAGTCGGCGGAAAATGCTAACCAACTCCCAACACCGCACGGAAGAAAAAAATGCCCGCCGCGCCTCAGTGCGTCAGCGAGTCCACCGAAACGCGCGGAGTGGCCTCACCCGCGGCGGCCTCTCGCGCCCGGCCGACGGTACCGGCTCCCGGCAGGGCGCTTTCACCCAGCACGCTGTCGCGCTGGGCCTCGGTCAGCGTGGACGCGGGCTCGTCGGCGGCGGGCTTGCCGCAACCGCCGAGCGCGGCGAGCGCGGCCAACGCCAACACGGCCATCGCCGCGGCGCGCTTCATCGGCCGGTCCCCGTGCGCACGGCGGGCGTGATGTCCGCACGCTCCTGCGCCGAGAGGTCCTCGCTGAAATGGTGCAGCACCTCGAGCGCGAGCTTGCCCGCGGTCTGGCCCGCGGCGGTCCACGAGTACGTGTAGCCGCTCGAGGTCACGATCTGCGAGGCGTCGGCCGGAGGCGGCGGCGCCGGGAACGCGAAGGCGAACGTCTGCGGCAGCGGCCGCGCGCCGTTCTGCCGCGCTTCGGGCGACAGCGCGATCACCGACACGATCATGCCGCGCGAGGCGCGGCGGGCCTTGTCGGAGCGGCGCTTCGTGTTCTCGCCCTGCGTGCGCTGCACGACGGCCGGCGCGGGCGCGCCGATCACGACCTGCACCGTCCATGCGTCGTCGGCCGCGGAGCCCTCGAGCAGGCGGAAGCGGTTCGGCACCGCGACCTGCGGCTGCCAGCCGCCGCCGTTGTCGCGCTCGGAGCGCAGTTGCTCGTCCGCGAACACGTCGCGGAAGCCGTTCATGAACGCGAGGCGAATGGTGCTGTCGGCGGGCAGGCCCTCGAGCGAGACGAGCTGCGCGAAGCGCGGCGCGCCCGGCGCGGGCGGCGTGGCGCCCATCGGCCCGGCGATCGCGGTCGCGGCGATCGCGACGAGCGAGGCGAGCAGGACGAGCGAAGCGAAGAGCTTCTTCATGCGAGGGGTCCTCCGATGCTGCTCAAGGTACGAGCGGGTCCGACGTCGCGAGACGCCGCCCGATCGCGCGCGCGCGTTCCAGCACGTCGGCCGGGACGCTGCCGCGCGCATTGTCCGTATGCCGCCAGGCAAGGGTTTCTTCCCACTTCGCCCCCACCCATTTGAACCAGCCGCGCACGGACCGCTCGGCCAGCTCGGTGGTGTGTTCGGCACTTCCGGCCACGACGAACACCCCGCGCCGCGTCCTCGCCCACTTGGGCACGAGGTCCTCGGTGCCGCCGGGCAATGTGACGAGCGGCGTGACGCAGTTGCAGCGGTCGATCACGCGCTTGAGCGGGCTGCTCACCGTGTCGAACCAGACCGGCGAGCCCGCGACCACGGCATGCGCGCGTTCGAGCAGCGCGTACACGCGGTCCATGTCGTCGTGGAAAATGCAGTAGCCGGTGGTCGCGTCGGGCCCGCACGCGACGCAATCGCGCACACGCAGCTCGATGCAGCGCACGTGCTCGAACGTCGCGCCTTCGGCGCGCACGCCTTCGCCGAGCGCGTCGAGCATGCGGGAAACCGAGCCGTCCGCGGCGGGACTGCCGTTCAGCGCGAGCACGAGCCGCGTCGCGCGCGTCACGCTAGACCCGCTCGGCCCAGACCAGGGTCGTGGCGCCCGCGCGGTTCACGAGCGGCAGCGCTTCGGCGAGCGCTTCAGCCGCGCGCCCGAACCCGAGCAGCGGCGGCGGCAGCGTCTTGAGCACCCAGAGAAAGCTCTTCGTGCCCTGTACGCGGAAGCCCACGCCCTCGAGCCCGGCGATCAGTTCGGCCGGCGAGAGCGGATGGTGATAGCGGTACGGGTGGTACTCGCCCGCGTCGTCCTCGGCTTCGGGGAAGCACGACGACGGCAGCGCGCGGCGCAGCCACGGCCACTTCACCGCGACGCGCTTCACGGACTCGATCGGCGAATCGGGATTCGGCGTCGAGATGGCGATGCGTCCGCCCTTCTTCACGACGCGCGCGATCTCGGAGAACACCTGCGCGCGATCGGGACAGAACACGTGCTCCATCATCTCGACCGACACCGCGCGATCGAACGACGCGTCCGGGAACGGCAGGCACTTGGCGTTCGCCTGCATGAGGTTCAGTCCCGCGGGCATCGCCTTCTGCGCCCACAGCAACTGGTCCCAGCCCAGATCGATGCCACTCACCGTGCAGCCGCGCGCGTGCGCCCAGTGCGTGCCGTACGCCCAGCCGCAGCCGAGGTCGAGCACTTTCTGCCCGGGCTTGAGGTCGGCGTGGTTCAGCACTTCGGCGAAGCGCCGCACCATCATGTAGCGGCGCGTGGGCGAGCCGAGATACCAGTGCTCGACGAGGAACGGCAGTCCCTCGTGGCTGGCGAACGAAAGCTCGGGCTCGTTCCAGGCGCTCACGAAATCATCCCGCCGCGGTTAGCGGCGCGCCTTCTTCTTTGGCGCGGACTTCTTGGCGGGCTTCTTCGCGACCTTCTTCGGCGCGGCCTTCTTGGCAGCCTTCTTCGCGGCGCCTTCTTCGGCGCCGGCTTCGCCGCCTTCTTCTTGGCGGGCTTCGCGGCAGCCTTCTTGGCCGCTTCTTCTTCACGGGCGCGGCCTTCTTCGCCGGCGCCTTCTTCACGGCCTTCTTCGCGGGCTTCGCCTTCGCCTTCGCGGCACGCGCATGGTGCGCGTCGTCCGCGGCGATCGCGCGAGAAGGACGGCATCGAAGATCGCCCGAGCCCACGACCGGTTCCGGGCGCGCGGGCGGCGGCGGCAGCGGCGGCAGCGCGTCGGCGCCGAACTTGTCCGAGTACCAGCCGCGGATGTACGCGACGATGTCCACGGTCGACGAGCCCGGTCCGAACAGCCGGCCGATGCCCTGGTCGAGCAGCGCCTGCACGTCGTCACCGGGAATGATGCCGCCACCGGTGAGCAGCTTGTCGCCGATACCGGCGTCGTTCATGAGCCGCTGCACTTCCGGGAAGAGCGTCATGTGCGCGCCCGAGAGCACCGACAGCGCGACGACGTCGACGTCTTCCTGCACCGCGGCTTCGACGATCTGGCCCGGCGTCTGGTGCAGGCCGGTGTAGATCACTTCCATGCCGGCGTCGCGCAGAGCGGCCGCGACGACCTTGGCGCCACGATCGTGTCCGTCGAGTCCGGGCTTGCCCACGAGTACGCGAATCTTGCGCTGCATGGTGGCTCCTCAGTTCAGCGTGGCGCCGCCGCATTCGGGCGGCAACGCGTGCGGAAATACACCGACGGCGCGACGAAGCGCGCCAACCCCATTTGGAACAGCGCCCGCCAGAATCCGGCGAGCTTCGGTATTTGCCCAGGTAGTACGGCAGGTCCACGGACTCCACACGCTCGAACGAAGCCGCGAGCAGCTTCGACAGTTCGACGTGCGAGAACCCCGCGTGCGCGCCCTGTTCGTTGGACCAGCGCCCCTGCAGGCGGCGGCCCCAGTCGATCAGGTTCCACTGGATCTTCTCCCACGTGGTCGCGCGGCCGCCAATGTACCCCACCGTGCGCTCCTTGTTGGGAGTGCCGAAGTAGCCGGCCGCGCAGCAGCAGGACGTTCGGCTTCTTCCAGCGCGGGTCCACTTCGAGGTCGATGCCCACGACGATCGAGCCGGTCGCGTCGGCCAGGTGCGCCACTTCGACGCCCGCGCCGCAGCCGATCACCAGCATGCGCTTGGGGCTGACGCCCACTTCGGACATGAGCTGCTGGTAGAAGTTCGCCTCGAAGCCGAAGTTGCCGTTGCTCACGGGCGGTCCTCCGGATCTTCGTCCAGCAGGGCGGCTTCCGTTTCGAGGGTAGACGCGGCGCGCCTCTTCGAACTGTTCGCTCGACGCCGGGATCGGCACGCCGTCCTCGTCCTCGCCCACGGTGACCACGCGGCGCGAGACGAACAGCGCCAGCGCCGCATCGGCCGCCTCGCGCGTCTCGAACAGGTAGGCCGTGTACTCGCCGTCGCGGCCGAGCGCTTCGAGGCGCCACGGCGCTTCGTCGGCGTCGCCGCGCACGACGCGCGCGCCGGAGTACTCGCCCGCGTGCAGGCTGTTGTCGAGCGCGCGCTGGCCGCGGCGGTGTCCCGCGCCCGGCTTCCACGCCTCGCCGCTCTCGTCGGGCGGCACGATGCGCACGGCGTGCTTGTCGGGAACGATCGCGTAGTTGTCGGAGGTGATCGCGATCACTTCGGCGTGTGCGTCGTCGAAGTCCTCGTCTTCTTCCTCGTCCTCGAACTCGTCACCGGCCGGAAGGTCGTCGGCGCCCGGCATGGCGCCCTCGGAGACGGCGTCTTCGGTCGCCACGACGGGCTTGTCGCCCTGCGACTTGCCGCTGCCGCGGGCCAGCATCGCGACGATCACGACGGCAGCGATCGCGGCCAGGCCGGTGAGCATCTGGCTGTCCATGGAGTCTCCGGATGGGGGGAAGCGGGAAACGAGCGCGGCCAAGCTACCGGCCCGCGCGAAGCATGGTCAAGGTTGGGAGGGGCCGCCCGGGCGGCCGGGGCCGTCCGAACCCGGCACCGAGACCGGGCTGGCTGCACACGAAACGGCCGCGCCTCCCTCGCGGGAAGCGCGGCCGTTCGCGTACTCGTGAATGCGCTCTAGAACTCCGCCGACTCGACGTAGTCGCCGAACACTTCGCGCATGGCGTTGCGGATCTCGCCTTCGGTCGCGTAGGCGCGAGCGCAGTCGAGGATCTTCTCCATCAGGTTGACCTCGCCGGGCGCGGTGCGGGCCGCCGCGGTGAGGGCCTGGAGCGCCGCGGTGCAACGCGCGTTGTCGCGCGTCGCGCGCAGCTGCTCGAGCTGGGCCTTCTGCTGCACCTCGACCTCTTCGCCGATCTGCAGGATCTCGATGTCGAGCTTCTCGTTCGGCTCGATGTAGTCGTTCACACCGACGATGATGCGCTGCTTGCGCTCCATCTCCTGCTGATAGACGTACGCGGCCGCGTTCAGCTCGCGCTGGAAGAAGCCCTTCTCGATGCCGGCGACGACGCCGCCCATGTCGTTGATGCGGCGGAAATACTCCTCGGCCTGCGCCTCGAGCTTGTTCGTCAGCGACTCGACGTAGTACGAGCCCGCGAGCGGATCGGCCGTCTCGGTCACGCCGATCTCGTGCGCGATGATCTGCTGCGTGCGCAGCGCGATCTTGACCGCCTTGTCGGACGGCAGCGCGATCGTCTCGTCCATCGAGTTCGTGTGCAGCGACTGCGTGCCGCCGAGCACGGCGGCGAGCGCCTCGAACGCCGTGCGCATGATGTTGTTCTCGGGCTGCTTGTCCCACAGCGAGCAGCCGGCCGTCTGCGTGTGGAAGCGCATGAGCCACGACTCGCGCTTCTTGGCGCCGTAGCGCTCACGCATGTGACGCGCCCAGATGCGGCGCGCGGCGCGCAGCTTGGCGATCTCCTCGAAGAAGTCGAGGTGGCTGTTCCAGAAGAACGACAGTCGCGGCGCGAAATCGTCCACGTCCATGCCGCGCGCGATGCACTCGTCCACGTACGTGAAGCCGTCGGCGATCGTGAACGCCAGCTCCTGCGCCGCCGTCGAACCGGCTTCGCGAATGTGATAGCCGCTCACGGAGATCGTGTTCCACTGCGGCACGTGCTTGGTCGAGAACTCGATCAGGTCGACGATCAGCCGCAGCGACGGCCGCGGCGGGAAGCACCAGCACTTCTGCGCGATGTACTCCTTGAGGATGTCGTTCTGCAGCGTGCCGCGCAGCGCCGAGAACGGCACACCGCGCTTCTCGGCGTTGGCGAGATAGAACGCGAACATGATCGGCGCCGGACCGTTGATGGTCATGGACGTGGAGACGGTCGCCGGGTCGATGCCCTCGAGCAGCGCTTCCATGTCCGCAAGGCTGTCGATCGCGACGCCGCACTTGCCGACTTCGCCGTGCGACTTCGGGTGATCGCTGTCGTACCCCATGATCGTCGGGTTGTCGAAGGCGATCGAGAGACCGGTCTGGCCGTGCGCGAGCAGGTAGTGGAAGCGCGCGTTGGTCTCGCGCGCGGTGCCGAAGCCGGCGAACTGGCGCATGGTGAACATGCGGCCGCGATACATGGTCGGGTGCACGCCGCGCGTGAACGGATACTCGCCCGGCACGCTCAGGTCACGCGCGAGGTCCATGTCCGCGACGTCGTCCGGCGTGTAGAGCGGCTTGATCGGCAGGCCCGAGATCGTGAACGGGTAGAGGTCCTTGCGCTGGCGGTCCGCCGGGTAGTTCGCGACGAAGTCGGCGACCTGGGCGGCATGCGCGGCGTCGCCGGTCTTGCGGGCGACCTTGCCGCCGCGAGTGGCGCGGGCACGCGGGCTGGAGGCGCCGGTGCGCTTGCCCGAGCGGGACTTCGAAGGAGCGGGACGTTTCGCCATGGGTATGTCCTCAGGGGCCGGATGGACTCGGGCTTGGGATGACCGTCGCGTCTGTGGTGCCGTTGCGGCGCGGGGAGCCTACGGGCCGCGCCGAAGGGGGGTCAAGACGCGGGCGCGCCGCCCGGCAGCCCGCCCACGGCGGCGTCTCGGCCCCGAAATCCCTCGTGAAACTGCCGGGCACTTCGTCCGATGACCCGGGCGAAGAAGCGCCTTCGCGCGCCGGCACCCGAAGCCGGCCGCACACCCGTGAGATCGAGGGGTCCGGGTCCATGTTCAAGCTGCCGTGGGACAAGTCGTCTTCGCGCAACAAGTCCGTGCCGCCCGCCGGGCCGAACCAGCCCGCGCCCGAAGCGGCCGCCGCGCCCGAGCCGGAGTCCGCGCTCGCGCCGGGCACGCGCACGATCTATTCGGCTCGCCAGCCGATCCTCGATCGCAAGCAGGAAGTGTTCGGCTACGAGCTGCTGTTCCGCAGCGGGCCCGAGAACCGCTTCACGGCGACCGATCCCGAGTTCGCCTCCGCGGTGAGCATCGAGCAGAACGCGACCGCGATCGGGCTCGACCGCCTGGTCGGCGACCGGCGCGCGTTCGTGAACCTGTCGCGCGGCGCGCTGCTCGCGGAGTACCACCGGCTGCTGCCGCGCGAGCGCTCGGTGATCGAGCTGCTCGAGAACATTCCCGCCGATCCCGAAGTGATGGCCGCGTGCCGCCGCATCAAGGCGGACGGCTACCTGCTCGCGCTCGACGACTTCACGAACCTGCCGGAGTCGTATCCGTTCCTCGACGTCGTGGACCTCGTGAAGGTGGACCTGCGGCTGTGGAAGGACGCGCTCGATCCGCGCGCGCTCGAGCCGCTCAAGCGCCGCGGCGTGAAGCTGCTCGCCGAGAAGGTCGAGACGATCGAGGAGAAGAACGCGGCGCTGCGCGCGGGTTACGACCTGCTGCAGGGCTACTACTTCCAGAAGCCGCAGATGATCGAGACGCGCGACCTGCCGCCGTCGAAGCTCTCGGTGCTCGGCTTCCTCGCCGAGACGAGCCGCGAGGACGCGTCCATGGAGCGGCTCGAGGAACTGTTCCGCCAGGACGTCGGCCTCACGATGCGCCTGCTGCGCTACCTGAACTCGGCCGCGTTCGGCTGGCGTCACGAAGTGGATTCGATCCGGCATGCGCTCGCGCTCATGGGGCTGTCGCCTCTGCGCAAGTGGGCGATGATGATGGGCATGATGTCGCTGTGCGACGACCGTCCGCACGAGCTCATGGTGACGGCGCTGTCGCGCGCGCGGTTCGCCGAGCGCATGGGCGGCGCGGCCGGGATGCGCGAGCGCGAACACGAGCTGTTCCTGACCGGCATGCTGTCCATGGTGGACACGATGGTCGGCCGTCCCGCGGACGAGATCCTCGGCGGCCTGTCCGTGTCGCCGTCGGTCACGAGCGCCGTGCTCGAGGGCAGCCAGCCGCTCGGCCCCGTGCTCAAGCTCGTCACCGCGTACGAGCGCGGCGACTGGGACGCGGTGGACGAAATGCGCCGCGACACCGACGTGGTCGGTGTGGACGACGAGCAGCTCGACCGCGCGTACGTGGACTCCGTCGAATGGGCGGAGGCGACGGCGGCGTAGGGCCGCGGCTTCAGCACCGCACGCACACCGAAGCCCGGGAGCCGTCTTCGCTCCCGGGCTTCGTGCTGACCGGCTTCGATCAGTCGAGCACGGTCACGCGCGTGGTGAGCGTGCGTTCCGGCGTGCTCATGCGGACGAAGTACACGCCTGCCGCGGCGCGCGTGCCGTTCGACGCGCGACGATCCCAGCTCACCGACTGACGGCCCGCGGGGAGCGTGGCGTCGGTCAGCGTGCGCACGATGCGTCCCGCGGTGTCGAGCAGTTCGAGCCGCACGGGCGCCGCGCTCGCGAGCGAGAACGACACGATCGAGCCGCTCGTGCACGGATTGGGCGAAGGCGGAGCCAGCCACGTGAGCGAGCCCGCGTCCTCCACTCCCGCGGCGTTCGACACGACGATCGGGAACGCCGTGTTCACCGCGCCCCCGTACCAGTTCCAATCGTCGCCGCCCTCGTCGCCGGATCCGTCGGTGGAGACGCTCCGGCGGTCAGCGTGCCGTTGCTCGCCTTGAGATTGAACCCGCCCTGCGTCGCCGACGGTCCGCCGACGAGTGTCACGGTGTACTGGTTCGTGCTGTTGACGAGCACGTTCTGCGGACCGCTGATCGTCACGGAGACACCGGCGGTTCGCGTCGTGCCGTGGCAGTTGCAGCCGTTGGGGGACTGCGCCTTGCCGGTACGTCCTCCGGCGTCCGCCATCACCACGCCCACACCCAGCGTGAGCGCGGCGACGACGAGAATCCAGGGTGTGACGGAGGGCAGCATGCGGGCGTGGGTCATGGCGAAACTCCTTACGGTCGGGTCGTCGGGCGAGGGGTCCCGCGCTGCCGGGGAGTGCGCGCGAGTGAGAGACGCCGCGACTCACTGCAATGAAGGGTCCGCGAGGGGCGAAGCGACGGCGGAAACCCCGAAAGTTCTCGGGCCGCTGTTCGATGTCACTTCAAGCCGGTGCGAACAACACGTCTGCGACCCGGAGCGCGGCGGCCGTGAGCGGCGGCATGCACGCGTTCGCGGCGCGAAGACGATCGCCTGGGACCGTCGAACGCTCGTCGGCGCCGTCCGGGTGCCAGCACGTCATGCGTGCGACGCGCGTGGCAGTGCACGGATGACAACGCGTGCAGTGTCTACAAACCCGCGAGCTTCCCCGCCGCCTGGTGCGGCGTCGCCTGGCGCGCGGCGAGCTCCGCCAGCGCTTCACGCCAACGCTCGTCGCCCACGCGCTCGCGGAACGCGTTCCAGAGCCGCGCCTGCAGCAGGTCCTGCAGCCGCTGCTCGAGCCGCGCGCGGCGGCGCTCTTCGAGCGTGCCGGTGTCGCGAAGGAACACGAGGTGCTCTTCGAAACGGTCCACCAGCTCGTTCACGCCACCGTTCTGCGACGCGATCGTCAGGTGCACGGGGATCTTCCACTCCGTGTGCGCGCGCAGCTCGAGCGCCGAACGAATCGCGAACGACGCGCGCTCGGCGCCCTCGCGATCGGCCTTGTTGATCACGAACACGTCCGCGATCTCCATGAGGCCGGCCTTCATCGCCTGCACCGCGTCGCCGGACTCGGGCACGAGCACGACCGCAGTGCTGTCGGCGGTCTGCGCGACCTCGAGCTCGCTCTGCCCCACGCCCACCGTCTCGATCAGGATGCGCTGGAAGCCGGCCGCGTCGAGCACGTCGCACACCTGCGCCGTGTGCACCGCGAGCCCGCCCATGCTCCCCCGGGTGGCCATCGAGCGGATGAACACGCCCGGGTCGCCCGAAAGCTCGGTCATCCGCACCCGGTCACCCAGCAGCGCGCCGCCCGAGAACGGGCTGGTCGGGTCCACGGCCACGATCGCGACGGTCTCGCCCCGGCGCCGGTACTCCTGCGCCAGACGGGTGACCAGCGTGCTCTTGCCCGCGCCCGGAGGGCCGGTGATGCCGAGCCGGAACGCGCGCCCGGACTGCTGGAAACAGGCGTCGAGCAGCTCGACCGAGCCGGGCGCTTCGTTCTCGACCCACGAAATGGCGCGGGCCAGGGGGACGCGCTCGCCCGCGAGGGTGCGCCGGATGAGTTCGGGAGTGTCGAACGAAGTGTGCACGGGGGTCACCTGGGGACGGTCGGGTGCTTCGCGAGAACTTGCGACCCGCACGCTACGTTCGCCCGCGCGAGGGGGTCAAGCCGCCGCCCGCCGCCAGGTGCCCTGCGAAAAATCCCGAATCGCGTTCGAAACGCCGGGCATCCGACGGAGCGAGAGACAAAGTACCGCGCGCGTCGAGGATCCATCCTCCCCGCTCCGGTCTTGCTGCGAGAGACCGGGAAAGACACCTCGCTCAAGCATCTCCCGCAGTATGCGAACGGCCGGCAGCCCGCAAGGGCGGCCGGCCGTCTCGTTTCGCGCGAAGCGCTACAGGCGCGAGGGGTTGAAGCCCACGCCGATCTTGAGCTGGAAGTAGTCCGGCTCGATCCGCACCGAGCCCGCGCCCAACTGCTGCGGGACGTCGTACGAGTGCAGGTAGCGCACGCCCACGTCGATGCTCCACTTGTCGCGCACGTTGAAGTCCACGCCCGCGTTCGCGTCCCAGCCGAACGCCAGCTCGTTCTCGTCGCGCAGGTTCTGGCGGATTTCGTTCTCGCGGTCGCGATCATCCGGCACGACGACGTCCGTGCTGATGCCGTACCACACCATCGCGACGTTGGCGCCGACGTAGGGCCGCAGGAAGCCGCTGCTGTGCGAGCCGAACTGTCCGCCCAGGTAGAGCCGGCCGTAGTTCTGCGTCGTCTGCTGCTCGATGCGCAGGCCGGTCGTCACGTCGCGGAACTCGGTCGTGGTCGAGAGCATGTTCACGATCTCGAGCCCGCCGACGCCCGCGAACAGTTTGGCGGTGCCGGGCAGCTCACCGACGACCTCGAGCCCGCCGCCGTAGCCCGGGCGGCCGTACTGGCGCGAGACGTCGCTGTAGGGGTCCATCTTGAGGAAGAAGCCTTCGACCTTCGCGGCCTGCGCGGGAACGGCGGCGGCGAGGGCGAGGACGGCGAAGCAGGCGATCGACAGCAGGGGGGCGCGACGCATGTGTGCACTCCGGGAAACGGTGTTCGGGGAACTGGGGAACGCGCGACAGGTTGCCACAGGAAGGCCGGGCGCTCCATCACGAGGTGCCGTGCGTTACGCTGCGCCCCCATGAAACGTTGCATCGCACTCCTGTCGGCCGTGTTCGTCGCCGTCCTGCTCCTGTTCGCGCGCGCTCCCCTGCGGGCGACGGCGGCGGTGCCCGCGCGCGAGCTGTGGCTCTATCAGGGCGCGAACCTCGCGGACACCGGCGCGGTCGCGCGTATCGAGCGCGTGTGGCGGCGCGCGGCGGCCGCGGGCTACTCGCGCGTCGTGCTCGTGGATCCCAAGTTCGCGCGACTCGACGCGCAGGACGCGGCGTACTTCGCGCGCATCCGGGCGCTGCGCTCGCTCGCCGCGCAGCTGCGGCTCGAGATCGTGCCGGGCGTTTCGGTGGTCGGGCGCGCGCAGGGCGGCATGCTCGCGATGGACCCGAACCTCGCCGAGGCGCTGCCCGTGCGCGGCGCGCTGTTCGAGGTGCGCGGCGGCATCGCGCGGCTGGTGCCCGATCCTCCGGTCGCGCTCGCCGCGAAGCCCGACGAGGCCGACGTGCTCAGCCGCGTGAACGGCGCGAGCGCCGTGGTCCCGGGCAACGGGCTCAGCCGCATCGGCTGGAACGTGACGGTCTCACCGTGGCGCTGCTACCACGTGCGCGTGAAGCTCGCGGGCGACGGCTTTCGCGGCGAGCCGCGCATCCGCGTGGTCGCGGACGGACGCGAGCTGGCGCATGCGGTGGTTCCACCACCTGACGCAAGGCGCCGCCGCCGAGCCTCGCGACGTCGTCTTCAACTCGCAGGACGCGCGCCGCGTGCGCATCACGTTCTCGGTCGCGGCCGGCGCGCGCGGCGCGCTCACGTGGTCCGACTGGTCGCTCGAAGAGAGCGGCCCCGTGAACCTCGTGCGCCGCCCCGGGCTGCCGTTCACGTTCGACGGGCTCACCGAAGGCCGCGACTTCCCGTTCGTGCGCGACTCGCTGCTCGGCATGAAGCCGTGGAGCGGGCAGTTCGAGTACTGGCACGAGCCGCCCGTGCTCCGCGTGACCCGTCCCGACGGCACGCGGCTGCGCGCGAGCTGGCACCACGCCGCGGTGCTGCTGCGCGGGCAGGTCGCGGTGTGCCTCGCCGACACCGCCGTCATCCGCCGCCAGCGCGACGAGATCGTGCGCGTGCGCGAGCTGTTCGGCGCACGCACGCTGTTCCTGATGCACGACGAGATCCGCGCAATGGGACTCGACGCCACATGCACGGCCGGAGGCCGCGACATCGCGCACACGCTCGCCGCGAACCTCGAAGCGTGCCGCGCGGCCGCGGGTGACGCGCGCGTGCTGGTGTGGAACGACATGTTCGATCCGCTGCAGAACGCGGGCGCGGGCTACTATCTCGTGCGCGGCGATCTCGCGCCCGTGCAGGCGCGGTTGTCGCCGCAGCTCGGGATCGCGAACTGGAACCACGGCAAGCTCGAGCCCTCGCTGCGCGCGTTCGCCGCGCGCGGGCACTGGCAGGTGTACGCCGGCTACTACGACGGCTCGCCCGAGGACCTGCGCGCCGTGCTGCCCGTGCTCGACCGCACGAAGGGCGTGACCGCGGTCATGTACACGACGTGGCAGGACCGCTACGACGATCTCGAAGCGTTCGCGAGGATCGCGCGCGGGAAGTGACGCCGCACCGCGCCCGGGCGCTCAGCGCCCGTTGCGCCGCTTGCTCCCGATCGCCTCGAGCACGCGGCGCGCGATGTCCGCCGCCGCGTCGGGGTGCGCGAGCCGGCCCGCGTTCTCGCGCACGCGCTCGCGCGCGGCCGGATCGGCGAGCCAGCGCTCCACGGTGAGCGCGACGTCGTCCACACTCGACGCGTGCACCGCGGCGCCGCCGGACTCCAGGTACTGCGCGTTGCGCACTTCCTGCCCCGGCGTCGGCCGGAACACCACGAGCGGCGTGCGCTTGATGAGCGCCTCCGAACACGTGAGCCCGCCCGCCTTGCTCACCACCACGTCGGCCGCCTCGAGCAGCGCGTCCACCTCGTGCGTGAACCCGAGCGCCTTGAGCCGCCCGGTGCGCGCGGCCGCGCTCTCCTCGAGCTGCACGCGCAGCTTCTCGTTCGTGCCGCACACGACCACGACCTCGGGCGCCATCGGCAGCGCGATCAACTTGTCCGCGAGTTCCGCCATCGGGCCGACGCCGCTGCCGCCGCCCATCACGAGCGCGACCGGTCCCTTGGCGTTCAGCCCGAAGCGCGCGCGCGCGGCCTCCCGGCCGATCGTGCGACCGAAGCGCGGATCGACCGGAATGCCCGTGACCTCGATGCGCTCGCGCGGCACGCCCAGCTCGTGCAGTTCTTCGGCCGTCTGCTCGCTCGCGACGAAGTAGCGGTCGACGTGCGGATAGATCCAAACCGGGTTCGCGGTGAAGTCGGTGATGACCACGTAGAGCGGCACGGGCAGCTTGTTCGCGCGGCGGCGCGGCCAGAGCGCCTCGACCGGCAGGAAGTGCGTGCACACGATCGCGTCCGGCTTCTCGCGGTCCACGACGCGCAGCAGCCGGCGCAACGACAGCCGGTCGAACGCCTCACGCCCCGGCGCGAGCGCGCGCACGAGGCGCTGCTGCTCGGACAGCGCGTAGATCGTGCCCCACAGCTGCGGCGCGCGGCTCGAGACCGCGATGTAGCCCTGCGAATAGCTCGTGCGATAGAGCCGCGACGTGAAGAGCAGCGTGTCGACCTCGCGCACCATCGCGTCGGGCGACTGCTCGGCGAGCGCGTTGGCGAGCGCGATCGCCGCGCTCTTGTGCCCGCTGCCGGCGGTCGCGTGCAGCACCGCGATGCGCGGGCCAGTGCCCGTCGAATCGTGCAGCGTCGCGACACCGACCACGCCGCCGCCTTCGGCCGGGAACAGCACCTCGTGCCCGTCCGACAGTGCGCGAAGACGCCGCCGCCACCACGCGCGCTGCGCGCGGAGCCGCGCCTTCCAGTGCGCGTTCATGCGCGGCAGCTTGATCCGCGGAATGCGCGACAGGTCGGGCACGCGCGGAAGGTCGGAGACCTTCGGCAGGCGCGGGCGCGGGATGCGCGGGATACGAGGCAGTCGGACCATGTGCTCTGGTGCTCACTCCATCACGGCGTTCCGGTAGTGCGTGAGCGTCGCGCCGTCGGGCGTGATGTCCACCGCCACGACGTCCACGCGCACCCGGCGTGCGCCCTGCTGCTCGAGCGCGTGGGCCGCGCGCACGAGCCGTTGCTGCTTGCGATGGTCCACGGTGAGCGCGGCGCCGCCGTAGTCGCCACGCGCGCGCATGCGCACCTCGGCGATCACGGTGTCCCCGCAGTCTTCCACCACGAGATCCACCTCGACACCGCCCAGTCGCGCGTTGCGCGCGACCACGCGGCAGCCCATCAGTTCCAGATACGACGCGGCCATCGCCTCTGCGGCGCGGCCGCGATCCTGCGCGAACCCCATGACTCACCTGCGATGCGGGGGCGAGTGCAGTGCGCGGGAATGTAGCACGGGCCCGCGGGCACGGGCGTCATGCCTCCGCCCGGCGCCGGCCCCCGCCTCACACCAGCGGCAGCTCCAGCGAGTTCATCGGCGCGAAGCTCATCCGGTGCGCCGGACAGGGTCCGTGCTCGCGGATCGCCGCCATGTGGTCGGCGCTGCCGTAGCCCTTGTGCTTCGCGAAGCCGTAGGCCGGCCACACGCGGTCGAGCCGCGTCATGATCCGGTCGCGCACCACCTTGGCCAGGATGCTCGCAGCGGCGATCGACAGGCACGTCGCGTCGCCGTCCACCACCGCGCGCTGCTCGCACGTGAGCCCGGGCGCCGTGTCCTTGCCGTCCACCAGCACGAGCTCGGGCTTCAGCGACAGCCCGCGCACCGAGCGCGACATCGCGTACAGCGTCGCGCGGCGGATGTTGTCGCGGTCAATGGCGCGCGGACCGACCACACACCAACGAAACGCGCGAGCCCCTTGCAGGACTCGCGCGTAAAGTTTTTCTCGCTTGGCAGCGGTGAGCTGCTTGCTGTCGTCCAGACCGTCCCATTCCAGCGACAGGTCCAGCACCACCGCGGCGGCGACCACCGGACCGGCCAATGGCCCGCGTCCGGCTTCGTCCACTCCGGCCACCGTGGTTCGCGTTCCGGCCATCTCGGCCTCGGCGCGCGCCAGCAGTCGCCAGTGCGGCTGCATTACTTCGGGGTGTTGACGCCCGGAATGGCCTTTTCCTTCAGACGCGCCGACTTGCCCTTCTTCTTGCGCAGATAGAAGAGCTTCGCGCGGCGAACCGCCTTCTGGCCGAGGACCTTGATGTCGGCGATCGACGGCGAGTGGATCGGCCACGTGCGCTCGACCCCGATGCCCTCGGAGATCTTGCGGACCGTGAACGTCTTGCGCATGCCGGCGCCGCGAATGTTGGTCACCTCGCCCTTGAACTTCTGCTGGCGGGTCTTGTCACCTTCGACGACTCGAACGCTCACCTCGACAGTGGTGCCGGGGCGAAGGTCCGGAACGTCGGACTTGAGCTGGGTGTTTTCGATCTTCTCGATGAGGCCCATGGCGGGCTCCTTTCTCGTCTATCGAGCCCGTGGGACGGGCCTGCGTATGCGGCGGCGGACTATAGCCGACAGTCCGCGCTCCCGCCAAGCCGTCTGGGGACCGGAAAGGCGAAAAAGTGCGGGTCCGGGGGCGGAATCTTCCGGGGGCCGCCCTCGGCCGGGTCGGCCGCGCCTCGGGGGCGCCGCGGCGGAGCCCGACCGCACCGGACCCGCGATTTTCGCGGGTGTGACGCCTATCGGACGGGCAGGAACTGGTTCTTCAGCCCCGTGAACGTCGTGGTCCGGGCCGGGTTCGGGTGCATTCCGGGCTCGGTCGTCGAGATCGTCTCGTCCTCCCAGCGCTCGATCCACCATCGGGTCGAGTCCGGGGTCACCCCTTCCCACTGGAGGTCCAGGGGGATCCGCGCCGAGTCCCCGCGCACGCAATAGAACGTGAAGTGCCCGGTGAGCAGGTAGACCTCGGGCGAGGGGCCGCCGAACGTGAAGTTCGCCGAGACCTCGGCGTTCGAGGACACGACCTTGTGCCAGCGCGGGTTCTTGCCCGGGCGCGGATCGGGCGACGCGATCCACTCGCCGCGCTCCAGCTGGAACGAAAGGCTGTTCATCTGCGGCCACGAGCCCGAGCGCGCGAACATGCGCTGCGCGACGAAGCTCTCGGTCCCGCGATCCCAGATCGTTTCGGTGTTCCCGGCGGAATCACCCTCGGCCGGCACGTACCGGAAGTCGGCCGTGAGCAGCTTCACGTAGTCGTCCGAGCGTTGGTTCCAGTCCCACTCGATCCGGCGCACGAGGTTCACGGGCGAGTTCGCATTCGGCGGCGGGTTCGAGCCGGGAGAGACCGAGGAACTGCTCGAGCAACCGAGCGAGCCGGAGGTGAGCAGAATCGCGACGAGCGCGGGAGCGATCACGCGCGCGAAAGCCGAGCGGTGCGTGTCCATGTGGGAAGGCATACACCCGTACGCCGGGCCGCGCTCCCGAAAAGTGACCGGCGAGGGTCAGCGCCGGAGCGCGGGCAGTGCGGGAAGAAACAGGCTCTTCAGCATCCCGAGCGTGAGGTTGCGTGCGGGCTCCGGGCGCAAGGCGGCGCCTCCCGAAAGCGTCTCGTCCTCCCAGCGCTCGACCCACCAGCGCGTCGAGTCGGGGCGGACACCCCGCGCGAACAGCTCCGGGGGAATCGCGGCGGAATCCCCGCGCACGAGGAAGAAGAGCGCGTTGCCGGTCACGATCCAGACGTCGAGACCACCGCTGATGTCGAGCTTCGCCGTGAGATCCACGTGCGAGCGGATCGTGCGATGCCACTTGTTGTTCTTGCCCGGGCGCGGGTCGGGCAGCGCGATCATGGTCCGGTCGAGCTGCAGCGTCAGCTGGCGCATCCGCGGCACGGCCGCGGTCGTGTCGAACATGCGCGTGAGCGCCGCCACCTCGACGGCCCGCGTCCACGGGCTCCCGTGCCAGGGTTGGCCGGCCGAGTCCCCTTCCGCGAGTGCGAAGACGAAGTCTTCCGTCACGAGATCGAGCGCGCTCGGGTCGAGCCGGTTCCACGTCCACTCGATGCGATGGACGGCGTTGGCCGGCGAGTCCGGCGCCGGACCGGTGTCGGCGGACGGCGCGACGGTCTTCGTGCTCGAGCAACCGAGCGAGCCGGAGGTGAGCAGCAGCGCGACGAGGGCGGGAGCGATCGCGCGCGTGACGACCGAGCGGTGCGTGTCCATGTGGGAAGGCATACACCCGAACTACGCGCGGCGCTCCCGAAAACTGGCCGGCACGCCCTGCCGTTTCCGCCCCCCGCGCCCCATGCACTAGTCTCCCCGCCACATGTTCGCCCGCAGCCGACAGCTGTTCGCCTCCGCCATGTTCGTGCTGGACGCCGCTTTGGTCGCGGCGGCCTGGCTGCTCGCCTACTGGCTGCGCTTCTTCGCGCTGCCGATCGAGGCGCCGCTCGGCGTGCCGCCCGTGCGGCTCTACCTGTGGGCGTGCGCGGTGCTCGTGCCCACGGCGCTGCTCGTGCTCCGATCGTTCCGGCTCTATCGCTCGGCGCGCACCGCGCGGCTCGGGCACGAGCTGCTCGCGCTCGCGCAGTCGCTCGCCGTCACGTCGGCGCTCGCGGCGCTCGGCTCGTACTTCGTGCGCGGCGAACTGTCGCGCATCACGATCGCGCTCTTCTTCGTGACCGCGATGGCGCTCTTCACGCTGTCGCGACTCGTGCTGCGCATCTGGCTGCGCTCGGTGCGGCGCAGCGGCCGCAACCTGCGCCACGTGCTCATCGTCGGAACGGGCCCGCTCGCCGAACTCGTGCTCGCGAAGATCCGGAGCCATCGCGATTTCGGCCTCGCCGTGCACGGCCTCGTCGCCGCCGACCCGGCGCTCGTCGGCACCGAAGTGAACGGCGCCAAGGTGATCGGCGTGATCGACGACCTGCCGCGCCTCACCGAGGAGCACGGCATCGAGATCCTCTACCTCGCGCTCGCGCGCCCCGAGTGGCAGGCCGAAGAGCGCGCGCTGCAGCTGCTCGCCGACTCCACCGCCGCCGTGCGCCTCGTGCCCGATCTGTCGCAGGCCTATCGCCTCAACCCGAGCGTCGAGGACTTCGACGGCATGCCGGTCGTGCTCGTCACCGAGAGCCCCGAGCAAGGCTGGAACGCCGTCGTGAAGCGGCTGTTCGACGTCGTCGGCTCCGGCATCGGACTGATCGTGATCTCGCCCGTGCTGCTCGTGCTCGCGATCCTCGTGCGGCTCGACTCGCCGGGGCCGGTGCTCTACACGCAGGAGCGCGTCGGCCTGAACGGCCGCCGGTTCCGCATGATCAAGTTCCGCAGCATGCGCGTCGGCGCCGAAGCGCAGGGCGGCAACTGGACCACGGCGGACGATCCGCGCCGCACGAAGCTCGGCACGACGCTGCGCAAGCTGTCGCTCGACGAGCTGCCGCAGCTCTGGAACGTGTTCGTCGGCGACATGTCGCTCGTCGGCCCGCGCCCCGAGCAGCCCGAGCACGTGGACCGCTTCCGCGGCTCGATCCCGCGCTACATGCTGCGCCACCACGTGCGCGCGGGCATGACGGGCTGGGCGCAGGTCAACGGCCTGCGCGGTGACACGCCGCTCGAGCAGCGCATCCAGTACGACCTCTACTACATCGAGCACTGGTCGCTCGTGTTCGACGTGCGCATCCTGCTGCTCACGGTCGGCCGCGTGTTCCGCGACGCGAGCGCGCATTGAGCGCTCCGTTCGCCGCCGCGCATTTCATTCTCTACGTGCGCGACCAGCGCGCGAGCGCGGACTTCTATGCGCACGCGCTCGGCATCGCGCCGCGGCTCGACGTGCCGGGCATGACGGAGTTCGCGCTCTCGGACACGGCGGTGCTCGGGCTCATGCCGGAAGCCGGCATCCGGCGGCTGCTCGGTGACGCGATCGCCGATCCGGCGTCGGCGCACGGCGCGCCGCGCGCGGAGCTGTACGTGCTCGTCGCCGACGTCGCGGCCGCGCACGCACGCGCGATCGCCGCGGGCGCCACGGAACTCTCGCCGCCCGCACCGCGCGACTGGGGACACGAGGCGTCGTACCTGCGCGATCCCGACGGGCACGTGCTCGCGTTCGCGCGGGCGATGGGATAGCGCACAGCGCCGCGGCACACCGGCGCCGGAGGCGCCGCGTCTTCTATCCCAAAGCGTCCGCGTACGCCTCGCGCGTCATCGCCGCCGTCTTGTCCCAGCGATACTGCTTCGCGTGCTCGATCCCGCGCGCGCGCATCGCGGCGCGCGCCTCGCCGTCGCCGAGCAGCGCGAGGATGCGCGCGGCCCAGGACTCGTGGGCTTCGGGTGACAACAGCTCCGCGCCGCCGCCTGCGACTTCGCGCAGCGAGCCGCCGTCGCTCGAGAGCACGGGCGTGCCGCACGCCATCGCTTCGATCGGCGGCAGGCCGAAGCCTTCGTAGAACGCGGGCTGCACGTAGAGCGACGCGCTCGCGTAAAGCATGCGGCCGCTCGCGTCGTCGTGCGCACGGCCGGAGAACCGGATGCTCCCCAGCACGCGCAAGTCCTCGGCCTCGCGCGCGAGCGGATCGTCGGAACGCCACGGCTCGCCCGACAGCACGAGCGGCGGGCGATCGCCGCCCGGCATCGCGGCCCACGCGCGCAGCAGCAGCGAGAGGTTCTTGTGACCTTTTCGCGCGCCCACGTAGAGCACGTAGCCCTCGGGCAGGTTGCGCGACACGCGGTACGCGCGGCACTCGGCCTCGCTCGCCGGCGCGTACACGTCCGACACACCGAGCGGCACCACGCGCACGCGATCGTCGGAAAGCCCGAACACCTCGCGCAGGTCGTCGCGCGTGCACTGCGAGTCCGCGAGCACGAGCCGCGCGCGGCTCACCGCCGCGCCGATCATCGCGCGCGCGACGACGGGCACGTGCGGCGGGTAGAAGCGCGACATCTTGAGATGGATGAGGTCGTGCACGGTCACCACGCTCGGGCCCGTCCAGCCCATCGGCAGCGTGAAGTGCGGCGCGTGCAGCAGCTGCGCGCCGGTCGCGCGCGCGCGTCGGGCACGCGCCAGTGCTCCGCGAGTCCATACTTGCCCGCGCTCACGACGCGCGTGCGCACGGGCGCGGGAATGCGCGCGACGTCCTCGGCTTCGACGAGCGCGGTGAACGTGTCGGCGCCGGGCGCTTTCGCGTACTCGGAGAGCAGCTCGCGGATGTACGTGCCGATGCCGCCGTCGTGCAGCTTGCGCGCGTCGAGCGCGACGTGGAGCGGGCGGCTCACGAGCGCGCGTCCTGGCGCGGCGCGCGCGCGAGCGACGCGCGGTAGGCGCGCACGGTGTCGTCGGCGCAGCGGTCCCACGTGAACGTCGCGGCGCGCAGGCGTCCGCGCTCGCGCAGGTCCGCGGCGAGCGAGTCGTCGGCCAGCACGCGCGCGATCGCGGCGCCGAACGCCGCGGGATCGTTGGGATTCGCGACGAGCGCCGCGTCCCCCACCACCTCGGCGAGCGAGCCGCCGGTGCTGCTCACCACGGCGGCGCCGCACGCCATGGCCTCGAGCGGCGGCAGCCCGAAGCCTTCGTACAGCGACGGGAACGCGAACACGCCGGCGGCCGCGAACAGCGCGGGCAGTTCGTCGTCGGACACGAAGCCCAGCCAGCGCACGGCGTCGGCGATCCCGAGCGCGGCGGCGCGCTCGTTGAGCGCCGGCAGCTCGGGCGCGTGGTCGATGCGCCCCGCGAACACGAGCGGCACTCCCGCGCTCATGCCCCGCGTCCGCGCGCGCGCGAAGGCGTCGAGCAGCATGAGCACGTTCTTGCGCGCGTCGATGCCGCCGACGTACAGCACGAACGGTCCGGCGAGCCCGTGACGGGCGCGCACGGCGTCCACCGCGGCGGCGCCGGGCGGCGCGAACGACGCATCCACGCCCAGGTGCGCGACGTGCACGCGATCGGCGGGCACGTGATGCAGCCGCACGAGGTCCTCGCGCGTGGCGTTCGAGTCGGCGACGATCGTGCGCGCGCACTCGATCGCCCACGCCTCGAGCGTCCGCGCGAGCCGGTACTTGAGCGTGCGCGCGGTCGGGTACATGTGCCCGAAGATCTCGAGGATGACGTCGTGGATCGTCACCACGGCGTTGCGCGGCATGCGCGCGGGCGCGTCGCCGTGGCTGAGGAAGTGAAAGACGTCGGCGCGGCTCGCGCGCACGCCGCGCGGCACGCTCAGCTGCGGCGAGATCCGGTCGCGCATCGGCAGGTGCAGCGACGGAAAGCGGTGCACGTGCGCGCCGGAAGGCACGCGGTCGTCCGGCACGGGCAGCGCGGGCTCGAACCACAGCTCCAGCGTGAGGTCGTCGCGGCGCGCGAGCGCGCGCACGATCTCGACCGCGTAGCGGCCGATGCCGCGCCCCGCGTGATCGCGGAATCCCTTCTGCAGCGGACGCGCGTCGATCGCGACGCGCAGGCGGGACTCGCTCATGCGCGCGCTCCGCCGCGGCGCGCGGCGATCATGAAGTACCAGCCGAGCGCGGCCGCGACGGGAGTGCCGTCGAGCGGGCGCGTGAGACGCGCGAGACCCGGCCACGCACGCGGCGGGTAGAGCCCGGCCCATTGCGAGCGCACGGCGGCGCAGCCGAGCCGCGCGAGCGCGTCCGCGTAGCGTTCGGGACCGTGCGCGGACTCCGGAACGCCGGGCAGGAACCATTCGGTGCGGCGCATGCGCGGATACTCGCGCACGCGATAGACCGAGAACTTGCGCGGCACCACGTCGGCGTAGAACGTGCCGCCGGGTTTCAGGATGCGCACCATTTCCGCGAGCACGCCTTCGGGCTCGGGGAAGTGCTCGAGCAGTCCGCCCGACAGCACGAGATCGAAGCTGCCGTCGGGGAACGGCAGCCGCAGCGCGTCGCCACGCGTGCGCAGCATGCTCACGCCCGCGATGGCCGCGGTGCGCTGCGCCACGGCGAGCGCGTTGGGCGCGGGATCGAGCGCCACCAGTTGCAGCGGGGCGGCGCAGCCCATGCGCGCGAGCAGCCGCGCGGAGCCGCAGCCCACCTCGAGCGCGCGTCCCGCGCGCGGCAGGTCGGCGCCCAGGAACTCCACCTTGAGGCGATCGATGTAGTTGGGAAGCGTGGAACGGTCGAGCGAGTCCTCGACGTCGGGATGCGCGACCCAGTCGCGATCCCATGCCTGCCACGCTCCCGATGGCCGTGCGTTGCTCAAGACTGCTCTCCGTTCGCGGCGCGCGGCGCCAGGCCACGCAGGTCGGCCGGGCGCACGACGCCCGACAGCAGCGCGAACATCGCATAGCCGGCCGCCGCGAGCACGAGCGAGAGCCACAGCGGCCACGCCGTCAGCCGCAGTCCCGCGAGCAGCGCGGCGAACGCGGCGGTGCACACCGCCACGCGCGCGAGCGGCCCGGCATGCAGGAGCCAGGGCCCGTGCGCGCGGAGGCGGAACGCGAACATGCTGAGCCCCGCGATCTCCGTGAGCAGCGTCGCGAGCGCGGCGCCGGCGGCGCCCATGCGTGGAATGAGCACGAGGTTGAGGCTCACGTTGAGCAGCGCGTTGACCGTGGACACGACGAGCACGTCGCGCTGGCGCCCGGTGGCGGCGAGCGCGTGCCCGAGCAGGTTGGTCACGAACAGCACCGGCGCCGTCCACGCGAGCAGTTCGAGCGCGCGCGCGCCCTCGCCGTAGCCGCGGCCGTAGAGCAGCTCGAGCCCGGGCCGCGCGAACGCACTCGCGAGCAGGCCGATCGGCAGGCTCGCCGCGAGCGACAGCGTGAGCGCGCGGCGGACCACGGTGCGCGCGCGTTCGTCGGAGAGCGAGCCCGCCTCGGCGATCACCGGGAACACCGCGGTGACGAGCGCCTGCGACAGCAGCAGCGAAGCGAAGAGCAGGTTGGCGCACGCGCCGTAGATGCCGGTCGTGCGCTCGTCGGTCATGAGCGACAGCATGACCGTGTCGAGCCGGAAGTAGACGGTGACCACCACGGCGGTCAGCGCGAACGGCATGCCGCCCTTGGCGAGTTCCGGCCAGCGTGCGGTGGCGCCCGCGAACCGCGGCGGCGCGACCGCGCCCTTCGCCACGAGCACGACGGCGCCCAGCGCGACGGCGGCGGCGAGCGCCTGCGCGCCCGACACGCCGACCACACCCGCACCCAGCGCGACGGCGGCCAGCGTGGCGGCGAGGTGCAGTGCGCGCGCCGACACGGTGCCGATCGCTTCGCGGTCCATGACGCGCGCCGCGCGCAGCGCCGCGAACCACGAGTTGGCGAACGTCCCGCCGACCAGCGTGAGCGCCGCGAGCACGATGAGCAGCGGCGTCGGCGCGGCGTAGCGCAGGGCGAGCGCGAGCACGCCCGTGACGAGCACGAGCAACGCGCCCAGCAGCACCTTGAGCGCCAGCGAAGCGCCGAGCAGTTCGCTCGCGCGCTCGGAGGCCTGCGCGATCCGGCGCGTCACGTACATGTCGGTGCCGAGATCGGCGAGCGGGGCGAGCACGGCCACGAACGCGAGCGCGAGCGTGTAGCGGCCGAAGTCCTCGATCGGCAGCGCGCGCGTGAGCACCACCAGCGTGGCGAAGCCCACGGCCTTGGCGAGGATCTGCGCGACGGCGATGGCGACGGCATTCGCGCGCACGGAGCGAGGCGCGGGAGGCGCCGCAGGGAGCGCTGCGGGTCCCGGAGGGCCCGGAGGCCCCGAAGTAGTCGAGGACATGGAGCGGCAGTCTGGAAGCGCCCCACAGGCGTGTCAATCGCGCGCGGCATTGGTAAGGTGCCCGCCGTTTCCACCCGCCACGTTCCGGAGGATCGCTTGAGCGAACTGTGTTCGCGCGTGCTCGCGCAGGTCCAGCAGACCATCGGTGAGGAACTCGCGCGGCTCCCGCGCGCCGCCGGCCGCACGCTGCTCGACGTCGGCTGCTGGGACGGTGAAGCCACGGCGCGCTACGCGGCCGCGATCGGCGGCGCGACGCTGCGCGGCGTCGAAGTGTTCGAGACGCAGGCGCGCAAGGCCGAGGCGCTCGGCGTCGAAGTCGCGCGGCTCGACCTCGAAGCGGGCGCGTTCCCGTGGGAGACCGGCAGCGTCGACGTGGTCGTCTGCAACCAGGTGCTCGAGCACCTGAAGAATATCTGGCTGCCGATCTCCGAGATGCATCGCGTGCTCAAGGTGGGCGGACACGCGCTCGTGTCGGTGCCGAACCTCGCGAGCCTGCACAACCGTGCGCTGCTGCTGGCCGGGCGCCAGCCGACGAGCATCCGCACGTTCGGGCCGCACGTGCGCGGCTACGCGTTCGGCGAGTTCCGCGACCTGCTCGCACGCGGCGGTGCGTTCTCGATCGCGCGCGCGCGCGGCGTGGGCTTCCACCCCATTCCGGCGCCGTTCGGCGAGCCGCTCGCGGCGATCTGGCCCGGCGCGGCGCACACGACGCTCATCGTGGCGCGCAAGGAGCGCGAAGGCTCACCGTGGCAGGAGTGGATTCGCGGCGAGCAGGCGGGCGGGGTGCAGACCTTCTACAAGGACTGACGTCACGCCTGCGGCGGGATTCCCGCGGCGATGAGCGCGGCGCGCATCTGTTCGTCGAAGCGCTCGCCCGCGAAGGGCTGCGCGAGCAGGTTCAGCTCAAGCGGTGAGAACGTCTCGCGCTCGAACGCGCGCACGGCTTCGGCGATCGCCTCGGCGCTCTGCGTGCCGAACAGCATGCCGCCCGGCGCACGCGACACGCCGCCCGCGGCGACGTGCGCGAGCGCTTCCGACGGCGCGCCGCGGCCGACGGTCTCGAGCGCGCCGCCGCAGCCGTACGCGATCACCGGCGTGCCCGACGCCATCGCCTCGAGCGGCATGATCCCGAAGTCTTCCTCGCCCGGGAAGATCAGCGCCTTCGCGCCTTCGTACAGTTCCGCGAGCTGGCAGTCGCCCGTGATCGGCACGAACCGCACGTGCGGCGGCGCCATCGCGCGCAACCGCGCGTCGTCCTGCCCGCCACCCGCCACGACGAGCGGCAGCTTCAGCGCGGCGAACGCTTCGAGCGCGAGATCGAGCCGCTTGTACGGCGCGAACGCGCCGGCGAGCAGGTAGTACTCGCGCGGCCCTTCGGCCGGCGCGAACCGCTCGACCGCCACGCACGGATGCACGACCGACGCGTCGCGGTTCCAGTGCCGCCGGATCCGCGCCGCCACGAAGTGCGAGTTCGCGACCAGCGCGCTCGCGCGGTCCGCCGTCGCGACGTCCCACTTTCGCAGCCGCGCGCACGTGTGGCGCACGAACGCGCCCGCGATGCCGCCGAAGCGCTCGGGCGGGAAGTACTGCGACTCCAGCTCCCAGATGTAGCGCATCGGGGTGTGCACGTAGCTCAGGTGCGGCGCGCCCGGCCGCGGGCGCGCGGCCTTCGCCACCGCATGGCTCGTGGACACGATCGCGTCGAACTCCGAGAAGTCGAACGATTCGATCGCGTTCGGGAACAGCGGCAGGAACCAGCGGTAGCGCTCCGTCGCGCCGGGCAGCGACTGCAGGAACGACGTGCGGATCGGATGCGACTCGAGTTCCGCCGACACGCCGCCCTTCTTGTGCACGAGCGTGAAGATCGGCGCGCCCGGGAAGAAGCGTGCGATGCGTTCGAGCACACGCTCGCCACCCCGCATGCCGGTGAGCCAGTCGTGCACGAGCGCGACGCGCATCGTCACTCCTCGCGCCGCCAGGAGCGCGAGCCCCACGCGAGCCCGGCGAGCATCCAGAGCGGATAGAGCAGCTCTTCGTCGCCGAAGTTCCACTCGAACACGCCCGCGACGAGGAACCCCGCGAGCGCCGCCGTCACGCCCAGCCGCAGCGCGCCGCCGAGCGAACGTTCGCGCAGCCGCGACGCCACCGCGCGGAACGCCGACACCATGAGGAACGCGAACGCCGCGAGTCCCGCGGCGCCGGTCGTGGCGGCGATCTGCACGTACACGTTGTGCAGGTGGCCGGCGCGCTCGGTCGCCTGCGGCGAGCGATAGCGGTCGTAGATCGCGTGCAGGTCCTGCAGCCCGACGCCCGTGAGCGGATGGTCGCGGAACATGCGCGCGCCGGCCTCCCACATGTACGTGCGCTGCAGGTTCCACGGGTGGTGCGGATCGAACGCACTCCAGAGCCGCTCGCGGAACGCGCCGGGCGCGAACGCGAACGCCGCCGCGCCGAGCGCCGCGAGCACCGCGATGCCCGGAGGCCACGCGAAGCCGAGGATCACCGAACACGACACGAAGAGCCCGATCCACGCGCTGCGCGTGAACGTCACCCCGAGCGCGACGAGCGCCGCCGCCGCGGCCGCCGCCGCGCCGAAGCGCCAGCGCTTGTCCGGCACGCGCAGCGCGATCGCAATCGCGACCGGCAGTTCGAGCAGCAGCTGGCCCGCGAACGTCATGTAGTGCCCGGACAGTCCGCGCGCGCGTCCTTCGAACGTCGCGCCGTGCGCCACCCAGAGCGTCGTGCCGATCACCGCCACGACTCCGGTCGCCGCGAGCAGCACCGCGAGCGCACGCCGCGAGGCGCGTTCGTCGCGTGCCGTGATCGCCACGAGGCCCGCGAGGAACGGGAACAGCGCCTTGGTGAGCCGCGGCATGCTTCCCGCGCGGTCCTCCGAGCACGCGGCCGACAGCACGAGCGCGGCCGCCCACGCGAACGCCGCCGGCTCGATGCCCGTGCGCGGCCATTCGAACTGCTTCGCCCTCGCCATCGCGACCATCGTCGCGGCGAACAGCACGCCCGTCGCGATGCCCATCGGCGCGATCGACCACGTGACCGCGAGCGCGAGCAGCGCGAGCGCAAACGCGGGCGCCACGTGCGCGACGTGCTCGGCGGCCGCGCCAGCGCGCGCTCCCGCGCGCGCGCCGGAAGCCGTACTCACTGCCCCGCCTCGCGGCGGCGCTTGAGCGCGCCGAGGAACTTGCGGTCGTCGCCGTCCAGGTCCGCGTGCTCGAGCAGGTCCGGGCGGCGGTCGAACGTGCGCTCGAGCGCCTGCTCGCGGCGCGCGCGTTCGATCTTCGCGTGATGCCCGCTCGTCAGCACTTCGGGCACCGGCCAGCCCTTGTAGTCCGCGGGCCGCGTCCAGTACGCGCAGTCGAGCAGCCCCGAGTGGAACGAGTCGCTCTCGACCGAGTCGAACTTGCCGACGACGTCCGGCTGCAGCCGCGCGAGCGCGTCCATCACCACGAGCGCCGCGGGCTCGCCGCCCGAGAGCACGAAGTCGCCGATCGAGAACTCCTCGTCGATGAAGTGCTCGCTCACGCGCTCGTCCACGCCCTTGTAGCGCCCGCACACGATCACGACGTGATCGAGGATCGCCCACTCGATCGCGGTGCGCTGCGTGAAGCGCTTGCCCTGCGGCGAGGTGAGCAGCACGCGCGCGCCCGCGGGCCGCGCGCCCTTCTCGCCCACGCCCACCGAAGCGAGCGCGCGGTCGATGGGCTCGACCTTGAGCACCATGCCCGCGCCGCCGCCGAAGGGCGAGTCGTCCACGGTGCGGTGCGGATCGTCGGTGAAGTCGCGCAGGTTCACGACGTCCACCTGCAGCTTCGCCTTGTCGAGCGCCACGCGGATCATGCCGTCGGCGAGCGCTCCCGCGAAGTAGTCGGGGAAGATCGTGACGATCGTGAGCCGCACTAGAGCAGCTCCTCGAACCCCACCGGCAGCTCGATCGTCATGACGCCGCCCTCGAGGTCCACGCTCTTCAGGTACGGCGTGTGGATCGGCATGAGCGTCTTGCCGCTGCCCGCCACGCAGAAGAGCCGGTCGCCGACTTCGATGATCTCGCGCACCGTGCCGAGCTCGCGGCCGTCGGTGTTCACGAGACGCAGGCCGACGAACTGGAACGTGTACGCGACGCCCGGTCCGGGATCGGGCAGCTTCGCCGAGTCCACCCAGATGTCGCCGTTCACGAGCTGCGCGGCGTCCTCACGCGTATGCACGCCCGCGAAGCGGACGAGCAGGCGGCCGTGCGTCGGGCGCAACGAGTGGAAGACGAGCGACAAGTCGTCCGCACCGCGGCGGCGCCACTCGACGCGGCCGATCGCGCGCAGTTCGTCCGGGCTCAGCGAGCAGCCGTCGAGGTACTGCTCGCCCTCGACGCCGTGGGGCCGCCCGAGGCGGCCCAGCTGGACGCTTTTCAGTCTGCGATCTCCAGATCCATGCGGCGATCCACGCGGGACGCGGCGGCGCCGAGCGCGAGACGCAGCGACTTCGCGGTGCGGCCCTGCTTGCCGATCACGTGGCCGATGTCGTCGGCATGGACGCTCAGTTCGAGGATGCCGTCGTCGCCCGCGGTCACGATCTCGACCGCGACGTCGTCCGGATGATCCACGAGACCCTTGGCCAGGTACGTCACGAGATCACGGAAGCGGAAATCGTGCTCGTCGGGGTCCACCATCACGCGCTCCTTGCGGGGCGCGGGCGCGGCCGGCGGGGGCGTCGCGCTGCGGATGATGACGGCGGCGTTCGCGATCAGCGCGGGGTCGTCGACCGGACCGACCGGGGCCGAGTTGGCCGTGGTGGCCATCGGACCGCCGTACTTCACCTTGCGCTTCGTCGGGCGGCCATACATCGCAGCGTTGTTCGTGTCGGACATGGGAGACGTCACCCGTTCGGTTGAGGTGGTGCGAGCCGCCCGCACGGGAACGGGGGCGGCGAAAGTGGCGGGCTCGTACGAGCCGGGGCGGGACTATACCCGAAGGGCCGGTCCGGCCGGAAACGCGCCGTTCCGGTGGCCGCTACGAGGTCCGGCGGACGACCGGGACGCCGGCCAGCCGCAGGCCCGCGACGAGCGCGACGGCCACCCAGGCCGCCACGAGCAGCGCCGGCACGCCCGTGCCCGGGGTGCGGGTCAGCACGAAGCCGCTCGCGGCGAGCGCCGCGGCCACCAGCCAGACCGTGACCACGGTCAGCGTGGGCTGGCGGACGATCGTGGCGAGGCGATGGTTCGTGTGGTCCTTGCCGCCCTGGTAGACCGGGCTCTTGTCCCGGATGCGCGTGAGGATCACGAAGATCATGTCGAACGCCGGGTAGCCCAGCGCGAGCAGCGGCCCGACCTGCGCCCAGCCCGGGGGCTGGCTGCGCATGGCGATCAGCGCCGAGGCGCCGAGCGAGTAGCCGAGGAAGAGGCTGCCGGCGTCGCCGAGGAAGATCCGGGCGCGCGGGAAGTTGAACGGCAGGAACCCCACGCACGCGCCGGCCAGCGCGAGCTGCGCCGCGGCCACGCCGTACGCGCCTCGCTCGAGGCTCATCCACGCGAAGCCGCCGAGCGCGATGGGCGCGAGCCCGCCGACCATGCCGTTCATGTTGTCGAGGAAGTTCACCGCGTTCATCAGCGCGATGACCCCGATCATCGCGAGCGCGCCGGTGACGCCGAGCGGCAGCCCGGTGTCGGGCACCACGCCCGCCGACACGATGAGCGTCGCGGCCGCGGCCTGCCCGACCATCTTGACGCTCGGCTGCATGCCGAAGCGGTCGTCCCACAGCCCGAGGCCGAGCGCGACACCGGCGCCCGCGAGCAGGTAGTACGCCTCCCAGTCGTTCATCGCGACCGGCATGCGCGCGACCGTGATCGCCCAGCCGACCATCGCCGCGAGGAACACGGCCGCGCCGCCCAGCAGCGCCGTCGCCGACGTGTGGAGCTTGCGCGCCTCGGGCTGGTCGAGATAGCCGGTGGCCCACGCGAGCCGCAGCATGAGCGGCGTCGTCACGAGCGCGGCCAGCAGCGCGATGGGGAAAGCGACCAGGGGCAACAAGGAGGGGGCTCCCTCCCTCGCGAGCGTCAGGCCGTGGTGGCTTCGATCGGGCAGGGAATGCCGATCTGCTCGCAGTGGTCGCGAATCGTCAGTTCGAGCAGACGGTCGAGCGACACCAGCGGGCGATAGCCCACGAAACGGCGGATCTTGCGAAGGTCCGGCACGCGCCGGCGCATGTCCTCGAACGAGCGGCCGTAGACCTGCTCGTAGGGAACGAACTCGATGGCCGAATCGCTGTGGCACATGCGCTTGATGCGCTGCGCCAGCTCGAGCACGGTGACTTCCTCGTCGGAGCCGACGTTGAAGACCTCGCCCTCGGCCTCCGGGTTGTCCATGAGCATCAGCGTGCCGCGGACCACGTCGTGCACGGCGGAGAAGCAGCGCGACTGCTGGCCGTCGCCGAACACGAGGATCGGCTCACCGGCGATTGCGCGCTGCACCATGTTGGGAATCACCATGCCGTACGCGCTCGACTGGCGCGGTCCGCAGGTGTTGAAGCAACGCACGATCACGACCGGCAGGCGGTGCTGCTGGAAATACGCCTGCGCGAGGCACTCGTCCACGGCCTTGCCGGCCGCGTAGGACCAGCGCAGCTTGTGGGTCGGGCCCATGAGGCGGTCGTCGTCCTCGTGGAACGGGACCGAGACGCCCTTGCCGTATACCTCGCTGCTCGACGTCACCATGACCTTGCGGCGGTGGGCGGCGCAGGCTTCGAACACCACTTCGGTACCGCGGATGTTGGTCAGGAGCGAGCGGAGCGGGTTCTCGAGGACGTACTTCACGCCCACGGCGGCGGCGAGGTGATAGACCCGGTCACACTGGGCGACGAGCCCGTGGACCAGGGCGCCGTCCATGACGTTGCCTTCGAGGAAGCGGAATCCGGGATGGCGCTGGAAGGTGGCGAGGTTTTCGACCCGGCCGGTGGAGAGGTCGTCGAGAGCCCAGACCTCGTGTCCACGCTGGAGCAGCTCCTCGGCCAGATGCGACCCGATGAAGCCGGCACCTCCTGTGACCAGGACCCTCATGGATGCTCCTCACTGAGCGCCAAGCAAAGATGATGTTGCGCGATGGTGTGCGAACTCGCGCGGGCGGCAGCCCGGCCAAGTTCGTTTGATACGGCCACGCAGGCTAGACGGGCCGGGAGGGGCGAGTCAACTGCTGACGTCACAAGGCGCACGAGAGAATTACATCCGCCGGAGAGGGAAGTTCCCGGGACTGTCGCCGCCGGAGGGGTCCGCGGGAGCCCAAGGCGCCCTGTTCGCTCAGGCGGAAGTCGCGGCGAGCCGCTCCAGCCGGCCGACGAGGGTCTCCCACGAGAACCGGCTGCGCACGAGTTCGCGGGCGGCGCGGAGCATGGGCAGTGCGCCCTCGCCCTCCGCGAGAGCGTCGAGCGTCGCGCGCGCGAGCGCGGCGGGATCCGCTCCCGTCCGCAGTTCGCGGCCGTCCACGGCCCCCAGCGCTTCGGCAGCCTGGGGCGTCGTGACCACGGGAACACCCGCGGCCATGGGCTCGAGCAGCTTGTTCTGGATACCGGCCGAATAGCGCAGCGGCGCCACGGTGACGGCGGCCCGGTCCCAGACCGGCAGAAGCGACGGCACGGCGCCCGTGACCTGCACGCCGTCCGCGGAAGCCAGCGCGAGCACCGCGGGCACCGGATCGGCGCCGACGATCTCGAGCGTCGCGCCGGGGCGTTCGCGCCGCACGAGCGGCCAGACCTCGCGCACGAGGTACTGCGCGGCGTCGACGTTGTGCGGCACGCTCAGGTTGCCGAGGAAGACCGCGCGCTCGCCCGCCGGGGCCTTCAGCTCGCGATCGAACAACCGCTCGTCCACGCCGTGCGGCACGACGGCGATGCGCTGCGCGCCGCGCGACTCGAGGTCGCGCGCGTCCACGTCCGACAGCACCCAGCTCTCGCGGAACGCGCGGCTGATCGCGGGCTCGTACGCCGCGACGCGCCGGCGCTCCCAGCTCAGGCCGAGCGCGCGCACCGGCGGCTGGTACGGCAGCGAGCGCTGCAGCGACAGCGCGAGCGAGTCGGCGAGGAACAGCACCTTGCACGGATGGTCGAGCGACTCGACGAACGGCGCCATGCGGAACAACTGCACGAAGATCGCGTCCGGGCGCAGGTCGCGCACGAGGCGCGCGACCGTCTCGCGCATCGCGGCCGAACGGTAGTAGCTCACCTGCGACGGCACGCCGAGCGGCAGCCCGAGGAACGCCTGGCGCCACGACGCCGCGCGCGAGAGTGGCACGCACTCGATCCGGCGGCAGAGCGCGCCGATCTCGGCCAGCCCCTCGACCGCGCCCGGCTCCTCGACGAAGCTCGCGAGCGTCACCTCGTGCCGGCGCGAGAGCGCGCGCAGCATCTGGTAGCCGGTCAGCCGGTCGCCGCGATGCGGCGGCCACGGGAACCGGGAGCTCAGGTAGAGCACGCGCACGCGAGTCCCCTTTCGCTCAACGCTTCGGGGCGCCGGTGGCGCCGTCGTCCAACTGCATGCGCACGGCAACGGGCGGCGTGAAGCCGAACGGCGCGCCTTCGCGCAGCCGCGACGCGACCGCTTCCAGATCGCGCGCCGCGATGCGGTTCTGCGCCTTCGCGGGCTGCCCCGTGCGCCACGGCGTGAGCGTGTTCGTGTCGGCGTCGTACGTGGCGAGCGAGTAGCCGTGGCCCGCGAGGCGCGCCTCGAAGCTCTCCCCCGTCACGCCGAACTCGCCCGCCACTTCGTCGATCCACTCGAGCAGCAGCACCGGCGGGCGCTCGCCCGACAGCAGCCGCGCGGCGCCGCGCACGACGCGATCCTCGGCGCCCTCGACGTCCACCTTGATGAGCGCGGGCGGATCGTCCGCGAACAGCGCGTCGAGCGTGGTGATCGGCACCTCGACCGAGTCGCCGTCACCGCCGAGCGCGATGCGGTTGATCGTGTCGCGGCCGCGCGTGAAGCGCACCGTGCCTTCGGAGTCACCCACCGCGACCGCGGCGACCTTCACGCCGCTGAAGCCGTCGAGCCCGTTGAGCGCGAGGTTTTCGCGCAGGCGCGTGAGCGCGGGCTCGCCCGGTTCGACCGCCGTCACACGCACGCCCGGATGGCGCGCGCTCGCGAGCAGCGTGTACGAGCCGATGTTCGCGCCGACGTCGCCGAAGTGATCCGCCGGGCGCAGGTAGCGCAGCATGAAGTTCATCTCGTCCCACTCGGGCAGGCCCACGTACAGCAGGCCCGTCGCGCCCGTGCTGCCGGGATACACGTACAGCCGCGTGCCCGCCACCTCGACGAGCGCGCGACGCGCGCCCATGCGATAGCCCGCCTGCCAGCGCAACGCGCGCGCCCAGCTCGCCGCGCGTCCGCCGCGCGCGCCGGGCGCGCTCGCGAGAAAGCGCGACAGCGTCGCTGCCTGATCGAGCAGTCCCGGCGCTTCGGCACCGGCGTGCGGCTCGCGGACACGGGCGCTCACGGGCGCTCCGCTTCGGCGCCGCTCGCTCGGCCCCACGTCCAGACGTGCCAGTCCTTCGACGTCAGCGCCATCGCGCCACCCCACAGCAGCGCGATCGTGAACGTCGTGTTCACCTCCGCGAGCGGGAAGTGCACGAGGTTGTAGACGAGCACGTACACCGTGGCCGCCGCAGCGCCCACGCACCACGACTGCGTGAAGCTGTCCTCGTGGCGCCAGGCCTTGAGCCCCGTGCGCACCGCGGCGAACAGCGTCCACACGAACAGCGCGAGCCCGATGAGTCCCTGCTTCACCCACACGAGCAGGTAGTTCTCGTGGCAGAACCACTGCTCGATCAGCTTGAGGTGGATCGGCTCGCGCACCGTGAACGAGTAACCGAGGCCGTGACCCTGGATCGGCGCCTTCAGGATCTCGCCGATCACCTTGGCGGCTTCCACGAGGCGCACGATGTTCGACGAGGTCTCGAACGAATAGCTCGTGCCGGTGGACGACGAGAGCCGGCTGAGCGCGAGCTCGCCGAGACCGCGGATGCCGTACACGACCGCGAGCACCATCGCGCCGAGCAGGCCGAGCCCGACGAGCGTCGAGAGCAGGAAGCCGGCGCGGCGCAGGCGCACGCCCCAGTCGGGCCGGCGCCACGCGTGCACGACGATCGAGAAGATCATGCTCACCATGATCGAGAGCCAGTAACCGCGCGTGAACGACAGGAACTGGTGGAGCAGCAGCGGCAGGAACGCGAGCACCCAGAGCGCCGCGCTCTTCGTGCTGCGGGCGCGCAGCGCGAAGTTGAACATCACGACCGCCACGACGCCGGGAATGGGCGTGAAGTAGATGCTGCCCGTGCGCACCTTGAGGATCGAGTAGATGTAGAAGCCGAGCGCCGAATGCCCGAGCGCCGTGACCCACAGCCAGCCGAGCGCGAGCTTGAGGTCTCGCTGCTTGAACTGGTTCGCGACGAGGATCGTGCTGCCGAGCGCGAGCGCCGCGAGCAGTTCGAGCCCGGCGTAACGCAGCGAGTTCCCGGCCGCGACGCCGCGCACGAAGTTGAAGAGCGTGAGCGCGAGGTACGGCAGCAGCGGCTTGAGGAGCGGCGAGACCTGCAGCGCGACGAGCCGGCGGTCGCGGCGCAGCGTGTACGTGAGCAGCATGAAGCCCATGAGCACGCTGAGCAGCGACAGTTCGAACGTGAGCCGCCCGCGCGTGTAGTTCACGAACGACGCGCCCGTCACGACCATGAGGTACGTGGCCGGGAAGTCGAGCGGGCGCACGACCTGCAGCGCCGTGAACGCGAGCAGCGCGAGCGCGGCGACCGGGTGCACGAAGAACGCGAGCACGAGCGCCGCGGCGAGCAGCACCCAGTAGCCGCGCGCGGGAGAGGCGCCGGGTCCCGGACCGGCTCCGGTCAAGGCCGCGCTCACGCGAGCGGATCCGCGGGCACGGCGCCCGAAAGACAGAACGCACGCAGGCGCCACCACGAGTGCTCGGGCCCGCCGAACGCGCGGCGCACGTCGGCCGCGATCGCCTTGGCGCCGAACAGCGCGGCGATCGCGCCGCTCCAGCGGCGGAACGCGCCCGGCTCCCAGCGCAGGAACCAGCGCACGAGGCTGCGATGGTGCTGGTAGGTGACGAACGGCGAACCGCCGCCGCTTCCCCCCACGTGATGGACGACGCGCACGCCGGGCACGAAGTGCACCTCGGCGCCGGCCTCGCGCACGCGGCGGCACCAGTCGGCGTCCTCGCAGTACATGAAGTAGCCCTCGTCGAGCGGGCCGACGCGGCGCGCGAACTCGGCGGGCGACGCGAGACACGCGCCGGTCACCCAGTCCACCGCGCGCGGCTGCGTGCCGGCCTCGAACGCGTTCACGTACTCGACCGCCATGCGCCCGAACAGCGGCGCGAACGGCCGCGCGAGCGCGCGCACGAGCGGCGAGCGCACGATCGCGCGCACGCCCAGTTCGCGTACGAGCAGCCGCGCGGGCGAAGGGAACGCCTGCGCCGAAGGCTGCAGCCGTCCGTCCGCGTGCACGAGCGTCGGACCCGCGGCGCCGACGCCGGGATGCGCGTCGAGGTAGCGCGCGAGATCCGCGAGCGACGACTCGCCGACTTCGCAGTCGGAGTTGAGCCAGACGAAGTGGCGCCCGCTCGCGCGCTCGAGCCCGCGGTTGGTGCCCCACGCGAAGCCCTTGTTCGCGCCCGAGTCCACCAGCTCGACCTCGGGAAACTCGGTGCGCACCATGTCGGGGCTGCCGTCGCGCGAACCGTTGTCCACGACGATCACCTGCAGCACGGCGCCGCGCGCCGCGCGCAGCGACGCGAGGCAGCGCCGCAGCAGCGCGACGGTGTCGTAGCTCACGATCACGACGCTCACGTCCGCGGCGGGCATGTGCGCGAATCCCGGTCGCCCCGCTGTGCCTGCGCGAGGTCCCAGAGCTTGAGGTGCACGAGCAGCCGGTAGCAGCCCATGAGCGAAGCGAGCACGAAGCCGTGCGCGCCGTCGCGCCAGCCGCCCTGCACGACGTACTTGTAGCCGAAGTACAGGAACGGCTCGGTGGCCATGCGCAGCACGTTCGTCCGCCGTCCGGCGGCGAGCGCCGCCTCGGCTTCGGTCGTCGTGTAGCGCGCCATCTTGTTCACGAAGTCGGACACGCGTCCGTGCGAGAAGTGCAGGAACGGCTCGCGCAGCGTGCCGACGCTGCCCTCGAACTCGACGCGTTCGTGGATCGCGCGCGCCCAGGTCGCGCGCGCGCGGCGATAGAGCCGCCAGTGGTACTGCGGATACCAGCCGCCGTGGCGGATCCAGCGCCCGAACATGTAGTCGAGGTGCGGAATCCGGAACGCGGTGTGTTCGGTCGCGAGGGCCGCGCGGATCTCGGCGGCGAGCTGCGGCGTGACGATCTCGTCGCAGTCCACCGACAGGATCCACTCGCACGTCGCCTGCTCGTCGGCGAACTGCCGCATGAGCGAGAAGCTGTCGAACGCGCGCACGAACACGCGCGCGCCGAAGCGCCGCGCGATGCCCTCGGTCTCGTCGCGGCTCGCGTCGTCGACGACCACGACGACCTCGTCCGCCCAACGGAGCGCTTCGAGGCAGCGCTCGATCCGGTGGGCTTCGTCGCGGGCGATGAGGACGGCGGACAGGCTCATGCCGGCATGCTCCCATGACCCGCCGCCCGGCGCACGCGGTGCCACAGCACCTGCGTGTCGCCCGGCAGCAGGCCGAGCAGGAGCGCGAGCGCGGCGTACGAGCCGGAGAGCAGCGCGAACGCGGCGAGCGCGCCGTGCGGCGCGGGCAGCACGCCCGCGCGC
The DNA here is from genome assembly GCA_016710095.1 of Candidatus Eiseniibacteriota bacterium. Taxonomy (GTDB): domain Bacteria; phylum Eisenbacteria; class RBG-16-71-46; order RBG-16-71-46; family RBG-16-71-46; genus CAIXRL01. Next base: position 47,293 of record JADJLL010000001.1, on the reverse strand, counting down.
GACGCCCACGCGACCGCGCCGGCCGCGACGAGCGCGGGCGCCCAGTGCGGCAGCACGTCGCGCACGACGACCGAAACGAGCGACAGCTCGAGCCAGCGCGTCACGCGCACGAGCATGAACACCGCGCTCACCGCGAACGATCCCGCGAGCGCCCAAGCGGCGCCCGCCGCGCCCTGGCGCGACGCCAGCAGCAGCGCGAGCGCCAACTGCGTGAGCGCCGCGAGCGCGAAGAACTGCGTCTCGAGCACGGGACGGCCCGCGCCGCGCGCGATCGCCGCCGCGGTCAGCGCCGGCGTCGCGACGAGGAACGCGACCGCCATGCCGCGCAGCGCCATCGCGTCGTAACCCGCGCCCGCGCCGAGCCACACGCGCAGCAGCGCTTCACCCGAAACGAACAGACCGCCCATCGCGACCGACGCGAGCACGTTCATCCAGCGCAGGCCCCAGCGGAACAGCGACACGAGTTCGCGCGCGTCGCCGGCGGCCGAGCACGCGGCCGCGGCGGGGGCGATCGCGCCCTGCATGAGCACGGCCGCAGACCACAGCGTGTTCGCGACGCGGAACGCCAGCTCGAACGCGGTGACCGACGCGAGGCCCCCGAGCATGCCGAGCAGCACGCGGCCGCCCTGCATCTGCGCGAGCACGAGCACGTTCGTCGCCTGCACGACGCCGCCGTAGCGCAGCAGCTCGCCCCAGCGCGGCGCCTCGCCCGCTTCGCCGCCGGTCGAAGGCGCGCGCGCACGCAGGTGCCACCACGAGAGCGCCGCCATGACCGCGTTGCCGGCGCACGCGGCGACGGCCGCGGCGAGCAGCCAAGCCCGCGGCGAGCCCCGCGCACAGCACGCCCACGTGCACGATCAGTCCGGCGAGCCACGCGCCATTCGCGAGATCGAGACGTTGCACGCCCGTGAGCGCGCCCTGGTAGACCTGCCCCACGCTGAGCAGCGCGAGCGCGAGCCCGAACCACGCGAGCGAGCGCGTGGTCTCGGCGATCAGCGCGGCGGGCACGTGGAAGGCGGCGCAGAAGAGCGCGCCGGCGGCGAGCCCCGCGACGAGCCACGCCGCGCCCATCGCCGCGGCCACGCGCAGCGCGCGGCGCAGCACGACGCGCAGGTGCGCGCCCTCACCGCGTGCGGCGGCGAGCGCGACGAAGCGCGTGACGGCGCTCGAGAGCCCGAAGTCCATCGCCATGAGCGAGCCCGACAGCGCGAAGAACAGCGACCACACGCCGAAGCGCTCGGCGCCCATGTGGCCCAGCGCCCACGGCGTGACGGCGACCCACACGAACGCGCTCGCCGTGCGGCCGGCGACGTTGGCGAGGCTGTTCCGCCGCAGTCCCGCGGGCAGCGCCGAGGTTTCGGCCGAGGACGGCGTCCCGGGCATCAGGCCGCGTTGGTCGGCTGCGGCCCCGGCCCCGTGCGCTGCGCGAACGCGAACGCTTCGACCGCGCCCACGGCGGCTCCGGCGAGAAGTCCGATCACGAGGAGCGCGAGACGGCGCGGCCGCGAGTGGCGCTCGGGCGTGGTGGCCGCGTCGAGCACTTCGGTCGTCGCCACGTCGCGCACTTCGTCGAGCCGTGCTTCCTCGTACTGCGCGCGCAGCAACCCCTGCACCTGTTCGAGCGTCTTCATCTCGCGCAGCAGCCGCGCCTGCTCGAGACCGATGCCCGGCAGCGCCGCGAGCTGGCGGTCGATCTCCGACATCTCCTGGCGGATCTGCGTCTGCTCGGCCGAAGCGCCGCGCGAGTACTGCTCCATGACGCCGAGCCGGACCTGAAGCGCCGCGCGCTGCGCGTAGAGCTTCGCCGCCGCTTCGATGGACGCCGACGTCGCGGCCGACAGCGCCACGGTGCGGTGCTTCGACTCGTACGCCGCGAGCTTCTCTTCCGCTCGTCCGAGTTCGCCGCCGGCCTCGACCATGCGTGCCTCGACGAACTGCCGCATGCGGCGGCCCTTCGTCATGCGCACTTCACGGTTGAAGCGGTCGAGCAGGTCCACGTACTTGTTCGCGATCTTCGCGGCGCGCACCGGATCGCGGTCCTCGACCGTGATCACGATCGTGCCGGCCTCGGTGAGCTTGAACTTCGTGTGACGGCCGAGTTCCTTGAGCGCGTCCATCGTGAGCTTGCGCTTGTAGACCTTCTTCAGCTCGAAGTCCTTGATCACGACTTCGTTGAGCCGCCGGCTCTGCAGCACCGCGAGGAACACGTCCGCGGGCGTCGCCTGCGTCGGGATCGTGATGCCCGGCACGGCGAGGCCGCGCAGCAGGCTCGTGAGCCCGAAGCCCGAGTCGCTCTCGCTCGGCGGGAGCAGCGTCGTCTCGGCGGTGTACCAGCGGGGCATGACGAAGCTCAGCAGCAGTCCGGCCACGAGGCCGGCGCCCGCGAACATCGCGATCGTCCGGCGACGGCTCCAAAGTTTCGTCCAGACGGGCCGGACGTCGTGCGTTTGATCCATGCGCTCCCCAGGTCAGCGGCGGACGGCGACCACGACGACGGCGATCTGCCCCGCCACCGCGAGCACTTCGCGGAAGATGTTCCAGTAGTCCCGATCGCGGCCTTCGGGCACCCAGATGATGTCGCCCGGCTGCAGGTCGTGCACGCTTCGCGCGGGAACGACCTGGCCGGTGCCGCCGCGCGTGACGCGCGTTCCGCCGCGGCCGGCGCGGCTCGTGTAGCCGCCCGCGATGCGGACGTAGTCTTCGGGCGAGCGCCCGGCGACGTACTCGATCATGCCGGGATTGCGGACCTGGCCGTCGACGCGGATGCTCGTGACGAGCGGCTCCACGCGCACGAGATCGCCGTCCGCCATGAGCAGGTCGAGATCGCGGCGCGAGCCTTCGGCCTGCAACCGCCGCCAGTCGACGCGGAAGCTGTTCTTGCGCTGGGCGAGTTCGGTCTGCAGCCGGCTGTACTCCGACTCCGTCATCTGTTCGCGCGAGAGACGCATGAGCCGCTCGAACTCGCCGTCGCTCTCGGTCGCGACACGCGGTGCACGCACGATCAGCAGGCTCGCGACGTCCGCGCGCGGGCGGAAGCCGCCGGCGGCACGCAGGACGTCGCTCAGGCGGTCGCGCCCGATCAGGATCGGGAACGAGCCCGGACGCTCGACTTCGCCCACCACCGCCACCGAGTGCAGCCGGTGAAAGTCGGGCACGTAGTAAAGGAAGAGCGCGTCGCCGTCGCGCAGCGCGGGATTGCTGCCGCCGGGACCGAGATTCACGAGCACGGAATCCGCGTGCGACACGTCGCGGAAGCGCACGAGCAGCGCGCGCGCCGGATCGGCCGAGGGCAGCGCCCCGCCCGCGAGACGCACGAGCGTCGAGAGGCTGTCGTCCGGCGCGAGTTCGAAGCGCATCGGGCGCGCGAACGCGCCGCTCGCGGTCGCGAACTGCGACGCGACGGGAACGGACAGCAGGTCGCCGTCCTCGAGCAGCGGATTGCCACGCAGGTCGCCGGCCACTTCGAACAGTTGCACGTCGGCGCGCAGCGAGCCGCTGCGGCGCGCGACGCCGATGTTGCGCCGCGAGCCGCGGTCGAGCAGCTGCGCCTGGGCGAGCACTTCGCTCGCGCGCGTCACGGGGGTGACTTCGTACGCGCCGGGCTGCTTCACCTCGCCCGTCACGTACACCTTGAACGTGCGCATGCGTGCGATGCTCAGGTCCGCGCGCACGTCGCGATAGAGCCCCGCGAGCCGCGCCTTCACCGTGCGCCGCACCTGCGAGAGCGTCTGCCCGGACACCTGCAGCGGCTCGAGGTCGGGAATCTGCAGCAGGCCTTCGGCGTCCACGTCCACCGTCGTCGTGCGCGCCATGCGGCCCCAGAGCCGCAGCGCGATCGCGTCACCGGGACCGAGGCGGTACGTGTCCGGATCGATCGCACCCGGCTGCGCGATCGCGACGGTGCGCGACGTGCGGCCGCTCGCCATCGCGGCGGAGCCGATATCGTCCGGGCTGAGCGCGCCGTAGCGCGGATCGAGCGGCGGAGTCTGGGCCAGCGCGGGGGCCACGATGCAGGAGCAGAGGAGCAACAACGCGAGGGGCCACCGCAGCTTCACGCCTTGACCTCTCCCAGCACCTTGCGCTGGCCGTACATGCGTTCGTAGTACTCGCGGAACTCGCCCTGCTTGATCGGGCGCCACCACGATTCGTTCGCCTGGAACCACTCGACCGTCTGGCGGATGCCCGTCTTGAAGTCGATCTTCGGCGTGAAACCCGTGACGCGCGTCAGCTTGGAGCTGTCGACGGCGTAGCGGCGGTCGTGGCCGGGACGGTCTTCCACGTAGCGGATGAGCGTCTTCGGCTTGTTCAACAGTTCGAGCAGCGTGCCCGTGATCGTGAGCACGTCGAGCTCGTGCTGCGCGCCGATGTTGAACGTCTCGCCCTCGATGCCCGGGAACTCGAGCAGCGTGAGCAGCGCGTCGCAGTGGTCGTCCACGTGCAGCCAGTCGCGCGTGTTCTTGCCGTTGCCGTACACCGGCAGCATCTCGCCGTCGATCGCGTTGGTCACGAACAGCGGCACGAGCTTCTCGGGATACTGGCGCGGACCGTAGTTGTTCGAGCAGCGCGTCACGACGACGGGCAGCCCGTACGTGCACCAGTACGCGTACGCGAGACGGTCGCCGCCCGCCTTGCTCGCCGCGTAGGGCGAGCGCGGGTTGAGCGCCCAGTCTTCGGTCGAGTGCCCTTCGAGCACTTCGCCGTACACCTCGTCCGTGGACACCTGGATGAAGCGCTTCACCCCCACGCGGCGCGCTTCCTCGGCGAGCACGAACACGCCGTAGACGTCGGTCTGGATGAAGTCGCCCGGCGTCTCGATGCTGCGGTCCACGTGCGACTCGGCCGCGAAGTTCAGCACGTAGTCGCAGCCCTGCATCGCCGTCGCGACCGCTTCCGGGTCACGAATGTCGCCGTGCACGAACGTCATCTGGGTGTCGCGCAGGCCGTGCAGGTTCTCGCGGCGACCGGCGTAGGTCAGCGCGTCGAGCACCACGACGTGCGCGTCGGGGTGCTTCGCGAGCAGGCGGTGGACGAAGTTCGAGCCGATGAAACCGGCGCCGCCGGTCACGAGGACGCGACGGCCAGCGATCGAGAGAGGTTCGTTCATTCGGGCTTGCGGGCCACCACGTTGAGGTTGACGGAGAACTTCTCGTCGGCGAAAAGCGCGTTCTCGATGGACTCGATCACGTAGCCCGCCTCGCGAAGTTCGCGCTCGACCGAAGCGCGCGTGAAGAGGTCCTTGTGGATCTGCTCGGGCGCATTCCACGCGACCGGATCGCCGTGCGTGAAGCGATAGACTTCCTCGAGATCGAACTCCGGGCCGAGCAGACCCGGCTCGCGGCGCACGTAACGGCCCGCCACGGCGTCGAAATCCGGAATCCAGTCCACACGCAGACGACCGCCCGGCTTCAGCACGCGGAACCACTCGCGGATCGCCGCGAGCCGTTCGTGGCGGAAGAGATGCTCGTAGACCGCCTCGAGCCGGATCTCCTCGGCCGTGCCGTCCGCGAACATGGGCAACCGCGTGATGTCGCACGCCAGATCGGTGGCCGGCGTCGCGACGATGTCGATGTTGAAGTGCCCCTCGAGCCGCTTGTTGCCGCAGCCGAGGTTCAGGCGCAACGGCGAAGGGAACGCCTTCGGATCCGCCGCCTCTCCCGCTCGCGGGCGCGGGCAAAGAAAGACCCCACCGCGGGCGCGGTAGACGTCGAGGCCGGCAAGCCGGAGGATTCCCCTCGCGAGTTGCTTCATCGAGTTCAGCGAGCCCGCTTGCGGGCGACCGTCTTCTTCTTCGGCGCCGCCGCGCGAGTCTTCTTCTTGGCTCCGCCGGCCGGACGGCCCTTGCCCACGCCCACGTGCACGAATCCGGCGGCTTCGACTTCGGCCGGCTCGTAGATGTTGCGCAGGTCGCAGAGCACCGGCTGCTTCATCACGCGCTTGAGGCGCGCGAGGTTCATGCCGCGGAACTCGTTCCACTCCGTGATGATCGCGACCGCGTTCGCGCCGCGGGCGGCGTCGTACGCGTCGGCGGCCAGTTCGACGCCGCGCATCTCGGGCAGCGACTCGGCCTTCGTCATCGAGATCGGATCGAACGCCACGACCTTCACACCGCGGCGCTTGAGGCCCGCGATGATGTAGAGCGGCGGCGCTTCACGCAGGTCGTCGGTGTTCGGCTTGAACGACAGGCCGAGCACGGCGACCTTCTTGCCCTTCGGCGAGCCGATGGCGGCGCAGATCTTGTCGACCATGCGGTCCATCTGGTGCTCGTTCGCCGCGATCACCGCATCCACGATGCCGCTCTTCACCTTGGCCTTCTTCGCGAACGCCGACAGCGCGTGCGTGTCCTTGGGGAAGCAGCTGCCGCCGTAGCCCGGGCCCGCGTGCAGGAACTTCTTGCCGATGCGGCCGTCCATGCCCATGCCGCGCGCCACCATCTGCACGTCGGCGCCGAGCGCCTCGCACAGGTTGGCCATCTCGTTGATGAACGAGATCTTGGTCGCGAGGAAGCAGTTGGAGGCGTACTTGATCAGCTCGGCGCTCTCGAGGCCCGTGACGATCATCGGCGTCTCGAGCAGGAAGAGCGGCTTGTGGATCTTGCGCAGGATCTCGACGGCCTTCTTGGACTCGGCGCCGATCACCGTGCGGTCGGGACGCAGCGTGGTCTCCAGCGCGGAGCCCTCGCGCAGGAACTCGGGGTTCGACGCCACGTCGAACTCCGCGCCCTTCTTGGCCCACTTGCCGATCCAGCCGATGAGGTCGCGCGCGGTGCCGACAGGCGCGGTGCTCTTCTGCACGACGAGCTTGTAGCCGTTCAGGTTCTGCGCGACGGTCTTGGCGACCGCGTAGATCTGGCTGGTGTCGGCGGAACCGTCGGCGCGCGGCGGGGTGCCGACCGTGATGAACACGACCTGCGAATCGCGGACGCAGCCGGCGAGGTCGCTCGAGAAGTGCAGACGGCCCTCGTTGAAGTTGCGGGCGACGATCTCGGGCAGGCCCGGCTCGAAGAACGGCAGTTCGAGCGCCTTCATGCGCTCGACCTTGGCCGCGTCGTTGTCCACACAGGTGACGTTGTTGCCGAAGTCCGCAAGGCAGGCGCCGGTCACCAGACCGACGTAGCCCGTACCCACCACGGTGATGTCGTACAAGGTCTCATCCTTTCGCTGAAGCCCGGCCTTGGGGACGCCGGAACAGCGTGGAATGACAGCGTGCTACCGGGGAAAGCCCATGAGAATCGCGCGCGCAGGTTAGAAGAGCGGCCCGGAACGGGTCAACCGGCGCACGCGGGACTCGGGCGCAGGAGTTTTCGGCCGCGCGGGGGCCGTGACTGAAGCGCTTCGAAGGCCGTGCGCGTGCCCTCTTCGGCGCACGCGAACGCCCCGGCGCAAGGGGCGCCGGGGCGTCGGGACCGCTCAAATGGCGGTGCGTTCAGCGGAACATGCTCTTCACGCGGCCCCAGGTGCTCGTGCGCGCGGGCACGACCTGGCTGGCGCCGACGCCGTCGATGTAGGCGAAGTGGACGTTCGCGTTCTGCAGGCAGCGGAACGACAGCGTCGCCGAGGCGTCGTCCGCGACGAACGTGAACGACTTCTGCTGCCAGGTGATCGCGCCCGACGGATTGCTCATGGAATCGCTCTGCAGCTGGCCGTCGGCCGCCACCTGGATCGTCGCGGTTCCGTCCCGCCCCGAAGCGGCGTGCGTGCCCAGCCAGAAGTCGATCCGATAGCTCTGGCCCGGCGTGGTCGCGAACGTCTGCTGGATGCCGCCGGCGCTGAACGTGTAGTTCGCGATGTCCACCGCGTTGTTGCCGGACGGAGGCGCCCCGTAGCCGTAGAACGCGGGCGTGAACCACTCGGCGCCGGTGTCGGTGGTCACCCAGCCCGTGATGGCCGTGGAACCGCCACCGAGCAGCTGGTACCCGACCGGCGAGGTGGGCAGCTCGAACGAACCATTGACGATCTGCGCGTACGAGGGGGCCGTGAACACCAGTGTGAACAACAGCGCCCCGCACGCCGCGAGGGTGCGGCGCATGGGTCCTCCGGAGATGGGGAGAGAAGAGGGGGAAAGTCTGCGGGACGGCCGTGCGGCCGAACAAGCGATTTCTGGCCGACCGGCCGGATTCGGCCCGGGCCAGTTGCCCCGGCCGCGCCCCCTGCGTACCTTGGCGCCCACATTTCTCACGCTTCGCCACGTGCTCGGCGGACCGCTCGCAGGCCGGGGGCCGGACGCTCAGGGAGACCCGATGAAAGCCAACGAAGTCACCGTCGAGTGGCTCAAGACCCTCGACTTCAAGGTTCAGGGCGCCAACAAGGCGACCATCCAGGGCGTCATCGTGCGCGACCTGACCGTGCACCTGGACGGCCGCGGTGAAGTCACCGAGCTCTACAGCAAGCCGTGGATGAAGGACGGCCTCGACGACATCGCGCACATCTACCAAAGCGCGACCGACTACGGCGTGATCAAGTGCTGGCACCTGCACGAGGTGCACACGGACCACTTCACGGTCACGCGCGGCAAGCTGCAGGTGTCGATCGTCGACCTGCGGCTCGACTCCCCCACGTTCTGCCACGTGAACTCGTTCTTCCTCGGCTCGCTGCGGCCGCGGCTCATCAAGATCCCGCCGCGGCTCATGCACGGCTGGAAGGCGCTGTCCGAGCCCGAGGTGCTGGTGGTGAACTGCCAGAGCCACGTGTACGACGCGGCCGACGAGTTCAAGTTCCCGTGGGACTGCGTGCTTCCGGACGTCTGGGAACCGAAGAACGGCTGATGCTCGCCAAGGTCTCCATTCGATCGCTGCCGGTGCTCGACGCGCCGCCCGCGCAGCCGCGCCTCGACGGCGTGCGCATCAAGATGGCCGCGGGCGAGGCCGCGCCGGTGTTCAACGGCGGGCCCTGGCGGTTCATCGCGTACCTCGAGTTCCTACCCGGCACGCTCGCGTGGCGCGGCAACCACTATCACGAGAAGAAGCGCGAGTACTTCTACGTGATCCGCGGCCGGCTGCACGGCGTGTTCGAGGACGTGGACACCGGCGAGCGCGCCGAGGCCGAGCTGGTCGCCGGCGACGTGATCGTGATCGAGCCGCGCTGCGCGCACGCGTTCCGCGCGCTCGAGCACGCGCAGGCGATCGAGTGCTCGCCGCTCGAGTTCGACGCGAGCGACGCCTACCCGCGCGTGGTCGGCACGAACGACTGAGGCGGCGTCAGCGGTGCGCCCGCCATTCCTCGAGCACGTCCCCCATCGTGCGCTCGATCGGCAGCCGCGCGCTCCAGCCGCAGTCGGCCGCCGCGCGTGAAGGGTCGCCAACGAGGTACGGCACGTCGGCGGGGCGCAGCCGCGCCGGGTCCACCTCGACCTTCACCGGCACGCGCGACGCGGCGACGAGCGCCGCGAGCACCTCGGTCAGCTTCACGCCGCTGCCGCGGCAGAGGTTGTACACGGCGCCGCGCGTGCCGCGCTCGAGCAGCGCGCAGTAGCCCGCGACGATGTCGCGCACGTCGCACAGGTCGCGCGTGACGTCGAGATTGCCGACACGCAGCACGGGCTCGAGTTCGCCGCGCTCGACGCGCGCGATCTGCTCGGCCCACGCCGGGATCACGAACCGCGGCGTCTGCCCCGGGCCCGTGTGCCCGAACGGCCGCGCGCGCACGACGTCGAGGCCGAACGACGCGCCGAACGACGCGGCGAGCTGGTCGGCCGCGGCCTTGCTGAGCGCGTACGGACTCACCGGGCGGAACGGCGCGTCCTCGTCGAGCCGCGTGCCGGGCGCGCACGGGCCGTAGACCTCGCTCGTGCCGATCACGAGCACGCGCGCGTCCGGCGCGGCCTCGCGCACGGCTTCGAGCAGCGACCACGTGCCCGCGACGTTCGCGCGGAAGGTCTCCTCGGGCGCCTCGAACGATCGCGCCGCGCTGCTCTGCCCGGCGAGATGCACGATCGCGGCGGGCTTCGCCTCGGCGATCGCGGCCCGGAGGGCCGCATCATCGGAAAGCCCGCCTTCGGTCCAGCGCGCGATCTCCGGCGCGCTCACGGGGCCGCCGAGTCCGTAGCCGTGCACTTGCGCCACGCCGCGCTCCACGAGCGCGCGCGCGAGGTGCGGTCCCACGAATCCGGCGGCGCCGGTGACGAACACGTTGCGGTCTCTCAGCACGAGCATGTCGCGAGTCTCTCCCGTTTTCGTCACGCCGAACGCGCGCCGGCCAGGCGGCGCAGCTCGGCCCATTCCACGTAGCGCAACGTCACGGCGAGCGCGGCGCAGACGAGCGCCGCGACGCCTCCGACGACCAGCATCCCGCCCCACGCGCTCACGCCGACGCTCTCGGGCAGCGCCGAATCGAGCGCGAGCCCGGCGGCGGCGCCCGCGGCGAGCGCGAGCACGGGCACGACGAGCGGCGCCGCGACGGTGCGCGCGACCGGCCAGCCGAGCGCGGCCGACAGCCGGCCGAGGAACCACGCCGCGCCGAGCGCGTTGCCCGCGAGCACGGCGATCAGCACGCCCTGCAGCCATCGCGGGCACGAGCCAGAGCCCGAGCCCGAGGTGCGTGACGAACGCGACGGCCGAGAACTCGGCCTCGAGGTCCGTGCGGCCGATGCCGCGCGCGGTCACCGACGCCATGCCGGCCGCGAGCCCGGCGCACGCGGCGAGCATGAGCCCGCGCAGCGCGAGCGCCGCCGCTTCGTCGGCGTGGCCGAGCCACGCGCACAGCAGGCGCGGCGCCGCCGCGAGCACGGCCGCGGTCACGATCGCCGCGGCGAAGAGTACGTAGCGGTTGGATCGTTCGTGCAGCTCGGCGAGCTTCGCCGAGTCGCCGCCCGCATGGAACGCGGCCGCCGCGGGCACGAGCGCCATCATGAGCATCTGCGGGAACGTCGCCGCGGAGTTCGCCATGCGCAGGCCCAGCTCGTACGGCGCGACCGCGCCGAGTGCCACGAAACGCGCGAGCAGCACCTTGTCGAGCTGCTGGTGCGCGACCGCGAGCACGTTCGCCAGCTGCAGCGGCGCGCCGAAGCGCACGCTCTCGCCCAGCTTGGACGCCGCGGCCGCGGGCGAGCCCCAGCGGAACGCGGGCGCGCCCACACGCAGCGCGACCACACCGACCGCCACCGCGACGACCCAGCCGGCCGCGGTCGAGGTCACCACGCCCTGCAGTCCGAGCCCGAGCATGAGGCACGCGGCGAGTCCCGCGCCCTGCACGAGCGTCGCGGTGAGCGTGACGACGTTCGCGAGGTCGAAGCGCTCGTGCGCCTGCAGCGTCGCGACCATCGTCATGCCGAAGCCCGTGAGCATGAACACGACCGCACCCATGAAGAACGCGTAGTCCGCCGCGCCGCGCACGCTCCCCTGCACGCGCAGGAAGTCGAGCACGGGGCCGCGCAGCACGGGCACGAGCGCCATCCACACGAGACCGAGCGCCGCGTAGCCGAGCATCGAGACCGTCGCGAACGCGCCCGCCGCGCGCTCGTCGTGCCGCGCGCGCGCCGCGGCCACGTGGCGCAGCGTCGCGCCGGACAGCCCGAAGTCGAGCGCGGTGAGGTAGCCCGTGAGCGCGTAGAACAGCGACCAGACCGCGAAGCCTTCGGCGCCGAGCGCGTGGTACAGCGGAGGCGTGAGCAGGAGCCAAAGCAACAACCCTGCGACGCGGCCGGACGCCGCGTGCAGGGTGTTGGAAGCGAGCCTCCGTGCGAGTCCTCCGCCCGGTGCCGTCATGGTTCTAGCGCGAGCGCCAGTACTCCAGCATGTCCGACAGCGTCTGCTCGAACTTGATCGTCGGCTGCCAGCCGGTGGCCTTCACGAACTTGGTGTTGTCGCCGAGGAGGATCGGCACGTCGGAAGGACGCAGACGGGCCGGGTCCTCCTTCACCTCGATCTTGACCTTGGTCAGCGAGAGCAGGTGATCGAGCAGCGCCTGAATGGTCCAGCAGCTGCCGCTCGCGATGTTGTAGACCTCGCCCGGCTCGCACTTTTCGAGCGCCAGCACGTACGCGCGCACCATGTCGCGCACGTCGGTGAAGTCGCGCTTCGCCTCGAGATTGCCCACGTGGAGGATCGGCGCCTTCTTGCCCTTCTCGATGTCGGCGATCTGCTTGGCGAAGTCGCTGGCGACGAACACCGGGCCGCGGCGCGGGCCTTCGTGATTGAAGCCGCGCGTGCGCACGGAATCGACCTTCCAGCTCATCCAGTACTGGTAGCCCAGCATGTCCTGCGCGACCTTGCTCACCGCGTACGGCGACAGCGGCCGGAGCGGGTTGGTCTCCTTGATGGGCGTCTCTTCGGGATACACCATGCCGTACTCCTCGGAAGAGCACGCGAGCTGGATGCGCGTCTTGAGGCCCAGGCGGCGCACCGCCTCGAAGATGTTCACCTGCGCCTGCACGTTGGTGCTGAGCGACTCGGACGGCGCCACCCAGGACGTCGGCACGAACGACTGCGCGGCCAGATGGAAGATCCAGTCCGGGCGGATGCGCGCGATCGTGTCGTAGGTGTTCATCGCGTCACGCAGGTCGCACTCGTGCAGCGTGATCAACTGCGTCAGGTGCTCGATGTTCTCCATGCGGCTGCGCCAACGGTAAATACCGTGGATTTCGCAATCGCCACGCGAATGAAGGAACTCGACCAGATGGCTTCCGGCGAATCCGGTGACGCCGGTGATCAGGACCTTGCGCATGCGTGCTCCGGTGTGGGGTGGTGGGTGACGAGGGTGGCGCGAAAGTAGGCGGTCGTCCGGGAAGCGTCAACGCGTACGGACGGGTTCGGGCGTCAGCGACGCTTGCCCTTCACGGTCTTCTTCTTCGCGGGAACGGCGGGCTTCGACGCGGGCTTCGGCTCGGGCACGCCCCAGCGCGAACGCGGCGGAGTGTCGTCGGCGAACGACGCGCGCACCGCGAGCGCCCACTCGGCGACGTCGAGGCGCGGCTTGTCCCATTGCCTCGCGAACGCGGCCCACGTGCGGCGCGCGGCGCCGGCGATCACGGGCTCGTTCGTGGCGTTCGCGAGTTCCATGACGAAGCGCGCCGCGCGCGCGTTGTCCTCGAACGGCCGCGGCGAGCGGCGCGACTTGCCGAAGCGCTCACCCGCGAACTCGTTGCGGAAGCCGCCGCGCGCGCCGTCCTCGAAGCGGGCGCAGACGAGCAGCGCCAGCTCGCGCGCACGCACGAGGTCGGTGTCGCGGCCGGTCGCGCGCCACGCGAACAGGTACGCGCGCCCCATTTCGACCTGGTCGGCGAGCAGCGAGGGCTCGCGGATCTTGCCCCACGTGTCCTTGCGCACGAGCCCGAACTCGGCGTCCCGGCAGACGTTCCACACCTGCTCGCCGCTCTTCCACGCGAACGCGCGCCGCGTCGAATCCGCGTCGCTCACGCCGAGCCGCCACCACGCCTGCAGTGCGAGGCCGTTCGCCTCGGGCTCGAGATCCTGCGAGCCGCCCTGCCCGGTGAGGAAACCGCCGCGCGGCTCCACGAGCACGCGCTCGAAGTAGTCCACGACGCGCTTCTCGGCGTCGCCGGCCGTGCCCGGCGCGAGCAGCAGCAGCTCGAGACGGCGGGCGTTGAAGCTCGTGAGCTTCTCGAAGCGCGGGTGCGCCGGATCGCGGTCCTTGAGCGAGTTCACGTAGCCGCCGCCCACGGTGTCGAGCAGCGCGCGCGTCCACGCGAGCGTGTACCGGCCGCGCCGCGCCGCGAGCGAATCGCCGTCGCGCCCGCGCAGCAGCGCGAGCTCGATCGCCGCCTCGGACGGCGTGCCGTCGCGCCGCACGAACCCGCCGCGCAGGCTGTCGAAGGACGCCATCACGAGCCCCGACAGCCGCTCGTAGAGCGCGTGGTCGGCGGCGGAGTCGGGCACCATGGACACGCCCTGCGCGCGCGCCGGAACGGCGGCGGCGAGGGCGGCCAGCAGGAACATCGAGACGGCGGCGGTCTTCATGACCTGAACTTCGGCCCCCGGGGGCTACTTCTTCAGCATCGCGGCGAGGTTGGGCAGCGCCGTGACCAGCGCGATGGCCACCCCCATGAGGCTTTCGCCGGCGATGATGCCGGACGAAACGGGCACCGTGTAGCGCTCGTGCCACTGCTTGGCGTACTTCGAAAGGAGGAGCGCGATGCAGGCGCCGGTGAACATGCTGATCGAGTTGAAGCCGTTGATCGTGAAGGCCAGCCCGAGGCCGGTGGCCGACGGGATGTACGGCTTGGCCTTGGGGAACTTGATCTCGAGCAGCGGCAGGATGATGCCGAGGATGCTGCCGACGAGCAGTCCCCAGCGCGCCGTGATCGGCAACGCCTCGACGCCCTTGGCGAGCAGCTCCGCCACGCCGCGCCACACGAGCGCCGCGGGCGCGGGCCACTTCTCGCCACCGAGCGCGGACGCGTCCGGAATGAGGATGAAGTAGACCGGCACCACGATCAGCGAACCGGCCATGACGCCGAAGAACTGGGCGAGGAACTGCCGGCGCGGATTGGCGCCGAGCAGGTAGCCGCTCTTGAGGTCGGTGAGCAGGTCGCCCGCGTGGCTCGTCGCGCCGGCGGTGATGTTCGCCGTCATGAGGTTCGTGGGCACGTTGCCCGGCGCGATCGCGCCGAACGTGAGCTGCGTGATCTTGCTCAGCGGGCCGACGGGCGTGATGTCGGTTTCGCCCGTCGCGCGCGTCGAGACGACGACGAGCAGGAACGTCGCGAGCACGGCGATGATGCCCATCCAGTACTGGATGCCGAACAGGTGATGCCCGAGCAGCACGCAGCCCGTGCCGCAGCCGACGTAGCCCGCGACGAACCACGAGCCGGGCACTTCGATCTTGTCCATCGGATCGTTCGCGTCGGCCTTCTTGCCGAGGAACTGGGCGATCGTGCCGAACGCGCGCGCGACCGACTTCCAATTGAGGCAGAAGAGCAGCAGGCCCGACGTCACCATCATGGGAACGCCGGTCCAGAGCGACCACGACGAGATCTTGCGGAAGCTCGCGGCTTCGATCACGCCCTCGTTGAGGAAGTGCGGCGCGAGGATGCAGTAGTTGACCACCGCGCCGAGCATGAGGCTCCACGCCTGGCGGAAGCTCATGATCGCGCCCGAGGCGACGAACAGCAGCGAGCCCTCGAGCGACATCGTGACCTGGTTCAGGTAGAGCGGCGCGTCCTTCCAGGTGCCGATCGCGATGCCGCCCGTGCCCCACACGGTCTCGATGCGCGGGAGCTTGAGCCACGGCATCTTCTCGGGCCAGAAGAAGCCCTTCACGGGCGCCCACACCGGCGCGCTCGCGATCTCCTGCGTCTTCATGAACGTGAGGTCGCCCGCGTCGCGCAGCCACGTGATCGCGAGGCCGAGCGCGCCCGAGATGCCGAGCGCGCGCGCCTGCTTCGCGGCCTCTTCGCCGCCCGAGTGCAGCGCGGTGAGCGTCGTCGCCGCGGCCTTGCCGCTCGGGAACGGCAACTGCTCGATGTTGATCATCTGGCGCTTGGTCGGGATCGCGAGGAACACACCGAGGCCGGAGATCATCGCGACCCACGGAATGAGCGCGAAGCAGCGCGCCTCGAACGTCGCGGGGATCGCGGTCGCGCTCAGCATCATGAGCGCGGGGATCGCGTTCACGAGCCCGGCGCTCGTCATGGAGCCGCCGGCCGAAGCCGTCGACTGCATGCAGTTGTTCTCGAGGATCGAATAGTGGTTGTCCGGCCAGATCCAGCGGAAGAACCCGCCGATCACCGGCACGCCGTGCATCTTGACCAGCAGCGGCCCGATCGTCGCCTGCAGCAGCTGGAAGGTGAGGTAGGCGAGCACGCAGGACGTGATCGCGACGCCCATGCTCCAACCGGCCTTGAGCCCGACGTACACGTTCGAGCACACCATCACCATGCCGAGCATCATGCCCATGATCACGGCGCGCGCCGTGAACTGCTTCATCTTGTCGCCCTGGTAGACGTTCTCGAACCAGTGGCGCTCGATTTCTTCGGGCGTGAGCTTTTTCTGTGCGGTTTCGTCGGCCGTCGGCGTTTCAGACAAGGAAGCACCCCTCGGAAAGTGGCGATTGCGGCAAGACGGACGAAAGTGGGCGCACAGAGTGTCCCCGCCACCCGATCTCCCGCAAGGGGGAAGTTCGTCGATCCGGGCTGTTTTCCCGGATGATTTCGTGGACGGGCATCGCGTGCCCCCACCAGTATCCACGAGCGCCGGGAACGCCAGATCTTTCTCGTGACGCCCGGACTCGCTCGTCGTCACAGCAGTGGTCACCCCCACGTGCGTTTCGTCCTCCCGCCCCGAGGCCCCCTCATGCGCGCGCTCCGCCTGTGCCTGCTCGCCGTCCTGCTCACGCTGCTTTCGTCCGCCACGGCCGCCTTCGCCCAGACCGTCTCGATCACGACCGGCATCACGTCGAACACGACGTGGGGTCCCACCGGCACGGTCGTCGGCACCACCTTCTGGGTGAAGAACTCGATCGTGATCAACGCCGGCGTCACGCTCACCGTGCAGCCCGGCGTGGTCGTGAAGTTCAACCCGGGCGCCCAGCTCGCCGTGAACGGAGCGATCCAGGCCGTCGGCACCGCGGGCAACAACATCTATTTCACGTCCATCAAGGACGACAACAACCCGGCCGGCGACACGAATGCCGACGGCAACACGACCGCGCCGGCGACGGCCGACTGGAACAGCATCGTGTTCGCCGACGCCACCGTGGACGGCTCCTCGGCGCTCACGTGGTGCGACATCCGGTACGCGGGCTCGAGCAGCTACGGCGCGCTCACGTTCCTCAGCTGCAGCCACAACGTGAACAACTGCTTCGTGCGCAAGTCGTACTACGGCATCGACTGCTCGGGCAGCGCGGCGCCCACGATCGCGAACACGAGCATCGAAGCGGCGACACTCACCCCCATCGTGCTCGACTTCACCGCGGCGCCCGTGTTCTCGAGCCTCGTGTTCTCGACCGCGAACAACGGCTACGACGCGATGGGCCTGCGCGGCACGACGCTGACCACGGCGGCGAACCTGCCCAAGCGCGGCGCCACGGTCGGCGTGAACCCGGTCTCGAACGTCACCTACGTGCTGCTCGGCACGCTCACGATCAACTCGGGCGGCAGCCTCACGGTGGCGCCCGGCGTCGTGATCAAGCCCGTCGCCGGCTATGCGATCGCGGTCAACGCCGGCGGCAACCTGACGATGAACGGCACCGCGGCCGCGGGCGACACGATCACGATCACGTCCATTCACGACGACAACTTCGGCAGCCCCGGCGACACCGACAACAACGGCTCGATCCAGGCGCCCAATCGGAGCGACTGGAGCCAGATCGTCTTCGCCCAGGGCGCGACCGGCTCGCTGCAGCGTTGCCGACTCAAGTTCGGCACCAACAGCGCCACGAACGGCGCCGTGCAGATGACGAACAACAACATCGGGATCTCCAACTCGTTGATCTCGGACTGCGGTCACGGCATCGCGCTCTTCGGCACGAGCAGCCCGGCGATCACGAACGTCGCGATCAACAACTGCTCGTCCACGCCGGTCCTGCAGTCGGTCGCCGCCACGCCGGTGATCACGGGCATGACCTTCCTCGCGAACGCGATCACGGCCATCGGCCTGCACGGTGAAGACGTGACGGTGAACTCGGCGCTTCACCAGCAGAACATCGCCGGCTACACGAATCTCACCTACTACATCATGAACTCGTACCTGCACGTCCTGAGCGGCGTCACGCTCACGATCGATCCGGGCGTGGTGATCAAGAACCAGATCTCGGGCGGCGGCATCGTCTGCGACGGCGCGCTCGTCGCGGACGGCACTCCGGCCTCCCCGATCGTGTTCACGTCCCTGTACGACGACCAGGTCGGCAATCCGCAGGACTCGAACGGTGACGGCGCCACGACCACGCCGGCTTCGGGCAACTGGCAGTACATCCGCTTCACCGGCACGGCGAACGACGCGACGAGCATCCTCGACAACTGCCGCGTCAGCTACGGTGGCTACTACACGGGCGACAGCTGGCCGGCCGGGCTCTGGATCACGAGCGCGAGCCCTCGCATCACGAACTCCACGTTCTTCAAGGCGCCCTACGGCATCCGCGTGGACGGCGACGGCGCGCCGATCATCGACGGCGACACGTTCGACAACCTCACGTACGCGCCGATCGCGATGAGCGTGCTGTCCGATCCGCAGATCAGCACGAGCAACACGTACACCACGAACGGCTACAACGCGCTCGCGCTGATCGCCGAGACGCTGTCGCAGAACTGCCGCATCAAGTACCGCCCCAACGTCGGCAATCCGGCGAGCCCGACGTTCGCCTACCTGCCGACCGGCACGCTCACGATCTCGAGCGGAGTCACGCTGTCGGTGGATCCGCAGGTCGTGATCAAGCCGAGCGGCTCGTACATCGTCTTCAACGTGAACGGCGCGCTGAACCTGGTCGGCTCGAACAACACGACCGGCCGCATCTTCATGACGTCGCGCCGCGACGACGCGATCGCCGGCGACACCACGCCGACCGATTCGAGCACTCCGCAGGCGAGCGACTGGGGACGCATCGAGTTCAACGACACCGCGGTGGACGCCGCCTGCATCGTGCGCAACGTCCTGTTCCAGTTCTGCGGCAACGGCAACGCGAGCGGCGTGCTCACGACGAACAGCGCGAGCCCCCGCTTCGCCCGGCTCGAGTTCTTCCAGATCGCGACGGCGTTCACGTTCACGGGCAACTCCACGCCCTCGCTCGACTCGCTCAACATCCTCAACTGCCTGCAGCTCCCGATCGTGTCGTCGCTCGTGAGCAGCCCGACGTACGGCAACGTCATCACGTTCGCGAACTCTCAGTACCTCGCGCTCGGCATTCTCGGCGAGACGATCGCGCAGGACGTGCGCACGCGCGTCGGCAAGATCGGCCCGTACTCGAACCTCAACTACGTGCCGTCCACGACGATCAACATCGCCTTCGGCGCCAAGTGGACGATCGATCCGGGCGTGGTGATCAAGTTCGGGCGCATCTTCAACGATCCCTCCGGCACCTACGTCGGCGTGGATGGCGCCGTCTCGGCGATCGGCAAGCCCGACAGCCTGATCATCTTCACGTCGCTCGCGGACGACCAGTTCGGTCAGGACGTCATGGGCGACGGCGCGGCGACCTCTCCCGCTCCCGCCAACTGGCAGGGCTTCTTCCTGAGCGCGGTCAGCAACGACATCGTGAACCGCTTCGACCACTGCCGGTTCCGCTACGGCGGCTACTCCGAGGGCGTGCTGAACCTGGTGAGCGCCGGTCCGACGCTGAACAACTGCATCTTCACCCGCAACTACACGGCGCCCGCCTACATCAAGGGCGCCTCGACGCCCACGTTCAACAACTGCGACTTCGACTCGACCACGGCGGCGGGATCGGGCACGCCGGTCTTCATGTCGCTCGTGAGTGATCCCGTGTTCAACAACTGCCGGTTCCTCGGCAACTGGTACACGGCGCTCGGCGTGATCAACGAGAGCATCGCGCAGGACGTGCTCTGGAAGATCCGCGCGGTCGCAGGCCGGCAGAACATGCCGTACTTCATGAACGGCCAGGTCACGGTCGGCCTCGGCGCCACGCTCACGATGCAGCCCGGCGTCCAGGTGAAGGGCTACGGCGGCAGTTCGATCCTCGTGCAGCGAGCGTTCCTCGCCGAAGGCCGCACGAAGCCGGACAGCATGATCGTGTTCACCTCGTACAAGGACGACTTCTACGGCGGCGACTCGAACGGCGACGGCGCGACGACGAGCCCGGCGTTCTCGGACTGGGGCTACATCCAGATCGACGGCACCGCGATCGACCCGCAGGTGCGCTTCCGCAACTGCGTCTTCCGCTACGGCGGGAGCGGCACCACGCAGGGCGCCATCCGCTGCGTGAACTCCTCGCCGACCATCGACTCGACGCTCTTCGCCTACAACACCGTCGGCGTGACGGTCGAGGGCTCGAGCAACCCGTCGATCCACGGCTGCAGCCTGTACGGCCAGCAGTACTTCGGCATCAACAACACCGGCAACGCGTTCTGCGTGAGCGCCGACGGCAACTGGTGGGGCGCGGCCTCGGGACCGAACGACGCCTCGGCGACCGTGGACCTCTGCGCCCTCGGCACCAACGCCGGCACCGGCGACGCCGTGAGCAACAACGTGGACTACACGCCGTTCGCGACGAGCGGCATCCAGAATCCACTGCTCGGCGACATCTCGCTCAACGGCTTCGTCCTCGCCTACGACGCCTCGCTCGCGCTGCAGTACGCGGTGTCGGCGATCAGCCTGTCGCCGCTGCAGAAGCTCGTCGGTGACGTGAGCGGCTCGCTCGGCGTGACCGCGTTCGACGGCTCGCTGATCCTGCAGTGGGTCGCCGGCGCGATCCCCGCGTTCCCCGCGGCCTCGACCGGCGCGCACGAAGCGCCCGGCGGCGCGCTCGCGGCGCGGCAGTTCGTCGAGCGCGCGACCGGCACGTTCGCGGTGACGCTCGGCGACGCCGTGCGTGAAGGCACCGAATGGTCGGTGCCCGTGCAGGTGACGGGCGATGCGCCCGGCTACGCGCTCGAACTGCGCCTCGAGAACGGTGACGCCTCGCTCCTGTCGGGCTTCGAGCCCGCGAACGGCAGCGCGCTCAAGGCGAGCCGAGTCGAGGGCGCCACGTCCGCGGTGGCCATGGCGACGCTCGAACCGTTCGCGAGCGGCACGATCGCGACGCTGCGCTTCACCGCGGGCGACGCGCCGTTCCGCACGCCCGACGTGACGCTCGCGCGCGTCAACGAAGTCTCGGCCTCGTCCGGCGGCACGCCGGTCGCGCCGCGGCTCTCGCTGCTCGGCCGTCCGTCGCCGAACCCGGCGAAGGGACCGGCGACGATCCAACTGACGATCGGCACCGGCGACCGCTCCTCGGCCGCGCAGGTGAGCATCGTGGACGTGGCGGGTCGCCACGTGCGCACGCTCGCCCACGCGCCGCTCGGCGCCGGCATCCACACGCTCACCTGGGACCTGGCGCGCGACGACGGCTCCGCCGCCGCCTCGGGCCTCTACTTCGTTCGTGCCCGCGTGGGCGCGTCGTCCTTCACCCAGCGCCTGATCGTCGTCCGCTGACGCGGGCGCGAGGGAAAGGGGACGACGTCATGAAACGACTTCGCACATTCGTGCTCGCGTGGGCGCTGGCTCTGGCGGCTTCGGCCGCCGGCTCCGGCGTCGCGGGAGCCGTCGCGCTCTCGGTCGCGAGCAACAGCGGCCTCGCCGGCCAGACCGTGGACGTGGACATCAACACCGCCAGCATGACCGGGCTCGGCGTGCTGTCCGCGCAGATGAGCCTCGCGTACAACCCGGCGATCATCTCCGTCGTGGACGTCGTCAACACCGGCACGATCTCCGGCGCCGCGGGCTGGAACACGCCCGCGTGGGCCGTGGCCAGCGTCGGGGGCGTCACCCGCGTGTCGTTCTCGAGCGCCGGCACCACGGTGCTCACCGGGTCCGGATCGCTCTTCAAGGTCCGATTCCTCATCAACCCGGCGCAGCTGAACGCCACGGCGTCGTCGCTCGTGTTGAGCAACGTCGTGCTGAACGAAGGCTCGCCCACGGCGACCACGACGAACGGCACGCTCACCGTGAACACCACGCCGCAGATCGACGTCTCGCCCGACGTGGGCGAGTTGATCCGCGGGCAGACGCTCCAGTTCACCGCGAGCGGTTCGGTCACGAATCCGATGAGCTGGCAGACGAGCAATCCCGCGGTCGCGACGATCTCGGCAACGGGCCTGCTCACCGGCGTGGCGCCCGGCACGGTCACCGTGACCGGAACCGACGCCGCGCTGCACTCGTCCACGACGACCGGCGTGATCTCGATCCGCGGCATGGGACTCACGGCCGGCGCCGGCGTCACGCCGCTCGGGCAGACGGTCGCGGTGCCGATCACCGTCACGTCGCTCGCGGGACTCGGCGTTCGTTCGGGACAGTTCACGCTGTCGTGGTTCGGCAACATGGTCGCCTCGTACTCGGTCACGACGCCGCCCGGCACGCTGCTGAACGGCTGGGGCACTGTTTCGATCGGCGGCTCGTCCAACCTGTGCACGGTGGATTTCGCGGGCGGCACCGACCTGAACGGCTCGGGCGTGCTCTGCTACGTGACGTTCACGGCCTCGACGACGACCTCGGGCAGTTCGGGGCTCGCGCTCACGAGCGCGCTCTTCAACGAGACGCTCGTCGCGAAGCCCACGAACGGCACGATCACCGTCAGCCCGCTGCCTCCGATCAACGTGAGCCCCGACCAGGTCACGCTGCTCGCGGGCCAGACGCAGCAGATGGCCGTGTCGGGCTCGCCGTCGCTCCCGCTCACGTGGACGGTACTGAATCCCGCCGTCGCGACCATCAGCCCCACGGGCCTGCTCACCGCCGCGCACAGCGGCGTCACGCAGGTGCGCGCGACGGACAACATCGGCTCGACCGACGTCAACACGCTCGTGCGCGTCTACGACTTCAAGGCGACGCTCGGCACGGTGACCACGCGGCCCGGCACGACGGTGCGCGTGCCGCTGCTCTCCGATCGCGGTGTCGGCGCGCTCGGCATCGTTTCGGAACAGCTCAAGGTGACGTGGTCGGGCACGGGCATCACGGGCGCGCGCACGACGAACTCGTCGCTGTGGTCCGAGTGGGGCGCGAATCCGGGCGTACGCGTCACGACGCCCAACTCGATCACGATCGCGGCGGCGGGCGAAACACCGTTCGACGACGCGGCGCTCGAGCTGTGCATGCTCGAGTTCGACGTGTCCGCGTCGGCCGTCTCCGGCACGAACATCCCGCTCACGGTGTCGCAGCTGATCTTCAACGAGGGTGATCCGGACGCGCAGGTCGTGAGCGGCGTGATCCAGGTGCGCAACCTCGCGGACGTCGAAGACGGCGGCGCGCTCGCGTTCGCGCTCGGCGAGAGCGCGCCGAATCCGGTGCGTTCGGGCTGCCGCATTCCGTTCACGCTGCCGTCGAGCGTGCCGGGCGGCGAGCGCGTGCAGCTCGCGATCTTCGGTGTGGACGGCCGCTGCGTGCGCACGCTCGTGGACGGCGCCATGGCTCCGGGCCGTCACGACGCCGCGTGGGATGGCCGCGACGCGCGCGGGCTCGGCGTGGACGCGGGCATCTACTTCGTGCGGCTCGTCTCGGGCGGGCAGACGCTCTCCCGCAAACTCGTCGTGCTCTCCACGAGGCGCTCATGAACCTCACGCGCGTTTCTCTTCGGCTCCTCCTGCCGCGCTTCGCCGGCGCGGCGCTCGTCGCGCTCGCGCTCGGCGGCGCGTCGCCCGCCGCGGCGGTGCCCATCACGGTCTCGATCCCGGTGAAGGACGTGGCGCCGGGCGGAACGGTGGACGTGCCGATCACGGCGTCCGTCGCGCCGACCGGGCTCGGCATCTACTCGGTGGACTTCCGGATCCCGCTCGATCCCGCGATCGTGCAGAGCGCGACCGTGCTCAACGACGGGATGCTGCAGCCGTGGGGCGCGCCGTTCGTGAACGCGAACGCGTCCTTCGTGGCTCTCGCGGCCGCCGGCGCGCCGCCGCTCGCTTCGGCGTCCACGCGCATCGTCACGTTGCGGCTCGTGATCCTGCCGGGCGCGCCGCTCGGCACGAACATGCCGCTCGAGTTCGAGCACTTCTGGTTCAACGACGGGACGCCCGCTTCGATCCCCTCGGGCGGCGTGGTGCGCGTGCGCAACGGCACCACGGGCGTCGGCGGTCCGGAGGGCGTGCCGTTCGCGCTCGCTCCGGCGTCGCCCTCACCCGCTCGTTCGGCCACGCGGCTCGCGTTCACGCTTCCGTCCTCGTCGCGCGCACGGCTCGCCGTGTACGCGCTCGACGGACGGCTCGTGCGCGTGCTCGAGGACGGCGTGCTCGACGCGGGCACGCACGCGCCCTCGTGGGACCTGCGCGACGGCGCGGGCTCGCGCGTTCCGGTGGGCGTGTACTTCGCGCGCCTCGAGAGCGGCACGCGCGTGGCGCAGCGGAGGCTCGTCGTCGTGCGGTGATCGCGTCTCGGCGAAACGAAGACGGGCGGCGCGGGATTTCGATTCCCGCGCCGCCCGTTTCCCGTTTGCCCCGCGCGTGCGTCAGCGCCCGAGTTCGGCTTCGAGCTTCTTCGCGGTTTCCTGGTCGGCGCCGGGTTCGGCGACCGCGATCCAGCCACGCACCGCGGACCGGGCGGCGACGCGGCGCAGTTCGTTCGGCTCCGTGCGCCACGCGGTCATGCGCGCTTCGGCTTCGGCGCGTCGTGAGGCGCGCTCCTGCCCGGGCTCGCCCGCGACCTGCGCGGCCTGTCGCCACGCGGCGGCGGCGCGGTCCCAGTCGGTCGCGACGTGCGTGCGCGCAGCGATCGCTTCGGCCTCACGCGCGCGGCCGGCGGCCATGTCGTACGCCGACGCGCGGAAGTTGGACTCGTTCGCGCGGCGGGCGTTGCCGCCCTTGGCGCCTTCGAGCGAAGGCTGCGACATCGGCGGCGTGACCGGGGCCGTCACGCTCGGCGCGGCGGCATCGTTCGCGGCGGGCGGCGAGGCGAAGCCCTGCGACTGCGACTGCGGCGCCTGCGGCGTGCTCGTCGTGCCGGCTGCGCCGGCCTTCGCCTTCTCGAACAGCTTGCTCACGTCGAAGCGCGACTTGGTCGGCGTCGGGTTCGGCGCGGGCGTCGGCGGCGCAACGGGCTTCGCGAGTGTCGGCGTCGACGTCGGCGGTGCGGCGAACGTGGTCGCCTGCGGGACGGTGCGAGTGGCCGGCGGCGCTGGAGGCGCGGCGGACTCGGCGGTCTCCGGCGCGCGCTGCGCCGGCGTGCCGCCCATGGGCGAGACCGTCTGCGGCTTCTGCACGCGCGCGGGCCCGCTCGAGCTGGTGGTGGGTGCGCTCGCCGAGAGCGAGCGGCCCTGCGGGAGTTCGCGGTTCCGCACGGCGACCGGTTCGCCGGAGGCGTCCGTGCGCACTTCCTGCGCGCGGGCCGAAGGCATCGTGCGCGCGACCGGGGCCGGAGTGGCCGAGGTCGCCGCTTCCTTGCGCGCGGCGGGAGCCGGCGTCGGCGTCGCTTCGTCGGACTGCGGAGCCGGCGCTTCCGTCGTCGCGGGCGCGGACTGCGTTTCGGCCGGAGGCTGCGCGTCGGCCGTGGCGCCGACTTCGGACTTCGGCGCGACCTGCTGCGCGAAGCGATCCGCGCCGCCGTCGCGCGTGAGCACGTAGGCGAGCGCCGCGACGACCGCGACCCCCGCCATGCTGCCCGCGAGCGTGAGCCCGCGCGGCGAGAGCAGCCATCCGAAGAAGCCGCCGCCGCCGGATGTCCGGACGGCGCCGCGCGCGGGAGCCGCCGCGGCCTGGGCAGGCGCCTCGGCCGGGGTGGCCGCGATGCGCGCGGTGACACGGTCCGCGAACGACGCGAAGTACGCGTCACCCGGATCGTGCGTGAGCGCGCCCTTGAGTGACGCGTCCAGCTCGGACAGCGCCGCGAGCCGCTCGCGGCACTCGGCGCAATCCGCCAAATGCCGGTCGGCCGCTGCCGCGGCTGCCGCGTCGGCGTCGCCCGAAATGTCGAGGCGCGCCGAAAGCTGATCGTCGCTGAGGTGGCTCATGTGACATCCCCACTGCGCTGCTGCATGCGTTTCTTCAGCTCGACCCGCGCGCGAGAGAGGCGCGACATCACCGTGCCGATCGGCACGTTCAGGGTCTTTGCGATTTCGTCGTAGCTCAGGTCCTGCATCACTCGAAGGGCCAGCACCGCCTGGTACTCGGGCGGGAGTTCCGCGAAGCATTCGCGAATGGACTCGTCGCGCTCGCTGCGGGCGGTGTGGTCCGCCGGATCGTCGTCCACTCCCCACTGGTGACCGGCTTCCACCAGGGGTTCGATGGGCGTCTCGGGGCGCCGCTTGCGGTGGCGGAACAGCGAGAACGCCTGGTTCGTGCAGATCCGCGCGAGCCAGGGGTAGAGCGGCTGTCCGATCTCGAACCGGCCGATCGCGCCCCAGGCGCGCACGAACGTCTCCTGCGCCAGGTCGTCGGCGTCCGACGTGTTGCGAGTCAGCGCGTACGCCACCCGATACACCGACCGCTGGTAGCGGCGGATGATCTCGGCGAACGCCTTCTGGTCGCCACGTGCGGACCGGGTGATGAGGTCATCGTCCGGCGGACTGGCGTCTGACATACGCTGCACATTCGGGTTCATTCCCGCGCAGATTCGGTGGCCACGGTCCGCCCCGTCAAGCACGAGGGTTGTGCTCGGATGATTGGTGAGGGCCTTTCCGGGCCCCGGCTTCCATCCGGCACGACGCGAGATTCCCCCATTTTCGACGCGAGTCCCCGCCGGGAAACGGGCTGGAACGCCCCCTCACCAATCTTCCGAGCACCACCCGTTAGATGGCGGGGGTTGGGCCGAAGTCCCCAGTGTGACGGCCCACGCCGTCACGGCCATCCCTGGCCCGCCGCCCCTCGCCCGACCGGGCCGCTCGCGCCCGCTCAGAGGAGAACCCATGCGAAGCTCGCCGTTCGCCGCATTCCTGTTCGCCGCGCTGCTCCTCGGCGCCACCCACTCGCCCGCCGCCGCGGCCGGCAACCCGGAGGAGTGCGCCGACGGCCGCTGCTCCGGGCTCGCCCCCGCGTACACGGACACCGCGTACTCGAACCACTTCACGGGCAAGCGGATCGCCGTGGGCACCTATCAGGGCTTCCTGGGCACGGACTACGTCGTCAGCCTCTTCGACCTGAGCACGAACGTGCCGGCGATGAACACGAACTGGGCGAACATGCAGCGCTACCACGGCCGCGTCGGCGGCTCGGGCTTCGGCGGCTGGCAGGTCGACACGCTCGGCACGGTGTTCGGGATCACGCTCGACGACCGCGGCAACATCTACGTGTGCGCCTCGTCCAGCTACAACATGGACGCGCAAAGCCTCCTGCCCGGCGCCACCATGGGCACGGTGTTCAAGATCGACCGCACCACGGGCTACGTGAGCGTGTTCGCGAACCTGCCCAACGTGTTGGATCCCGCCTACGTCGGTAACCCGACGGAAGCCATGCCGGGCTGGGCAACATCACGTACGACCCGGTGCACGAGCTGCTCTTCGTGTCCAACTTCGAGGACGGCAAGATCTACCGCCTCGACATGAGCGGCGCGATCCTGGGCTCGTACGATCCATGTCGCCCGACAACGGCCTGCCCGGCTTCGCGCCCATGGGTGAGCGCGTGTGGGCCGTGCAGTGGCACACGGACAACAAGCTTACTTCTCGCTGTGGTGCACGACAGCTGGAACGCGGGCCGCCGAACGTGATCCACTGGCGCATGGACCTCGACGGCTCGGGCAACTTCGTGCCTTCCACCGAGACGCTGATCATCACGGTGCCCGTCCTGCCTTCGCTGTCCTACAGCTACCCGGTCTCCGACATCTCGTTCACGAAGCAGGGCCACCTGCTGCTCGCCGAACGCAACATGTTCAACGAGACCGCACGTGACGGCGCACCAGGGCCGGATGCTCGAGTACTCCTGCGATCTCGGCACGTGGTACCTGATGCCCGGACCCGCACGACATCGGCAACTACGTCGGCCCGCCGTACCACGGCAGCGCGGGCGGCGTGGACTCCGACTACCGCACGTACGTGCCGGGCGGCGTCGAAGGGCGCTACTGGGTCACGGGTGACGCCATTCATTACGGCGCGAACGACTACATCTACGGCGCGCAGGGCTTCCCGCCCGCCGGCGGCAGCACCGCGGTCAGCATGATGTTCGACTACGACGGCAATGTCGCCAACGTGGACAAGTTCGAGATCGGCGACATCGAGATCACGTGCCCGAACGACACCGGCTCGGTCCATGGCGGCAAGTACCGGGACGAAGACTGCGACGGTAAGCACGATCCGGGTGAAGTGGGCCTGGCGAGCTGGCCGATCGTCGTGACCGGGCCCGTCGGGCTCGTTCACGCTCTACACCGACGCCACCGGCGCCTTCCACGCGTGGGGCCTGCCCAACGGCACCTACACGGTGTGCGAGCTGGGGGCGACGGGCTGGAACCAGACGCAGCCCGCGGGCGGCTGCTACACGGTCGTCGTCAACGGCTCGGCCATGCCCGGCTTCCTGTTCGGCAACTGCCGCTCGTGCGCGCAGCCGCAGGCGCCGTGCGCAAGCTCCCGGACGCCGGGGTGCTGTGGCTGCCGCTCGACGAAGCCACCGGCGGACCGGTCGCGCACGATGTCGCGGGCAGCAACCCGGCGCAGATCTCCGGCGACCTCGCGTCCATCCTCAACCCGGTCGCGATGGACAAGGGGCTGCGCTTCAGCCTCGCGGGCGATCACCTCCGCGTCACCGACTCGCCCTCGCTCGACTTCGGCGACGCCGGCGACTTCTCGCTGGTCGCGAGCGTTCCTGCTGGACCAGGTCGGCGGACCGCACTTCCTGTTCGACAAGCGCGTGGCGGGCCCGGCCGGCCCGAAGGGCTGGGCGCTGTCGATCGAGAACGGCTGCGTGGTCGTGCGCATGCAGGCGGGCACGTCGCCGCCGATCTACGTCTCGTCGCCGGTCGTCTCGGCGGCGGCGCGCTCACGCGGTGGCGGTCACGGTCGCGCGCCGGCACCGGGCGGCGCCGGGCGGCGCGGTCTACCTGGACGGCGCGCTGCTCGGCGCGTTCGATCCCGCGCCTTCGGGCACGCCGATCGACGTGAGCAACGACGCGCCGCTGAGCATTGCGACCAACTCGACCGGCACGTCGGCGTTCGGCGGCTGGATCGACGAGCCCATGGTGTTCGCCCGTGCGCTGCCGTTCTCCGAGGCGATCGGGCCGTGGAACCCGTGGGTGATCTGTAAGCAGTGGTGCAAGGTTCCGCCGACCGTGAACTTCGGCCCGTACGCCACCTCCGCGACGGCCACGTTCACGATCTGCAACTACGACTTCTCGGCGCCGTCGATGAACTACTCGTGGTCGCTCAACGGCCTGCCCGCGGGCACGTGCTCGGTGAACGGCCCGACCTCCTACTCGCCGTCCTCGGGCTCGATGACGATCCCGGCCGGCTCGTGCCAGAGCGTGACGGTCACCATCACCCGCCCGGTGTGGCTCACGCCGGGCAACACGGGCTGCTTCGTGTTCAACGTGACCAACAACACGAACCACACGTGCTTCAACTGCACGAGTATCGCGACCGCGAGCAAGAAGTGGTGGATCCTCGATCCGATCGACTGGATCGGCGTGGGTCACGGCTCTTCCAAGACGGCGCACTTCACGGTGTCGAACGCCGACGCGGTGGGCACGTCGCGCATCCTCGTGCTCTCGGTGAAGCCGGGCCGCGTGGGTGACTCGCCGCAGGCGCAGTACGTCAGCCTCAACGGCCTGCCGCCGGGCGAGCCGATCCTGATCCAGCGCTCGGTCGACGGCGGCGGCTCGACCGACGTCGACGTCCAGGTCTCCTACCCGGTCTGGGCGCACCTGCCCGACCAGTGGATCACCGTGGACGTGATCGACGAAGAGGGTGATCTGGAGCCGACGACCATCGGCTGCACGAACATCCTGCTCGAGGACGGCGCGGTGCTGGCGGTCGAGCCGCCCGCGGCCGGCGTCGGTGGACGCGGTGAGGGCGTGGCCGAACCCGGCGCCGCGGCGGGACGAAGATCCGTCTCTCGCTCACGCAGGCGGCACGCGTGAACGCGGGCGTGTACGACGTCGCGGGCCGTCTCGTGCGCACGCTGCAGCGCGGCACGCTGACCGCGGGCGCGCACGAACTCGAGTGGGACGGCAACACCGACGCGGGTCGGGCGGCGGAGGCCGGGCTCTACTTCGTCCGCATGACGGCGGACGGCCGTGAGTACGGCACGCGGCTCGTGCGCGTGAGGTAAGTCGCGCCGAACGGATTCGGCGGGAGACGTCGACGGCCACCGGTGGCCTCGGCGGGGCGGTGGCCGATCGCCGAAGGATCTTCGCGATCCCGCGACTTTCGTGCGCATAGTGCGCCGCGTGAGATTCGCCGGAGAGCTCGCCGCGTTGGGGACGGCCGCCTGCTGGGCCACGGGATCCAACTTCTTCGCCGCCGCAGGACGCGTGATGGGTTCGCGCGTCCTGAATCGGCTGCGCATCACCACGGCCTGCCTCCTGCTCGCCACCGCGCTGCTCGTCACGCGCGGCGCGCCCTGGCCCGTGTGGGCGACGCAGCAGCAGATCCTGCTGCTCACGTTCTCCGGGATCATCGGGTTCGTCTTCGGCGACACGTGGTACTTCCGCTCGCTCGTCATTCTCGGTCCCGGCCGCGCGGCGCTGATCGCCTCGAGCGCGCCGATCTTCACCGCGCTCATCGCATGGCCCGTGCTGCACGAATCACCGGGCCCGCTCGTCGTGCTCGGCATGAGCATGACGCTCGGCGGCATCGCGTGGGTCGTGAGCGCGCGCAGCGACATCGCGCACGAACACGCCGAGGGCTCGGTCGCGATGGGGATCTTCGCCGCGCTGCTCGGCGCGGTCGGCCAGGCCGGCGGCTACGTGCTGAGCAAGATGGCGCTCAAGACCGGCATCGATCCGCTGAGCGCGACGGTGATCCGCGTGAGCACGGCGGCCGTGTTCATGTGGCTGCTCGCGGCCTGGGACGCGCCATGCGCGAGACGCTGGCGGGCCTGCGCGACCGGCGCGCGAGCGCGTTCATGGTGGGCGGCGCGTTCATGGGCCCGTTCCTCGGCGTGACGCTGTCGCTGACCGCCATCCGCTACATCGACACGGGCGTGGCCGCGTCGATCACCGCGAGCTATCCGATCTTCTCCATGTTCATCGCCTCGCGCATGAACGGCGAAAAGCTGACCGCGCGCGCCCTGCTGGGCGCCGCGGTCGCAGTGGCCGGCGTGGTCGTGCTGTTCCTGCGCTTGACGCCCGCGGCAGGACTGCTCGTGCCACACGAGCCGGCCGGGTTGCCGATCGGGTCGCGCCGCCCGCGCCATTCTTGGCGATCGCGAACCGCACGGTGCGCCCGAGCAGCTCCAGATAGATCGTCCTGGCGCGGATGCTCAGCCGGACCCCTCGCCCGCCATCATGGTGCTCGCGCGGCGTCCCCGCGCAGCAGGTCCGGCCGGAAGCGGGCAGGAGCCGGGCCACGGCGTGGACGGCCGAGTGTCCGTCGATCGTCGCCCTGCCGAAGGCAGGGCGGTCTCGAAGTCGCCCGGCACGAGCGAGCTGGGCTGGCCGGGACCTCGCCATCGGAAGCCTGCCCTCGAGGCGGCGTGCCGCCCCGAACGAGCAGCCGGCAAAGCACGGCGGTGACCAGTGGCCGCGAAAAGCTGGAGTGGCTCGAAGGGCCGGGCCGCTCGCGCGCGGGCCACTCCTTCGCCCGACTGCCCGCGGGGAGCGCCGGCCTATGCGCCTGCTGGGCCCGCGCCTGTCGCGCTTCGCGTCCTCGCGCGCCGCGAGCAGCGCGCCGCGCGGATCGGCGGCACCGGTGACCGCGCGGCCGAGCACGAGCAGGCTCGCGCCGTCGCGTACGGCGCCTTCGACGGTGGCGACGCGCTTCTGGTCGTGCGTCGCGCCGCCGCTCATGCGGATGCCGGGCGTGATCGCGTAGAACGTCGGGCCCAGTGCCGCGCGCAGCGCCTCAGGTCGGGTGCGGCGCACACGATGCCCGCGGCGCCGGCCTCGAGCGACATGCGCGTGAGCGCGATCACCGTGCGGTCGAGGTCGAACGGCTGCGCGAAGCCCGGCGGCATGTGCGCGGGATCGTGGCTCGTGAGGATCGTGACCGCGACCACGCGCGTCGTGCCGCCCGCCTCGCGGATGCCCTGCACGGCGGCGGCGATCATCTCGGGGCCGCCGGTCGCGTGCACGGTGAGCAGGTCGGCGCCGAGCCGCGCGGCCGAAGCCGCCGCGCCCTTCACGGTGTTCGGGATGTCGTGCAGCTTGAGGTCGAGGAACACGCGCCGTCCGCGCGCCTTGAACCCGCGCACGACCGCCGGCCCTTCGGCGGCGAACAGCTCGAGCCCGAGCTTCGCGAACTCCGGCCCCTCGCCCAGCGCGTCGTCGAGCGCGAGCGCTTCGGGCAGCGTGGCGACGTCGAAAGCGACAGCGAACTCCGCGGACGGACTCATGCACGAATCTCCGGAGCGGCGCTCCCCTGCGCCGCGGGGCGGCGAACATGCCGCGAAAGTCCTCGACGCGCGCCACGCCGTGCGCGGCGAGCCACGCGCGCATCTCGTCCACCACGCGCGACGATGCGCCGGGCTCCACGAAGGTCGCGGTGCCGACCTGCACGGCGGCAGCGCCCGCGGCGATGAACTCGAGCGCGTCACGCCCGCTGGAAATGCCGCCCGAGCCGATCACGGGAATGCGCACGGCGTGCGCGGCCTCGTGACAGCGCGCGAGCGCGAGCGGCTTGATCGCGGGACCGCTCAGGCCGCCGGTCGCCTTGCCGAGCTTGCTGCGCATGCGCTCGAGATCGATCGCCATGCCGACGAACGTGTTCACGCACGTCAGCCCGTCCGCGCCGCCCGCTTCACAGGCGCGCGCGGTCGCGCGGATGTCGGTCACGTCGGGCGAGAGCTTCGCGATCAGCGGCCGCGCGGTGAGCGGGCGCAGGCGCTTCACGGTCGCTTCGAGCCGCGCGGGATCGGCCCAGTAGCGCGCGCCGCCCGCGGCGACGTTCGGGCACGAGAAGTTCACCTCGAACGCGCCGACGCCCTCCTGGCCGCCGAGCGCACCGAGCAGTTCCTCGAGCTCCTCGGCGGTCTCGCCGCCGATGCTCGCGATCACGGTCGCGTCGAGCGCGCGCAGCCGCGGCAGCTTCTCGTCGCGAAAGCGCTCCAGCCCGACGTTCTCGAGCCCGATCGAGTTGAGCATGCCGCTCGCGGTCTCGGCGATGCGCGTCGGGCCGTTGCCCGGGCGCGGATGCACCGTGACCGTCTTGGTCACCACGCCGCCGAGCGCGCAGGTCCACGACGTGCGAGTACTCGTCGCCGTAGCCGAACGTGCCGCTCGCGGTGAGGACGGGATTGCGGAGCGTGAGCGATCCGATGCGCACGGACAGGTCCACGCGCTTCTCGGCGACCGGCTTGCCCCAGGCGTGTCCGTGGCTCATTCGACCCGGTCCCAGTCGAGTTCGCGCGCTTCGAACACCGGCCCGTCGGTGCAGCACATGGCCCACTCGGGATTGCCCTGCAGCGCGGAGGCTGCATCGCCGGTCGCGAGCACGCGGTCGCGCGCCTCGGCCGAGCGCGGCAGCGGGCAGCCGCGGCACACGCCGGTGCCGCACGCCATCACGCTCTCCATGACGAGGTGTGCACGCGCGCCGTTCGCCAGCGCCCAGCGCGCGATCGCGCCGAGCATGCCGTGCGGACCGCACGCGTGAATCACGAGCGGCGCTTCGAGCTTGGGCGAGATCTTGTCGAGCACGTCGATCACGTTGCCGTGCAGCCCGCGCGAGCCGTCGTCGGTGCACAGGTGCAGCCGCCCGCCGCGCTTGGCGAGCACGTCCTTCGCGACGTTCAGCCCGATCAGCAGCGACTTGTTGCGCGCGCCGAACACGAACTCGCACGAACGACGCTGCTTCGCGAGCGCTTCGGCCGCCATGAGCAGCGGCGCGAGTCCGCGTCCGCCCGCGATGAGCACCGGCGTGCCGGGCTCGTCGAGCGGGAAGCCCTGCCCGAGCGGCCCCGTGATGCGCACGGTCTCGCCGGGCTCGAGCGACGCGAGCACGCGCGTGCCCGCGCCGACGGGCGCGTAGAGGAATCCGATCGTCGTCTTCGCGCCGCGGCGCGTGACGCCGGCCACGCTCATCGGGCGCGGCAGCAGCACGGGCGAAGGCGACTCGAGCAGCAGCTGCACGAACTGGCCCGCGACCGGCTCGCCGAACTCGGCGGGCACGTCGAGGTCGAGCCAGCGGAAACCTTCGGCGTAGTCGCGCTGTTCGCGCACGCGCGCGGTCACCTGCGACCACGCGGCGCGCTTCGCTCCGGGCTTGCGCTTCGACTCGGCAGCGCTCAACGCCGTTCCCTCGTGTACGAGGAATCCTGCGGCAGCACGCCGGGCTGCATCACGCCGGCGCCCGGAACGGGCATGCCGGGCGGCACGTTGTTGCGCGGCGGATACGGATTGATCGGACGGCCGAGCGAGTCGCGCTGCACGCCCGCGCCTCCGGGACCGAAGCGCGGATCGTTCGGGTACAGGTTGCGCATCTCGTGCATCATCGCGCTGTCGCCGGGCACCGGCGTCATGCGCGCTCGCGTGCGCTGCCACGCGAGCGAATCCTCGTGCGACATCGCGCCGGGACCGAAGCCGAGCGGCGGCGTGTTCGCAGGCACCGGCGTCAGCGCGGCCGTCGTGTCGCGCTCGGGCACCTTCGGCACGGGGAACTTGATGAGCGAGTCGGGCACCGTCTGCCCCGCGGCCTCGAGGTAGTCGCGCGCGGCGATCTGCGCCTCGGTCGCGGGATACTCGTGAATGACGCGCCAGTTCATCGAGTCGGCGGCGGCCGGACGGTCGAGCTTGCGGCGCAGCACCCAGGCCTGCGCGTTCAACGCGCGGCCCGCGGCGGCGGTCTTCGGATACTCGGCGACCACGCGCGCGTACTCCTCGAGCGCGCGATCGGGCTTGTCGAGCTGGAACAGGAAGCGCTCCGCGGTCAGGAAGCCGGCCTCGGCCTTCTTCTCGAGCGAGTCCGCGCCCGCGCCACCCTTGCGGTATTGCATGATCCGCGAGAGATCGTCCGAACGCGTCTGCGCCTGCTGCGTGTAGTTCGACATGCCGAACTGGTCCTTCACGAGCCCGTACTCCTGCTGCGCGCGCTCGAAGTTGTCCGCGACGGCTTCGTAGCCGTAGGCGATGCGGTACTGCGCCTCGGCCGCGATCGCGGTCTTCGGATAGTCCGTGAGGACCTTGCGGTACTCGGCGACCGCTTCGTCGAACTTGCCGGCGAGCAGCTGCACGGTGCCGATGCGCATGGTGAGGCGGCCGAAATGATCCGAGCCCGAGGGCGGCAACTGCCCCGCGACCGTCGCCGGCGGAGGCGGCGTGTGCGAAAGCTCGCCGCGCAGCAGCGCGAGCGCCTGGTCGAACTCGCGCGCGGACTCGAGGCAGTCCACCTCGCGCATGAAGAAGTCGAAGCGGTCGGCTTCGCTCACCGCGCGCTTGCCGATCACGCGGAAGTCCTCGCGCGCGGCGAGGTAGTCGCCCTGCTGCAGCCGCGCCTCGGCGCGCTGGCGCAGCGCGCGGTCGGCGAGCAGGTGCTTGGGCCAGCGCTGCAGCACGACGCCCGCGCCGTCGGCCGCCTCGCGGTAGCGCTGCAGCGACATGAGCGCCTTCGAGCGCTCGTAGTGCGCGTACGGCAGCAGCGGGTGCTTGTTCGTCAGCGTGAGGAACTCGTCGAAGGCCGAGACCGCCTGCGGGTACTTGCGCGCGTTGCGGTACGCGAGCCCGAGGTAGAACTTCGCTTCGGGCTTCAGCTCGCTCTTCGGGAACTGGTCCGCGAAACTCTGCAGCATGTTGATCGTCTGCAGGGGATCGTCGCGCCCGATGAGGTTCTTCGCCCACATCAGGTAGGCGTCGTCCACCCACTTCGACTTCGAGTACTGCCCGAGCACCTTCTTCGAGTAGTCGATCGACCGCGAGTACTGCTGCGCGGTGCCGCCGCCCTGCCGTTCCAGTTCGTACGGCGCGCCGCTCGTCGCCTTGAAGTAGTACCGACGCGCGAGGAAGAACGTGTTGTAGTACGCGCACGACGAACCGAGCGACGCGAGGGTCAGCGCGAGCAGCAGTGCCGCGGCGAGACGGGAACGCTTCAGAGCGCCTCCTGCAGCGCCGTCACGTCGAGCGCCCCGCGGCGCAGCGCTTCCATGCCCGAGACGGCCGCGATCGCGCCGGCCACCGTGGTGATGACCGGGATGCCGAGCGCCACCGCGCGTTCGCGGATGGCCTTCTCGTCGTACTCGGTCTGGCGGCCCAGCGGCGTGTTGATCACGAGCTGCACCTCTCCGTTCTCCATGAGATCCACGATGTGGGGACGGCCTTCGTGCACCTTGAACACCTCGCGCACGCGGATGCCGTTGCGGCGCAGGAACCGCGCGGTGCCGCGCGTGCCCACCAGTCCATACCCCAGTTCGGCCAGTTTCTTCGCCATGAAAGTGATCGAGCGCTTGTCGTCGTCGCGGATGCTCAGGAACACCGTGCCGGACGTGGGCAGCGGTTCGCCCGAGCCGAGGTGCGCCTTGGCGAGCGCCCGCCCGAAGTCGAGGTCCCGGCCCATGACCTCGCCCGTGGACTTCATTTCGGGGCCGAGCAGCGCGTCTTCTCCCGGAAAGCGGTTGAACGGTAGCACGGGCTTCTTGACGCTGACCATCGTGACCTCGGGCTCCCGCGGGCGAATGTCCGCCAGCCGCTCGCCGGTCATGACGCGCGCGGCGAGCCGCGCGAGCGGGATGCCCACGGCCTTGCTCACGAACGGCACCGTGCGCGAGGCGCGCGGGTTCGCTTCGAGGATGTACACGTGGTCGTGACGCACGGCGTACTGCACGTTCATCAGGCCCTTCACGCCGAGCGCGCGCGCGAGCGTGGCCGTGATGCGCCGCACTTCGTTGATCGTGTGGTCGCCGAGCGTGAACGGCGGAATGACGCACGTGGAGTCGCCGGAGTGGATGCCGGCTTCCTCGATGTGCTCCATCACGGCGCCGACCAGGACGGTCTCGCCGTCGCACACCGCGTCCACGTCGATCTCGAGCGCGCCCTCGAGGAACTTGTCGAGCAGCACGGGCTCTTCGTTCGAGATGAGCGCCTCGCGCAGCAGCCAGTCCTCGAGGTCGTCGCGCGAATACACGACGCGCATGCCGCGCCCGCCGAGCACGTACGACGGCCGCACGAGCACGGGATAGCCGAGCGTGTCCGCGCAGGCGAGCGCGGTCTCGCGCGAACCGGCGATGCGGCTCTCGGGCTGCAGCAGGCCCAGCTCCTCGATCAGTTCGCGGAAGCGCGAACGGTTCTCGGCGAGGTCGAGGCCGTCGTACGACGTGCCGAGGATCGGCACACCGGCCTCGTGCAGCGCCTTCGCGAGCTTGAGCGGCGTCTGCCCGCCGAGCTGCACGATCACGCCGATCGGCTTCTCGGCGTCGACCACGTTCAGCACGTCCTCCGCCGTGAGCGGCTCGAAGTACAGCCGGCTCGAGACGTCGTAGTCCGTGCTCACGGTCTCGGGGTTCGAGTTCGCGATGAGCACTTCGAAGCCGCGCGTCTTGAGTTCCAGCGCGGCCTGCACGCAGCAGTAGTCGAACTCGAGTCCCTGCCCGATGCGGTTGGGGCCGCTGCCGAGGATGAGCACGCGCGGCTTGAGCGGCGCGGGCACTTCGTCCTCTTCCTCGTACGTCGAATAGAAGTACGGCGTCTCGGCGGCGAACTCGGCGCCGCACGTGTCCACGGCCTTCATCACCGGCACGATGCCGGCGGCGATGCGCTTCGCGCGCACTTCGCGCTCCTTCATGCCGAACCGGAACGCGAGGTGCCGGTCCGAGAAGCCGAGGCGCTTCGCGGCGCGCACGCGGTCCTCGTCCCAGCCCGTGTCGCGGAGCAGGTGATCGAAGTCCGTGATGCGCTTCATCTGGTGCAGGAACCACGGGTCGATGCCCGTGAGGCGCGACAGCTCGGCTGGCGTCACGTTGGCCGCGAGCGCGCGGAACAGGTCGCGCAGGCGGTCGGGGTTCGGCTCGGGCAGCGAGACTTCGAGCTCTTCCATCTGTTCCGGCGACGCGGCGCCGGGCAGCAGGTCGCCGCCGGTCTCGAGCGCGCGCCAGCCCTTCAGCAGCGCCTCGGGGAACGTGCGGCCGATCGCCATGACTTCGCCGACCGACTTCATGCGCGTGCCCAGGCGGCGCTCGGTGACGCGGAACTTCTCGAACGCCCAGCGCGGGATCTTCACGACGCAGTAGTCGAGCGACGGCTCGAAGCACGCGGGCGTCTTCTTGGTGATGTCGTTCGGGATCTCGTCGAGCGTGAGCCCGGCCGCGAGCAGCGCGGAGATCTTCGCGATCGGGAAGCCCGTCGCCTTGCTCGCGAGCGCCGAGCTGCGCGAGACGCGCGGGTTCATCTCGATGATGCGCATCTCGCCCGTGTCGGGATGGACGGAGAACTGGATGTTGCAGCCGCCCGCCTCGATCTTGATCTCGCGGATGATGCGCAGCGCCGCGTCCCGCATGCGCTGGTAGCAGTGATCGCTCAGCGTCTGCGCCGGCGCGACGGTGATCGAGTCGCCCGTGTGCACGCCCATCGGATCGAAGTTCTCGATCGCGCAGACGATGACCACGTTGTCCGCGCGGTCGCGCATGACCTCGAGCTCGAACTCCTTCCAGCCGAGCAGGCACTCCTCGATCAGGATGCTGCCGTTCGGGCTGGCCGCGATGCCGATGCGCGCGGCTTCGCGCAGCTGGCGGCGGTCCTTCACGAGCCCGGAGCCCTGGCCGCCGAGCGTGAACGACGAGCGGATCACGAGCGGATAGCCGAGCGTCTCGCCGAGCGCGACGGCGTCGGCGACGCTGGTCGCGTAGCCGCTCTTCGGCAGCAGCTGGCCCGCGCGCTCCATCGCCTTCTTGAACAGGTCGCGGTCCTCGGCGGTCTCGATGGCCGACAGCGACGCGCCGATCAACTGCACGCCGTACTCCTCGAGCACGCCGCGGCGCGCGAGTTCGACCGCGAGGTTGAGCGCGGTCTGGCCGCCGAGCGTCGGGAGCAGCGCGTCGGGGCGCTCCTTCTCGATGATGCGTTCGGCGATCTCGGGCAGCAGCGGTTCGACGTACGTGCGGTCCGCGAACTCCGGGTCCGTCATGATCGTCGCCGGGTTCGAGTTCAGCAGCACGACCTCGAAGCCGAGCGACTTGAGCGCGCGGCAGCCCTGCGTGCCGGAATAGTCGAACTCGCACGCCTGCCCGATGACGATCGGGCCGGCGCCGAGGACCATGATCTTCTTGATGTCGGTGCGCTTCGGCATCAGGCCAACCCTCCCACGGCGACCGGTTGGACCTTCTTGCCGCGGCGTTTGCCGACGGCCTCCGAGAACGCGCGGAACCAGACACGGGAATCGTGCGGTCCGGGCGCGGACTCGGGGTGGTACTGGCAGCTGAAGATCGGCAGCGAACGGTGCACCATGCCTTCGAGCGTGCCGTCGTTGCCGCTGAAATGCGTGAGCTCGAACTCGCCGTCGGGCAGCGTGGCCGCGTCCACCATGAAGCCGTGGTTCTGGCTCGTGACCTCGACGACACCGTTGCGGCGATCGATGACCGGATGGTTCGCGCCGCGATGGCCGAACTTGAGCTTCACCGTCTTCGCGCCGAACGCGAGGCCGATGAGCTGGTGGCCGAGGCAGATGCCGAGCACGGGCACCTTCGCGCACACTTCGCGCGCGGATTGAATCGCGAAGTCGAGCGGCTCGGGGTCTCCGGGGCCGTTCGACAGGAACACGCCGTCCGGCTTCATCGCGAGCACGTCCGCGGCCGGGGTGCGCGCGGGCACGACGCGCACGCGGAAGCCTTCCGCGCGCAGCAGCCTCAGGATGTTCCACTTGATGCCGAAAGACGCACGTCACGAGGTCGGCGAGCGCGAGCCCTTCCATCTTCGGGCTCTTGCGCGCCTTCTCGACCAGTTCGTCGGCGTTCGTCGAAAGCGTGCTCAGGCAGCCGCGCATGGTGCCGCGATCGCGCAGGTGGCGCGTGAGCGCGCGCGTGTCGAGGCCCGAGATGCCGGGCACGCCGCGCGAGGCGAGCAGGTCGTGCAGCGTGCCCGTGCTGCGCCAGTTGCTCGGCACCTCGCACAGGTCGCGCACCACCATGCCCTGCGCGCGCAGCGCCGAGCTTTCCCAGTCCTCGTCGTTCACGCCGTAGTTGCCGATCAGCGGGTAAGTGAACGTGAGGATCTGGCCGCAGTACGACGGATCGCTCATGACCTCCTGGTAGCCGGTCATGGCCGTGTTGAAGACGACTTCGCCCGTGGTCTCGGTGGCGGCGCCGAATCCTTCGCCGCGGAACACGCGCCCGTCCTCGAGCGCGAGCATGGCCGGTGGACGCCGCGTCACTTCTGGCTTTCCGAGGGAAGCACGAGCTGGTGATCGAAATCGATCTCGGGCGCCAGGTGCGTGAAGCGCCCGGCCATCATGGTCGCGAGCACGCGGCCCTTGAGATTCCAGCCGGCGAAGGGCGTATTGCGTCCCTTCGAGAAGAACAGGTCGGGTTCCACGGTCCACTCCGCTTGCGGGTCGAACAACACGAGGTCGGCCTCGGAGCCGGGCTCCAGGTCCACCTCCGGCAGGTTGAACAGCCGCCGCGGCGCGTCTGCCCACAGCTCGATCGCCCGGGCGAGCGACAGATGGCCCGGGTGCACGAGGTACGTCAGGGTCAAGGCCAGCGCGGTCTCGAGCCCCACGATGCCGAATGGCGCTTCCGCGAACGGGCGCGCCTTCTCGTCGGACGTGTGGGGAGCGTGATCGGTGGCGAAGCAGTCGATGGTGCCGTCCACGATCGCGGCGATGCACGCCGCGCGATCGGCCTCCGAGCGCAGCGGCGGGTTCATCTTCGCGTGCGTGTCGTAGTCCGCGACGGCCTCGTCGGTGAGCACCCAGTAGTGCGGGCACGTCTCGCCCGAGACCGGCAGCCCGCGGCGCTTCGCGTCGCGCAGCGCGTCGAAGCTCTGCGCCGCCGACAGGTGCGCGAGGTGCACGCGTCCGCCGGTGAGCTCCGCGAGGTCGGCGTCGCGGCGGCACATGATGCTCTCCGCCGCGTTCGGCAGGCCGCGCAGGCCGAGCCGCGTGGCCGTGAAGCCTTCGTTCATCACGCCGCCGACGCGCAGCGTGGGATCTTCCTCGTGCCCGATGATCGGCAGGCCCGTGTTGCGCGCGTACTCGAGCGCGCGGCGCATCATCGCGGCGCTCTCGATCGGGTGGCCGTCGTCGGAGAACGCGATCGCGCCCGCGCGCGCCATGGCCTGCAGCGGCGCGAGCTGCTCGCCCTTCTGGCCCTGCGTGACGGCGGCGATCGGGTAGACGCGCGCGTAGCCCGCGCCGCGCGCGCGAGCGAGCACCCACTCGACCCACGCGGGCGTGTCCACGACGGGCACGGTGTTCGGCATGCACGCGACGGCCGTGAAGCCGCCCGCGGCCGCGGCGCGCGTGCCGGTCTCGATGGATTCCTTGCCCGACTGACCGGGCTCGCGCAGGTGCACGTGCAGGTCGACGAGGCCGGGCGCGAGCACCGCGTGCGGCGCTTCGAGCACGCGCGCGTGTTCGTGACCGCGCTTCGGCATCGGCACCACGACGCCGTCTTCCACCGCGACCGTGACCTTCTCGCCGGTCTTCCAGTGGGTGACGTTCTTGAACAGCGTCATCGTGCTCATGCGGCCTCCTTCCACGCCTGCCAGCAGCGCTTGAGCACCGCGCAGCGCACGGCGACACCGTTGGCGACCTGGTCGAGGATCACCGAGCGGGCGGAGTCCGCGACGGACGCCTGCAGCTCGACGCCGCGATTGACCGGTCCCGGATGCATGACGACCGCGCCGGGCTTGAGCAGCGCGACGCGCTCGTGATTGACGCCCCACTCGCGCGCGTACTCGACGAGCGAGGGCAGCAGTCCGCCTTCCATGCGCTCCTTCTGGATGCGCAGCGCCATCACGGCGTCGGCGCCTTCCATCGCGTCCTCGACCGTCGGCGCGACCGTGCAGCCGAGCAGTTCGACGTCGGCCGGCAGCAGCGTGCCCGGGCCGCACACGGTGACGTGCGCGCCGAGCGTGCTCAGTCCCGCCATCGCCGAGCGCGCCACGCGCGAGTGCGCGATGTCGCCGACGATCGCGAGGCGCTTGCCCTCGAACTCGCCGCTCCAGGCGTCGCGCAGCGTGAGCAGGTCGAGCAGGCCCTGCGTCGGGTGCTCGTGCATGCCGTCGCCGGCGTTGATCACGCCGGTCGCGCGCAGGTGCTGCGCGAGGTAGGCCGGAGCGCCGGACATGGAGTGCCGGATGATCAGCAGCTGCGCGCCCATCGCCTCGAACAGCCGCATGGTGTCGAGCAGCGTCTCGCCCTTGTTGAGCGACGAGGCGCCGGCGTTGAACGTGAGCGCGTTGGCGCCCATGCGCCGCGCGGCGATCTCGAACGACATGCGCGTGCGGGTCGAGTCCTCGACGAACGCGAGCATGACGGAGCAGCCGGCCAGGTCGGTGCGGTTCGGCGCGCCGGAGCGCAGCCATTCGCGCTCGGTCGCGGCATCCTCGAGGAGGCCAAGCAGGACATCGCGCGTCATCCCCTCGAGTGCGAGGAGGTGGCGCGCGTCGCTGTGAACCGAGTACCGATGAAAAGACCCCGCGCTCACAGGCGCCGGGGCGGGCGGAGCAGAGACGGACATGGTCATCCGAGTCTCCTTTCGGGACCTCTCGGGTCCCATTAAAAGGTGGTGAGTGACTGCTGGATTCGGGCCGCACTCTACGGAAGGCGGCCCCCCGGTTCAAGACCGCAACTCGCGATTTCGCAGTCCGCCACGGGACTCTCCCCACGATTGCAGCGTGCAACGGGTGAACGGAGCCCGAGGAGGAAGCCGGACGTTTTCCGTGAGCGAACACTGGTTGGCCCGGGGACGCTCCCCTAGACTCTCCCGCACATGAAGAGCCCCTCGACTCCGCATCCTCGCCCCCGCCCTGCTGCTGCTCGCCGCGGCCCCGGCCACCGTGCCCGCGTTCGACATCGTCCCCGTGGACCCGGGGCAGCTGACCGTGGACGCCGTTCACCCAGACGGTCGAGAGCGAACACTTCCGGATCCAGTTCGACCTCACCCGGCCGGACATGATCGTCACGCTGGTCTACAAGGACCGCGACCGCGTCCGGGACCTCTCGAGCGAGGAAAACACCCAGACCGAGTACTTCGGGCAGGACATGCGCGGGACGGGCTCGAAGGGCTCGATCTACCCGCCGCAGCTGGTCGAGATCGACTGGCACGTGGACAGCCAGTCCGACCGCGCGGCGCAGGTCTCGACGCGCACGGTCTCGGAGGGCCGCCCGCCGGTGCTGACCCGGTACTGGTTCTACGGCGACCGCAGCTACTTCGTGGTCGAGCGCACGATCCAGTACTCGCAGGTGCCCTACACCGGCAGCTACCAGGACTGGGTGCCGCGATTGGCGTTCTTCGACACGTATCGCGCGATGCGCTACCGCGACACCAACGGCGCGTTGCAGCAGCGCGGGTACTGCACGACGGCGTGCATCAACGAGGGCTGGGACGGCCGCTGGTTGCAGCAAGTGGGCTACAGGCTCGGACTGGGGCAGTCGGTCGCGACGATCTACCC
The DNA here is from genome assembly GCA_016710095.1 of Candidatus Eiseniibacteriota bacterium. GTDB lineage: Bacteria > Eisenbacteria > RBG-16-71-46 > RBG-16-71-46 > RBG-16-71-46 > CAIXRL01. The sequence goes on along the minus strand of JADJLL010000001.1, from coordinate 4,104 downwards.
GAGCACCGTGCCCGCCGGGCAGCGCTTCGTGCGCGGCTACGGGCCGAACACGTACGCCGGCTGGGCCGCGCCGCTCTGGGACTCGACCGCGCACACGACGGACGAGACGCATCGCGTGCTCGTCGCATTCTCGACGCAGCCCGACAGCATTCGCCAGCTCGACTCGCTCTGGACCGCGTTCAACGCGGGCGCGATCACGCTCGACGCGCCGTCGCGGCCCGTGGCACGTCCCGAGTTGCGCCTGGCGCTCGCGCCGAACCCCTCGCGCGGCCCCGTTCAGATGGCGTGGTCCTGCCGCGCGCGCAGCACGCGCGGCTGGACGTGCTCGACATCTCGGGGCGCCGCGTGGCGACAGTATTCGACGGCGATGCGCCTGCGGGCGAGACACATGCGTCGTGGACCGGACGTGAGTCCGTTGGTGAAAGACGCGAGGCTTCGCCCGGGCTCTACTGGGCGCGGCTCACGACCGCGGACGGCGTGCGCACGAAGACGATCGTGCGTGTGCGCTGAGCCGCGCATGGACCGGCTGGCCGCGGCGTTCGAACGGATTCGCGAACGGGGCGTCGCCGTGCCCGAGGGCCGCGTGTTCCTCGACGAGTACGGCGACTCGCCCGAGCTTTCCGCGCGGCTGATCGCGCTCATCCGCGACGGCGACAAGCGTGCGACCTGCATGTCGGTCGCGGGGCTCGAGGCCGACGGCGAGCGCGAGCCGGCCGTCGGGGACGTCGCGATCGTGCTCGATCACGCGGGCGAGCCCGTGCTGCTCACGCGCGTGACGGCGTCGTCGCACGTCGCGTTCGCCGACGTGACCGCGGAGTTCGCGGCGAAGGAAGGCGAAGGCGACCGCACGCTGGAAGACTGGCGCCGCGGGCACCGCGCGTTCTTCGAGCGCGAGTGTGCGAGATTGGGGACCGTGTTTCACGAGCGGCTGGAGCTGGTCTGCCAGGAGTTCGAACTGCTCGCGGTGCTCGCACCGCGGAACGAAAGGAACTGACGCCGTGCTTTTCATGGTGATCGAGCGTTACGCCGAGGGAATCGCGCCGCAGGTCTACCGCCGCTTTCGCGATCGCGGACGGCTCGCGCCGGACGACGTGAAGTACGTGGCGAGCTGGGTGGATCACGACTTCCGCACCTGCTGGCAGGTGATGGAGGCCGAGAGCCTCGAACGGCTGCAGCTGTGGACATCGCAGTGGGAGGATCTCGTCGAGTTCGAGATCGTGCCCGTGCGAACGTCGGCGGAAGCCGCGGCGGTGATCGCACCGAGGCTGTGACCGCGGCGACGCTGTCGCGATCAGCGCTCGTGCGGCTCGGTGGGCGGTGACTCGCGCAGCGCGCGGTACAGCCAGGCGACGTCGTGCCACGCGCCGCGCTTCCAGCCCACGCGCGGGAACACGCCGATGTCCGTGAAGCCCAGCGAGCGGTGCAGCGCGAGGCTGGCGTCGTTCGGGAGCGAGATGCCGGCGTACGCATTGCAGAAGCCGCGCTCGGCGAGGCGCGCGAGCAGCTCGCCGTAGAGCGCGCGTGCGATGCCGCGGCGATGGAAGTCCGGATGCACGTAGGCCGAGACCTCGACCGACCAGCGGTACGCCGAGCGTTTGCGGTGCGACGAGCCGTACGCGTAGCCCACGGGTTCGCCGGTCAGCTCGGCGACGACCCACGCCCAACGTTCGTTGGACTCGCGGATGCGGCCGGCGAACTCCTCGACGCCCGGAACGATCTCCTCGAACGACACGGCGGTGTGTTCGACGTACGGCGCGTAGATCGCGCGCAGCGCGGGGGCGTCGTCGGGCGTGGCGAGCCGCAGGTGCAGGCCGCTCATGTCTCGCGCGCTCCCTGCGGACGGCCGAAGCGGAATCGGACGGTTTCGGGCGCCTCGCCGGGGCCGATGCGCGCGAAGCCGCAGCGCTCGAGCACGCGGATGGACGCCGGGTTCGAGTCGAACGTGTGCGCGCGCACCGAGCGCACGAGCGGCTGTTCGAAAGCGTGCGCGACGAGCGCGCGCGTCATTTCGGTGGCGATGCCGCGGCGCTGCGCTTCGGGGATCACGGAATAGCCGACCTCGACTTCGCCGTCCGTGGGCGGGCCGTAGTAGCCGCCGGCGCCGACGACGGTGCGGCTCACGCGTTCGATCGCGTACCACGAGTACCAGCCGGCGCAGACGTCGCCACCTTCGCGCATGCGATCGCGGAGGTACTCGATCGCGGCGCGGTCGTACTCGCCCGGCGGCCACGACGGCGGCACGACGCAGCCGAGCGCGGCCGCGAACTCGGCAATGTCGCGCAGTTCGGCCTCGGCGAGCGCGAGCGTGCCCGCGACGAGATCGAGGCGAGCGGTATGGAGTCGAAGCGTCGGCGGCATGATGGCGGAAAAACTACACGCTGCGGGCGCGGATGTGTGCGGGAAAACGGCGGGGTGTGTGGGGGTGAGTTCAGCCCGGCTGCGCGTGGAGGAGCGGGCCCCGCCGGTGATTCGCCTGATTTTCCCGTTGACGCATTTCGCGGGGGCGCCGGCGATCGAGCGCCGCCCGATGAGGCATCGCGCGGCATCGCGCCGTGCTTGCGCGCTGCCGCGAGAACGCGGGCGATCGCTCGAGAGTTTTCGCGGCGAAGGGCGATCGTGCGCGTGAGCGCAACGGCGGGACGCGAAAAGTACCGTGATACAAACCGTGTGACCCGCCCCCGAAGCGGAGTCGCACGATGGATCGCTTCAGGCTCTCGCATCTCGCCGATCGCGACCTGGTCGCGTCGCTGAAGTCGCTTCGCGCCCAAGAGCGCCGCACGCTCGCCGATCTCCTGCTGCACATCGCCGAGGTGGAGCGCCACGACGCCTCTACTCTGCCCGCGGCTACCCTCGATGTTCGACTGCGCTAGCGTGGAAGCTGGGCGGTGTCGACGACGTCGGCGCTTCAGCGCTTCCGCCGCCAGCATGGCGCGACGCTTCCCCGAATGTACGCGGCGATCGCCGACGGCGTGCCTGACCTGTCGGCGCTGGTGCTCCTTGCGCCGGAGCTGACGCCGAAAGCACGCGGCGCGCACTGCTCCGCCGCCGCATGAGCAAGACGCTAACAGGTGAAGCGCCTGATCCCAGACAGCCGCGCGGCGAGCGCGACCGACGCCGGAGCGTGAGTCCCCTCCCCGAAGGCGCCCGCCACCCAGGAATGCGACCCAAGATCCACGGCGGCGGGAATTAGGGTTTTCGCTGGCCACTAAGTCCCATCGAGTCGCCCGAAACCGCACAAACGATGGGGCCACTCTTCGCCGACCTCGGCGCTGACGAGCAAGCGCCGCCGCCCGAACCGCGACAGTGGGTGTCGCTGCCGAAGAGCACGATGGCGAAGATCGCGCGACTGCTCGAGCTGACCGGGCACACGCTGCCCGCGCGAACTTCGGCGGCGGCGATCGATCGCGCGGTCGAGGCGCTGGTCGAGCAGATCGAGAAGCGTGGGCTCGGTTGGGGGCAACTCGCAGCCAATTGATAGCCGCGCGGCCGACGACCAACGTTCGCACGATTCCCGCGCACCTGCGCCGCGCGGTCAGCGAGCGCGACGGAGACCGTTGCGCGTTCGTGAGCGCCGACGGCCGCCGCTGCGAGTGCCGCACCAACCTCGAGGCGCACGAGGGCGAACTCCCGGACCGGGATCACGCACGCCCCCGTCCCTTGAACCTGCGCGCTTTCGCGCGAGCGTTTATCCTGCGGGCGCCATGTCACCGCTCGTTCGGGAACCACTCGCGATCGCCGTGCCGGGCGCGCTCCAGCGCGTGCTCGATTCGCACGAAGTGTTCTCGCGCGCGTTTCTCGTCGGCGGATGCGTGCGCGATGCCCTGCTGCTCGGACGGCCGAGCACCGACTTCGACGTCGAGGTCTACGGGACGGACTACGACATCACCAGGACACGCCCTCGCGCCCTTCGGCGCGACCGACGTCAAAGCTTTCCTGTCTGGCGTCATCGTGTTGCGGCTGCCGGACGGCTCTCGACCGTGGATTCTCCTCCCGCGCGCCGCGACGCGCACACGGGCGCGGGCACCGCGGTTTCTACAGAACATGCCCGATCCGTCGCTCGATCCGGCTGAGGCCGCCGCGCGCCGGCGGATTAATGATCAACGC